>CAVXVB010000012.1:0-62260 GCA_963765205.1 uncultured Verrucomicrobiae bacterium | reverse complement strand
GGGTCGATCATTTTTTCTTCCCCGAGGCCGGGGAAGCCGCCGAGGCCGGGCAGGGGTGGCTTGCCGCTGAGACCTGTCAGGCCCGGAAGATTGGGCAATCCCTGCCGCAAGCCTGCCGGGAGATCCTTGGGCAACGCCGGCATGCCGCCAGGGCCTGCTGCGCCCGGCATCTTTTCCGCCAGCGCCTTGATCTGTTCTGGGGGAGGGCATGCCGCCGCCGAAGCCCATCGCCTGGGCGATGCCGGCCATCGGCCCGCGCTTGCCCGATCCCATGGATTTCATCATGTCAGCCATGTTGCGGTGCATCTTGAGCAGCTTGTTGACGTCCTCGACCTTGACGCCCGACCCTGCGGCAATGCGCTTCTTGCGGCTGGCTTTCAGGATATCGGGGATTCCTGCGCTCACCTCGCGTCATCGAATTGATCACCGCGACCTGGCGCTTGATGACCTTGTCGTCGAGCCCGGCATTAGCGGAGAACGTGGCCCGCGGAAATGACGCGCATGGAGCTGGCCGCGCTGCTCGATGAGATCGCACCGCTGGACGCCGCCGCGCGCGCGCGCATCCCGAAGCTCACCCCCGAGCGGGCGGACATCATGCCGGCGGCGCTCACCACGATTGTCACCCTGCTCGATCTTGCCCAAGCGCCGCGCGTGTCACACTCGTTTCACAATCTGCGGTTTGGCGTCGCGGCGCGCTTCTTCGCGCAGTTGCGCGGCGAGGGTTAAAAAATCCTCGGGCGGCTGCACGCGGAATTCGAGCGGCCGCCCGTCCGCCGGATGCGGGAACGCGAGCACCGTGGCGTGGAGCATGACGCGCGCCGCCGATCCCGCCGCGCCGCCGTGCGGCTTCCAGCCGTAAACCACATCACCGAGCAGCGGATGCCCGAGGTGCGCGAGGTGGACGCGGATTTGGTGCGTACGGCCCGTGTGCAGCCAGCAGCGGATGAGCGCGGCCTTTTTTCCAAAAACTTCCTCAACCGACCAATCCGTGTGCGCGGGTTTGCCGCGGTTGCCTTTGGCAACGGCCATCTTTACCCGCACGACGGGATTGCGCCCGATGGGTTCGCGAATGCTCCCGGAACGCAATTCCGGCACGCCTTGCGCGAGCGCGAGATATTCCTTCGCGATTTCCCGCTCGGAAAATAATTTGGTCAGCGCGAGGTAGGCGCGGTCGCTTTTCGCGAGGACGAGCGCGCCGGAAGTTTCCTTGTCGAGGCGGTGGACAATGCCCGGCCGGCGCTCGCCGCCGAGGCGGCTGAGGTGGCCTCCGGTGTGGTGCAGCGCGAAATGCGCCAGCGTGTCGTCGCCCGTGCCCGCACCGGGGTGCATGACCAGGCCCGCGCCTTTGTTGAGCACGAGCAGATCGTCGTCCTCGAAAATCACCGTCAAATTTCCCGCCACGGCTTCGATGGTCGAAGGCGGCGGCTCAGGCAATTCGATAAACAGCACGTCGCCCTTTGCGACCCGGTGCGATTGTGCAATCAGCGCATCATTGAGCCAGACTTTTTCCTGCGCAAAAGCCTCCTGCACGCGGACGCGGCTTGTCTCGGGCAACTGGCGCGCGAGCAGCTTGTCCGCGCGCTCGCCGGCGGACGCCGCGGGCACGATGATTTTTACGCGCGGCGGTTTCATGGCGCGGGCGCGAGCGCGAGGCGGAAGCCGCGGTAGGCGCTTCCCTCGGACGGCGGGTTGCTGGCGCGGCGCACGGTGAGTTGCCGGCAAAACTCCATCGCGTCGTTCCAACTCACATAATACATCGGCAAATTGTCGTCGTCGTTGGCGAGGTGGGTGGAAGGGTCCACGTCTTTGCGCCAGCCCATATAATCGCGCAAAAGCTTCTTGTTGGGGGTGGTCGCATTGCCGAAGTCGTAAACCGTTTCGTCATTGATGCCCTGGATCAACTGCTCGCGCACGCCGCGGCCGGTGACACTTTTCCACTGGCCAATGGTGACGAAAGTTTTTTCGAGCCAAAAACCCTTCGAGAGCGTCACCTGCGTCTGCGGGCCTTCGTCCCCATTGCGGTTGCGTCCCGCTTCATTCGCGGGACTGCCCATCGTAAACGACCCCGGCGGAATCCACGCCAAATCGGCGGATACATTGGCTTCTAGCGGCAAGCTCCACGGCTGGCCAGGTTGCGGGCCGACCGCTGAGGGCCGCGTGCCCAATGAGGCACAGCCGGATATTAAACTCAGGCAAATGGCGAGGAGACTTCCGGCGACTTGGCGATGGAAGGGGATATTCATGGGGCAAGGGGAGTGGAGCAGCTAATACTTTTTAACCACGGGAAGCACGGAGGACACGGAGGGTTTTTTCTTTCCCCTTTGTCCTCCGTGCTCTCCGTGGTTAAATTTACTTCCCCAGCAAATAATCCGGGTTCAATTTTTGCAGAGCGGGGGGGAGGAACAGGCCGTCGCGGCGGATGACCTGGCCGTCGAAGCGCACCACGCCGCCGCCGTATTCGGGGCGCTGGATGCTCACCAAGTCCCAATGCACTTGCGAGCGGTTGCCGTTGTCGGCCTCCTCGTAGGCCTGGCCGGGGGTGAAGTGGAAGGAACCGGCGATTTTTTCGTCGAACAAAATGTCGCGCATCGGCTCGCGGATGTGCGGGTTGAAGCCGAGGGCGAATTCGCCGACGAAGCGCGCGCCCGCGTCGCTGTCGAAAATCTTTTGCAGGCGCTCGCTGTTCGCCGCCGCGCTGCATTCAACGATTTTGCCGCCCTTGAACACCAGCTTCACGCGTTCGAAGGGCACATCCTGGTAGGCCGTCGGCGCGTTGTAGGTGATTTCGCCCTCGACGGAATTTTTCACCGGCGCAGTGAAAACTTCGCCGTCCGGGATGTTGCGTTCGCCGCCGCAGGGGATCGCGGGAATGCCCTTGATGGAAAACTGCAAATCCACGCCGGGGCCTTCAAGGTGAACGCGGTCGGTGCGCTCCATGAGGGCCTTGAGCGCGGCCATGCCGGGCTTCATGCGCGCGTAGTCGAGCGTGCAGACACGGAAGAAAAAGTCCTCGAACGCCTCGGTGCTCTGGCCGGCCTGCTGGGCCATGCCCTCGGAGGGCCAGCGCAGGACGACCCAGCGCGTTTTGTTGACGCGCCAGTTGAGCGCGGGGCGCAGCTTGGCCATCGCCATCTTGAGGTTGGCCGCCGGCACGTCCGAGCGCTCGAACATGTTGTTGCCCCCGCGCACGGCGATGTAGGCGTCCATGCGCTTGATGCGGTGCAGCTCAATGGCGCCCAGCGTGTCGAATTGCGCGGGCGCGGCCTCGCGCAGCAGCTCGCGCGTGACGCGCGCGGCGTGCAATTGCACAAACGGCATCGCGCCCTTCGCGCGGGCGGCGCGGACGAGCGCGACCACCATGGCGGCGGGGGCGTCGAACGCCTCGATGAGGACGCGGTCGCCCGCGCGCAGTTCGGTGGAGTGGCCGGCCAGGACGGCGGCCAGTTGGTCAAAGCGGAGGTCCATGAAAAAAGGGGAAAGTGGCTCGTGCTAGTCGCCGCGGCGGATTTCCGAGCCGGCGAAGCGGATGTGGACGCGAAAGACTTTTTTCCAGCGGGTTTTGATTTTGTAGGTCTTCGGGTCGAGGCTGTCGGGAATTTCGAGCCGGTGCAAGTCCACGACGGCGTGGAAGCCGCGCTCGGAAAAAATGTCAATCAACATACCCAGCGACTCGGCGTCCTCGAACACCGAATCCTCGGTGTTGATGCAAGCCTCGCCGGAAATGGCGTGGCGCAGCACGATGGGCATGAATTTGACGCGCACCAGCTCCGCCACGCGCTTGAACAGGTCGGGCCGCTTCTGGGCGTAATCATCGAGCCGCGTGACGAGGTCCTGGCGGGCATGCTGGATGATTTCGGCGGCGACGGGGATGCCGGAAATGAAATCGTAGGTCTCCTCCTCGAGTTCGAGCGAGCTCTGGTATTGGAGTTCCCCGAGCACGCGCTGCTGCACCTCCTCAATGGTGCCGGTGCCGTTGATGAAATGGTAATAGAAGACCTCGCGCAGGGCGCGGAGGGAATCGTAGGTGCGCTCCTTGAACACGCGGTAGCGGTTGCGCGCGGCCTCCTCGGTCAGGTCGGTGGGGCGCACTTCAAAGAGTTCGCCTTCGCCGGCTTCACGCACATGTTCATTGTGCGCGATGGCTTCACGCCCGCGGAGCACCTGGCGGCGCACGCTCTCGGCCTCGTCAATGTAGAGCACGAGGATGTGGAAGCGCGGCTTGGGGAAGACCTGCGCAAGGCCAGTGTCGCGGAACTCGTTGCGCAGGGCGACGAGCTTTTGATAAAATAGCTTGAGGCACTCGACCTGCACGCCGGTGCGCGGGTAGCCGTCCACCACGGTGCCGATGTCGTATTCCGGGTTGAGAAGGGCGCGCAGAACGAGGGCCGTCACCTCGCGGTCGCCGACGAGCAGGCCGGCGTTGATGCGCTGGCGCGCGGCGGGGCTTTGCAGCAATTCGCTGACGATGACGGGCTGGTGCGCATAGCCGCGGTGCTTCAAAATGAAGCGCGTGTGCGTGCCCTTGCCCGCGCCCGGCGCGCCGTTGAGCCAGAAAATCTCCTTTGGGAAGCGCATGTGCTCGCGCCCAAATTCCGCCTCCAATTCCGACCAGACCGACTGGAAAATCAGCGGGGCGTCCTTGATTTCCAAGTCTTGCACAGGAGGCGTGGTGCGGGGCGGAGGCAGGGCGACCGGCGGAGGTGAAACCGTTGTCACCAGGCGAACCGCGGGGGCGGGTGGCGCGACGGGCGCGGGCGGTTCAACGGCCTTCGCTGAGGATTTGGCCAGGACTGGGGCCGGCAAGCCACGTTTGGTGGAAGAGCGGGGCATCTTGTTAATGCTTGGGAGCGGCCCTCCGGTTTAGCAAATCCTGCGCCAATGGCGAGGGGAAAAGGGGGGCAGGCGTTGAGCGAGCTACCTTCCGCAAACAACCCGGTTGCACATTCCGTTCCTTTTGAGGTTGCCCCATTTCGGATGCCGCTTTAAGCCTGTCAGAAATGTTAGTGACGACAGACATTATCCACGGCGATTGCCTCGACGCGTTGCGCCCGATCGAGAGCAACAAGTTTGATCTCATTGTCACGTCGCCGCCCTATGCCGACCAACGCAACAAGACTTATGGAGGCATCAAACCGGATGACTATGTGCCGTGGTTTCTTGCGCGTAGTGAGCAATTTCTCCGGGTGCTAAAGCCCACGGGGACCTTCATCCTCAACATCAAGGAGAAGGTGGAGAAGGGCGAGCGGCATATTTATGTGCTCGAACTTATCATTGCCTTGAGAAAACAAGGATGGCTCTGGACCGAGGAATACATCTGGCATAAGCGAAACTGCCATCCTGGCAAGTGGCCCAATCGCTTTCGGGACTCATGGGAGCGTTGTTTGCAGTTCAACAAATCAAGACATTTCAAAATGCGTCAGAAGGAAGTCATGGTACCGATGGGCGATTGGGCCAAAACCCGCCTGAAACACCTTGGTAAAAATGACATATTGCGGTTTGATTCGCAAGTTTCGAGCGGATTTGGAAAAAACATCTCCAATTGGATTGGCCGCGAGAAGGCCTATCCATCCAACGTTCTTCATTTTGCCACGGAGTGCTCGAATAAGCACCACTCAGCCACCTTCCCAAGGGCGTTGCCGGAATGGTTCATTAAGTTATTTACAGAGCCCGGCGACTGGGTGCTTGACCCCTTTGCCGGATCGGGGACCACAAATCATGTCGCCCGTGACCTTGGGCGCAACTCGGTTGGAATTGACACCGTGAGCGAGTACGTCAATTTAGCCAAACAAACCCTTATTTTCCCCAGTGCCAACGGTAAGCCAAAAAGAAATAACGCGATACGTGGAGAAGCACATCCCATCTTTTCACGAGTCGAAGATAGAAAGTCTAAAAAAGCAGTCCTTGATAAGGCTCTTGTCACGCAAGAATCCTTATTTGCTTAAGGCCAAGGGACTCGCCACGCCGCGTGATCTAGTAAAGGCGGTTTTAGATGCTTTTCTTTCATCCCAAGAGGAAACAATCCTTGGCGGATTCCTTGAGGGTTTGGCGATATTCACTGCCAGCAAGGCTTATGGCGCCCACGGCAAATCGAGTGCAACAGGCATAGATCTTGAACTCGACAAAGACGGACGACGATATTTCGTGGCGATCAAGTCCGGGCCGGCCTGGGGCAATAGCAGTCAAATCGAAAATATGTGTTTGGCTTTTCAGGCGGCGCGGAAAGTTTATAACCAGGGCCGGGATGCTTTGCCGGTCGAGTTCATCAATGGCTGCTGCTATGGGAAACAGAAGCGCCAAAACGAGCAAAAGGGCCAATATACCAAGCTTTGCGGGCAGAGATTTTGGGAGTTCATCTCTGGCGACTCCGAATTTTACATCAAGATTATTGAGCCGATTGGGCATCAAGCCAAAGAGCGCAACGACGCGTTCAACGCCCAATATGAGTTGGTGTTGGACAGTTTTACGAACTCATTCAGGGAACAGTTTTGCGATAAAAACAACCTGATTCAATGGGACAAGCTGACGAAGTTATCCAGTCAGGAGATCGGCGAAAATCCAGTCGTAAAAACCTGACCTTCAATTTAGGATACTACGAGAACGCGAGCATCGAATGGGTAGGCACACTTTTAGCCATGCCGTGGTAATCAAATCTGCACCCCCATTTTCCCCTTGCGCGGGGGCGGGGGTTCGGGCAGGATTGAACTTCCTTGTCTTGCGGGAGGCCCACTCTGGGCTTCTTTTCCGCCGGTTTGCCAGCGGCGCGGGGCATCCTTCCTCAACCATCAAATAACCTCCAACCCCTCAGTGCGGCCGTCGCGGTTGCGCGCAGGAACAGGTTAGCATTCATTATGAGTTCAGTCATGGCCCAACTGCTCGCGGAGAGCAGCTTCACCCCCCTCAAAGCCGGCACCATCGTCAAAGGCACCGTCACCGAAATCCGCCAGAACGAAGTGATTGTGGACATCGGCGGCAAAGCCGAAGGCTCCATCCCCCACAACGAATTCGTGGACGTCGGCGCGCTGCAAATCGGCTCGCAAATTAACATCTTCCTCGAAAAGCTCGAAGACAAGGACGGCAACCCGATCCTCTCCTATGACAAGGCCGAGCAGAAGAAAAACTGGGAAAACATCCTGACCAAGTGCTCCGAGGGCACCATCGTCTCGGGCCGCGTCAAGGGCAAGGTCAAGGGCGGCCTGATCGTCGGCATCGGCGTGGACGCCTTCCTGCCGGCTTCGCAAATTGACGTGCAGCCGCCGAAGAACCTGGACCAATACCTGAACCAGACCTACGACTTTAAAATCCTCAAGATCAACCTCGACCGCAAAAACATCGTCGTCTCGCGCCGGGAACTGATTGAGGAGCAGCGCCAGTCCAAGCGCCGCGCCCTGCTCAACGACGTGAAGCCCGGCACCCTGCGCCGCGGCACCGTCAAGAACATCACCGACTACGGCGCGTTCGTGGACCTCGACGGCCTCGACGGCCTGCTCCACATCACCGACATGAGCTGGGGCCGCGTCTCCCACCCGAGCGAGATGCTCAAGGTCGGCGAGGAAATCAGCGTCATGATCATCGAAGTGGACCGCGAGCGCGAGCGCGTCTCGCTCGGCCTCAAGCAGACCACCACGAACCCGTGGGACGGCATCGAGCAGAAATTCGCCGTCGGCACCAAGGTGCATGGCAAAGTCGTCAACCTCGTGCCCTATGGCGCGTTCGTGGAAATCCAGGAAGGCGTCGAGGGCCTCGTGCATGTCACCGAATTGTCGTGGACGAAGCGCATCTCCAAGCCCAGCGAAGTCCTCAAGGTCGGCCAGGAACTCGACGCGGTCGTACTGGCCGTCAACAAGGAGGAGCAGAAAATTTCCCTCGGCGTGCGCCAGCTCGAAGTCAACCCGTGGACGATGGTGCGGCACAATTACCCGGTCGGCGCGCGCGTGCGCGGCAAGGTGCGCAACCTCACCAATTATGGCGCGTTCATCGAACTCGAGGAAGGCATTGACGGCATGGTGCATGTGTCCGACCTCAGTTGGACGCGCAAGGTCAACCACCCGTCGGAAATCCTCAAGAAGGGCGACGATGTCGAGGCCATTGTGCTCGACGTGGACACCGACCAGCAGCGCATTTCGCTGGGCATGAAGCAGCTCGCGCAAGACCCGTGGGAAGAAATTGACCGCTACTTCCGCGTCGGCGACGTGGTCAAGGGCAAGGTCTCGAAAATCACCAACTATGGCGCGTTTGTCGAACTCCAGAACGACATTGACGGCCTGGTGCACATCTCGCAAATCAATGAGGAGCGCGTCGAGAAAATCAAGGACGTGCTCAAGGTCGGCCAGGAGGTCACGGCGCGCGTCATCAAGGTGGATCACAACGACCGGCGCATCGGCCTCTCGATCAAGGCGGCGACGTATGACGCCTCGCAATTGGCCGCGGAAGTGGCCGCGTTCGAGCGCATTAAAGGCGACTCGGAAATGACAAGCCTCGGCGACATCCTCGACGAAGCCACCAAGTAACATCCAACCTCGAACGCTTCACCCAGGCGCAAAGCGCCGGGTGTGATCCCGAGCACCGCGAGGGACAACATTCAACGCCCAATTCTGCCAAACGCGGGATTGGGCGTTTGATTTTGTGGGGGTGTCGCCCGAGACGGCCTCCGACTACCTGATTTCGGGGAGCGCCTAATCGTAAACGTTTTTGCGGTGTCCTACCGACACCACCAAAACCAGCAGCACTTGATCCTTGATTTGGCAGATGAGGCGGTAGTCACGCACCCGGTAACGCCAGAGGCCGGCCAGTCCGGCGCGCAACGGCTTGCCAAAGCGCCGCGGGTTATCCGGCCCCGCGATGCGCTGGTCAAGATAGGCGACAATGTCGCGCTGGGCCTGCTGGTCCAACTTTTGCAGTTCACGCAAGGCGCGTTCGTCAAAACTATAGCTCCAAAGCACGTTTCACCTCGGCGGCTGAATAAATCCGCGCGGGGCGGGCGAGCCGCGCGAGGGCCAGGCGGGCATCTTCCAAATCATCCAGGTGCTCGAGAATCGCCTCCCGGACAAGGGCGGCCGACGTGCGGCCCGACCGGCGCGACAAGCGCGTCAGACGCCCCTCGGTTTTCTTATCAAGTCGAATGGCCAGCATGGTGAGTAGTTTAATCTCCCGTTGTCGGAAAACAAGTTGCAAATGTGCCCGCCCCACCGGAACCATTTTTTACCACGGATGGCACGGATAACACGGATGTTTGTGGCCCGTTCTACATCCGTGGCTATCCGTGCCCTCCGTGGTCAATTCCTCCGCACGCTGCCTTCATTGGATGTTGAGCGTTGGAAGTTCGATGTTCGATGTTGACTGCTACCCTTTCGGCGTTGCCACCGGGACGAGCGGCGCCGGCGCGCCGGGTTCATTGCGGAAAGACACATGCAGGTAAACCGGTGTGCCGGGGGGCAGCGCGTATTGCTTGAGAATCCAGTCACGCACGAATTTCTCCACGCCTTCATGGCTCGAGGCGAAGACGTTCGGCAGATTTTCCTGGGCTTTGACCTTCAGCTTCACGGTCAGGTCCTTGAGCAAACCGTCCTGAAGCTTCTGGCCGTTCCAATTGGCCCAGCCGTTCGAGCTTTTCATTTCCAGGCTCGTCGTGTCGAGCACGGGGTCGAGCGGGTGCAGCGCGGGCGCGAGCACCTCGCCGACGACGCCGGCGGGCGTCACCTGCACGTTGACCTGCCACGGGTCGGTCAGCGCCACGTAATAATAGTAGGTCACATGCGTGCGAATTTCGGCGGAGGCCGTGCCGCCGAGCAGTGAGGACTCCTCGTCGTCGAACTGCTCGGTGCGCTGGTCAGTCGCCACGATCAGTGGATTGTTCAAGTCCGGGTGCTGCGACTCTTCCGCGTCCACAAACGTCTCCGTCACCTTGTTTTCGGCGATGGCGTCCACCAACCGCTCCATCTGTTTGACGACGTTGCCGCCCGCGGCGGTGAATTTTTGCGCCTGCGCACCGGGGCTGCATTGTTGCAGCGCGACGACCATCACCCCGCACGCGGCCACGACCATGACGGCCAGCGGCCACGCCAAATTCCGGAAAAATCCACCCCCGGAAGCCCGGCGGGAACCGGCCACGGCGGGCGGCGGCGGCGGGCCGGCGTTGTTCGGGTCTGCCATGCAAGTAAAAGATAGAATTTTGCCGCCCGGACACGAGGATAAAGGTGGTGGGATATAGTTTCTGTTGCGGCCAGCGGGGGATGGATCATTTCGTTGATGTCACCGATATGATCAAAGTCGGCAAGACCGGGCAGCGCCTGATCAAGACCATGATAATGCCACGCCACGCCTGCCAGCAATAAGGCGGTCAGTTTACCGGAATGGTGGGTTTTACATCAATGATGACATGGTCATTATCAATAGAAACGGGAGCCACCAGCCATTGCCGGTAAACCAGTTCCACCCGCTTGCCGCTGACCAAGGCGGCCTGTACTTTTTCAACCGCTTCGGGTGCGACGTTGAATTCAAATTTTTCCGGCTCGGTTGTGCCCGCCTGCGAAGCCGGCAGCGCCATCAGCATTTCCCCTTCCCAGCTCTTCCAGAACACGCCCTTTTCGCTCAGCTTGGTGACAATGCCGACGCGCGAGCCATCGGAATAGTGGCTGTCAACTCCACCGGCCGCCGTAATGAAAATCATGCCGCCGAGGGCCAGTAACATCAAACAGCCGAGGCAAGTGCGCCGTGGATCACGCTTTTTTATGGGGATTTCGGTCATGCTGAATTGCTGATCGGTGGGGAATTGATTTTCATGAAGATGGGCCGCGCCGCGGGAAGGGCAATCTCCAAATAGCGATTGCCGATCAGTAACTCGCGCGGAATCGCCAAGGCGCAGAGAGAGGGAATAAATTTCAAATTTCAGCGGTGGGATTTCAGCTTCGAAATTTGAGATTTGAGATTAGGAAGATTTCCGCACTTCCGCAGCAATCACGGCGTGGCGGCGGCAGGCGTGACGGCAGGCGTGGCGGCGGGCGTGGGCGCGGGCAGCGTCAATTCGCGGACCCAGATGTTGCGGAAGGCGACCGGGCTGCGGTGGTCCTGTAGGAGCAGTGGCAACTTGTCCGCGTGCGCCTGGTAGGCCGGGAGCGTGGCCCGGTTGAAAGTCGGGCCGTTCGGCGTGGGGCCGGTGAGCGCGACATCATACTGCACCAGCACGCCATCGTGGAACACCGTCATCCGCGCGGGGCTGAGCAGCTTGCCATCCGGCGCAAAGCGGGGCGCGATGAACACGACATCGTAGGTTTGCCATTCGCCCGGCGGGCGCGAGGCGTTGACCAGCGGCGCGTGCTCCTTGTAAACGGCGGCATTCTGGCCGTTGACGTAGGTGGGGTTGTTCACCGAGTCGAGAATTTGCAACTCGTAGAGGCTCATGAAAAACACCCCACTGTTGCCGCGGTCCTGTCCGTCGCCCTTGACCTCCGCCGGTTCGCGGAACTCGAGGTGAAGCTGCACGTCGCCAAACACCCGCTTGGTGCGCTGGTCGCAGGTCGGACCTTTCAAGGTCGGGACGACGACCATCACGCCGTCCTCAATTTTCCACGGGTGGCCGTCGGGCCGGGCTGGCTCCCAGGCATCGAGGTTGGTGCCGTCGAACAACACAATGGCATCCGACGGGACGCCATTCGCAGGCGCGCTGACGACGGGCGGCACCGGCGTCCAAACTTCGGTCGCCGCAGAGAGCGGCGCGGCGTGGACGAGCGACGGTTGCGCCACAAAGGCGGCGAACAGGGCGAGTAAAAATGGGTGGCGGGGGAGTGAGTGCATCGTGGGACAGTGGGGCTGGGCTTCAATTTTCGCAGCTAACGCCAAGTCATCGCAACCCTGAAAAATTGAATTCGCCAGCCGTAAGCGCCGCAGTCGCCGACGCCTCATCGGCTTACATGGCCCCACGCAGTTCCGTTTGACAAACTGGCCCGGCCCCTGCTACAAATCCACCCGACAGAAACGCAGCCTAAGCCATCTGGCGTTTTCGCCGGATGGCGCGGGGGAACCATTTCGCCGTTGCGCGCAAGCGCCGCGGCCGGGGCGCAGGGTCGCGGAGAACCGCGGCCCAGGTCACTTCTCAGACCCAGCCCGTCAGCTAACCTCGCCGGCGGTGGGAAGGGTGATTGGGGGAGCGCATCCGCGCCACCACGGTTGCCCGACCAATGGCTGCCACCGCACTGTCAGGTGGCGGTCTCCTTGTCGGGCAACTACTTATGACTCAGCGCAATTCCCTGACGAAGTTCGTCAAAGAAGCCGTCATTGGCAAAGAACGCCAACTGACCGAGAGCGGGCTTTTCCACAAACTCTCCCTCGTCACCCTGCTGGCTTGGGTCGGGCTGGGGGCCGACGGTTTGTCCTCCTCCTGCTACGGCCCGGAAGAGGCCTACAAGGCCCTCGGCCAATACGCCCCGCTGGCGGTGTTTATTGCGCTCATGTCCATCACCACCGTGGTGCTGCTGTGCGTCAGTTATTCACAGATCATTGCGCTATTTCCCACCGGCGGCGGCGGCTACGTGGTGGCCAGCCACCTGCTCAGCCCAACCCTCGGCGTCGTTTCCGGCTCGGCGTTGCTGATTGACTATGTGCTGACCATCACGACTTCGGTGGCGGCGGCCGATGACGCCCTCTTCAGCGAACTGCCGGACTCTTGGATCCATTGGAAACTCCTGATCGAGGTCGGCGGCGTCATCTTTATGACCGTGCTCAACCTGCGCGGCGTGCGTGAGTCGGTGATGGTCATGCTGCCAGTCTTTTTGGTTTTCCTGCTTACCCATACTTTCGCGGTGCTCTATGCGTTCGCCACCCACGCCGGCGCGCTGACCGCGCTGCCCGCCAGCACGGCCGCAACCGTCCATACTGCTTCGGCCAGCATTGGACTTTTCGCCATTCTGGCCCTCCTGTTGCGCGCCTACAGCATGGGCGCGGGCACTTATACGGGCATCGAGGCCGTCAGCAACGGCCTGTCCATCCTGCGCGAACCGCGCGTGCGCACCGCCCGACGCACGATGACGCTCATGGCCCTCTCGCTGGGCGGGATGGTCGCGGGGCTGCTCGTGGCGTATTTGCTGGTCCATGTGGACGTCACTCAAACGGCGGGCGGCGTCAAGACCCTCAACGCGGTCCTCTTTGAAAACCTGACCGCCACCTGGCCCCATGCGCTGGGCTACGGCTTTGTGCGGATCGCGCTCATCAGCTCGGCGGCGCTGCTCTTCATCGCCGCGCAAGCCGGCTTTATTGACGGCCCGCGCGTGCTGGCCAGCATGGCGCTGGACCGCTGGATGCCGAATCGCTTTGCCGCGCTGAGCGACCGCTACGTCACCATCAACGGCGTGGTCATCATGGGCGGCCTGGCATTTGTGTTTTTGCTGTTCACCCGCGGGTCGGTGGATCTGCTGGTGCTGCTTTATAGTATCAATGTCTTCATCACCTTCAGCCTCTCGCAGCTCGGCATGGTGCGCCATTGGTGGCAGGTGCGCAAAACGGAAACCGGCTGGCGGCACCGCCTGCTCATCAACGCCGTCGGCCTGCTCCTCACCAGTTCGATTCTGGTGACCATGGTCGTCCAGAAATTCACGCAAGGCGGCTGGGTGACGATCCTGATGACCGGCGCGCTCGTCGGCGTGGCCTTCGGCGTGCGCCGACACTACGACGAAGTGCGCCGCCAGCTCAAGCGCATGGACTTCATCCTCGAGGCTGCGCTCATCCCACCCCCGCCCGGCTCGAAAGATTTTGCGCCCACGTCCAATCGCACGGCCGTCTTCCTCGTCAATGGCTTCAACGGCCTGGGCCTGCACACCCTCTTTGGCGCGGCGCGCTTGTTCGGCGGCGGCTTCAAGCAGATTATTTTCGTCTCCATCGGCGTGGTGGACGCCGGCAACTTCAAAGGGGTGGACGAAATCGAACGCCTGCGCGCCCACCTGACCGCCGAAGGCCAGCGCTACGTGGACTTCATCACCGCGCGCGGCGGCCATGCCAAGACCTTCACCTCCCTGGGCCACGACGTGCTCGATGAGGTCGAAAAAATCCTGCCCAGCCTGACGGAAAAATATCCCAACGCGGTGTTCTTCAGCGGCCAGTTGGTCTTCGAGAAAGAGACCCTCATCACGCGCCTGCTGCACAATTATACGGCCTTTGCCCTCCAACGCCGGCTCTTCCTCTACGGCCTGCCCTGCGCCATCGTCCCGATGCGCGTTGAAAACGCCCCGGCCAACGCCACCGCCGTGTGCTGACCCTGATTATCGGCACCATCGTGCCGCTCCGCGTGGAGAGTAATGAGGCGCGTGGCGGTTTTTTGAGGAACGCGTTATGGGCTTGAATGCTTTTGCCCGGAAGGCGAGAATGATTGCTCCCCTCCTCCCATGAGCAATACCCCAGTCAAATCCGCCTTGCCCGCGTTTCTCGCCCTGCTGCTTTCACTCGTGTTCGCCGCCCCGGCCGCCCGCGCCGCGGATGCCGCCACCGTCCCCCCGGTGACGATGACCCTCAATGGCGCGCCCATCAAGGTCGGCGATTACGCGCCCGCCGATATACCCAGCCTCGTCCTCGACAACGGCCTGCTTAAGATCACCTTCGGCAAGGACGCCATTGGCGATTTCAGCGCAACCTCGGTCATTGTCAAAGGCACGGAACTGGCGCACAACCTCAACGGCATCATGCCGCGCGACCAAAACGCGCAGCGCACCTTTTACCACGACTATAGCGGCAGCAATGGCATCTTGCGCGCCCGCATCATCCGCATTTTTGAAAACCAGCCCTATCGCGTGCATTTCGCCATCATTGATAACGGCTCCCCCTACCTCGAAGACCACTATGTCATGCTCCCGGGCGAAAGCGGCATCCACCCCTACGTCATTATCCGCAGCCAGTTCGGCGGCGAGATGCGCACCATGTATCGCTTCGACATGCACATCCTCGATCATACTTGGACGCCCGAACGGATGGACCAGCAAATTTCCTACGGCTACCTGACGTCCATTTCCAACCCCGGCAACGTGGGCGATGAAACCTGGCGCCTGCCCGCCAACAACCCCATTGGGCTGCCGGAAGGTTCCGTTTATTCCAAATACGACTGGTGCCTCTATTACTCCGAGGCACCCATGTGGGGCCACTTGGGCCACGGCTTCGGCGCGTGGTTCATCCCCGTCAGCACCGAGTCCTACGCCGGCGGCCCGCTGCGCCAGGACCTGTCCGTCCACCAGGACGCCCTCATTTTGAATTACCTCGGCGGGGGCCACCTAAGCAGCGGTGGCAACGCCAGTGGGCGCAACGGCGCGGACAAGATTCACGGCCCGTGGTATGTTTACTTCAATACCGGCGACACGCTGGACGCCATCGTCGCCGACGCCAAGAAAACCGCGCTCGCCGAAGAAAAAAAATGGCCCTACCAATGGATGAACGAACCGCTCTACCCGACGAAGCGCACCAGCGTCACCGGCCAGTTGACTATTACGCACAACCGCAGCGCCGCCTACGCCTATATTATCCTCGCCCAGCCCTCTGGTGCAGGCGGCGGTGGCGGACGGGGTGGCCGCGGCGGTGGTGGCGGGGGCCAGAATACGGGCGCGGTCGAGGATCAGGCCGCAGCCATCGCCAACCAAAGCGGCGACTATATTTTCTATGTCAAGGCCGACGCCGACGGGAAATTCACCCTCCCGACCGTCCGGCCCGGAACCTACACCCTCTACGCCTGGCAGACGCAAGGTTCCATCACTCAATCATTCGTCAAGGACGGCATCGTCGTCAGTGGCGACAACCTTGACTTGGGCAAAATCGAATGGGATGCACCCTACCACCCGAACTTCCTGTGGCAAATTGGCTACGCCGACCGCATGGCGGACAAATTCAAGTTCGGCAACGGCCCGCGCGCCGCAATGTTGCTGCACCAAGTCCCCGCCGACCTCACCTTCACCATCGGCAAAAGCAAGGAAGCCGACGATTGGTATTTCGCGCAGCATTCCGGCACCTGGACGGTGAACTTCAACCTCACCAAAGCCTACACGGGCAACGCCTACCTGACCATCGCCATCGCCGGCGGCCAGGGCAATGTCGCTTTGTCCCTCAATGATCAGCCGGTCGGAAACCTCGCCTACGGCGACGACATGAGCGTGCGCCGTTCCGCCAACCGCAGCGGCCGCTACGCACGCAACGAAATCACCTTCCCCGCCAGCCTGCTGAAAGTGGGCGACAACACCCTTACCTTGCATGCAACCACCAACGACGGCGGCAATGGCAATAGCCTGGTCAACGGCCTGATTAATGGCCTGATGTATGACACCATCGTGCTGGAATCGGATTAAATTTCGATTCCCGACTTCGCTGTTTGAAATCAGGCGCAGGCCCTGCTTAACCGCTTGCGTTTTCCTCCGCCTGTTTGTTGCCATCCATGCGGCTTGTCTGCGTTTTACTTCCTAATTCCGAATTCTAAATTCTTAATTTCCAAGTGCCCCCACCGGGACTTGAACCCGGATTTACGGTTTAGGAAACCGCCGTTCTGTCCATTGAACTATGGGGACGAATAATCCCTTATAACTGAAGAATGGGGAAAAGAAAAGCCGGCAAAAATGGCCTGGTGGTCCCTGCGGAAGCCTTTGGGGAAATCCGCCGCCTTTTGTCACCGGCCGGCGGCATTCGGGTTTTGACCGGTTGACGCCCTTGTTTTTGGCTTGCGCTTCGAGCGGTATTTTGAAAGCTCAAATTACGTTTGACGTATACTCAAAATTGGCTCATCGTTCCTGGAATCTCTTTCCATGTTTAAGCCCACGACCAAACTCCTTCCCTCCTGCCAACGATGGGCCGTGCTCGCCCTCCTGGCCTGCGCCGGAACCTCCTTGGCGGTCGCTCAAGACACGCCCAGCCTGCCGGCCGCAACCCCGCCAGTGGCGCCAGCGGCCGACACCCAGGCGCAAACCTGGAACTGGCATGCGCAAAACACGGACATCATGGACGGTCATCCCGGCTTCCCGGCGGATTATTCGGGTCCCGACAGCCTGGACAACCACGCGGGCATGGATGAAACCGTTTCGCTGGATTTATATGCCGGGCTGCATTTATGGCCGGGAGCAGAGGGGCATGTGGACGGCTTGATGTGGCAGGGTTATGGCTTGAGCAGCACGGAGGGCGTGGAGGACTTCCCCAACGGCGAAGCCGTCAAAGTCGGCACCGGCGTTCCCAACGGCATCCTGGCGCGGCTGTTTATCCGGCAAACCATTGGTTTGGGCGGGGAACAGGAAGACATCCCCGACGGCCAGTTGACCCTGGCGGGCAAACAGGATGTGTCGCGGCTGACGTTCACCGCGGGCAGATTCAGCGCCACAGACATTTTTGACACCAACGCCTATGCGGGGGACCCGCGCACGCAGTTTATGAATTGGGCGCTGATGGCCAATGCCGCGTGGGATTACCCCATGGACACGGTGGGCTACACCACCGGACTGGCCGTGGAATGGAATCAGCCGCACTGGACTTTGCGCTACGGATTTTTCCAGGAACCGGGGTTCAAGAATGGTTTCACTGGGGAAGATCAGTTGCTCAAATGGCCGCAGGACGATTCGGCGTCGGATGGCTCGCTTTTTCATTCCTGGGACATGGTGACGGAATTGGAATACCGCTACACCGTCAACGGTCACCCGGGAGCGATTCGGCCCCTGGCTTATCTCAATGAAGCGGACATGGTCAGCTACTCGGCGGCGACTGCTCTTTTGCTGGCCAACCCGAACGCGGACATCGGGGCGGCGCGCGCCTATCATTACAAATACGGCTTTGGACTGAATTGGGAACAGGAGCTGGCCAAGGATGTCGGCGTCTTTTCGCGCGTGGGCTGGAACAACGGCCAATACGAAGCATGGACGTTTACGGATGCCAATTGGTCGGCGTCCCTGGGCGTGAGTGTCAAGGGTTCGTCTTGGGGCCGCCCCGACGACACCTTCGGCCTGGCCGGCGTGGTGAGCGGCGCTTCGAGCGCCAACCAAAAATTCCTGGAGGCCGGCGGCACGGACATTCTGGACGGCGATGGCGCCCTTTCTTACGGCCCCGAAGAAGCGTTGGAGACCTATTACAGTTTCCAAATCCGGGAGGGCGTAAGCTTCACGCTGGATTACCAATTCATCAATAACCCGGCCTTCAACACGGACCGCGGACCAGTGTCAGTGTTCGGCGCGCGCTTGCATTTTGAGTTTTGAGTCGGAGGCTTGGTTGATGCTCCCGGCTGGCCCGGCCTGTCCGTGTAACCTGTTTGTAATGTCCGTTTGTCTTTTGTCACACACCGACGGCATTCGCATTTTGACATGTTGATGCGATTATGCTCACCTCAAACTTTTCCGATGCGAAAAAGCCGATGACCAAATTCCATCCTTTCTGCAAAAAGCTGGCCGCGCTCGTCTTGGTGTCCTGCGCCGGAACTTCCTTGGCGGTTGCGCAAGAAACGCCAGCCAACCCCTCCCCACCGCCGCCCATTGAGCAAACAGCCCCTGCCCAGGCGCAAACCTGGAACTGGCATGCGCAAAACACGGACATTGTGGACGGCCATCCCGGGTTTCCAGCGGATTACTCTGGGGCCAACAGCCTGGGCAACGGCAGCCAGATTCAGGAAACCGTCTCGCTGGATTTGTTTGGCGGCTTGCGTTTGTGGCCGGGGGCGGAGGCGCATGTGGATGGCCTGCTGTGGCAGGGTTATGGTTTTAACAATACCCTAGGAGCGGAAGGCTTCCCCAACGGCGAAGCCTACCGGGTGGGCACGCAGCTTCCCAATGTGAACTTCGCGCGCCTGTTCCTCCGGCAAACCATCGGCCTGGGCGGCGAACAGGAAGAAATTCCCGACGGCCAGCTTACCCTCGCGAGCAAGCAGGATGTGTCGAGGATTACATTTACGGTGGGGCGGATGAGTGTGGGGGACATTTTTGACACCAACGCCTACGCGAATGATCCGCGCACGCAGTTTTTGAATTGGGCATTCATCAACAACGAAGCATGGGACTATCCGGCGGACTCGCTTGGTTACATCACGGGCGCCACCATCGAACTCAACCAACCATCCTGGGCCATTCGGTACGGATTCTTCCAGGTGCCGCAGTCGGCCAACGGAGTTGGCACTGACCAGGATTTGCTGAAAGGTTGGGGCATGGTCAGTGAGTTGGAACGCCGCTACACGATCGGCGGGCATCCCGGCACGGTGCGCCTGCTGGCGTTTCTCAACCGGGCGCAAATGGGCAGTTACGAGGAGGCCGTGGACAGTGGAACTCAACCCGCCGTTTTTCCAGCATCGCCCGGATACCACTATAAATATGGTTTCGGATTAAACTTCGAGCAGGAGTTGACCAAGGATGTCGGGGCCTTTTCGCGCCTGGGCTGGAGCAATGGGGAAACCCAGAGCTGGATGTTTAGCGACGTGGATTATGCGGCGTCGCTGGGCCTGAGCATTAAGGGGTCGTCCTGGGGCCGGCCCGACGACACGGTGGGCCTGGCCGGCGTCTATAGCGGAATATCCAAAATACACCAGCAATTCCTGGCCGATGGAGGCACGGGCATTCTGGCCGGGGACGGCGCGCTTTCCTACAGCGGCGAAGAAGCTTTTGAGACCTATTACAGTTTCCAAATCCGGGAGGGGATCAATTTTACGCTGGATTACCAATTCATCAATAATCCAGCCTTCAACACGGCGCGCGGGCCCGTGTCGGTGTTTAGCGCCCGTCTGCATTTTGAGTATTGAGTCAAGGGCGGCCCTCTTGATACTTGCAATAACCTCCGATGGTCTTTACCCCAAATTCCATTTGCCGGATTGCGTTGCGGCGCTTCTGCGGCGTGGCCATTCCCGGCCTATGGGCACTGGTGGCCCACGCCGGGCCGCCGTTTATCACGGACGACCCCGAGCCGGTGGATTACCAGCACCTGGAGTTTTACACCGCCTCCATGAGCACCAAAACCGCGGGCGGCTGGTCGCTGACGGCTCCGCATTTCGAGTTCAATTACGGAGTCATCCCGGACATGCAACTGCATATCCTTGCGCCGCTGGAGTATTCCGCACCCACGCAGGGGCCTGATGAATATGGTTACGGCGATACGGAATTGGGCGTCAAATACCGCTTCATCAAGGGTTCGGACACCATTCCGCAAGTGGCGATCTTCCCGTTGTTGGAAGTCCCGACCGGCGATGCCGGCGAAGGCCTGGGCACGGGGCATTTGCAAATTTTCCTCCCCGTGTGGGCCCAGCAGGATTTTGGCAAGTGGACCATTTATGGCGGGGGCGGCTACGGCATCAATCCCGGTGGCGGCTACCGCGACTGGATTTTTACCGGGGTGGTGGCGCAATACCAAATCCTCGATAATGTTGCCCTCGGCGGGGAAATCTATAATCAGACCTCCCAACAAGTCGGCCAGCGGGACGATACGGCGTTCAACCTGGGCACGACGATTGATTTATCCGACCATTATCACCTGCTGCTCTCCGCCGGGCGCTCCCTGCGCGGCCCGACTCAATTTCAAAGTTACTTCGCTCTGCAACTCACCTTTTGAACAACGATGCCCAAGGCAATTTGAACCGGCACAGGTGGTCGGACCAATCGAAAAAATTTCTGCGTCGGGAAGCCGTCATGTTCTTGTAATCTTCAATGTCTTAAGTTAAGCGGTTTACCACAATGCCCCCGCCTGGACTTAAACGATTGGTTCCCTTTGGGGCCTTGGTATTGGCGGCATTGGCGGGGAGCTGCCAGCATTATGTGGATGAGCCGCTCAACCCTAGCCAGACCGCCTCCCAGTTGCTAGAACGCTCGCTCGGCAGTCCCGACTTGCGGGCCTTTCTCCAGCAGAACCTTGGCCATGATTTACCCCAGTGGCCGCTGCCGTCCTGGGACTTCGAGACCCTGAATTGGGCGGCGTTTTATTACAACCCGTCGCTGCAAGTCGCACGCCTGCAGTGGGCTGGTGCGCGCGGCGCCATCCTCACCGGCGCGGAACGGCCCAACCCGACCCTCACGCTCGCGCCGGGCTATTCTTTTAACCTGCAAGGCGAGTCGTCGCCGTGGTTCCCAGGCCTAACAGTGGACGCGCCGGTCGAAACCGCTGGCAAACGCGAAAAGCGCATAAAACAGGCGGAATGGCTGGCCGAAGCCACCCGGCAAAATATTTTCACCGCCGCGTGGCAAGTGCGCGCCGATTTGCGCCAGGCCCTCATTGACTGGGACGCCGCCGGACAACGCGCCGCCATCGCGCGTCAGCAAGTCGCCGCGCAACAGCGCGTGCTTGATTTACTCCAGCAACGCGTGGACGCCGGGGCGCTCGCGGCCGAGGAAATGTCGTCCGCCCGCCTAGCGCTGGTCAAAGCGCAGTCCGACGCCGGCAACGCCGCGCGCGGGCTGGGGGTGGCGCGCGCGCATATCGCCGAAGTGGTGGGCGTGCCGGTGAGCGCGCTGGACGGGGTGGAACTGGCCACCACCGAAGTAACGATGGCCAAAACATTTACTCCCGCCGACTTGGCCGCCGCGCGCGCAGTTTCGCTCCAGACGCGCGCGGATGTCATGTCCGCCGTGGCCAGTTACGAAGCCAGCCAAGCCGCGCTTCAGCTCGAAATCGCCAAGCAGTATCCGGACGTCAACCTCGGCAGTGGCTACGAATACGACCTGGGCGAAAACAAGTGGAGTTTGTCACTCGGCGTGGACCTGCCGGTTTTCAACCATAATGAAGGCCCGATTGCGGAAGCGGCCGCCGCGCGCGCGACGGCGGCCGCGCAAGTCCTGGCCGTGCAAAGCCACATCATCGCGCAAATTGATGCCGCCTCAGCAGCAGCAACAGCAGCCACAGGCTTGCTGGAGGATTTGGGCAACGTGGATGTCGAACTACACAAGCATCTAGACCAAGTCGGCGCGCAAATGAGCGCCGGCGCCGGCGACCAGCTCGACCTTCTGACAGCCCAGATTGACCTCGGTGCCAGCCAGCTCGCGCGCATTGACGCCCAAGCCCAGGCCGCCGCCGCCAGCGGCCAGTTGGAAGACGCCTTGCAAATACCCCTGGCCAATTTTCCTGCGGTTCAAAACGACCCGCGCCCGCCCATTTTAACCCCCACCAAGCCATGAAAAAAATATTTTTGGGAGTTTTCCTCGGACTCGTGCTCGGCGCGGGTGTAATGTGGGTTTTCAACCCTGGCGCCCCGCCCTCGGAAGCGGCCGCCTCCAAACCCGCCGACGCTGCGCCAGCAGACGAACCGACCCCGGGCACCGTCAAGCTGGAATCCGAGGAACAGGAACAAGCCGACATTAAGACCGCCCAACCCACGGCAGCCGAATATAAACCCGAGGCCAAGGGCTTTGCCCGCGTGCTCGATCCGGCTCCATTGATCGCCGAACTTTCGGAAATTGATGCCGATCTGGCCATGGCCAAGGCTTCCGCCAATGAGTATCAGCGGCTGCAAACCCTGAAAGCCACCGGCAACGCCTCCGACCAGGCCCTGGAAACCGCAGAGGCGGCGATGCGTCACGATGACTTGCAGGTCACTGCGGCCAAAGCGCACATTATCACCGATTGGGGCAAAGTTCTGGCCTCTCGCCCTGATTTACCGGATCTGGCTAAGTCCTTGCTCGCGCAGGACATCGCCCTCGTGCGCGTGGACATGCTCGGCGGCGAAGCCTTGCCTGCGGAGCCGCGCGAAATTCACGTCCTGCCAATCATGGGCGGCGGCGACCCGGTGGCGGTCGAGG
Organism: uncultured Verrucomicrobiae bacterium; assembly: GCA_963765205.1. GTDB lineage: Bacteria > Verrucomicrobiota > Verrucomicrobiia > Opitutales > JABDGR01 > JABDGR01. The sequence goes on along the minus strand of CAVXVB010000012.1, from coordinate 39,566 downwards.
TGCTTGGCCCTGCGCCCACGGCCGAACCGCAGGCTCAGGGCGTCTCTTTTCTCGCTTTGCTCAAGCAATCGCCGCCCGCTCCCGGTACGCAACTAGTGGCCTTGATGACCAATGTCGGCGAGGGTGAAAAAGGCTTTGGCCTGCCGGGCACCGCCATCGTTCGCTACGAAGGCGACACGTTTGTTTACGCGCAAGTGGACAGCGAGGTCTTCAAGCGCTGGCGTGTGAAACTCGGCGCGACGCTCCGCGACGACAGCGTGTTCCTGACCAGCGGCGTGACCGCGCAGGACCGCATTGTCATCAATGGCGCGCAGCAATTGCTCTCCGAGGAACTCAAGGCCGCGACCGGCGGCCCCGATTGAGTCACCGGAAAAGCCCGCCCCGTTCATCCCCTCTCTCCGTATTTTTTCCGCCGATGCTCAGAACGCTCGTCCAGCTGTCCCTTCGCTTCCGCGGCATTGTCGTGGCCCTGGCCTACTTGGTCATGGGGTATGGCCTTTACTCGGTCTTTCAATCGAAGCTGGACGTTTTTCCCGATTTTGTGCCACCCGAGGTGACTGTGCAAGCCGAGGCACCGGGTTTGTCGGCGGAGCAGGTCGAGACCTTGGTTACGCTCCCACTTGAAAACCAACTCAATGGCCTCGGCAAGCAAAAGTCCATGCGCTCTGAATCCATTCAGGGCCTGTCCGTCATCACGATTGAATTCGAGGAAGGAACGCCCATTTTGCCGGCCCGGCAATTGCTGGCGGAAAAATTGAACGGTGCGGTCAGTTTGCTGCCGGCCGGGGTGAAGGCGCCAACGATGTCGCCGTTGACTTCCCCGACCATGGATTTGCTTAAAATCGGCCTGCTCAGCGATAAGCTCAGCCCAATGGAGCTACGCACGTTCGCCAGTTGGACGCTCCGCCCGCGGCTCCTGGCGGTGTCGGGTGTGGCCGACTGCAAAATTTTTGGCGGCGAAGTACGCCAGTGGCAAATCCAGGTCCACCCCGATTTGCTCGCAGCCTATGGCGTGGGCCTGGATGACGTGCTGGCGGCGGCGCGGCTCTCCACCGGTGTGCTTGGCGCGGGCTTCGTCGAAAACGACAACCAGCGCCTCGTAATACAGACCCAGGCGCCGACGCTGACGGCTGAAGAGTTGGAAAATGTCGTGGTCGCCACCAACGAACAGGGCGTCCCTGTCCGTCTGAAGGAAGTCGCCACCGTCACCATCGGCGCGGAGCCCAAATTCGGCGACGCCCTCATTCAGGGCAAACCGGGCGTGCTGCTGACCATGACGAATCAATACGGGTCGAATACCCGGGATGTCACTGTCGACTTGGAGCGGGCGCTCAATGACATGAAGCCGGAGTTCGACCGCGAGGGTATCACCGTGTTTGGCAAACTGCACAGGCCGGCCACGTTCATCGAAGTGTCGCTGGCCAACATCGGCCATTCGCTGATTCTGGGCGGCGTCCTGGTCTCCATCGTATTGATTTTATTCCTGGGGCATTTTCGCACCGCCCTGGTTTCGCTGACGGCCATTCCTCTTTCGCTGCTCACCGCGATCATCGCGATGGATTATTTCGGCATCGGCCTGAACACCATTACGCTTGGCGGCCTGGCCATTGCCATCGGCTCGGTCGTGGACGACGCCATCATCGTGGTCGAGAACATCCTGCGCCGCCTGCGCGAAAGCGCCGGGCGGCCCAACCCGCCGCCGATGCGGGAAATTGTCCTCGACGCCGCGCTGGAAGTGCGCAGCGCCGTGGTCTATGCCACGTTCATCGTCGCGTTAGTGTTCGTGCCGGTGCTCACGCTCTCGGGCCTCCAGGGCAGTTTCTTCCGCCCCTTGGCGCTGGCCAATATCCTGGCTATCATGGCCTCGCTCTTTGTCGCGGTGACCGTCACGCCCGCGATGACCTTTCTGTTTTTCTCGAAGCATGTGGATCAGGCCAGCGCGCCGTGGCTGCAAACATTTTTGCGGCGTCATTACTCGAGTGGTCTGGCCCGGGTGGCGCGGCACCCGCGCTTGATCGCCCTGGCGATGCTGCTGCTGTGCGTTGCGGCCATCGCGCCGTTGCCCTTCCTTGGTGGCGAGTTGCTGCCGGACTTCCGCGAAGGCCATTTTGTCATCGGCGTCAAGACCGCGCCTGGCACTTCGCTGCCGGAGATGATGCGCATCGGCGAACAGATTTCGCAAGGGTTGCTCAAGATGCCCTTGGTGGCCACCGCCGAGCAACAGCTCGGGCGCGCGGAACGCGGCGAGGACACTTGGGGGCCGAATCAGTGCGAATTCCACGTCGAACTTAAGCACCCCCCAGATTACCCCCCCATCCCCGCCAGGGATGAGGCCCAAGTCGAGGAGGACATCAAAACCATGCTCGGGAAAATCCCCGGCATCAATTTCGAGGTCAAAACCTTCCTTGGTGACCGCATCGGTGAAACGATGGGAGGCGAGACGCAACCCGTTGTCATCAACGTCTATGGCGATGATCTCGACGAGCTGGACATCAAGGCCAACGAAATTGTGAATGCGCTCACCCAGCTCGGCTCCGATGATGCCTCGGTGTCGGCACCGCCAGGTTCGCCCGTGATTGACGTGCACCTGCGTGGGCCGCGGCTGACAGAGTTGGGCTTCCGCCCGGTGGAAGTACTCGAGGCCGTGCAAAGCGCCTATGAAGGCACCGTGGTGGCGCAGGATTACGCAGGCAGCCAGGTGTCCGACGTGGCGGTGATTCTTGATGAGGCCAGCCGGCGTAATCCGGCCGATGTCGGCTCACTCATGCTGCGCAACCCAGCCGGCCTGCTCGTGCCGCTGCGCGAAGTGGCCGACGTGGCCCTCGGCAGCGGACGCGACGACATCCAGCACAATGGCGCGCGCCGCCTGCAAATCGTCACTTGCTCGCCGCCGAATGGCCGCGACGTGGCGACGTTTGTCGCCGAAGCCCAGAAGGCGATTGCCGCCAAAGTCACACTGCCCAAAGGCGTCTACCTGGAATACACTGGCGCGGCACAGGCCGCCGCCGCCGCGTTTGACGAGCTGATGCTCCACGGCGGCATTGCGCTCGTCGGCATCCTCATGCTCCTCTATGTCGTGCTGGGTAACTGGCGCAATGTCGCGCTGGTCCTCATCAATCTGCCTTTCGCGCTGGTCGGCGGCGTGTTTGCGGCTTTCCTTACAAGTACGCTGGCCGAACCCGACGTGAGCCAAACCCACCTGCATGCGCTCTACGCCATGCTGGTCAAATTGCAAACACTCCTGCACGCCGGTGGTCTCAGTGGCTTGTCCATGGGCTCGTGGGTCGGTTTTGTGACGCTCTTCGGCATTACCACACGCAATACCATCATGCTCCTTTCCCATTACGAACATCTCGTCACCGTGGATGGCGAACCGTGGAACACCGCGACGGTCATTCGCGGCGCCAGCGAGCGGCTGGTCCCGATTTTGATGACCGCGCTGGTGACGGCGCTCGGCCTGTTGCCGCTCGCTCTGGGCAGCGGCGAAGCCGGGCGCGAAATCGAAGGCCCGATGGCCATCGTCATCCTCGGCGGACTCATCACCTCGACCTCGCTCAATCTCCTCGTCATGCCTACCCTGGCCGGACTTTGGTTCAAACCTCGCACCAGGGAGTAATCCTTAAAACTGCCAGCCCAAAGTCAGGGCGCCGTGCCATTCTCCGGGCTGGAGCCATGCCTCAAACGTGTACGTTTTATAGATGACCAGGTATCATTTTTAATTAGAAGACCGCTGTTCTGTCCATTGAATCACGGGGACGGGCGCCCCATTGCTTTGCGCAAATTTGCATTTTGCGCAAGCAAAGCCCCGCCTCCACCATTTGCCCCGGCTAGGCCTCGACTAACCGGTAACCGATGCCAGACTCGGTCGTGAGGTGCTTGGGTTTTTGCGGGTCGGCTTCGAGTTTCTGGCGCAAGTGGAGCATATACACGCGCAGGTAGCCGGTATTTTCCTCGGCGTTGGGGCCCCAGAGTTCGCGCAGGATGTGCCGGTGCGTGACGACTTTGCCGCGGTGCTGCACAAGGAGCCGCAGCAACGCGTATTCCTTCGCCGTCAGGTGGACTTCCTGGCCGGCCCGGCGCACAAGGCGCGCGGGCTGGTCCACTTCAATTTCCCCAAAGCGCACAATGGCCGGCTCGTTGGGCGCGCGCACGCGCCGCATGATGGCGCGCAAGCGCGCAAGCAATTCACCACCACCGAAGGGTTTGGTCAGGTAGTCGTCCGCGCCGGCGTCGAGAGCCGCAATTTTTTGCTGCTCGCGGTCCCGCACCGTGAGTACGAGCACGGGAGTCTGCGACCATTCACGCAAACGGCGCAGAACGTCGAGCCCGTCCATGTCCGGCAAGCCGAGGTCCAGAATAATCGCCTCGGGTTGGAGTGCGGCCGCCTCGCTGAGGCCGAGGCGGCCGGTGTCGGCTTCGCGCACGTCGAAGCCACCCTCTTCAAGGGTGACTTGGAGGAGGCGGCGGATTTGCACTTCGTCATCAATAATGAGGAGGCGCGGTTTGGCGGGGGTGGTCATTCTGGGGGAGGAGTCTTGAGGGGAACGTGGGGCAAGTGAAGCGTTATCCGCGCACCGCCCCCGGGATTGTCGCCAATGGTTACTTCGCCGCCTTGCGCGGCGATAAAGCCTTGCACGATGGACAAGCCCAGGCCCAGACCACCGGCACGCGCACTCTCGCCCCGCACAAATTTCTTGAAGAAATGCTCGCGAGCTGATGGCGGAAATCCGGGCCCGCGATCCGCCACCGCGAAGAATACCTGCTGGCCGTCCGACTCCAGACCCACGTTGACGGAGACGCTGGTTCCAGCCGGTGTATGGTGCGCGGCGTTGAGCAGCAGGTTCACCAGGGCTTGCTCCGTCAGCGCAAAGTCGGCGCGCACCGGCGGCTGGTTTTCGGGAATCACCAGGGTGAGCGGGTGGCCCGCGAGGGCGTCGCGCGTTGCCTCCACCGCGGCATTAACAAGGTCGTGGACGTCGCACCAATCCAGGAGCGGCTTGAGCGCGCCGCTTTCGAGGCGGGTCTGGTCAAGCAAATTGCCCACCAGGCGGTTGAGGCGGCGCACCGCGGTGCGCAACTCGCCCAAGAGGTTTTCGCGCAACGCCACGTCGGCTTTGGGCAGGTTTTCGCTCACCCCGGTGATAACGGCCAGGGGCGTGCGCAATTCGTGGGAGACGCTTTCGAGCAGCGTGTGGTGCAATTTTTCGGATTCGACAAGGATGCGCTCGCGCTCGCCCGCGGAGCGCAAATGATCACGTTCGATGATGAGCGCGAGTTGGCGCGCGAAGGCCTCCAACAAATCGCGCTGGGCAAGCGTGAGTGGCTCCTTCGGCCGCACGCCCAGCACGCCGACGGCCTTGTCTTCACTCAGCAAGGGCACGTAATAGCCCTCGCTGCCGGGCAGCGTGTCGGTAAAGCGGCCGGCGGCGCGGCGGTTGTGGAAGGACCAGTCGGCCACGCCCTGCTCCTTGCCTTCCAGCGGGTAGGAACTCGCAAAATGCGGCACCAGCGTGTGGCTGTTTTCATCCACATACGCCAAGGCGCTCTCCGCGCCGAATAAATCGTCCACCTGCCGCAGGGCGGCGAAGACGGCATCGTCGAGTGTTTTGGCGGCGCCGAGCGCGCGGCTCAGGTGGAAGAGCGCGGTGGCGCGCTCCTCGCGCAGGCGCTCATTGCGGGACTGGGCGCGGATGCGGGAAGTAAGCTGCCCGGCGACCAGCGACACCGCGATGGTCGCCACAAAGAGCATTCTATCCTCCAACGAACCGATGGTAAACGTAAAGATCGGGGGAATGAAAAAATAGTCCCAGGCGATCGCCGCGAGGAAACCGGCCAACAGGTTGGGCCAGCGGCCAATGCGCAGGCTCAGACCGATGACCGCGAGCAAATAGAGCAAGCCGATCGAGCGGTAAGTTATTAAATCCTTCAGCAAAAATCCGCCCACCGTTATGGCGGCAATCACCGCCAGAGCCAGCGCATATTCGCGCGGGCTGGACCAGCGCAGGCCCCGCAGGAGGCGCAGCCGCGCGCGTTTGGTCTGCTCGCCCGGCACCATGCAGATATCTATGTCGCCGCCTTTGCGCGCCAGGCGATCCACCAGCGACCCGCCGCGCCAAAACTCCTCCCACCGGCTGCCACGCGGCTTGCCCACCACAATTTGGGTCGCGTTATATTCGAGCGCGACGCGCACGAGGGCGGCGGCCACATCGTCATCGTGCGTGATAACAACCTCCGCGCCCAGCTCGCGGGCCAAGGCGAGGTTTTTGTCGAGCAGCCGCTGGCCTTCTGGCGGCAGCGGTTGGGAGGACTCGACATGCACGGCGACCCAGGGCACTCCGGCAGCTTCGGACATGCGCCGCGTGCGCCGCACCAGCTGCGTCGAAAACGGGCTGGGGCCGACGGCCACGAGCAAACGCTGGCCACTGTGCCAAACCACGCGGCTGCCGTCCCCGGTGCGCCGCTCGCGCACCTGGCGGTCCACGCGCTCGGCGGTGAAGCGCAAGGCCAGTTCGCGCAGGCCCGTCAGGTGCGCTTCCTGGAAAAAATTCTCCTGCGCGGTGGCGGCGCGCTCGCCGAGATACACCTTGCCCTCGGCCAGGCGCTCGCGCAGCGCCTCCGGCGTCAAGTCCACCAATTCGATTTCGTCGGCGAGATCAAAAATGGAATCCGGCACCGTCTCCTGCACAAGCGCGCCGGTGATTTGGCGGACGGCGTCGGCCCGCGATTCAATGTGCTGGATGTTGACGGTGGTAAAGACGTTGAGGCCCGCCTCGATCAGTTCGACAACATCCTGCCAGCGTTTGGTGTGGCGCGAGCCGGGCGCATTGCTGTGCGCCAATTCATCCACGAGCGTCAAGGCCGGACGCTTGGCGAGGATGCCCTCCAAATCCATTTCCTTGAGCACCGTGTCGCGGTAGGGCAACTCCTTGCGCGGCTGGACGGGCAACTGGTCAAGGAGCGCCTCGGTCTCGACGCGGCCGTGGGTTTCGACGACCCCGACGAGCACGTCAACCCCGTCGCTCTTTTCCTTGCGCGCGTTGCGCAACATCGAGTAGGTCTTGCCCACGCCCGGGCACATGCCGAGAAAAATTTTCAGGCGCCCGCGCTGGGCGCGCGACTCTTCCAAGCGCACGCGCGCGAGCAAGGCATCCGGATCGGGCCGGTGAGAATCAGCATCCATGTTGCGATATGAGCGAAGCGCCATGATGCGTGTATCGGAAGCAGGGCGCATTGTCCATGCCGAACACGCCAATTGCCTCCATCACTTTGCTTTTCCAGCCCGCCACCAGCGCCGGGCGGCGACGACGGCCCACACGGCCTCGACCAGCCCAAACGGCCAGGCGCCTTGCAGAAATCCATAAACCGAACCCAGCACGCACGCGCCGGCAAAAGCGAAAATAAACCACGGGCTCCGCGACTCCAAGGCGTAACAAACGAGCATCGCCGTCACGGCGAACAAACCGAAAACGGTCAGTGAATTCATTGCCACGAATTAGCCGGAAGGAAGCAGGGTTCGCAGCGACGCGGGAAACGGAAACAGATTGGCCGTGCGGCCGGCCCGGGGAAAATTCTGCCGCTCCTCCTCCTTGGACAGAACCGACAACGTAGGCATGTCGCCGACCGGGCCGGGCGAAATCAGCCAGACCGGGCAATGCACGCGCCCGAGCACCTCGCGCACGGTATTGCGGTGCGACCACCCAAACCAGCCGCGATAGCCATGTGTACACATGACCATGGTGTCCGCTTGCAATTCGACGGCCTTGGCCACGATTTGTTGCGCGACCGGGCCGGTGCATACCACACACTCAATTGGCAGAGTTAAATGGGTCCTTTCCGCCAACTGCTGGAGTTTGACTTTCGCCTGCTCAACCTCCGCCGCCCCGCCTTCGGGCACGACGTGCAGGAGCACGAGCGTGGCGGACAAATCCTCCGCGAGCCGATAGGCCACCGCGACCGCGGCACCCGAGCCTTCGGCTAAAGTCACTGGGACCAGGATTTTTTTCGCATTCATGGCTCATTCCTCAATTAGTGGTCGGGGCGGGAGCGGTTGCCGCGGCGGTCGTGGCGGCGGGAGCCGTCCCGGAAGCCGACGCCGGCGCCGCAGTCCCGGCCGCCGCTGCCGGCGCTGCAAGTGAAGCCGGCGGCGGGGTGATGGCAGGTTTCGTGGCCGGCCACTTGGCATCCAAGGCCAGGTTCAGTTTGAGCACATTCACGCGGGCCTCACCAAGAAAGCCGAACTGGGGCCCCTTGACAAATTGGTCCACCAGCGCGCCGACCTCTTCCGTTTTCAATCCCCGGGCGTCCGCGACCCGGCCGATTTGGAATCGCGCCGCCTCGGGAGTGATGTCGGGGTCAACGCCGCTGGCAGAGGCAAAGACGAGGTCCGAAGGGATGGGGTCGTTGACGGGGTCCTTCATCCACTTGGCGTGCGCGTCGCGCATGGCCTTGGCGTTCGTCTGCACGGCGGTTTGCAGCGCCGAGCTAGTCGGGCCCAGGTTGCTGGCGCCGGCGGGCATGGTGCCGTAGGCCGAAATTTGGGGCGCATTGGCCGAGGCGGACGGACGCGGCCAGAAATACTTGGCGCCCGTGAATTGCTGGGCAATCAGTTCCGAGCCGATGATGTTGCCCTTGTCGTCCTTGATCAGACTGCCATTGGCCTGGTAGGGAAAGGCCACTTGGGCAATCACGGTCATGACGAGCGGATACAACACGCCCAGGAGAATGGTCCAGAGGAGGGTCTGGAGGATGGATTGGATGATGAGTTTCATGGTTGGTGCGCCTCGGCGCGAAGTTGGTTGATGGTGGAGAAGGAGTTCAAGGAGCCAGGCCGACCGCGACCAGGATGACGTCTATCAGCTTGATGAAGATGAACGGGAGGATAATGCCGCCGACCCCGTAGATGAGCATGTTCTTGCGCAGGATAGTCGCCGCGCCAAGGGGTTGGTATTTCACGCCCTTGAGCGCCAGCGGAACGAGTGCGACGATGATCAGCGCATTGAAAATCACCGCGCTGAGGATCGCGCTCTGCGGCGAGTGCAGATACATGATGTTATAAGCATCGAGGGGGCCTTTGCCGCCCGCCTTGGTCGCATACAGCAGGCCAAACATGGCGGGCAGAATGGCGAAATACTTCGACACGTCGTTGGCGATGCTGAAGGTCGTCAGCGCGCCGCGGGTCATCAGCAGTTGCTTGCCGATTTCGACGACGTCAATGAGCTTGGTGGGGTTGCTGTCGAGGTCCACCATGTTGCCGGCCTCGCGCGCGGCCTGGGTGCCGGTGTTCATGGCCACGCCCACGTCGGCCTGCGCGAGCGCGGGGGCGTCGTTGGTGCCGTCGCCGATCATGGCGATGAGCTTGCCGCCTTCCTGCTCCTTGCGGATGCGGGCAAGTTTGTCCTCGGGCTTGGCCTGGGCGATGAAATCATCCACGCCGGCTTCGGCCGCAATGGCGGCCGCAGTCAGGGGATTGTCGCCCGTGACCATGATGGTCTTGATGCCCATCTGGCGGAGTTGGGCGAAGCGTTCCTTGATGCCGCCCTTGACAATGTCCTTGAGGTAAATGACGCCGAGCACATGCGTGTTTTCCGCCACGACGAGGGGCGTGCCACCCGCGCGGGCAATGCGATCCACGCCTTCGGAGACTTCGGAGGGAAACACGCCGCCCTGCCCTTCGACCCAGGCCTGCACGCTCTCGGCCGCGCCTTTGCGAATGCAGCGAATAGGATCCTTGCCCGTGGCTTCGATGTCCACGCCGCTCATGCGGGTTTGTGCGGTAAAGGGAATGAACGTCGCGGGCATCCCAGCGCCGCCGACTTCGCGCCCGCGGAGATTATATTTTTCCTTGGCCAAGACGACGATGCTGCGGCCTTCCGGTGTTTCATCGGCCATGGAGGCAAGCTGCGCCGCCTCCGCGAGTTTGGCCACGGCCACATTGGGCGCGGGGAGGAAATCGGTCGCCATGCGGTTGCCGATGGTGATGGTGCCGGTTTTGTCGAGCAGAAGCACGTCCACGTCGCCCGCAGCCTCGACGGCGCGGCCGCTGGTGGCGAGCACGTTGCGGCGCATGAGGCGGTCAATGCCGGCGATGCCGATGGCGCTGAGCAGGCCGCCGATGGTGGTCGGAATCAGACAGACAATGAGTGACAAGAGCACGGGCAGCGAAACGAGCACGACATCCGTCTGCTTTGCGTCAATCTCGTCATAGAGGGCGTAGGGCGGCAGCGTGAGCACAACGACGATGAACAGCGCCGTGAGGCTGACGAGCACGATGTTGAGCGCGATTTCGTTCGGCGTCTTCTGCCGGCGCGCGCCTTCGATCATGGAAATCATGCGGTCGAGGAAGGTGTTGCCTTCTTCCGCCGTGGCGCGCACGACGATGCGGTCGCTCAGCACGCGGGTGCCGCCGGTGACGGCGCTGCGGTCGCCGCCGCTTTCGCGGATGACCGGCGCGGATTCCCCGGTGATGGCGGATTCGTCCACCGTGGCGATGCCGTCAATGACCTCGCCGTCGGTCGCGATGAGCTGGTTGGCCTCGACGACAAAGTGGTCGCCGATTTTCAATTGGCTGCTCGCCACTTCCGTCTCCTTGCCGTTGACGAGCTTGCGCGCCATGGTCTTGGTGCGCATTTTGCGCAGGGCGTCGGCGTGAGCCTTGCCACGGCCCTCGGCCATGGCCTCCGCGAAGTTCGCGAAGATGCAGGTGAACCACAGCCAGAAGCAAATCTGGGTGTTGAACAGGTTGAACTGGTGCGGCAGGAACAGGAAGATGGTGGTCATGACCGAGCCGACCCAGACCACAAACATGACCAGGTTCTTGATCTCGTCCCTCGGATTCAATTTCTTGAACGAGTCAATGATCGCGGTGCGAACGAGTTGGCTATAGTTGAATTCGACTTTGGTGCTCATGGTAATAATTCTCCGTGGTTAAAATTTCCGCGGTGGTTAGAAGGACCGGCCGGCCAGCATCAGGCCGTGTTCGACAAAGGGCCCAAGCAGCAACGCGGGGAAGAAAGTCAGGGCCGCGACGATGACGATGACGCCGGTGAGCGTCAGGCCGAAGGTCCAGCCATGCGTGGGCAGGGTGCCGGCCGAGGTGGGCACGGTCTTTTTCGCGGCCAGCCCGCCGGCAATCGCCAGCACGCAGAACGCAACGCCAAACCGGCCCAGAAACATCGCCGCAGCCAGGATCAGGTTGTAAAAATTCGTGTTTGCGTTCAGGCCCGCAAACGCGCTGCCATTATTGTTGGCGCTGGACGCAAAGGCATAAAGAAGTTCGCTCAGCCCATGCGGCCCATGGTTGCCGAGGCTCGAAAGCGCGTCGGCGGATTGGCTGGCGACAGCCGAGCCGAGCAGAATGATCATGTTGGGAATGAGAATGCCGGCCACCGCAAAAGTGGCCTCCCAGGTCTGAATTTTTTTACCGAGGTATTCCGGCGTGCGCCCAATCAGCAGCCCCGCGATAAACACGGTGATGAGCACGTGCAGCATGATGCCATACAAGCCCGCGCCGACGCCGCCAAACACGATGCAGCCGAGCATCAAGTTCCACAGCGGCGCGAGGCCGGCCAGCGGCATGAAGCTGTCGTGCATGGCATTGACCGCGCCGCACGAGGTGCCCGTGGTCGCCACTGAGAAGAGGATGCTGTTCATCACTCCCAAGCGGACCTCCTTGCCTTCCAGCAAAGGCTGGTAGGTGTTACCGAGGACCGGGTTGGGCTGGGATTCCGCCCACCAGGCAACCGCAAAAGCGCCCACCAGCAGCGCCAGCATGACGCCGAATAAAACCCGCGCCTGGCGCGCATCACCGACCAGCAGCCCAAAGGTATAGACCAAGCTCGCCGCAATAATGATCAGGCCGAACACTTCGATGAAATTGCTCAGCGGCGTTGGATTTTCAAAGGGATGCGAGCTGTTTTGGCCAAAGAAGCCGCCGCCATTGGTGCCCAGTTGCTTGATCGCAATTTGCGAGGCCGCCGGGCCGGTGGGAATAGTCTGGGAGTCCACGCGGTTGTCCACCATCACGGGCTGGTCGGTCATGACCGGCTGGCCTTTGTCGTCCAGCTTGGCCACGTCCATCATCACCGGTTTGCCATCCGGACCGTTCACGGGTTTGCCCGCGGCATCGAGCTTGGGCTTCGATTCCGTGACCGCGACTTTGGTCGTCACCGGGTTGCCCTTGTCGTCCAGCTTGGGAATTTGATTATTGTAAGGCTCGATCACGGTGGCGTTTGCATAGCTGGAAAAATTTTGCACCACCCCTTGGCTCATCAAGCCCATGGCGAAGATAATGGAAAGCGGCGCCAGCACATAAAGGGTCGCACGGGTCATATCCACCCAGAAGCAACCAAGAACCTTCGACGAGGCGCGCTTCAGCCCGCGCGCCAGGGCCAGCAGAATGGCAATGCCCGTCGCTGCACTAAGGAAGTTGTGCACGGCCAGCCCGGCCATTTGCGTGAAGTAACTCAGGGTGGATTCGCCCGAATACGCCTGCCAGTTGGTGTTCGTGACGAAGCTGACCGCCGTATTTAGCGCCAGCGCCCAAGGGACGTTGTCGAACTTCTGCGGGTTGAGCGGCAACCAGGCCTGCGTCATCTGGATGGCCATGAGGGAGAGCAGCCCCACGACATTGAAGATTAAGACCGCCCAGAAATAGCGCAGCCAGGTCATTTCCTCGGCCGGGTTGATGCCGCTCACCTTATAGACGGCGTTCTCGACCGGCTGGAGGACGGGATGCAGAAAGGTCCGCTGCCCGGAGAAGACGCGCGCCATGAAGCGGCCGAGGACGGGCGCCAGCCCAATCACCGCACCGAAGAAAAACACCACCTGAATGATTTCGTTGGAGTTCATGGTGCCGATTCTACGCGCTATTGCTCGAAATACCTAGTTAAAATCGGGCGTCGGGATGTTAAGGAAACATTGAGTTGCAAATATTTTCCCCGTTAAACGTTACTTATAAAAGAGTTATAAATCCATTGATTAGCTTTGTCCGGGTCGGACAAGCGGTGCCATATCTCGATAGGGGATTCTCTTAGGAGAGAATGTCCCCATCGAGCCACAGCTAGAATGCCCGCCCGGCCAGCATCAGGCCATGCTCGATGAAGGGCCCAAGCAGCAGGGCGGGGAAAAAGGTCAGCGCCGCGACAATGACGATAACGCCGGTGAGGCTGAGGCCGAAAGTCCAGCCGTGCGTCGGCAGGGTGCCGGCGGAGGCCTCGACCGTCTTTTTCTTGGCCAGGTTGCCGACAATGGCGAGCGCGGCCACAATCGGCGCGAAGCGGCCGATGATGATCGAGAGGCCCAGCGTCAGGTCATAAGGGACAGTGTTGACCGTCAGGCCGGCGAAGGCGCTGCCGTTGTTATTGGCCGCCTCCGCGTAGGCATACAAAATTTCGCTCAAGCCGTGCGGGCCGTGATTGGTCAGGCCCGCCTGGCCCCAGGCCGTAACGCAGGCAAAGGCGGCAGGGATGAGCGCGGCGGCGTTGGGCAGCAGCACGCCCACAACCGCCCAGGACGCCTCCCACGCCCCGAGTTTTTTGCCGAGATACTCGGGAGTTCGCCCGATCATCAGCCCGCAGATGAAGACGGTGATGAGCACATGGAAGAGCATGCAATACATGCCGCAGCCGATGCCGCCGAAGAGCATTTCCCCGATCATGATGTTCCACATTGGCATCAGGCCGGCCAGCGGCATCAGGCTGTCGTGCATGCAGTTGACCGAGCCGTTGTCAATGGCGGTGCAAGAGACGGCCCAGAGCACGCTGTTCTCAACGCCATTACGCACTTCCTTGCCCTCCATCAACGGGCGGTATTGCGCGCCGAGCACGGGGTTGGGCTGCGACTCCGCCCACCAACCCACGCCGAAGGAGAATAGATACAACACCAGCATGACCGCAAAGAGGCACCAAGCGTGGCGCTTGTTGGCGACGAGCACGCCGAACATATAGACCTGCGCCATGGGCACAATGATGATGGCCAGCAATTCGAGGAAGTCCGCGAATGGCGTCGGATTTTCAAAAGGATGGGCGCTGTTGACGCCATACCAGCCGCCGCCATTGGTGAAGAGCTGCTTGATGGACTCGAAGGACGCCACCAGGCCAATCGGTATCGTCTGCGAGTCCACACGATTGTCCACCATCACCGGCTGGTCGGTCATCACCGGCTGGCCTTTGTCGTCCAGCTTGGGCACGTCCATCATCACGGGCTTGCCATCGGGGCCGTTGACGGGCTGGCCGGACGCATCGAGCTTGGGCTTGGATTCGGTAACCGCGACTTTGGTGGTCACGGGGTTGCCCTTGTCGTCCAGCTTGGGAATTTGATTGTTATAGGGCTCGACCACCGTGGCGTTCGGATAATCACCCATCGTCTGCGGAACACCCTGCGACATGAGGAAAAGGCCGAACAAGGCCGAGAGCGGAAGGGTGATGTAGAGCAGGCAGCGGGTCACATCCACCCAGAAGTTGCCGATGCTCTTGGTCGAGGCGCGCTTGAGCGCCCGGCCGCAGGCCACCAGAATCGCCAGCCCGGTCGAGCCGCTGATGAACTGGTGCACCATCACGCCGCAGACCTGGGAGAAATAACTGTAGGTGGACTCACCCGAGTAGTCCTGCCAGTCGGCGTTGCAAGTGAAACTCCAGGCCTCGTTAAAGGCCATGTTCCAGGAGACATTGGGCAGCCCCTGGGGGTTGAGAAAATGCGGCTCCCATTGCTGGGTCATGAAAATCACCATGAGTGCAAACACCCCCGCCAAACCCATAACCACCACCGCCCACAAGTAGCGCAGCCAGGTCATCTCCTCGGCGGAGTCCACGCCGCTGAGCTGGTAGATGAGTTTCTCAAACGGGAGGATGAAGCGCTGGAGAAAGGTCTTCTCGCCCTTGAACACGCGCGCCATGTAGTTGCCCAGCGGCGGGGTCAGCGCGATGCCAATCCCGAAGAATAAAACAGTTTCGATGACAGCGTTGGAATTCATGGTAAGCGGGAGATGATTTTGGCTGATTTAAAAAAGCCCCGCCAGGCGGCGGGTGATCAAATTCGAGCAAACCTCGTTGATCATGGGGCCATAATATCGCATCCTTCCCCGGCTGCATAATGAAGAGGCGCGGTCTTTCCGTTAAAACGGTGTTAAGCCACATTTAGGTATTCCAATCTAACCGATTGGTTGCCATGCAGTTAGTTCGCTTTTCCAGATTTCGCAACCCGTTGACTATCAATGATATTGGCATGAAATGTGCTGGTTGTTAAATATTCAGCAAAGGAGGGTGTATGGGGGGCCGGGAGGGCCTAATCCAACCAACTCTCTGTGGCTGTTTGGATCCATGGGCGGTATTTGGTTGGATTTGCTTGAATTTGGTTGGATTAGGCTGGTTTGCTTGGGAGCGGCAGGCAAATTGGCCGGCTCAAGGTGGACGGATGCGGCGGCCACAGCACTCGGCCCTTCAGCGGCCACGGGATGAGGCGCTTCGTTCACGGCAGCGGAGCCGGTGGCGCCCATCGTGGCGTCCTGCGGAGCAGGCATTTCAGGCATTTCTTCTTTACCCGATTCGAGCCGGTCTCCAAACATGAGTTTGCGCAGGAGCGCGATTTTAGCCCGATTGTCGAAAGTCTTGTCCTCGGCGATGGCGTTGGCCTTTTCGTTTTTCCGCCATTTGAGGAAGCCGGCGCAAAACTGCATTTCGAAGCGCTCGCGGTCCAAGCGCAGCGATTGGGCGCGATGGTCGCCGCGCCGAACCCGGTCCACCGCCTCCGCCACGACCAACAAAGCGTTCGCCTGCGCCGGATCATTTGGCGCATGGGCGGCGGCATGGCGCAGCCAGCGGCCCAGCGCGACGGCCAGCGCCGGAGAGAGACAATCAGCCACCGAGAAAGCGCCCGCATCCTCACCCAACTCCGCGGCTTCCACGCGGCACGCACGCACCCAGTCCCGCGCCTCCTGATGACGGAGCCAGTCCTCGTAGCCACCTTGTTTCCATTCGCTCAGATTCTGCTCGGTGATGGGCCGGCCGGCGAAATCCTTCGCCAACAGTTCCCGCACCGTGGGCAGGTCGTTTAGCCATACAACCAGTTGCGCGCCCTCCGCCCCGTCAAGCAGGCGCTGGTTTAGTTCGTCGCGAAGCGCGACCGGAAGCCGCGCGATTTTGGATTTTCTGGTGGTCATGGAATTAGGGGCCGAAGCGGCCACGGATATGGGTGTTATAGAAACGGCCCGGCGACCCGGCGCGCACAAGACCGTGGAAGATGGACTCCGGCACCCGGTAAAAGGTGAAGGAACCACCACGGGTGAACCGGATGAGCAGGCGCCGGGAAAGCGGGTCGTAACCCGCCGCCCGGATGGCGGAGGAGCGGAGGGGGATCATGGCGAAGGAATCGTTAAAAACATGCGCCCACCCTACCGCAAACGCCCCGCCCCCGTCCTTGCGCAAAACGCGAATTACGCGAATTACGCGATCCTTGGGCAATCCCGATGAGGACGGCCCTTATTTTTCCCCCGGCGTCGCCACTTCACGCCCGCCCCCTGGGGCGCGGTGGATTTCTGCAACTTGGTCGTTGTTGATGACCTTTGCCTTGCTTCAATCATCCCGGCAAGGATTTGCTGAACAATCGAAACGAAAAAGGTCATGCATCCCAAGCTACCGCCAGCGCCGCATCGGACTTGTAAAGGGTATAGCGGACACACACACTACGAATTCAACCGATTTTTGACCGCGCCGCAAGTCGGACATTTCATTGAATCCGTAGCAGTAAATATCCCTCTCAGCCCTGAAGCCATTAACAGCTGCATTTTACTCATTTAGTCGAAATTTTGTCCAGCGTTTCGGCCGTAGATAGATCGTTCTTGAATTTGTCGTTGGCCTCAAGTTCAGTAAAAAGCAGGTCGCCTAAGGTAAGCCCGGCTTCAGTATCGCTGGTGTAATTAACCCCGGCGACGACCCGACTATCTGCAATTTGCCGTGCACGGTTAAGCAACGCGTCGGCTTGGTTGGGAAAGAGAGTTCCCAGGATTCGCGCTTGAAGCTCCATGCCGGAAGCATGTCCGCTCGGGTAGCTAAAATCGCCTGATGTAACGAGTGGTTGAACTAAAATTGGATGCTGAACATATGGCCTCAATCGGCCGTTGGCCTTTTTAACTATCGCCGTGATGACATAAGCGTCGCCATCGGCGTTGTTGAGCACATGGAATACATGCTGATACTTTACGTCGAACGCGGGGTCGATGAGTGCAGTCACCAGCTTGATGGAATAGTCATTATCCTGAAAGGCCTCTTTCTTTTGCTCGATCGTGCGCGAAGCTTGAATAGATAGCGTTATCAAAAGGTCGCTTTGGTCAATTTCGGAGCCAAGGGCCGGACATTTAGGAAAGGTATTCCAGACATTTTCCGTTCCCGTCAAATAGACCGTATGGTCGGGTAGATTGCCAGTCGAGGAAGCGGTTGAATTTGATGCCGGTTGGGCCGCCAAATTGGCATTGAACCCCGGGCAGCAACATCCCCCCAAGAGAATGATCAACAGAAGGCTCGTGAGTCGCTTGTTCATAAACCTGCTTTTACTTGCGAATGAGATTATTGCAATTCCATAAATGACCCTTATGGAAATGTTATGTGGCATGGCATTCCGTTAGCTACAAGGAATCTGGTTTGTTGTCGAACACCCCAATCAAATTTCGGCGACGGTCCAGGTCTTACTTGCTTTCGCCATCAGAACTTGAACTGATTGATTTTGAATTTGTTCCGCCTGAGTTGGATTGAAGCTGCACATGGACGGCAACGGGCGTGCCAACAGTCGTTCCAGACCCGTCCTGCACCGAAACGACGATGTCGTTCGCCGGGGTGGCATTTTGGACTTTAAGGATCGCCAATCCGGGAGCCTTGATATTTAGGCCGACAGCGTCAGCACCAAGAATCGCGCTGTTTGCCGTTGATGTGCTGCTCGCCGTAATGGTGCCATTTGCAGCCAACGTGGCGTTTGCTATGCCAGTATTAAACGCCCCATTCGCCGTCACGTTGCTAGAACTTGATGGTGCCAGGTCGACATCTGCACCTGCAACATTCAGGTAATAAGTATTTTTCGGGTTCAGCGTCGCATTAAAAGCCAGATTCGCCGAGGTGGCCGCATTCATTGCAACCCAAACATTTAATGTTCCGTTGCCGCTTGAATTCACCAGCATGATTGGCGTGCTCACCTTGAGTTTAATCGCCTCGCTACCTTGGGAGGGTTGCAATGATTTTTCACTCGGCGTGGAAAGAAACAATGGACCGTATTCGCTTTCTTCCTTCTGCCCAACAGGCGGGGTCAGTGTACTGACATAAAATTCGGTGTCGGTGAGTGTCAAATCTGACGAAGGAAGTTGTACGATGGTGCTACCGTCATCGGCGCCCCCTGATGCGTCCGCACCAGTTTTTGAGCTTAGGGCCGCGCCCGCTTTGCCGATACCGAGGTTCTTCAATGAGGGGAAAGTTAAAGTTACATTATGGCCATCAGCGGAAGTTGTGACACTCTGCGCCAGAAAAGTGTAGTAATCACTCTTAACCTGATCGTTGCCATTTATAGGAAAGGTTGCTTCCGCGTTCAAGGCAAGCGTGGCATTCACAGTAAGGTCCTTTGGTGGTGTTGGCTTGTCTGTCGCAGGAAGCATACCAGCTATGTCCAATTTAAGTTGTCCATCCAGACTTAGTTTAGGTGTTACTGGAGCAGGCTGGGCAGCGGCAGGC
Source organism: uncultured Verrucomicrobiae bacterium (assembly GCA_963765205.1). Lineage (GTDB taxonomy): Bacteria > Verrucomicrobiota > Verrucomicrobiia > Opitutales > JABDGR01 > JABDGR01. The sequence goes on along the minus strand of CAVXVB010000012.1, from coordinate 20,862 downwards.
GGAGGCTGAACGGGCGCAGGCGGAGGTTGGTCAGCGGAAGCAGTAGTGGCATTATGCCAATCAAACGTAATTGCCTTTATTGGAATTTCGGCCTGTTTGGCGTATACTTGGCCGTTGTTTACGGTTATTGCAATATCACCCTTGACCGCAATGGCATCTGTTGGCGGGACTAAATTTATCGCGGATGAATTCGGGCCGGACAATGGTGATAAGCCCTGCATTCCTGTAATTTTAAAGTTGCCAGTGATGGATAATGGATACGTGCCATTTTCTAACGGGTAAGTACCATTCGCGTATTGAGCAGATGCATCTTTATCCACATTTAGAGTGAGATTGCCGGTCACCGTTATATTCCCATTGCCTAACGTCAATGGAAGTGGAATCCTTTTATCAAGAAAAAATCCTGCGCCAGCTTGAAGTGGAATTGCTACTGTTACGTTATCTAACTCAATGGGGCCATCCAAAGTCCAAGTCGTGCCGGAAGCGATTTTCGGATGCAGGCCTGAAAGGACACTCGCGCCTGGGGCCGGGGCGCCATCGTGTTCGCTTTCGTCCTTTGTAGCGGGGAAAACACCACGGCCATCAAGAGTCAATTTCGGTGTATTATTCAATGTCAATTTCGCCATCAAGCGATGTGCGGAAAGAAAATCACCCCCGGCGATGGTGGTGGTCGTGGATTTGCCGTCGTCCGTCAAAATCAACGCTTGCTTAATTGGCAGCTCCGGTGTTGGCTCCTCCAATATTGTCAGATTTCCACTGTTGAACTTGGCATTTTCAAAAATATCTCCGGCAAGTGTAGTCCAGATTCGCTGGGCGACCTCGGGGTCTGCATAATTAGTCTTATCACCGTGGTTTTCACTAAACTTGACGTTGCCGAGATCGTCACGTTCGACCGTGATCGATAAATTCCCGTTTTCCGCATCTAACTTTCGCAATACGGAATAGAAATCTGTTACGTTCGTGTCTCTTACATCATTCAGTAGCGTATTCTTTATGGATTTGGGATTTTCGCTGGGCGTTTCAGGCGTAAAAGGCGCAACTAATTGGTCGACGATATCCTTAGCAAGCTTCTCGATTGGAGAATCTGTCGATTTGTCTGGATCATAAAATCCACGCAAATCAACACTTACAGTGTCGAGGCGATTCGCCCGAGTTAATTGCGGTAATACCGTACCTGTAAAAGCGTCCCGCATGACAGTGTAACTGACCCATCGGATGTCGGGAGGAACCATCGTTTTCTCACTGCTCGAATTGTCATGGGAAGGCACCAGCACCACTATTGGCACAAGTTGGGATTGCGGCACAAGTCCGAGACCATTAGTGGTCTGCCGAGCCCCAAAACGTATGAGGTAACCGTTTTGTGCAAAAGGGGCCGATGTATTCAGTGAATTAAATTGATCACCAGCAAAATTCCGAGATCCGTTATTGCTATTTGACGCGCTGACTGCCCCATTGAAAAGATGGAATGCTCCAGCCAGGTCCAGCTCGCGATTTTGAAGTTGTTGGGCCACATTATTAACCCGAAATTCCTCCAAGTCATCCGTAGCGAGAATCGGAATTACGATGGGTTGTTTTTCATTCAATTTCTTAGGGTTGTTTTCATCGTAGGAGAAAAAAGTTAAGGTGGTAAACACATTGACTGGCGCATTGGATTTGTACACGGCCAAGTCCAGGTTTAGATTAACCAAGTATGCGCTATAGCCGTTTGCATTTGCATACTGAATTCTCTGGTTAAGGGCAGTGAGCCACTGCATTAGCGCTGTTGCCTCCTCGTAGTTTAACCGCAGGTCCATAGTTAGATTCCCGGTAAATTCGGGCAGCGCAACCGGGCCAGCGGGCGTCTGGTTTCCACTGGTGGACGCAGTGTTGTTGCCAGAAGTGGATGAAGCCACCCCCAACTTATAACCTAGCGAAACCAAAAGGGAGGAGATATTGATCTCGGAGGCTGATGAGAGACCTGAGAGGCCCTGCACCTGTTGAAAGGCGTCTTTGGGGGTGAGCGGGACAATGTCTGCCTTCATCTGACTCGCCACCTCATCCCACCGAATCGCGGTCATTGAAACAGAAACCGCCCCAACTTTGTCTTGGCTCAAGTCCACGCTGCTGGACTGACTATCCGCACTGGGCTTCGAATTTGCACGATACCCTTGCCCACGCACGGTCTGTACCGTCAAAGTAAAAATGCCAATGGCGAAAACGGCTAAAATTGGCCGGTAAGAATGGAGGGCTATCATAGATTTATTAGTGTTAATTGCAAGTCATGCGAATTATTTAAGCATTCGCCAATATTGAGCTAATAGACACGATGTAAAGTCTTTGATTAGCAATTCATTTCCTCTAGGGTCATGTCCTTATATTCCCGATCTACGCGCATGAAGCAGAGACAAATCGAAGCATTAATGGCAGAAGCCTATATCGTTGGCGAATTTTGCTCTGCTACAATTACCGCGCTCATTGCGCCAGCATTGGCCCGGTTACCCACGCAGTGTGTGGGCAATTGTCGAGGGGCATGCAGCCACTTTCACAAGCGGAGCGGGAAGGTGATCATCCCATTGACGGTGGGCGAGATTCTGGAGGAGACCATCGCCCAGAAGGTGGCGTAAGGAAATTGCCGCCCAGTCCACTCTGGGTGGGAGTCGCCGCAATCAGGACGCCGCATCCGACCCGCTCAGGCCTTGACGTTGCGCCGGCGGCGCAGGCCGGCCAGGGCGAGCATCGCGCCACCCGCCAGGAGGCCCCACGTTCCCGGCTCGGGGACGACCACGAAATCAAGCGCGGTGCCGTTGTTGGCCCAGATGAAGTAACTCTGTTCCGTGGCGCCGTAGGTGCCCGCGGCAACGTTGGTCGCCGCGAACTGGTCGAGGCTGAGGCCCGCGTCGGCCAGGTCGTTGGTGGCCGAGATGAGCGTGTAGGTGCTGTCGGCCGGAAGGTCGTCAAAGAAGCCGGTGCCTTGGAAGTCAAACAACAAGGTGGCCGTCGGCGAGCCCGTGTTGGTGATGCTGCCGAGGACATTCAAGAGGTCGGCGGCGTTGTTCGTGCCGCTCAGGTGCCAGGGGATCGTGCCCGCGGTCACATTCCAGGCCACGTTGCCGGTGACGGTCAGAGTGGCCAGGCCGCCGGCCACGTTGCCCGAGACGCTGTTGGCAATGCCGGGCGAAATGACGCCACCATTGGTCAGCGCCACGTTGCCGCCGATGGTGCCGTTGCCGCCGAGGATCGCGCCGGCGTTCAACACATTGACGCTCGAAGCGGACTGGCCATTGACCACCAAGTTGCCGGTGGTGACGTTGGTCGCACCGGTGTAGGTGTTGTTGGCGTTGAGGGCGAGCGTGCCGTTGCCGGCCTTGTCCAGATTGCCCGCGCCGCTCACGGTGCCGTTGATGGTGGCATTATAGCCATTGGTATTGATGGTTGAGGTGGTGCTGTTCCCCAGCGAGAGATTGACGTTGGTGCTCAAGTCGGCGCCACGCACCTGGAGGGTGCCGCCGTCGAAGTTGAAGGCATAGCCGCCGGCACCAGCCTGGATGCCGTTGACGCCGCCGACGGAGAGGGTGCCGCCGTTGTCGAGGTTGACCGTGGCGGAGGAGTTGGAATTGACCGCCAGGTCGAGGATATTGCCACTCGCGATGCTCACATAGCCGCCGTCGTCCACCGTGAGGGCGCCAGCGCCACTATTGCCGACCACCAGGCCGCCGGCGCGGAGTTGCAGGTAGCCGCCGGAAACATCCACGGTGCCGTTGGAACCCGCGCCGTCACCGACATAGAGGGAGATGCTCGAGTTGTCAGCGCCGAAGCTCTTGAGGTCGCCGCCATTGGTGACGGTCAGGGCGCCGAGGCCGGAGTTGCCGACGATCATCGTGTTCGTGTAGGCGTCGAAGTGCGAGCCGCTGTCGGTCACGAGCAGGTCGCCCGTGCCATTCGCACTGTCGCCCAGCACCGTGCCATGGCTGGAAACCGTGCCGCCGCCGTCCACGGTCAGGTTGCCCAAGGCCGATTCGCCGATTACCAGCGTGTTTTCGACTCTGAGTTTCGAGCCGGCGCCGGTGACTTCGGCGAGGCCGGACGCGTCGTCGCCAATGTAGGCGCCGACCGTATTGTTGTCGCCACCCGTGAGATTCGCCAAGCCGCCGTTGGAAATCGTCAAATTACCCATACCCTGGTAGCCCACCACCAGCGCGCCGAGAGACACATTCAATTGCGATTGAACGAGCGAATTAATGATCATCGAGGAACCGGGATCAGTGACCGTCACATTGCCGGTGGAGTTTGCACCGTAACCGACATACATGCCGACGCCGTTGGTGTCGCTGGCGGTGACGGAAACATTGCCACCGTTGGCAATCGTCAGGCTGGCGGCGCCGCTGCCGCCGACGGTCAGGACCTGCGCAGTGAGCGTCGAGTTGACATCGGTGACAAGGCCGGAGGCGTTGCCGCCATCGAACGTGGCGTTGTTGACCGTGGCCGAGCCGCCGTTTTGCACGGTGAAGTTGGCGGCGTTGACATACAGGTCGGCGCCGGCGTGGTTAATCGCGCCGCCGTCCACCGCCAGCGTGCCGCCCAGGACATTGGTGCCGCCGGAGTAGGTGTTGTTGTTGGTCAGGTTCAAAGTGCCGTTGTCGGTTTTCTGGAGCAGGCCACCGCCGGAAAGGGTGCCATCGAAGGTGGCGTCCACGCCGTTGGTGTCCACGATGGCGGTGTCGCTGCTTTTCAACGTGAAGTTGACGCTGGTTTCGAGATCAACGCCGGAAACCTCAAGGGTGCCGTTGCCGATCATGAAGCAGTAGGCGCCGTTGCCGGCGGAGAGGGCGCCGTTGGTGATCGCGAGCGTGCCGCCGCTGTTGATGCCGACACTGGCGTTGCTGCAATAGCCGTTCGCCAGCTCCAACTCGCCGACGGAGGCCGTGGCATTGCAGGAGATGTCCAAGGTGCCGGTGCTGTGACCGTGGTCGCCGAGGACGACCAGCCCGCTGAAGTCGGTCGTGGCGTTGTCTTTCACGATGACGGTGCCGTCGTTGCCGTGCTGACCCACATCGAGTTTCCCGCTATCGGTCCAAGTCGAATTTTCGCCGGCGACAACCACCGTGGCGTTGGAATGCCGGCCGATGGCGCCATACTCGCTGGAGACATTGCCGCCCTCGGAAATCACCAGTTTGCCATACGCGCCCTCGCCGACGACGAGCGCATCGGTGAGCAGGCTCGAATTCGTGCCATTCACCAGCACCAAGCCAAAGGCGTTCGCACCGACATCAAGGAAATGAGTCGAGACGGACCCGCCATTGACGACTGCGAGAGTCGGGTCCGTGCCGCCCGAACCGACGAAGATCTTCGGGCTGCCGGTCAGCGTGGCATTGTTGTTCGCGCCGTCCACCGTCAGTCGGCCTTCTTCGATATACGTGTTGCCGGTGTAGACGTTACTGCCACTGAGGGCGAGGTCGCCCGCGCCGGTTTTGACCAGGCTGCCATTGCCAGTCAGGCCGTTCGCAAACAAAACGTCGTTGCCATTAGTGTCGAGGGAGTCGCGGCCCTCATTGAGGAAGAGGCGGTTCGAGACATCCGTCGTGGTATTCGTCGCCCATTGCAGGCCGCCGCCCGCGAGGTAAATGTTGCCCGTGCCAAGGGAGGCATTGGAGTCGAAGTTGATGAAGCCGTCCTCGACGGTGGTGCCGCCGGCGAAGGTGCTGGCGCCACTGAGCGTGAGATAGCCCGAACCGATTTTGGTCAAGTTGCCGCCGAGGTGGGTGGTGTCGGTCAGGTTGCCCGAGTAGGTGGTGTCGTCGTTGTTGTTGCCCACGGAGAGCGCGAGCGCGCCACCAACCGCGTTGGACAAATTGAGGTCGCGGTCGCCGGACAAGCCGCCGAGGGTTGCGCTGGTGAGGTTGCTGAAGTTGATCTGGCCGCCGCCAAGGAGGTAGTTGAGCGTGCTGTTTTGGAGGGCGAGCGAATTGGTGAGAATCAGCGTGCCTGCGTTGATGAAGGTTTGGCCTGTGAACGTGTTCGGCGCGCTCAGGGTGAGGTTGCCCGTGCCCGCCTTGGTCAGATTGCCATCGCCGGCCAAGAGGGAATTGACGGTGACATTGAAGCCTTGGGAGTCAATCGTCCCGCCCAAGTCGCCGAGGGTAACGGCGCTGATGTTGGAAATAAAGTCCGTGGTGCTTTCGCGGGCCTGGAGAATGCCGCCATTAAAGGTGAAGCTCGCGAGGTTGCCCGCGCCCAAAACCAGCTGATCCGCACTCAGTTCGCCTTGCGAGTCCAGTTCGAGCGTGGCGGTGGCGTCGCCATTCTCCGCCAGTTCGACCAAGCCCGCCTTGACGAGCGCGCCATTGACAATCGTCAGGCTGGCGGTGCCATCCAGGCCGACCGTCAAGTTACCGCCCACATTCCAAGTCGAGGGGTCGCCGTTGATGTCCGTGTCCGTGACGAGCACGGCGCCGGTCGAGCCAGTCGCGTTGCCGATGATGGCGCCGCCGCCACCCGTCTTTTGACTGACTTCGCCGCCGTTGGAAAGGGTCAGGTTGCCGTTGCCCGCGTCACCCACCAGAAGGGTGGAATTGATAATCCACTCCGAGCCTTCGCCGTCCACCGTCACGCTGCCATTGACGCCGGAGTTGGCGGCCACATCACCGGCGGCGCTGCTGACGAGGCCGCCGTTGGTGATGGTCAGCGTGCCGGCGTAGTTTTCGGCGACGGTGAGCAAGCCGCCGTTTTTCCATTGCGAACCCGCGCCGTCCACGGAGACGGAACTGCTGCCGGTGCCGCCGGCAAGTTCGCTGATGGCGCCGTTGGCGTTACTGACGAACCCGCCATTTGCGATGCTCAAACTGCCAGCGCCCAAGACGCCCACGTCGAGGTCACCGGCACTATGCCAGAACGAGCCTTGGTCGGTCACGAGCACCGTCCCGGTCGAGCAAAGGGCGTTGGCGATGGAGCCAACATTGTCGAGAATCGCGCCGCCATTCTGAATGATGAGGGACGCGTTGTCGCCGCTGTTGACGCCGACCGTGGTGTTCGCGGAAGAATGGACGATTTCGCCGCTGTCGCCGCCGTCCATGATCAGCGTGCCGCCGCTGACGTTGGTGCCTTTGTAGGTATCGGTGCCGGTCAGCGTCAGGGTGCCGTTGCCCAGCTTGGTCAGCATGCCGGTGCCGGCGAGGTCGGTATTGATGGTGACATTGTAGCCATTCGAGTCAATGAACGCGCCACCGGAGCGGACGACCGCTTCTCCGTCGTCAAAGTTGGAGAGGAAGTCGCTATTGTCGCCATTAGCGCGCAAGACGCCGCCATTGAAATTGATGGCCGCCAGCGAACCATTCGGCTCACCCTCATTGAGGAGGCCAAGCGTGGCGAGGGTGCCGCTGTTGAGGTTGACGGTGCCGGCGCCGGCGCCATCCACCGTCACCACCACGTCATTATCGCCGGAATCGAACAGGCCGCCGTTGACATTCAACACACCCGTGGCGCCCGTGTAGCCCACATAGACATCGTTACCGCCGGTGACGAAGACCTTGCCGCCGGTCTGCGTGAACACGCCGGTGCCGCCGTTGATCCCGAGGTAGATGTTCCCACCGGCGATAAGCTTGCCACCGGACAGGTCATAAGTGCCGGTAACATTTGCGGTTGGCCCAACCTCAAGTGCTCCGCCAACATAAACTTGGCCGCCGTTTTGCGTGACGGTGACATTGCCGGCGCCGTCGGCCACATAAAGACCGCCATTAACGATACCCAGGTGGCCGCCTTCGATGTCCAGGGTGCCGTTAGTCACGTTCACATTGCCGCTGGCGCTAATTTTCGCGCCCCAACCACTGAGCGTCACCGTGCCGGAGCCACCTCCGCTCTCGCCGATGGAAAGGGCATCGCCATTTTCATCCGCGCCCAGCGAGACCCGTCCGCCGTTGGAGACAGTCAAGCTGCCGGTGCCATCGTTGCCGACGACGACGCCGCCAATTGCATTAAGAGCCGAGTGCCAGCCATCCACAGTCACCGTGCCGTTCGAGTCCACGTTATCGCCGATGACGAGGCTCTCGCCCACCAGGGAAGCGCCTTCCGAGATGCTGCCATCCAAATACACTTTGCCGCCATTCGAGACGGTCAGGTACCCCGTGCCGATCCCACCGACGACGGCGGCGCCGTCGCCGCTAGTCACATTGCCGATGGTCAGGGTGGAGTTGGCACCAGTCACCGTCACGTTGCCCGTGCCGGAGGCCTGGTCGCCGATCAACAAGGCGAAATCGGAATTGAAGCCATTGCTGGCATTCACCGCGCCGCCGTTGGAAACCGTCAGGGCGCCATTGCCGGATTCGCCCACCACGAGTTCGCCGCTGGGGAGGTTCCAAGTCGAGTTCGCGCCATCCACCGTCACGGTGCCATTGCTGGTGTTGCCATAACCAATGTAGGCGGCGATCCCGAAGACGGTCGCGTTGGTGTATAAGGTGGCGCCATTGGCGATCGTCAAACTGCCCTGGCCGTAGTCACCGACGTAAATTGTTCCGTTATCCATGCCGAGGACGGTGTTGTTGTCGGTGACGGTGACCGTTCCTTGCGAGCCGGCATTGACGCCGATGTCCAGGTTGCCGCCATCAGACAGATTGCCGCCGTTGGAGATGGTCAGGTTGCCCTGGCCGGACAAGCCCACCGCAAGGTCAGTGCTGGTCGTCAAAGTCGCCCCGTCGGTGATGGTCACGCTGCCGTTGCCCCAGGTTTGGGCGCCCAGATCAAGCCCGTAACCAAAGCTATCGGTGCCGGTTGCCGCCACGCCACCGCCATTGGTGACGGTCAGGCTGCCCTCGCCATAATTGCCGACCGTGAGGTTGACCGCATCCAGAATTGAATCGTCCACCGTGACATTGCCGGAAGAATGGCCGTGGTTGCCGATGATGAGATTGCTGACTGTAACGGTCGCGCCGTTGGCAAGGAGGAAGCCGGCATTGTCGCCATGATGGTCCCCGACAATCAGATTCCCGCTCTCCAAGAGGGAGCCACCGAGGCCGCCGTCCACAATGAGCGTGCCCTCGCGCACCGTCGTCTCGCCGGTGTAGGTTTCGGCGGCGGCAAGGGTCAGGTTGCCCGCGCCAATTTTTTGGATGTTGTCGGTGCCGCTGATGACGCCCGAGAGGGTCGCGTTCCAGCCGTTGGTGTCAAAATTGTCGGTCAAACTGAAGCAACTGGTGGTGATGTTGAGCGAGGAGGTGAGGTCGGCGGCGACGACGCGAAGAGTGCCGCCGGCCAGGAGGAAGGAGTAGTTGCCATTGCCCGCGGCGAGGCCATCTTCGCCGCCGGTGGCCAGGATGCCGCCATGGCTGATGGTCACGTTGCCGGTGGAAAGGCTGGAGTTTTCCGCCAGCACCACGCCGCCGGTGGCGTTCACGAGCGCGCCGTTGGTGATGTCAAGCGTGCCGCTGCCATCGTAACCCACCACCAACAAGCCGGGGGGATTGGAGATAACGCCTTGGGAGTCCGGACCGTTAGCCACGCTGATGGTCGGCTCCGAAACAATGGTCCCGTTGATGTTCAAGGACGAATGCCAGCCGTCCACGGTCAGATTGCCATTCGCGCCGCCATGATAGCCGAGGGTGACCGCGTTGCCGTTCTCATCAACGCCAAACACATTGACCGTGCCATGGTGGTTGATGGTGAGCGTGCCGTTGCCGCTGTTGCCCACCACAAGACCGCCGCTGCGAGAGAACGGGATGGCCGGCACGATACCGGGTCCGAGGGGCGCGATGATGTGTTCCCCCACATTCAAGACCGATCCCCAGCCGGACACCGTCAGGTTACCCGTGGCGCTGGTGTTGTCGCCGAGAATAACCGCCAGACCGGCGTAGTCGCCAGTATCCACCGGGAAGAAATCCGAATTGGCGCCCAAGACATTGACCGTGCCGCCGTTGGTAATGCTGAGGTTGCCGGTGCCGTTGTCGCCAATATCGAGCGCCCCACCCACCGGGTAGATGGTGGAGATGGTCACGATGGGGTGCCCGTTATACCCGACATTCAGGACCGACCCATGGCCGTCCACCGACACATTGCCGAACGCGTTGGTGTTATAGCCCAGGGTGATCGCATTGCCGTTGTCATCCACACCATAAAGGTTGACCGCGCCGCCGTTGGTGATGCTGAGGCTGCCCGTGCCGTTGTAGCCCACCTCGAGACCACCGTTCCGGATAATGGGGCCACCAAGGATTGTCGTATTAGGCCGGCCCACATCGAGAACCGAGCCATTGCCGTCCACGGTGATGGCACCGATGGAGGCGCAGGAATTGTCGCCGAGCAAGATCGAATAGCCGCTTTCATCCGCACCGTAGGCGCTGACGTTACCGCCGTTGGCGATCGCCAGGGTGCCCGCGCCATTGTAGCCGACGACCAGGGAGCCATTTTCGATGTCCCATTCCGAGGCATACTCTTCCTCGCCCGAGTAGGAGCCGGTGACGGTAACGCTGCTGTTCGAGGAGCCATGGTAGCCGATGTAGGCGGTGACGTTGCTGCTGTCTTTGCCATAGGTGTCCAGATAGCCGCCGTCTTGGATGGTCAGGTTGCCGGTGCCATAGAAGCCGACCGCCAGCGCGCCGTTCTCGACATCCCATTCTGAATTATCCACCGTGACGGTGCCGGTCGAACTGCCATGGTAGCCAAGGTAGGCGGCGATGCCATTGTCGTCCCCGCCATAGGCATCCACGTAGCCGCCGTTTTGAATGGTCAGGGTGCCGGTGCCGTGGTAGCCGACCGCCAGCGCGCCGTTCTCGACATCCCACTCCGAATTATCCACGGTCGCCGTGCCGGTCGCGCTGCCATGGTAGCCCAGGTAAGCAGAGATACCGTTGTCGTCCGCGCCGACCGTATACAAATAGCCGCCGTTTTGGATGGTCAGGTTGCCGGTGCCGTGGTAGCCCACCGCCAGCGCGCCGCGGTAAACATCCCACTCCGAATCGTCCACCGTGACGGCGCCGGTCGCGCTGCCATGGTCGCCGAGGTAGGCGGAAATGCCGCTCTTGTCCGTGCCATCCGTATAGAGGTCGCCGCCGTTGGTGATGCTCACGTTGCCCGTGCCGCGGTAGCCCACCGCCAGGGCGCCATCGTAAACATCCAACTCCGAAGAATTGCCATCAATGGACAAATTGCCGGAGCTATTGCGTTTGTCGCCGAGATAAACGGACACCCCGTTATCGCCGACGCCGTAAGCGTCCACATAGCCGCCGTTGCTGACGTTCAGGCTGCCGGAGCCGTAGTAGCCGATGGCGAGCGCGCCGTTGCTCACATCCAATTCAGAGGAATTGCCGTTGCCATCATAGCCGGTGACGTTGGCGACGCCGGTGGCGCTGCCGTGGTAGCCGAGGTAAAGGCCGATGTCGTTGTCGTCCGCGCCGCCGGCGATAACATACCCGCCGTTGGACACCGTCAGGTAGCCCGCGCCTTTGTAGCCGAAGACCGCAGAGCCGTTCGAGACGGTGAGTTGGGAATCAATCCCGGAGGCGGCGTCCGAGCCATCCACGGTGACAGAGCCGGTGGAGCAGAAGCTGTAGCCGACGAGCAGGCCGCGCGACCAGTTGTTGCCGCCTTCGGCGTCAACGAAGCCGCCGTTGGTGACATTGAGCGTGCCGTTGCCGTCGTAACCAACCACGAGCGCGCCGCCATTGACGTCAAGTTCCGAGCTGATGTTGGATTCCACGCCGTCGTAAACCCCGTCCACGTTCACGGTGCCGGTCGAGCCGAAATTGTCACCGATATACAGGGTGTTGTTGTTGCTGTCCGCGCTGGTGAGGGAAACCAAGCCGCCATTTTCAACGCTCAGGTTGCCCGTGCCGTTATAGCCCACCACCAGCGCGCCACTGGTCACACTCAATTGGGATTGATTGCCGCCGTTATCGTCGGTGACGATCATCTTGCCATACGAGTCCGTGTTATAGCCGAGAAACACGTCAAGGCTGTTGGGCGTGGGGCTGCTGACATTGACCAAGCCCCCATTGGAGATAGCCAGGCTGCCCGTGCCGTTGTAACCGACCACCAGCGCGCCGGAGGTCTCATCCAACTCCGATGCCACCCCCGCGCCGGCCCCGGAGACAATCGCCTTGCCAAAGGAATGCTCGTCGTAACCGAGGTAAACGCCAATGCCATTAGAATCCTCGCCATCGGCGGTCACCAGACCGCCGTTGGAAATGGTGAGCAGGCCATGGCCTTCATCGCCGACCACAAGGGCGCCACCGTTTTCAATCGTCAACTGCGAAGAATTGTTTCCGCTGTCCATACCGGTGACGGCAAGCTCGGCACTGGAATGACGGCCTCTGGCGTCCACGACGACCTCGAATTGGTTGTTAATATCATCGGCTACCGTAACATTGCCGCCATTCTGGATGGTCAGGCTGGCGCGGCTGCGGTAGCCGCCGATGGTCGCCGTGTCATAAATGCCCAAGGCCGATGCATTGCCGTCCACGACGACGGTGCCGTTGCTCTTGTAATGGCTGCCGACCAGCAGATCGTCAGTCGTGACCGCGCCACCGTTTTGAATGGTCAGGCTGCCCTGGCCACGGTAGCCACCGAGGGTGATGTTGTCGTTGAGAGTGAGAGTCGAATTGGCACCGTCCACCACCACGGTGCCGTTGCTCTGGTAATGGGTGCCAACGAGCAGATCATTAGCCGTGACCGTGCCGCCGTTTTGAATGGTCAGGCTGCCCTGGCTGCGGTAGCCGCCGAGGGTTATGTTGTCGTTAAGAGTGAGAGTCGAATTGGCACCGTCCACCACCACCGTACCGTCGCTCTGGTAATGCGTGCCAACGAGCAGATCATCGGCCGTGACCACGCCACCGTCCTGAATGGTCAGATTGGCGGTGGAGTTGGCCTGACCGGCGACCACCAAGTCGTAATCCGAGTGAGTGAGGGTGCCGTTGTCCACGACCAAGGTGCCGGCGTCAACGGTGGTGCCCTCATCAGTGTCCGCGCCGGTGAAGGTCAGGGTGCCGAGGCCCAGTTTCACCAACTGATCGTCACCGGTAATGTTGCCGGAGAAGGTGGCGTTGAAACCGTTGGTGTCAATGTAACTGGTGAGGCTGTAGCCGGTCCAGATATTTACATCGGCCAGCAGATCGCTGCCCACCACGCGAATGGTGCTGCCAGCCATATACACACTGTAGCTGCCGTTGCCATCGTTAAAGATATTGCCAACTTCGAGCGTGCCGCCGTTGATGATGTTCAGGTTGCCCGAGGAACCGGTTTGGTCGGCCAACAGCACGCCGTCCAAAGCCGTGACCAAACCGTCATCGCTGATGGTCAGGCTGCCGGTGCCGTTTTCACCAATCACGAGCAAGCCGGCCGAGGTACCCAGACCCGGGGTGGTGGTATTGCTGCCAGGGATTTCGATGTCGAGCACCGAGCCATTGCCGTCCACCGTGACATTGCCGTTCGAGCCGGTGTTATAGCCGAGCGTCACGCCAAAGCCGTTGACATCGGGCGCCTGCACGCTGACGAGGCCGCCGTTGGTGATGTTCAGGGTGCCGTGGCCGCTGAAACCGACCGCCAGGCCGCCATTCAGCAGCGTCAGGGAGGAGGAGCCGCCCGAGCCATCCACCGACACGGTGCCGGTGGCACCGGCATTGACGCCGAGATACAGGCCTTCATAGTAGGTCTGGTCGGCACCGTTGCTGGTGAGAATGCCGCCGTTCGTAATCGTAATGCCGCCCGTGCCGTTTTCGCCGACCGCGATGGCGTCCCAGTAGTCAGACACATTAAAAGAAGAAGCGGTGCCGTTGGTCGAGCCGTCAATGGCCAGCGTCCCGTTGGAGCACCAGTTTTGACCGAGCACCACGGAGAAATTGCCGAGGCCGTCGGAGCCGCTTTGGGTCACATTGCCGCCGTTGGAAACAGTCAAGGTGCCGCTGCCGTAGTTGCCGATGACCAGCAGGCCGGCACCGGTTTGCGGGCCATCGCCGACGAGCAAAGTCGAGTTGGCGCCGGTGACAGTCACATTGCCGCCGCCACCGTGCTCATTGCCGAGGATGAGCGAGGTATTATTAATGTCAAAACCTGAGAGGGTGGAGACGGCGCCATTCGCGATGGTGAGGCTGCCCGTGCCCGCATTGCCCACGACGACCGAGCCGTTGTTGGCAATGAAGGTCGTATTCTGGTCGGTGATCAGGCCCGTGCCCGAGCCATGCGAGTTATAACCAAAATACACGGCGACGTTGCCGTCGGTGCCGAGCGCGCTGAGGTTGCCGCCGTTCGAAACCGTCAGGTTGCCCGTGCCGTTGTAGCCGACCACGAGCGCGCCGTTGTTGACGTTGAGGCCCGAGTCGTTGATGCCCGGTTCGCCGCCGACGCCGATGCCGACAATGTCGAGCGTGCCGGTGCCGTATCTTTGATAGCCGAGATACGCGGCGACGTTGTTGGCGTCATTGCCAGACAGATTGATGTCGCCGCTGCCGTCAATATTCACCGTGCCGGTGCCCCAGTTGCCGATAATCGCGGTGTTGTCAAAACTGGCGATGGCGTATTGGCCGTCAACCGTGAGGGTGCCGTTGCCGCCGCCGTGCTCGCCCATGACCAGGCCGTCGCCACTGTTGTTGCCGTAGGACTGGAGCGAACCCGCATAGCCGACGGAAATGTCACCCTCGCCGTGATCACCGATGACCAAGGAGCCGTTGGTGATGGTCCAAGTCGAAGTGTTTCCGTAAGTGCCGCTGATGTTCGCCGAGCCGAGGGAGCCGCCGTGGTAGCCGAGATAGGCGGTGACGCCGCTGCCGTCCGTGCCGTTGGTGGTCAGGCTGCCACCGTTGGTAAGGGTTAGGTAGCCGGCGCCATAAGAGCCGATGACCGCCGTGCCGTTCTCGACATCCAAATTGGAACCCAGGCCGTCAATGAGGACATTGCCGACGCCGTCGCTCTCGCGGCCCACGTAGAGGGTCACGTCGCGGCTGTTCTCGCCATCGGCGTAAACAGAGCCGCCGTTGGTGACGTTCAAATTGCCGGCGCCATTGTAACCGACCACCGTGGCGCCGAAAAACACGTTCAACTCAGATGCGTCACCCGAAACAGGCTCAACTCCGGTAACCGACACGTTGCCCGTCGAATTGACGCCATAACCATCATAAAGGCTGATGTGGTTGTTGTCGTAGGCCTCGATATTTACCTCACCGCCATTGGCAATCGTTAAACCGCCGACGCCGTTGTAGCCCACCGCCAAGCCGCCGTGGGATACAAACATCTGCGACGCATCACCCGAATTCGGCTCAACGTCCGTCACCGTCACGTTGCCGGTCGCGTTCGCGCCGTAGCCGACATAGAGGCTGATGCCGTTGTCGTCGTGGCCGGCGATTTCCGCCTCGCCGCCGTTGGCAATGGTGAGCGTGCCGTTGCCGTTGTAGCCCACGGCCGTCGCATCGTCAAACACATGCAACTCAGAGCCATCACCCGAATTAGGCTCGAACGTCGGTGACCGTCACCGTGCCGGTTGAATTCGCGCCGGAGCCGATATAAAGGCTGATGCCGTTGGGGTCCTTGTAGCCGTAGAAAGACGCCTGGCCGCCGTTGGCGAGCGTCAAGGTTCCGGCGCCATTGTAGCCCACAGCCGTGGAGCCGCCAAACACAAACAAATCCGAGGCATAATCCAAAACAGGAGCGACGCCGGTGACCGTCACGCTGCCGGTCGAATTCGCGCCGTAGCCGACATAGAGGCCGACGCCGTTGTCATCGGTGCCGTTGGCGGACACACCGCCGCCGTTGGCCAGCGACAGCGTGCCATTGCCGTTGTAACCCACGACCAGCGCGCCGTCGCCCACCGTCAATTGCGACGGAACATCGGATATGCCAGTGCCCGGAAGGACATCACTGACGGTCACCGTGCCGGTGGAACCGGAGTCATAGCCGATGACGGCCCCAAAGTCATTGTAGTCGGTGCCGGTGACCGAAACATTGCCGCCGTTGGCAATGGACAGGGTGCCCGTGCCGTCGTAGCCCACCGCCAGCGAGCCGTCATCAACCGTGAGCGAGGACTGGAGGAGCGTGGGATTGATAAAGTTCACCACGTCCAGAAAAATATCTTTCACCGTTAAATTGCCCACGCCGTTGTCGCCGCGGCCAATATAGAGGCCCACACCCGTGTTGTCATCGTAGCCGCCGGCGGTGACGCTGCCCGCGTTGGCCAAGGTGAGATTGCCCGGACCCCAATTGCCCACGACGAGCGCGCCGCCGTTGACGATGAGTTGCGACCCCTCATCGGAGACCAGGGCGTTGCCCGAGGAGGTGCCGTGCCAGCCAATCACCGCGCCTAAATTGTTATTGCTGCTGCTCTCGGCATACACGGTGCCGCCGTTGGTGATGCTCAGATTGCCCGCGCCGTAGTAGCCAACCGCGAGCGCCCCGCCAGTGATATCGGCTTCGCTGGAATTGCCATCCACGGACAGGCTGCCCGTGCCGTCGGCATTGAGGCCGAGATAAAGGCCGATGCCATTGCCATCAGCGCCGGAAGCATCCAAATAGCCCCCGTTGGTGACCGTAATGACGCCGGTTCCATCCACCCCCGCGATGATCGCGCCGCCGGATACCGACAGGTTCGACGCGTAACCCGAAGCGGAACCGTCCACGGAGACGGTGCCCGTCACGCCGTTGACATTGCCGACATACATGCCCACGCCGGTGCCATCATTGCCGGTCGAGTTGAAATACCCGCCATTGGCGACGCTCAAGCTGCCATTGCCGAAATAGCCCACCTGCACCGCGCCACCCGTGACATCGAACTCGGACGGGGTTTCATCACCCGTGTTGTAACCAGTCACCAGCACGGAACTGCCGGCGGCGGAGGGATTTTCGCCAATGTAGAGGCCGATGTTGCTGCCGTCCACGCCGGTTGAGCTAACATAGGCTCCATTGGCCACGGTCAGGCTGCCCACGCCTTCAAAGCCGGCCACAATCGCGCCGTTCGAGGAATACAGCTCAGATTGATCGCCGGAATTGGGTTCCACCCCGGTAACCGTCACATTGCCAACGGCACCCTCGACGTAGCCTATATAAAGGTTGACGTTGGGGCTGCCCTGGCCGTCATTGCCCGAAAGGTTGGCGTAGCCGCCATTGGCAATCAGCAGGCTGCCCGTGCCACTGTAACCCACGGCCGTCGCGCCGTTGGGCACCGACAATTGCGAGGCCAACTCGATTGGGTTGCAGTAAGTGTTGGAGGAATAGACATCGGAAACGGTCAAATTGCCGATGGAACCGACGCCGGAGGCGAGATAAAGACCCAGGCCGTTGCCGTCAAGACCCGCGGCGTTGACATAACCGCCGTTGGCGATGGTCAGGCTGCCGGTGCCATTACCGCCGACCACGAGGGCATTTTTCGCATACAATTCCGATTGGTCGCCGGAATTGGGCTCAACGTCCGTGACGGTCAAATTGCCGACGCCGCCCGCATTGTAGCCGAGGTAGACTCCGACGCCGTTGGAGTCGCTGCTCAAAGCCGAGACCAGCCCCCCGTTGGCGATGGTCGCATTGCCCGTGCCATTGTAACCCACCACGAGGGCGCCGTTGGCCACGGTCAAACGCGATTGATCTTCCGCATAGGCATCCGTGACCGTCAGATTACCCGTGGAGTTCGTGTTGTAACCGAGATAAACACCGACACCATTGTTGTCCGAGAACTCGGTGTTGACATAAGCCCCGTTGGCGATGGTCAGGCTGCCCGCACCACTGTAGCCCACGGCCAGCACGCCCTCCGTCACAAACATATTCGATTGCGCGCCTGGATCCGTGACGGTCAGATTGCCCGTGGAGTTCGCACCGTAGCCCACATAGACGCCGACATCGTTGCCATCGCTGCCGTTGGCATGAAGATAAGCTCCATTGGCAATGGTCAGGCTGCCCGCACCGTTGTAGCCGACGTAAAGGTCGCTCGCACCAAGGTTCCACGTCGAATTAACGTCGGTCAGCAACACGGTGCCCATGCCGGTCGTTTGGTTGCCCACAATGCCGGTTCCGCTGGTGACATTGCCGCCGTTGGAAATGGTCAGGCAGCCTGTGCCGCTGTCACCAATGACGAGGCCGCCGTTGCTGATGTTCCAGGTGGAACCCGCCCCGGAGACGGTCACGTTGCCGCTGCTGCCGTCTTGGAAGCCGATGTAGGCGGCATTGGCGCCATCGCTGAAGGTGCTGTTGACCACGCCGCCGTTGAGAATGTTCAGTGTGCCCGAGCCAAGATCGCCAACTTGCAGGTAGCCGTTATTGATGTTCCAAGCCGAACCCGAGTCTTGCACTGTGACCGTGCCGGTGTCGAACGCCCCAATGGAACTGAGCGACGCGCCCGCAGCCGCCGGGTTGGAATTAACGGTGCCGCCGTTGGCAATCGTCAGGGTGGCATTGCCAAGCCAGCCAACAAAGAGGCTGCCGGCAATGTTCAACGTCGAATTGCTGTCGGAGACCATGACGTTGCCGCTGGCCCCGGAATTAAGACCAAGGAAGAGGGCGTCGTTATAAGAATCCACGCCGTTGACGTTGACCACGCCGCCGTTGGAAATGTTCAGCACGCCGTGGTCGTTGTCGCCGACGATCATCGCGCCATTGTTGACGTTCAAGGTCGAGGCCAAGGAGATTGGATCCGAGACATTGATTTCGCCGAATGCATCGTAGCCCACATAGACGGCGTAGGCGCCATCGGCATCGGGGGCATTAGGATCATTGACGGTGCCGTTGGCGTTCACGAGACCGCCGCCGAAAATGTTCAGTTTGCCCGCGCCGCTGTCGCCCACCACCAACGCGCCGGCCGTGGCGTTGAGAGTCAAGGCAGAACCAAAGCCAGTGACAGTCACATCGCCAAAGGAATGGCTGTTCAGGCCGATGGTCGCGCCAAAGCCGGAGGTCGCGTTCGCGCCGGCGACGTTGACACTGCCGCCGTTTTGAATGGTCAGGAAACCCTTGCCGCTGTCGCCGACCGTAAGGTAGTCGTTGAACAGGGCCGTGGCGTCGTCCACCGTCAAGTCGCCGTCGGCATGATGAACGACGCCGAGATCGCCGGTGTTGGCGGTGAGACTCCCGCCGTCGTCGATGGTGAGGGAGCCGGTGTTGCACGCGAGCAATCCGAGCTGAAGGGCATCCGTGGCAGAGATTACGCCGCCGTCGAGCAGCAAGGTTCCGCCATCTATAGAGGTGTTACCGATGTAGGTGTTGGTGCCATTGAGGGTGAGGATGGACGAGCCGCTTTGGGTGACGTTGCCGGAGCCGGAAATATTGCCGCTGTAGGTGTCGGCGAAAGTCTGCTCGAAGCCGAGATCGGCATTGTCCACGATGTTGCCGGTGTAACCGGCGAGGCTGCCGGTATAGAGAAGCGTGCCGCCACTGATCGTCGTGTTCCCTGTGTAAGTGGCATTGCCCGCCAGAGTCTGCGTGCCCGCGCCAATTTTGATCAAGGAGCCGAGGCCGGAAAGATTGCCGGAATAGGTGGTGTTTGATCCATTATTGCCCACCGACAGGGCAACGGCGCCGGGGGTCGTGTTCTGCAGCGCGAAGTCGGATGCGCCAGCCAGCGCGCCAAAGGTCGCGTTCGAAATTGAGGAATTAAAACTGAGACTGGCGTTGTCGTTCACAGTGCTGTTTTGGAGGGCCAGGCTGTTGGCCACGACCAAGGTGCCGAAATTGACGTTCATGTTGCCGGTGAAGGTATTGGCGCCAGCGAGAGTAAAGCTGGCCGTGCCGAACTTGCTGAGGTTGCCCGCGCCCGAGACGACGCCCGAGAAAGTAGCCGAGACGTTGCCGAAGCCGGTGGCGAGGAAGCTGGAGCCGAGCGTCACATTGCCCGCGCCGAAGAGGTTGGCGATGTGGTCATGGAAGCCGTTCAGGTCAAAGGTCGCTCCAGTGGAGACGTTCAAATTCGAGGTGATGGGTACGAGGTCATTCGCGCCCAACTGCAAGGTGCCGGCCTGGACGTTCGTGGCCGCCGCGTAGGTGCTGTTCGAGTAGGTGTAGTTGGCGGTTGTGCCCGCGAGTTGGAGCAGGCCGGCGCCGGATTTGTTCAGGGCAAAAGCAGTGTTGCCGCCATTCAAGAGGGCGGAGTTCGCGCCCAAAACCAGCGTCTCGCCGCTGTCCACGTCAATCGAACTGCCCGCGCTGGTGCTATTAAGAACGATCCAACGGTTGGTGGTGATTGAATCCACGGCTTCGAGAATAGCCGCCGAAGCAGTGCCGTTACCAAGCAACAGTTCCGTCGCGGCCGTGCCCGTGTCGGCGCCGAGGCTGGTGGCCTGGCTGATTTGCAGGGTGCCAACGTCGAGATTGGTGCCGCCGAGATAAGTGTTGTTGCCGGTCAGATACAGATTGCTGCCGTTCCCGGTGCGAACTTCCAGCGTCAGCGCGTTGGCGGGAACGTTGCCGGCATTGCCGGCGCCCGCGCCCAAATAGCCGTCGTATTCGGTGGGAGTGCCCGCCGGAACGAAAATCCGCAACAAGGAGTTGCTGGCGTTGCCGCCGACAATCGCGTTCGTCGTGCCGGAGTTGGAATTGATGGCGATGCCTTGCAGGGTTTGGGTCACCGCGCCCGAAGTCGCGTTGCCCAGCACCAAGGCGCCACTGTTGCCATTGCCATCGCCCAAATTGACATCCGTGTCGGCAATGCTTTCATTGGCGGCAAGGACGAGGCTGCCTTGTTCAACGTTGGTGCCGCCGCCGTAGGCCGGGCTGCTATTGGTCAAAACGAGGGCGCCGGCGCCAAGCTTGTTCAAGTCGTTGTTATTGCCTTCGTCGTAAACCTGCCCGCCAAAAATCAGGTTGCCGTTCAACACCGTGATGTTCACATCGCTGCCGCCATTATTGAGGTTCGAGATCAACACCGCGCCGGTGCCGAGGTTCAGGTCGTTGCTGCCCGTGAAAATCAAATCGGCGCTCAAATTAACGGGGGTGCCGGTGGTG
>CAVXVB010000011.1:0-205815 GCA_963765205.1 uncultured Verrucomicrobiae bacterium | reverse complement strand
AATGGGGTAAATCGTCAAGAAGCTATTGAAGAGCTTTTAGATCTAGTAGATATGAATATAGATAAAGATGTCTTTATGAAAATATTAATGGTTTGATAGTTTGCTCTCTTTAAATGATGAGACTTTTCAAAAGAAATGTCTAGAATTAGCTCTTGTCCATCTCGATAAGAATAACCTCGCTGAATTAAAAAAATTCTGGATCGCAGCCGGAAAGCTGCCTAAAGAATTATGGGAAGCAGTAAGTGAAGAGTTAGCTAAAGACAAGGAATGGGCAAATAAAATTGATATTGATTATCTACTGTCGCTCAAATTATCTCCTGAAAAATATGCTGCACTTTGGAATGGTCAAAAAACAAATAAAGAATTTCAAGATAACTTTATAAAAAAATATTATGAAAATCCTGACGACGAGGAAAAATGGAATTTGTATAATGAATTGATTATTAAGGATATTATGAGAGCAGAATTACTTAAACCAGAACGAATTGACATAAACCAATTGTGATATAAATTTTTTCTTTCACATGCACCACAAACAACCTGCTTAACAAGAAAAAAGAACAGTCTATTATAAAAGCGGAGCTAAAGCTCCGACAGTCCAAAGCCTTCGGCGGATTTAAGCGGTATTCTTTACGTGAAGCCCTTTTTTTGCAAATTGAGGGTGTTGATTAATCCATGCAAAACAGCTTTTTCCTAAGCGCATGGGAACATTAATTATCTTGTCACCCACAATGAAGGTGTCGGTGCAGTGTTTTGTCTTGTCCACTGCTGCAAAGCACGAAACAATAAATTGTTGGGAAATTGTGGACTTTGATCCACTTTAAGCACGGCATGAGTTTTGGGTTCTTCAAATAGCTGCGGATAAGAAAATTGAATCCCCATAACACGCTATCTTTACCAAAAACCATGGGGCGGAACTTACCGTCAGCCATGGAATAATCAACTGATTCCTGTAATTGTATGACGGGTTTAACTACACGGATCAATTGACCTTCACTTCCTACATGTAAGGCATACAAATGATCAGAGGACGTAGTCCATACCGCAGCAAACAACGTTCGATAAGTAGAATCGTCTGGGAGCGAACCTCTTTTTAATGCTTCCACATATTGAGCATAACAAGACAAAAAAGACTCATGAAGATGACCCTCTCCTCTTTTAACGACACTTCCCACAGAATAAATGAGAAAACTACCCAATGTTTCCAAAAGAGATTTCATTTCATTAGCATCAACCAGTAAAGCAACGGAAAGCCATTTAGAAGCATGATAAGGTTCACTAGAAGATTTTATTGTAAGCATATCAGGCTTTATTCTGAACCTTTTGCGACTGCAATAACGAGCTTATGAAAAGCCAGGCTACGCCAATAGTGATACAAGAATCAGCTACATTAAAAACGGGAAAATCATAACCCCAAAGAACAAAATGAAACATATCCACCACATGGCCATACATAAAAGTATCAATCACATTGCCTAAGGCACCCATGGTAATAAATACAAGAGGAAGTTGCCAGGCTTTATTTTTATTATAAAAAAGCAAATAGGCGATTAAACCTGCAATCATGATCATACGTAAAACAGAAGGAAGTCTTGGGCTTCTGCAAACATCCCCCAAGCAGCTCCATGGTTGATTATATGGTTAATGAAACTCAACGCCAAGAAAATTTTTAAAAACTCCGATCCCTCCATAAGGATACCAGAGAGAAAAGCGATTGGAAACAGGCAAATAATGGTAGACCCAATATTTAGTGACTATATCCAAAAATAAAATAAGGATACTAATTAAACATAAAGTCCTAGCCCTTAAAAAGGGCTTTGAGGATGAGACCATGACTAAATCAAACCTTTTTCTAACTGTTCTGTGCCTTTACAGTCATAGTAGCATAAGGAACAGCCTCTAAACGTGCAATAGGTATTTCCTCTCCAGTAATATCGCATATCCCATAAGTATTGTCGTCAATTTTTTCCAATGCCCGTTCAATTTGCCTTAGGATGTGATATTCTCGGCTTGTGACTTCTAAACTAATTGTCCTATCAAAATCATCAGTGCCTTGATCAGCTTGATGCTGTGAATAGCCTGTGGCTTCGTCAGGAGTTTTTACTTCAGCTGTCGAACCTTTTAAAGTATGCGTTAATTGAGAGCGCAGATCCTCAAGCTTTTTCTTAAACTTGACGATATCACTTTTTTTAAATCCCATTAGAATCCCCTCATTATAATTATTCATCTTGGCAAACTTCAACGGCCATATTAGCCTTGACTGCCTTCGCGACTTTTTTGTCATTTTCTCTTGGATGAATCGTTTTAATCGCTTGCATCAACTGCTGGATGTCTTTAAATCTACGATAAACACAGGCAAAGCGAATGTAAGCAATTTCATCTAAAGCATGCAAGCGCTTCATCACAATTTCACCAAGCTCCGTGGTGCTAATGATATGCACTTGCTGCTGCAATAACTCTTCCGTGATTTGCGCTGCCAATAGATGACCTGATCATGGCTGATGGTCGTATGGCGACAAGCTGCATCCAGACCATTGATGAGCTTTTGCTGTTGGAAGTCTTCGTAACGTCCATCCCGTTTATGCACCTGAACGGTTAGTCCTATTGTTTCAAAAGTAGTAAATCTACGTAAACACTCTAAACACTCCCTACGGCGCCTAATCGCATTTAGTTCAGCCGCATCCCGTGAATCGATCACTTTAAGATCAGGATGATGACAAAATGGACACTTCATGAACAGCCTCATTGACAATTTTGCGTTGATATACAATTTTTTGTGGCAGATTTCAATAAATAAATTGTGAAATCTCTATTATGGTATTAATCATTGCACGTCAAATGCCGAAGTCCGGTTTGTATACGAAAGATGAGGCGCGGCAATTGCAAGTGATCCGCTTCTTCCGGCAAACTCCCCCTTTTTCAATTTTTCTTCTGCCATTAAAGCCTTAAATTTCTCATTTAATTCATCTACTTGGCGATCTGTTAACTCTTCATTTAAGCGCATCACTAATTTATCTCTTACATAACGGCTGGAATGAAAGCGACGATAAAATTTTTGTACATGTTCTACAGCATCATCAACAGATTTCGCAATATAAAATAGATGGAGATCCTCAGGGCTGATCCAGCCATTCACCAACAAATGATGATCAATATATTTCTTCCAGTCACGCCAATACACACCCTTGAGCCCTTCCACTAATACAACTGGTATAATGTTAGCTTTTCCTGTTTGAATTAACGTGAGGATTTCAAATAACTCATCCAGAGTCCCAAAACCTCCCGGAAAGACTGCAGCGGCATCCGAATGAGTGAGAAACATCAATTTACGTGTAAAAAAATAACGAAAAACAATGAGTTTCGGGTCACCTTCAGATGACAGTATTTGTGGGGACTTCAAAGGGTAAACGAATGGATAATCCAAAACTAGATTCAGCCGTGAACCCGGTAACCCGGCCTTCATGATTCCATTTGCAGCGCCTGTGATACACATCCACCCCTTTTGTGCGATCTTTGTGCTAAATTCTTTAGCAGCTAAATAATCGGGATGATCTTCCGGAGTACGCGCAGAGCCAAAGATACTGATGCAGCGTGAGTGTTTGAATTTGTTAAAGATGCGATAAGCATGCCGCATCTCTTTTAAAGAACGGTTGATGAGCTTTAACTGTCCCGTATCATAATTTTCAATAAATAATTTTAGACTAGATTCGATCATTTCAATCACAAGTCCAGCTTCGAACGAAGAAGAAGGTTTTCCAAACATTTCGATAAGGTTTTTAATAGCTTGCTGAGCTTGATCGTCTTTGAGCTCTAACATTTTTATGCACTCCTTATATTTATTTACTTATTTTTTATAAAAGTATATATAACATTAAAAAATCATACTTATGCTTATTATGATCTATTTTAACATTATTTTCTTTATTTTTATTTGCCTAATTTTAATTTTAATAGTCGCGTGGTCTATAAAAAACGGTATTGGACCCATGCCAAGTTCTTTACTTGCAAGAAAAGCCTTGCTCGACAACTTACCAGATGAAGGACGAGGCATCATTTATGAACTTGGCTCTGGTTGGGGCTCATTGGCTTTTCCTTTAGCAAAAAAGTATCCTCATTGTACGATCATAGCCTATGAAAATTCTCCTATACCTTATTTTGTTTCAAAGATCATACTTCTATTTTCGAGACATAAGAATTTAAGGATAAAACGACAAGATTTTTTTAAGTCAATTTGCAAAATGCGTCGATCATTGTGTGTTACTTATATCCCGGCGCGATGCAAAAACTTAGAAGAAAATTTGAATCAGAACTAAAGAAAGGCACTTTAGTGGCAACCAATACTTTTTCAATTCCTCAGTGGCATGAACAAAAAACCATAGAAATCAAAGATCTATACAACACAAAAATTTATATTTTTAAATTATGAATAAACTTAGACAACAATTAATCGTCAGCTTTCTACAAGACCTTAGAAATTATCGTCCAAGCTTTCGAAAATCTCGAAGCAGGACACCGGTTCCTAAGAAAAGATTGGGAGCACCATTCTGGCGGTGGTGGAGAGATATCTTTATTAAGAGGCCATGTATTTGAAAAGGCTGCTGTGAATTGGTCAGGTGTATGTGGTCCACATTCCCTATGAAAGATAGCCACGGACCTTTTTTTGCCACTGGTGTTAGTTTGATAACGCATATGGCAAATCCGCATGCCCCCACTGTACACATGAATATCCGTTATATTGAAACAGAAGATCGTTTCTGGTTTGGCGGAGGGTTTGATTTATCCCCATGGGTTTTCCTTATCAAGAAGATACAGATCATTTTCATAACACAGCCAAACAGGCTTTAGATGTAATTGATCTACAATTTTTTCCCCAATTTTCTCAAAACGCCCGCAAGTACTTTTACATTCCGCATCGCAAAAAAGAACGAGGGGTAGGGGTCTTTTTTTTGACCATTATCATACAGGTGACTTCAACAAAGACCTGCACTTGTGGAAAACTGTCGGAAACCAATTTTTAAACACGATTATGCCTATTTATCAACGTCGTATAATTCAGCCCTTTACTTTGGAACAGAAAGAAAAACAGTTGGAGTATCGAGCCCATTATGTGGAATTCAATTTGATTTATGATAGAGGCACAAAGTTTGGATTCGAATCCGGAGGCAACCCTGAGGCCATTTTGTGCGATGCCGCCCCTCGCCAAATGGTAATCTTTGTACATGAACGTGAACGTGTTGGATAATTCACCACTGAGATCACCGAGATCACTGAGAGAATATGAGAAAGGTGCAGAGGCGGTGAAAAAATTAGAAGTTTAGAATTTCTCATACCCTCTCAATGATCTCAGTGGACTCAGTGGTGATTATCGCAGATGGGTTATGGTGCTGCCATGGCCTGTCCGGCTATCCAACCTGTTGTCCATGCGTTCTGGAAATTAAAACCTCCTGTCACACCATCGATATCCAAAACTTCCCCGGCAAAATACAGCCCTGCACACTTTTTACTTTCCATTGTTTTGAAGTTCACTTCATCTAGATCGACTCCTCCACATGTGACAAACTCTTCTTTAAAGGTACTTTTACCCCGAATACAAATGCACCTTCCTGTAAGATTTCCAACACAGCATTTTGATTTGCCTTAGAAAAATAGGACCAGCGTGACTCTGATGGTATTCAGCGATCTGTAACAATTTTTTCCAAAGGTTTTTTGGTAGGGGCACAGGGCATTCAGACACCACTAATTTCGCAGGATTTTGTGCTTTAAAAGTATTTAGCATATCTACCAGAATTTTCGTGTAATATTCGGTAGCCAGTTAACAATCAAAGTGGCTTGATATTGCATATCATGTAGAATGCGTGCCCCCCATGCAGAAAGTTTCAGTATGGCAGGCCCACTAAAACCCCAATGGGTGATCAAAAGGGGTCCTGATTGCTTGAGATCAGTGCCTAAAATACGCACATCTGCTTTGGGACAGAAACGCCTGCCAATTCAAGTAAAGGCGAATGAGGTACGTTAAAAGTAAATAATGAGGGTACAGGGGGTACAATATGATGCCCTAAATTTTGGAGACATGCATAGATTTTAGGATGGCTTCCAGTGGCTAGTAATAGACGCCCACATTCTAAGAAACACCCGTTGGATAGCTCTAAAATAAAGCCTGGATTCAGGTAAACAATATTTTCAATGCCACATTCCACCCTCACTTCAACACCTACCATTTTGGCTGCATGCTTTAGACAATCCATGATAGTGGCCGAATCATCCGTTATAGGAAACATGCGCCCATCTTCTTCAACCTTGAGTTCTACACCATGCTTTTTAAACCATTGAATCGTATCGCGCGGTTGAAAGCGCGTGAAAGGTCCGCGCAAAGCCTGATGCCCCCGAGGATAATTTTGAACTAATATTGCTGGGTCAAAGCAAGCGTGTGTGACATTGCATCTTCCCCCTCCGGATACACGTACCTTAGCTAAGAGCTGTCGATTCTTTTCTA
Organism: uncultured Verrucomicrobiae bacterium; assembly: GCA_963765205.1. Classification (GTDB taxonomy): domain Bacteria; phylum Verrucomicrobiota; class Verrucomicrobiia; order Opitutales; family JABDGR01; genus JABDGR01. The sequence goes on along the minus strand of CAVXVB010000011.1, from coordinate 199,322 downwards.
ATAGATGATTTTCTTATTCAAGGATGCTTCCGCGCAAGCAATAGCCCCAAAAAAACCGGCGGCTCCCCACCAATAACTAGAATATTTTCATTAGCAGTCATTTGTATTAATTGTGTTTTAGTTTTTTATGCAGTGTTTTTGAAAATAGAGTTCTAAAATACGCTTTTTTTCAGGAAATATAGATGAAAGGACGACGTTTTTTTAAATAGACAATCCCTTCATCAATGGACTTTACAAGCTTCTTTTTTAATAGATAGGCGATGACTAAAGTAGCACTTCGGCTTATCCCGGCCTTGCAATGTACATAGCAAGACTCTCCTTTATCGATGTGTCCTTCAAGAAAATCCACTCCTTTTTCAACAACTCTAAAGGGACAGGCTTTAAGTCAATGGCTGGTAAAGCTAAATGTTTAACACCTAGCTTGCGCCAATCAAAGGGTTCACATGGAACTGTAATAGACCTTTCGTCCTCAATTCAAAATCTTCAACAAGCGATAAAACTGCTTTAATTTGTAATTTCTTGGCTATTTTTTCATCATGTGCGAAATTCTTCTAAAGGAATAGCACCCAAGATAAGTTGAGAAGTCACCGGATGCCACCAAGAAAATTTGCTGGGAATAAAAGTTTTCAAAACTAAGGCAACAATTAATGCAGTTCGTACATCATTTTCTTTTTATTAACAACAATATGCAGGCCTAATGCTAATAAGGCTACTCCGGTAATGACAGCTGCAACAACCGTGATGACCACAACGTGGCTTAACGCTAATATCACCACAGCTCCCGCTATGACAGCGGAGATGACGCCTAATTTTATTGTATTTGAGACTAAAAATCTTTGAATGATATCAGTGATGCGTACATTTTGACGAATTTTTAGGTTTAAACGGCACCAGCACATTTTGAATGGCATCAGGATTAATAGATTTTCTTACAACATTAGGAGCTCCAATTTGAACTCAGTAGAATGTGAGCCACTTACCTTTTTAATTTGCTAGCATTATAAACGATAGATATTACGCAGTGTGCTTAAAAAATTTGCACTATCTGGTCTGGCACAAATTAGTAAAAAAATGTTATCGATTTTAGAAAATACGATCAAAAAGCAAATTGTTTCTGACTATCCTTATCATTCACGTGTACATCACCTCAAAACTTTTAATTCTAACGATTTGCGATGTTATGTCAAACGTGATGACGAGCTAGGCCTCCATGGCTCAAAGTTTCGCAAATTTGGTTCTCTGATAGCCTATCTCATTGAGCACAATGTTGAAGAAGTCATTGTTATAGGTGGGGCAAACTCTAACCATGTCTTGGGCATTTCTAAGCTTTTGAATGAAAATCACATACCTTGCAGACTATTCTTATGTCAAACAAAACAAGATAAGCTTCAAGGAAATGCGTTACTAACAAAAATTCTCGTCCCTGAAAGTCAAATTCATTGGATCGCCCGAGAACAGTGGAAACATGTAAATGAAATGGCAGCAGATTATGCCAACAAGCTTTTTCCCCAAAAAAAGTTGTTTATTATTCCAGAAGGTGGCTGTACGCCAGAAGCACTTCCTGGAGCTTTGACACTTCCCTGCGATATATTGAGTAATGAAAAACAATTAGATTTTAAATTTGACCATTTTTTTGTAGATAGTGGTACAGGCATCACTGCTATGGCGTTAATATTAGAATTCGCGTGGTCAGCGGTGGGACGCGCGAAGAGGATGTCCCGAATAATTTGAATAACGTGACCGACCCCAATAACGACACCAATTCGGCTTCGCAAGACAGCCTGAACACGATTGAGGTTCTCGCCCTGTGCGCCGACCAATTGCCCACGGATGCCGCCGCCGCCAATCGCGGCGGGGCGCGCGGGGGCGGCCGCCGGGGCGGCGGCGGCGGCCCAGCGGGTGCTCCAGCGGGCGGGCGCGGGAGCGCGGGCGCGGCTCCCCCGGCGGGCAGCGGCAATTAGGGCGTAGTGTGGAGTGTGAATCGTGGAGTGTGGAATTAAATACAAAAACAAACTCTTAACTGCCCGTTTCAGACCCTATTTCCCGCACTCGCTATCCCGAACGCCCTATTCCCAATCCTCCCCACTTCACGCTTCACACTGCCTATTTTACACTCCATACTTTGATTTCAGATTTCAGATTTTCAGCATTCAGCACTCTCCGCCCCTCCTCCCCATGAACTCCCCCCTCCGTTCTCTCGCCTGTCTTACCCTCGCGGCGCTGGCCCTGTCGCCCACCCTGCTGCGCGCCGATGCCGCAGCGACCGACACCCTGCAGAAAAGTTTTGCGGCTCCGCCCGACGAAGCCCGGCCGATGGTGCGCTGGTGGTGGTTTGGCCCGGCGGTGGTCAAGCCGGAGCTGGAAAGAGAAATGAATTTCATGAAGGAAGGCGGCTTTGGCGGCTTCGAAGTGCAGCCCACCTACCCGCTGGCGCTGGACGGCCAGTATCCGGGGTTGGTGAATCTCAAGTTCCTGTCGCCGGAGTTTTTTGACATGCTCGGCTTCGTCGCGGGCAAGGCGAAGGACCTCGGTTTGCGGATGGATCTGACTCTGGGCAGCGGCTGGCCCTATGGCGGGCCGATGTTTACGCGTGAAGAAGCGGCCCAATCCATCGGCAACGGCGGAGTGGTCCAGATTCAGCCGGGTCAAACCAGCGTGGCGCCACCCGCCGGTGGCGGGCGCGGCGGGCGCGGGGGGCGGGGCGGCGCCGGTGGCGCCGGCGGTGGTGCGAACGCGAACATTATTGCCGCCGTGCTCGGCCCCATCCCTGGCGTTGCCGACCCGGCCAAGGCGTATATTCCCCTGAAAGTTGAAAACGGCGCCGCGCAATTGCCGGCCGACCTTCGGGGCGCGACGCAAGTGCAGTTTTTCGTTAATGCGAACGCCGGCCTGGTGCAGGTGAAGCGCCCGGCCTACGGCGCAGAGGGCTTCATCGTGGACCACTACAGCTCGTCCGCGGTGGCCAAGTTTATTAACCAGATTGCCCTGCCGGAAATCAACGCCTGCGGCCCGAATGTGCCGTATTCGCTTTTTTGCGACAGCTTGGAAATCACCGGCGAAGGGTGGACGCCGAATCTTCTGGCCGACTTCAAACAACGCCGCGGCTACGACCTCACGCCCTTGCTGCCTGCGCTCTTTGACAATAACTTCCCCAAGGCGGCCGAAGTCCGGGAGGACTACGGCAAGACCATCGCGGAGGATTTTGACGACAATTTCGTCAAGACTTTTGAGCAACTCGCGAAGGACCACAACTCGCGCTTCCGCATCCAGGCCTACGGCACGCCGCCCACCACGCTGATGACCTACGCCGACGCGGACATGGACGAGGGTGAGCAATACAGCTGGCGGTCATTCACCCCCACCCGCTGGGCCGCCTCCGCCGGCCACCTGCTCGGCCGGCCCGTCGTCAGCGCCGAGGCCTTCACCTGGCTGCACGCGCCTGTCTTCAGCATGGCGCCGGTGGACATCAAGGCGGAGTCCAATCTCGATTTCCTCAATGGCATCAACCAGTTCCTCTGCCACGGCTGGCCCTACACCGCGCCGGGCGTGGAATATCCCGGCTGGCATTTCTACGTCGCCGCCGTCTTCACCCAAAGCAACCCGTGGTGGATTGCGATGCCGGATGTCACGAAATACTTGACGCGCGCCGGCTACATCCTGCGCCAGGGCACGCCAGCCAACGATGTCGCGCTCTATATGCCAGAGGAGGACGGCTACTCACAAATGACGCCGAACAGTCTCGGTATGGCCGTGGCCAATAACGGCATCCTTAACCGCATGGTCAACGGCGTGATGCCCACCATCCTTGATGCAGGCTACAACCTGGACTTTATGGACGACGGCTTGCTGGCCCTGCGCGGGAAAGTGGACGGCGCCAACCTCGCGTTTGGCGACGTGAAATACAAAGTCGTCATTCTGCCGAGCGTGACGCGCATCCCGCTGGCGACGCTGCAAAAGTTCGAGGCATTCGCCAATAACGGCGGCATTTTAATTTCGGTGGGCGCGCCGCCGTCGCAAGCGCCGGGCTTCCTTGCCACGGACGCCGACAACCAAGCCATCCAGGCGATCAGCCAGCGGCTTTTTACCGGGCCCAATGCCAAGGGCGTGGCCACGACCCCCGAGCAATTGGGCGCGGCCTTGATTGCCAAGCTGCGGCCCGATGTCGCCTATTCCAAAACCCATTCCGAACTCGGTTTCGTTCACCGTCATACGGACGCGGGTGAAATATATTTGCTGGTCAACACCTCGAACCAGCCGGTCAGCGACACCGCCATCATCCGCACCGAAGGCCTGAATGCCGAATGGTGGGACGCGGCGACCGGGCGCGTGGCGCCGGTGACGAATGCCCAGGCCTATGCGGGCGCGACCGGCATCCCGGTCAACCTGGCGCCCTATGGCGCGCAGTTCATCGTATTCACCAGCCGCCAATTGCCCGTGGCCGCCACCGCGTCGGCCCCCGCGCCTGCGCCGCTGGATTTGAGCAAGGACTGGAATGTCACCTTCAAAAATGCCTCGCCCGAGGCCGACCCCGCGCCGCAGCACTTCGACGCCATTGGGGACTGGACCGCCAACCCGGCGCTGACCTACTTCGCGGGCACCGCGACGTATGCCAAGCAAGTGGACGTGCCGGCCGCGATGTTGCAAGGTGGCTTGAAAGTGAACCTTTATTTCGGCGAGGCGCAGCCCACGGGCGGCGGACGGCCCGACGGCGGCAGCGGCATGAGCGCGCATCTGCAGGCTCCCATTGGCGATGTGGCCGTCGTCACGGTCAATGGCCAGCGCGCGGGCGCGGTTTGGTGCCCGCCTTACACGATTGACGTCACCGGCCTGCTCAAACCCGGTGCAAACCAAATCAGCATCCAAGTGGCCAACCGCGCGATCAATTATCTGGGGGACCACAAAGAGGCCGACATGACCTCGGTGAAAGCGGATCCACGACTGGGTGGCAACCGCTTCATGAATGAGAATTTGAGCAACGTCCAGCCCCTGCCCTCCGGCCTGTTGAGCACGGTGCAGTTGACAGCCGCGCCGTAAATGACACCGCTTGCCACAAGCTCGAACCCCCAAACCTCCAACCTTCACCATCGAAAATATCGCGCCGTCCCCCCGCCGCTTTTCTTAATTGGAGGTTCGGAGTTCGATGTTGGATGGTGGCCCCCCCCCATGAAAACCTCCCTCCTCATCCTCGCGGGCCTCCTGGCCGCGTTGCCGCTTGCCGCGCAACAAACCGTCCATCCCGCTCCCGCTCCGGCCGACGACCCGGGCTTTGTTCCCATCTTCGATGGCAAGACCCTCAACGGATGGGAGGGCGACGGGGTGCATTGGCGGGTTGAGGATGGCTGCATTGTCGGAGAAATCACCCCGGCAAACACGATTCGCGTGAACACGTTTCTCATCTGGCGGGGCGGCACGCCGCGTGACTTCGAGCTGAAGGTCGAATACCGCGTTTCCGACAGAGCCAACAGCGGCGTCAGTTACCGCAACACCGAAGTGCCGGGCGTGCCGTTCGCGCTCAAGGGCTACCAATTCGACCTCGACGGGGAAAATCGCAACGCGAACGGCCTCCGTTACACCGCCCAAAATTACGAGGAGCGCGGGCGCACCTTCATCACCCTGCGCAGCCAAATCACCCGGATCGTGCCCGGCTATCCAAGTGTGCCCCCGCAAATCATCGGCTCGCTCGGCGACGACAAGGAATTGCAGTCGGTCATCAAAAACGGCGACTGGAACCAAATCCACATCATCGCGCGCGGCAACACGCTCATCCAGATTTTGAACGGACGGGTCATGAGCATCACGGTGGATGAAGACCCCGTGGGCCGGCGTTTGGACGGCCTGATCGGGGTGCAAGTCCACCAAGGCCCGCCCATGAAGGTCGAGTTCCGCAATTTCCTGCTGAAAACTTTGGATCCGATTCCCGCCCCGCCGGCGGACAGCGCCGCGCCGGCCAGTCCAGCCAAAACCGCGGCATCGGCGCCCTGAAACACCCAAGGCCATGGGCGGGTTAACCCTAGCGCAAAAACACGGCGCAACCTCCCGGCCTGAAACCTCGAAGACTGCACACATGACATTTCTGGAAGCATGGTCAATTTTCCAGGAATCGCGCTGCGTTTTACAACCCACCATTCGCATTACACCCTAACCTCCCCCCACCCCATGTCCTCTCTCCCCCGTTCTCTCGTCGGTTATATTCTCGTCGCGCTGTCTCTTGCGCCCGCCCCCGCGTTGCGCGCCGCCGATGCCGCGGCGACCGACACGCTCCAGAAAAATTTTGTGACCCCGCCCGACGAAACCCGGCCGAACGTGCGTTGGTGGTGGTTCGGCCCCGCGGTCACCAAGCCCCAGCTCGAAAAGGAAATGAACACGATGAAACAGGGTGGTTTCGGCGGCTTCGAGGTGCAGCCGACCTACCCGCTCGCGACCGACGGCCAGTATCCGGGGCTGGTGAATCTTAAATTCCTCTCGCCGGAATTTTTTGACATGCTGGGATTTGTGTCGGCCAAGGCCAAGGAACTTGGTCTGCGCATGGACCTCACGCTCGGCAGCGGCTGGCCCTATGGCGGGCCGATGATCACGGGCCCCGAGGCCGCGCAATCCATCGCCCAAGGCGCCGCCGTTCCAGTCGCGCCCGGCCAGAGCAGCGTGGCTCCAGCGGCGGGCGGCGGCGGCGGGCGGGGCGGCCGCGGCGGCCGCGGCGGCGGCGGTCCCATCGTCGCGGCGCTGCTTGGCCCCATCCCCGGGGTCACCGACCCGGCCAAGGCGTATCTTCCCCTTAAAGTCGAAAATGGCGCCGCGCAATTGCCCGCCGACTTGCACGGCGCGACACAGGTGACCTTTTTTAACACGCGGGAGGACATCATGGCCGTCAAGCGCCCGGCTTATGGCGCAGAAGGCCCGGTGGTGGACCACTACAGTCCGGAAGCGATCAAAAAATTCATTGACCAAATCGCCCTGCCGGAAATCAATGCCTGCGGCCCGAACCAGCCCTATTCGCTGTTCTGCGACAGCCTGGAAGTTGGTGGCGAAGGCTGGACGCCGACCTTCCTCACGGAATTCCAAAAGCGGCGCGGCTATGACCTGACCCCCCTGCTGCCCGCGCTCTTCGACGCCAATTTTCCCAAGGCCGCCGACATCCGCGATGATTATTGCAAGACCGTCATCGAGGTTTTCAACGACAACTTCGTCAAGACCTTCGAGCAATTGGCCAAAGACCACAACTCGCGTTTCCGCATCCAGGCCTACGGCACGCCGCCCACGTCGCTCACGACCTACGCCGACGCCGACATGAGCGAAGGCGAACAATTCACCTGGCGCGCATTTTCCGCCACGCGCTGGGCCGCCTCCTCCGCCCACCTGCTGGGCCGGGCCGTCACCAGCGCCGAAGCCTTCACCTGGTTGCACGATCCGGTCTTCAACGCCATGCCGATTGACATCAAGGCGGAGTCCAACATGGACTTCCTCAACGGCGTCAACCAGTTCCTTTGCCATGGCTGGCCCTATAATGCGCCGGGCGTGGAATATCCCGGCTGGCATTTCTACGTTTCCGCCATTTTTAACGACCGCAACCCCTGGTGGATTGCCATGAACGACGTGACGACTTACCTCGCCCGCGCCTCTTACCTGCTCCGCCAAGGCGCACCGGCCAATGACGTGGCCATTTATCTGCCCGAGGACGATGAATACACCGACGCCACCCCGAGCAACCTGGCCGCCTCCGGTTTCAACGCCCGCTATGTCAACCCGCTCATTCCCGCCATTCTCGACAGCGGATATGATTTTGATTTTACCGATGACGGCGTCCTGGCCCTGCGCGGCAAAGTGGAGGGCGGCACGCTCGCCTTTGGCGACTCGAAATACAAAGTGGTCGTCCTGCCCGGCCTGGTGCGCATGCCGCTGGCGACGCTGCAAAAATTCGAGGATTTCGCCAACCACGGCGGCATTCTCATCGCCACGGGGGCGCTGCCCTCGCAAGCGCCCGGCTTCCTCGCCACGGACGCCGACAACCAGGCCATCCAGGCCATCAGCCAACGGCTCTTCTCCGGCCCCAACGCCAAGGGCATCGTCACGACCCCCGCCCAGCTGGGCGCGGCGTTGATTGCCAAGCTGCGGCCCGACGTGGCGTATTCCAAAACCCACTCCGAGCTTGGCTTCGTGCATCGCCACCTGGACGGCGGCGAAGTTTATTTCCTGGTCAACACCTCGAACCAACCCGTCAGCGACACCGCGATTATCCGCACGGATGGCTTGACCCCCGAAATGGTGGGACGCCGTCACCGGGCGGGTTTCGCCCGTGGCCAATGTCCAGGCTTATGCGGGGGCCACCGGCATCCCGGTCAGCCTGCCCGCCTATGGCACGCAGTTTATTGTGTTTTCCCATCGCCAATTGCCCGCCCCGGCCACGGCGTCCGGGGCCGTGCCCGCGCCGTTGGACCTCAGCAAGGACTGGGCGGTGACTTTTAAAAATTCTTCCGCCGAGGCCGACCCCGCGCCCCGCCAGATGGATGCCGGGGCCTCGTGGACCACCGAGCCGGACCTGGCCAGTTTCTCCGGCGTCGCCACCTTTGCCAAGGACGTTGACGTGCCGGCCGCGATGTTGCAAGGCGGCCTCAAGACCAGCATTTATTTTGGGGAAGGGCAGCCCGGCGGCGGCGGTGGCCAGCGCCTGTCCGCCGCCATCCAGCAACCCATCGGCAACGTCGCCGTCGTCTGGGTCAACGGCCAGCGGGCGGGCGCGGTCTGGTGCCCGCCGTATCGCGTGGACGTGACGAGCCTGCTCAAGCCCGGCGCGAATCAAATCCGCATCCAAGTCGGCAATCGCGCGGTCAATTATCTCTCGGCCCATCCCGAGCCGGACATGACCTCGGTGAAAGCCGATCCGCTGCTCGGCGGCAACCGTTTCGACAACCAGAACCTGAGCAATTACCGGCCCCTGCCCTCCGGCCTGCTCGGCACCGTGCAGTTGACGGCGGCGCCATAGCCTGGCGCAACCTTTCAGCCTAAAACCTCGCAAGCTGCACACATGACTCTTTCCGCCACCAACCCAAACCCAGCCCTCTCCTTAAAAAATTTAGGTAATAAGGTGCAGCCTGACCCCTTGCCCCGCCCGTATGAAAATGTTTTTCAGCTATCTGCTCTACGCCCACATTCGGCTGCAGATCCGATTTGGCGCTTATAAGACTGGGCGGATGTTCCTGAGCAACGATGCCCTCGACACCTGGATGTTGGTTAAGGCGCATATGATGCTGGGACTACTCCGTTTCTTTTGGATTTGTACTGCAATCGGCCTATTTACGGAACTGACCGGCAATACAACACTGACCAAAGGAGCGGGTTTCCTGATTGTCAGTTTAGGTGTTGTGTTTGTAACCCACCCATTTACCACAGAAAAAGCGATTAATTATGAATTTTATAAGAAGATATTTTCGGCGTGGCCTGATTCTAAACGAAGGCAATGGGACAGATTTGTGATTACTTGCAGTTTAGTCAGCTTTGCCCTCTTTATCTTTTCGCTCGCGATATTCGCAAATGAACCCACGCACCAACCATAGCAGCGGAAGGGTCACGTAAATACCCCCACCGGCCAACCGATAGCCAAGGGCACGCCAGCGGCCAGCCGCACAGTTACTTACGGGTTGGGAAGACGCGGGCCGATTGTGCGGAAGGCCCGGACAGGAAGGCCCGGACAGGGTCAGGCTGCACCTTAATACCATAATTAGTTTAGTAGGGATTGGGTGGGCGGAGCGAAGCCCACACCTACGACGGGCTGGAACCGGAAATGAACCCACGAGCCAACCATGGCATCGGAAGTATCACATGCCATCCCGCGGTCGCGGGACTCGGCCAAGCCCGAGCCAGATCCGTGACATTATTTTGCGTCACTGGGCAGCTGCTCGGCTAGGAACCTATTCTATTTTCAAATGCGAAGATCGCCTACTTCTGACTGAACACCCCAATCCCGCTGCGGCGGGACTTGTCCCGGTGAACCACCCGCATACCCGGCGGTTCATCCGCCATGGCCCGGTCGAAATCGGCAGGGATGCGACTGCCCAAGCTGGCGTCAGGCCGGTATCCCTCCCCCCTCCAATTCGCTTAAATTTTTGTGTTGCGCCTTATCTAAACAGTCGCAATTCTGAACCTTAGTTATTGAGAACGAGTCTCCTTTTCATAACTTTCCCCTTTGTAATACCACTTAGCAAATGAATTTAGGCCGCATCTCAATGGAGCGTATGGTCCGAGTAGGCGCGCTTCTTCCGTCCCGGGGAGCGCGACCGTCCCGGTCGCGGCGGTCGGCGTCTCGCCGACCGCTGCTTTGCGATTGCCTACGATGCCGAGCACACGTCCAACACTCGAAGATGTCCTCGGCGAGACGCCAAGGACGGCGGGCGGGACGCCCGCGCTCCCCGGGACGGCCAATCCTCAATCCAAAAACAATTCAGAGTTGGTCTAAGCCAGTCTGGCGCTGACGTTACCCCCATGAAATCAGCCCTCAATCCCGTGATCGAAGCCCCGGCGGCGCCTTCCAAGGCGCGGCGGGTGGTGGTGCGGGTATTACTGGGGGTCGCGGCGGCGTTGATCATCGCCGTGCTGACCTGGCAGGGCGTAACCGCGCATGGCGCGCCCGACCCGACGGTGGCGAACACTGGGCGCGCTTCGGCCATTCTCGACATTGCCGTGCTGGTCTTCCGCGAGGGTTTGGAGTGCATCCTCGTGCTGTCGGCGATCATGGCGAACATGAGCGGGGCGAAGCAGGCCTTCCGCAAGCCCATCGCGCAGGGCGCGGGCGCGGGGTTTGTGGCGACGGTGGTCACCTGGTTTGTGGCGGTGGGAATCTTGCGCGATTTGTCGGGCAGCGTGACGGCGTTGAATTTGCAGGCGGCGACGGGGCTGCTGGCGGTGGTGGTGCTGCTGGTGGTGATGAACTGGTTTTTCCACAAAATTTATTGGGGCGGGTGGATTTCGCTGCACAATCGAAAAAAACGCGAATTCATCACCGAGGCGAACGAAACGGACGGCTCGCGCGCGAAAATGCTGTGGGGCCTCGGGCTGGTGGGCTTCACGTCGTTCTACCGGGAAGGGTTCGAGGTCGTGCTGTTTTTGCAGGGTTACCGCCTGAAGATGGGCACGGCGATGGTGATGGCCGGGCTGGCGGCCGGGCTGTTCTTCACGGCGATTGTCGCGGTGCTCAACTTTATCGCGCACCGCAAGCTGCCCTACCGCAAGATGCTGGTGCTGACGGGGATCATGCTCGGGATGGTGCTGCTGGTGATGGTCGGCGAGCAAGTGCAGGAAATGCAGCAGGCGAACTGGCTGGGCACGCACAATATTGCGTGGCTGGCGCCAAAAGTGCCGGACTGGGCGGGCTTGTGGTTCGGATTTTTCCCGAATGTTGAGAGCATCATCGGCCAGGGTCTCGCCTTCGTCCTCGTGGTTGGGTCGTATTTTCTGTATCGCGGGATGTCGCGCGCGGGCGAGGTGGAAGAGGTTTGAACCACGGAGCGCACGGAGAAAGGTAGTTTCGGGTTTCGGGTTGATTTCCCTCCGTGTCCGCCGTGGTTGAATCCTTAACTTTCCACCGGCACCTTGATGACGATTTTGCGCACGAGCGCGGGGGTGGAGATAGCAAGGCCGCCCATGTGGCCGTCGGGCGGGAAGAAGACGGCGGTCGCGCCGGGGCCGCTCAGGCGCAGCGGGGAGGTCGCGCGGGTGTCGCGGTAGAAGATCAAATCTTTGGCGGGCGTCAAATTTTCGGAGACGGCGAGCGTGGAAATCTCCGCGACTTCGATGAATTCCTCGCCGGCGACGAGCACTTGGATGTCAATATACTTGAGGTGGGATTCGAGCCGGCCCTCGGCGCGGGGCTTGGAGTTATAGGCCTGTTCGAGCGCGAATGCGCCCTCGCCTAGCTCGACGCGGTTGGTTTCACCCAAGCCGACGCCGAGGATGCGCTGGTGCGCCGCGGTGCCAAGGCGCAGCGCATCGTCGAGGTAGGCGAAGCTCAGGTCGAAAACGGAGCGGCGGATTAATTGCGCGCGGACGGTGGCAAGGGAGCCGAAGATGGCCATGGGTAGCGTGGAGTGTGAAGTGTGGAGTGTGGAGTTCAAAGCAGCAAATTGGAGTTGCTGTCAATTCTACATTCCCCACTCCATACTTCACGTTTCACGCTTCACACTCATTTTTGGTTGCCCCAGGGTCAAAGGGCGAGCTTTACTCGTCGCTTTGCCACCGATGAAAGCCCCGCGCATCTCCCGCCGCCGCGCCCACGAACTGGAGGCCCGGCTGGCCGCCATGGCCCAGGGCGCCGCACCCGCCCGGCGCACGCGCACCAAGCCGCGCGATTTTGACGTGCGCGCGTTCGGCGCGAAAGGCGATGGCCGGACGCTGGACACGGCGGCGTTCCAGGCGGCAATTGACGCCGCCGCCGCGGCCGGCCATGCGCGCGTGCTGGTGCGCGGCGGGAAACGCTACCTGCTCGGCAGCCTCGAATTGAAGGGCGGGATTGATTTTCATTTGGCCGACGACGCGGAACTGTTCATCAGCACGCGCCGCTCCGACTACACGAGCGCCAAGGCCTTCCTCCGCGCCGAGGGCGCCGACGGGCTGCGCCTGAGCGGCACGGGCCGCATCAACGGGCGCGGCCAGGAATTCATGCACCGGTTCGACCCGGTGGACGAATGGTGGCGGCCCAAGCAGTTCCGCCCGCGGCTGTTCGAGTTCATCGCCTGCCACGGGTTGGAAATTTGTGACTTCACCTTTGGCTCCGCGCCGGCCTGGGGCCTGCATCTGCTCGGCTGCGAGCAAGTGCTGGTGGACGGCCTCAAAATCCGCAACGACCTCGACCTGCCCAATTGCGACGGCATCGGCCCCGACCATTGCCGCGACGTGGAAATTAAAAATTGCGACATCGTGTGCGGCGACGACGGCGTGGTCATCAAGGCCACGCGCCAGCCGATTGATTTCGGGCCGTGCACGCGCATCGTGGTCAAGGACTGCGTGTTCGAGACGCAGGACTCGGCGCTGAAAATCGGCACAGAGACGACGCAGGACATCCACAATGTGCGGATCGAGCGCTGCGCCATCCGCTCGTCGTGCCGCAGCTTCAACATCCAACTGCGCGACGAGGGCAACGTTTACAACATCCGCGTGCGCGACATTACGTTTTCGTCGCGGTTCCATTCGCCGCCGTGGTGGGGCCGGGGCGAGGCGTTCTCGATCACCGCGCTGCCGCGCACGCCGGAAACGAAGCTCGGGAGCGTGCATGACGTGCGCCTGCAAAATTTCCGCGGGCGCGCGGAGAACAGCGGGCGCGTGCAGGGCTGCGCCCAAAGCCGTCCGCATGATATCACCCTGGAGAATATGGATTTGACCCTCGACCGCTGGACGCCGTATCCCGGCGGCATGTTCGACAACCGCCCGACGACCGCGGGGATCGCCCTGGAGCCGCGCGGCACGCCCGCCTTCAGCATCCGGGAGGCGGACAAGGTGACTCTGAAACGGTGCCGGGCGCAATGGGGTGCGCTCGCGCCGGATTATTTCACCTACGCGCTGGAAGCGGAGGACGTGACGGACCTGACGCTGCGTAAATTCACCGGCGAAGCGGCGCACCCCGCGCGCGACGAGGCCGTGCTCATGCTCTGAAAATCCCAACGGCCATGAATTACGGCGAAATTCATTTCGTGCTTTGGATGATCTTCATTGCCTACTGGCTGGTCAACTGGGCGGGCAACAAGAAGACCATCCAGCGGGCCGATCCCAGCCGGCGGCTGGCGGGTTTTTTCGTGTTCATCATGCTTTGGGTCGTGCTGGTCCGGGCGCGCGGCTGGCCGCAAATTCAAATCGTGCCGCGCAACGACGCCGTGCAAATCGCGGGCGTCGGGTGTTGTGCCGCAGGCGTGGCGCTGGCGATCTGGGCGCGGCGGATACTGGGCACGAACTGGAGCGCCAACCCTGCCATCAAGGAAGGGCACGAGTTGATTACCTCCGGCCCCTACCGGTTCGTGCGGCATCCGATTTACACGGGTATCCTGCTGGCTTTGCTCGGCTCACTGGTGCTGGCCGGAGGGCGGCTGGGCTATCTGGCGTTTTATGCGCTGATCGTCATCGGCTTGCATTTCAAATCGAAAATCGAGGAAGGCTTCATGATGAAAACATTTCCGCAAGCCTACCCGGAATACCGGCGGCGCACCAAGGCAATTATTCCCTTCATGTTATAGGCGTGGAAAGCCCGCAAAAAAAGGGTGGATTGCCGGATGGATTCGCTATTAGATGCAATCCGCCCCTGTCCTGGTTTTTTCCCGTTTTAACCCCGCGGTAAATCTCCCATGAAAGCCACCCCTCGTTTTGTTTGCGCTGTTGTTGGAATTTCCCTCTTCGCCGCCGGACCAGTCTTCGGCGCGCGCGGAGCGGCCGCGGCTCCGCCCGCCCCGGTGGAACTTAAATTCGACTTCAGCACCGACCCAGCCCAGGCCGGCTTTACCAAAGTCGCGCCCACCGCGGTTTATTCAGCGGATACCGGCTACGGCTACGAACCAGGCGCGCAAGTGGCCACCGGCGACAATGGCAACACGACGACGAGCGAGCGGCCTTTCCTGTTCTCGGCCAAGGTCCCCGAGGGCAATTATAATGTGACAGTGACGTTGGGCGATTCCGCGAACACGACCACCACCACCCTCAAGGCCGAGTCGGGCCGTCTGATGGCAGAAAAAGTGGGAGTGCCCGCCGGACAAACCGTCGCGCGCACCTTCACCACCAACGTCCGCACGCCGCAACTGCCGCCCGTGCCCGCCAATGCGCCCGGCGGGAACATGGTGCGCGAAGACCAATTCGACGCGGCCAACGCGCGCGACTGGGACGACCGGCTGACCATTGAAATCAACAGCCCGCGCGCCGCGTTGCGCAGCATAGAAATCAGCTCGGCGCCGGATGCGCCGACAGTTTTCCTGGCCAGCGACTCGACCGTCACCGACCGGGACAACGGGCCGGACATCAGTTGGGGGCAGTTGCTTTCGCGGTTTTTCAAGCCCGGCGTCGCCGTCTCGAACCAGGCGCAATCGGGTGAAACGCTGAAGTCCTTCGCCAATGCGCTGCGGCTCGACAAAATTTTGAGCCAGATGAAAAAGGGTGATTATCTGTTCATTCAGTTCGCGCACAATGACTCAAAGGCCAGTTGGCCCCAGACTTATGTGGAACCCGAGACAACCTACAAGGCCTACCTCGAAGTCTATATCGCCGAGGCGCGGCGGCGCGGCGCGACGCCCGTGCTGGTGACCTCGATGAACCGCGTCAGCTTCAACGCCGCGGGTCAAAACACCAACTCACACGGTGGCTATCCCGCCGCGATGCGTGAAGTCGCGAAGGATGAAAACGTGGCATTGATTGACCTGAACGCCATGAGCGCAACTTTTTACACCGCCATGGGGCCCGCCAATGCCAAAATAATTTCCGGCGATGGCACGCACACGGTAATCTACGGCGGCTATGAACTGACCAAGTGCGTGGTCATGGGCATCAAGCAAAACAACCTCGACCTCGCGAAATATATTGTGGATGACTTCAAGGATTTCGACCCCGCGCACCCGGATCCCGTGGAATCGGTGGACATTCCGCCCAGCCCGGGTGGTGGCCGCGGGGGTGCCGGCGGCCAGGGCGGGCGCGCGGGCGGCGCGGCGGCGCCCAACTCCGACGCAACCACCGGCGTTCCCGCCGGCAATCCCGGCCCCGGACCGCTCTAAATAGAGGAATTTGATCCGTCCGAAGGCGTTTTTTACCCCGATGAAAACTCTCGCTAAAATCCTCCTCCCGTTGCTGGGCGTCGCCACGGCATCCGCGCAAGACAAGCCCTGGCAGAAAATTTCCGCCCCGCTGGCCGCGGAAGTGGCGGCGAATTTCGCCACGCCGCCACCGATCTATAGTTCGCAAGTCGCGTGTGGCATCGGCGGCAGCGCCGACCCCGTGGCCATTGGGCACGGCCTGGACAAGCTGCTGGCAATGAACATCCATGTGGCTTACCTCATGCCGGGCCGGAGCACGACGGCGCCGTATCTCTCCCCCGGTTATTTTGCCTTGGTGAAAGTCGCGGTGGAGGAGGCGAAGAAGCGCAACATGTATCTGTGGTTTGACGACGAGGGGGGCTACCCAACCGGCTTCGCGGGAGGCAAATTTACCCTCGAACGTCCCGACCTGAAAATGAAAGCGCTGGGCAGTTATGAGCGCGTGCCCGTCGAAGGCGGCCAGAACTTTTCCCGCCAGCTCGACGACAAGACGATTTGCGCCATCGCCTACAATCTCGACACCGGCGCTTCGCAATTGCTGGAAGCCAAGGACGGCCAGATCAACTGGACCGCGCCGGCGGGCCATTGGTCGGTCGCCTTGCCGCACTGGGATTACAAATCCGGCCCGACCCGCTCGGCCACTAATTCCGACGGACAAAAGACCACCGAGCAATCACTGATGGACTTCCTCGACCCCGCCGCGGACAAACAGTTTGTCGAGTGGGTCTTCGATCCGTATAAAACAGCCGCCGGTGACGAACTTGGCAAAACCCTCCTGGGCTTCCGCGGCGACGAGCCGGCGTTTGGCTTCAACCCATGGACGCCAAACTTTCCCGCCGAATTTCAAAAACGCAAGGGTTACGACATCCGGCCCTTTTTACCGGTTATCTCCGCCATCCAGATTGGCGGCGGCGGGGGCCGGCGCGGCGGCGCGACGGCGCCGGACATCAGCCTCGACATCGCGCACCGCGCCTACGCCGATTACTGCGACGTGTGGTCGGATTTGTTTGGCCAGAACTTTTTCCAAACCGAGTCGAACTGGTGCGCGGCCAACGGCATGGAGATGCAGATGCACATCGAGCACGAGGAGATTTTGCCGCAACTGGCCAGCGCCGACGGCGATTTCTACAAGTGCATGACCAACATCCAGGTGCCCGGCATTGACGTGATCTGGCACCAGGTCTGGCACGATGTGGTCGCCGATTTTCCCAAGCTCGCTTCATCCGCGTCCCATTTAGGCGGCCACCCGCAATCCATGAGCGAGTCGTTCGCCGCGATGAGTGGCGCCTATCCCACGCCAAATTTAGGAGAGGTGAACTGGATTCTCAATCATCAGATGGTGCTGGGCATCAATCATTTTGAATATATGTCCATGGGCCTCACGGGGGGCGGCGGGGGCGCGGCCCCGGCGGCGGGGGCGGTGGCAAATGCGGTCCCCGCGGTGGGCGCGCCCGATTTCACCCCCGACGCGGCCCCCGCGGGCTACCGCTACCTGAATGACCCCAACTTTCCCGGCGAGGTCGCCTATGTCAACCGCATCACCTATGTGCTCACGCAAGGCCGGCCCGCCGCGCAAATCGGCGTGTATATTCCGTCCAGCAGCTTTTGGTTCAACGACACGCAGGCGAACACGGATTTTCTGGCCATCGTCCACCAATTGCTGCAACACCAGCGCGATGTGGACTTTGTGGATGAAGGCGCGCTCTCGTCTGGACTGAAGTTGCAGGGTGGCGCGCTCATCAATGCCAGCAACCAGGCCTACCGCGCCATGGTGGTGCCGCCGGTGGACGCAATGTCGAAGGCCGCGCTGGATAATCTGCGCGCCTTCGCGCAAGCCGGCGGCAAGGTTATCTTCCTCGGCCACGCGCCGAAACTCGTCGTAGACAAAAATTTCCTTGCCGCCACCGGGCCGGCGGACATCAGTTGGGCCATCTTGGAGAATCAAGTGGCCGTCACACCCAAGCTGCTCGCCGAGTTGCCGGAGCCGGATGTCGCCGTGGACCAGGCCACGACATGGCTGAAATACAACCACCGCCAGCTCAAGGACGCCGACGTGTATTTCTTCTTTAACGAAGGCGGCGACCCGCTGGACCTCAAAGCCACCGTCGCCACGAACGGCACCGCGCAGGAAGCGCAAGTCTGGGATGGCCGCACGGGCAAAATCGAAACGCTCTCCAGCGCGACTTTCGCCGGCGGAAAATCCGTGCTGCCCTTGAAAATTGGGCCGTGGGAAACAAAGTTGGTCGTCATCACCAATGCTTCGCCAGCCAGTAAAGCCACCGCAGCGAACTAGCGCACGAGCGTGGCGGCCATGAGGCCGATGACGACGTCGTTGGAGAGCGTGCGGAGGGTGAGTGATTTCAATTCCTTCGACGGATCAAGCGGGAGGTCGAGCACGGTGGCGGCGCCGCCGTTGACGCGGCCGCCGCGACCCTTGAACTCACGCTGGTCGAGGGTGCGTTCAAGACCAGTGGCCAAGTCCACGCGCGGCGGAATCGGCCCGGGCCGGGCAAAGGCGTAATCATCAATGAAATAATCCTGGTCAATCGGCCACCAGGTGGTCGGGTTTTCGAGCGCCAAGCGGGCGAGGGAGCCGTCGGCGTAGGCGACAATGACCTCGCCGTTGTCCATCCGGCTCTGCATGGGGTTGGTCGAGCCGGCCATGAGCAGATAAAGGTGCGAGGCTTGGCCGGTGAGTGGCACGCCCGCCACGCGCGGGTAATTGTCCCATTGCGAGGTGAACAGGATGTTTTTGCCGGCGGAGTCGCCGGTGGTGCGAAAAGGCACGCCCTGATCGGGAAGCGTGTAGGTGCCCCCGCCTTGGGCGGCGGCGGCGCGCAGCCCGCGGTCGTCCACATTGAAAGTGACCGTGAAATTCGTCCAAGTGCCGAAGCCTTGCAAGGGAATGGAGAGCGAGGGATAGGGCGAGCGCGGCGCCAGATACTGGTTCTTGAAAATCTGGGTGACGCGGTCATTGAAGAATGACGCGAGGTCCACCGGCTCGAAATGAACCTTGGCGGAATCCGCGGCGAGTTTCCAATTGGTGACGATGCCCTCGACGCTTTGGCCGCCGCCCAAATCCGCCACCACGCGGTTCGACCCGGGCAGGGCGGGAGCCAGATTAATTGGCGCCGAAGTGCCCCATGCGGGAATGGACAGCGCCATCTTCAATTCTTCGCCGCCCTGGCTATGCATGGCCACGTTACCCGCAAAGGCCGTGGAATTATTGTTGCGCACGGAAAAAGTCAATTGACCCGGCTCCTGGGTTTCCGCGGGGAGGAGTTCCAGCGCGGGGCGGATTTCAAATGTCAGCGGCGCAGTCCAGGTCAACGCGCCTTGCTGGAGTTTGAGAAACGCCGTGTGGAAACCGGGCGCGCCGACAGCGGTGGCGGTCACGGCTGAGGCGGTCGCGCCAAAATTATTGATCGCGCCCTGGGGGTCGTTGATTTCGCGCACATGCGCCAGGCCCAGGGGCACGACGAAATCACGACCCGCGACGGCCACCACCGGCGCGGCAGGCGTGGCGAGCACATCGCCCGTCCACACAATGTTAATATCGTAATGCTCCGCCGGCGGGCACGCGATTTCGATGCGCGGCGTGCCGACGGAATCATCCAGCGCCTTCCACGCCGCAGGCTGGCCGTTGACCGTAACCGAGGCGATATCCGAGCGTCGCGCCACGGCTTGGAGCCGCAAGGCCATAGGCTTGGGAAAGCGAAGCGTGACAGAATAGGTCTCGGCGAAACCGGGCAGGGAAGTGGTTTCGCGCTGCATGACGACGGTGCCGCGCGCGTCGCCCGTGTCCACGCTGCGCTCGACGGTGTGCGGGATTTGCACCGGGCCGTCGGCGTGGTAGGTGTAATCGAGGGAGGGGTGATGGAAGCTCGCGTGGTCCCAGGCGGCGGGCA
Source organism: uncultured Verrucomicrobiae bacterium (assembly GCA_963765205.1). Lineage (GTDB taxonomy): Bacteria > Verrucomicrobiota > Verrucomicrobiia > Opitutales > JABDGR01 > JABDGR01. Next base: position 179,647 of record CAVXVB010000011.1, on the reverse strand, counting down.
AGCCGGGGCGCAGCACCAATTCGCCAGCCAGCGCGTCGGGGCGAACGCCAAACAAGCCCTCGACCATGGCGCGGGAAAGCGCGCCAATGTCGTCGCCGAAGTCGCGCTGGCTCTCGCCGCGGTAGGCGTCGTAGTAAGTCATCGTGCCGACATCGCCGGGGCACAGGCCAAGATACATGCTGTCGAGCAGGCAGCCTTTTAAAATTTTGTAGGCCTCGTCGTCACGGTTTGCCTCCCAATAGGCCAGCGCGGTGTGGGCGCTCTCGCCCATCACGACATTGTTGAGCGACCATGTGTAGGGCATCCAGTTGGAGGTCGCCAGCGCGTAATAGCCCTCCGGCACGCCGGGGCCGCGAATGGGGATGTGGGCGATCTGCGTGTCCACGTAGCGCGTCATCTGCCAGGCTTCGAGCGGCGTCGCGGCCTGTTCATCAATCGCGTGGTAAAATGTCCACAGTGCGGCGGCGGGGTGCGTGCGTTGGAGGCCGAGCAAGTCTTTGTATTCGGCATACCAGCCGCGGTCGGCGAGCCAGAGGTTGGCGCGCATACCTTGGCGGATGAGGTCGGCCTCGTGCTGGTAGGGGGTGGGGTCCTCGCAGAGCAACCGCGCCAGGCGCGCGGCCATCAGATTGTGAAAATAATTAAAGGCGGAAGAGTGGGTGGCGCCGCCGCCACCGTATTCGAGGTCGTCGCTGGCCCAAATCGCGGCGTAGGCCTCGTAAAGCGGCAGACCGCCGTCGAAGGGACGGCGGAAGAGGCGCTGCTCCCAAGCGAGATAACGCTGGATAACCGGCCATTCCTGGCGGGCAAAGTCGAGGTCGCCCGTCCAAAGCAAGTGGCGCATCAACTCGTCCATCGAAATCATGTCCATGTCGTAGTGGGAGTTCGACATGTCGCCGTTGGAGTGCAGCGCCGCTTCGTCGCGCGAATAGTTGGAGGCGGGGTCGGGCGGTGGGGGTTGCGCAAAGTTTTTTGCGTTTTGGCGGCTGGCCCAATAAGTGAGATGGCTCACCTCGCGGTCGAACCAGCCCAGCGCGTCGCCCGAATAAGCACCCCGCCAGCCGAGGAGCCGCGAACGCCAGGCGACTGCGCCATGCTCAAAGACGCCAGAGGGCTCGTCCCAAATTCCATCCGCAGCGACACAAAGGGCGGCCATCGCGGCGTTGATATACGGGTCGGGCGTGTCGGCAGTGACTCGTCCGGCAATGGACTGGCGGCGGGCTTCGGCGGCGTCAAAAATCTGCGGCAAATCAGCGTAGGTTAACGGCACAACCGGGTTGGCTGGGGCGGCGGCGGTATCGGTCGGGGGCGCACCACCGGCCTCGACATACACGGGCAATTCCGCGGAAGTGTTCTCGCCCGGTTGCGACATGCGCTGGAGCGCCAGGTAAACCGGTGCGTCGGGCGCGAGCGGGGTTTGGCCGGTGAGGACGGGAGCGTTGCCCGGCGTGTTGGCCGTGGACAACAGACCCATAAAGGAATTCCACTGGCTGGCGTCGGCCACGACGAGCTTGGCGTCCGGAGGGGCCACGCCCGAAATGTTTGTGGTCACACCGGTGCGCGCGCCATTGGCGTGAAACTGGAGGGTAAACACACTCCCGTTAATGGCGAAGGCATCGCCACGGCAGTTCGCAGGATCGAGTTGAAAGAAGCGCGAGACCGGCTGGCTTTCCGTGCCGATGTCACCGCCGCGCTTGCCTTCGACCCCATTCGCGCCGCCGTAAGCCCACACCAATGTCACCGCCGGCGCGTTTACCGTGTCCACGCGCACAATCAGACCCTGCCCGGTTGGCAGCACCATGGCCGTGATATTTAATTTTCCTTGTTCGCCAAGCAACGGGTCAGAGATTTCGTAGACCAGTGAGCCGGAGCGGTAGCGCGTCACCACTTGCGCGGCGTCATTAAGCCATTTGCCGCCAGCGGCCGTCAGGAGACCCAGGCGCAAATTGCCGCCGCGGCCCGGCAGGTAGAGCGCGAACTCGGGTTTGTCGCCGCCGTCCACGCGAAAGGCGGTGTTGGTATACAGCGGGCGGTTAAAGAACTCTGCGCCATTGGAGATAACGAAGTCCGTGCCCTCGGGTGTGTAGCGCAGGGGCCGGTCAATGTTGTCCTGCAATATCGGCGTGGCGGCGCGGGTGGGGGGCACGCTGAGCAGCGCGATCAAGGCCAAGACCAACCGGGGGTAGGTGCGCAAACAAGCCATGATGTTTACGGTATTCAATCCTCGGACAGGCTCAAAGCAATTTGATTGCGCAGAAGTTGCCCCACACCTCGATTTCCACGCTACGGGGCGGAGCCGGCCGGAGGCGCGGCGGCGGGGGCGACTTGGGGGAGGGTGAGGGGAATGCCGTCCTCGGAATCAATTTTCAGGCCCGGGCCTTGGGCGTTCGCAATGACATCCGGCGTCACATCGCGCAGGGTGAAGCCGGTGTAGGTGGTGACGTGGCAATTTTCAAAGGTGACGTTGCTGACCAGGCTGTCCGGCAAACCGTAGATGTAACCGGCGGAATTGCCCAGGCCGGAGCAGTTGATGATTTTTACGTTGCGCAGGACCGGCGGCATGCGCGGGCCGGAAGACGGAGTTAACGTCCAATTCAGGTTGATCTCAAAGCAGCGCGCCACATCGTTATAGGTGATGTTTTCGTAGGTGATGTTCTCGATCACGCCGCCGCGGGTGATATTCGTCTTGATGCGCACGGGCGCGGCGTTGCCGTTGTCGGCCACGCAATCGCGCACGGTGACATTGCGGATGCCACCGGAGGTTTCGCTGCCCATGGCCGCGCCGCCGTCACCCCGGCCGAAATGGCACTTCTCGATGAGAATGTCCTCGCAGGGGATGTTGACGCGCCGGCCATCCGCGTCCTTGCCCGATTTGATGGAAATGTCGTCGTCGCCGTCGTCAAAGCTGCAGCCGGTGATGTGGACATGATTGCAGGAATCCACGTCCATGCCGTCGGAACTGGCGATGCGCGTGTCCGTGAAGGCGGTGAGGTTTTCCGCGAGAACGTTCTGGCAATAGATGAAAACATAGCCCCAGCGCGCCTCATTATGCAGATACAGCCCGGAGACGTGGACGTTTTGGCAATTCTGAAACACGAGCGAGCGCGGCGGGGCGAGACCACCGCCCCCGGGGATCAGAATACCCGCCGCGTTCACCGGCGGCAAATTATTCCGGTCGGCCGCGAGGTTGATGATCGCCGTCGTCGGGTAGGGTTTGGAATAATACAAAGCCGGGTCGGGCGCGGGGCCTTGGGCCTGGGCGGGCGCACCGCGCCCGGCCGGAGCAGCCGGGGCGTCCGGATCGTTGCGAATCAATGGAAAATCCGGATGCGCATCCAAAACCGCCTTGGCGGCGGGGTCTTGCGACAAAAGCTGGCGCATCGCGGCATTGATGGCATTTAAATCCGTCGAAGCCGCCGGGGCGCCGCGACCGCCGAAACCGGCCCCCGGCGCTCCCACGCCTGCCACAGCTGCGCCAGGCGCACCCCCGCCCGCAGTGCCCGCACCCGCCGCACCGCGACCGCGACCCGCGCCGCCTCCACCGCCCCACGCGGTGCCGGAACCATCAATCGTGCCTTCACCGGAAACATCCACATCCTTGAGGCCAACGAAATTCAAGAACGCGCAAGTCCAGTAGCGCTCAGTGCCCTCCCAGCGCGTGTAGATCGCCGGAAAATCCGCGGTGGAGGTCGTGCTTTTCAAAATGGCATCCTTCTCGACCAAGAGGTTGACACCTTGCTTGAAAAACAACGCGCCGCTGACAAACGTGCCCGAGGGAACCACGAGGACGCCGCCGCCATTGGCCGCGCATTGGTCAATCGTGGCCTGGATGGCCTTGGTGTTGACCGTGGCGCCGTCACCGACGGCGCCATAATCGGAAATGACATAGCGCTTCAAAGCCGGGAGGGTTGCCGCCGCGGGTGGGGTGCTCTGGCCTTGGGCGAGCGGCAGTAGAACCGGCAACGCCAGCAATGCCGCCAATAGGAATAATTTTTTCATGGGTGGGTGGGGGATGAAAATTATTGACCGGGCGCCGGGGCGGGCGCGGGAATCGTGCCGTCGTTAAGGTCGGGATTGAAGCCGGGCGCGGCGGGCGCGGCCGGGGTGGCGGGAACCGTCTCGCCAGCCGGGACCGGATTGCCGCCGACCCAAAGGCTGCCCGCTTGTTCGAGGGTCAAGGTGGCGGCTGGGGTAAAATCACCGGCCATATAATCAAGCAGCGAACGGCGCAATTGCTGCGCGCCTGGCGTGGTCGGATGCACCACGTCAATGGCCGAAACCACCAAACGGCCGTCGGTTTCACTGCCGTCGCCAACCCAAGCCTCGAAAATGACGCCCAGGCGGAAATCTCGGTTCCAGTCGTCAATGGCCCAAACGATGGGCTGCAAATCGGGCGGCGCCTCGTCTAGATTGGCCGTTTTTACGCCATTGAACTGGTCGAGGTTGACGGACTTCACGCCGTTCACGAGCGGAGTCCATTGCCAGTCGCAAAAATAGTTGGTGGGGAATTCCGCGAGCGCGGGATGGCCGGCGTTGACATAGAGGCCGAGCATGGCGTCAAACTTGGCCGGAGCGCCCGGCGTGCGCACGGTCATCTGGATGTTCCAAAAGACCGGGACGTTGGCCATCTTCGGGCTGCGGGTCGGATCAAGGTCGGCGTCACTCGGCGAGAACAAGACCTTCTTGCCCGCGGCGAGGGCGGTGCGCGCGTCGGCCCAGGAATTCGTCACGGTCACATCGGCGGGAACCTGGTCGCTGATTTTCGAGGGATAGACCCAGAAATTCCACGAGTTCTCAATTTGGGTGAAATCGAGGCCGACAATCAGCGTGTAGGCCGCCGGTGCCGGGAGCTTGGCAAGATCCGCGCTGATTTTGCCGAGAGCGATGTTCTTGCCAATGGGGATGTCGCGCTGGTCAAAGGTGCCCGAGGCGACCGTCACGCCGCCGGCGTTGACAATTTTCCAGTTGGGCATGGAGCGCGGCAGCGGCGTCTCGCCGTAATTATAAATCTCGGCGTCCGCCGTCAGGGTGTCATCGGTGGTAAAGACGCGGCGGGCCAGGCGCACGAGCGGCACCACCGGGCCGGCAAACTGGCGGAACACAGCGGCCGTCACATAGCTTTTGGGATACCAAAAGGCGTCGAGCACGCCGATGAGGGCGGTGCCCTGGCCGAGGTAGTCGTGCAAATCGAGCAACTGGAAACCCGCGAGGCCGGGCGTGCGCAGGTTGGCCTCGATTTCCTCCTTGTAGCAGGCGAGCTGGAAGGAACCCGACGCCCAGGCGAAATCCTTGTCCATGGAGTCCAATCCTTTCTGCTGGGCGATGTATTGGAAGATGTCGTAGTTGCTGGGCTTCAGGTAGCCAGTGAATTCCTTGATCACGTCAAAGTCGGGATACGCGCACCACTGCCCGACCTCGTGTGCCAGGATGGGAATGTGGGCATTGGCCACCACCGCACTGAAATCCTTGCCAAACCAGCCGGAGGTGTTGCGCAAAGTTCCCCCGGCCGGGCCATTGGCCACCGCGGCGTATTGCGCGCCATCGGTGAATTGCTGGGCGCGGCCCCAGCCAGTGCCCGCGGAATAAAGTCGGCGTGGGTCGCTTTTGTATTCCGCCGCCGCCCACTCAGGCGTGATGGTGGTGTAGCTGCCGCCCGGCTCGTTGCTGGGCGAGAGCATGATGAATGAGGGGTGATTGCCGTAGGCTTGGAGGATGCGCGCGGATTCGTCGTAGAGCCGCTGCGTCATCTCTGGCGTACCAAAGGTGTTCCACATGCCGCATTCGGGCTGGAGGTAAAAACCCATCTCGTCCGCCGCCTCGAAGGCGGCCTCGGGCGGGCACCAAGAGTGAAACCTCATGCCGTTAAGCCCGAAGTCCTTGCAGGTTTGAATAATCCGCTTCCAGGTGGCCACGTCCATCGCCGGATAACCGGTAAGGGGAAAATCTCCGCCGAAGTGCGTGGCGCGCACATTGATTGGATTGCCATTGAGGAGCAAATCCTTATCCTTAAGAGAGACCTCGCGCAGGCCGAAGGTGAGCGCCCGCACATCGTCCGCCGCGCCACCCTTGAGCGACACGACCATGTGCTGAAGGATGGGATTAAATTCATCCCAGGAAAAGCCCGAATAAGTCAGCGGAACATCGAGTTCCGCCGTGCCGCCGGTCGCACCCCAAGTGACGTTCGCCGTGGTATCGCCGGTTTGGGGGATTTCCACATGAATGGGAGCATACTCCATTGCCTGGGAATCAAAGTCCACCCGTAGGGTGCCGGTGCCTGGCTGGCCGGTCTCATTGCCGATTTTTATTTTGAAGTGAACCAGCTTTTTCGCAAGGTCGGGAAAGGCTTGGGCGTCATCAATCCAGACCGGCGTGGTGGCCGTGAGTTCGATGCGCCCGACGATGCCGTTCCAGGTCGCACCCAGCTGGTCGGAAATGCTGTGAGCGTCGAGCAAGTGGCCCGTGCCTGCCATCATCGTGCGGTTGTCCATGCGGATGGTCAGCCGGTGCCGGCCCGGCGTGAGGATGCCGAGGTCGGTGACATGGGGGGCGACGAGGCTGTCATTGGACGCGTATTGCTTGTCGTCCACATAGACGGTGCTTTGCCAGTGCGCGCGTTCGAGGAAGAGGACGACGCGGCGGTCTTTCCAATCGTCGGGAATGTCAATATCGCGCTGGTACCAAGCCAGGCCAAGGTAATGCTTGGGGGGTTGCGAAAGGAACGGAACCTCGACGTGCCCTGGTTGGGAAAAATGGTCAACCAGGTCCTTGGCCTGCTCGCCCCACCAAGGCGGGCCCAGGGTCAGCACCCAGGGCGTGTCCGTGCTGATGTCATCGCCATAGCCCTGCGCCTGGAGGATGCCGGGCAGCTTGATCTTGTCCGTCAAATCGGTGGTGAACCACTTCTCCGAGTCGCCGACGTTGTCGCGATCCAGCTTGAAGCGCCAATCTCCGGCCAGCGAAACCGGGACCGGCGGGGTGGGCAGGACTATCGGGGCGGGCTGGGGAATGGAGATGGGCGGCGTGGCCGACGCGTCCGGGGCGGCGGGCACATCCGGGGCGGCGGGCAAACGGACGGAAGTGAACAATAGGGCAATGGCTGCCAGGAGAGGAAAAATATGGCGGGTCGTATTCATGGGGTAAGGAACAGGCGGGGGGAAGAGCAGTGCGTGCAGAATAATAATCAGAGCCAAAGCGAATTTACAAGGATGGGCAAGGGGTAAGAGGGCGACATTAGAGCAACAGCCGAGCCTTGGGAAACTCGGATTATCGCCTTATTCCTGAGTATAAGCAAACCCCGCGTAGCGGCGGTGGTTGCGGTTGAAAAGATGGCGGGGGGATGTTTCAGACCCAAGGCGGTGAAAATCAGTTTTTGGGGGGTTGGATGTTCACCAATGTTTCGGGCGGGCCGAGGTAGGAGGGGCGCAGGCCGCCGTTATCAATCACGATTTTTTCCAGCAACACGCCGGGATCCACCATGTAGATTTTCAACGTGTGCGCGCCGGCGGCGGTGATGCTGTGCTGGGTGGTGGTGGTCGTCGTGTTATCCAACACATTGTGCTGCCAGGTGGCCGTGCCGTTGGAGCCGACTTCGCCGGCCGTTCCGGCCTTGATGTCCACCAGTTGCGGCGGGGCATCATCCACCGAGACGGCGAAGCGCAGGCCGACGTTGTATTGCAGCGGCTGCGTGGGGATGAGGTTGTAGTGGATGGTCACGTTGCCGGGGCGGAAGAGATAGAAATCATAGTTGAGCGCGGGCGCATCCGTCGCGGCGCGGGCCACGTCCACACTGGGCGCAGTCGTCGGAAAAACACCGACGGCGTCGCCCGTGCGCCCGAGGCCGGGAATGACCTGCCAAGCCGCGCCGGGTTTGTCCACCTTGCTGGAAAAATGCTGCGCCTCCATCGAGACCACGCCGTTGGACTCGACGAATTTCCCGGCCAACTGCTCCGGCCGCAACTCGGCCGGATTGTAAACCGGTACCTTCACGGTATAGGTGCTTTTCCCTTCAGTAATTATGATATTGCCGGAAACATCCACTCCTTTCGGAACCTTGGCCCAGTCGATTGAGACCCAAAAATAACCAGGAATAAGCCTCGATCCATCCGCAAAACTATTAGAATCATCTGATAACTTAATCCAATCCACATCAACTGTTTTTGTCCATCTTGCTGGATCAAAAGCAGTGTCATTGATAGAAATATAATGCCGTGCTTGAGTAAAAACATCAGCTAGAGGAAGTGATGCAACCTCTCCTGGCTGCAATTGGTCCGCGCGTCCTTCAATCATAACACACATCCCCGGCTCGCCAGTTATCTTGAATTGAGCGACCGAAGAGACCGGATCGAACAGCGCCGTCCGATAAGACCGATCGCGCTGCATTGGGTCATTAGGAATAAAGTTATTCCATTTTCCGTTGGCGATTTTCTCGTTATAGCGATCGGTGGCATTAACCAATGCATTATCAAATGTCTTAAAAGACGCTGTGAGAGATACCGGTGAGTCATATATTCCGTGAGAAACACCAAAATCAGCGAATTCATATAACAGATATCGCACCTTGGCCAGCCCTGCTCCTGTTATTGGATATTGTACCAGTTCATAGAAGGAGTCCTGTTTTTCGGCGGGCAATTTATTTGCGAGCTGGCTGACTTGTTGAGCTGGAAGTGCGCTCGCAATAATGCCCTTTAAGGTTTCGCTGCCATAATCAATGGGCGTAAAATCACTAGGCCGATCCGGCTCGTCCCGGATGTTCCACTGCAAATGCTCCGGTTTGCGCTGGTAGCCGAGGCGATAGTATTGGGCCAGCAAATCGCCGATTTCCTGGGCGTGCTCCGGGCCGAATTGCTGCGCGGCGAAAGTTTTCAAGTAATCCGGAAGCGTTTGCAAATTCCACTTGTTGATGTCCCAGGCCATTTGCATGAAAAAGTCTATGCCGATTTCACGGGGTTTGAGGCCGCCGACGTTGAGCATCCAAAATTTCTGGATGCCGTGGGCGTAGGCCTTGGACATTTCCTCCCAGATCAGCGCGGGCGGCGTCGAGTCCAGCCAGGCGTAGGAATAGGGCGCGCCGAGATACTCAATGTGGTAATACACGCCGAAGCCGCCGGGGCGCGCGGCGATTTGCTCCGGGGTCGGGAAATAGCGGATATAGCCGAAGTTATCGTCGGGGAACACAACCGTCACGTCCGGCGGCACTTGCAGGTCGTGGAGGAAATAATCGAGCACTTCCTTGTAGGCGCAGAAAATCTGCGGGACCTTCGCCGGGTCGGGGTTGACGTATTTCGCAAGCAGGCCGCGCTGCACGCTGAAGATTTTTTCGAGCGTGGCGACGATCTGCGGTTCGCCCCGGGGGCCTTGCATGGGGCCGTCGTGGATGCCCCTCATGCCGATGGTGTAGAGGTTTTCGTATTGGCCGTTGGTCTGCAGGCGCTCCGCCCAGTATTGCGTCACGCCGTCGGGGTTGGTGAGGAAATTGTAGGCGGCCTGGTTGTCCTTGGGCCATTCGCCGACGTTGTTGCGCAGCAGCGGCTCGCAGTGCGACGAGCCCATGACGATGCCGTAATCGTCGGCGACCACCTTGTTTTCGGGAATGAGGTTGAACGCCGTCGAGACCTCGTGCATCGCGGGCCAGAGCGTGTTGGCCTTGAGGCGCAGAAGCAGCTCGCAGATTTTCGCGTAGGTCTTCGGGCCGATGTTGCCAGTCTCCTTGTCGAGGGTCTTCGACGCCCAGGGGATCATGCCCCAATCCTCGTCATTGATGAAGATGCCGCGATACTGCACCGAGGGCGGCCCGAAGTGGCGCGTGCCAGCGGCGACGAACAAATTATCGCGGTGCGTGGGCGTCACGTCCGCCCACCAATACCAGGGCGAGACGCCGATGCCCTGCGACAGTTCAAACACGCCGTAAGCGGTGCCACGCCGGTCGCTGCCCGCGATGACGACCGCCGAGTCCACGCCCGGCAGCGGCGCGGCGACGGTGGCGATGACAAAGCTTTCCCACTGGCCGGCGAGTTGCTTCACGTCAAGTTTCCTATTCGCCACGAGTTGGTCAATCACCGGGCTGTGGCCCAGCGTGCCGATGAGCACCGCCGCAGCGTGCAATTTCGCGGCGTCGGCCACCACAGTGGGCTTATGGCCCGTCACACGCTCGACATCCTCGGCAAAAAGATTCGCCGCGATTTGGTCGCACTTGGAATCCCCCGGCGCGATGAACACGTCCGCCAGTTGCGCGCCTTGCGCGAGCTTGAAATCGCCGGCTTGGTAGGCGTCATGCACCCAAGGGGAGTCGGCGGCGTGGAGCGCAAGACATCCGAAAAAGAAACCGGTAAGGATGATTTTTTTCATGGCGGGGGAAAATTATGATTTAGGAATTATGATTTAGGAAACAAAAGCCAAAAAAAATCCGCGGGCGCTTGGCAGCTTAAGCTGCTACTTCATAATTCCGTAAATCTTAATTCTTAATTCGCATTCAGTGATTGCAGCGCCGCGGCCAGGTAGCCCAGGGCATGGGCCATGCCGGCATGCCACGGCGCGGCACAGTGGACTTGGGGGGTATGGTCGGGGATGATGACGCCGTCAAAACCGCTCTCTTTGAGGATGCGCAGGACGCGCAGCATGTCAACATCGCCATCGTCCACAAAGGTCTCGTGGTAATGGGGGACGTGGCCGTGAATGTTGCGGAAATGCACGTAGCCCAGCCGGCCCTGCCGCGCATAGTGAGCGACGGTTTCGTAGATGTCGCCCTCGGTCATTTCGGCGGGCGAGCCGATGCAGAATTCGAGCGTGTTTGCAGGGCTGGGTGAGAGGTCGAGCAGGCGCTGGTAGAGGCGCGGCTGGAAGACCAGACGCGGCTGGCCGCGCATCGTGGGCAGCGGCGGGTCGTCGGGATGGGCGGCGAGTTTCACGCCGGCTTCCTCGGCGACGGGGAGCAACTCGCGCAAAAATTCTTCCAGCCGCCGCCACAATTCCCCGGAGGAAACCGGCGGCACGTCGCCGGCGGGCGCGGCGGGGTCGTAAACCATGTTCCAGACCATGCCGCGCGGCATCGGCTCGTCGTAAGGAGCAAAGACGCCGACGGACTCCGCGCCGCCACGCGCATAGGGGCCACTCGAACGCCCGCAGACGCCCGCGAGGCTGAAATTATAACCCATCACCGGGATGCCCGCCACGCCGAGGCGGCGGATGATGGATTTTACGTTTTCGAGGTGCGCGCGTTTTTTCGGGCCATCGAGCAAAATATCATGCCAGTGCGCGGGGTCGAAGTTCTCGATGGCCTCGAGCTTCAGCCCCTTGGCCTCGACATTGCGGCGCAGCGCGATCAATTCCTCGACCGACCACAAAACGTTGGGGTCGCCCGCGAGGCCCCAGCCGCCGCTGGCACCGGTGGGCTGGTTGTCGCGCGTGACATGCGCGCCGCTTTTGAAGTAATCCACCAGGTGCGCAACGATGTGGGTGGCCCCGATCTGCCGCGCGAAGCGGAACTGGTCGGGGGTAAGCATGTGCCGGTAAAGGCCGAGGCCAAGTTTCATGGGGCGGGCATTTTGTGCGGAAACAAACTTTTAGACAGCACAATAAAAATGGTGTAAGCAGGAGCTTCACCCACCCCATTCCGGCTATGAACCCCACTCCCACCCTCTTCCTCTCCCGGTCATCCATTATACGCCGCAGCCTATCTTCCGGCATTGCCCTCCTTTTGCTGTCCGAGCAGGCGGCGCGTGCGCAGATGGCGCCGCTGCCGCCCGTGCAGCAAGGCGGTGGGGCGGCCCAACCGGCCACCAACCCGGTTTACCAGAATGTTTATCGCGTGCCGACCGCCAACGAAATCACCACCACGCTCGACCGCGTGCGCGGGTATATGGAGACGGCCACGCCGGGCCGGCTCATGGACGGCGGCGGCCAGGAAGTCACCGACTTTTCCCAGCCGGTCGCGGGCGCGACCGTCGAGCGGGGCGGGGCTGTCGCATTCCCGTTGCTCACGTATGAGGAGGGTGTGGTCTTCATCGGGATGCTGGATGCCGCCGACGCCACGGGGGACGCGAAATATAACGACTATATTACAAAACGTCTTAATGTGATGGCAAACTACCTCAAGGTCACCCCGGCCGGCGCAGCGGGCGCGAGTGCGGGGCCGCGCGGCGGACGCGGCGGCGGCGGCTTGGGCGGGCTGCGGACACCCTACTCGCTTGACCAATGTGGCGCGCTGTGCGCCGGGCTGCTCAAGGCGCGCCTCGCGGGCGTGGGGCCGGATTTGTCCGCCGTCACGAATGCGTGGATGGACTTCATCATGACCCAAGTGCCGCGTCTGGCGGACGGGACCATCGCGCGCCACATCCCAATGCCGGACACGATTTGGGCCGACGACATGTATATGAGCGTGCCCGCGCTGGCCTGGATGGGCAAGGCCACCGGCGACAAAAAATATTTTGATGACGCGGTGAAGCAGGTCACCCAAATGTCCGCGCGGCTGTTTCAGCCCGAGCTGGGGATTTTCCGCCACGGCTGGATCACGACCAACCCCGACCCGGTTGATATTCACTGGGCGCGCGCCAACGGCTGGTGCGTCATGGCGATGTGCGAGCTGCTCGACGCGCTGCCGGCGGCGGATCCCGCGCGCGGGGCGATTTTGACGCTTTACCGCGCGCATGTGCGCGGGCTGGCGGCGCGGCAATCCGCCGACGGCCTCTGGCACCAGTTGCTCGACCGCAATGACTCGTATCTCGAAACTTCAGCCTCGGCCATGTTCGTGTATGCCTTCGCGCACGGCATCAACCAAGGTTGGATCAGCCCCGCCTTCGGCACCGAGGCCATCACCGGCTGGAACGCCGTCGCCGCGCGCGTGAACGACCAGGGCCAGGTCGAGGGCACCTGCGTCGGCACGAATTTCGATTTGAGCGTGCCCTATTATTATTACCGGCCGACGAGCGTGACCGCCCTGCACGGCTATGGCCCGACGCTGCTCGCCGGCGCGGAGATTTTGAAAATGCTCAAGAACGACAAAATCAAAATCGCCCCGTCCGTCGGGAGCATTTATGTCTCGCCCGTGGTGGGCCAGCCGATGCCGTGGCTGGAGGACGGGCGGGCGGCGGGAAAATAAGAATTTTAACCACGGAGGGCACGCCAAGGATAACGACCGCTGTAACGGCAACGCCATTCGTGGATCGCTAAAATCTTTTCCTCAGGAACTCAAAGACCAGGTAACCGATGAGCGCGGTGGCCAGGGCAATCGCGAAATTGGGTGCTGAAAATATGTCATGCAGCGCCCACCACAGCCCCCGGCTTTGGGCTGGTCCCGAGCCTTCAAATTCGCCCATCAAAAGATTGGAATAATACAAAAAGACAATGAAACCAACCTCGATCAAGGCTCTCCAGACCGGGGCCAGTTTGCGAGGTCTCTTTTGATCGGCGGGATGTCTATTGGACATGGTGGCCTAATCCTAGGGGTTCAGCCGGGGTTGGTAAAGCCTATGTGAAAAGTCACCCAGGGAAAAAATGAGCCGGGGGCAAATTGCGCAAAAAAAACAGGCCCGTTCCGAAGAACGGGCCTGTTGATTTTTCAGGGGGGCGGCGCAATTGCGCGGGCCTCCCGCCGGCTGGCTGCTCGAATTCAAAGCACGGCGGCCTTGGCAACTAGACCGAGGTGACCGGTTTTTGCGTGAGGAACATCTCCTTGTTCTTCGACTTGCTCCTCATGCTGAAGTAGATCACACCCCAGATGCCCCAGATGGCGACCACCGAGAGGGCGATATACGGCTCGTGCCAACTCATGCCGGCCACGAGGCTGGAGCCATTCACGGGTAGCGGCCCGATCAAGTAGAACAGCATGCAGATGAAGTTCGCTATCACGCCGAAGACCGGAACGACCACATGCTTGAAGCCGTGGAAGCTGTGGTGCTCGCGGAAGGCCACGATGGCGATGATACAGGTCGTCATATAGAGCAGGAACGTGCCGAAGTTGCTGATCAGCGTGATGATGAGGATGGTGTTCGGCAGGTAGGTATAGGCATGGGGCGAGAAGATGCCGAAGCTATACCAGAAGTTGTGCTTGTCCAGCGCCGGCAGGTCCGAGGATTGCCCGCCATTCCAAATGGCGCAGGTGATGATGCCGATGACGATGGAAATCCAGCACAGCGTCCAGATGGCCTTGTGGGGCGAGAGGGTCTTCTCGTGCAACATGCCGAAGTGGGCGCCCATCTCTTCATCGCGGCCCATCGCGTAGGTAACGCGCGCGCCGGTGTTGAGGCAGGCCAAGGTCGTGCCAATCAGGGCCAGGAACACGGTGACGGCTTGCACTTCCATGAAGGCGACGCCGGCACCGGGGCTGCCAAAGGCCCACATGCCTACGATCTTCATCATGTCGCCGATGGGCGCGCTGGACGCGCCCGCATCGGGCATCGTGTAGCCACTATTGAGGAAGAAGTTGGCGCAGAAGTATTCAATCAGGTAGCAGAAGGCGCCCTGGATGACCAGCGAGAGCAGAATGGCTTTCGGGATGTCCCGCTTCGCGTTCTTGGCTTCTTCACCCATCGCGGAGACGGATTCAAAGCCGACCAGGCAAAGAATCGCGATACAAGCCTGCACGATGATGTTACTGAACCCGTGCGGGGCGACGACGTAGCCCGCATTCGGGGAATAGTTATACGTGGTCGGGTCCTTCGCGGTGCCGGAACCACTGATGCCACCACCTTCCAGCGTGTAGCTGATGGTAAACGGCGCCGGCCCGGTGATCTTGCCGTCCTTGTCTTTGACGAAAACCGGGTAGGGGTCGCCCGTGCTCAAACCCATGCTCTTCAAGGTGGGCAGGGCGGCCAGGACGGCGGGATCCTTGCTCGCAGCATTGAGGTCATCGTCCGTGACGGCACGGTCCTGCTGCTTGATGGCGGCCACGGGCGTCAGCTTGCCGTCCTTGTCCTTGAGGAGGGTTTTGCCGTCCTTGTCCATGGTGAAGGTCGGATACTGGTCGCCGACGGTGAGGTTGGCGGCGACGAGGGCGGCCAGGCGATCGGCGCCTTCACCCGTCGCGTTCTTGGTCTTGTCCAAGTCATCCGCAACCACCAGGCGGGTACCGTCCTGCACGAACTTCGGTGAACCGTCGGCCCAGGAGTCGGGCACGGGTTGTTGCACGCCTTTGTCATCGGGGGCGGTCACATTAGCCGAAATCCACCTGATAGTTAACGGCGGTGCCGTTGGACAGGTGGATGGCGGCGGCACCTTCCTTGTGACTCATGCGATAGCCGACGGCCATAAAGGAAAACACCAGCAAAGCGCCAATCTGAATGACATTCATCGCGATGTTCACCCCGGTCGAGCCGTTCACCCCGCGGTAGGCGATGTAGGATACGGCGATGGCGAACACAATACAAACGATGATCATTTCCAACGGGCTGTTATAGGTGGAACTGAAGGTGTTGGGGAAGACGACGCCGGAAATATAACTGATAAAAATGGCCGTCACCCCGACCATCAAGCCCGGATAGACCCAGTAGTAAAGATGGCTGGCCCAGCCGACAAAGAACTTCATGACGCGGGCGTATTTGAAGGCTTGGGACTTCGACAGGAAGGCCTGTTCCGCGTAGAAATACGAGGAACCCGCGCCCGGGTATAATTTGGTCAGTTCGGCGTAGCTCATGGCCGTGGCAAAGCACAGCAGTAAAGCCATTAAGAAGCCGAACCACATGGAGCTGCCGGCCATCGGCGCGCCGTAAAGGCATTGCTCTTCGTAGGTCAGCCAGAGGAAGGCGCCGGGAGCGATGAGTGCCATCGCGTTAAACGTAAGCCCCGTGAGGCCCAGCGTGGGCTTCATTGAAGGTGCTGTAGGTGTTGGTGAATCGGCCATGGTTATAAGTCGGTTGAAGGTTTAGCTGGACGCCCCCCCGGCTAATTCGGGCTGTGAATTACACGGCCTGGGAAGAGAAACGGGAAGGCGTCGTGGGTCGCTTTAAGCACCTTCCATGCCACGAATAAACGATTTTTTCATAACTTATGCAGATTCGTTATCTTTTCCTTAACTCATTGATAAGTATAAATATACGGAAAACAAACGGATTTTGAAATTTTCTTACCCGCTTCTTAACTCGTTGTGGCCCAACGGCTGCTATTGTTCTGGACGTCAGTTCAACCCTCAAACGACTTATTAACCATGGCCGACTCACCAACACCTACGACTCCGACAATGAAGCCCACTCTGGGCCTCACGGGGTTAACCATCAACTCGATGGCGCTCATCGCTCCGGGCGCCTTCCTCTGGCTCACCTTCCAAGAACAAAGTCTCTATGGCGCGCCGATGGCCGGCCAAACCATGTGGTTTGGGTTCTTAATGGCTTTACTGCTGTGCTTTGCCACGGCGGTCAGCTACGGGGAACTATCCAAACTGTATCCAGGGGCAGGCTCCTCGTATTTCTACGCGGAACAGACGTTCTTGGCCAAACACTCGACTTACAAGTATGCCCGCGTGGTCAAGTTCTTTACCGGCTGGGCCAGCCACTTGTATTATTGGGTCTATCCCGGGGTCATGGTTGGGGTGACGGCCATTTTCATCGGCTACATCTCCGGCTACATCTGGCCCAACACCTTCAGTTCGGTGTATAACAGCCCGCTGGAAATGATCCTGTTTTGCATCGTTTTCGCCATCTTCACCTGTTGGATATCCTACCGTGGCGTCACCGGCTCGACCGTCGTCAATATTGCTGTCAATGCCATCCAAATTATCGCCTTGGTGGTCTTCGGGATCATCGCCATCTCCTATCGCCTCCAGCACAAGGAAGGCTCGGTAGGCTGGCACTTGTCCAACGGCACGGCGGTGACTTACAATGTGGACTCCGTCAATGTGACCGCGCCCGATGATAAAGGCGTGCAACAACCGCAGCAAGACACTTGGGCCGATAATTCGCCGAAATACACGTCGTCCGCCAACATAACGGCCGATGACCTGGATCCCGCCAAAAACAAGGATGCAGACGCGCTGGCTGGCTACAAGGCGCTGAGCTTGGTGGTGGGCGACCCGAAGCCGGATTTCCAAAAGGATCCCAAGGATGCCACCAAATACCTCAAGGACAAGGACGGCAAGGTGCAACCCGTGGTGGCCTACAAGCAGCAGGACCGCCAAGTCACGGATGATGACTTGGATGCGACCAAGAACAAGGACGGCGAAGGTGCCGACCGGCTGGCCGCGTTGAAGGCCTTGGGCCTCAGCAGCGGCGACCCGTATCCTGTATTCCAAAAGGATCCCAAGGACGCTACCAAGTTGCTTAAGGTTGACGGCAAACTCGTGCCGGACCCGTTCATTGTTAGCTACACGCCCGATGGGGGCGGCATCAGTGGAATTGATGGCAGCCCCAAGCAGCCGCTGACCTTCAATTACCATCCCAACGGGTCTTCGGTCGTTATGCCGCATGGATTCAGTAATCTCATGGTGCAGGCCTGCATCGCCATTCTCTGCCTGTGCGGTTTCGAGTCCTGCTCGGCCATGGGTGAAGAGGCGAAAAACCCGAAGAAGGACCTCCCGCGCGCAATCCTCCTGGCGCTGGTGATTCAGGGCGCGATTTGCTACCTGTTCGAATACTTCGCGTCCAACTATGTGCTCAACAGCGGTTACACCCTCCCCGATGCCGGCGCCTCGGGCGCGCCGATTGGCGACCTGATGGTCCTCACCGGCTCGTGGCTGTTTGGCAGCTTCTCCGCCGGTCGAGCCTTCATGGAGGTGGAAGCCGTCACCGTGTTCCTCGCGCTCATCGGCACGACGCTGGCCTGCCTGAATACCGGCGCACGGGTCACCTATGCGATGGGCCGCGACGAAGAGATGGGTGCCCACTTCGGCTTGCTGCACGAGAAAACCCTGACGCCCCACAAGTCAATCTGGACGCTGTGCTGGATTTCCATCATCATCAGCTTCGTTACAGTCGCGATTTACCTGGGGGCCCAAAGCTCGGATTTGGCGCCGTTGGACAAGCACAACTTCTGGTATAGCTTCGGGATCTTCTCACCACACTCCTATACTTATCTGCCCAACACGTTGCTGATCGTCTCGTTAATCAGCACCTTCGGCATGTTCCTGCTCTACATGACGACCAATGTCGTGGCCATCATTGCCTTCCGCGAACATCATACCTTCCATGGAGTCAAGCATGTGGTGATTCCGGTGTTCGGCGTCCTGGCCAACTTCCTCTGCATGTTGTTCTACTTGATTGGGCCGTTCTTCGTGGCTGGCATGAGTTGGCACGAATCGTATATCGCCCTCACGGTGGTCGCCCTCTGGGGCATCTGGGGTGTGATTCACCTCGTGTCCAAGAGCAAATCCAAGAACAAGGAGATCTTCCTCACGCAGAAACCCGCGACGTCCGCCTAAACCACACGGCGCGAACCGCGCGAACCAAACACTGAACGGCCCGGCTGGGCAGGCTTTTGCTTGCCCAGCCGGGCTTGGTGTTTATTGTGGACGCTTCATGCGCATCCGCTACGCCCGCTTCACCACGCCCGGCCCGGTCCGCCCCAACAATGAGGATTGGATTGATTTCTGGGAATCGCCCGACCCGCTGGTGCGGGACAAGCAGGGCAGCGTCGCGCTGCTCGCCGACGGCGTCGGCGGACTCGGCCATGGCGAAGTGGCCAGCAAGATGGCCGTGGACGAAGCGCTGAAAGTATTTCAGGAAGCCACCGTGGACACGGCGCCGACGGCGCTGCTGCGCCAGATGTTCAACCGCGCCTGCGCCCGAGTGCATGACGCCGCCCTGGCACAACGGCTTGGCTCCATGGCCACGACCTTGGTGGCCTCGATCATCCGCAACCACACCGCCTACGTCGCGCACGTGGGGGACAGCCGCGCCTACCTCATCCGCTCAAATACCATCCAGCGCCTGACCAACGACCATATTGCCACCGCCCTGACGGTCAAACTGGGCCTGATGCTCGAGCGCCAGGCCATGGCCAGCCCCCAGCGCAGTCAATTGACCCGCAGCCTCGGCCTTGACCCCATGTGTATGCCTGATTTTACCAGCGTCGAAATCCAGCACGGCGACTTCATCATGCACTGCACCGATGGCCTGCACGCCTTCGTGCTCGACGACGAAATGTGCGACATTATTTCCAAAAACCACCCCTTCGACGCCTGCCGCAAATTGTCCGCCCTCGCGGAAAAACGCGGCTCGGACGACAATCTTTCCCTGCAACTGCTGCAAATCAAAGACTGGGAAACCGTCGCCAAGAAGAAAGCGACCGGCCCGGCCCAGAAATCCGCCAGCCAATCCGGCGACCTGGCCGTCGGCCAGTTGCTCGACGGGCGTTTCGAGCTGACCGACCTCGTCGCGCGCAGCAACATGGCCTCGATTTTCCGCGCCGAAGACCGACAGAACGGCGAAAGCGTCGCCATCAAAGTGCCGCTGATGGCGTTGGAAAGCGATATTGCGGGCTTTGACCGGTTCAAGCGCGAGGAGGAAATCGGCCTGCGCCTGAGCCATCCGTCCATCCTCAAGTTCATCAAGGTGGAGAACAAGAGCCGGCCGTATATCGCGATGGAGTTCCTCGAAGGCGAAACGCTGAATGACTATTTGAAGCATCAAAAAGTCCTGCCCGAGCCGGAGGCGGTGAAAATCGCCGTGAAAATCTGCGAGGCGCTGGAATATATGCACAAGCAGGGCATCACCCACCGCGACCTCAAGCCCCACAACGTCATGCTCTGCCGCGACGGCAGCATCCGCCTGATGGACTTCGGCATCGCGCGGGCGGAAGGCGCGCGGCGGCTGACTTTTGTAGGTTTCTCCCCAGTCATGGGCACGCCCGACTATATGTCGCCCGAGCAGGTCAAAGGCAAGCGCGGCGACCATCGCAGCGACATCTACAGTTTCGGCGCGATCCTTTATGAAATGGTCACCGGCTCGACGCCCTTCCAGGGCGAAAGCCCCTATGTGGTCATGAATGCGCGCGTCACCGGCGACCCCGAGGCACCGCGCAAACTCAACCACCAGCTCACGCCCGTGCTGGAGGAAATCATCCTCCACGCGCTGGAGCGCGACCCCGCCAAGCGCTACGCCAACGCCGGCGAAATGCGGCGGGAATTGGAAAACTACGAGTCCGTCGTGATGACCAACCGCTTCGAACGCCTGCGCGCGCCGCAGCCCTGGAGTGGCGCGCGGCGCATGGCACCGATCATCATCGGCACGGTCGTGGCTTGGATCCTCATGGGTCTGGTGTTCTTCTGGCTCTCCAGAGGCCGGCACCATTAATAATAGAGAAGACCACCCACCGCCAAAGCTGAATTGGCCAGGCAAGCGGAACCGCACCCCAGGTGACATTTCCGCAACGACCGCAGATTCGATTTTTCTTTCCGGCGAGACGCGCTTAAAGTAGGGTCTTATTCCTTTTGCCCCATGAGCCTTTCCGCGCCCATCACCCGTCGCCGTTTCCTCAAGCAATCGTTTTTTTATAGCGCGGCCTTGGCCGCCGGCACGCGGGCGCGCGGGCTGGGCGCGGACGCCCCACCCGCGCCTGCGGACTTGGCCGCCGATGATCTCCATTACCTGATGATTGGCGACTGGGGCTACGACAAGACCCGGGTCAACCAGCTGGCGGTTGCCAAAGGGATGCAGGGCTATGCCGCCGCCCAGAAGCTCAAACCCGATGGCCTTTTTCTGCTCGGGGACAATTTTTACGGCCCGTTCAAAGGCGGGACCGGCTGCCCGCGTTGGCAAAACGACTTTGAAAACATTTATCCCGCCGCCGCGTTTCCCGGCCCGTGCTGGGCCATCCTCGGCAACCATGATTACGACGATTAACCGGTGGACAAATTGAAGGCCGAGCTGGCCTACGCCAAAGCCCAGCCGGGCACCCGCTGGACCCTGCCCGCAAAATGGTATCGCCTCGACTTGCCCGAGAAAAAGCCCCTCGCCACGCTACTGATGCTCGACAGCGATTACCACAACTCCGTCGCCTCCCTCACGGCGGAGGAAAAAGCCACGCAACTAAAATGGCTGGTGGCCGAGTTGAAAAAGCCGCGCACCACGCCCTACCTCATCGTCATGGGCCACCACCCCCTCTACAGCAACGGCCACCACGGCGACGACGCCGAGCTCATCGCCGACTGGGAGCCGATCTTCAAAAAACACCAGGTGCAGTTTTACTTCTTCGGCCATGACCATGATTTGCAGCACTTGGAATTCGCCAACCATCCAACCTCGTTCGTTGGCTCCGGCGCGGGCGGCGCCGACCTCTATGACATTCAACACCCGGAGCGCGGCCCCTACTCCGCCAAAGTCTATGGCTTCACGCACCTGCAAATGAACCAGCAGCGCATCATCGTCCGCCATTTTGACCCGGACCAAAAACAAGTCCACGCCTTCAGCAAAACTCCGTCAGGAAAAATCAGCATCCTGGCTTGAAGACCGGGGTAATAATCCTTTCAGTGCCAGAATGACCCGTTCCACCGTGTGCCGGATCTTGCTGGGGCCCGTTCTGGCCTTCGCCCTCGGTGGTTGCCAGACCAGCCCGCACTTCGTCGTCACGGGCAACAATTTGCAGGTTGCTGAAAACCGCCTGCGCGTGACCGCCCAAGTGAACGGGCATCCGGTGGACCTGGTGTTCGATACCGGCTCGGAGACCAGCGTGCTCTTTCGCCCGGTCGCGCAAGGGCTAGGTCTCCAGGTGTCCGAGCCGCCTCCTGCGGAAAAAGCCCCTCCGGGCACCGTTACAGGCGGCCTGACCGAGCCTTGCCGTATTCAACTGCTCGGGGCCGATTTCCAAGGTCAGTTCCTCGTTCTCGATGTTCCCGCCGGTGTGACGCCCGATGAGGACGGCTTGCTGGCCTGGCAATGGCTGCGCGACAGCCTGCTTTCCTTCGCGGTGAATCAACAGCGGGTCGAGTTCATCTCCGCACTGCCTGCGGACATGAATTCATGGAACGCACTCCCGATTGCGAAGGGAAATGCGGTTTTGGGTTTTACCATCAAAGACACCGGCGGCCGCGATCGAGGACGTCCTGGTGGACACGGGCGACCAGGGCGGCGTGACCCTGGCGCCCGCGCAATGGCGTGCCTGGCGCGCAGCGCACCCGCAGGCACCCGCCACCGTGGTCGGTTATTATTCACCGAGCGAGGGCCTCGATATCAGGGAGGTCTGCTGGGCGGATGAATTCGACCTCGGTCCGTTGAAACTCACCAACGTTCCCATCAGCGGCAGCATTTCCGAGGAAAAAATGGTCATGCGCGATGAAGCCTTTGCCGCCACTGTCGGCCTGTATGGCCTGAGCCGGTTGAACTTGATCGTGGATGGCCGCTGGGGCGTCATCTACGCGCGCCCCGATCCCTCCCCCGCGCAAGCCTACAACCACAACCGTCTCGGCGCCGTTTTCCTGCCCAAGGACTTGAACAGCAACCCGCTGATCGCGCATGTGCTGCCCGGCACACCAGCGTATGAAGCCGGCATCCGGGACGGCGACGTGCTGCGGCGCATTGGGGATCAAAACGTCACGGGCTGGCGCGCGCGCGGAGCCAGTCCTGCCACTGTCTATTTCTGGCAGAAACCCGCCGGCACTCAATACGATTTGACCCTTGAGCGCGACGGCCGGGAGTTTCATGCCGCCGTCACGTTGCGCGATTTGATCGGGCCGGGCATAAACTCCACCGCCCACCCCTAACCTCCTCCGCCCCCCGGATACCACAGATTTTTTCATCCCGTGAAATTCGCGAGGAGAAATTTACTCGAGGACATAGCTCTCGAGTCGGCGCGCCACTTGCGAGCGGATCAGGGAGACGAACTTGGGCACGCCGTTCTCGAAGGGCGTCTTCACTTCGCCTTGGATGAGCGGCTGCGCATACTTGGTATATTGGAAGTTCAGGCTCAGGCCGTCGTCGTTGATCCAAGTCGGCGGGAAGGGCTTCGGGCCAGTGGTGACATCCGCGAAATTCGCCAAACCAGTTTCGCAGGTGTAATGGTCGCCGTCGCCGCGCAGGAGGATGACCATCTTGCCGGATTCGCCGTTGACCGCCGCGCGCACGGCCGCCTGGCCGCAGGCGTAGGCTTCGTCGTTGTCCGTCTGCGAGCCGCAGTGGGCCGCCACGCGCTGGAGGAGGCCGAGCTTGGCCGCCCGCGCGCGCACGCCGAGTTGCTGTTCCAGCAACAAGCGCAAATACTCGCCCGCGTGGCCGAAGGTGGGTTGCCCATAGGCGTCCTTGGCGTTGCCCGCGCCGACATAATTGCCGTTCGTGTCCACAATGCCTTCGCCAACGACCACGAGGCAGAAGCGCTGGCGCTTGAGCGTGGCCTGGACGGCTTCAGTGAAGCGCTCGGGATTGAAGGGCACCTCCGGCAGCACGAGCAGATGCGGTGGATCGTCGAGTTGGTTCTTGCGTTTGGCGAGCGCCGCGCTCGCGGCAATCCAGCCGGAGTTGCGCCCGCCGACTTCGAGGATGGAAACAAAATCGTGGTTGCTGGCGCTCTCGTGCTCGATCGTCAATTCGCGCACCACAGTGGCGACAAACTTGGCTGCGCTGCCATAGCCGGGGCAATGGTCCGTCACCCCGAGGGTATTGGCAAAGGATTTGGGAATGCCGATGACCCGCAAGGCATAGCCTCTGGCGACCGCCATGTCATGCACCTTGGCGGCGACCGCCATCGCCTCCAGATCGCCGACATTCAGAAAATATCGCACATTGTGGGCTTCGCAGACCTGCACCAGGCGCTCGATATCCTGTTCCTTAGTCACTTGGTAGCGGGTGGTGCCCAGCGCCGCGCCGGGGGTGTGGCGCAGGCCGCGAATGGTCTGCTGCGACTCTTCAGCCAAATCTATAATCTCCTCCTGGAGCAGACCCTGCACGCCCCGCAGGGCGCCATAGATTTCCTCGATTTCGCCGTGGTTGAGCGCTTCGGTAACAACGCCCGCCACGCTGGCGTTGAGGGCAGCCGTCAGGCTGCCGTGTTGGGCGACAAGGAGGTTTCCAGTGAGTTCTTCGGCCATGGGTCGGTAAATAGGGTGAAAGGTCAAATGTGGAGACCCGCCGGGAGCTTGGCAACCTAAAAGCGGAGGGGCAAAGGGACAAAGGCACAGAGGGACAAAGGAATGAGGAATTTTTGCGAATAATTAACCCGGTGTGCGGCATATTTCTTCCATTGCCTTTGTCCCTTTGTCCCTCTGTCCCTCTGCCCCTCTGCCCCTTGTGTTTCACAAAATCGGCTCGGGCTTCAAATCGGCGGCGGCGGGGAAGCGTTCGCACCAAGGCAGCACCGTGCGCAGGAGCCAGTCCACCTGTGCGGCCGCCGCGCCGGGATGGATGCGGGTGTCGCGCGCGATGCGTTCGAGCGTCGTGGCATCCAGCCCCAGCCGCGGGTCGGCGGCCAGGCGCTGAAAGAGGTCGTTTTCGAGGGTCTTGCCCGCACGCAGGCTGCGCCCGGCGGCAACCGCGTGTTCCTTGATGATTTCGTGCGCCGTCTCGCGGCCCACGCCGGTCTTGACGGCTTCCATCAAAATCGTGGTGGTGGCCAGGAACGGCAGGTAGCGGCGCACTTCGCGCTCAATCACTGTGGCGTTGATTTCCATGTGCGCGAGGATGGTCAGCATCGTTTCCAACAAGCCATCGAGGGCGAAAAAAGCATCGGGCAGCATGACGCGCCGCACGACCGAGCACGACACGTCGCCTTCGTTCCATTGGTCGCCCGCCAGCCCTTCGGCCATCGTCACGTAGCCGCGCAGCACCACGTGCAGGCCGTTGAGCCGCTCGCAACTGCGCGCGTTCATTTTGTGGGGCATGGCCGAGGAACCGACCTGCCCGGGCGCAAAGCCTTCGCCCGCCAATTCGCTGCCGGCCATCAAGCGCAGCGTCTTGGCAAAACTCGCCGGGCCGGCGCCGAGTTGGTAAAGCGCGCTGATGACGGCGAAATCGAGGCTGCGCGGGTAAACCTGGCCGGGCGCCATCAGCGTGCGCCGGATGCCCAGGTGGGTCAGCACGCGCACCTCGAGTTCAATGACTTTGCCCATGTCACCGCGAAACAGCGTCAACTGGTCGAGCTGGGTCCCGACTGCGCCTTTCAAGCCGCGCACGGGAAAACGCTCGATCAACTGGTCCAGGGCCTCAAGCGCGAGCAGCAGCTCTTCGCCAAACATCGCCAGGCGCTTGCCCACCGTGGTCAATTGCGCCGCGGCGTTGTGTGTGCGCGCGGCCAGCACCACGTTTTTGTTTTCGCCGGCCCGGCGGCTCAGGGCGACGAGCGCGGCCACGGCCTTCAGCCGCGCCAGTTCCAGCCCCCGGTAAATTTGCAGCGCCTCGACGCTCTCCGTCAGGTCACGCGAGGTCAGCCCTTTGTGGATGTGCTCGAAGCCGGCGAGGGCGCAGAATTCGTCAATGCGCGCTTTCACGTCGTGGCGCAGGGTGCGCTCGCGCCGGCGGATGGAGTCGAGGTCAATCTGTTCTTTGACGCGCTCGTAGGCGGCGATGGCTTCCGGCGGAATGGGCAGGCCAAGGTCGCGCTGGGCCTTGAGCACCGCAATCCAGAATTCGCGTTCGAGCAAAATGCGGCCGCGCGGCGACCAGATGGCGCGCATGGCCCCGGAGGCGTAGCGCGAGGCCAGAACATTGGCGATGGATTCCATGAGCGTCGGCAATATAATAGAGTTGTCGGGCGCGAGCAAAGCGCGGAGTTGAGCTATTTTTCGCCGGGCCAAAGACACGTTTTTGGGCCATCCAATAATTGACTGTTCAATCCGTAATCATTGGATAATGTATCGTTAGTTAGCCTGCCCTTAATTTTCCTCACCCATGAAAGCCTATTCACTTGGTTCTTCGCTTTTCGCCGGAACGCTGGCCCTCACCCTTGCCGCGTGCGCCACGAATTCCGGTCCCTCTCCAGCGGCCCGTGCCACCTCGACTACCGCGGCTGCACCGATGGCGCCGCTCCCGTCAGCGCCACTGACGGCGAACCCAACGCTGGCGGCCAGCCTCCCGCCCATTTCCGCCGGGATGCCGGCCAACCCCGCCACGAGCGATCCCGCCCCGATTACGATACAAGCCAATGGACAACCAGCGCCCGTTGATTTTGACAAACAGGTGCAGCCTTTCTTTGCCACCTACTGCTTCCAGTGCCACGGCCCGCGGCGCCAGTCCGGGCGAACCCGTTATGACACCAAGACCGGCATCCTGATGCGGGTGACTCCTGGCGATCCGGCCAACAGCATCCTTTACACCAATATCTCCAGCACTGGCCGCAACCATATGCCGCCCGCCACCGAGGATCAGCCCACGGCGGACGACATCGCCATGATCAAGCAGTGGATCACCGAAGGGGCAAAAATTTCGGACAGCTACCCGGTGAATGCCCCCGGCATGCCAGGGAGCCTTCCTGGAGGCGAGACAGATCACCCGGTGAATGCCCCCGCCCCAGCCCAATAACCGTTAATCATCGGCTGTGCGATTGAGTATTTTTTCGGCGCGCGCGCGGTCGAAGGATTTTTCCCAAACCGCCACCGCAATGGTGGCCACACTGTTGCCGATCAGATTCGTAACGGCGCGCGCCTCATTCATGAAACGATCCACCCCAAGCAGCAGCACCAGCCCCGCCACCGGGATTTTGCCGAGCGAAGCAAGCGTTGCCGCCAGTGCGATGAAGCCCGCGCCCGCCACGCCCGCCGTGCCTTTCGAGGTCAGCAGCGCCACCCCGAGCACCAGGAGCTGGTCGCCCAGCGTCAACGGCGTGTTGGTGGCCTGGGCGATGAACACGGCGGCCATCGTCAAATAAATCGCCGTGCCGTCGGGGTTAAACGTGTAGCCCGCCGGCAGCACCAGGCCGACCACCGGTTTTGCGCAGCCAAGGTCTTCAAACTTGACCATCAACTGCGGCAGCACGGCCTCGGTGCTCACCGTCGCAAAAACGATGAGGATTTCCGCGCGGATATAACGCAACAGCTTCCCGAGGCCCACCCCGCACAGCCGCATAACAAAACCGAGTACGCCGAACACAAACAAGAGGCAGGTAATATACAAGGCCAGCATCAGTCGTGCGAGCGGGCCTAAACTGCCCAACCCATACTCGCCCACTGTGAACGCCACCCCGCCCAATGCGCCCAACGGTGCCAAACGCATGACCAACCGGACCGCGAAAAAAAGCGCGTGCGCCGCGGCGTCCACCAGCCGGAACAGCCCCCGACCCCGCGCTCGCAAAAGCGACAAGACAACACCGACTAAAACCGCCGCGGCAATGACTTGCAGCATCGGGCTGCGCGCCAGGGCCGCGCCCGTGCCCGCCGTGGGCGAAGCGTGGACAGCATACGCCGCGGGCAATTGCGCGCCCAATTTTTCCAGGTTCACATTCATGCCCGCGCCCGGCCGCAGCACGTTGACCACCACCAGTCCGATGACGAGCGCGAGCGTCGAAACAACCTCGAAATAGACCAGCGCCTTCAGCCCGATGCGCCCCGCCTGCGGCAGATTTTCCATCCGCGCAATGCCGGTCACAATCGTGCAAAAAACCACCGGCGGCAGCAACCACCGCACAACCTGGATAAAACCGCTGCCCAGCGGCTGCAAGGCCACGCCATAGGCCGGATAAAAATGCCCGATGCACACGCCAAAGACCACGGCCGCCAGCACCTGCGCATAAAGATGCCGGAAAAGGCCGCCGCGCACAGCTGGTTTTGGCGTAGTCATGGCGGGCCGCCCGGGCGGCAATCAATCGCTCAGCACCTTCAGTTCCCGGTAGAGCGCAGCTTTGCCCTCGAAGCCGAGACCGGGCAATTCGGGCAGCGTGACGTGGCCGTTGACGACCTCGACTCCATCAGGAAACCCGCCGTAGGGCTGGAACAGGTCGGGGTAGTTTTCGTTGCCGCCGAGGCCGAGGCCCGCCGCGATGTTCAGCGACATCTGGTGCCCGCCGTGCGGAATGCAGCGTCGTGGCGACCAGCCATGCTCGTGCAGCATTTGCAGCGTGCGCAGATATTCGACCAGCCCGTAGCTCAGCGCGCAGTCGAATTGCAGCCAGTCGCGGTCGGGCCGCATGCCGCCATAGCGGATGAGGTTGCGCGCGTCGGCCATGGAAAAAAGGTTTTCGCCCGTCGCCAGCGGCTTCGCATAGTGCCGCGCCAGTTCGGCTTGGAGCGCGTAATCGAGCGGGTCGCCCGCTTCCTCATACCAGAACAAATCGTAAGGCAAAAGCATCTCGCCATATTTTATCGCCGTGGGTAAACCGAAGCGCCCGTTGGCGTCCACGGCGAGTTTTTGGCCGGGGGCGAGTTCGGCGAGCACGGCCTCGAGGCGCCGGCGGTCGTCCTCCAGCGGTGCGCCGCCGATTTTCATTTTCACCACGTTGTAGCCGCGGTCAAGATAGCCGCGCATCTCCGCGCGCAGGCCGGCGAGGTCCTTGCCCGGATAATAATAGCCGCCGGCGGCGTACACAAAAACCCTCGGGTCGGCAGCCGCGCCCTGGCCGTAACGCTCCGCTAGCAGGCGGAACAGCGGCTGCCCGGCAATTTTCGCCACGGCATCCCACACCGCCATGTCCAGCGTGCCCACGGCGACGGAACGTTCGCCGTGGCCGCCGGGCTTTTCATTAATCATCATCCGCGCCCAGATTTTGTGCGGGTCGAGGTTGTCGTGCGCTTCGTCAATCAAGGATGCGGGATCGGCCTCCAAAATGCGCGGGATGAAGCGTTCGCACATCAGCGCGCCTTGGCCGTAGCGGCCGTTCGAGTTGAAGCCATACCCCACTACGGGCCGCCCGTCGCGCACCACGTCGGTGATGACCGCGACGACCGAACACGTCATTTTCGAGAAATCAATGTAGGCGTTCGCCATCGGCGAGGCGATGCGAGCCGTCTTTTCGCGGATGGCGGTGATACGCATGGGCGCGGGAGGGCAAAAGCAGGCGGCGTAGGCTCACTTCGCGGCGGTCGGGTCAGCGCTGAGTTTCACCGCAAACGGCTTGGCCGCCACCTCCTGAATCAAAGCGGTCCCGCCGGTGATGGTTGGATTTTGCGGGGAGTCGTGCAGTTCGAGAACGACGATGTCGTTCTGCCCCTGCTTCAGCCAATATTGCGGCACGAACAGCGAGCGCACCGGCCCGCGGTCCGAAAACCGGCCGAGGTTGTGGCCATTGACCCAGACCACGCCAAAGCTCCAATTGCGCAAATCCAAAAACGTACCGCCGACTTCTTCGAGGGTAAACGTAGCATGGTAAAAGGCGGGGCCGGACGACGGCGTGGCGGAGGCGGTGAACTGATCCGGTCCTGTCGCATAGGGTAGCGAATACATGGCCCAGCCCATGAGACTCTGGCCGTCGAGCGTGGCGCCGCCCAACAGACCTTTGCTCGCATATTGCTGGGTGCGGTCGCTCGTAACCACGCTGATGCGACCCAAATTATAAACCAGCAGATCGAGCGTCACTGGGCCGGACTCATTTAGCACCACCTTGTTGCTATCCGGGCCGTAGCCGCGAAAGGCTTTGCCGACGGTTTTGCCGTTCACCATGATGATGGTGTAGTCCATCGCGTCTTTGAGTTCGAGCGTGCCCTTGACGCCGTTGGGGAATTGCTTGCGGTAATCCACAAAGCCGTAGGCCTGATTGAGATTTTCCATCGAAACAGGCTGCTCGGCGGTGAGCGTGGGCCGGGCGGGCAGCGTGGCGAGCAACGGCTCGTTTTCCGTGAACTTGATGGCGGGGATGGTGATGACCGCCGGTTCCGGCGGCGGCGCGGGCGGGGTCCGGCCCAGGCGCTGGGTCAGCAAATCGCGCAGGGCGTAGTATTTCGGCGTCGTGCGGCCGGCCTCGTCAATCGGCGCGCTGTAGTCGTAGCTGGTTTGCACCGAATCGAAAAAGAGGGCGCCGTTGTCGAAGCCGAAATTCGTGCCGCCAAAGAACACGTAATAATTAAAGGAATAGTGGTGGTCGAGCAGGTAGGATGTCCAATTCACAATCGCGGGAATTTGGGCTTTGTCATGGTATTCCTTGGTGACGCCGTCGCCCCAGCCGAGGAACCACGCCGGGTAAACCTCGGGGACAAAGACCGGGTAGTCGCCGATGGCGGCGGCGCTCTGGTTATACATGCGGTCACTGTTCAGGCCATTACGGCACGCCATCACGCCGGGGATGCGGAATCCCGGATCGGCCCATTCTTTTCCTTGCGTCGGGTTGCAGGTAAAAAGCTGCACGTCGAAGCCCACGTCCTTGAATATCTTGTCGAGGGCCACGAGGTAATCGTTGTTTGGGGGGCTGGTCACGCCGTATTCATTGTCCAACTGCACCATCAGCAACGGGCCGCCGTGGGTGACCTGAAAATCAGCGACTTGTTTGTAAACTTCGCTAATGTAGCGCTTGCACCAATCAAGGAATTTCGGGTCGGCGGCGCGGATTTTCACCCCGGGGTATTTCAGCGTCCAGGCGGGCAGGCCGCCGTATTCAATCTCGGCGCAGCAATACGGGCCGGGCCGCAGGATGCACCACATGCCGTTGTCCTGGCAAAGTTTGAGCACGCGGCGCACGTCCGTCATCCCGGTGAAGGTGAACTGGCCCTCCTTTTCCTCGACCTGGTTCCAAAAGAGATAAAAGCTGATCGTGTTCAGGCCCATGGCTTTGGCCTGCTTGATGCGCGTGTCCCAATCCTCCGGCTGCACACGCCCGAAGTGCATTTCGCCGGCAATAATCATGGTCGGGTCGCCATCAATAAAAAACTGGTGGTCGCGCGCCTCGAATTTGTGAACTTTGCCATCGGGCACGATGCTGGTCACCAGCGGGGTGCTGGGCGCGGCCGCCAGTGGGGCGGTTTGAGCCAAGGCGGTGCTGACGGTTAGCAAGGCGCCAACAGCGCTACGCCATAAGGCCGTTTTCGGAAACCAAAGGCCGAGGGGGTTGTTCATGGGGGTGCGCGGGGGTAAAGTAGGTCAAACTAGCCAAACCCGCCAACAGCGCAAGCTTGCACAACACCACCGATTTTCATTTCCGCGTTCCGCATTCCGCGTTTATATTTTCCCCATGCCTCGCAAAACGAAACCCGCCCCCAGTCCGTCCGCCAAGCCCGCCGGACCCCAGCCGGTCAGCATCTTTTTGCCGGCGCGGCTCGTGCATGCGGCGGATGAATCGCAGGTCGGCGCGCCGCCGCCGCCCGCCCGCCGTCCGAAGGCCGGCACGCATTTCGCCAAAATCACGCCCGCGCCCGCCCGTGGCCCGGCCGCTGTGGATGATTCCGCCCACACCGCCGAAGGCCAGCGCCTCGCCGCCGACGCCGCCCGCAAAGCCAATTGGAAGCGCTGGGGGCCGTATCTCGCCGAGCGCCAGTGGGCCACCGTCCGCGAGGACTATTCGGCCAACGGCGCCTGCTGGGAATATTTCCCACACGACCACGCCCGCAGCCGCGCCTACCGTTGGGGCGAGGATGGCCTGCTGGGCTGGACGGACCGCGAGTGCCGCCTGTGCTTCGGCGTCGCGCTCTGGAACGAAAAGGACCCGATCCTCAAGGAGCGCCTCTTCGGCCTGACCAACACCGAGGGCAACCACGGCGAGGACGTGAAGGAATTGTATTACTACCTCGACTCGACGCCGACGCATTCCTTCGCGCGCGCACTTTACAAATACCCGCAGGCGGAATTTCCCTACGCGCGCCTCGTTGCCGAAAACCGTGCCCGCGGCGTGAACGACCGCGAACTCGAAATCACCGACACCGGCGTCTTCGACCAGAACCGTTACTTCGATGTCTTCGCCGTTTTCGCCAAGGCCGGGCCGAATGACACACTGATCCGCCTGCGCCTCGCCAACCGCGGCCCCGACGCCGCGCGGTTGCATGTGCTGCCCAGCGTGTGGTTCCGCAACACCTGGGCCTGGGGCTGCCGCTACGAGGGCTGCACGCTCAAGCCGAGCCTGGCCCTCACCGGCGATGGCCTGGTGCGCGCCGAACACCAGGAACTGGAACCGTTCCTCTTCGCCGCCGATACCACGCCCGGCCAGCGGCCGCCCGAATGGATTTTCACGGAAAATGAGACGAACTCGCAACGACTCTTCGGCATCCCGCAATACACGACGTTCGTCAAGGACGCTTTTCATGAGCGCGTTGTCCACGACCGCGAGGACGCGGTGAACCCGCTCAAAACCGGCACGAGGGCCGCGGCCTGGTATGTCCTCGATATTCCCGCCGGCGGCGAGGTGACGCTCCGCCTGCGCCTGGCGAGCCAGCGCGAGGCGCCTGCGCAAATGTTCGGCCCCGCCTTCGAGGAAACCATCGCCGACCGCGAATCGGAGATGAATGAGTTTTACCACATTCTGCGCCGTTCCTCCGGCGCGATGGACGACCAGCACCTGCAAATCATGCGCCAGGGCGTGGCGGGCCTGCTCTGGAGCAAACAATTTTACCACTACTCCGTGCGCGACTGGCTCGATGGCGACCCGTCGCAGCCCAAGCCCCCCGCCAAGCGCCTCACCGGTCGCAACCGCAACTGGACGCATTTATACAACCGCGACATCATCTCGATGCCCGACAAATGGGAATACCCCTGGTATGCGGCGTGGGACCTCGCGTTCCACATGATTCCGTTCTCAACGATTGACCCACAGTTCACCAAGGAGCAACTCCTCCTGCTGTTGCGCGAATGGTATATGCATCCGAGCGGGAAAATTCCCGCCTATGAATTTTCCTTCGACGACGTGAACCCGCCCGTTCACGCCTGGGCCTGCTGGCGCGTTTATAAAATGACCGCTGGGCGCGGCCAGCGCGACCTCAACTTCCTCGCCCAGGCCTTCCATAAGCTGCTCATCAACTTCACCTGGTGGGTCAACCGCAAGGACCCCGAGGGCAACAACGTTTTCGGCGGCGGCTTCTTGGGCATGGACAACATCGGCGCCTTTGACCGCAACCAGGTGTTCCCCGGCGGCGGCCACCTGGAACAGGCCGATGGCACGGCGTGGATGGCCTTTTACTGCGGCACCATGCTCTCGATGGCGCTCGAACTCGCGGGCTATGATGATGCCTACGAGGGCGTCGCCTCGAAATTTTTCGAGCACTACGTGACCATCGCCGACGCCATGAACAACCTTGGTGGCACCGGCCTCTGGGACAACGACGCGGGTTTTTATCACGACCAGATTTCCTTCGACGGCGCCACGGTGCGCCTGCCCATCCGCTCAATGGTCGGGCTGATTCCCCTGCTGGCGGCCGAAGTGCTCGATGAGGAGGTCATCGCGCGGCTGCCGCAGTTCGGCAAGCGCCTGCGCTGGTTTCTCGACCACCGCGCCGATTTGCGCCAGCACATTTCCTGCATGGAAAAAGGCGGTGCGCGCTCGGGCAAAATGCTCCTCGCCATTCCCTCGCGCGAGCGTCTCGAGCGCGTCCTCAAATACATTTTTGACGAAAACGAATTCCTTTCGCCGCACGGCCTGCGCAGCCTTTCCAAATATCACGCCGGGCACCCCGCCCTCATCAACTTCGACCACCAATCCTACCAGGTGGATTATTGCCCTGGCGAAAGCACCACCAGCCTCTTCGGCGGCAACTCGAACTGGCGCGGGCCGGTCTGGTTCCCAGTCAATTACCTGCTCATTGAAGCGCTTCAACGCTATGATTATTTCTACGGCGACGGCTTGATCGTCGAATGCCCCACCGGCTCGGGCCGACACGTTACCCTGGGCGACGCCGCCGACGAAATCGGCCGCCGCCTCGTCAGCCTCTACCTCCCCGACGCCGCCGGTCGCCGCCCCTGCCACGGCGACGACGCCCGCTACGCCACCGACCCCAACTTCAAGGATTTGATTTTGTTCTACGAATACTTCCACGGCGACACTGGCCGCGGCTGCGGCGCCAGCCACCAAACCGGCTGGACCGGCCTCGCCGTCAAACTCATCCAAGACCTCGCCCACCGGGGGAAATTATAATTCACCGCGAAGACGCCAAGAGCGCGAAGAAAGAGTTTTGTTCACCCAGGCCCGAAGGGCCGGGAGCGATTCCGTTAATTCTGCCAAAAAACCCCCTTGGCGCTCTTCGCGCCTTCGCGGTAAACGTTTTATCCTTTTTTATCATAATGCCCGCGGATCATCTTGATCACGACCGCGTAGCTCAGGCCGAATTCCTGCGAGGCGCGGTTCATCGAGACGCCGCCCTTCACCCGCTTTTTCACCGCGGCGCACAATTCCGGGGTGATCCTGGTGCGCTTGCGGCGGCGGCGCTGGCCCTTGCGCCGCCCGGCCAGCCGTACTTTGTATTTATCCACCAGCGTGAACACCAGGTCGCGCGGCGGCAGGCCGATTTCCTTCACTAGCTTTTCCAGCTTCACGGCCAGCGCTTTCTCCTTGTCCACCTCGACGAGCAGGCGCCGTTTCAGCTTTTTGAGGCGGTGCCCCGCCTGGTTGATGGATCGCAACTTGGTCTGGAGGTTCATGCGGTAAAGAGGAGGGTCGGATATGAAAAAGCCAAACCGCCAATCCGGCGGAGGCTGCTCTTATAAATGATTCATTCATCCGGTTTGCAATTATTTTTCTGGTGAAATTGTAAAACAAATATTGTGAATCACACCCGGCAATAAATGAACGTTAATAGGCAATTGACCCTATTTATCGCAAGGATTTTACCCTATGCCCCTGGGAATTCCTCAACAGTTTCAAGTCGAGGTCTTGTTGAATCGTGCCTCAAGAGTGGACCCCATCCAATTCCGCCTCGATGCACCATTGCACATAGCGGCTGAACGACAACCCGACCGCCGCCGCCCGTTCCGCCGCCCGCTGCCGCAAATTTGGCGGCATCGAAACCCCGATCGTGCGGTGCCGGTCGTCTTCCGCTACCGCATCGGCGGGCTTCATCTTCTCATTGAACGGCTTTT
Organism: uncultured Verrucomicrobiae bacterium; assembly: GCA_963765205.1. Classification (GTDB taxonomy): domain Bacteria; phylum Verrucomicrobiota; class Verrucomicrobiia; order Opitutales; family JABDGR01; genus JABDGR01. The sequence continues at coordinate 144,887 of CAVXVB010000011.1, read as the reverse complement.
CTACAGGCTTCGCGCCTCGCTTTTCCTCAGAAACGCCGATGACCTGCGAATGAAGCGAAGTCAGAAATTCATGGGACATGTTTGAATAGTAGCCACTTACCCGATTTTGTCAACAAAATAATTTGTTATTTGCATAAATTTATTATTTTAATAAGTTTTGACTGGAGATAAAGATTAAAACCACAGATTACGCAGATCACCCAGCCGCTTGCTGTGGGAGTGACACAGATTGGATTCCAAGCTTATAAATCTGTAAAATCTGCGTAATCTGCGGTTCCTCCCTCTTCACTCCGGGCCATCCCACACTCCATTTAGCAAACCGCGCCCCCTTTCCCCTATTTTCCTTGTCACATCCCGGATTGGGTGGACGCTATCTACTGAACCCGCATGGAATCCGACCGCGAATTGCTGCGCCAGTATGCGGAAGCCGGCCGCCAGGCCGCCTTTGCCGAGGTCGTGCGCCGCCACACCGACCTGGTCTATTCCGCCGCCCTGCGGCTGGTCGCGGGCGACGCGCCCCTGGCCCAGGACGTGGCCCAGACCGTTTTCACCACCCTCGCGCGCAAGGCGGGGTCGCTCGCCGGGCGTGAGAATCTGCTCGGCTGGTTGCACACGACGACGCGTTACGCCGCCAGCGCCGCCGTGCGCGGGGAACGCCAGCGGCGCGCCCGCGAAAAGGAGGCTGCCACCATGATGACCAACGACCATCCCGCGCCCACGGAAATGGACTGGCTGCCCTTGCAGTCCACGCTCGACGAAGCCGTGGGCTGCCTCGGCGCGCAGGACCGCGAGGCCGTGCTCCTGCGCTTTTTCCAAGGCAAGACCCACCGAGAAGTCGCCGCGGAACTCGGCTGGAGCGAGGTTCTGGCGCGCAAGCGCGTAGACCGCGCCCTGGAAAAACTGCGGGTTCGTCTCTCGCGCCGCGGCGTGACCCTCTCCACCGCCCTTCTCGCCGGAGCCATCTCCACCCATTCCGTGCAAGCCGCCCCCGCCGGCCTTGCAGCCAGCCTGGGCAACGCGGCACTCGCCAACGCCACGCACACCGGCGTGGCAACAGGTTTTATGAAAGGCATTACCATGACCACCAAAACCAATGCTGCCATTGCGGCGGCAGTTGTAATCATGCTTGCGGCAATTCCAATTACGGTGACTTCGCGGCAGATATCCCAACTGGAGGCGCAGAATGCCGCGCTTGCGGAGCGAAACCTCGCCCTCGAAAAATCACTCATCCAATTGAAGGTTGACCTCAAGGACGCCACCAGAGGCCATGCGCTGGAAAACGCCGTGGCCAAAACACCCGCTGGTGACGCCGATTACATTCCGGTCAACCTCGACGCGATCCGGAACAAAGTGTTCAACATTACCAAATCCAACTCGTTTACTCTTAACGATCAGTTTACTCTTAACGACCAGGCCGCGGCACTCTTGGGGCTGACCCCCGCCGAAGCCCACCAGGTCCAAAATGTTCTGGATGAATTGCACAAACGCGTGTCGGACTACGAGCATGCCAATCTCAAACAGGTGGACCCATCTGAGTTGCCCGCGTATTTTTCCCCAGGCGCGCCTATTATTCAACCAGTGCTGGGTGCCAACCCCGGCACGCTTTCCGCCTATGAAATCCGCGCCATGACTGATGACGAATTGTCCGACCTGCAACAATGGTATCTCGGGAGCATGACCAAAGCAGTTGGTCCAGATCGTGCCCAGATCATCCTCGACAAGAGCATGGACGATTTTCCCCACATGACCACCACCGCCGCCAACCCATTGTGGCTCAAACCCGGCGTGCTGCGCATAATCATCATTTCTGACTACGTGGACGACAAAGGCGTCGCGCGCAGTTCCTGGGTGGACACGTATGGTTCCGGAGGTTCCAGCGGAACCAAAGACACCCGCGATCTCTACCCGGACGATTGGGCGGACTTGCTCAAGTCCGCGCGCGCAAATGTCCGGCCGCCAGACCCAACCATGACGCCCCAAAAATTGTTGGTGCAGGGAAATCTCCGCCAAATTTTCTTAAGGGCGAGGCTTTATCTGGGAGTGAACAACGTCACCGAGGTGGGATATCGTCAACTCCTCACCGCATCCGGCTTATTATTACTTAAGCCGCTCACGCCAGTTGCGGGTGAGAACTACGATAGCTTGGTCTTTCACCAAGGCGACACCTCACTTTCGATAAACGTTCCCGGCCAAGGCCCGGTCACTTACGAGCCGTAAACGCCTCAAAGAATCTTCGCTTTCAATGAATCGGAAAATTAAAATTATGGCCTTTACGGCCTTGGTGCTAGGGTTGGATGTGGCCATCATCACCCTGCAATCACGACGAGTTCATGCGGCGGAAACACTGCAAGCCGTATTGACCAAAAAGAACGCTTCACTCCAATCATCGGTAAACCGGTTGAGTTCTGAATTGCGCGACGCGCAAGCCGCCCAAGCTCAACCGCTCGCAAGTGAGCCGAAAGATGGTGCAAAATATATCCCGGTGCGCTTGGATGCCATTAAAGCCATGAACATCAAAATATCAGGATCCAACACGAATTCGGGCAATGACACGGGACCATGGGTCTTGAATCTCAGTAGCAACGCCATCGGCTGGTTGGGGCTGACCAGTGAGGAAGCCGGCCAGGTGCAAAACATATTTTCTCAATTGCAAGATCACATCGAAGGGCACTTTCGCGCCACGGTGCAGGAAATCCCGGAAGAGGATGCGGCTGACCGTGCGAAATTGGACCAAAAAAATGCCGGCATGGCCGGGCGATTCTCCTATTATGCCATCCCGCCCCTCGATAGCGACGACGTGGCCTCCCTGCAGCCCTGGCTTTCCAGCAGTCTCACGGCCGCGATTGGTCAAGAGCGCGCCGACATCATGATACACGACTTGACGACCCAATACCCTTGGCTGCAAAAGGACACGCGGATGCTGATTGGCTTCCGGGACGTAGACGGCAGACCCGACACCATATTTAATGGCGAGACTTCCACCGATACCACTTATCTCACTATTGAAAACGTAAAGACGGGGGAGGCGACAAAGGAGGTGGACGTATTTTCAAGCAGGCGGGTTATTGGCAATGCGGTGCCACCCGAATTGAGTTTTTTGTTTGAACGCGTGAAGGACGACCCAGCCATCCGCCGGAAGTTAATCCCGCCCGCGCCGTAATCCCCCCTCACTTCCCGGCGACCATTTCCTTTTCCGTCTGGCTTTTCAAAAAGGCCAGCACGTCCTGGAATTTGCTGAGGTTGGCCGTGTCGGCGGCGATGAGGTTTTCGTGGGCCTGGAGGATCATGCGGGCGTTGGCCAGTTCCTGCTGGTCGGGGGTGATGAGGGCGCGGGCCTGGTCGGGCGAGAAATTCATCGGGTAGTCCCCGCAGTCCACGCACATCAGGCGGTGAAGGCCCAGGTTGCGGACGAGTTCGAGGTTGCGCGGGCTGAGGCCCATCATGCTGATGACGCCGGGGGGCTGGGCCTTGGCGGCTTCCATCGCGGCCCCGGCAATCAGGCCGAGGAAGGTCGAGTCCATCCCGGTACAACGCGTGAAATCAAGGACAAACCGCCGGCGGCCCTGCTTGAGCAGCTTCTGGAAGAACTGCGACACGGGCGCGCAATTCAGGTAGCTGGCCCGGCCGACGATGGTCAACACAATCGGGTCGCCGTTGGTGTGGACGAGGAAGATGGGTGCGGTTGCTTCAGTGGCCATGGTGGGCGGGGAAGGAGGATTCTAGCAGATAAGGGGCGGGGGCAGGCAAGGAAAATGGGGGGTGAAGCGGAGGGGCAAAGGGACAGAGGGACAAAGGCACTGAGGCGACAGAGAAGCAGTGGCACTCAGGCAATGAGCGGATAGAGCGGGGAGGACCAAGGCGACTAGGGAATGAAATGAAACAAATGAAGAGGATAATGACGAGAATGAAGGTTGTAAAGTTGTGGAAACCTCTTTGTGGCCCGCCCTCTGTCCCTTGGCTATTTCAACAACTGCCTCAGCACATACGGCAAGATCCCCCCATGGCGGTAGTATTCGACCTCAATGAGTGTATCTATGCGCACCTGTAGCGTGGCCTTGTCCTCGCGGCCGTTGGTGCGGCGGATGACGAGTTCGAGCATTTGCTTGGGCTTCAAATCCTCACCGAGGCCGGCAAGGGAAAAGACTTCGCTGCCGTCGAGGCCCAACGCTTCGGCGTTTTGGCCGCCCGTGAATTCAAGCGGGAGCACCCCCATCCCGAGCAGGTTGCTGCGGTGGATGCGCTCGAAGGATTTGGCGACGACGGCCTTGACGCCGAGCAGCGCCGTGCCTTTTGCCGCCCAGTCGCGCGAGCTGCCCATGCCGTAATCCGCGCCCGCGAAAATAATCAGCCCGGTTCCGGATTTCGCATAGGCCTGGCACGCGTCGTAAATCGGCATGACTTTGCCCGCCGGTTCCAGGCGGGTGAAGCCGCCTTCCTTGCCGCCGGCCATCGCGTTTTTGATGCGCACATTGGCGAAGGTCCCGCGCGTCATCACCCGGTCGTTGCCGCGGCGCGAACCGTAGGAATTGAAATCGGCCGGCTTCACGCAGTGTTCGATGAGAAACTTGCCCGCCGGCGTGTCGGCCTTGAAGGAGCCGGCCGGGGAAATATGGTCGGTGGTCACCGAGTCGCCGAGGATCGCCAGCGGGCGCAAATTCGCGAGTGGGGTAATGGTCCCGGCGTGAGCGAGAATTTCTCGAAAAACGGCGGCAACTGGATGTAGGTGGACTTTGCGTCCCAGGCATAGCGCTCGCCGCCGGTGACCTTGATGGCGTTCCACTCGGGGTTGGCGTCCTTGAGCGTGCCGTATTTGCGCGCAAACATTTCCGGCTGCAGCCCGCGCGTCACGTTGTCCTGGATTTCCGTCAGTGTGGGCCAGAGGTCGCGCAGGTAAACGGGCGTCCCGTCCTTCCCGGTGCCGAGCGACTCGTGGTCGAGGTCAATGTCCACGCGGCCCGCCAGCGCAAACGCGACGACCAGCGGGGGCGACATCAAAAAGTTCGCCTTGATCGAGCCGTGCACGCGCGCCTCGAAATTGCGGTTGCCCGACAGCACGCTCGCGGTGATGAGGTCGCCTTCCTTGATGGCCGACTCGATGGCCGGCTCAAGCGGCCCGCTGTTGCCAATGCAGGTCGTGCAGCCGTAGCCGACCAGGTTGAAGCCGAGCTGGTCCAGATAAGTTTGCAGGCCGGTGGCTTCGAGGTAATCCGTGACGACGCGCGAACCGGGCGCGAGGCTGGTTTTGACATACGCCGGCACGCTCAGGCCTTTCTCGACCGCCTTTTTAGCGACGAGGCCCGCGGCGACCATAACCGAGGGGTTTCGACGTGTTCGTGCAACTCGTGATGGCGGCGATGAGCACCGAGCCGTGGTCCACTTCCGCCGCCTCCTCCGCCAGCGCGACGCCGCCGCCTTCCGCGCGCTCGGCCTCCACCGCGAGGCAAGCCTCCGGGGTGTGGTGCGGCAGGTCGCTGGCGAGTTTGCCGTAGCCGCCGTCCTTCACATCCTTTTGGAAAAGTTCGATGAAGCGGTTTTTCAAATTGGGCAAATCAATGCGGTCCTGCGGGCGCTTCGGCCCGGCGACGCAGGGCACAATGCTGCCAAGGTCCAGTTCGAGCGACTTCGTGTAGTCCACCTCGCCTCGGCGCGGAATGCCCCACAGGCCCTGCGCCTGGCAATACGCCTTGACGAGCGCGACGTGCGCCGCCGGCCGCCCGGTGGCGCGCAAATACTCCAGCGATTGGTCGTCGAGGCCGAAGAAGCCCATCGTCGCGCCGTATTCGGGCGCCATGTTCGCAATCGTCGCGCGGTCGGCCACAGTCAGCTTCCGCGCGCCTTCGCCGTAAAATTCCACGAATTTGCCGACGACCTTCTCCTTGCGCAGCAATTCGGTCACACGCAGCGTCAAGTCCGTCGCCGTCACGCCCTCGCGCAGCGCGCCGGAGAGGTGGACGCCGATGACTTCCGGCGTCTGGAAATAAACCGGCTGGCCGAGCATTCCGGCCTCCGCCTCGATGCCGCCCACGCCCCAGCCGACCACGCCCAGGCCGTTGATCATCGTCGTGTGCGAGTCCGTGCCCACCAGCGAATCGGGGAAGAACCACGTCATGCCGTTGGTCTCGCGCGCGAAGACGACCTTCGCGAGGTATTCCAGATTCACCTGGTGGACGATCCCGATGGCCGGCGGCACGACGCTGAACGTCTCGAACGCCTGCTGGCCCCATTTGAGGAATTCGTAGCGTTCGCGGTTGCGCTCGAACTCGATTTGCAAATTTTGCAGGAACGACGCCGGCGTGCCCGCGCGGTCCACCTGCACCGAGTGATCCACCACCAAATCCACCGGCACCAGCGGCTCGATCAGGCCCGCGTCGCGGTTGAGCTTGGCCACGGCGTCGCGCATCGCCGCCAGGTCCACCAGCAGCGGCACACCCGTGAAGTCCTGCAACACGATGCGCGAGACGACGAAGGGAATCTCCGTGTCGGCGGGCTTCGCCGCGTTCCACGCCGCCAGCGCGCGCACGTCGCTCTCATTGATGCGCAGGCCGTCGCAGTTGCGCAACACCGACTCGAGCACGATGCGGATCGAGACCGGCAGGCGCGAAATTTTGCCGAGGCCGGCCGCTTCGAGCGCCGGCAGCGACGCAATGAACCCCGACCGGCCATCCGGCGCGGTAAAGGGCATTTGGGTGTTAAAGGGGATGGGCATAAATTGAAAGAATGGAAGATGGAAAATGGAAGATGGAAAAATGCCAAATCAGTTTCTGGCGTTCGCTCCGCGGCGTTCAATTGGCGGCGTTTCTTCCATTTTCCATCTTCCATTTTCCATTTATGATTTCAGCGCCGCTTGAATCGCGCCAAAGTCCGGCAGCACTTTCGGATCATCGCTCGACGAGGCGTATTTGATCACGCCGTCCACGCCGATCACGAACGCCGACCGCTTCGCCACGCCCTTGAAGCCGAGCAGGTCGGCATAAAGCACGTCATAGGCCTTCGCGACCTCCTTGTTGAAGTCGGACAAAATCGGGAACGTGATGTTGTTCGCCTTGGCCCAGGCTTCCTGCGCGAACGGGCTGTCCACACTAATCGCGTAAACCGCCGCGTTGAGGCCGTTGAAGGACGCGAGGTCCTGGCTCACGCTGCACATTTCCGCCGTGCACACGCTCGTGTAAACCAGCGGGAAAAACAGCAGCACGGTTTGCTTTTTGCCGACCGTGTCGGCCAGGGCGACGTCCTTGAGGCCGTCGGCGGTTTTGGTCTTGAGCGAAAAGGCCGGAGCCTTGGTGCCGGGTGAGAGGGCCATGATGGAGATGGGTTGCGGGTTGAAAGGTTGCCCGTTGCAGGTTGGGCGGACGCCGGGAGTGAACTATCCAAGATACTCCTCAAACGCCCCGCCGCAAGGGGAAAGATGGTGGCTCGTGTGCGCAATTTTCATCTTTTTCCATTTTCCATCTTCCTTTTTCCATTTATCCTCCCCCCATGCCCATCCAAGCCTATGCCGCCAAGGCGCCCAAGGGGCGTCTCGAACCGTTCTCCTACGAACCCGGCCCGCTCGGCGCGCGGGAAGTCGAAGTCAAGGTCACCCACTGCGGCATCTGCCACAGCGACCAGGCCATGATTGACAACGACTGGCATTTCGCCGCCTTCCCGCTCGTCCCCGGCCACGAGGTCGTCGGCACCGTCGCCGCCCTCGGCGCGGAGGTGCGCGGGCTGGCCCTCGGCCAGCGCGTCGGCGTCGGCTGGCAATGCGGCTCCTGCGGCGAGTGCGAATTCTGCCGCGTCGGGCGCGAGACGTTTTGCGCCAAGGAGCGCGACACCATTGTCGCCCACCACGGCGGCTTTGCCGAACGCGTGCGCACCGACGCCAATTTCGCCATCCCCCTGCCCGCGGGGCTGGACTCCGCGCAGGCCGCGCCGCTGCTCTGCGCCGGCACCACCGTTTTCACGCCCATGCTCCACCACGGCGTCACGGCCAACACGCGCGCCGCCGTCGTTGGCATCGGCGGCCTGGGCCACCTGGCCGTGCAGTTTCTCGCCCAAATGGGCTGCGAGGTCACGGCCATCTCCAGCACGCACGACAAGGACGAGGAGGCGCGCGGCTTCGGCGCGGCGCACTTTATCGCCACGCGCGGCACCGACGAATTGAAAAAAGCCGCGGGCCGCTTCGACTTCATCCTCAACACCGTCCCGGCGGATTTGCCCTGGGGCGATTACCTCGCCGCGCTCCGCCCCGCGGGCAAGCTCGTCATCGTCGGGGTGCCGGCATCCGACCTCAAACTTTCGGCTTTTCAACTCATCGCGCAGGAAAAATCCATCAGCGGCGGCCGCACCGGCAGTCCGGCGGAAATCGCCACGATGTTCGCCTTCGCCGCGCGCCGCGGCGTCCACGCCCAAATCGAAAAATTCCCGATGAAGGACATCCACGCCGCCCTAGACCGCGTCCGCACCGGCAAAATGCGCTACCGCGTGGTGCTCGAGGCGTGAGCCGCGCAGCAGTGCAAAACGGCTTACAACGGACGTTTTTGCGTTTGACACCCATAAATACGGGAATACAGTTAGCTGTATGAAAACTACTGTCGAACTCCCCGATGCTTTGGTCAAGGAAGCAAAAAAATTGGCCATCGAAAGCGAGACCACCTTGCGCGATTTGATTGAGCGCGGTCTCCATCAAATAATGGCTGGCCCAGCCAGGATGCCCGCTGTCCGCCCGGTGCCGGCGTCGCTCGACAATGTGGGGCGCGGCGAATGGAAAGGCGTGCAGCCGGACAAATACGTTAACCACCTGCGCCAGGATTGGAAATAACGCCGCCACGGCCCCACTCCCATGCACGTATTCTGGGACACCAATCTGTTCATTTATCTCTGGGAGGATGGCCCTTGGACGGAAGCCGTTCACGAAGCCCGCGCCCGCATGAAAGCGCTGGATTGCCGCTGGGCCACTTCCACGCTGACCGTCGGCGAAATCCTGGTGCATCCCCTGCGGCAGGGACGCGCGGCCCAGGCGGCGCGCTATCGCGAGGCCTTTCGCAGCATTGAGGTCGTGCCCTTCAACGAAGACGCCGCCGTCCGTTTTGCCGCATTGCGCGCCCGGCACCCACGCCTGCGCCCGCCGGATGCGATTCAACTCGCCTGCGCTTCCGCCATCGCTTCCGATTGGTTCCTCACGCACGACCAGCGCTTGCGCGGGTTAAAAGTTGACGGGGTCGGGCGCGTGGCTTCATTCCGGGAGTTTGCTGGGGAAAAATGACCTTGATCGGCGCACCCCAAATCCCGATGCTATGACAATCATTCAACAATGCCATGCGTGGTTTCTTTGCCATTTTGGTCGGATTTTTCCTTTTTCCAATTTTGGTGAAAGTGTTTACTTTTTTGTTCGGGCCGTTCACCGGACCTGATTGGTTAAGTTATTACTCATACCAAATTATCCTCATGTTGGGATGCAGCGGTGTAATTACAGGAATCGTAATGGGGATAATCGCCAACAAAATCTGGCCTGTATTTGTTTTAGCCACCCCCATCGCCCTCTATATCTTGTTTCTCAAGATACTTGTGATGGCCTGGGCTGGTGCGGACTTCCCGACTTTGATTGTCGTGGCCGGCCCAATCGGGCTTGTGGTTGGAGCAAGGATCGGGGTCTTAATCTTGAGGATACGACGCAAGCAAGCTCCACTTTCCTAATTGCTATCTTTCTTCCATTTTCCTTTTCCAGCTTTCATGCTGTTGCCCTCATGCCCGACGACCTCGCCGCCCTTCAGCGCAACACCGAGCACTTCATCAGCCCCGATGAATTGCGCGAACGCCTGCGCGCCAACCGGCCCCTGCGCGTCAAACTCGGCGTGGACCCCACGCGGCCCGACCTCACCTTCGGGCACCTCGTCGTCTTTAACAAGCTGCGCCAGTTCCAGGACCTCGGCCACCAGGCCGTGCTCATCATCGGCGACTTCACCGCCATGATCGGCGACCCCTCCGGCCGTTCCTCGACCCGCCCGGTGCTGACCGAGGCCGAAGTCAAAACCAACGCGACAACCTACCTCAAACAGGCCTTCAAAATCCTCGACCGCGCGAAAACCGAGGTGCGCTTCAACAGCGAGTGGTTCGCCCAGATGTCCCTCGGCGACATGCTGAATCTCTCCCGCAAAATGACCGTCGCCCGGATGCTCGAACGCGACGACTTCTCGAAACGCCACGCCGAGAACACGCCCATTTCCATCGTCGAATTCCTCTATCCCCTCATCCAGGGCCACGACTCCGTGATGATCAAATCCGACGTTCGAACTCGGCGGCAGCGACCAGTTGTTCAACAACCTCGTCGGCCGCGTGCTGCAAAAGGACGCCGGCCAGCCCGAGCAAATCGTCATTTGCCTGCCCCTGCTCGTCGGCCTCGACGGCGTGAAAAAAATGTCCAAAAGCCAGGACAACTACATCGCCTTCAACGACCCGCCCAAGGAAATGTTCGGCAAAATCATGTCCATCTCCGACCCGGTCATGTGGGACTACTACCGCCTCCTCCTCGAAGAAAGCGACGAAGCCATCAAAGAGCGCCAAGCCAGCCACCCCATGGCCGCGAAAAAAACCCTCGCCGTCGCCCTCGTCGCCAAATTCCACGGCGCGGCCGCAAGCCAACACGAACTCGACCAATTCGAAAAAGTCTTCGCGCGACATGAAATTCCAGACCAGATTAAAACCTTTCCATTTAATTCTCTTAACTATGCTCCGCCTGGGCAAACGAGCGTACCCACCGTAACCGATATCCTTTTTGCTACCCACGAGTTTGAAAGCAAAAAAGAAATCCAACGACTGTTCAAGCAGGGCGCAGTTAAGCTCAATGGAGAGAAAATCCATGACCCGTTTCACAAGCCTGGCCCTCCAGAAAAAGAATACATCTTCCAAGCGGGGAAACGGATTTTTGTAAAGATTGTGCCTTAATTTCCAGCAAGGAAATTATGCCCCCCTTCCCCGACATCCTCGACCCCGCCTTGCGCCAGCGGCTCATTGCCCTGGGCGTCCGGCCCGAGGATGTCGAGGAGCGCTTCGTGCGCGGCACCGGGCCGGGCGGGCAGAAAATCAACAAGACCTCCTCCACCGTCTGGCTGCGCCATGGGCCGACCGGCGTCGAGGCGCGCTGCCAGGATGGGCGCTCGCAGATCTGGAACCGCGTGCAGGCCTGGGCGGACTTGTGCGCCAAGCTCACCCACCGCCGCGCATCCGCCGCCGCCGCCGCGCGCGACGAGCGCGAGGCCGAACGCCGCCGCCGCCGCCAAAAATCCCGCGGGCAAAAAGTCCGCATGATCGAATCCAAGAAACACCGCGCCGGCATCAAGCAAACCCGCCAGCGCCCGGAGAATTGGTAGCAAGGCCGGCAAATCCGCGCCCTCTTCTCGTAGCGCGGTGCTGCAGCCCGCGCTCCGGCTTGCCTCACCTCGCCCCACTCCACATACTTCCCATCCTTCTCATTCTTCCACTACTTCCCATTCTCTCCCCTACCCATGTATGAACGCCGCCATGACCCTCTGCTGTCGCGCTCGGACTTTATCCGGCGGCTCCTGCGGCATGGGGCCGTCGCGCTGGGCATCCTGTCCGTCTGCCTGGCCATCGGCATGGCGGGCTACCACCACTTTGAAGGGATGGGCCTCGTGGACTCCTTTCTCAACGCCTCGATGATTTTGTCCGGCATGGGGCCGGTGGCGACGCTGCAGACCACCGGCGGCAAAATTTTCGCCGGCTGCTACGCGCTGTTTAGCGGCGCGTTGTTCCTTACTTCGTTCGGCGTTGTGCTCGCGCCGATATTCCACCGCGCCATCCACAAATTCCATCGCGACTCCGCGACGCCCCGCCCGCCGCAGGCGAAATAGCCGCGTTATAAGTCCTCTGCTGACCGCCATTAGTTCGCCTCGTTTCGCCTTCCCAAGCTTGACCTCGCCGCCCAAATTGGCGATCCTTTCTCTTTTCCCTCCCTCATGGCCGACCTCAAGGACAAATGGGCCGACAACATCATCGGCAAATTCTACGTGGACCAGCAGTGCATTGACTGCGACCTCTGCCGCGAAACCGCGCCCGATTTCTTCAAGCGCAGCGACGACGGCGGCTACTCCTACGTCTACAAACAGCCCGAAACCCAGGAGGACATTGACAAGTGCATGGAAGCCCTCGAAGGCTGCCCGGTCGAGGCCATCGGCTCGGATGGCGACGGGGCGTAAACGTGAAGTGTGAAGCGTGAAGTGTGGAATTTGGCGGTGACAGCCTTTGGGGTTTCAACTTCACACTCCACCCTTCACACTCCAGGTTCCCCTCCTAAAAACGCTTGCACGCGCGCCTCCGGCCCGCACGCTGGTGGATATGGCAAGCGAACCACCTGCACAGATTCTCTCCGGCAACGTCGTGGATGTCGTCGCCCGGAAAATGTTTGCCGGCCTGGTGAAAATTACCGACGGGCGCATTGCGCGCGTCATCGAAGAAGGCCCACCGCGGCCCGGTGCGCCGTGGTTTGCGCCCGGATTTGTGGACGCCCACGTCCACGTCGAAAGCTCGATGCTCCCGCCGAGCGAATTCGCCCGCGTGGCCGTGACGCACGGAACCGTCGCCACCGTCAGCGACCCGCACGAAATCGCCAATGTCCTCGGCCTGCCCGGTGTCCACTGGATGATTGCCGAGGCGAAGCGCGCGGCCTGCAAAATCTTTTTTGGCGCGCCGTCCTGCGTGCCGGCGACGAATTTTGAAACCGCCGGCGCGCGCTTCGGCCCGCGCGAAGTCGGCGAGCTGCTCGACCTGCCCGAGGTGCTCTACCTGGCCGAGGTGATGAATTTTCCCGCCGTCATCTTCGGCGACCCGGTGATGCGCGCCATCCTCGCCGAGGCCAAAAAACGCGGCAAGCACATTGACGGCCATTCGCCGGGCGTGCTCGGCGAGGACTTGAAAAAATACGCCGCCGCCGGCATCGAGACCGACCACGAATGCACCACGCTCGAAGAAGCCCGCCAGCGCGCCGCCCTCGGCATGATGGTGTGGATCCGCGAAGGCTCCGCCGCGCGCAACTTCGAGGCGCTCTGGCCGCTGCTGCTCGAATCGCCCGACTGCTGCGGCCTGTGCAGCGATGACAAGCACCCGGACGATCTGCTGGTATCGCAAATTGACGCGCTCGTGCGCCGCGCCGTCGCCAAGGGGGTGCCCGCGATGGACGCGCTGCGCGCCGCGACGCTCAATCCCGTGCGCCATTACGGCCTGCCCGTGGGCCTCCTGCAACCCGGCCACCCGGCGGACTTGATTGAGTTGAACAACCTCGTTGAATTCAAAGCGCAGCGCACCTGGGTCAACGGCCGCCTCGTCGCCCATAACGGCGAATTGCTCGTCGCGCGCGTGCCCGTGAAGCCGCTGAATGTGTTCAACGCCCGGCCGAAAAAGCCGGCGCAATTCGCGCTCCACGCCGAGCCGGGCAAGCGGGTGCGGGCCACGGTGGCGATTGACGGGCAGCCCGTCACCCGCGAGCTGGTCGTGGCGGGTAGCCGGATGCGGGTGATTGAAGCCATTGACGGCCAGATCGTCACCGGCGAAGTGCGCGAGCACCCCACGCTGTCGCCCGCGGGCTATGTGCTCTGCGACCCCGCGCGCGATTTGCTCAAACTCACCGTCGTCAACCGCTACGCCGACGCGCCGCCCGCGGTGACGCTGGTGCGCAATTTTGGACTGAAGAGCGGGGCGCTGGCTTCGAGCGTTGCGCACGACTCGCATAACATCGTGGCCGTCGGCGCGAATGACGAGGACTTGGCGCGCGCCGTCAACCTCGTGATCGAGCACGGCGGCGGCCTGAGTTTCGCCGCAGGTGACATAGCCCAAGTCCTGCCGCTGCCCATCGCCGGCCTGATGAGCACCGACGACGCGCGTACCGACCGGCGCTGCGTATCAAAAATTATCCAGCCAGGCGCGCGCCCACGGCTGCAATTTGCAGGCGCCGTATATGTGCCTGTCCTTCCTCGCGCTGCTCGTCATCCCCCGCCTCAAGCTCAGCGACCTCGGCCTGTTCGACGTTGGCACTTTTTCGCTGGTCGAGCCGTGGGTGGAATGACCAAAAACAATACTCAAGCGCTCTCCAATTGCAGAGACGCAGATTTGCCCACGCCTTTCGCCGTCCCTCCTTCACCCGGATAGATTTTAAACGCCAGCGGACGCCCGGTCGCATTAACGTAGCGGGCAATGGTGGAAAGCCGCATATCCTCGCCGTGATTTTCCAGGCGAGAAAGCGCGGATTTCTGCATTTTCATTCGCTTGGCGAGCACCGAAAGCGTTAATCCCGCCTTTAGCCGATGTTCCGCCAGCAGCAGACCAAAGGCATATTGCCGGTATTTGGCGTCAAAGTCAGCCCAGGCCCTCGGATTGCGGGCCTGGCGTTTACGGATATATTTTTCGATGTCGCTCATAAGGTGATCCCTGTTGGTTGTTTTTTTCGATGAAGATGTTCTTGGCGCCGGGCTTCCGCCACTTGCACCTCACGGCGCGGGATTTTCCAGGTTTTTTGGAAAATCCATGGGTGGCAATGATGATTGAATTACCTTCCATGAAGGCCAAAAGCCGGTATTGTTCCTTGCCGTAATGACATTTGATTTCCCAGAGGTGCGTTCCGGCGACTTTTTCGAAGAATTTCGCGGGAACGATGGGATTGGGATACTCCTCGAAAAACTTGATGCCCATGGCGACGGCTTCCGCCCGGGCGTCATCAAGGCTGTCCAGCCACTCCTCGACGGGCCTGCGGTCATCGGTCGTGGCATAGAAAACAACAGTGTGGAGTTTCAAGCTTCTGTTAACATACATGTTAACGGAAATTTGTCAAGCGACCATGCCCAAATCCAAAAAATGAAGTTGCCTCTCCGCCATTCCGGCGTTAATTGACTCTGGGAAACGCATCTCTTCTGCCCATGAGCGCTTCCCCCCCAAAAAAAACCGCAGCCGGCGACGACGCCCGCTTCTATCAATCCGCCGCGGAATTCTTCCCGGGCCAGGCCCCGACCGCGCTGACGTATGACGACGTCACGCTCGCCACGCTCTACTCCGAAGTCCTCCCGCGCGACACGCGCCTCGACACTTCGCTCAGCGAGGCTCTCCACCTTTCCATGCCGATCATTTCGGCGGACATGGACACCGTGACCGAATCGGCCATGGCCATCGGCCTCGCCCTCAACGGCGGTCTCGGCCTCATCCATTACAACCTCAGCCCGGAGGAGCAGGTGCGCGAGGTCGAGCGCGTGAAGTATCACGTCCACGGCCTCATCCGCGACCCCATCCAGGTCTCGCCCAACCAAACCATCGAGGACGTGCTGCGGCGCGTGGACGAAAAACGCTTCTCCTTCCGCACCTTCCCGGTCGTGGACGAAAAGGGCGTGCTCGTCGGCCTGCTCTCGGGCCGCGTCGTCAAAGAACGCTACCGCGCGAAAAAAGTCGCCGAGGCGATGACGCCCCGCGCCGAGGTTTACACGCTCAAGGAAAAAGACCTCGGCAAAAATCCCATCGCCGCCGCTGACAAATTTTTCACCGAACATCTTGGCATCCACAAACTCCTCGTCGTGGACGACCGCGACCGCCTGCGCGGCCTGTTCACCCTGAGTGACATCGAGCGCATCACCGAGGAGGCCCGCGCCAACGTCCGCCCCGCGCGCGACGCGAAGTTCCGCCTCGTGTGCGGCGCGGCGCTCTCCGCCCCGCGCACGCCCACGGGGGAACTCGACCGCGACCAAATGCTCAAGCAAGCCGGCGCGCTCGTGCAAGCCGGGGCGGATGCGCTGGCGATTTCCACCGCGCACGGGCACACCGCCGGCGTCGGCCAGTGCGTGCGGCTCTTGCGCGCGGAATTCAAAGACCTCACCCTCATCGCCGGCAACGTCACCAGCGGCGCGGGCGTCGCGTTTCTCGCCGAAGCGGGGGCGGACGCGATCAAGATCGGCCAGGGCCCCGGCTCGATATGCACCACGCGCATCGTCGCAGGCGTGGGCATTCCGCAACTGACCGCCCTCTACGTGGCCGCGCAGGAGGCGCAGCGGCGCGGCGTGCGCCTCATCGCCGACGGTGGCATCACCAAGAGCGGCGACATCGTCAAGGCGCTTACCCTCTCCGACGCGGTGATCCTCGGCGGGCTGCTCGCCGGCTGCCGCGAGGCGCCGGGCGAAATCATCGAAATTGACGGCAAGTTTTACAAGCAATACCGCGGCATGGGCAGCCTCAGCGCGATGAAGGCCGGCTCCGCCGCGCGCTACGGCCACGAGAAATCCGGCCCCAGCGGCGGGCGCCCGCAAAAAATCGCCGCCGAAGGCATCGAGGCGCTCAAGGAAATCGCCGGCACGCTCGACGCCGTGCTCGCGCCGCTGCTCGGCGGCCTGCAAAGCGGCCTCGGCTACCTCGGCGCGCGCAACCTCGCCGAACTGCGCGAAAACGCCCGCTTCGCGCGCGTCACCGCCGCCGGCATGAAGGAAGCCGCTCCCCACGACGTGATTGAAGTGAAAGCGAGCAAAGCCTAAGGATGAAGGATGAGGGATGAAGGATGAATCAAGCCACTGTTCCAGTAATTTGAACAATAAAACCAAAAATTCCAAAACGTCCTTCTTCGCTTTTCCGCCTTTGTTTTCTTTCATCCTTCATCCCTCATCCTTTCCCGAGATGCACCATCGCTTGCAGACCCTCCTCACCCGCTACCCGCCGCTCTCCGTTTGCGCGCCGGACATCGCCGCCGCCTATGGCCTGCTTGAGCAGACTTTTCGCGCAGGCGGGAAATTGCTGCTCTGCGGCAACGGCGGCAGCGCGGCCGACTCCGACCACATCGCCGGCGAACTCTTGAAAGGCTTTGGCCACGCGCGCACCCTCCCCGCCGCCGACGCCGCGCAACTCGGCGGCGACCTGGCGAAAAACCTGCAAGGCGCGCTCCCCGCCATCCCGCTCCCGCAACTGACGGCCCTCGTCTCCGCCTTCGGCAACGATTGCGACCCGAAGTATGTTTACGCGCAACTCACCTGGGGCCTCGGCCGTCCGGGCGACGCCCTGCTGGCCCTCACCACCTCCGGCAACTCCGCCAACGTCCTCCACGCCGCCGATGCGGCGAAGGCGCGCGGCATGAAAATCATCGGCCTCACCGGCGCCACCGGCGGCAAATTATTGGCCAAATGCGACGCCTGCATCCGCGCCCCCGAAAAGGAAACCTTTAAAATTCAGGAATTCCATCTGCCCATCTACCACTGTTTGTGCCTGATGCTGGAGGAGACGTTTTTTGGGATAGGCATGGCAATAAAAAAACAAAATGTCCCGGATGCTTTAATGGCGAATGCCATACTGAAAAGCTGGGGGAAACGCTCGAAATTATCACACGTTTCTAGCATCCAAAATAAAAATCTCGAAGGCTCAAAACTATACGTCGTTTCAAATTTAAAGAGTATCACTGCTGCGACAAAAAAATAATCCAGTCACGCCCTGGAATTTCCGTCAGCAGATTTCGCATAATAATTATGTGTCTGCCTTTATGGCACCATGTCCAAAATTAGCCTCGATACGGTTCTTGAGCATACGTTTTGCTTCCTCAAACTTGTCGTCCTCCCAAAAGATCATGTTGAACTGTCTGGTATCGAAATGCACGTTTTTCTTGTCCTTTTCGCTGCACATCCAAACAACTTTTAAGCCAAGTCCGAGGGCATAACCTGCTTCAAAGTAAGCCCCGGCCTTTTGTTCCGTAAAATCAGCGACAACAAATTTTGCTCTTCGAATTGAAGCGATAATTTCATCATCAATTCGATTAATGGTTTCTGTTCTGTCTAAACGCACCGGATTGTAGCCTGCTTCCCTAACACCCTTTTCAATTACTTGAATATAGAACGGCAAAAGATCAGGGCCAAAACTCATCGCGACAAAAGCCTCACTGCTGTCCGCCGCCTTCGGTGATTCCTGGAGGAACTCCCAGCCCTTGCCAGTTATTGCATAATTGAACACTCCATGTTTTCCAAGATAGCCGAGTGTGTCGCTAAGATAGTGGCCCAAAATATATACTAACTCATCGGGTCCCGGTGAGTAAGAAGATGCAAGCAAAGGCAGAAAAAAATGTGGGTCTTGCAAAAAACTCCTAACAGGTTCACCCCTCGAAAGGTCATAAGGCCCCAAGCCATGTTTAAAGATTACATCGAGAATTGTGGCGACCGAACTGCTGTGAATCTGCATGCTTTGGCCAATGTTGGGGCAAGCTTTTGCAAGACAAGATAATAACCGCCTTGCTCTTTGAGAAATTGGCGGACGAGTCACCGTCTTTAAAAATATTATTTCGTCTCGCGATATCTTCATTCCTTGGGCGCCATACATATAACTCGAACCCATTGATCGTTTTATAGGAGTATCTATTTGGTCTGGCAACATTGCCTTCGCTGTACCATCTATCTCGAAATTTCCGCATCTGAAGCAACTAACCGCTTCCGCATCTCCTATAACGCGGATTTGACTCGGGCTAAAACAAACTGGACAGGCTTCGTAATCCATTGGCTTTTAGTTACTTATTGGCCATTCAACAGCGCAAGCGCAACAACGCAAGCCGTTTCGACGCGGAGGACGTGGCCGGGCAGTCTCACGGCTTGGAAGCCGGCGGCTTGGAAGGCGGCGTATTCGGCGGGGGTGAAGTCGCCTTCGGGGCCGACGGCGATTGTGAAGGGACAGAGGGACAAAGGGACAGAGGGACAAAGGGGAGATAGCTCCCGCAAGGGTTTGGCGTCGGGGGTCAGTGCGGCGACGAGGCGAATTTCCTGCGGGCTACTAGACGGAGCGGCGGAAGGTAAAGCGGCGAGCCACTTTCCCAATTCCACTGGGGCGTGGATGACGGGCTGCCAGGGGTTGCCGGATTGCTTGCCGGCTTCGAGGGCCGCGGCGCGCCAGCGGTCGAGTTTGCGGGCGGCGCGGTCCTGCTCGGCGAGGCGGACTTCGCTGCGGGCGGTGAACAGGGGCTGCACGGCCGTCGCGCCGAGTTCCGTCGCCTGGCGGATGATTTCGACCAACCCGTCGCCCTTGGGCAGGCCGACCGCGAGCACGCGCGACACAGGCGCAAGCTGGCGCGTGATCTTATCCACGCGCACGCGCGCGGCCTTGGCATCCTCGCCCAGCAACGCGCCCGTCGCCACGCCGCCCCGGCCATCAAGCACTTCCACGATTTCACCCGCCCGCGCCCGGCGGACACGGACGAGGTGGCTGGATTCGGCGGCGGCGAGGAGGATTTCCCCGCCCACGGCGGGCCAGGGACCGGGATGGAACACGCGGAGCATGGCGCAGTCTAATGAATGGAAGATGGAAAATGGAAGAGGGAAAACACGAACCAAGCCCTCAAAATCAAGACGTTATGCGTCCAAACACCTACTTCTGCCGCTTCACAGGGTCTGGCTTTTTCCATTTTCCTTTTTCCATCTTCCATTCCTTTACCCCTAAAAACAAACACGGCCCCTCAGACGAGGGGCCGTGCCTGAACCTAAATCGAACCACAAACTGAACTGAAACCAGATCGCAATCGGACTAAGTAAGCCAACCGCGTTCTAAAGAGAGAGACGCCGTCGAGACCGTTTCGTTCAAAAATGCCGGGGGAATTTGTTCATAAATCAATAAGTCGTTAATCAGTAATGAGATGTTTGAAATTAAAGTTTTTAATTCTTTCTCCCGCAAAGCGGCAAATTTGGCCGGGCGGGCCAAAAACCGCCGTCGCAAAGTGCCTCCCGCTGGAATTTGGAGCGGGGGCAAAATGACCTCGGGTAATAAGCATTGCAAGCAGCGCTGAAATCTGTCTTGCTCAAGAAATTCGTGTTTTCGGCGCTTGCCTTTGGGTTGCAATCCGCCAAAAAAGACTCGTCCGGAAATTATCCTGCGACCCAACCTGCCGATAATTCAAGGCACCCCCCTTCCCTTCTTATGTTCAAACGTATCCCTTTCGACCGGGTCATCTGGGTAACCAGCACCTTCCTGATTGTCACCCTGGCCATCGCCGTCACCGCGGTTCCGTGGTATATCTGGCACTTCGGCCTGAATTGGTTTCTGGTCGGCCTCTTCTTTGCGTTTTACATTGCGACGGGCCTGTCCATCACCTTTGGCTACCATCGGTTGTTTGCGCACCTGAGTTTCAAAGCCAAAATGCCCATCCGGCTTTTGGTGCTGATTTTTGGCTCGGCCTCCTTCGAGAACTCCGCGATTGACTGGGTCAGCGACCACCGCAACCACCACAAGCATGTGGACGAGGACGAAGACCCCTACGACATCACCAAGGGTTTCTGGTATGCCCACATGGGCTGGATGATGTTCA
Source organism: uncultured Verrucomicrobiae bacterium (assembly GCA_963765205.1). Lineage (GTDB taxonomy): Bacteria > Verrucomicrobiota > Verrucomicrobiia > Opitutales > JABDGR01 > JABDGR01. Next base: position 124,603 of record CAVXVB010000011.1, on the reverse strand, counting down.
AGCTGCGCCCCGAGCCGCCCCAGGACAACATTCCGGATTTGTGGAAGGACAAACTCGTCCTCTGGCAGCATCGTTGGACGAACCTGATCGGCGTTGTGGTTGGCTTCGGCCTGCCCACGCTGCTCGGCGCGCTCTATGGCTGGTTCCACTACGGCACGGCTGCGGAAGTCGGCATTCAGGCGCTGGGCGGTTTTCTGATTGGCGGCGTGCTGCGCATCGTCTGTGTGCAACACAGCACCTTTTGCATCAACTCCGTCTGCCACTGCGTCGGCCGCCGGCCTTATTCGACCAAGTGCAGCGCGCGCGACAGCGGCCTCGTCGCCCTCGTGACCTTCGGCGAAGGCTACCACAATTTCCACCACGAGTTCCAGCACGACTACCGCAACGGCGTGAAGTTCTGGCAGTTCGACCCGACCAAGTGGACGATTTGGACCCTCAGCAAACTCGGCCTGACCAGCGACCTGCGGCGCGTGCCCGCCTCGCGCATCCTCCTCGCGGAATTGACCGAGGCGCGTTACCAGATTGACACGCACCTGGAAAAGATCTCGACGCCGATGTCCGTGCAGGCCCGCGAACTGGTCGCCCATTCCATTGAAGCGGTGCAGCAGATTTCAAAGCGGCTCTCCGAGCGCATCGCCGAATTGCAGGTGGCCGCGCGCGGGAAAATGGACGTGACCCGCGAGACCCTGTCCGAATGGCGCCGCCAAATCGCGGAAGAATTACAGGCCGCGCGGGCGCATCTTGATTACATCCATGCGCAGGCGCTGGCGCTGCCCGCCGGCGCGTAAAATGGAATGTTGGACAGCGAGGGGAAGCCTCCCGGAGGGGACGGGACGGGGAGATAGGATAGTATGGGGTTGACAGTGGCGGGGGGGTGGTCTCAGCCTTCGTTCCCCATGTCGCTACCCTTCCGCCTTTCCACCCTCACCTCCGTGCTGGCTTTGACGGCGCTGGTGGGTTGTTCGAAGAGCAACGAACCCGCCGCTCCCGCCACCCCGAAGACCTATACGATTGCTTTAAGCCCGGCATTCAAAGTGGGCCAGAAATTTTCCGTGGTCACGGATTTGTCCCATTCCGAGCAAACCAAAATTGCGATCACCATTCCCGGCATGCCCACGCCCCAAGACCAGAACCAGAACACGGAGATGTCGGCGCACATCGAGGCGGATGGCGAAATCCTGGCGGTGTATCCCAATGGCAGCCCCCAGAAAATCGCCCTCACGCTCAAGAGCATCACGGCCACGAACGACAAGACCGCCCTGCCCAACCTGCCGGCAGCGGGCGCCAAAATCGTGGTGGCAAAAACCGGCACCGACGCCAGCGTCACGGTCAACGACCAGCCCGCCGATGTCGGCATTGCAAAAGTTTTGCGCGATGTTTTTGACCTGGGCGACGAAAAACACACTGACCAAACCTTGTTTGGGCCAAAGGCGCCCGTGGCCATCGGCGATACCTGGCCGGTGGATTCGGCGGCTTTGATTGCCTCCTTCAAGGAAGAGATTGGTGATGTCGCGGCCATCAACGGCACCATGAAGCTGGACGGTCTCACCGGCACGGGTGACAGCCAGGTCATCACGGTTTCCGGCCAGGTCAAATTGGATGGAGTCAAGCCGCCCCTGCCCCCGGGCGTGACGATGACGATTGATTCTTCCAGCGGCGCGATGCAAATTGACGGCACCATACCCGCCGTCCCCAAAGGCACCGACAAGGAAAGCACCAGCATGACGATAAAGCTGGATGCCCATGGCGACCAGCAGGGCGTTCAACTGAAGATATCGACCAGCGGCGAACAGAAAAAGACTTCGGTCGTTACCTATCTTTAGGCGCGCGCCGGGGAAGGAGTTGGTTTAGCCTTTCCAAAATGACGGCCAGTGGGCAGAATGCCCCACCCCGCCCATGCACCGATTGCGCCCCGGAGTGATTCTCGCCTGCGCCGCGTTCGCCGCCGCAGGGCTGCTGGCCGCGGCGGACAATGCGCCCGCGGGTGAAAAATACCGCCCGCAATTGGGTCCCCAATTCACCGCCGGGCAGGTCTTCAGCTATAGCGCGAACGCCACCTACCAGAGCTTGATGCGCGTGGACAAGGCCAACCGCCGGGTGCAGGCGAGCGGCCCCGATTTGCGCAACGACGATGTGGAAAATGCCCAGGACGACTTTGTCGTCCGGTTTTCGGCCGATCTGGCGCTGGCGCGGGAAGTCTTCAAAAACGGTTCGTTGCGTGAAGCGGAGTTCCTCGTCACGCGTTGTGTCGTGGTGGACAATGCCGGCCATGTGCAGGAACTCATTCCCGCCGCCTCCATCATTGGCGCGCGGAAGCAAAAGGACGGGCAAATCGCGTTCGCCATCAATGGCCAGGCACCCAGCGCGCAACTTGCGGCCCGGCTGAGCGTCCTCATTCCGATGGGGGACGAACGCAGCACGAGCAACGATTGGCTCGGGCCGCCCAACCCGGTGGCTGCCGGCGCGGAATGGCCGGTCAATGAAAAGGCCATGCTGAATTCGGATCTGGCCGACCTGTTTCCGGGAGTGCGTGGGGTGGCGGGTGGCGTGTCGTTTCTCAAGGTGATTTCCGACAGTTCGGGCGCCCCGCGCGGCATCGTCCATAGCGAATATACCCTGGGCGATGTGAAACCGCCTTTTCTGCCCAGCATCCACGCGCGGCCTTCCTTGGTGAGTTTCAAGCTGACGGTAACGGCGCCGCTGAAGCCCGGGCCGGGCCAATATGATTTGAAGCAAAGCGTCCTGGTGGACCATCAGGGCCAGTCGGGCGACATCATGGCCGGCATGACGGAAACAGATGTGACCTTTGCCGTGAGTCTGGAGCAGGCTATCCACTATTCGATCGCCGGTGATTCCGGTCCCGTTGCGCCCCCCGCGCTCGTCCGCGCGCCGGTTGAGCCGGACGCGCCACCGCTGCCGCCGGGCTTGAGCGCCGCGCCAGTTTACCGCCCGCAGCCGCACCAGTCACCGACAGTGACAGCGCAGACGGACAGCCCGGTGCCGACGCCGACGGCTACGCCCCTACCCGCGCTGCCGAAGCCACCCGCGCCCACTTCCGCGCCCGAACCCGCCCCCCCGCCCATGCAGACCCCGGAGGCGGGCTCATTCTCGCCTTTTCTCGGCGCACAAAGCCTGCCCGCGCCACCGAAGCCGGCGCCGCCCTCCAATTGAGCGCCGCCCTCCCTATTTTTTCACCCTATGATTGAAATCGCCGGCCTCACCAAACTCTACGGCGCCTTTGTGGCCGTCAACGGCTTGTCGTTCACTGTGCGTGCCGGCGAAGTGATGGGGTTGGTCGGCCCCAACGGCGCGGGCAAGACGACTACGCTGCGCTGCCTCGCCGGCCTGATCCCGCCGACGCGCGGCAGCATCGTGATCAACGGGTGCGACCTCGCGCAAAACCCGATTGGCGCAAAGGCGCAACTGGCGTTTTTTCCGGACGAACCGCGGCTGTTCGATTACCTGACCGTCTGGCAGCACCTGGTGTTCATCGCGCGGATTTACCAAGTCGCCGATTACGCGCCGCGCGGCGAGGCGCTGCTGGCCGAGCTGGAATTGACGGACAAGCGCGACGCCCTGCCCGCCGAACTCTCGCGCGGGATGAAGCAAAAACTCGCCATCGCCTGTGGCCTGCTCCATTCGCCCAAGGCCATGTATTTTGACGAGCCGCTCACCGGCCTCGACCCGCTGGGCATCCGCAAGATGAAGGCCTCCATCACCCAGCGCGCGCGCGAGGGTGGCGCTGTCATTTTAAGTTCGCACCTGCTGCACCTCGTCGAGGAAATCTGCACGCACATCCTCATTCTCAAAGCCGGCCAGATGGTAGCGCACGGCTCGATGGCGGAAATCACCCGGCGCTTCGCCACGCAGCCGGACGCGAATCTGGAGGACATCTTTTTCAGCGCCACCGGCGACGCGCCCGCGCCGCCGCCCGGCGGTTCCGAAAATCCGCCCGTGGTGCCACCGCCCATCCTCCCCTCATGATTTCCGCGCTGTTCTACCTGCAAATTAACTCGATCCGCAACCGCCTGCGCGCGCGGCTGGGGCGGCTCAAGCATCCGAAATACTTGATTGGCGCCATCATTGGCGGGGCGTATTTCGTGTTTTATTTCTCCTGGATCGTTTTTCTGGGTTCGGTTCGCGCCGACCCCGCGAATTCGCTGCTGGCCGGCTCGGCGCTGGCCGCGGGGTTGGAGTCCGTCGCCGCGGTGTTCCTGCTGGGCTTCATGCTGCTGGGCTGGCTGCTGCCCAACGAGCGCGCGGCCTTGGCGTTTTCCGAGGCGGAGGTGGCTTTTTTGTTTCCCGCACCGATCACCCGCCGCGGGCTGATCCACTACAAGCTGGTGCGCTCGCAGCTTGGCATTTTGTTTTCCACGCTGTTCCTCACCCTCATTTTGGGCCGCTGGCGTTACGGCGGCCACGTCTGGATTTCCGTGCTGGGCTGGTGGGTCATCCTCTCGACGTTGAATTTGAACCTGATCGCGGCCTCGTTCGCGCGCTCGATGCTGTTCGACCGCGGCATCACCAACTGGAAGCGGCGCGCGATAATTTTGACCGGCCTCGCGGTGGCGCTGGGCGCGGTGGTTGTGACAAGTTGGCGGAGCTGGCCCGGCCCGCCGCCGGATAATGCCAGCTTCACCGAGGTGGTAGCCTGGATGCGGACCATCCTTTCCGCCGGCGTCACGCCGTATCTGCTTTACCCCTTCCGGCTGGTGGTGCGGCCCTATTTCGCGCCGGACGCCGGGTCCTTCCTCCTCGCGTTTGGCCCGGCGCTGGCGATCCTGGCGCTGCACTATATCCTCGTGATGCGCGCGGATGTCGCGTTCGAGGAGGCGTCGTTGGCTTACTCGCAAACACTGGCGACGCGCATCGCGGCCATGCGGGAGTGGCGCGGCCGCGGCCTGACGCCGACCAAAGCGCGGCGCGCGCCCTTCCCGCTCGCCCCCCTCGGCCTGCCGTCGGTGGCGTTTTTGTGGAAGAATTTGATCCTGGCCGGGAGCTTCTTTTCCCCGCGAATGCTGCTGCGCCTGGGATTAATTGGCTTCGTCGTTGTCACGATGCTGCACCCAGGGCGGGGCAACGCCAACGCGGCGCAATTCGCCGGAGTGCTCTGCTTGATGTTGTTTATGGTGAGCATGTTCATCGGGCAAAATTTGTTGCGCATGGATTTTCGCATGGACATCCGCCTCATGGACCAACTCAAACTCTACCCGCTGCCCGGCTGGCAAGTGGTGCTCGGCGAGCTGCTCGCGCCCGTGGTCATTTTAACGGTGGGGCAATGGCTGCTCATCCTGGGGGCCGCCAGCCTGCTCACTCAGGGTGGCGGGCCGGCCGGGGCGGGGGTTCCGCTGGGCTTGCGCGTGAGCCTTGCGCTGGCCGCCGCCCTCGTCGCCCCGGCGGTTGACCTGGTCATGCTCATCATCCCGAACGCCGTGGCGCTGGTGATGCCGAGTTGGGTGCGGTTCGACAAGAACGCGCCGCGCGGCATCGAGAACTTCGGGCAAAACATCATCCTGGTCTTCGGCCAGATGGTGGTCCTGTTCGTGGCCGTGTTGCCCGCGGGGCTGATCTTTTGGCTGGTATTTTTTCTCGTCGGCCTGGTGGTCGGCCCGACCGTGGCCGTGCCGCTCGGCGCGCTGGCCGGGGCCGCCGTGCTGGCCATTGAGGGCGCCACCGCAATTTATATCCTCGGCCACGCCTTCGAGCACTTCGACTTGTCGGCGGAACTGACGAATTGAGCAGGCCACTCACCGAGTCTGCATTTTGTTCAATTCGTAGTCCTTGTGCAGCAGATGGTAGTCGAGCGTGAGCTTGAGCGCCGTGCGCAGGTCCGTCGTCGGTTTCCAGCCGAGATGCTTTTCGGCTTCCTTGACGGAGGGCACGCGGTGCGTCACGTCCTGGTAGGCCGCGCCGTAATATTCGGAACTGGTGACTTCCTCGAGTTTGATGCGTTTCTTCACGTCCTTGTAGCCGGGGTATTTGGCGATGAGGTCGAGGAGCATTTCCGCGAGTTCGCGCACGGAGAAATCCATTTTCGGGTTGCCGACGTTGAAGATTTTCTTCGAGGCGCAGCCGTTTTTGTTTTCGATCATGCGCGTGATGGCGTCCACACCGTCGTCAATGAAGGTGAAAGAGCGCCGCTGGTGGCCGCCGTCCACGAGCTTGATGGGCCGGCCGTGAATCACGTTGTGCAGGAATTGCGTGACGACGCGCGAGGAGCCTTCCTTCGGCTCGTTGATGTCGTCGAGTTTGGGGCCTACGAAATTGAAGGGGCGGAAGAGCGTGTAGTCCAGCCCCACCGTCTCGCCGTAGGCGTAGATGACGCGGTCAAGGAGCTGCTTGATGCACGAATAAATCCACCGCTGCTTGGGAATCGGGCCGAGGACGAGGTTGCTGGTGTATTCGTCGAATTCCTTGTCCGGGCACATGCCGTAAAGCTCAGAGGTCGAGGGGAACACGAGGCGCTTGCGGTGCTTGACGCATTTGCGCACGATCTCGATGTTGGCCTCGAAATCCAGTTCGTAAACGCGGATGGGGTCCTTGACGTAGAGCGCGGGCGTGGCGATGGCGACGAGGGGCACCACCGTGTCGCACTTGCGGACGTGGTATTCGATCCACTCCTTGTTGATCGTGATGTCGCCCTCGAAGAACTTGAAGCGCGGGTGCTCCATGCAGTGCTCCAGCTTGTTCGCCGCCATGTCCATGCCATACACCTCCCAGTCGTGGGTGTTGAGGATGTGCCAGGTGAGGCTGTTGCCGATGAAACCGTTGACGCCGAGGATGAGGACGCGATGGGGCATGGGGGGAAGTTTTCTGGTGCGCTAGTTCTTGGTGTTCTAGTTCCTAGTGCTGGGTTACTTGCTAAACACCCGGCCGCCCCGGGGCAAGCCTGCGGTTTAGTCAAAGCCCCGGCTTGCCGTGATGGTGAATGCGTTCAATGCGGTCCGCTTGCTCTTGCTGGGGGTCGGCGGAATTTTTCATGAACTGGCGCTCGAGGGCCTTTTTCGGCGACCAGCCAATGGACTTGGTGCTGAGCGTCTGGGTGAGCGTGTCGAGGGAGTGGTTGATGGATTCGCCGAGGGTGTGGATGGCCGCGCCGAGCGTGCCGAAGCCGGAATGGAGCAGGTGGTTCGTTTTGCGTTGCTCGAAGATCACCGCGAACTGGAAATTCGTCTGCGCCTTGCGCACGATGGCGGCGAAGCGCGCAGCGGCGGGGCGGGCGTCGGGCAGTTGGTCGCGCGGGAAATTCAGCTCGGGGGCCGCGCCGGTGATTTTTTCCAGATCAACGGCCTCGTCCTGATAGGCGTGGACGCTGCGGCGCAGGTGCTCGACTTCGTTTTTATAGGCCGCGAGTTCGTTGGCGGCGTGCTCGACCTCGTCCCAAAACGGGGCAAAGGCGCCTTCGGCAAATTCCTGCTCGGCGGCGTCCAGATGCACGTCCACGGCGGCCACATGGCCGGTGATCTCGAGGTAGCTTTTATGCGTCTCGGCTTCGAGACAGCGCAAGGAATTCGATTTGAATAAAACAAGGTCGGCGCCCGGGTTCGCGCCCGTTGCCGCGCCCGCGCCAAATTTGCGCCCGGCCATCCACAGGACGAGCCACGCCACCCCGCCGCCGAGCAGCACGCCGGCAAACGTCCAGAGCACGACCTGCAGTGCCACCTCGATCAGGGTGATCCAGCCCGCGCCGTTTAGCTGCCAGGTCCAGACCGCGTTGGCCACGCCGATGAACAAGCCGGCGATGCCCCCGGCCTCGGCGCCTTTGACCGCAATCTCTTCCGGGGCTTTCATAATCGGGGCAAGCATGACGAAAGCAGACGGGCAACGGAAGGACGAAGGCGGCGGGGGGGACGGGATGACCGATTAAACCGCGCCGACGGCCAAACGTCGCTATTTTTTAGCGCGCGCTTTTTTAAGGAGCGCCTTGACGCGGTCGCGGTAGCGCTTCTGGCGTAGCGCGGCCTTCTCGCGCTTCTCCCACTCCGGCGCCTTGGGCCGGCCCGCGCGCGGGCGGAAGAGCGGTTCGGGAATGGTGAAGATGTTGCGTTGCTTGAACGAAGCGGGCGTATGCACGAGCAGGGTCGCGTAGGTCGGCGTCGAAAACCACGGCTCGCGCGCCATGCGGCGTTTGTCATACACCCATTCCGGCCGCGGGATGTGATTGCGGTCGGAGAGCCATTCCGCGAGCGCGGCCATGTAGGCGTCGTAAACATCGCCCTCGGGGAATTTTCCGGCGAGGAGTGGCGGCGCTTCCGCCAGGCGCGCAGCCAGCTCGGGGCGGCTGGTTATCCGTCGGGTGATTTCATGTTCCCAATCGCCCGTGTTCAAGCCGAACTCATCCGGCGTGCGGGACCACTCCGCCGCTTCCTTTAAGGTGTAGGGGCGGCGGTGCTCGCGGTCTTTTTCCGGTTTAAACCGGGGACGATAGCGATATTCATTTTTTACGTTCACGGGCCACCTCCTCAATAATGCCTTTCATGATTTCCTGTTGGGCCGGCGTCGGCACGTCGTCGGGATAGAATCGGTCAATGTGGCGCTGGATTTCGTCCAGCGAGGTGATTTCCATTTTGTGGATGAGAAATTTCAAATCCTCCAAGTCGCCCCGGCGGCGCGGATTGGGCAGGCGGCAGGCGAGGGCTTTAAGCGCCAGCAAATAACTGGCGGTTGCAATATACAGCTTTAGTCCGGGTATGTCCAAAGGCAGCGCGCGCCGGGCGCCGATGGGTGCAAAAAAGACCTTCATCTGGTCATTGAGCCAGTCATCCGGGAGGCCCAGCTCGACGGCAACGATTTTTGCCAGGCGCATTCCGTGTTCGCGTGGATTTATGGAAGCATCCACGTCCCGGGTCGCGGCGCGGTTGCCATAAGCCAGCATGAGGGCGGTGCCGCCGTAGAGGCACAACTCCAGCGTCAAGCCCTCGGCGAGGGCGAGTTCGCCCAGCCGCCGCAACGCCCGCATAATCAAGTCACGCGATATCCCCGCCATGATAAAACGTTACGTGACGTTTTATCGTTTGTCAAGTATCGGCTGGGGCAGGCGAATTCGCGGTTTCACCGCAACTCCGCCCCCGTGTCCGCGTCGAGCAGCTTGAAGTTTTCGACGTGGTAGGAGGGGTCGGCGCGGAAGGCGAGGTTGACGTGGTAGGCCTGCTCGAAGTCGAGCAGGTGTTGTTCGTCCTCCGTGCGCAGGCGCTCGAGATTGGCCGGGTGCAGGAGGATGCGGAAGCGCAGCTCGCGGCCCTGGTTTTCGGAACGGGTGCGCAGCCGGCGCACATGCGAGAGCAGGCGCCGCTGAATCTCGACGCTCATCGAGCGCGGGCTTTTCACGATGCCGCGCCCGTGGCAATACGGGCAGCCGGTGTAAATGCCCGAGGTCATGGACTGCTCGTGGCGCTGGCGGGACATCTGCATGATGCCAAGGGCCGAGATGGGCAGGACGTGGCTCTTGGCCTTGTCCTTTTCCATTTCCTCGCGCATCCGGTTATACACGGCCTGCCGGTCGCGCGGGCGCTTCATGTCAATGAAGTCCAGGATGATCAGGCCGCCGATGTTGCGCAGGCGGATTTGCCGCGCGGCCTCGCTCGCGGCCTCGAGATTCGCCTGGGTGATAAAGTTGCCCGCGTCCTTCGAGCCTTTATGGCCGCCCGTGTTCACGTCAATGGCCACGAGCGCCTCGGTCTCCTCGATGACGATTTCGCCGCCGCTGGGCAGCGGCACGCGGCGTTGGAAGGTCTGTTCGATTTGCCGCTCAATGTTGTAGCGCTCGAAGATGGGCACGCTTTCGCGGTAGCGCTGGATTTTCTTCATCGAGTTCTTCGAGATTTCGCCGACCAGCTTGAGCATCAGCTCGTAGTCCTTGTCGTTGTCCACCAGCACGCGGTCAATGTCCTCGGTCAGGAAGTCGCGGATGGTGCGCTCGATGATGTCCGGCTCCTGGTAGAGCATGACGGGCTTGGGGGACTTCATCTTTTCCTGCATCTCCTCCCAGCACTTGAGCAGCATATACAAGTCGCGCACAAAGTAGCGCGTCTTCTTGCCTTCGCCGGCGGTGCGGATGATGACACCCATGCCTTCGGGAATCTGCAGGTCGCGCAGCACTTTTTTGAGGCGTTCGCGCTCGCGGCGGTCCTCGATTTTGCGCGAGATGCCGCAGCCGCCCGAGAAGGGCATGAGCACGACGAAGCGGCCGGGCAGGGCGATGTTGGTCGTCGTGCGCGGGCCTTTGGTGCCGATTTGCGTCTTGGTGATCTGCACCACGATGTCGGTGCCGATTGGGTAAAGGCGCGGGATGTCCTTGAGCGAGATTTTCTCCGCGCGGCGGCGTTGTTCCTCGGACTGGTTTTCGCGGACGATTTCGACGGCGCTGTCGTTGGCGGCGGGGAGAATGTCCCAATAATGCAGGAAGGCGTTTTTGGGCAGGCCGATGTCCACGAACGCAGCTTTGAGGCCGGCTTCGAGGTTCTGGATGCGGCCTTTGAAGACGGCGCTGACGAGGCGGTTTTCGCCCTTGCGCTCGACTTCATATTTTTCGAGCACGCCGTCCACCAGCAGCGCAACGCGCTTTTCGAGCGGCTCAGCGTTGATGATCAGCTCGCGGTAGGCGCGGTTTTCCTCGCCGCGAAAAGTATCAATGATGCGTTTGAGCAGCGGGCGGGATTTTTTGGCGCGCAGGCGGGCCTCGTCGCGCAGTTCGCCAGTGGGGATCAGCTCCGGGTCCGGTTCGTCCGGGCGCTGGCGCATCTGGTCCTCGGGCGACAGCCCGGTGCTGGCCGGGGCCGGGCGCTCGCGCGCGGGGGCATCGGCGGATTCATGACCTTCGTAAAGTTCGTCCGCGGCATCCGCGGGGTGGGGGGCATCGTGTTCTGGCATGGTGAATGGGTTGGTTGAAAATCAGGAGGGGAGGGTTGGCTCGCGGCATTATAATGTCAGACGGCCTCGCGGCAGTGACGGTAAACGCTTTGCACCAAACCCATGAGAATGCAGCAGCCCAGCACGAAGGAACCTCCGTAGCTGAACAGCGGCAGTGGAATGCCTTTGACCGGCACCAGCCCCTGCACCATCCCGATGTTCACAAACACATGCACCATAAACAGCACCGCCACGCCCACGCACAACAGTTGTCCAAACCGGTCGCGCGCGAGCCAGGCGATGCGCAAAGTGTTGCCCAACAGGATGGCGTATAGGCCGATCACGGCCAGGCCGCCGACAAAACCCGTCTCCTCAAGGAAGACGGCCATAATAAAATCACTCGTCGCCACTTTGGAGGGGAGGTAGCCGAGGCGGGCCTGGGTGCCTTGTTCGTAACCCTTGCCCGTCAAACCGCCCGTCCCCACCGCAATGAGCGACTGCTTCTGGTTCCACGTCACCCCAATGCCCAACGGGCCCACCGCCTCGGGGTCCAAAAAGGACGCGATGCGGTCGCGCTGGTAATCTTTCAGCGGCAGCCACGACAGTTTTTCATATTTGCCGGTTTCATGCTGGCCGTGGTCGTCCTGCGGGGTGTAGTGGTTCGCTTGCAAAAAATTTTCGTAGTGTTTGATGTCCGTGCCCAAGACGAAGGCCCCCGCCAAAAACAGCAAAAAGACCGTCACGAAAAATCGTGCCGATAAATTGGAAACATATAGGAGGGCGAACACCGTGGGGCACAAGGCCAGACTAGAGCCTAAGTCCGGCTGCAAAAAAATCAAGACCATAGGCACGCCCACAATGACGGCGAGTTTGCCGAGCATCGCGAGGGAAGCGCGCAAACCGCCTAGCTTCCATTTATCCAGATAAAAGGACAGCATGACGATCGCACCAACTTTTGCAAACTCCGAAGGCTGAATGGTATACGAACCGATTCCCAGCCAGCGCCGCGCGTGGGTCCGCTCCGAGCCGGCGTCACCTAACGGCGTCCACAATAGCAAAAGAAGCACAATGCTGCCAAGATACACCAGCCAGGCGTATTTCATCCACAAGTGATAATCAAACGCGGCAATGGCGATATAGAGGGCCGCACCGAGCACCAACCAGACCAGCTGGTGCAGCCATTGCGTGCCGTTCGGGTCATGTGCCTGTGCAGACTTAATGAAAAAAACGCCCATCGTCGCCAGCACCAGCAGGACCAGGGGATTGATCCAATCCGTGCGCCGCACCGACGGCGGCCGGTAGGTCGTCATCAACGGCGCATACGCGCCGCTGGCGGGCAAAGTGGCCGGGTAGGCGGACATGGGGGTGGAGTTTCTAGTGCTTAGTGTAGTAGTGTTTAGTGGATGTTCCGAAGTTTGTCGAATGTTTCTGGCGGGAGTAATGCCAATTGGGCGCATCTCAGTTTTTATGCAGTCACGGAGTGACAACTCGAAATTAGCCGTGGACTTCAGTCCACGACTAAGAGCTTATCCGTAAATAAGGATTGCGTTGAGAAGGCGGCGGGATAAACTGCGGGGATGCCGCGACTATCCTCCTGGGAAATCTCTGATGAATTCTGGGCCAAAGTCGAGCCTTTGGTTCCCGCGCGCGCCGGCCGGAAGGCGGGCGGGCGCTACCGTCGCGCCGCAGGCGCGGGCCGCAAGGCCCTCGCGCCTCGACGCATCTTCGAGGCGGTGGTTTACGTGCTGCGCACGGGTTGCCAGTGGAAAGCGCTGTCCAAGGCCCGGTATGGCAGCGCCAGTTCCGTGCACAAATACTTTCAGCAGTGGCACGCCGCCGGATTCTTCGAGGCGTTGTGGCGGGCCGGTCTGGCCGACTACGATGAATTGGAGGGCATCGCGTGGCGGTGGCAAAGCATCGATGGCTCCCTGGTCAAGGCCCCTCTGGCGCGCGAAGCGGTGGGAGCCAACCCCACCGACCGGGGAAAAAAATGGGAGCAAGCGCAGCGTGCTGGTGGACGCCCGTGGCGTCCCGCTGTCGCTCATCGTCGCCGGGGCCAATGAACACGACGTGACGCTGGTGCGCCGCACGTTGCGCCAGCGCCACGACCGGCGCACGGCCCATTTGTGTGCCGACAAGGGTTACTGGGGGAAACCGGGCCTGCGCACCATGCGCCAATACGGCTACCGTCCGCATGTGCCTGCCCGCGGAGCCAAACCAGCCCCGCGCCGATCCACCGGCCAAGCCCGTCGCTGGGTGGTGGAACGCACCGCTTCCTGGCTCAACCGCTACCGCAAACTCCTCGTGCGGTTTGAGAAAACCGCCGCCTCCCACGAAGCCTTGCTCTGTCTCGCCAGCGCGCTTATTGTTTGCAGACGAACAACTTTTATTTACGGATAAGCTCTAAGTTCGGAGCCTCGCTTCGCGAGGCAAAATCACTGTCCAAAAACCGAGATGCGCCCATGCCAATTCCATCACGCTTCTGGATTTCAGTCGAAGCCGTTCCATACGGTTCATACAGTCCATATAGTCATCAACGATTGAGAAGTGGCACACAGAAAAGCCGCACACGAAAAAAGCAAATCACCAAGCACTGGAAAACTAAGCACTAAGGCACTTTCCTCGCAGCCATCTCCTCCGCCCAATCACAGAGCGCGGGGAGAAAATTTGGGACGAGAATTTTTTCCCGCCATTGCGCACAGGCCGCGCGCGTCGTGGGAGATGACAGCAGCGCCCGCAATTTTTGCACGGCGGCGGGCGCGGTTAATTTATCATAGCGCAAGCGCGCGCCCACGCCGAGGCGTTCGAGCCGGCGGGCATTGTCGGGCTGGTCGTGCGCGCGCGGGACGATGAGTTGCGGGACCCCGGCGGCCAGCGCCTGCGCCGAGGTGCCGATGCCGCCATGATGCACCACCGCGCCGCAGCGGGAAAAAATCTGGGCGAAAGGCCATGGCCGCACAGGCAAAAAATTGTCCGTCGCCGGAACTTCCTCCGTGGCCGGGCCAACGAGGACGCCGCGCGCGCCGAGATTCGCGGTGGCTTCCCGCGCGATGGCGGCGAATTTTTGGGTGTCCAGATTGGCCGACCCATGCGTCCACAAAATCGGCGGCGGGCCGGCGGCAAGAAAACTTTCCAACTCCGGCGGCAGCGGCGGCGGCGACTCGGAAGCGGCTTCGCGCGGAAAACCAAATTGGCGGAGATGGCGCGGCCAGTCCGGCTGCGGCGCGGCGAACCAATCGGGAAACAGCGCGGCCACGCCGTCCGCGCCGTGCCAAAGGTCATCGTCAATCCGGCGCAAGGGCGGCAGGCCCAGGCGCGCGCGATGGGCGTTAATCGCCGGAAACATTTTTCGCGCGAGGACCTGGTCGGTCAGCCAGAACAGCGTCCGCCGCGCCAGCTTGGGCGCGCGATCCAGCCACTCCAGCTCCTCCAAAAACAGCGGGCAGTCCTCCAGGCTGCGCAAGCACAAGGGCTGCAGGTGCAGCATCAGGCGCGGAATGCGGTTTTGCTCCGCCCAGGTGAAGGCGCCGGTGGCCAGTGTGGTGCCGATGACCAAATCAAACGAGGTTTGAGTACGGGTTAGCACATCCGCATAGCGCGGCAGTGCTTCGACCATGTGGTCCAGCACCAGCTCGGAACCGCGGCGCGGCGCCCACAGGCGCGGGTCACGCAAAGTGGCCGCAAATGCCTCCGCCGTGCCCACGTCCAGCGCGCGCCAGCCGCGCGACTCGACAAGGTTTTTATAATAAGGTGTGATAATGAACGAAATTCGGTGGCCGCGCGCGGCGAGGCCGCCCGCCAGCCAGAGGACGGGCCGCACGTCGCCCTCGCTGCCGAAAGGGGCAAAGAGGATGGAAAGAGGGCGCATGGGGGGTGATGAATTCTGAATGCTGAATTCTGAATGCTGATGGCGGAAAATTATTGGGCTCAAACCGGCCATGGACCCTAAAGTTTAATGGAGACCCATTGCGTCATGCCAATTCCATGACGCTTTTGGACTTCTGTTGAAGCCGTTCCCTACGGTCCATCCAGTCCATATAGTCCATAAGCGATTGAGTAGTGGTATCAGAAGGGAGTCAGCAGGCGGAATTCTTCATTCAGAATTCAGCACTCAGCATTCAGAAATATATTTCCTACCCGCCAATGCGCGCCCGGACACAATCGCGCAGAACGGTGCGCCAGGGCGGCGGCTGGGCGCCTTGCGCACGCTGGACTGCGCCGATGGCGAAACAACTCTCCCATTGCCGGATGGTTTGCCGGTGGGCAATGGCCATTGTGCTCCGCGGATCGCGGATGGCGGAGCCGGCGGCCTTGACGCCCGCCGCGCTGATGACGCGCAAATTTCTCCCCGCGCGCACCTCCTCCCGCGCCGGCGCGCGCACGGTGACCCGGCCGAAATGAAATCCGCCGACCGCCCGGCTGAATGCGTCCGCCACTACAGCGAGGGCGGGGGTGGAGAGGTCGGCGGTGGCGTCGAGCGCGTAGGCACCGTCACCGGGTTGCGCCACTTCCGAGAGCACAATCACTTCGCCCGCCGGGGGAATGTCGGCCAGGCGCGCGGCAAACTTGGTGAAAAAAATGCGCGCGCTGCACAAGGCCCGGTCGTCGGCCAGGATCAGCCGGTCCAGCGCGCTCCGGCCGTCGCCCGTGACGGAGGGAAACCGCGCTTCGGCCACCGCCAGCACGCGGGCGGCGGGCGCGCCGGGGTCGCGCGCGAACCAGATGGAAAACTCGACGCCGGGCACAAATTCCTGGGCGACGACCGCGCCGAGGTTCTCGCGAAAAAAGCGCTTCGCCTCCTCGTGTTGGCGGCAAACCCGCACACCGCGGCCCAGGCCGCCCACGTCGCGCTTGAGCACGACCGGCCACGCCAGGCCTTGCTGGGCCATCCAGGCATCAAGATCCGTGGCCCGCAGATCGGCCTTGATGGGGGAATCCACCGAGGCGGGGGGCAGCAGTGTCCAACGCGGGAGCGCTACGCCCGCGCCGGCCAGCGCGCGCAAATAGACACTCTTCGGCACCCCGACAAACCCGCCGGAGGGCAGGCCGGGATTCGCACAGGTAAAAACGAGGGCGCCGTGGTGCTGGCGCGCCAGTCGCCACAAGGCCGGCAGCAGCGGGGCCTGCACCTGCCAGGCCGGCCAAAATTCCCAGCGCATCATCTGCCGCCAGCCCGCGCGCCACAACCGCCGCCCGCGCCAGGTGCACAGCGGCTGCACGATGTGCAACGCCGCCAGCAGCAGGAGCACCGTCACCACCACCACGAGCAGCGCGGCCCTTTCATAATGCTCGGCCATCTTTAACATCTGCTGGCCAAACAACGAGGACGTCCAGATAAACAGTGGCGTAAAAAGCAGGTTGGAGATCACGAGCGCCGTGAGCATCCGCCAAAATGAAAAGCGCAAAATGCCGGCGCTCATGAAGACGGGCAGGCGGCTCGCCGGCACAAAGCGCGAAACAAATACGATCCAGGTGCCGCGCTGGCGGTAGAGCGCCGTCATGCGTTGCAAGTCGCTCTCTTTGATGGCCCAGGAAAACAACGGATGCTTGAGCGCCGGCGCCCCATAGCGCCAGCCCACGACGTAATACATCAGGTTGCCGGCCAGGATGGCGGACAGGCAGGAGCCCACCACCGCCCAATAGCCCAAGACGCCTTGCGCGACGAGCAAGCCGGCGCTGATGCAGGTGAGGTCTTCGCCAAACAAGGTTAGCACGGCTAGGATAAACAGGAGCAGCGCCTCGTAGGTGCGGCTGGTCGGCCCGGTAATTTCGACCGGACGATGGGAGGCAACCAAACGCGCTTTAGTGGCGTATGCTTTGATGGGGGCGAGTCCGTGGTCGGCGGCGTCCACAAATTGGTGCAGGGCAGGCACAATCAAGTCGGGATGGCGCAAGCCCGCCCAATGGCCGCCGGGATAGGTGACGAGCGTGCTCTGGGGCACCAGGCGGCTATTTTCCTGGGCCGATTGGAGGGTGTCCACGAAGTCGTCCTGCGCATGGAGAATCAGCATCGGCCCGGCATATTTCCAGAGCATGTCGCGCAGATGCTCCTGTTTGGCGTCCCAGTAAATGCGCGCGGAGGCGAGGTTGAACGGGCCGGTGTCGAGCAGGCCGAAATGCGGCACCAGCACGCGGGCGGTGTTGTAGAGGCCGAGTTGGGCGCCGTAGATGGCCTTATTGAGGCGCGGATCGCCCAGCCATTCGAATTCGGTCGTGCCCGCCGAATCAATTAGGATCAGCGATTGGACCCGCTCAGGCGCCGTATCGGCCACCGTGAGGGCCACCGCGCCACCCATGCCATAGCCGGCGAAATTCGCGCGGTCAATATGCAGGGCGTCAAGCAGCTCCGTCAGTTGCTCGGCATAGTTGTCGAGTGAATAGTCCGGCAAATCCGACCCGACGGAAGCGCCGAAGCCAGGCAAATCCGGCACGAGCAAATGATAATCGGGCGCCAGGGCGTTGACCAGTTGGTCGCGTCCGTGCGCGCTGAGCAGGCTGCCATGGATCAGGACGAGCACCGGGGCGTCGGGCTTGCCCGGGGGGACCAATTCCAGGTAATACATGGGCACCAGCGTCGCATTGCCCGCCTGGTCATAGACATGCACCGGCACGGCTCCCTGGCCGGGCTGCGGTTGGCCGCGGGGCGGCACGAGCCACTGCCAGACATGCGACAGGGCGAGTAGCGCCAGGTAAATTCCCAGCAGACGCCAGCGTTTTCGTTTGGGGAACCAAGTGGGCACGAGAGGAGGGCAGGAGTAGGAGATAGAAGGTAGGAGGTAGAGGCGGGAATGGGAAGCTTGAACAGGAAAAGCAACGGCTGGGAAAAGGATGAAGGAGGAGGGATGAAAGATGAAACGAGACAGTGCTGCATGCTGATTTTTCTTTCTAAAAACAAACGGCGGCTACGTGTGAATCGGGTTGGTCTCTCTGGATTCATCTTTCATCCCTCATCCTCCATCCTTAACTATCCCGCAGGCGTGGCCGCCAGGGATGATCATTGCGGCGGAACAATACTCCACCTACTCCTCGAGCAGTTGCCGGACGTCGGCCAGGGAAATTTTCTCGAACGCCGCGCCGCTTTCCTCGAAAAAGTCCGCCAGCAAGCCGGCCTTGGATTGTTGCAGGGCGAGCACGCGCTCTTCAACGGTGCCGGCGGCGATGAGTTTGTAGCTTGTGACCGTGCGGGTTTGGCCGAGGCGGTGCGCGCGATCGGTGGCCTGGGCTTCGACCGCGGGATTCCACCAGGGGTCGAAATGGATGACTGTGTCCGCGCCGGTCAAATTCAGGCCGGTGCCGCCGGCTTTGAGGGAGATGAGCAGGACAGGAAGCGCCGGGTCGGCGTTGAAGCGGTCGCAGATGGCGAGGCGGTCGCGCGGCGGCGTCGAGCCGTCGAGCCGCAGGCAGGGCAGGCCGGCTTCGGCGAGCGCCGGCTCGATCAAATCCAGAACGGACACAAACTGGGAAAAAACCAGCGCGCGATGGCCGCCATCCACCGCCTCGTCAAGCAATTCGCGCAGGGCGCGCAGCTTGGCGGAATCGTCCGCCCCGCATTCAGGATCGAGCAGGCGCGGGTCGGCGCAGGCCTGGCGGAGGCGGAGCAATTCCTCGAAGGCAGCCAGTCGCAGGCGGCCATCGGACGCATTGCCCATGGCGAGCTGGAAAAAAGCCGCGCGCGCGCGTTCGCGCACTTGGGCATAGAGCTGCGCCTGCCGCGGCTCGAGTTCGCAGAAAATAGTTTGTTCGATTTTCGGAGGCAATTCGGGCGCGACCAGCGCCTTGGTGCGGCGGAGGACGTAGGGCGCGGCGCGGCGGCGCAAGGCGGCGTCATCCGCGGCCCGATCGGCAGCAGCGGGCGCCACGCGCGCGGCGCCGGAGGACCCAAGATAACCAGGGAGGATGAAATCGAAGAGCGAGCGCAAGTCGTCGAAACTGTTTTCCAGCGGAGTGCCGGTGAGCGCGAAACGCGAACGAGCGCGCAAGGCCCGCAACGCGCGCGCGGCGTGGGTGCGGCGGTTCTTTACGTGCTGGGCTTCGTCCGCAATGACGGCCGCCCAGGCGACCGAAGTGAAAAGGGCGGCGTCGCGCGCGAGCGTCGCATAGGAAGTGAAGATTACGTCGTAGGATGAGGTCTGTTCCGGACCGGTCAAACGTTCCGCGCCATGATGGGTGAAGGCGCGCAGCGCGGGTGCCCAGGTGGCGGCTTCGCGCCGCCAGTTGCCAAGCAGGCCGGCGGGCGCCACGACCAGAGAGGGCGCGTTGGGCAATCCGCCCAGGGTATTGGGATGGTGGACACAATGGAGCAGCGCGAGCGCCTGCGCGGTTTTGCCGAGGCCCATTTCGTCGGCGAGGACGCCGCCGAGCTGGTTTTTCCAGAGATGCCAGAGCCACGCCACGCCGACGCGTTGGTATTCGCGCAGCCGCCGGGCGAGCGCCGGAGGCAGCGGCGCCGGCTCCAGCCGGTCGAGTTTGCGCAGGGCCTCGCTGCGGGACTTCCAGGTGGCCGATGTTTCAAACGGAACGGCGAGCGATTCGAGCAGTGATTCGACGGCGGGTAATTCCGCCGCGGTCATGGTGCGCCGGAACCGGGCCAGGGGTGCAGCGCCCGCCGCCGGGCCGCCGAGGGCCTGCTGGGCGGCGGCCAGCCGCCGGGCGGTATCGGGGCTGATTAGCACCAGGCCGCGCGGGGTCTCGATATAGGCCTGGCCGCGGGCGAGGGCGGCGCGCAAGGCCGCTTCCTCCGCGCCGGGTGCGTGCAATTCGAGGCCGACTTCGAAGGTGCCGTCGCGCCCGTTGGTGTCCGCCGTCAATTTCGCGAATTGCAGTTGCGCGGTGCGGTGCTGAAAGCCGGGGGTGAATTGCGCGCGGTGCCGGCCACGCAAATCAGGGAGGTGGCGCGCGAGAAACTCGAGCACGCGATGCCGGTCGCGCAGCCACCATTTGCGGTTCAAGGGCTCGAGTTGAAAACCCGCGCCCTTGACCAAGTCCAGGAGCGAGGCGTAAGCCACGCTGTCCCGCGGCGGGAGCGTGATGGCGAGGAATTGCGTGGAACCGTCCACCAGCGGGCCGGCCGGGGCGGCGCGTGCGGCCGCAGGCCCAGCTTCACGAAACAAGGACATGCCTGAGATAGCAATTCGCCCGGCGCGCGCGGGCAACATCAAAACGCAAAATCAGGATGCGATCCGCCTGGACCTCCGCGCCTCTTTACGTCGGCGGATAATCAGTGGAGGACGAGCGGGGAGCGGGGCGACTGTAAGTAAAAAGGGGCACCCACCCGTGCCGTCCGACACCTGAAGCGGTCGCTCATTTTGGCGCTGTAATATCCAGTGCCGCCGCTGCCGAAAGGTCCTGCTTGAATTTGTCGGTCGCTTTCAGTTCGGCAAACAGCAGGTCGCCCAGGGTCAAGCCCGCTTCGGTGTCACTGGCATAATGAACCCCGGCGACCACCCGGCTATCCGCAATTTGCCGGGCGCGATTGAGCAAGGCCTCTGCTTGCGCGGGAAACAGGGTGCCCAGGATCCGCGCTTCCAACTCCGAGCGGGTGGCATGGCCGCTGGGATAACTATAATTACTGTCGGAAAAGAGCGGCACAACCAGGAGCGGGTGCTGGACAAATGGCCGCAAGCGGGCATTGGCCTTCCCGGACGCATGGGAATCTTCACCCATTTGGAAATGACCCAATGGGCTTGATTCGTTACGATCTCATTCATGGCAAAGGACGCAGACCGTCTAGGCCTTCACAATGCACGCGCTAAAAATTGATGATGTAAGTGAGTCTGGGCGTCCAATTATAGGGGCGCGGGTGGCTCACCGGCAAGTCCACGCCGAACATGAGCACCTGATTATGACCGATGCCGGTGCGAATGCCGGGAGTCAGGGTAACCACAGTCTGGCCGCTTTCGCCTCCGCTCAGATTGGTTGTGCCATAAAGTTCCAAGAAGGTAGTAAAGTTTTGGAGCGTGCCATTGGGTTCCGTCCAGGTTTTGGCGAGGGATACGTCGTAGGCAGTGTCGGTTGTCTTGGCACCGATGGTATGGGGGCCGACGTAATTATCTCCCAGGACATCGAAGTAGAGGCCCATCCGGCTCAATCCGTAGGGCGTCAAATCCTCCCAACCGGCCAGCGAATAGGTGACCGTGGAGAGATCGTTGCCAATGTCTTTGGCCGGGGAAGTGACTTTCACGTTGAGGGCGTAAGACGACCCAGGGATGTCAATCAATTGAAACCTTCCGGCGATGGCAACACTGGCGGCGTCGGTGTCATTGTTGGGTATCCGGGAGTTGAGCCATTCGTAATTGGAGGTCACCGAGACCATGAAGCGCCGGTTTATGCCGTAAGCTATCAAGGCATCGGCGAAATTGATGGTGCGGTTTTTTGCACTATTCAAGTCCTGTTGCGAATAGAAGTCGGTGCGGAATTCCTGCTCCAGAAAATTAGTCTGCACGCGCAGCAACGCCATATCCGGCGCGCCGCCCGGATTGGGCCGTTTGACATCCGGCTGATCCCAGCCTTCACTGAAAAAGTTGGATAAAGTCAGGTTGGACAGGCTGGCGGCGGGAGCGCTTTGCGCGTGGACGGGGCGGGTCGCCGCCAGGACGAGAACCAACACCGAGGCAACTTTGGCCACCGTGGCCGGGACGAGCGAGCGGCGGCTGACCGCGACAGGCGGGCGCGGGAGCGTGGCGCCAGCGCCGGAGAGCGAACGAGAGGAACAGGGGTGGTTTTTCATGGTCGCCCGCCAGAACAAGCGAAAGTTTCGATATATTCAAGTAAATATATCGAAAATGTTACATGGGGCTATGGGAGCCGATGCGGCCCCCCCGATTCATTTGAGGGGGCCGCAAGGAAACTGCGCCTCCGTTGGGTTGCGCGGCCCGCGCCCCTCAAAACAGAAACTGCAAACGCATGCGAAAGGAACTCACTTCAGCAGGAGCGCCGTTGAAGGGGCCGTTCGCCACCGTTTGCCGATCACTAAATCGGGCATACTCGTAGCCCGCCGACAACTTGACACTGTTGCCGACGATATACCAGTTGACGCCTAGATAGGCCGACCAAACATTGTCGAAGTCATTGGTGAAGGTGCCGGCGGCATTAATTATATTCCCGCCGCTCCATTCTTGCTGGCTAATGGTAGCGCCGCGCCCATTGGTGGACAACTCGCTAAACCGTGTCACCAGTTCCCACTGATCGTTGATTTTGTAGGAAGGGGTGATCACCAAGCCGTAAGGGGCGGCGTCACTCGTTTTGCCTCCGGCACCGGCCCGGCCGTTTCCGACGACGGCTTGCAAAAACTCCGCCGTGAGCGCGAAGTGATCATAGGACAGACTTACATACGGGTTGTAGCCCCAGATGGAGTTGGTTTGGGCGGGTATGGCTCCGGCAGCAGGCGTGCTGTTGGCGTCTCCGGCGTAGCCGAAATTGAGGCCGGCCTTGTAGGCCAAGTCATCAAGCTTGCCTTGGTAGCCCGCATGGGCCCAATAACCGAATTCATTATAGGAAGGAGCACCCGTGGCCGGGCCGCCCAGACTGGCGGCGGTCTCAATATCCGTCGTGAGCGCTCCCCCATAATAGAATCCATTGCCAGGCAGAACGCCGTCCCAATAAACGCCCGCCAGGCGGTTGCCAAAACCGAGGCGTCCGGTCGTCGGGCCGCCGTAGGGGCGGGTGAAGTAATTGGTCGCGATGGAACGTTCCACCGGAAGAATTTCGGAAGTCAGCGTATTTTCTTCCTGGGAAAACTGCGTCTTTTGGAAGCCGAGGGTCGCCAGCCCATAACCATCCACCTTTTTGGTGATGATGGCCTTTTCGATGGAGTTCTGGGTGTTTTGCGATTGCGGCGCGGCGGACATTTGGGTCGCGCCCGTGGCGGCGAAGTCCGTCTGGATTTCCCCGCCCCAGCCGTTGCCCAGGTCCACTTGCGCGCCAAGATAAACGTGGCGCAACTCGAATTGATTAGTAGCGGGCGGATCGGAGGAGTTGGGTGCCTTGTCCTTGGTCGTGACCCAGTCGTATTGGAACTGTATCATGCCTTGCAGCTTGATTTTTTGGACATCAGGATTTTTGGCGACGACGACGGCAGCGGACGATTTTGCCACCGAATCGGCGTCGGACTGACTAATCAGGCCCTTCTTGACCAAGAGATCAAGCGTCGCCTCATCCTGCGCGCGGGCGGGATTGGCGGAGGCGAGCAACAACGTTGCCGCTATCCCGGCAACGCTGGTCACAGCGCGAATGAAACTGAACCTATTCAGTTTAGTTGATGAGTTCATGACGGGTCTTGTTGTGCGGGTTCCAGCTTCCGATCGATCGGTCAGGCTGGATATGGTTTTGAGCGTGGGTTGGTTGAATCCGCCGGTGGACCGGTCGGAAATTAAAGTTGGGCTAAAGTTCAAAGGGCGGAATTGGGTGAAAGAGTGAGTTGTTAAATACGTTTATTTATATAAAGATAGAGTTCATTAAATAGATATAGTTTAAAGGCAAAATTTTAGGACGATTGGATCGTGGTTTTCATTTTTACACCGAGCGGTCTATGACTTGACCAATGGGCTGGAAACCGATTGTTCGTAGCTATCTTCAGCGCAATCTGCCAACGAGGAAGAGACAAACATGTTCGTTTTTTCCTCACACGCAATTTCCGTGACCTGGCGGGCTTCCACTCTAAGCGCGATTCTTCCTTCACGCAGGCTTTCGGCCCGGCGACAGACGAGTTCCATCCAGTCGGGGATGGCCTCGACTAACGATGACTGTTTGGTGTTGGTTGGCATGGCATTCTGGAATTGAGGTTGTGAATCTAATCTCCTTAATTTATATAGAGTTATAGCTTATTGATTCTCTATAGATTAAAATAATTAGGATTGCTTTGGCGTCAAGCGATAATTTTCACATTTTTAGAAGAGCGTAAAATCGCTGCGCCCATCCATGTTGCTCGGCGACCTCATGACAGCGGGCGTGGCGAGTAGAAATAAAAAGGCCGCCCGGCGGCAAATGCCACCGGGCGGCCCAAACCAGTCAACAAAACAAAACTACGTTTGCGTTTTTTAGCGCAATCCGCTTACCAGGAGACCGTGAGTTGCGCGCGAATGTTATTCGCGACGGTGCCGGGACCATCGAAGTCCGACGTGCCATTGGTCGCGGTGTAAGTCTGCCGGCCGTTAAACCAGACGCGCTCGACGCCGGCGCTAAACCGTACCCCGGGGCTGAGCGCCCAATTGAAACCGAGATAGATGGATTTGGCATTATCAAACAGCGGGCCATATTGGCCGGCCGTGACCAAGCCCGTGTTCGCATTAATCGATCCGGCCACATCATTGGGAGCGTTCCACATGACACCGTTTTGGTCGGTGCCGCGACCGTTGGTGTCCAGGTAGCTCAGACGTAGGTCAATATCTAAGTCTGGGGTGATCTTGTAAACGGGAATGATATTGATGCCGTAGGGCCATGCTGCGCTGTCGATCCCCTGGGCAGTCAGAAGGGTGGAGGTGTAGGGAATCGTGCTACGGCCATTTTCGAACCGGGATTGGAAGAATTCCGCGAGCAGGCTGAAATTCCCCACCGCCACTTTGATGTAGGGATTGTAGCCATAGGTATCATTCGACTGGGCGGTCTGGTTGACCGGAGCAGCCAATCCCGTGTACGGCGAATATATGGTCGCGGAACTTTTGATCGTGTTTTGGCTGTTGCCGTCACCGGAATAGCCGAGGTTTAGGCCGAAGTCGTAGGTCAGGCCCATGTCGTCATTCTTGCCCTTAAACCCTGCACCGGTCCAAGCGCCGATTTTGTCAAGGCCGCCCACGTTGGTGAAGTTGATCTGGCTTTGAATGCCGTCGGTGAGGGCCGCGCTATAGTATAGCCCCGGAATGCCATCAGCAGTGCCATTCCAAAACAAACCGGTGCGGCGCTGGCCAAAAGCCAGGCGATACGCGGTTTGCGAGCCATAATACTCATCAAAGTAACGGGTGGCGATGGAGCGTTCTATGGCGGGCAACTGCGACGTGGGAGTCATCTCTTCCTGGACCCAATTTGTTTTGTCATACCCGGCCTCGAACTGGCCATAGCCTGGAATCTGTTTGGTGATGGCAATTTTATCGAACATATCCTGGGAAATGTATTGGATCCCTTGCTGGCCACCGACGGTAGAGGCGGTTGTGGGATACGCTTGCGGAGAGAGGCCGGATTTCGGCTGGTCGGCGATTTGGCCCGCGGCAAAGTCCATCATAATTTCACCACCCCAATCATTGCCCAAATCCACTTTGGCACCCATCATCACGCGGCGGAAATACATTTGGTTGGTGGCCACCGGATTGGCGTTTTTAGTGTCGTCGCTTGCAGTAAGATCATTGTAATCGAACTGGATCATGCCTTCGAGTTGGATTTTTTGCACGGTGGAAGACTTCGTCGCGACGATCGGCGTTCCGGATGTCTTCGCGATGGAATCCGCGTCGGATTGGCTAATGACCCCCTTTTTAACCAGGAGGTCGAGCGTGGCTTTGTCTTGGGCCTGGGCGGTGAGAACACCGAACAGGGCGCACCCAGTGAGCACACTGAGCGTTTTGAGCAGGTTGTAGTTCATGTTTTGTAGTTGCTTAGGTAGCGGGAGGTTGACCCGCGTCGGCACCTTTTAACTGAACTAGGTTACGCATTTATGTCCGCAATGTTACGTTAAGGTTTCTTTTTGAGTCAAGAACCCAACTTAATGCTTCCGCAGAGCGAAACGATGGGGGCGATTACCGTAGGGAATAGAGACTATATAGGGAGTTTTTTTATGGCGAATACACATGTAATCCTGTCAAGATTAGGGGCTTTAATTTAGGCTATTTCGCTTTATGTTAAGCGACCTTGCTTATAGAACTTAATAGATTCTTGCTTGTCATCTTTGCGTAAAGAAATAACGGTGGTAAGCAACTATTGGCAAATTTTGCGGTCAGCAGAAGAGTTGCTGCCCCAAATGATTTTCCCGAGCATCCACGAATTATTCGGTAAAAACTTTGACGCTTTGTTTTTATGGCCATCGTCAAATTCGCGCTCAAGCGGCCTTACACAGTGATCGCACTGTTGGTTCTGGTGTGCCTGCTGGGCTTGGGATCGGCCACACGGATGCCCACGGACATTTTCCCCGAGATCAACATCCCGGTGGTCAGCGTGGTTTGGACTTACAGCGGCATGAGTGCCGAGGAAATCCAGAATCGGATTGTGGCCCTGCATGAGCGGCAACTGGCGTCGTTGGTGGATGACATTGAGCGCATTGAAGCGACAAGTTATCAAGGCGTCGGCGTCATCAAAGTTTACCTGCATGAAGGCGCGGACGTGAGCCGAGCAGTATCCCAATTGGCCAGCAGCGCCCTGACCGTGCTCAAGTATATGCCGCGCAACATCACCCCGCCGCTGGTTTTGCGTTACGGCGCAACCGACGTGCCGATCATCCAATTGAGCCTTTCCAGCAATTCCCTGACCGATACGCGACTCAATGACCTGGGGCAAAACATTATCCGGCCGGATTTGGCCGTCGTGCGCGGGGCGTCCATCCCCTACCCGTATGGTGGCAAGCCGCGCGTTATCATGGTGGACCTTGACCAGCAGGCGTTGCAATCGCGCGGTCTTTCCCCCTCAGATGTCAGCGACGCCTTGCAGCGCCAAAATGTAATTTTGCCTTCCGGCGATGTAAAACTGGGGGTTAAGGATTACGCGGTGGCGATGAACAACAGCCCGGATGTCATCCAAGACATCAACAATTTTCCGGTCAAGGAGATCAACGGCAAAACGGTTTTCGTTTCCGACGTGGCGCATGTGCATGACGGCTACCAAATACAGACCAACTATGTCTCGCAAAACGGGCAGCCCGGCGGCCTCATGATGATCCGCAAAACCGGCAACAGTTCCACGCTGGCGGTGATTGATGGCATCAAGGCTGCGTTGCCGGATATTCGCCGCTTGCTGCCGGCGGGAGTGGACATCAAACCGATCTTTGATCAATCCATTTTCGTCAAGGCGGCTTTGAGCAGCGTGATTATGGGCGGTACGATGGCGGCGGCGCTGACCGCCATGATGATCCTGCTCTTTCTGGGCAATGGCCGGCTCACCTTGATCATCCTGGCCTCGATTCCCCTTTCCATTATCACGGCGTTACTTGTTTTGTATTGCGACGGGCAGACTCTCAACACGATGACCTTGGGCGGCTTCGCCCTGGCCGTGGGCATTTTGGTGGATAATGGCACCGTCGTCATTGAAAACATCGAACGACATTTGGGTATGCGCCGAAAACTTGACGATCTACCCGACACAATCATCGAAAACCCCAAGCACCCGCATGGCAAGGTGGACACGCTCGAACATTGCATCATCGAGGGCGTCACGGAAATCGGCATCCCGACCCTGCTTTCCACGCTGGCGATCTGCATTGTATTCGTGCCGGTCTTTTTGTTGCAAGGGACAGCCAAGTATTTGTTCTCGCCGATGTCGCTTTCGGTTTGCATATCCCTCCTCGCCAGCCTGCTGCTTTCTTTCACGCTTGTGCCGGTGCTCTTCAAATACTTGATGCGTTCACACATCATGCATCATGGGCACAAAAAGGGCACCGCCGAACCCGTCACGCGCCGATTCAATCCGGTTTCCACGATCCATCGCGCCTTTGACCGCGGGTTCCATGCCTTCCGTGATGCTTACCGCAACACGGTCGCGTGGGCCGCTTCCGCCCCCTGGCCGACGGCCCTATTCTTTTTGATTCTGATGGTGGCCTCGCTTTGCTTGTTCCCCCGACTTGGCATGGATTTCTTTCCCGCCGTGGACGCCGGCCAAATGCGTCTCCATGTTCGTGCCCCGCCCGGAACCCGGCTGGAACAGACGCAGGCGTATTTCGCGCAAGTCGAGACGGCCATCCGCAAAATTGTCGGCAATAATCAAGTTGACGTGATGCTCGACAACATCGGCCTGCCCTACAGCGGCATCAACATTGCCTTGAGCGATTCCGCCACCGTGGGGCCAATGGATGGGGAGATTCTCATTTCCTTAAACAAAAAACACACGCCCACGGCCCAGCACGTCGCCGATTTGCGCAACGAACTGCCCAAGCAATTTCCCGAACTGCAATTCTTTTTTCAGCCCGCCGACATCGTCAATCAAGTCTTGAATTTCGGGCAACCCGCGCCGATTGACATTCGTGTTTCCGGGCCGGATAGCGACGCGGACTACGCGCTCGCGAGCAAGCTGGCAAAAGACCTTCATCATGTTCCCGGAGTGGTGGATGCTCACGTGTTCCAGGTGCCCGACGCGCCTTCCGTCAAAGTTGACGTGGATCGAACGATGGCCCAACAAGTGGGCCTCAACCAGCAAAGCGCGGCCAATAGTTTGTTGGTGGCGCTCAATTCGAGCGCGCAAACTGCACCAGATTTCTGGCTTAACCCGCGCAATAGCGTTAGCTACCCCCTGGTAGTTCAGACGCCGACCTACCATATCAGCGAGATGCAGGATTTGTGGACGTTGCCGCTGGCCACCGAAAACGACAAGCAGGGCCAGTTGCTTATGAATGTGGCCCAATTCAGCCGGGGCAAGGTGCCCATGGTCATGTCGCAATTGAACATTCGCCAGGTTTTTGACGTGAACGCCGACGTGCAGGGACGCGACTTGAAAAGCGCCGCCGACGCCATTGATCAAGTCATCGCCCAAGACCGCCCCGATCCGTCGCAGGCGATCACCGTGACGCTTTCGGGCCAGATCGAAACCATGCGCCAAAGTTTTGCGGGCTTGTTCTCCGGGATGGGGCTGGCGGTCGTGCTGGTCTATTTGCTCATGGTAATCAATTTCCAAAGCTGGCTTGATCCGGTGGTTGTTTTGCTGGCCGTTCCCTTCGCCCTCGCCGGCGTGATCTGGATGCTTTACTTGACCCAGACTCACATCAGTGTGCCCGCTTTGATGGGCACGCTTATGTGCATCGGCTTGACCACCGCCAACAGTATTCTGGTGGTATCGTTCGCCAATCAACGAATGGCGGCCGGCGATGATGCTTTGACGGCTGCGGTAACGGCGGGCTACACTCGTCTTCGCCCGGTGTTGATGACGGCTGGCGCCATGATTTTGGGCATGATTCCCATGGCGTTAGGCGTGGGGGAAGGTGGCGAACAAAACGCCCCGCTCGCCCGCGCCGTTATCGGCGGCCTCTTTTTCGCCACCTTTGCCACCCTGATTTTTGTGCCGGCCATGTATCGCTTGCTGCGCCGGCAGCCCCACCCTGTTACCCATGAGGAAACCCGCCATGCCATCGCCTGATTCCGAACCAAATAATCATCGTGACGAGACCCCCGCGCCCGAGTCAACCTCGGGTGAATCACCCTCAATCCTTGTTGACCTAGCCAAGCAGGAACATCAAAAGGTCGCAACCACGTCCACCCCGAACACAGGAAGGAAATTGGCGTTTTTCGCAATTGTGGCGGCAGTTGGATTGACGGGCGCTTTTTTATTGGTGCAGTTTCGCCGCTCCCGGCAGGAATCAGAATTGCAAACCGACACGACCGCAGCAGCGAATACCCCGGTGCCGGTTGACGTGATCACGGTGAGGTATGGCCCGGAGACCAAATCCTTGCCGCTGGCGGGTTACGTCAATGCCTGGTATCAAACCACCATTTACGCGCGCGTGAGCGGATATGTGGCTACTTGGTCGGCGGATATCGGCGACCACGTCACCAAAGGGCAATCACTCGCCACGATTGAGACGCCGGAATTAGACGACCAGCTTTCCGCCGCCCAAGCCAAGCTTAATGTGTCGGAGGCCAACGTCACCGTCGCGCAGGCCGCCGCCGATTTTGCACAGACCACCAATGACCGCTGGGCGAATTCACCCAAAGGCGTCGTATCCGATCAGGAGCGCGAGGAAAAGAAAGCCGAATACGACAGCAGTGTCGCGCAATTGGCCGCCGCCAAATCGCAAGTGCTCCTGGATCAGGCCAACGTCAACAGTCTGACGGAGTTGGCCAATTTCAAACAGGTGCGGGCACCCTTCGATGGAGTAATCACGGCCCGCCATATTGACATCGGCGACTTGATCACCGCAGGCAGCACCGCCAGCACGACCTCGTTGTATAGCATCGCGCAATATGACCAGGTTCCGGGTGATGGTGGATGTTCCGCAAACGGCGAGCAAGGAAATGACGGTTGATACGCCGGAAACTTTTACCGCGCGCGAATTTCCAGATCGCATCTTCCAGGGCAAGATCGGTCGCACCGCCTCGGCCATTGATCCGGCTTCCCGCACGCTGCGGGTTGAGGTGGATGTTCCCAATACCGACTTGGCGTTGCTCCCAGGCATGGAAATTCAGGCCAATTTTGAAATCAAACAGAAGCCGCTTTTGGAAATTCCTGCCAGCGCCTTGATGTTTCGCGCCAATGGCCCGCAGGTTGCAGTGGTTGACAATGCCGGCAAAGTGAACTTGCGCAGCGTCACCATCGGCAGCGATCAAGGCGAAGTCGTCGAAATCGCCTCCGGGCTGTCACTCGGCGACCGCGTAGCGTTAAACCTAAGCAGCCAGGTAGCCGATGGCGACCAGGTGAATGCCAATGATGCAGACCCTGCTTCACCGTCCACGCCACCATCCGCCACGGCCACCGCCTCTACGAAATAGCTTCTGGATTTTTCCAAAAGTTCTCCCGCCATGAAACCAGCAACTACGCTGTCTGTCCTTGCCCTTGGCGCTTGCTTCTCCGGCTGCGCGGTCGGCCCGGACTACCATGCGCCAGCCGTGTTCATGCCCGCAAATTTTTCTGCCAGCTTGGCGGCCACCGATGCGAAAGCGGCCCCGCCTCCCGCGACCAATCCCATTGATGCCGCCCATTGGTGGCAGTCCTTGAACGACTCGGAATTGAATTCATTGGTTGAGCGCGCCATCGCCGCGAACCCCGATCTTGAAATCGCCCTGGATCGCTTGCAAGAAGCCCGGTCGGACGAAGCGGTGGTTTTTGGCCGGGCCTTGCCGAGCGGCGGGGGCGGCGGGGGTGCGGGCGTCGGCACGGGAACCGATGCCACGAGGAGCCGCGTGTCCGGCCCTCTCACGGCCGGAACGAATACGGCGGGTTACAAGGAAATCACCGAAGTGGCGGGGTTTGACGCCGGATGGGAACTCGATTTTTTTGGGAAAAACCGGCGGGAAATCGAAGCCGCCTATGATGACGTGCAAGCCGCTGCCGAGGCGCGCAATGCGGTTTTAATCTCACTGATTGCTGACGTGGTTCGCGCGTATATGGACTCCCGCACGTTGCAACTTCAGTTGGCGATCACCAACGAAAACATCGCCACCGAGCAGCAAACTTTCGACTTCGTCCAGGCGCGGTATGACCGTGGATTGACCAACGAATTGGACGTGACGCTGGCCCAACGCCAATTGGAAACCGTCCAAGCCGAAGTCGCGCCCTTGCAGGCAGAGATCGCGGAAGCGCAGCGCCGACTGGCGGTTCTGCTCGGAAAGTTCCCCGATGAGTTGGCGGGCGAGTTGCAAAAAAGTCCAGATACGTTGCCGGAAATTCCCGGTTCGATCCAGCCCGGCTTGCCAGTTGACTTGTTGCAAAGGCGGCCCGACATCCGGCTGGCCGAGCGACAACTCGCCGCGTCCACGGCGCGCATCGGCGTGGCGACAGCAGATTTATTCCCCCGCGTTGGCATCACGGCGGGCATCGGATTGCAGGGGCAGGGCCTGGACAAAAGCCCGGATCAAACCCATTCCATTTGGTCCGCCGGCCCCACCGCCTATTGGCCGTTGCTGGATTTCGGCGCGCTGGATGCCGCCATTGAAGCGCAGGATTTCGACACCCGGGCGCTATTGGTCAATTATAAGAAGACCATTTTGGGCGCGGTCGAAGAGGTTGACAATGCGCTCGCCAATTATGCCGCTGGGCAGGATCGTTTGGGGCATTTGAATCAGGCCCTGGCGGCCAGCCAGCAAGCGGTCAGTCTCGCCTCGCAACGCTATGACCGCGGGCTGACGGATTTTCTGAATGTCTTGGATGCCCAAAGGCAATCGTATGAGCTTCAAGACCAATATGCCGCCGCCCAGGAAGCCGTCGTCTTGCAATTCGTCGCCCTTTACAAGGGGCTGGGGGGAGGCTGGGAAGGCTATCAATCCGTGCCCCAAATCCGCACCCCAATGCCGGCCATCCTGGCCGCCTTTAATCACTCCTTTTCCACCGACGATCCCCAAAAATAACCGGCCTCGGCATATCTGGGCCGTCTGGCCCCTGTTTGAGGCTCTCCTTGGCTTCGTCAGCGTCTTGGAGACATTATTTCGGAAGCAGTCATTGCCCTATAAAATCAATCCCCTGACGCTTTTGGATTTCAGCCCAAGCCGTTCTTGCGGTCCATACAAGTCCATATAGTCCATGTAGTCTATGAGCGGTCGAGAAGTGGTATAATTTCATCGTAACCCTCTTGGCAGGAAGGATACCGGGGAGACCAACCGAGCGTGTCTTTAAGGTGCGCATTGGAAATGCGCCGGTTGGGAACTCTTCCTCCGGCATTGCGCCGGTGCGGCGAGCGCGCCGAGGTTGCGGCGTCAAAGGATAACGCGGCCGGATCTTGCCCGAGTTTCCCGGCCAGCCACGCCACCAACTCGCCTTTGCGCACGGGTTCGTCATCGGCGACATTGTAAATACCCCCGCGAATGGCCGGCGGCGCGGCGCAACACGCGCGCATGGCGCTGACCGCGTCATCGCGATGCAGCAAATTCACCCAGTGCGCGCCATCGCCCGGAAATGATTTTTCGCCGGCGCGCAGCGCGTCGAGCAACTGGTGTCGGTCCGGGCCATACAACCCGGCCAGCCGCAACACCCACACCCGCCGGACCAGCCGGGGTGGCAGGGCGAGCAAAAGGTTTTCGGCCTCGCGCAAAATCATTCCCGCCGGCCCAAGTTCCGCAGCTTCGACGCGCGCGTCCTCCGCGACCCACCCGCCATCCGTTTGCGGATAGACGCTGGTCGAGCTCGTGAAAATCAATTCCCGCGCCGGCGCGTGGCCGGCGGCGGCGGACTGCTCCAGCCAGCGAACAATGGATTTTGCCCCCTCGATAAAGGAATGCCGGTAGCCCTCCTCGCCACGCCCGCCCGGGGCCACGCCATTGACAATCGCCGCGTCCGCCGGATTCAAACCCGCATGCCATTCATCACTCGCGATATCGCCGGCCAGCACCGGATCGAGTCCGATTGCCCGCAACTCGCCCGCCCGCGCGGCGCTCCGCGTCAACGCCGACACCGCGCCGCCCTCGCCGCGCACGTGGCGCGCCAAGGCCGTTCCGAGATAGCCGCATCCAAGGATGAGCATGGGAAAGACAGGAGGTGGAAAGCGGAAAGTAAGAGGAAGAGGGGGGAAAGTAAATACCCGCAAATTCGTCATATTATTCATCCAGGACGCTGCCTTCTTTTTCGCTTGCCCATCCCGCCGAAATAGCGTTCTCTATCCTGTTTCACCCAATCCCTTTGCCTGCCATGGATAAACCTGCCGAAAAGGCCGCCGACAAGCCGCGCTCCAAAACGCCGATTGATTACACTTTCTTCGACACCGAGGCGCTGGTGCGCCATGTCACCGACACGGGCAAAATCCTGCCCCGGCGCATCACACACTTCACCGCCAAGGAGCAGCGCCACGTTACCAAGACCATCAAGCGCTCGCGCAGCCTGCTGCTGATGAAGTAAGCCGGCGGGTGGCTGGAGCCGGGAAAAGTCGCGGAGTTGAAGCGGGCGCAGCGCGTTCTCGCCTAACCCTCTTTACCCCGCCCACGATGCAACCCGGCGATTACGCGGACCTGCCGCCGATCCTGCCCCCGACCGCCGCCGGCGTGGAACGCGCCGCGGAATTGCTGCGCCAGGGAGAAGTGGTCGCACTGCCGACGGAGACCGTTTATGGCCTGGCGGCGAATGCGCGCGACGAGGAGGCGGTGCGCTATATCTTCTCCGTCAAAGGCCGCCCGTTGCTGGATCCCTTGATTGTGCATGGCCTCGATGTGGAATTTTTCGAGGAGTTCGCCCATTTCACGCCGCTCGCGCGCGCCTTGGCCGCGGCGTGCTGGCCGGGGCCGCTGACCCTGGTGCTGCGCAAAAAGCCGGTGGTCTCCCCGCTTATTACCGCCGGGCGCGAGACTGTCGCGGTGCGCGCGCCCGCCCACCCGGTGATGCGCGCCGTGCTGGCGGTAGGCGGCCTGCCGCTGGCGGCGCCGAGCGCGAATCCCTTCGGATATATCAGCCCGACTCGCGCCGAGCACGTGCGGGCTTCATTCGGCGGAAGGCTGCCATGGATTCTGGATGGTGGTCCGTGCACGGTGGGCCTGGAAAGCACGATCGTGGACGTAAGCGACCCGACTGCGCCGCCGCGCGTGCTGCGCCCGGGGCCGATCACGCCGGAGGCGCTGACGCGCATCCTGGGCCAGCCGGTGCTCGCGCCGGCATTTGCTCCTGCGGCAACTTCAGCCGGGCTTGGGCAAGGCTTGGTGGCGCCGGGATTGCTGGCGCGCCATTACAGCCCGCGCACGCCAATGGGTTTGCTGGAACCGGGCACGCCGCCGAACTCACCACCGGTGGGCCGACGCGTGGCCTGGGTGAGGTTCAACCCATCGGCCAAGGTGGGGGATGTGCCGGTGAGGACGGAAGTTTTTTGGCTGGGCCAAAACGGGGGGCTGGCCCAAGCAGCGCGCGACCTTTACGAATTGCTACTGCGACTCGACCAGGCGGGTTATGAAAAAATCTGGTGTGAAAAGGCGCCGGAGCCGGGTTGGGGCCTGGCGCTCAACGACCGCCTGCGGCGCGCGGCAGGGGAAGGGAATTAAGAGGCAAGAATTATGAGTTAAGAAGTAAAGGCCATGCTGCGGCCACGACGCATTTCATAATTCTTAATTCTTATTTTCGGGCGGGGGCGGGGTGGCCTCGGCCGCAGCGGCGGCATCGGAGGCCTGCTGGGCTTCCTCCTGCATATAGTAATTGCGGTAGGACTTGTCGTAGTAGTGCGTGTAATAATAGCTGGCGGAGGCCAGGCTGATTTGATTGAGCACGGCGCCGAAGACCGGCACGTTGCCCTGCATCAAACGCGAGAGGTTGATCTTGGCCACCTTGCGCTTCACCGCGTTGAACTTGATGACGTAGATCACGCCGTCCACATTGGGGAGGAGGTTGAGGGCGTCGCTGACGGCGCCGAGGGGCGGCGAGTCAATAAAGACGCGGTCGTATTGCTGGCGCATGCGGGTGATGAAGTCGGCAAACTCACGGGCGTTGAAAATCTGCGTGGGGTTGTTGGTGCGGCCGCCAGTGGGCATCACATCCATGCCGGGGTAGAAGTCCTTGACGATGCATTCCTCAAAGGGGCGGCCTTCGCGCAAGTGGGTCATCAGGCCCTGTTCGAGCGTTTCCTTGCCGAGGGACTTGGCAATGTTGGGCATGCGCAAGTCGCAGTCAATCAGCAGGACGCGCTCAGCGTGCATGGCGTAGGTGAGCGCGAGGTTGGTCGTCATGAAGGACTTGCCCTCGGAGGGGATGGTCGAGGTGACGAGGATGACGCGGGCATTCTTCGAGGCGTCGTTGAGCTTGAGGGTGGAATAAATCGAGCGGAAGGCCTCGGTGATGCGCCGGTCGGCATTGGAGGCGACGGCTTGGGCCTTTTCGTGCGCGTTGAGGTGGGCGATGCGCGGCAGGATGCCGATGAGGGGCAGGCCGACGTAGGACTCGATGTCAAAAGCGGATTTGATACGGTCGTCCAGGAACGCGACGAGGAACGCCATGCCGACGCCGCCCATGATGCCGGTAATGAGGCCGCCGACAATGAGCAGGAGGGTCTTGGGGGCCGTCTGGAGCACCAGGCCGGCGGCGTGATCCACAACTTCGTAACTTTCCCCACCTTCGCGGACGTGTTCTTTTTGATCCTCCATGGTTTGCTGCATGCTTTGCGCCAGTAATTCCGCGCTGTTTTTTTCCATGGCAATTTGATTATACTTCACTTGCGCGCTGGACAGCAGGCGCATTTGATCGGTCAAGTCCTGCACATGCTGGTTGGAGGCATCGAACTTTTCTTTGGCGGCCAGATAGTCCGAGTAAACGCGCTGGGCGGCGGTGGCGCAGGCGGCATCCAATTCCTGCTTGGCTTGGTCCCGTTGGAGCACCAGATTCTTGATGGTCGGGTGGTTTTCGCCAAACTTCATGGAAAGACCTTTCAGTTGGACATCATAGTCGTCCAAGGTGCTTTTAAGTTTGGAGACCTGCCCGTCGGCAGCGATATAGGAAAGGTTCCACAGGTCTTTGGGCGGCACGGCTTCCTGATAGGCTTTGACCTGATTCCAGTGCTCTTCCGCGGTATCGAGGGTGCCTTGGTCGGTAACCCGGGTGCTGTTGAGCGCCTGCAACTCGGCGGGCAGGGTATTTGTCTGGGGGTCCAAATCATTCTTGCCATATTTTTCGACCAGGGCGTTCATCTGCGATTGGAGGTCCTCGATTTGCAACTTCTTTTCATTGTAGTCATTTTGGATGACCTCGACGGCCTTGGTGGCGCGCTCCTCGTTGCGCTGGTCGTTGTTTTCGATGAAGACCTGGGCGAAGTCATCCGCAATTTTCGCCGCCAGGGCCGCGTTGGGATGCTCGATGCTGACTTGAATAATGTAGGCCAGGCGGCCGGGGGTAACAGTGCGGGCGCGCTTCAGGCGGTCCACCAGGCTGGCTGCGGGATCCAGGACATCGCTATTTTTAAATGGCAGCAAAAAGTCGCGTTTTTCATCATCGGACATGCGGTTGGCGACTTGCTGGATAATATCATCCGTTTCCATCATGCGGATGCGGGTGTTGAAGTCTTCGGGCGTGGCCACATCGGTCGAGTGGTCTTGCACGAGATTTTGCATGGCGGATTGCTCGACCTTGTTGACGCGAAGGCTGGCCGTGGCCTGATACTCGGGCGTGGCGTTGACCAGGTAGAGGATGAAGGCGCCAAAAATCACCAAAAAGGTCAGGATCAAATACCAGATGCGCTCGCGCAGGATGATGAGGTAGTCGCGAATGTTGCGCGTTTGCGCCGGTTCGCCGCCGGCCTGGTTGCCGCCGTAGCCGTAGCCATAATAGTAGCCGCTGTAGCCGCCGTAGGGCGCGTTGCCGCCGTAGCCGCCATAACCCCCCTGGCCGCCATAGCCGGTGCCATAACCCGCGCCGTAACCCGAACCATACCCATAAGTGCCATAATCACCGTAGGTTGAATACCCGGAGTAATTGGTGCCTTTCCCGTCCGGACGACCGGATGGCTGCTTGCCCGAAGGTGGCTGATTTCCCGGAGGGGGGGGGTTGCCCGGCGGAGGCGGGTTTTGCGGCGGCTTCTGGGGAGGTTTCATGAGGGCGGAGATGGTGGGTGAAAATATTTGCGACCGCAGTGGTTAATTAATGCTGCCAGACGTTGGCAAAAGCGGATTCACCCAGCATGATGGTGTCGCCCTCCTGGAGGGGAATGTCTTTCTTCGCGTCCTTCGTCGCGCCATAGAGGTCAACATCGTGGAGGACCGTGGTGGTGCCATCGGGGAGAATGCGGGTGATATTGACGGTGGCGGCCGCCTTTTCCGTCGGGCCGCCAGCCTCGGTGACGGCTTCGACGAGGGTCATGTCCTTTTCTGGTGGAAAATAAACGGGCCCGGGCTTGCCGACCTGGCCGAGCACATTAATGCGGCGGGAGGAGAATTCCTTCACATCAATCGTGATTGAGGGACGGATGAAAATTTTATTGTCCACGTAGGCCGCGGTGATCGCACTTCTCGCGCCCGCAATCGTCAACCCGGACACCTTGAGCGCGGGGGCTGAATCGAGGTAAACGAGTTGCACCGTGCCGTCCACGCTGATGCGGTAATCATGGGTCGCGTTCGGATCATCCACCACGTTGACGCTGATGATGTCCGTCGGGCGGAGCTTGTAGTTGTCGGTTTGATACAAGGCGGCGGCGTCCTGCGAACTCGGGGTGGGCGCCGGAGTGGCCGCCGTGGATTTGGTGGCGGCGGGAGCGGGTGTGGAGTCCGCGGGCTTGGCCGCATTCGCGGCCAGGGCGGCCGCCGGCGCGCCGAACAGAACAGCGGAGACCGCAAGTAAGAGGAGGGTGCGAGGGGTTTTCATAGTAGTCCAACGACGGGATAATCGTTTCTCCAAAGGGGAAGAGGCTATTGAATTTACCGGCAGGAGGCAACAGCAAAATGGGACGCTGGCGGTTTGGGCGGCGCGGGATTACTGCCAGCCGGCACCCAAAAGGGATTCGCCCAAAAAGATGGTGTCGCCTTCCTGCAGGGAAATGTCCTTGCTGGCATCCTGCACCGCGCCCTTGAGGTCCACGTTTTTGAGCACTGTAGTGGTGCCGTCCGGGTTGACGCGGGTGATGTTGACGGTAGTGGCGGCCTTGGACGTTGGGCCGCCGGCTTCGGTGATGGCGGCCACGAGGGTCAGGTCTTTCTGCGGGGGTAGGTAAATGGGGCCGGGTTTGCCCACTGCGCCAAGCACGTTGATGCGGCGAGGGGAGAATTCCTTGACTGTGAGGGTGATTTGCGGTTGGGCAAAAATTTTTGCATCTTTATAGGCTTGGCTGACGGCGGCGACGGCTTGCACCACCGTCAGGCCGGCCAGCTTGACGGGCTGGCTGAGATAGGTCATCAGCGCCGTGCCGTCCACGGAAATGGAGTAGTCGTGGCTGGCCTTGTCATCATCCGCAATGTCCACGGTGATCACGTCGGTGGGGCGCAGTTTGTAATTGTCCACTTGATACGAGGCGGCGGCGTCCTGCGAGGTCGCCTTGGGCAGCGGGAAGTGGATGGGGGCGGACGCGTCGGCAGCGGATTTCGCGGCGGCATCCGCAGCGCTTACCACCAGCGGCGCGCCGAACAGGAGGGCGGAGGTCGCGACCTGGAGCAATGGGTGCTGGGTTTTCATGGAGCGCGCGGGACGCGGGGCGGGCGACGACGCCGGGCGTATGCTCTCAAACAGCCGCCGCAATAAATTGTTCCCGCAATTGTGGCTTGGGCAAAAAACGACGCAGAACCGGCGGATGATGATTCGTGTTTTGCGCGCCGGTTCGCCACCCTCCCCCGCGCGCGGCCTTACTTGAGCGAATTGGTATTCAGCAGCGGCAGATCGGTGGCCGACGCGGCCGCGGGCGCGGGCGCCGGTGGCGCTGATTGCTGCATGAGCTGCTCCGGCGTGGGCATGGGCGCGGCGGGCGGCGTGGCCGAGAGCGACGAGGGCATCGGCGCGGCTTGCAGCGCCTGTTGCATCACCAGGTCTTGCGGCGTGGTCACGGGGATGCCCGACACGCCCGGCGCGCCCCCCGGCAACGCGAGCGGCGGGGTGGACAATTGCGGCACGCCGCCCGACACCCCGGGAGCCCCGGCGGGCGGCGTCTGCGCCAACGTCTGCTGCCATTGCCGCAAACTCTGAACCAGATGCTGAAGGTAGGGCGTGGGGCCGCCGCTTTCGTAGCCATTAAACTTGCCGATGCGGATTTTATTCATCGGGTCGAACAAGATCGTGGTCGGCAATCCGTCCACTCCCACGCCTTCGGCCAGCGTCTCGCTGATCTGGGCAACTTTGGCGGATTTCGGGGTGGCGCGCGAGGTCCACGCGGAGCAGCACGAGATAGTTGTCGGCGAAATCCTTGAAGGTCTGGGTGTCAAACACGTCTTTGGTGATGCCCTGGCTGGCGTCGCTCCAGTCCGAGCCGACGAAGGCGATGAAGACGGGGCGGCCTTTTTGGACGGCGGTTTGAAAAGCTTCGTCGGGATTGGTCAGCCAGTCCGCCGTGACCTTGACCGGGGTCGGGCTGCCGCCGCACGCGGCCAGCGCCAGCGCGGCCAGCCACGCGGCCCATTGCATCCATTTCAATCCGGGTTTCATCATAAGGAGTTGGATATATTGCGGGAAGGGCCGGGCGGCGTCACGGCCAAAATGCGGCGGCAGCAGGCGGGTTTAGCCGGCGTTGGCGGCGGCGCGGCGGGCCTCGGCGGCAAGGCGGCGCTTGCGCAGGCGGGCGCCGACGATGATCGCGCCTTCATAGAGGATGAGCATCGGCGCCATCATCATGAGCATGGAATACACGTCCGGCGACGGGGCGATCAAACCGCCGACCACCGCGATGACGACGATGGCGTAGCGCCGGCCCCCGCGCAGCGTGTCGGGGGACAGGACGCCGAGCACCTGCAGAATCACGAGAATCAGGGGGAACTCGAACACGAGGCCGACGGCGAGGGTGGCCCAGATGACGAGCGAGTAATATTCCTGGAGGCTCCAGAGGGTCATGGCGCCGAGGGTCTCGTTCAACTTGAAGGCGAAGCGCAAGCCGGCCGGGAGCATGATGAAAAAGCAGGTCAGCGCGCCGGCGAAAAACAGGACCATGGCGGAGGCCAGCGCCGGCTTGAGCATGCCCTTTTCCTTCAACGTCAGCCCGGGCGCGACAAAGCGCACCACGAAGTAAACGATGACCGGCAGCATCAAAATCACGCCGCCCCAAATGGAAGCCGAAATGACCATCGAAACCGTACCCATCGGATTCGGCCCGCTGTTGAGGGGGTGGGCGGCGGCGTCCGGACCGAGCGCGAGTTGATACGGTATTTGCAGAAAGGTGAGAAACTTGTGAAAGAACAGGCCCACAATGCCCATGCCGATGGCCGCCGCGAAGGCGGACTTGAGAATGGTCATGCGCAATTCTTCAAGATGGTCGAAAAAGCCCATCTCGGAGCGGGCTTTTTTGCGGCGGCGGCCCCCGGGCGCGGATGACCCCTCGTCGCCGTCGTCGTCGCCACTGCCGCCAAAGAGGCCGCGGAAACCGACCAGTTCGGTCGAGGGCGCATCCGGTGCAGCCTCGCCGGGAGGCGGGCTTTGCGGGGGTTGGTCTGGGTCGGCGTCGGGCATGAACCCCCATTATAGAACGAAGGAACCGCCCGAGGGCGATGCGAAAAATCGCGGTGGGGCGCTTTATGTGGGGGGCTTTGCGCTTCCAAGGCTATGCACCGCGAAGGCGCGACGAGCGCAAAGGAAGTTTTTTTTTTTGACAAAATTAACAGCCTTTAATCTTTGCGCCCTTCGTATCTTGGCGGTGAATTGCCTTGGATTGGTAAACGCTCCATTACGGCAGCGGCTCGGCCACGACGCGCAGGAAAACGGGGCCGTCGGCCGGGAGGGCGGCGCTGGCCTGGAACTGCGCGGTGTAGGCGTCGGCATCGGGGAGTTGCGTGATGTTACCGGCATCCACGTCCGTCCAAGTTTGCAAATCAGTCGAGGACTGGGGCACCAACTGGTAATCACTCATGTCCTTGCGCGTGCGGTATTGGAGGGTCAGGTAATTGGCGCCGCTGAGGGTGGCGGTGGACAGGATGGGTGCGCCGCTGGGCGCGGGGATGGTGTCGAGGTTCATCGCATAGCGGATGACGTTCGCCGGCTCGCCGTTGAAGGGCGTGGCATCGGGCAGGGCGTTGTTGCCCGACAGGCCGACCACGGCGGTCCATTGCGTGTAATTGATGGCCGAGGCGGAGATATTGCCGGTGGCGGCAAGCTGGGAGGTGTCCCACGCCAAGTTGCTGTTCAACGTCGGCAGGGTGACATTGGCAAACGACCCGGTCACTCCGCCACCAACCTGAAAAAAGTTAAAAGTCGTTCCGGGCGTGGGAGTGTAGCCGTTGATAAAAGTCAGCGCGAGCGTGCCGCCGAGCATGAGATTGCCGGCGACGTTGATGGCGCTGTATTGAGTCCCGAGAGTCGTGCCGCCGATTTGCAGATTTAAGGTTGCGGTGCCGCCGAGGGTTAAATTCTGGCTGAATGTCAGAGAGCCGACCCCGCCGCCATAACCTGGACCTAATGTGCCGTTGACTATAATCGCACCGTCAATGCTGCCGCTTCCCGACAAAGTAGCACCGTTGGCGACAGTAAAGCCCTGAGTGAAATTCAAGGTGCCGCCTTCGACGAGGGTGTTACCGGTATAAGTGATATTGCCATAAAAGGTAAGCGTGGCATCGGTGGGCGTGGGGTTGGCGCCGCTGTAAACCAAGCCCCCGCTGCCGGAAATGTCGCCATTAAAGCTCTCGTCTTGGCCTTGAAAAATATTCACGGTGCCATTGTCAACCACTTTACCGCCGAGCGAAGAGATGTTATCGTATAAAACAATCTGTCCGGCATTAATGGCTGTATTGCCTGTAAACGTGTCGATGGCCTCAAAATACAGGGCGCCAGTCATTAGACTTAAGTTGAACGTCAAAGAGCCGCCGCCCGAAATCGAGCCTTGAATCATCGCGTTATGGCCCTCCGGCATAAATACTAAATTAGAATTGTCAGTAATATTGCTTGTATTGCTTGTCTCCGAGCCTAGGGTAAGCGTCCCACCGTTAATGACCACAGTATCCGGAGCCGTGCCCATGCTCAGATTATTTGTCCCGGCTTTGATTAACTCCACCGTTTTGCTGGGGCCATTCGAAATAGTGCCAGAATAGGTGCAGTCCACAGTGCCATTTACTGTTACGGTAGTAGTGCCGTTGCCACTACTGCTGTCAGTGATACGACCGTTACCGCCGAAGTTGCCCGACAGCGAACTTACGGTGATATTCTGGGAATTCAGATCAAGCGCACCAAGATTGACGGCGAGCATGTCGGGGTTGCCAAGGGCATTGGCATCGCCAAGGAAAATGGTGCCGCCATTGATAGTCACTTTCCCGGTCTCGGTGTCTAGGCCATCCAGAGTGAGTGTTCCGTTCCCTATTTTCGTGATTCCGCCGGCACCACCGAGGAGGCCCGACCAAGTAGCGTTGAATCCGTTTGTGTCAATGGTTGAAGTGGTGTTGGCGATTAGGGTCGCATTTATTGAAGCCGAGAGATCGCTGCCGGCCACCTGCAAAGTGCCCCCTCCAAAATTGAAGGCGTAATTGGCGCTGTTCGCCACGATGCCGTCTATACCACCGACTTGCAGCGTGCCGCCATTCAAATTTATAGTGCCGTTGTCCGGAGCAGTCCCATCGAGCGAAACTGAACCGCCCGCTTCGACCATGAATTCTCCCCCATTGGCGATGGTCAAATTGCCAGGACTAACAGAGGCCTGACCTACCATGGCAAAAAGCGAGCCTGGGTCGGTCACTGTGGCATTTTGAATGGAGATGTTGCCACAGGTAAAATTGCCGCCATTCGATACCGTATACACAATTTGCGAATATTCCCCAAAAATGCGCAGTGAATCACTCAACACCAACTGGGAGTTTGCGCCGGTGACGGTGAGATAGGAGGTTGATGCGTTACCTGATGTAACACGAATATCCGTCAGGGACGCGCTGGCACCGTTGGCAACCGTAAAACTTCCCCCGCCTCCGCTTCCCTGCGCGCCGCCGAAAAACATACCGAATGAATTTGTGTTTATAAAACTCGAGCCATTACCCGTGACCAGCAAAGTGCCATAGCCACCCGTGCTGTATCCGAGATATGGATTGCCGCCACCGGTATTTAACGTGGCGCCGTTACTTACCGTCAAGGTTCCCGTTCCCATAAAACCCACTTCTAAAATGGTTGAGAGGTTAATCGCTGAATTCGAACCTGAAACCGTGACGTTTCCTATTGACCCGTTGCTTTCTCCAATGGCAAGGCCCCCGTTCCCGAAGTTTAAGATCGCTCCATTTTGAACGACAAGAGAAGTATTACCACTCATTGCCTTATTGCCGACATACATGTTACTGATGGTGTAATTTCCGCCCGTTATAACCGGCTGGTTGCCACTGCTCGTGTCAACCGTAACATTGCTGCTGGATCCTGGCACACTGGCCGAACTCCAATTTGACACCGTGTTCCAGTTGGTGCTTGTGTTCCCTGTCCATGACACATTTTGCCCGAATGCGGGGACGGCCCAGAACAAACCGGCCATCACAAATGCCATGGCCCAGTTCCGCACTATTTTCAGCGCACGCCATATT
Organism: uncultured Verrucomicrobiae bacterium; assembly: GCA_963765205.1. Lineage (GTDB taxonomy): Bacteria > Verrucomicrobiota > Verrucomicrobiia > Opitutales > JABDGR01 > JABDGR01. Next base: position 80,861 of record CAVXVB010000011.1, on the reverse strand, counting down.
CTTCTACCGAATTGGGCGGCAGGAGGCAGGAGCAAGCTCATGGGAGGCCAGACGAGGGGTGGCGCGAGCGGGCGGGGGCGGAGAAATTCCGGGGCGCAAACAGCCGTGGGTAGGAGCAAATACAATCCGGTTGGCGGGTTCTGTCAAAGGCAAAAGACCTCGTTGTCCCGGCGTTGGTTTGAAAGCCCAAGGCAATTCACCGCTAAGGCGCGAAGGGCAGAGGGGGGTTTTGGGACAGAATCACTCCCGGCACTTCGCGCCTGGGTGGACAAAATTGACCGAATTTATTCTTGGCGACCTTGGCGCCTTAGCGGTGAAAAGCTCGATCAGGGTCGTCGGCGAGCGACGCCCCTACAGCTATTTCTTGGCGGGCGGGGCGCTCGCAGTGGCTGACGCGGCGGCGGGGGTATGGGCGGCGAGCCAGAGGGTGTATTCGGCGCGGGGCATGAATTTTAACGAGGCGGAGTTGATGCAGTAGCGCAGGCCGCCTTTGTCGGGGGGGCCGTCGTCGAAGACGTGGCCGAGGTGGTCGCCGTCCACCGTGCAATGGACTTCGTTGCGGACCATGCCGTAGCTGGTGTCCTTGGTGACGGCGACGAAGGCGGGGTCGAGGGGCTTGGTGAAGCTGGGCCAGCCGGTGCCGCTGTCAAATTTGTCGCGGCTGTCGAAGAGGGGGGTGTCGCTGCCGATGGAGAAATAGACGCCGTCGGCGTGGTTGTCCCAATACGCGTTTTGGAAGGGCGGCTCGGTGCCTTGCTGGCGGGCGACGTTGTATTGATCGGGGGTGAGGAGTTTGCGCCACTGGGCGTCGGTGCGCTGGACGGTGGCTTTGGCCATGTCAATGACGACGTTGGAGGGGAGGCCGCAGGCGGAAAGGCCGTCGGGCGGGCAGGCGGCGGTGGGGTTGGCGCTGGTCATGGCGAGGGTGGTGGCGTTGGCGGGGGCGGGCGGCGGGGTGGAAGTCTGGGCGGCGTAAACACCCCAGAAGCCCGCGCCGAGGAGCAAGGCCCCGGCAAGGGGAATGAGCAGGACGCGGGCGGGCGAAAAGTCCATGATGCCATTATGGGGGGTTGTTTCATGCAAGACAATGCCGAAGCGGGAAAGGTTCCCGGCGGCGGATTTCGTGAAAAATCGGTTGTGCGTAGTTTGGTGTTGGAATCCGGCATTTCGCAGCGCGGTACTTTAGCCCGCGTTTCGGATTGAGGCGGTTTGAAAGAATGGCCCAAGCATGGGAGCGGGAATTCAGCAATCAGAAATTTGGCGCGCTTTCGCTTGCCATGGGATGGGCAAAACTCGAAACTCGAAACTCGAAACTCGAAACAAATTTTGTCATCTCCGTTTAACGTCGTCCTGCTGGGTTCCGGGCGCGGCAGCAACGCCGAGGCCGTGCTGGCGGCGCAGCGCGCCGGGCGGCTGGGGCGGGCGCAAGTGGCCGGTATTTTGTGCGACCAGCCGGGGGCGCGGATTTTGGAACTGGGGCCGCGCTACGGCGTGCCGGCGTTGTATCTCGACCCCGCGCCGTTCAAGACCAAGCTGGAAGGCCCGGCGGAGGAGCGCTACATCGCGCAAATTCGCGCGTGGGGGGCGGACTTGGTGGTGCTGGCGGGTTTCATGCGCGTGCTCAAGGCGGAGTTTTTGCGGGCCTTCGCGGGCCAGATCATTAACCTGCATCCGAGTTTGCTGCCGGCGTTCCCGGGGCTGGAGGCCATCCGGCAGGCCTGCGAGGCGCGCGTGCCCGCGACGGGCTGTACGGTGCATGAAGTCACCGCGACAGTGGACGGCGGCCGGATTCTGCGCCAGGCGACCGTTGCGATTGCGCCGAGCGACACGCTGGAAACGCTGGAGGCCAAAGTGCACGCCGCGGAGCACGCACTGCTGCCGGGGGTGATCGCTGATTTATCAATGGGTAAATTTTTATGATTGAATTACGCACCGCAGTTGCCGCGCCGCAGGTCGAAGCCCTCGAAGAGTGGTGCAACGGGCTGACCCGCTGCCCCTGGGTGTTGGACGTGGATGCCACGGGCGCGGTTTTCCACCTGATGGGATTTTTTGGCGACGACGACGGAGCGCGCGCGGCCTGGGCGGAGTTGCGCACGGCGTTTCCGGCGCTGCCAGAGCATCCTCAGGAAACCGCGCTGGACGACCGCGACTGGAAAGAGGCTTACAAGGCGCATCTGCGACCGTGGGCGGCGGGCGATTTGCATTGGGTGCCGGTGTGGCTGAAGGACGAATACGCGCTGCCGGCGGGCCACACGCGGCTGCTGTTCGACGCGGGGCTGGCCTTCGGGACGGGCGACCACCCGACAACGCGGCTGATGGCGCAACGGCTGCTGGATTTTCGGGCGGCGTGCGGGCCGGAAAAGTTTGCCATGGCGCGGGTGGTGGACGCCGGGTGCGGCTCCGGCATTCTCGCGCTGTCGGCGGCGCTGCTGGGCGGGAAAAATGTTTTGGCCTTTGACCGCGACCCGGAGGCGATTGCGGTCTCGCGCGAAAATCTGGCGGCAAACGGATTGGCGGAGGACGCCATTGAATTTATGAACGCGGGGATTGAGGCGGCGCTGCGCGGGCGGCAGGCGGATTTGCTGCTGGCCAACATTCAGGCGGACGTGCTGGCGTTGCACGCAGATGAATTGGCGGGGGCGATGGCGCCGGGCGGAACACTGGCGATGAGCGGCATTCTGGCCGCCGAAGTCCAGAATGTGCGGGCAGCGTTTGCCCCGGTGCTGGCGAAGTTGTGGCAGCGCAACTTGGTGGACGAGCTGGCTGGTTTTGGCGATTGTCGCGTGCTGGGAGAATGGTGCGATTTGGTGTTTGTGCGGTGAGTCTCATTCCATAATCGCCCGCAATTCGCGGACCATTTTTTCCGGGTCCAGGGCGCGCAACACAGCCGAGACGGCGACGAAGGCGGGCGCGCCGGCGGCGCGGACTCGCGCGGCGCTTTCTAGGTTGATTCCGCCGATGCAGAACCAAGGCAACCTGGGGGCCAACGCGGCGACGGCGCGCACGAGGTCGAGGCCGACCGCCGGGTAATCGGGCTTGGTGCCGGTCGGGAAAACCGGGCCGACGGCGAAATAAGTCAACACCCCGCCGAGGGCGAGCGCGGCCCGGGCTTGGGGGAGCGAATGGGTCGAAAGGCCGAGCACGCGCTCCGGGCCGAGGGCGGCGCGGGCGGCGCGCGGGGCGAGGTCGTCCTGCCCGACGTGCAAACCGACGCCGGGGAGGGCGAGCGCAGCCGCGAGGTCGTCATTGCAAACCAGAGGCACGCCGGCGGCGGTGCAGAGCGGGGCGAGGCGGGTGAGCATTTCGACGCGCTGGGCGGTGGTGGCGTCTTTGGCGCGCAGTTGCACGACATCCGCGCCGCCTGCGAGCACGGCGCGGCAAAGTTCCGGGAGGCGGTGGGGCGGCGCGTAACCCGTATCAAGGATGGCGTAGAAGCGGGCGGCGGAGAGAAGCATGGGCAACGCTCAACGTTTAAGGCTTAACGCTTAACGCTCAAGGGAAGAATGGAGAACATAAAACATAGAATGCAAAAAGCAAAATGGGAAAAGTATACGAGTAATGCGGCAGATTTTTATGTGGTGAACGGCAGCAACCATGCGCCATAGGTCACAACTTCGATCTTACTTGAGCGTTCAGCGTTAAACGTTAAGCGTTGAATGTTGACTCTTTAGGGTCTAGCCTTTCCCTCCCATGTCTTCCGCGATGCCAACCTCCCCTGCCCTGCCGTTGCAGGGGCCGACGCTGGTGGCGCATCGGCGGGCGGAACTGGCGCTGGCGCGCGCGCTGGGCGTGGGCGTGGGGGTTTTTCTGCTGGCCTGGGGGCCGCTGAGTTTGGCGCGCTGGATGGGGGTCGGGCCGTTTTGGGCGAAAATTGAGGCGGTGTTTGATGTTGGTTTTGGGGTGCTGCTGGTTTTTCCCTATGCGCGGGTGCGGTCGGCTTGGCTGTGGCGGCGGTTGCTGGCGCTTTTAGTCGTGACGGCGGTGCTGTTTGTTTTCGTGCTGGTGTTTGACGTGTTGTATGTGGCAAACCTTTACGTCGAGAACGCGAACCCCGCCGCGCCGCCGGCGGCGGCGGAAACATCGCTGTATGTTTACACCGACGACACCGGCCCCCGGCTGCCATTCCCGGTGCTCAATTGCGCGCTCGTGTTCCTGGCGCTGATGCAGGCGCCGGTCGTGTATTTCTCCCGCCACCCCGAGCGGATGGACTGACGCGCCATGCGCCACCGCCACGTCATCTGGGATTGGAACGGCACGCTGCTGGACGACGCGTGGTTGTGCGTCGAAATCCTGAACGACCTGCTGCACGACGCCGGCTTGCGCCCGCTGACGGTGGATGAATACCGCGCGGACTTCAGCTTTCCGGTGATGGGCTTTTACGAACGGCGGGGGTTTGATTTTAAAACGCACTCCTTCGCGGACGTGAGCGAGCGCTACATCGCGGCCTACAACCGGCGGCGTTACGAATGTCATTTGCAGCCCGGCGCGCGCGCGGCGCTGGCACGGCTGCGGGCGGCGGGGGTCGAACAATCCGTGCTGTCGGCGTATCAGGAGGACACGCTGCGCGAGGTGGTCGCGCACTACGGGTTGACCGCATACTTCACGCGGCTAAGCGGGCTGGACAACATCCGCGCGGACGGCAAGGTCGCACGCGGCCACGCCCACCTGCGCGCGCTGGAGCTGCACGAAGCGGCGCACACAGTGCTGCTGATTGGCGACACCGCACACGACCACGAAGTGGCGGCGGCGCTGGGCGCGGATTGCCTGTTGCTGCACCACGGGCATATGCACCCGGAGCGGCTGGGCAGCCGCGGGGTGCCGCTGGTGGGTTCGCTGGAAGAGGCGGTGGAATGGGCGTTGGGGCAAGGCGCCGAGGAGCAAAGGAGCAAAGGAACAAAGGGGTGAAGGCCATGATGTCGTTAGCCCTTGGGGTTTGTCGCTCAAATTGAGAATTTCAGCAGTCGGGAATTTTGCTTTTGCCTGGATTATCAATCCGGGGGTGGCGCGCCGATTTGGATGGTGAAGGCAAAGCGGCTGCCATGGCCGGGGACGCTTGCGTAAGTGATGTCGCCGCCCATCAATTCGCAGAGGCGGCGGCAGATGGCCAGGCCAAGGCCGACGCCGCTGGGGGTGTGGTGCGGGGTGGCCGCGCCTTGGGTGTAGGGCTGGAAGAGGTGGCGGGCGAGGGCGGGGTCGAGGCCGCGACCGGTGTCGGTGATTTCGCCATGGAAAGTCCAACCAGCCGAAGGCGGTGCGAGCGGGGTGACGCGGGCGCGGACCACGATTTCGCCGTGGTCGGTGAACTTGAGGGCGTTGCCGACGAGGTTGGTGAGAATGCGGCGCAGTTGCGCGGCGTCGCCCACGACGATGGGCGGGAGGTCGGGATCGGTCTCGACGTGCAGCGCGATGTTTTTCTGGTGGGCGGCGGGGCGGAAAATGGCGAGCACTTCGTCAAACAACGCGGGCAGCAAAAACGGCTCGTTTTCGAGCTGGAACTGGCCGGCCTCGAGGCGCGAAAACTGGAGCAAGTTGTCCAGCAGGTGCAGGAGGCCTTCGGCACAACTGTCAATGACGCGGAGTTGCTCGACCTGGTCGGGGGTCAGGCCCTCGCTGATGAGCAGGCCCACATAGCCCTGGATGGCCGCGAGCGGGCTGCGCAAATCGTGGGAGACCATGGCGAGGAACTCGCTCTTGGCGTGGTTGCTTTGCTGGGCGGCGGCGAGGGCGATTTCCAGGCGCTCCTGGGCGTGGCGCAGCTCGGCCGTGCGGGCCTCGACGCGTTGTTCGAGTTCGGTGTTGACGCGTTTCAGCTCGGTCTCGCTGCGTTTGCGCCGGGCAATGTCATGAAAGGAGGTGAGAAGGCTGTCGCCGAATTTTTTCGCGACGAGCCGGATGTGCAAATCCAAGCCATCGTGCAGGATATGGTGTTCGATGTCGAAGGGTTCGCCGGTTTCGACCACCTGGACGAACTTGTCGAACAGGCCGGATGCGCGCAAACCGGGAAAACGTTCGAGCAAGCGCTGGCCGCAGATTTCCTCACGCGTGACTTGAATGTGCTCCTCATAGGAGCGGTTGACGAAGGTCCACTGAAAATCCACGATTCGGCCGTCTGCGCGCACCGGCCCTTTAAGAGAAATGGCCGTGTAGAGGTTGTCAACCACGCCGGCCAATAGCTCAGGCCCGACGGCGGGGGATGGGGGAACGCTGCTCATCGGTCACGCTTGTGGAGTTTAGGGAACAATTTTCTTCAGCAGGCTGCCGGTGCCGTTGAGAAGCGTGCCCGCGCCGTTGAGGACCGCGCCGCCGATGCCCTTGGCGGCGTCGAGGTAGGTGGTGGGGTCGAGCAATTCGTTGGCCAGCGCATCGGCAAGGAAGGAAAAGCCGGCGCCTTTGAGATCGAGACCAATTTGCACGGCGGCCGTGGTGTAATTCGTCTCGTCCACGTCGGTAAAGGTGCGGCTGTAATTGACGTTCACGATCTGGGGTTTGCCGCCGTTGCTTTTGAAATCAATGAGTTTGACTGACTTGATTTTGAGGGTGAAGGAATGTACGGTAAACGGCGGGATAGCCGGGCTGGAAGATTTCGTCCCGGTCGCGGCGGGGGTGGCGGGCGCGGGGCCCATCAGGCCGTCTTTGAGGGCCAGAAGATTGAGCGAACCGTCCTTGTTGCGCACCATGGCGAAGGAATCGAGATCCACGACGACTTCATCCACGATGATGCGTTTATGTAACAGGCTGGTCGGCTCGGCCTTGATTTTGATCTCATTGAATTTAAGGAAATCCTTGGCGGCGAAGCGGTCGGGGTTGGTAATTTCGAGGTCATGCAAGTCCACCGCGCCGGAGAGGGCGCTGATGTCCTGCTGGCCGGCGGTCAGGGTGAAGCCCGTGCGCTGCTGTAATTCGTGCGCGGCGATACTCACGGCGAAATGATCCACGATCACCACCCCGACGATGCCGAGGACGAGCAGGAGCAGAAAGAGGCCGGCCAGAATCGTGAAGGCGCAGCCGAGGGGTTTTTTGATGAAGGTCTTGAAGAGGCTCATAGCTAGACTTTTCCTTAACATCTTTTCCGAAGAATTCAACAGGCAAACGCATACCGATCGTTACGATGCAGGGCCGGAGACGGGGCGGGCGCGGGCCATTTCCAGCACGTTCCAGGCGCCTTCGCGGCGGTAGGCCACGCGGGCCATCAGCGTTTTGAGAAAATGCACGCCGAGGCCGCCGATTTGGCGGCCTTCAATGGGGGAATCGAGATCGGGCGGGGGTGCTTCGGTCAGGGGGTTGAAAGCGCGGCCGTCGTCGCGGATGACGGCGATGATTTCGTGGGGCGCGGCGGTTAAGTCGAGGAAAATTTCGTGCGATTGATGGTCGGCGTAGCCGTAGGAGACAATATTGGTGAAAACTTCATCAAGGCAGAGGTTGAAGACGTGCGCGGTGTCCCTGTCCAAGTTGTTTTGGTCAGCGAAGACCTCAATGTCGGCGGCGAGGCGGGCGAGATCGGCGAGGTCGTTGCGGTAGGTGTGGCGCATGAGTAAAGCTCAACATTTAACGCTTAACGTTTAACGCTCAAGTGAAGAATGGAAGCCGGGAAAGGGAAGCGTCCAGGTTTTGCCCTGGAGTAACACTGCTTTATTCCAGATTAACCCGGGGCTACACACGCACAAAGCGGAGAGCGTGGCATTTTCGGCGCGCTGCTGTAGCCCTGAGGCTATTTTTAGCAGAGCAGCCAGAGTCCTAATTGAAGCAAACCTCGACGAGGGAAAAGTCGTCGTCGAATTGGTCGCGGTTTTGGGCGCGGCGCACGAAGGCGGCCATGGCCTCGACCTTGCGCGCGCCGGGGGGAGCAGGTTGCGCGAGTTCGGCGGCGAAATCCTCGACGGTCATCATCTCAGCGGGGCAGTCGGCATAATTGACTTCGTAAACGCCGTCGCTGAAGACGTAGAGGCGGTCGCCGGGGGCGATGGGCACCGTTTCGGATTTAAAGGGCAGGCCGGGGATGGCGCCGATGAGGGCGTTGATGCAGTTGAGCTGGCGCGGCGAGGTGGGCGCGGCGGCGGGGAGCAGAATGGCCGGAGGATGGCCGCCGGAGGCGTGGGCGAGTTCGCGCGTCGAGCGCCGGTAAACCCCATACCAGATGGTGAAATACATCTGGTTTTGCTTGTCCATGTCGAAGGCCTCGTTCAAGCCCGCGAGCACCGCCGAAGGATTTTTGAAGTCCACGCGCGGCAGCGACTGCGCCCGGAGGACGTTGACCGCCGACGCGGACAACAGCGCCGCGCCGACGCCGTGCCCGCAGACATCGAGGACGAAGATGGCGAAATAATCGTCGTCTATCCAGTGATAACCGAAGGAATCGCCGCCAAGGGCGGTGCAAGAGATATAGGTCCAGTCGGCGCGCAAGTGGGCGTCAACCATGGGCGGGGGAAAAAGAGCGCGCATATAACGCTCGGCTTCGCGCAGTTCAGCGTTGAGGGCCTCGAGGGCGGCGGCGCGTTCGCGTCGCGCAAGGTAGGCCTGCGAGTGGTAGCGGATGCGCGCGATGACTTCGAGCTTGTCGGGCAGTTTGACCAGGTAGTCGTTCGCGCCGAGTTGGAAGGCCAGGGATTTCGTCTCGGGTTCCTCGCGCGAGGAGAGGACGATCATCGGCACGTCGCGCGTGGTGGGGTTGGCGCGGAAGAATTTGACGAGTTGCAGCCCGTCCACCTGCGGCATAACCAAATCCTGCAAGATCACAGTGGGCGAAAAGTCGCGCGCCATCTGCAGGGCCTTGGTCGGATCGCTGCAAAAGTGGAAGGCAATGTCCGGCTCCGTGGCGAGCATCCGCCGGACGGCCTCGCCGACCATGGGCTGGTCATCCACCAGGAGCACGGTGAGGGGGCGCACGCCGGGGGCGGAGACAAGGGCAGCAGAGTCAGCCATTGCAGAAGTATGATTTTAGATTTTGGATTTATGAAGAATGAAATGCACAGGGAGCGATAGTGGAAGCATGATGGAAAAAGCCGATTTTCACCGGGCAGCTTCCAGCAATTGATGGACGGCGCGCAAAAAGGATTCATCCTGCAAACTGCTTTTGGGGAGGTAAAGGTTGGCGTCGGCCGCGCGCCCGGCGGCGTGGTCTTCCGGGCGGTCTTTGTAAGAGACCATAATGACCGGGAGGCGTTGCAGTCGTGCATCGGCGCGGAGGCGCGCGACGAATTCGAGGCCGTTGAGGCGCGGCATGTCCACGTCGCTGACGATGAGGTCGAAGGGGGCGAGGCGGACGAGGTTCCAGGCGTCGGCCCCGTCGGTGGCGGTTTCGACCGCGAAGCCGGCCTGCTCCAAAATCTGCTGTTCAGTCGCACGGATGGTGGCGGAATCGTCCACAATCAGGACGCGGCGGCGGGGCGGGGCGGGCGGCGCGGCGTCCTCGCCCGCGACGGTGGGCGGAGTGGAAGCGACGGCGATTTTTTCGAGGCGGGCGGGCAAGTCGTCCACGTCCACGATTAAAATGGGCGCGCCATCCTCGCCGATGGCGGCGGCGCTGATGCCGGGGACTTTGCCCAGCCGGGGGTCGAGCGGGCGCACGACGAGGTCCATTTCGCCGAGGATGCGGTCCACTTCCAGCGCATACATTTTCGCGGCGTTGCCAAAAACGACCAGGCTGGCTTCCTCGCCGGGAATTTTTTCCGGGCCGGGTAATCCGAGCGCCAACAGCGCGGAGACGACCACGGCGGACGCGCCGTCGAAGGACGCTTGGAGGTGGCCATTTTCGATGGCCATGGAGTTGCGCGGAAGGCGCAGCGCGCGGTGGAGTTTGGCGAGGGGGAAGGCGTAGGCTTCACCGTCCAGTTCGGCCACCAGCGCGGTCACGACGGAACGCGTGATGGGCAGCTGGAGCGTGAACATCGTGCCGCGGCCGGGGCCGGTGAAAACGCGCACCGTGCCGTCAACTTCGCGCGCCAGCGCCCGCACGAACGTCCAGCCCGACGCCGCGCCCGGAAATCTCGGTGACTTTTTCGGCGGTGGAAAATCCGGGCAGAAAAAGGAATTCAAGGACTTCGTCGTCGCTCAGCGCGGCGGCCAAGGCGGAGGTCGCGCGGCCTTGCTCGATGATTTTTTGGCGCAGGCGGGGCAGCGCGATGCCGCGGCCATCGTCGCTGACCTGCACGACGAGCAGGCCCGCGCGGTGGCGCGCTTCGAGGCGGATGACGCCGACAGCGGGCTTGCCGGCGGCGAGGCGCTCGGCGGGGGTTTCGAGACCGTGGTCGCAGGCGTTGCGCAGAAGATGGCTGAGGGGGGCTTCGAGTTTTTCCAGAATATCGCGGTCCACCGGCGTGTCGCGGCCGGCGATTTCCAGGCGCACCTGTTTGCCAAGGGCGCGGGCGACATCGCGGACAAGGCGCGGGAAGGCCTGCGCGCCGTCGGCAAAGGGGCGCAGGCGGCTGGCGATGACTTCCTGATAGAGTCGGCCGGAGACCTGCGTCGTGCGCCGCGCGGCGTGGTCGAAATTTTCCAATTGCGCGCGCAGGCCCTCGAGCGTGGCCTGCGCGGCGGCGCGCAGCGGTTCGAGATTTTGCGCGGGCGCGCCCGGGACTGCCGCCGCGGCCTGGGCGGCTTCGAGTTTGGAGACAAATTGCAATTGGTCGTTCTTGAGCTTGAGCAGGCGGTCGCGAAACGGTTCGAGGCGGCGCGACTCGACGAGCGTCTCCGCGGCGAGGCCCATCAAGCGCGACAAACTGGCGGCGGACACGCGCACCACGCTGTCGGCAGAGGCGGAAGAAGAAGTTTTGAGTTTCGAGTTTCGAGTTTCGAGTTTTTCATTTAAGGAATCTGCTTTCGACATATCTTGCGACGGCGGAGGCTGTTCCTCAGTCGCTTTAGTCGCCTCAGGCACCTCAGTCGTCTTTCCCGTCTCACTTCCCCCACCGGCCAGAATCGCCTGCATTTCCACGAGACAGGCTGCTTGCGCGGCGCATTGCCCCGGCGGCGGGGCGGCGAGTTGATCCGACGGGAGTTTGGAAAATTGGGCGAGCCAGTCGCCCGCGCGCAGGAGGGCGTCAATGCCGGCGGCGTCGAGGGTGAGGCGGCCTTGCTGGGCGGCGACGAGCGCGTCTTCGAGCGCGTGCGCGAGCGCGACCGCCAAGTCCAAGCCGATGATGCGTGCCGCGCCTTTGAGCGAATGGGCGGCGCGCATGATCGGCTCAATTTTTTTCGGGTTGGCGAGATCGCCCTCCAGCTCAACCAGGCCTTCCGCGAGCGCGGCCAATTGCGTCTCAGCCTCGGCGCGATACAGGTCTAATAAGTTGAAAACGAGTTTTGAGTTTTTAGTTTCGGGAGGAGGCAGTGTGGTTTCGAGTTTTGGGTTTCGGGTTTCGAGTTGGGGAGACTGGTCCGGTTGTTTTTTCTCAAGGACCAGCGGGGTTTCCGCGGCGGCGAAAATAAGCAACTGTTGCAGGCACGCCTCGCGAGTGGCCAATAGTGCGGCCGGCGGGTTGGCCAAGTCGGTGGCCGACAAGGTTGAAATTTGCCGGAGCCACTCGCTGGCGCGGCGCAAGGCCGCAAGGGCGACGGCGGGCAGGCAGGCGGGAACGGAGATGAGGAGATTTTCCATCGCCTGCGCGAGGGGCACGGCAATTTCCAGCCCGACCAGCAGCGCCGCGCCCAACAGGGCGTGCGCGGCTTGGCGCGCGGCCGCAATTTCCTTTTCGTCGTTGGGGTTGATGGCCAATGCCGCGAGGGCTTCGTCAAGCGCGCTGGTGTGGACGGCGGCCTCCTGGCGAAAGAGGTCGAGCAGCGATTCATCCATGGGACTGGTGGAATTCACAAAAAAATCAGCCCTGGGTTTGGCGGGCCACGGCGTGCCCGAGCAATTCGTCATCGAGCAGGCGCACCGGGCGCCGGTTGAAAATAAACTGCCCGCGCGAAAAAGTCGCCAGCACGGAACCGTCGGCAGGCGCCGGGTGCATCCGCGCCAAGGCGAAGGCGACAGCGCCGTAAACCTCGTCGGCGGCGAAGGCGAAGGCCTGCGCCCCGGCCCGGCAAAATACAAGCCGGGGATAAATTTGCGGACTGAGCGAAACGGAGGCCGACGCTGCGGCGGGCACTTCGAGCAACGTCGGCAGGTGGAACGCTAGTTGTAGCTCACCCGCGATGTTGACCAGCCCGGCGAAAATTTTCCCGGAACGATGCGGCACGCGGTGCAGCGGCCGGAGTTCCGAAATGGAAACAACGCCTTGGGTGGGCAGCGCGAGCCAGCGCGGGCCGAGGCGGAAGACGAGCGCCGAAAACGTTTCCTCGCGCGCCAGCACCGTGCGGCTCAAAATTTTTGCGCATTCAAGCAAATAATCCTCCGAGGCGTCGCGGTCGAACACTTGGCGCCCGGCCGCGCTGAAGACCGGGCAGTTCCCGCAATGGACGTGATCCGCGAGCTGCGGGCAGGATTGATCGCCCCAGACGCCGATGCGCCGCCAGCACGAGTCGAGGGCGGGAGCGGTGGGCGATGGCGCCGGCAGACTCATGGCGACTGGGCGGCGGCGCCCGCGAGGCCGAACACTTGCGCGAGCAAATCGGGCGGGAGCAATTCCGGGAGGGTGAGGAGGCGCGCCTCGCCGGGCGCGGGGCCGCCGGGGCCGGGGGCGGAGAGGTGGCGGACTTCGTCAACGTGTTCGGCGAGCAAGCCGAGCAGGCGCGGCGCGCACCGGGAGTTGGGATAGCGCACAAGGATGACACGGGTGCTCAACTGCGGGCGCGCGGGCGGGCCGCCGGCGAGGCGGGCCAGGTCAATCACGGGGACGGTTTCTCCGTGATAGATTATCGTGTCGAACGCGGCTGGCGCGCCAAGGGCGGCGCGCCCGGGCGGCGCAGGGACGATCCGCTCGACGACGGCGGACGCGAGGCCGCGGCGTTGGTCGCCCAAATTGAAGAGGACGGCGAGCATGAGAGGAGGCGGAATTTTAACGGCCAACGGTTAATTTAATGCGGCTGTTTTTTTGCGGGGAAAATAATCTGGGTCAGGCCGGTGGCGCGGTTGTCGGAAACTTTGAAGCGGGCGATTTCGCGGCGCAGAGCCTCGACCGCGGCGTGGAGGTTCGCGACCGCGCGGTCGAATTCCTGGAGCGACTCGGCGGAGCGGCGCGCGCCGTCGGTGAGGCCGGCCATGGCGGCGTTGATTTGCTGCGCGCCGCGCGACTGGGCCGAAATGCCGTCCTTGACCAAACCGAAACGCGGAAGCAGCGACTGCACTTGGTGCAAAATCGTCGCGAACCGGCCGCCGAGGCTGCCGACTTCGCCGACGCCGCCGCGGACCTCGCCGCTGAATTTTTCCATTTCGATCACACCGGCGGAGACGGCGGCCTGCATCTCGCCCACCATGTGTTCGATGTCGAGGACGGAGACGGCGGTCTGGTCGGCGAGGCGGCGGATTTCGCGGGCGACGACGCCGAAGCCGAGGCCGTATTCGCCGGCTTTCTCGGCCTCGATGGCGGCATTGAGCGAGAGCAGGTTAGTCTGGTCGGCGACTTTGGTGATGGTGGTGACGACCGTGGTGATGGCGCGGGCCTTGTCGCTGATGGTGGCGAGTTTTTGGGAAATTGAGGCAGTCGAGGCGGCGAGGTTTTGCATCGAGCCTTTCATGCCGTTGAGCTGCTGGCCGCCGGTTTCGGCGAGCGTGGCGGTGTTTTGCGCGAGGTCGGAGACGCCGGCAATCGCGCCCACCAGTTCCTGCGCGGTGCCGGAGATTTCCTGGACGGCGGCGGCAATCTGGCTGGTGGAGGCGCCGAAATCATGCACGGTGGTTTCCTGCACTTTTGCGCCGGCGGAAATCTCGTTCGCGGTCGCAATGAGCTGGAGGCTGGAGCCTTTGACCTGGCTGAGCAGGCGGTTGAGGCTGGCAACCATGTCGCGGTTGGCGGCGAGGAGCAGGCCGGTTTCGTCGTCGCCGGAGCCGGTGACATCGGCGGTGAGGTCGCCGTCGGCAATCCGGCGGGCGACGCCGGTGGCGAGCGTAATGGGCTTGGTGATGAGGCCGCCGAGGAACGCCGCGGCCGCGCCGATGACGCCGAGGATGACGAGCGCGCCAACCAGCACCGTCTCCCGCAGGGTCGCAAAATCGGCGTTCAACTGGTCGCGCGCCGCCTGCGCATCAACACTCCCGTGCGCCTGCTGCTGGATCTGGCTATCGACCAGGGTGCGGATGTCGCCCTCCTGCCAGTTCAGCAGCAACAACAAGGCCAGCACGGGGATGAGCGCCGAAACGAGCGCGAGGCCGATGACCTTGTGGCGGAGGAGGAGTTTCATGGGGCGACGACGCTCTATGCTGGCGAAACTATTGTAAGTTGCAAGTTACAGGTTGCAGGTGGTAAGTGCGGTAGTTCTTGGGGTTCTTGGGGTTCTTGGGGTTCTTGGTTCTGGGTTCTGGGTTCTGGGTTGCGGGTTGCAGATTCCGGCAAAGGGGCCGGAGGTTTCGTCATTCGAAATTCGTTATTTGAATTTTTGCATTTTGCCCCTTGACAAGCGATTTCAGTATGATATCACTTTGCTATAAAGCAAGTCCCCGTGCATTATATCCTGTATACTCTGCATACTCTGCATGTTTTGCTGGATGCGTTGTCGCCGATCCCGCCAATCCTGATCATCGCGGGCCTCGGGCTGGCGTTTTGGTCGCGGCCCCGCGCGCTGGAAAACCTGGCCGCGTTGGCGGGCCGGCCGGGCCTACAAATCAAACCCCTGCCGGCTGAATTTAACATCTTTCCGCGACTGCCGACCATTGAAGGCCGGCATCGCGGGCGGGACGTGCGTTTTTTTGGCAAGAGGAATGCGGACAGTCTAACCGGCTCCATCGTGGTCGCGGCCAAATACGCCGGAGACGGTGGCTTCATCCTGCACGTTGGAGACCGTCATGCCATCATGGATCGGCCCTTGTATTCTTTTCGATTCTTTACTGGCGGGGGACTCCAGCCGGTAATCACTGAAGATGCTGATTTTGACCAAGCCTTTTTCTTTAAGGCGACCGACCCGGTCACCGCCAAAAACTTGTTCACCCCCGAAGTCCGCTGGGAATTGCTGGACGTCCGCCGGGAAGGCGGACTCAGGGGTCGCCTCGACATCGAAGAAGGCGAAGTGCGCTATACTTTGCATGGACGCTTTAGCAATCAGCGTCATGTGGAAATTCTGGCGGCCCGGCTGGACTTGGTGTGCGGCCTGGCTGAACGGGTAGAAAAAGGCGGCGAAAACATCCACGCCTCCTTAACTCACCCATCCCACCCAGCCATGAATCAACCTCTCCGTGAATAATACCATGTCTAATTTTATGCCGTTCGTGGTGATCGCCCTGTTCGCCGCAGGAGTCGGGTTGACGTTTAGGCTGTGGCGCCGCGCGCAGGAAAATCTGGCCGCGCTGGCGGACCGGCTCGGTTTTCAAATCGTGCGCCAGCCCGGCGTGCTCGGCCTTTCGACGAATCTGCCGAGGGTCGAAGGCCAACACCGCCGGCGGGACGTGAGTTTTTTCACCTACACCGAACCCTCCCCTTACAACAGCCAAATTTACAGCGTGATTGCGGCCAAATACGTCGGCGGCCTCGGCTTCGTCCTGCGCCGGAGCTTAAGCTTTCTCCCCTCCTTCGCCGGGGGGCGGCTGCAGCCGGTGCTCACCGAAGACACCGATTTCGACCAAGTCTTTTCCTTCAAGACAAACGACCCGGTCACGGCCAGAACTCTGCTGACGCCCGAAATTCGCCGGGAATTGCTGGACATCCGCCAACAACCCGGCGGACTCTCGGGCCGGCTCGCCATCGAGAAAGGCGAAGTGCGTTATACTTTGCAGGGAAGCTTCAGTAACCAGCGCCTCGTGGAGATATTGGTGGCCCGACTGGACTTGGTCTGCAGCCTGGCGGAACAAGTCGAAAAATGCCGGGAACCGAGCCGCGCCCGCTCTCCCCTTTCAGCTCGAAACCCAAAACAGATATGAACCTGCCTCTTTTCAGTTGGCCGAGGCCGTGGGGAATCCTGGCGGCGGGCTCCCTGTCGCCGGTAAATGTCGCGCTGTTGATCAGCGGGCAAATGGTGCTGGTGGTGGCGATTGTGCTGTCATTGAAAGCACGAAAACTCCGCGAGACCTACCGACTACTCGCCGAACGCCTGGGGTTTCAATTACAGGATGGCGGGGGTGGGGCCGCCAAACAGGGCGTCACGGGCCGGCACCGGGGGCGGAACGTGCGCTTTTTTGCCTATTACGCGGGCATCGGCGACAAACGGCGGACCAATATCGCCGTGGCGGCTTCCTATGCGGGGCGGGACGGGTTTCGTCTCTTCCTTTATCCCAATTTTGTGGCGATCCGGTGGATGGTCCGAGCGCGAATGCCGCTCGTTGCCACCGGCGATGAAGCCTTTGACCGGGCCTATTGCGTGAAGTCGAGCGACCCGCTGATTGCGCAAGCGGTGTTGTCGCCGGAAATCCGCAGCCGGTTGCTCGCGCTCGACGCGCAACTGCAGTGCATGTCCAATCTCTACATTGAAAACGGCGAAGTGCGCTACCCGCTGCTGGGCGGGTTTCGCAACCCGGCCCAAGTCGCTCCGGAGACGCTCACCGGCGTGCGGGACTTGGTCTGCGGCGTGGCCGAACGCGTTGAAAAAGGCGGGTAAAACAATCTTGTCATGAAAACCTTCATCGAAAATCTCTTTGTCTGGCTCATCTATTTACTCTATGGCCCAAACCCGAAGATGGATCTGGGTGATTTATTCCGGCTGCTGGCGGTGTTCATGTTGCTCGGGATACTTATCGTCTATCTGGTGCATGGGCAGGTGAAGAATGTCGTGCGGATCTGGTTAGGGCGTCGCTCGCAAAAAAAACTAGCGCGATTCGCGGAGGGATTGGGTTTCCAAACGCGCCGGGAGGTGAAATTTTTCAAGCGTACCTGCGTGTGCGAAGGCACGCACCGGGGGCGCGCCGTGCGCTTTTTCACCGAGCACTGGCGGGGCAACCTGTCCATGGTGGTGGTGGCGGCGGCGTGCCGGGAACCCGCGGGGCTGTGGCTCCAAGTCCGTCCTAAACTGGGATGGATGCTGAGTGCCCTGCTTAACTACGCCACTTATCGTCCGCAGGATTTTCGCTCGAATGATTTCCGCTTGCGCGCGTTTCCTCTTGGGGACCCGTCGTTCGACGAAGCCTACGCAGTCAAATCAAACCAGCCAGCGCGGGCGGGAGAACTGGTGACCCGAAAAATTCAGGACGAACTCATGACGGTGCGCCGACCCTTCCACCACACGCCGATCGTCACCGTCGCCGAGGGCGAAGCCCGCTACGCGGTTCCCCTGGGATTCTTTAGCGCCGCCGCCGCGGGCCGGTTGGCGGAAAAAATGGATTTTGTGTGCGACCTGGCGGAAGCCGCGGAAAAATTGTGGCTAAAAAATTCACCCGCCTTGGCAGGCTGAATCACTTTCTTTTGAAACTCAAAACCCGACACTCTAACCCAAAACCCAAAACAAAAAATGAATCCTCCCACACCCTCGATTCCCAGCCGGGAAATCCCGACGGACGCCATGAATGGCTTTGCCATGCTGGGCTTCAATCTGCTGCTGCTGTGCGGCGGCATCGCGCTTTTCGTCTTCGCCGCCATCAGCACGCCCCTCGGCACCCACTACCCAATGAACGTGCTGCAGGTCGTGCTGGTCTTCGCCGGCGTGCTGGTTATGATCGCGTTCTTCTTCCTGCTGGGCGGCTTCTTCACGCTCCAGCCCAACGAGGCGCGGCTGCTGATTTTGTTTGGCGCGTATAAGGGAACGGTGCGCCAGAGCGGCTTCTGGTGGGCCAATCCGTTCTACGCGAAGTTCACCAAGATGTCGCTGCGCGCGTATAATCTCAACTCGGAGAAGCTGAAGGTGAACGACAAGCACGGCAACCCGATTGAGATTGCGGCCGTCGTGGTCTGGCGCGTGGCGGACACGGCGCAGGCGAAGTTCGACGTGGCCGACTACAACCGCTACGTAAACATCCAGAGCGAGTCGGCAGTGCGGCACCTGGCCAGTTCCTATGCCTACGACCTAGGCGAAACGACGGACACTAAGGACGAAATCACGCTGCGCGGGGGCGGCGAGGCCGTCTCCGCCGCGCTCTTGCGCGAATTGCAGGAGCGGCTGAACAAGGCGGGGGTGCTGGTGGATGAGGCGCGCATTTCGCACCTTTCCTACGCCCCGGAAATCGCCGAGGCGATGCTGCGCCGCCAGCAGGCGCAGGCCGTCGTGTCCGCGCGCAAGATCATCGTGCAGAACGCGGTGAGCATGGTCGAGATGGCGCTGACAGAGCTGTCCGAGCGCAAGGTGGTACATCTGGACGACGAGCGGCGCGCCGCGATGGTGAGCAACCTGCTGGTGGTGTTGTGCGGCGAATCGAATGCGCAGCCGGTGATTAACACGGGGACGCTGTATAATTAAGGAGTCAGAATTCAGAAGTCAGGAGCCGGAAACTAGAAGATAAAATCCACGCCAGTCCAACATCCACAACTCAATAAATGCCTGCAACCCTCGACAAGGTTCCCCTGGCCCGCAAGGGCGGTGGGGCAATCCAACCTGCCATGACTAAAACCGGCAACCAGAGCCAACCCGCGCCGGAGGAAGCCCGCAAGGCCTTCCTCCTGCGCGTCAGCCCGGATTTGATGCGGGAGCTGGAGGCGTGGGCGCAGGCGGAACTGCGGAGCACGAACGGGCAGATTGAATATCTGTTGCGCCAGGCGGTGGGGCAGCGGTGGAAGAAAAAGGATGAAGGATGAGGGATGAAGGATGAAAAAAACGGCTCACGTCCATTTAGTTTTTTCATTCCCTATTTCTTCTTGAATTATTACGAGAAAATTTCCGTGCCATCCTTCATCCTTCATCTTTTCGGAATGAGCCGCCGGACGACAAAATTCTCGACGATCATGTGGTTCTGGGTGGTGCGGAGGGCGAACCAGCCGTGGGTGTAGGGGGCGGGGTCGTGGAACTCGAAAATTTTGCGGCCGTCGCGGTAATACTGGATAAGGCCGCCATCCGCCACGAGTTGAAGGTGCTGGCGGGCGTTGGGGGTGAGAAGAAATTCAGGCGCGCTCAGATCGTCCTCGGGAAGGAGGGGGCGGGTGTCGGGGCTGCCGATGTAGCGGCGGAAGCGGGTGGTGGTGTTCGAGTTGCCGCCCTGGCCGACGTAGTAACAGAGGAGCTGGTTGTAATCCTCGAACTGGCCGGTGCGGCGCAGGCCGAGCAGATCGCCGGGGCGGCGGATGTCCTGCGCCATCCAGAAGCAGTTGAGGTCGCTGACGCGGTCGTTGGGGCCGCCGGCCTGGAGAGCGGTCGCGTCGTATTCAATCAGCACCGGGCCGGTGAGTTCGGGCTGGAACCAGACCGTGCAGCCGGCGGGGACGTTGATTTCGAGGCGGCCGTCCTGCGCGGCGACCTGGCCGCCCTTTTCCAATTCCGGCACCCATTGAGCGAGGCCGTGGAGGAAATCGTCGGCGTAGAGCACGGGGCCGGCCGCAAAGCGGGGGTCGAGGGCGGGCGCGGGGGCGGCGGGCCGGGCGCAGGCGGCGAGGAGCAAGACCCCGCTGAAAACGGCCCGGCCGGCGGAAGTTGAATTTATTTTGTTCACGCGGGGTTTCCCTGCTCTTATAGATAGTCTCCCCCACCCCATGCAAAGCCCAACCGCAGCCGTGCCCCCGCCGGACGGCGCCAGCCGCCTGAAATTTATCCTCGCCGGCCTCATCATCGCGCTGGTGGTGGCGTTGGCGTATAGCAACACCCTGCACGTGGCGTTCTATTTCGACGACCGGGAGGCCATCACCGAAAACGACAGCATTACCAAGCTGTGGCCGCCCTGGCAGGCGCTGTCGCCGCCCAACGTGCATGTCGCGGGGGCGCTGGGCCGGCCGCTGGTGAACCTGTCGCTGGCGGTGAATTATCAGATCGCCCAGAGCCTGTCGAAAGACCACAACGGGCTGGCGGTCGAGAATTACCATGTGTTCAACATCATTTTCCACATCCTGGCCGCATGGGTGTTGCTGGGGGTGATGCGGCGGACGCTGTTGCAGCCGGCGCTGGCGCCGCGGTTTGGCAAAGATGCGTTCGGACTGGCCTTTTTCATCGCCTTGATCTGGGCGGCGCATCCGTTGTTAAGCGAAGTGGTGACGTGCGTGATCCAGCGCAACGAGGCGATGGTGGGGATTTTTTACCTGCTGGCGCTGTATTGCTTCATCCGCTCGACGGACTCGACGCGAACGCGGTGGTGGCAGGCGGGAGCGGTGGCGGCGTGCTACTTCGGCGTGGCGGCGAAGGAACTGATGTTTTCCGCGCCGATTTTCATCCTGCTGTATGACCGGACGTTTGTGGCAGGCTCGTTCCGCGCGGCGTGGGGGCAACGGCGGGTCTTTTACGGCCTGATGATGAGCAGTTGGGCGTTGCTCGGGGTGCTGATTTACTCGGCGGGCCAGCGCGGGGGCACGGTCGGCTTCAACCTCGACATGACCCCGTGGTCCTACGCGTTGAAGCAATGCCAGGCGGTGGTGCATTATTTCGCTCTGGCGTTCTGGCCCCATCCGCTGGTGATGGATTACGGGGTGGATGTGATTAAAGATTTTTCCAAAGTGTGGTGGCAGGCGCTGGTATTGGCGGGGTTGGTCGGGGCGACGCTCTGGGCGTTGTGGAAGCGGCCCATGCTGGGTTTGACAGGGGCGTGGATTTTCATGATTCTGGCGCCAAGTTCGAGCATTGTGCCGCTGACCACGCAGACGATGGCCGAGCACCGGATGTATCTGCCACTGGTGCCATTCGTCATCCTCGTGGTGCTCGGCGCGTATGTATGGGCGGGGCGAAACAGCTACCTGCCGCTGGGCGCGCTTGCGCTGCTGCTGGCGGCGGTCGCATTTGTGCGCAACAAGGATTACGCCTCGGAATTAAGCATCTGGACCGTCACCGCGCAGGAAGTCCCCAACAGCGAACGCGCCCATTACAACCGCGGCTGGGTGCTCATCGGGCTGGAGCGCTACCAGGACGCCATTCCGGAGTTTAAGGCCGCCATTCGCATCAAGCCGGATTACGGTGACGCCCACGACAACCTCGGCCTGTGCTACATCCGCCTGGGGGACAACGCCTCGGCGATCGCCGAGTTTCGGACGGCGTTGCGGATTGATTACACGGACGACCAGTCGCATTACAACCTGGGCTGCGCGTATCTGAATGACAGCGATTGGAACGGGGCGCTGGCGGAATTTCAAGACGCGGTGGAATACGACCCGGATTATGCCGATGCCCAGGCGTCGCTCGGCTCGGCTTACTTGCATTTCGGCGAGGCGGAAAAGGCGCTCGAACCGCTGGAAGCAGCCCTGAGGCTAGACCCGAAAAATACGCAGACTCTGACGGATTACGGCGATGCGCTGGTCAAGGACGACCGCGCGGCGGACGCCGTCACCACTTACAA
The DNA here is from genome assembly GCA_963765205.1 of uncultured Verrucomicrobiae bacterium. Lineage (GTDB taxonomy): Bacteria > Verrucomicrobiota > Verrucomicrobiia > Opitutales > JABDGR01 > JABDGR01. The sequence continues at coordinate 59,449 of CAVXVB010000011.1, read as the reverse complement.
TAAAGTCGTCGCCTTGGGCGCGACGGACGCGGACATTCACAAAAAACTCGCGGTCGCCTACGCCACCGAGGATTTGACCGCGCGCGCAATCACGGAGGATGCCGCAGCCTTGCGGATTGCGCCCGACGACGCCGAAGCACATTATCTCTACGGCACCCACCTGGCCACCCTCGGGCAAGACGACCAGGCGGTGACGGAGTTCACCCAGGCCGTCACCCTCCGGTCGGACTATGCGGAAGCTGAAAATAGTCTGGGCAGTGTGCTGTTCAAACTCAACCGCGGCCCGGAGGCCGAGGCGGCCTATCAAGCCGCCATCAAGCTGAAGCCAGATTTCGCGGACGCGCACTTTAACCTCGGGACATATTACTTGAAGAACAGCAAAGCGGCCGGGGCGGACGCGACGGGGCGGCTGGCCGACGCGGAAAAGGAATTGCGCCGCACCCTGCAAATTGACGCGGATTACGAGGAGGCGGAAAACAACCTGGGCAGCGTGCTGGTCGAGGAAAAACGCTACACCGAAGCATTGGTCCACTACCAGAATGCGCTCCGGATTGACCCGGACTACGCAGACGCCAAAGGCAACCTCGCCGCGCTGCAGGCGGCCTTGAACAAGGCGGGGAATTAATTGCCTGCGGCTAATTGCCCGGCTGGCCGCTGGCCGAGGCGTTGGCCGGGCCCATCAGGGCGTTGATCATTTTTTTCTGCGAGTCCACAAAGCTGCTGTAAGTTTCGAATTGCTCGGGGGTGAGTACGGATTGGAGGGCGGCTTTCTTGGCCTCCATCTGGCCCTCGATGTCAGTGGAGTCACCGGACGGTTTGGCGCCGTCCACGCCGGCTTGCTGGGCGTATTGGCCGTAGAGAGCGGTGAAGACCTTGTCCTTCTGGTCGTCCGTGAGTTGGAGCGAGGACTGAATCTGGGACAGTTCGACGTTGGCCTGGGTTTCGGCGGCGGTTTTCTTGTCGTCGTTCTGCATGGCTTGGTAGGCCGTATATTGGTCGGGCGAGAGGATGCTCTGCATTTGCTGGTTCATGTCGTCGGGGGACATGCCGCCGCCGCTTTTCATGGCTTTTTGCATCTCGTCGCGGGACATTTTACCGGACATCATTTTGTCGGCCATGTCCTGGGCGACCTGGCTTTGCTTGTCCATCAGGTCCTGGATGGCCTGGGCCTGGTCGTCGGTGAGCTTGAGGCGGGATTTCAACGCGGCCATTTTCATTTCCATTTGCTGCTGAACGACGGCCTTGACCATCTTGGACATCCCGGCAGCGGGGGATGGGTTGGCAGTGTCGGCGGCATCGTCCGGCTTGGGGGCGCTTTGGGCGATATCCAGGTTGGCGGCCTTGAGCTTCAAGTCCAACTCACGCTTGTCGAGGGCGGCGGTGCGCGCCTTTTCATTGGCGAGCACATCCTTGGCCGCTTTGATGGCGGCGGCGTCGGCCGTTTGGTCAACGGGCGCGGAATGGGTGAAGAAACTTTGGCTGCCAGCGTAAAAAGCGACGCCAAAGATGAAGCCGGCGATAAAAATAAGGGTTTTTTTCATGGAAAAGGCTGTTTAAGTGGAAGGTATTTTGCCTGAAATGGCCGGGTTTGTCCAAGTATAATTGGCGGCCTTGTTTATAATAGACACCTTCCGAACGCGAAAGGGAACAGGGTTTTTGTGAATGAGAGGCCTGGCCCGCCACGGGGGTTGACTTTTCCCCGTGCGGGCCATTGATTCCGCAGACCCCACCCCAATATGAAACCCTTCGATTTTTCTCTCTTGCGGTTGGCCGGCGTGGCTGGCTTGGCCATCTTCCTGAGCGGCTGCGCGACCCTCGCCCCCGCAAGCCATCCCGCCGACGCGCCGACGCCGGCGGTTGTTTCCGCCATGCCGGTGGAAACCTTGGTGGCGCCGCCGCCAGCCACCACCGTGGGCGGGTTTGTGCAATCCACGACGACGGCCGCGCCGCCGGGGCCGCGACCGAACCCGGCGATTATACCGGTTCCGCAAAATGGCCAAAACTACCAAACCGTGCATCAAAAGTTGGTGCAGCAGGCACAACAAGGCGGGATTGAGGTGTTGTTTGTCGGCGATTCCATCACGGATTTTTGGATTGGCGTGTCGAATAACGGGCGCACGGCGACGGGGCAGGCGGTGTGGGACGCGAATTTCGCCCCGCTCAAGGCCGCCGATTTCGCCTACAGCGCGGACCGCACGCAGAACGTTCTCTGGCGTCTGCAAAACGGGGAGGGCCAGGGCTTCTCGCCGAAGGTCGTCGTGCTGATGATCGGCACGAACAACCTGGGGGTAACCACGCGCCGCACCCCGGATTCGCCCTGGCGCGGCACCAACGCGGAAGCCATCGCCGGCGTCGCGGCGGTGGTGGCGGAATTGCGCAAGGATTTCCCCGCCGCGAAAATCTTGCTGTTGGGTATTTTCCCGCGCGGGGATGACTTGCTGGCGATGCAACAAATCCCGGAGGTCAATAAAGGCATCGCCAAGCTGGACGACCGGCAGCATGTTTTTTACCTCGATATCACGGCGAAGTTTCTCGGCCCGGATGGGCAAATCAATCTCGATTACTTCCAGGCGGCGGATCACCTGCATCCGAACGCGGCGGGCTACGCCGTGTGGGCCGAAGCAATCAAAAAGCCGCTGGCAGCCTTGCTTAAATGAGAAAATGGCGGGGTGCGGCCGTATCGGGCTTGCCTTGTTTCTTCATTTGTCATTCATCAGTCAGATTAATTCCCTTTACCCCTCCCCTTTTCACCCCGAAATCCCCAACTTTTTGATTTTTCCGTCTTGGTCATTGCCATGCGCCCGAAAGTGGTCAATGCTGAGACCTTGCTGCTATTATGGATGCTTGGCAATATTTTTGCCGGCGGCTGTGGGTGATGGCGCTCAGTGCAATGGTCGTGTTTGTGGTGGTGGACACGGTCATTCACTTGCGCACGACCTACTCCGTCAGCACCCAGCACATTTACCTACCCCCGGTGGCGGACGAAAGTTCGCCAACAGGTTATGAGCTGGGCCAGCGCGACGAGATTCTGCCTTACGTGGGCATGGATGGCTACCACTGGGTGATGCAGACCCAAGACATGCTGGCCAAGGGCGAAGCCCGGGTGCGCTGGGTGGACTACGACAACTACCAGGCGCAGCAGCCGTCGGGCCGCGAGGTGCATTGGAGCTCGTCGTTCCGCTGGTGGGTGGCGTTGCTGGCGTGGACGGAGCACAAGTTTGGGAGCATCGCACTGCCTTACACGGTGGAGGACGTGATGCCGTTTGCGAATACCCTGCTGATTGTGTTCCTGGTGATTTTGATCGCGCCGACGCTGGCGCAGCGCTTTGGGTCGTGCCTGACCGCGCTGGTCCTCTTTGGCATGGTGGCGATCGGGCCGGTCTATGAATCGTTTTCCGAAGGGAAAAGCGACCACCATGGCCTGGCTTCGCTGAGTGCCCTGCTGACGCTGTTGTTCCTGATTGGCGGCGCGGCGGGGTGGGTGCGGACGGACGACCGCGCCGCGGCCCGGTCGCCGCTGCGGGCCTGGATGCCGACGCGCCGGCAGTGCCTGATCGGGGTCATCCTCGCCGGGCTGCTCTATGGCTGGGGATTGTGGTGCATCGCGAAAGGAAGCTCGCCCGCGCTGGCCGCCGACCTGCTCACCATTGCGTTATTGAACATCGCCCTGGCGCTGTTTCTGTGGGTCCGGGCGGGAACCCGCGGGGCGGCGGAGACCGAGCCGCCGCCGGAGGGCCTGGCACCCGCCGCGCCCATGCTGGCCAAGAACAAGATCGCCGCTCCGCCCAGCCCGGCGCCCTTTGCGTGGCTGCCAGTGCCGCACCGCGAGGTGGCGCAAGTGTTCTTCATCTGCTCGGCCATCGGCGGCGGCGCAATATTTTTGTATCTTTGCTTGATTTTACTTTCGCCTGGCTTGGTCCGGTTGTTGTCCCCGGCGGCCACTACCTTACTCATGCCGGAATTGACCGCTGGATTAATTATTTTGCTGCTCGCCAACGTGCTGCTGGCGTTGCTACTGCTATTAAAGACACCCCGCCTGTCGCCCGCGGAACCGGGCGAGGCGGCGGCCGGCCCGCGCATGTTGGCCTGGCTGCCCAACCGCACCCAGGCAAAGCATTGGTTCATCGCTTCAGGCATTGCGGGCGGAGTGGGGTTGTGGGTGAGCACGGCGTCGGAAGCACCCGTGCTGGCGGAGGTCGGGCTGGGGGCGCTGCTGGCAACGGGGCTGTTCGCGCGCGGGGTGTCCGCCCGAAGCTGGGCCAAGCCCGACCCGTCGCTGTGGCGGGTGTGGGGCTGGAGCGGCGCGGCCACCAGCATTTTCTTTTACCTGCTGGAATATTTCCCATCGCACCTCGGGATGCGTCTGGAAGTAAACCATCCACTCTATGCCTTCGCCTGGGCGGGGGGCGGGGAAATCATTTACCGGGTGTGCCGGTGGTGGGGCGGGGGCCAGCTGGCGGAAAGCCCGCGGGATTGGGCGTGGCTGGCGGGGGGCGCGTGCGCCGTCGCCCTCGTGCCGGTGATAATTTATCTCTTCGCCGACCAGGTATTTTGGATTGCCTCGTGGACGGACAACAGCCGGTTTCTGTTTATTTTTCACGAAGATTACATCGCAGAATTCAAAGACATGCGGCGCTATGTGGATGCGATGTATGCGGGGGGCAGCGCGCGGTATTCCATTTCGGTGCTCAATCCGCTCGTGTTGCTGGCGGTGCCGATGCTGGCGTGGCTGTGGGGGCGTTTGCGCCAGGTGCTGTTTGGCTTGCTGCTGGCTGGGCTGCTGGCGTTCGACCTTTTTCTTTATTACTTTCATAGTTACATCCTCAACCAAACCGCGTTTCCCGCCGATTACTACTTCTGGCCATGTTTTGCGGTGCCGCTGGCGATCGTGGTGGGGTGGCTGGGCCTGTGGGAGCCCTGGCCAGAATTCCCCCGGCCCTGCCGGGCGTTGCTGGCGCTGCCGCTGCCGGGCGGCCTGCTGACGGTTTTTCTGTCCCTGCGGGAAATGCGCTGGATGGAGATCGGCTATGCTTTTTGGCTGGCCGCCGTGGTGGGCGTCATCCTGGCGTTGCGGCTGCATGCCGGGTATCGCTGGACGGCGGCGCGCACGACGGCCCTGGGAGTGTTCCTGGCCAGTGTCATCCTGCCCGGCCCGGTGCTGACGTTTCTCGACTGGCAGCGCTGGCACGGCACCGTGCCGATGTCCGACGTGGAAGTGATGGAGGTCGTGACGCGGGACGTGTCCCAGCAGTTGCGCGCGCGGCTGGGCAACACCACGGGCGTGGTCGTCAGCGGACCAACCACGACGACGTGGATGACCTACTGGGGCGGCTTCAAAGGCTTGGGCACGCTGTATTGGGAAAACCTGGCCGGGCTGAAAGCGGATATGGCCATCTACAGCGCCACGACCCCGGAACAGGCCCACGACTTGGTCAGAAAATATGGCGTAACCCATATTGTGATTTATTCCTGGGATCCCTTTTACAAGGAATATGCGCGCCTGGCCCAGAACATGCACCGGCCCATCAGCGATTTGGAATACCAGGCGGAAGAGCCGCTGCGCGGCTGGCTGGGCACCTGGCTGCCGATGGCGGTCCAGCATCCGGATGAAGTGGCGGCGGAAATTCCGAAAATTCAAAATGCTTTCGTCTACAGCCTGATCGAAGGCGGCAAGGTTCCGACCTGGCTGCGGCCCGTTTACTACCAAATGCCACCCGACCCCGGCCTGCGCGGCCAATATGTGAGGATCTTCGAGGTGGTGCCCGAGCAGACGCCGAAGGAGTTGGCTGCGCGGCTGGCGCAGGCGGCGATGGACGGCAACCAACTGAACGCCGCACTGGGCGACGTGAACGCCGCGCTGCAAAGCGACCCGAATTACCTGCCCGCGTTGATCTATGCCGCGCGCGTGCTCAATATCGCCCACAACGACCAGGCCTTCGCCTCGGTCATGCAGGCCATCCGCAACAACCTGGCCCAGGCGGACACACTGGACTATGATGACCGGATGGAACTGGCGATTGCCCTGGTCCTGGCCAACGACATGCCGGATGCCCAGGCCCAAATCACGATCTTGATGAACACTGCCTCGACGCGCGACCTGCGCCGCCTGTCGTCGGAACAATTATACAACCTATCCTCGTTCCTGCGGCAGATTGGCCTGCTGAATGCCCGGCCCGGGCTGGCCGCGTTCATTGACACTTTGCTGCCGGACTTCCAACGGGTGCAATTGATGATCGAAGCGGCCAAGGGTGACGAGAAGACGGGGCAACTGACCGAGGCGCTCTCCTTGCTGCGGCGCGCCCATAACCGCTCGCCGGGTTCCCTGCCCGCCCTGGTGGAACTCGCCCGCTTTCTGGCCACCGCGCACGATGATGCCTTGCGCAATGGCCACGAAGCCGTTGTGCTGGCCATGCAGGCCCACGAACTCGACCGGGGCGCGCATGCGGACGTGCTGGATGTGCTCGGCTGCGCCTATGCCGAAGCGGGCCAATTCGCGCTGGCGACAACCGTCGAGCAACTGGCCCTGACCGCCGCCGAAGCGGCCCATGACGGCAACCTCTCCACCGCCTATCGCGCGCGCCTGCTGGCCTTCCAAAATAAACAGCCTTACCACGAATAGCAGTGGGTTCCGCATGAATTTTATCCCGGCACTGCAAAAGCTGTATCCGCCCCGGCTCTGGGCGCTGGCGCTGCTCGCCATGGTGGCGATTATTGCCACGGACACGGTGGCGCATTTGCGCACCACGTGGGACCTGGTGGCGCGGCACCCCGTCGCCCCGCCGCCCACGGACGACTCCTCGCCGAGCGGTTACGCGGACAACCAGCATGAACTGGTGCTGCCCTATCCGGGCATCGACACCTACCACTGGGTGATGCAAACGCAGGCCATGCTCGCGGGCGAAGGCGCGCGCATTCGCAGCGTGGATTATGACAACGCGCCGGATGGCCGGGAGGTGCATTGGAGTTCGCTCATCCGGTGGTGGCTGGCGGCGCTGGCCTGGGTGGACCACTTTTACACGGCGACGCCGCTGCCGCTGGCGGTCGAACAAGTCGCGCCGATTGGCAGCGTGCTGCTGGTGGTGGGGTTGATTGCTGGCTTGACGCCGCTGATGGCCCGGCGGCTGGGCTCGGGCCCCGCGGCGTTGCTGGCGTTTGGCACGGTGGGTGTGGGGCCGTTTTATGAATCCTTCACCGTCGGGCGCACGGACCACCACGGTTTGGTCGCGCTGGCGGGGCTGCTGACGGTCTTGTTCCTGCTCGGCGGGGGGGGCGGCTGGGTGCGCATGGAAAATGAGGACGGGTTGGATGAATCATTTTTGCAAGTCTGGCTGCCGGATCGCCCGCAAGCCCGGCGCTGGTTCATCGCCTCGGGCGTCATCGGCGGCGTGGGGCTGTGGGTGAGCGCGGCCTCCATCGCGCTGACGCTGGCGTTTATCGGCCTGGGCGCGCTGCTGGCGACCGGACTGCTGGCCCGCGGGGTCACGGCGCGAGACGCGGCGCAGCCCGACCCGTCGCTGTGGCGGGTGTGGGGTTGGAGCGGCGCGGCGGCCAGTTTGTTTTTTTACCTCTTGGAATACTTTCCATCACACCTGGGACTGCGCTTGGAAGTGAACCATCCGCTCTATGCACTGGCGTGGGCGGGCGGCGGGGAACTTATTTTCCGGCTGGGTCGCTGGTGGGGGGGCGGACGGCTGGCCGCCAATGCGCGCGACTGGGCCTGGCTGGCCGGCGGCGTCATCGCCGTGGCCGTCGCGCCTGCGTTCATCCTCCTCGATACGAGCGAGGTTTTCACGGTGGCGGACCATTTTCTATGGACGATGCACAATGATTACATCGAGGAGTTTTTTGGGCTGGGCCCCTTCCTCGCCAGCATGCTGCATCTGAGAAGTTTGGCCGGCGTGGTGGAATTGGTCGTCATGGCGAATCCGCTGGTGCTGCTGGCTTTCCCGATGGCGTATTGGTCCTGCCGGCGCGGCTTCCCGCGGCCGGTGCGGGCGCTCTTGGTGCTGGCGCTGACGCCCGCGCTCATCACCTTTGGCCAGACCATCGGCCAGGTGCGTTGGATTGAAACGAGCTATGCCTTGTGGCTGGGCGCACTGGTGGCGGTGGCCGCGGTCTTGCGACTGCACCAGGGTTTTCGCTGGAACCCGTTCCGCATCGCCGGGGCGATCATGTTTCTGGTTTGGGCGCTGCTCCCCAGCCCCGTCAATATTATTTATAACTGGACGCAGAACGACTGGAAGGGTTCGGTCTCCGAAGTCGAGGCGCTGGAGCTAATCACGCGGGACCTGGCCCAGACGCTGCGCGCGCGGCGGGGCGCTGCGCCCACGGTGATCGTCAGCGGCCCGACCAGCAGCACCTGGCTGCTCTACTGGGGCGGATTTCACGCCTTGGGCACGTATTATTGGGAGAATCTGGCCGGCCTGAAAACTAACGCAGAAATTTACGGCGCGAGCACGCCGGATCAGGCCTTCCAACTTTTGCAAGCCCACCAGGCCAACTACCTGATCGTCCTTTCTTGGGTGGACAATCCCGATGAATTTGCGCGCCTGGCGCACAACTTGCGCAAAGACCAGCCGGTGCCGGAGGATTCCTTCGTGTGGCGACTGGTGCATGGGCGCTTTTTTCCCGACTGGCTGCGGCCCATTTATTACCGGTTGCCGACTGGGGGCGACTTATACAAAAACTTATCCGTCCTGGTTTTTGAAATCACACCCGGGCAAAGCGCGCCCGTCGCCCTGACCCGCCTCGCGCAATGGGAACTGCAGCTCAACAACACCGACCAGGCCAGCCATGCATTGGACACCGCGCTGCAGGCCGACCCGGCCTGCCTACCCGCACTAATCACCGCCGCGCGCCTGGATAATATCACCAAGCAATTGGACGACTTCGCCGCCCGCGTCCAGCGCCTGCGCAACCTGCTGCCGCAAGCGGATACGCTGGAATTCGACGACCGGGTGGATTTGGCCATCGTGTTTGCGATGGCGAACGACGACGCCCTCACACGCACGGAAATCGAGGCCTGTGTGCGCCAGGCCACCCTGCCCGGCTTGCGCACCCTGCGGCCCGATGCGCTCTTTAATTTTCTCTCGCTCCTGCGCCAAACTGGGCTGGCGGGCGCGCGACCCGCCCTGTTCCCCGCCGCCAGCGCCCTGCTGCCGGCGGCCGCGCGCGTGCAAATGCTCGTGCAATTGTCGGACGCAGCCCAGGCGGCCAAGCACATCCACGAGTCGGTGGCGTTGCTGCACCAGGCACTCGCGGTTGACCCCGATTCTGTTTATGTGCTGAACCGCTTGGCCTGGCTGCTGGCCACTTCGACGGATGACACTGTGCGCAACGGCGCCGAAGCGGTGACTTTGGCCATGCATTCCCGCGAATTGGATGCGGGCCAGCATGTGAACATCTCGGACACGCTGGCCTGCGCCTATGCGGAGGCGGGTGATTTCGCGCAAGCCTGCCATATCGAGGAAGACGCGATCGCCCTGGCCGAAAAGGCTCATGCCGTGCAAGCCGCCGCCGTGCTGCGCACCCACTACGTCTTCTTCCAGCAAAACAAACCTTACCGGGAGTAGCTGGCGGCTACGGGTTGGCCCACTTTACTGTCATCACAAGGCTGATATCGTCATTGCCAAAATCAATCTGGCCGCCGTCCTTGGCGTCGCCGAAAAAGACGCCGTGCAACATCGTCGCCTGCCCGCCGGGCGCGGTGCCTTCGATATCCACGTCCATTTGCATCCGGCCGTCGGTGGAGAGTGTGGCCGTGACCGTGCCGGTTTGGCCGGTGGGCATCGTCAGGTGCGCGGGCACGCCGGGCGTCAGCACCACTGAGCCAAAGTCCATTTTGACGTGTTTGTCCTGATAAGTAACCGACACTGGCTCGATGCTCCCGCCCGCCGCCGAGACGGCCGCGCGGTCGGGCGGGGCGCTGATGGAAGCGGACGTTACGGGTGGCGCGGGTGGCTGGGTGGGCGCGGCGACCGTGGATGGGGTTGGCGCGGGCGTGCTGGGACGCAGGGATGATGAAGAGGTGTCCACAACCGTAGGCCAGAATTTCCATGTCAGCAGAGCCGCGATTATGACCGCCATCGCGAGGATAAGAATAATGCGGGCGGCCGGTTTCATGGCGGGGGAGGTCGGCGCGATTAAATCCCGTCCCGCCGGAATAAACAATCACGATCGGTCAACATCAGCGATGAGAACCTGTCCGCAAATCCCTCGAATAGGTTTATCGGTGGTTTTGTGGCGCGGTGCTTTAGACCGCGCTTCTTTCCCAAGGGACGCTCCAGAGCGCGGGCTAAAGCACCGCGCTATGAATAAAGAAATTCGTCAAATTACATTACTGTCAAAAAACCACTTGTCGAAATGGCGTCCAGCGGCGATAACGGCAGCACAATGCCTGATGTTTCATCCAGTCCGCCGACCGCCGTGCCGGTGTTTGACGATTTGCTCGCCAAGTTGCGGGCGCGGCGCGGCCATGTGCTCGAAGCCGGACGCGCGGCGGAGGCGCTGGCGGCGGAAGGTGTGGATGACGCGGCAAAAACGAAGTTTCTGCGTGAATTGTCCGAGGATTTGTGGACGCCGAACTTGCTGGCGGAATTTGCGAAGACGTTCCGCGCGCTGGCGCGCAACCCGCATGTCGAGGCCTGGGCGGGGCGGGCGATGGACTTGTGCGGCACGGGGGGCGACCACTCGGGGAGTTTCAATGTTTCGACGGCGGCCGCCTTCGTGGTCGCAGCGGCGCGGGTGCCGGTGTTCAAGCATGGGAACCGCGCGCTGACGTTGAAGTCGGGCAGCGCGGATTTTCTGGAAAAAGTGGGCTTGCCGATTGAGGCGACGGATGCGGTGTGGCGGTCGGCGCTGCGGGAATTGAATTTCGCGTTTTTTTATGCGCCGGCTTTTCATCCGGCGTTCGCACGCGTCGCGCCGGCGCGCAAGGCGCTGGCAAAGGAGGGGCGGCGCACGGTGTTCAATTTGCTCGGCCCGCTGGTCAACCCAGGACGGCCGATCCACCAGGTGGTGGGCATTTTCGACTGGGCCTGTGCGCCGCTGGTGGCGGCGAGCATGGAGGAACTCGGCGTGCGGCGGGGGCTGGTGGTGCTTGGGCGGCAAACCGGCGGCGGGACGCGGCTGGATGAACTGTCCGTCGTGGGCCGCAATTCGATGATGGGCGTCGGCGAACTGCGGTTTTTGGATCCGCAAACTTTTCAGGCCCGGCCGCCGGGCGCGGCGGAATCGTCGTTTCCCGGCGGCGACCGCCCGGCGGTGGAATTCGACGCGGAGAAATTCAAGCTCGCGCCCGCCGAGGCGGCGGTGCTGGCGGGCGGCGACGCGGTACGCAATGCGCAGCTGCTCGAAGACTTGCTCGACCATCGCGCGCCCGCCGGGCTGCGCGACACGGTGTGCCTCAACGCGGGCGCGGCATTGTGGGTGGCGGGACGCGCGGGGAATTTGGCGACGGGCGTGGAGGAGGCGCGGCGCTTGCTGGCCGGAGGCGAAGTGAAGGACTGGCTGGGTCGGGCGCGGGAGTTTTTTCGGGAGGTCAAGCCTTAGGCATTAGGGGAAATTACTCCCCGGCGCACGGGCTTCCGCGTTTGCCTTGGGCCGCCGTTTTGGAATAAAATACTTTCATGCGATTGCGATATTTCGGCACGGATGGCATCCGCGGCCCGTTTGGCGAATCGCCGCTGGACGCGCCGTTTCTGCGGCGGCTGGGTTACGCGCTCGCGCAACACCTCGCGCTGCGCCAGCCGGGCCGACGGCTGCAAGTGGTCGCCGGACGCGATCCGCGGGTAAGCGGACCGGCGATTCTCGACGCGTTGGCCGAAGGGTTGCTCGCCGGGGGCCACCGCGTGCTGGATTGCGGCGTGGTGCCGACGCCGGCGGTGCCGGAGGCGGTGCAGGAACGGCGCGCGGATTTCGGCGTGATGATCACGGCGTCGCACAATCCTCCCGGCGACAACGGCGTGAAATTTTTTGACGACCACGGCCTCAAGCTCGATATTGCCGAGGAGGCGGAAATCGAAGCCTGGATTGACCGAGTGCAGGCCCCGGCGACCGTGCCCGTGCCCCATGCCCTCGAAAAGGCTGATGCGCTTGATTCTTACCTGAAGCTGCGCACCCGTTTGCTGCCGCCCCAGGCGCTCGCGGGCTGGACCATCGCGGTGGACTGCGGCCATGGCGCAACTTGCGCGACCACGCCGGAAGCCCTTTGTCGCCTCGGTGCAGACGTGCGCGTGCGGGCGGGCGAGCTTGACGGCGCGCGCATCAACGTGGACGCGGGGAGCGAACATCCGGAACACTTGGCGGCCCTCGTGCGGGCCAGTGGCGCGCGCCTGGGTTTGGCCCACGATGGCGATGGCGACCGGCTGGTGGTGTGCGATGAAACGGGCGCGGTGGTGGACGGCGACCAGGTGCTGGGCGTATTCGCCCTGCACGCGCTGCGGCGGGGCGCGCTGCCGCAGGGGATCGTTGTGGCGACGGTGCAGAGCAACCTCGGCCTCGACCGCGCGGTGGAAGCCGCGGGCGGCCGCGTGGTGCGCGTGGGCGTGGGCGACCGGCAGGTGCTGCATAAACTTCTCGAATTGGGCACGGCGCTCGGCGGCGAAAATTCCGGGCATTATATTTTCCCACGGCTGTCGCGCTGCGGGGACGGATTGCTGGCGGCGCTGCAACTGATTGGCGTGCTGCGCGACACGGGTCGGCCGCTGTCGGCCCTGCGCCGCGAGGTGCCGCTGTTGCCGCAACTGACCCTGAGCCTGCGGGTGCGCGCGCAAAAACCCTTTGCGGAACTGCCGCTGCTGGGCGAGGCGCTGTGCGCCGTGGAGGCGGAACTGGGCGGGCGCGGGCGCGTGCTGGCGCGCTATTCCGGCACGGAAAAAAAACTGCGCCTCCTGGTGGAAGGCCCGGAGCGCGCGGAACTCGAAGCGCTGCTGGCCACGCTCAAACTCGCCGCTGTGCGCGAGCTGGGCGCGGGCTGAAGGGACAATGCAGAATAATGAATGCAGAATTGCGGATTTTTGAATCTGGAGATAATCTTCTGATTCCTGATTCCTATTTTCTTCATACTTCAATCTGAATTTTCCACCCATGCGCGCCCCCGCACGTCATTTTCTGCTAGCCACCGTGTGCCTTGGCGCCCTGGCCGCCCACGCGGCTTCCTCGGGCAGTCTGGCGCTGCCGCCGTCTGTGCCCGCGCCGGATGATTGGGCGTCGCCGCACTTGCCGAAACTGCTGGCGGACACACCGGTGCTGGCGCCCACCGAGCAGATTGACCTGGCCGCCATGATGCCCAAAGACCTGCTGCTGTCCATCGCCACCATCCCGCCCGCGGAAGCAAGCACGCCGGCGCAACTGGAGGCCCGACTGGCCGCTTACGTGGGGACGTGGCGGGGCGAGAGCACGTGGTATTCCACGGACAACCCAAAAATCCTTCATTTTCCCACGGAAATGGTCTATCGCTTTGTCGAGGTGGCTGGCCGGCGCGTTCTAGCATGTACCATCACTTACCTTATCAACGGCGCACCGGCCGTCAGCTACGCGCGCCTGTGGGTGGAAAGCGGATGCATCGTCTCGGAAGTGACGCAAGACGGGCAGCCGCTCAGATACATCGCCCGCACGGCCCAGGAAAACCTGGTGTGGCGGGCGACAAACTCGACCGAGGCGGCGCTGGATTTTGGCGAGGTGGAAACGCTGCGCCTCACGGTGGACGGCGGCGAACTCACCACACAGGGCTTTGAGGTGCGGCATGGCGTGGACGTGGACGCGTTCGTGCATGAATCCAGCGATCTGAAATTAGTCAAATAAGGGCAGGGCATTGCCGTCGGAGCTGCGCATAGAGCGCTTCCAGGCGTGGGAGCGGGACGCCGGCGGCGCGGGCGCGACGGGCCGGCTCGCCCCAGATGGCCTCGACTTCGACGGCGCGCCCGGCGAGATAATCCACCAAGCTGGACGGTTTGTAGGCGCCCATCGGCGGCGTGACCTCCATTTGCCGATGCAAAAATGCTTCGGGGATTTCGAGGCCCAACGCGGCCGCACCGGCGCGCACTTCAAGCATAAGCGCCCAAGCCTGTTCGCGCCAGGCGGGTTGGGCGAGGATGACATCCGTCGTCACGCCGCCTGCGGCGATGGCGAGGCCGTTGAAGGGTATATTCCAGACGAGCTTGCGCCAGAGCGCGTCGGCGAGCGAATCCACCGCGGCGCAGTCCACGCCCGCATGGGTGAAGCGGGCCGCGAGGTCTCGCGTGCGCGCGCGGGCCGGCCCGGAAAATTCGCCGAGGCGCACGCTGCCGGGAATGTATTTCTCGATCACGCCCGGGGCGACGCGGTTGATGCACACAAAGGCAAGGCCGCCCAGCACACGTTCCGCGCCGGCATAAGCAGCGTGGAACTCGACATTGCCCAAGCCGTTTTGCAAGGAGAGGAGCAGGGTGTTTTCCCCCAGCAACGGGCGCACCAGCGGCGGGAGCGCGGGGTTGGCGGTGGCTTTGGCGGCGATGAGGACGGCGTCGCAGGCCCCGATGGTTTCCGGGCGGTCGTGCGCGCGGGCCGGGAGCAGCGTCCAGGTTCCATCCTGGTCGGTGATTTGCCAGCCCCGGTCACGCACGGTGGCGAAATCGGAGCGTAGGAGGAAATGCACCTCCTCCCCCGCGCGGGCCAGACGCGCGCCGTAATAACCACCGACGGCCCCAGCTCCCACGATGGCGATTTTCATGGCAAAAGCGGCGCGGTCGCCGCGCCTCAGGCGTGCTGTCGCAACTGATCCAACTGTGGCTGGATGTGGATCTGGAAGCATTCCGGGCAAATGCCGTGGCTGAATTGCACCTCGGAGTGGCGGGACAGGTAATCTTCGACCTGCTGCCAGTAGTCGCGGTCGCTGCGGATTTTCTTGCAGTAGCCGCAAATGGGGAGCAAACCGCTGAGCGTTTTGACCCGCGCCAGCGCGTCGCCCAATTCCTGCACGCGGTCGAGCAGGCTTTGCTGCAACTGGACGAGTTGCACGCCGGTTTTGACCCGCGCGAGCATTTCGTCCTTATGGAAGGGCTTGACCACGTAATCGTTCGCCCCGGCACGCAAGCCAGTCACAATATCATCCTTGCTATCACGAATGGTGACAAGGAGGAGGAAGAGCGGGGGCCCGTTGGGCCGCAGGCGGGCCAGGCGGCACACTTCGGGGCCTTCTATTTCCGGCATCTGCCAGTCCACCAACGCCACGCACGGCTTGGTCATCGCGTTGAGCACGCCCAGGGCCTCCGCGCCATCGCGTGCTTCGACGATCTCGTAGCCCTCCGCTTCCAGCAGGACCTGGAGGAGGCGGCGGTTGACCCGATGGTCGTCGGCGACGAGAATTTTCATGGCAAGGCGGTGGTGGTGGCCGGGGGTGCCTGCGGGAGGACGAGCACGCGCACGGCGTGGGCGGCTCCAAGATAATCCCTAGCCTCAGCGCTCACCTGATCGGGGGTGATTTGGTCGTAGGCGGTGGCCAAGGTGCGGGCGTTTTCAAGGTGTTGTGGGAAGGCCTGCGAGCCGGCGAGCACGCGGCCCAGCCAGTAGGCGTTCTCACGGCGGTATTCCGCAATGTTTTTGCGCACGGGCGTGATCGCGCGGTCGAATTCATCGGGGGTAACACCGCTTTTGGCCAAATCGTCGGCGATGGTGCGGGCTTGGTCGGCGAGGTCGGCGGCCAGTTTCGGGTCGGCGGTGATGAGGGCAAACAGGTAGCCGTATTGGGGAAAGGTTTCGTTGGAGTCGTTCTCGACTTCCGGGCTGTAGGCCTCTCCGAGCTTCTGGCGCACCTGGACGCGCAGGCGGTCGTCAAAGACATCGGCCACCACGGAGAGGATGCGCACGCGCTGGATGTCGGACTGGTCGCACGTTGGCCAGCAATCGAACACCTCGGCCTTGGGAATGGCCGACTCGACGGTGAAGTCTTTGACTGTACCTTCGGCGGCCAGGGGGAATTTGACGGTGCGCGCGGCGGCGTAGTCGGCGCGCTGGGCGGCACGGGGCGGCAGCGTGCCGAAGGTCGCGGCCAAGTTTGCCTCCATCGTGGCGGGGTCGAAATCGCCAACGACAGAAATTTCGAGATAGCTGTCGCGTAAAAACGGCGTGAGCCAGGCGCGCAGGTCGTCCATCGTCACGGCTTCCGCCTGGGTCTGCGCGGGATAGCCAAAGCGGTAGTCGCCGTCGGCGAGGAACCGGGGGACTTCGTTGCCCAGCACGGCCTCGACGTTTTGGCGCAGGTCGTTGAAAAAGGTCGGCAGGCCGCGACGTTCTTGCGCCAACGCATCGGGGCGATAGCCGGGGTCGGTGAGGTAGGCTTTCAAAAGTTCCAGTTCGAGGTGCAAGTCGCGCGGACTGGTCACGCCGCCCAATTGAAAGAAATCCTCGCCGGTGGCAAATTCGGCGCCGACGTTTTTGCCTGCGAGCAGGCGTTCGAGGTCGTCGGCGCTATGCTTACCCAGGCCGCCGTCGGTGAACATGGTGTCAGCGCCAAAGGCCAGCGCGGGTTTATCTGCGGGCAAATCGAGTTTGCCGCCGCCGAATTGCACAAGGATGTGGATTTTGTCGGCCTCGAAATCGGTTTTCTTCAAATTAACCCGCACGTTGTTGGCGAAACGCAATTGGGTGATGCCGAGGTCGGCCACTTCGTGGCGTTCGGCGACCTCGCCCGGTGCACCTGTGCTAGCGTAGGCGAAAGCGGTGGCACCAGTGTCTGCGGGCTTGGCAATGGCCACGGCGGCACTCTGGTTGTAAGCATCGGCGAGGGTCTTGGCGGGGTCGGGCAAATCAAGGTTGCCGCTGACGAACAAACGTCGTCCTGAGCGGTTCCAGACCTGCTTCAGCGCGTCGTCGCACTGTTCGGGTGTGAGGGCGTCGAGCACGGGTTTGGCGAGGACCAAGTCCTGCGCCGGGCTGGTGTAAACTTCATCATCGTCGAGCGACTGGGCCAAGTCGTTGGCCAGCTCGTCCGATTTGAGCGTCGGCGCGGCCTTGGCGGCCTCTTCATAAGCATTGAGGAAATAGGCGCGGGCCTCGTCCACTTCGGCAGCGGTAAAGCCATAATCGAGGGCGCGGCGCAATTCCTGCTCGGCGACATTGAGCGCGGCCTGCCACTGTGCAGGCTGGCAGTCGGCCTCGACGTAAGATATCTGAAAGGCATCCAAGTCGGTGTCGCTGCCGGCGCCGGCCTGGGTGATGGGCGCGTTGGGCTGGCGGCCAATGCGCTCGAAGCGGCGCGAGAGGATGTAATTCGCGGCCTCGAGGCGCAGTTCGCCGGCGCGGCGCCTAACACTGTCCGGCCCGAGGTCGAAGGGCGCCACCGTGGCCAGGCGGATGGAGACGTTGGGCGCTTCCGCCTCGCGGTGGAGGGTGGCCGCGAAACCGGACGTGCCGAACTTGCCGAGGTTGGGGTTGGGCGCGTCGGGACGCGGCGCGATGGGGCCGAAATATTCCTTGATCAAAGGAATGAAATCATCCGGCTTGATGTCGCCGACGACGATGAGGGTGATACGACCGGGGGTATACCATTTCGTGTAATAATCCACAAAGCGGTCGCGTTGGGATTCGCGGATGACGCTTTCGAGGCCGATGGGCAGGCGGCGGGGCGTAAGGGCGTCGGGAAAATAGAATTCCATGCCGGCGACGCTGGTGCGGTAGCCGACGTTGTCGCGGTCGCGTTTTTCGGAGAGGATGACGCCGCGCTCGCGGTCAATTTCGCTTTGCAAGAGCAGGAGGCCGTCGGCGATGTCGTCGAAGAATTGGAGGCTGTCGCGCACGGTTTTGTCGGCGGTGTCGGGCAGTTCGAGCACGAAGTCGGTGCGCTGGTCGCCGGTGTTGCCGTTGGTGCCGGCGCCGAAGCCCATGCCGAGGCGCTGAAAGAAGGTAACCATTTCGCCAGGGGGGAAATGCTTCGAGCCGTTGAACGCCATGTGCTCGAGGAAATGCGCGAGGCCCTGCTGATCATCGGACTCCATGAGCGAGCCGGCCGCCACGCGCAGGCGCAAACTCAGACGGCCCGGCGGTTCCTTGTTCGGCAGGATGATGTAGCGGAGGCCATTGGGTAGCGCGCCGTAAACGGCGGCGGGGTCGGGCTTAAGGTCACCGGCGTCCTGCGGCCAAGGCCGGGGCGTGACGGCGGCGGGCGCGTCCGCAGCCGAAACGGAAGTAAATGCGGCGGGGCAGAGCGCCAGCCAGGCCAGGAAGAGAAAAAGATGCGGGCGGGGTTTCATGCAAGCGGGGGTTGCGTTTTTTGGGGAAAGTAGTTGCTGTAAACGATTTCCTGGGGGAGGGCAATCCTTCCCGGCACAGGGAAACTCCCCAGCCGTCCTCCCATCCGCGCCGCAGCACTATGATTTGGCTCTACCGCATCCTCTTTCTGCCAGTGCTGGTCATCCTCCTGCCCTATTACGCGTGCCGGATGTGGAAGCGCGGCGGCTACCGGCACGACTTCCACCATCGGTTCGGCTTGATAGACCGGCCGCCGCCGAAGCGCCCGGGCGTCAAGCGCGTCTGGATTCAGGCGGTGAGCGTGGGCGAGGCGCAGGCCCTCGGGCCGTTGCTGGCCCAACTCCGTGCGCGGCCGAATACGGAAATCGTTCTCACCACGACCACCAGCACGGCGTATAAAATTTTGCGAGAGAAATTTGCCGCCGACGTGCTCAAAGTCGGGATTTTTCCGCTCGATTTCTGGCCCTCCAGCCGCACTGCCTGGCGGCGGCTGGAACCCGACTTGGCCGTGCTGATGGAGGCAGAACTGTGGCCCGAGCATCTCCACCAGGCCCAGGCGCGCGGCGTGCCGGTGGTGCTGATCAACGGGCGCATGTCGAACCGTTCGTTTACGCGCTACCAAAAGGTGCGGGGCGTCGCGCGTAAGCTGCTCGGGCAACTGCGGTTGATTTTGTGCGCGACGGCCACGGATCAGGAACGCTTTCTCGCCCTCGGCGCAAACCCGATGAACACCCGGCTCACGGGCAGTTTGAAATTTGACGCGGCGGCCAAGGTGGAAAAGCTCGGCGCTGCTGAACGCGCGGCGCTGCTCGAAGAACTCGGCTTCGGCTCCGACGCCGAATCCGGCCAGCGAATCTCAAATTTCAAATCTCAAATCTCAGAACCCGAGACCCAAGACTTAAAACCCGAAACTCGAAACTCGAAACTCGAAACTACTTTCGTTCTACTTGGCTCTTCGACTTGGCCGGGCGAAGAGGTGATGCTCCTGGCGACGCAACAGGACGCGCTCGCGGCGGGCTTGGACGTGCGGCTGCTGCTGGTGCCGCGCCATGCGGAACGGCGCGGGGAAATCATCGCGTTGCTCGAAAAGCAGCCGCTGGCCTGGCACGCGCGCTCAATGTCCCCGCGCGCGCCGCAGGCGGTGAAAATTTATTTGGGCGACACCACGGGCGAACTCGCGCGCCTCACGCAAACCGCCGACGTGGCCTTCATCGGCAAAAGTTTGCCGCCGAATGACGGCGGGCAGACGCCCATTGAGGCCGCGGCGCTCGGCCTGCCGCTGGTTTACGGGCCGCGCATGAGCAATTTCAGAGACGTGTGCCGCAGCCTCGAAGAGGCCGGCGCGGCCTGGCGCGTGGAGGATGACGCCGCGGCCCGGCAGGCGCTGCTCGCGTTGCTGCAAGACCCCGCGCGCCGCGCGCAAATGGGCGCCGCCAGCCGCGCGTGGCACATGGCCAATCAGGGGGCGACGGAGCGCACGGTGGCAGCGTTGGATGCTCTACTGGGATAACGTGCGCCACAACATCCAACATCGCACGCCCAACATCCAACTTCCAATGAAGAAAAATTGCCAAGACTAGATATTCAATGGCGCTCCACGGCCTTTCATTCGATGTTGAGCGTTGGATGTTCGATGTTGGATGTTCAATGTTCGATGTTGATATGATGTGTTTCCTTCGCGCAGAAGGCCGCGACGCAGGAAATCACCCCAAGGATGGCGAGGTAGGAGCACATGAGCCAGGGGCGTCCGCCGGCCACCTGCACCAAGGAGGCCGCAATCAGTGGCGCGAGACCGCCAGCCAGCGGGGTGGACAGGCCGTAGCCCAGCGAGGCCCCGCTGTAGCGGAGGTTGGTCGGAAACAACTCCGCGAAAAAAGCGGCTTGCGGCGCATACATCGCGGCGTGGACGAAGCCGATGATCAGCACCATCGCCAGCCAAATGAGCGGCGCGCTATGCGTGTCAATCGCCGCAAAGAAGGGAAAGATGCCCACCGCGAACAAGGCGTTGCCCGCGCAGCAAACCACCCGGCGGCCAAACCGGTCCGACAACGCCCCGCAGGCGGGAATCATGACGGCCTCGACCGCCGCCGCGAGCAACATGGCGTGTTGCAGGATTTTTTCCGAGCCGGCCATCTGGGCCTTCGCGTAGGAGAGCGCATACACGGTCAGAACGTAGAACCCGGCGTTTTCCGCCACCCGCACGCCAATAACCAGCAGAACCTGGCGCCACTGCCGGCGCAGCACTTCACCGAGGGGGTTGCGCGCCCGCGCACCCGTGCTCGCGGTCTTTTGAAAGAGCGGCGTTTCGGCCACTCGCTTGCGGATGACCAGTCCCGCCATCGTCAGCAGCAAACCGAACCAAAAACAAATCCGCCAGCCCCAGAGCAGGAGAAAATCGTCGCCGCGAATCGTAGCGAGCGCGAACGCGCCATTGGCGAGCAACAAACCGACCGGCACGCCAATCTGCGCCCAACTGCCATGCAGGCCGCGCCGACCCTTGTAGCCGTGCTCGACCGCCATTAGCGCCGCCCCACCCCACTCGCCGCCAATCGCCAGCCCCTGCCCAAAGCGCAGTGCGACCAGCAAAACCGGCGCGAGCATTCCCGCCGCGCTGTAAGATGGCAAACAGCCGATGAGAAACGTCGCGCCGCCCATCAGCGTCAGCGTCCAGACCAGCGTGGTCTTGCGCCCGAAGCGGTCGCCCAAATGCCCGAAGAGCACGCTGCCGACGGGCCGCGCGAAAAACCCAACGGCGTAAGTGGCAAACGCGGCCATCGTCCCCGCCCGCGGGCTGGCCTCGGGGAAAAACAGCCGCGGAAAAACCAGCGCGGCCGCCGTGCCGTAGAGAAAAAAGTCATACCACTCGATGACCGCACCCATGAACGCGGACAGCACGGCCTTGCGCAATTCGCGGGCCTCGGCGGGGGTATTGCGCGAGGCTTCGTCAGGATGGGGCGAAACCATGAGGAGAGAAGGATGAAGGATGAGGGATGAAGGATGAAGCCAAAAATACGGCGACATGGAGTTTGAAGGTGGAACGCGAGCTGAGACAGGGATGGACGCTTTTGTCCTTTATTTGCGCAATGAGACGTCATAGCTTGGGGTTCCCCCATTTGTATTTTTTGGCTCAACCACGGAACCCACTCCCCGATGAAGTTTCGCCGGCCGCTGCCTTGGCGATTATGCCATTATCTCCGACTGGGCTGCTTCACTAACTCCAAATTTTAGCAATAATACGCCATGACCCGCTCTGAATACGAGATTGCAACCCGGCGCATAAAAATTGCGGCGAATACCATCCTCCCTTGTATTCTGATGCTCGGCACAGTGCTGCTTGCTATTATTTTAGGTTGGCTACAATCTCCCCATAGCCCTCTAGCGCCACCGGCACCGGGCCAGACACGGACGGGCTGGGATGGCCTCGTGGGAGGCATGATTTTTGGTCTGGTTTTTCTTGGGTCAGTCGGGGTTCCCGTTTTTTTGTTCATTTACTTCACCAGGCGCTGGCTTGGCCTGCAGTGCCCAAATTGTCAAAGTTACGTCACCAGCCGTTGCCGGCCCAAAGATGTGTTGCGGAGCGGGAAGTGTCCGTTTTGCCAGGCGAGATTGTTTGATGGGGAAGTTGATATTAACGTTCCCATACGACCAAGAGTCGCCGACAATGGTCCTCATGGAAAAACAAAAAGCTCATTAGACGGACTGGCCATGACCCGCTCCGAATTCAAAAATTATTCTGAGCGCTGGAAAAAAACCATCGCCAAATGCTATTTCGGCATGTTGATGCTGCTTATGGGAATTGCCCTGGCCATTAGCTTGCCGCTTTCGCCCAAGAATCGTCCGGCGCTTAAGCAGCAGATGGACCTTTTCTACCAACAGCACCCCGGGATTCCTCACGGCGCAATCCCCCTGTTGCTCGGCCTGCTTTTTTTGGGTGTGATGGTGTCCATCCCGCTGGTGTTTTATTTTCTAGCCAACCGTTTTTGGGGGGTGCACTGTCCTGGTTGTCGCCGCAATGTGATCTATCGCGGCAAGACCGAAGCAATCTTGAAAAGCGGCGAGTGTCCCTTTTGCCATGAGCAATTGTTTAAGGAGGAAGCGGTGCGCGATAGCAAAAATGTTTTGCCAGAATGATCCACCTTTTCGGTGATTCTTAAAATTAACCCACTGCCCCTTCCATTCTCCACGGTAAATCCCCAGCGCCACCCCTGCCATGAAATCTCCCTTTGCAACCATGTTGACGATGGTAGTCTTCGCGATGCTCGCCTCCTCCGCCCCAAGCCGAGGAGCCAGCGACAACGCAACCCCAGCCACCGGAACGGCTGCCTCGGCCACGGGGAAAAAATATCCGATTAACCTCAAGCCCGCCTGGAAGGTGGGCCAAAAGTTTACCTATCTTGCCGATGCGTTCATCAAGGTCCACGCGACCTCGTTCGACCCAGCCGATCCCACTGCCTACAGACTCGACACCACCATTGACATTGAAAGTCATATCGAAGGAATGGCCGAAGTGCTGGCCACCAAAAATGGCGCGCTGACCAAGATGGGCCTGACCGTAACGGCCATGAATGCCACCTCGGGCGGCCGACCGGTGAATAACAACCCGATCGGTAAAATGCAGCGGCCCACTCAAATACTCGGGCCGGGCGCGAAAGTTGTCGTCGAACGCGACAAGGACGGCCTGGAGACTTTCACCGTGGATGACAAGCCGCTGATCGGCGAAATCATTGGCAATACGACTATTCCGTCCATGACGATTGGCGCCAATGGTCGGCCGACCTATCACGCGGCGGCTTACTACCTCCGGATGTTGATTGACTTGGACGATTACGCGGGAACCGATCAGGACATATTTGGGCCGAAGGAGGCCGTCGTCCCAGGGGATAGCTGGCCCGCGAAGGCGGACGCGCTGAAAAAAACACTTGAGGCATTCAACGAGCTTGCCCAATACCTTGACCCGCCCATGGCCCCGGACCCCCAGCATCGCCCACTCGAATTTCCGGCGACCGTCGTCACGATGAAATTCGATAACGTCACAGGCAGCGGTAATGATCAGGCGGCGGCGGTATCGGGTAATTTTACCATCAACGGAATGAATCTTCCTCCCCAGCCAGCGTCCACTAAAATTCCCAATCTGGCGATGGATTTGCAGGGTGAATTAAGTTTGAGTTGCCCCGTTAACACCGACACAGGCGTACTGACAAAGACTTCCACAGTGTCCGCAAAAAAATACCGCGCTTCTGTCCAACCGCCGGGTGCCCCAAACGACACCATGGACCAAAGCCTCGAATTCAAGCTATCCCAGCAATTCACTTTTCCATAAGAAGGCGGATTGGGGCAAAGCCTGAATGAAACGGCTGGGCGGGAACGCGGTGAGAAGTTTTGTTGCGCTACGCAACACCGCCCTTGCCAGTCAACGACTTTCAAATTAGGACGCTACCCTGCCTTTGTGTTTCCAGTTTCATCATTCGAAATTCGTAATTCCCAACTTTCGCCTCCTTATGCCCTCTGATACTCCCCATTTGCCCAGCAAGGCCCCGCCGTCGGGCGGGCCGCTCAAGGCTTACGAGAATCCCGCCTTTCTCAACAGTCCCGAGGCGCGCGCCGTCCGCGTGCTGTGCGAGATGACCGAACCGACCGGGCGCCTGGCCCTGCATCAAATTGAGAACACGCTGGTGTTCTTTGGCTCGGCCCGGCTGCGCGCGCCGGATGAGGCGCAGCAGGAACTGGCGGCGCTCGAGGCGGAAATCCGCAAAAAGCCCGCCATCACCCGCGAGCAAAAGGTCAAGCTCGACCGCGCGCGCAAGGCGGTGACGGCCGCGCCGTATTACGACCTGGCGCGCGAACTGGCGCGCGAGCTGACCTATTGGTCGCAGTCCATCCCCGACCCGGCGAAGCGCTTTCCGATTTGCACGGGCGGCGGGCCGGGCATCATGGAGGCGGCCAACCGCGGGGCGAAGGAGGCGGGCGGGCCGAGCCTCGGCCTGGGCATCAGCCTGCCGCACGAACAAGTCATGAACGCCTATTGCACGCCGGAACTGTCCTTCGAGTTCCACTATTTCTTCGTGCGCAAATACTGGTTCTTTTACCTCGCGAAGGCGTTGATCGCCTTCCCCGGCGGCTTTGGGACGCTCGACGAATTGTTCGAGATGCTGACGCTGATCCAAACGCGCAAGACGAAGAAATACGTGCCGGTCGTGCTGTTCGGCTCGGAATTCTGGCGGCCGCTGATCAACTGGGACCACTTCCTCGACTGGGGTGTCATCAGCGAGGAAGACCTGGCCCTGTTCAAAATCTGCGACACCGTCCGCGAGGCCAAGGATTACCTGATTGGCGAACTGACGAAATATTATGTGGAGCAGTGAGGAGGATTCACCGCAAAGGCACGAAGGGCGCAAAGCGGGATTTTTTGTCGGAATTAACAGAATTAATTCTTTGCGATCTTCGCGTCTTTGCGGTGAAAATTTGGTTTGATCGGGCCTTAATCCTCGACGAGCCGGTAGCCGATGCCCGATTCGGTGCGCAGGTGGCGGGGTTCGCCAGGGTTGGGCTCCAGTTTCTGCCGCAGGTGGGTCATGAAGACGCGGAGGTAGTGCGTGTTGTCCTCGGCATTGGGGCCCCAGAGTTCGCGCAAAATTTGCCGGTGGGTGACGACTTTGCCGCGTTGCAGCACCAACATGCGCAGCAAGCCGTATTCGCGGGCCGTCAGGTGAATCTCGGCGCCGGCGCGGCGCACGAGGCGCGCGGACAGGTCCACCTCGATGTCGCCAAAGCGCACGGGGGCGGGGTCATTGCCACCGCGGATACGGCGCAAAATGGCGCGCAGGCGCGCGACCAGCTCGCGGCTGCCGAACGGCTTGGTCAAATAATCGTCGGCGCCGGCGTCGAGGGCGGCGATTTTGTCGTCCTCGGTGTCGCGCACGGTGAGGACGAGGACGGGGATTTGCGACCACTCGCGCAGGCGCTTGAGGACCGCCACGCCATCCACGTCAGGCAGGCCGAGGTCGAGGATGACGCCCTCGGGGCAGACGGCGGCGGCTTCGCTGAGGCCCTCCTCGCCAGTGCCGGCTTCGCAGACACTGAAACCGCACGCCTCGAGCGTCACACGGAGCAAGCGGCGGATTTGCACCTCGTCGTCCACAACGAGCAAGAGGGGGTGGGCAGCCGTCATTCGGGAGGGGGATTATCGGCGGCCACATGCGGGAGGTAAAGCGTAATCGTGGCGCCGCCGCCGGGGGTATCACCGATGACAACTTCTCCGCCCTGCGCGGCGATGAAGCCGCGCACCAGCGCCAGCCCGAGGCCCAGCCCGCCGGCCCGCGCGGCTTCGCCCCGCGTGAATTTGAGGAAGAGCAGCTCGCGCTGGGCCGGGGGAATGCCGGGTCCCTGGTCGGCCACGGCGATAAAAACCCGGCGGCCGCCCGCCTCGAGGCCGGCGGAAATGGCGACCGCCGTGCCGGCGGGCGTGTGCTGCGCGGCATTGAAAATAAGATTGGCCAGCGCGTGTTCCGTGAGCGCGAAGTCGGCGCGGACCGGTGGAAAATTCTCGGCCACGTTGATGGTGAGCGGGCGGCCGTGGCAGGCTTCGCGCGCGCCGCCGAGGGCCGCATTGATAATGTCGCGCGTGTCACACCAATTCAGGCGGGGTTTGAGGGCGCCGCTTTCGAGGCGCGTCTGGTCGAGCAAATTGCCGACGAGGCGGTTGAGGCGGTGGGTGGCAGTGCGGGCCTCCTCGATCAGGCTGGCGTGGAGCGCGGGGTCGGCGGTGACGAGGTTTTCGAGCGCGGCGGTGATGACGGCCAGCGGCGTGCGCAACTCGTGCGAAACGCTTTCGAGCAGCGTGCGTTGCAGCTTGGCCGACTCGGCGAGCAGCTTTTCGCGTTCGCCGGCGGCGCGCAAATGTTCGCGTTCGACCATAAGGGCAAGCTGCCGCGCAAACACCTGGTTAAACTCGCGCTCGCCGGCATCCAAAACCCGGGCCGTGGGCGGCAGGACACCCAATACCCCCAGGACACGCTCGTTGCGCAACAAAGGCAGGTAATAACCCGCGGATAGGGGCTGCGTGGCGGTGAAGCGACCGGCCGGGTGGCGCGATTGCCAGGCGGCATCCACCGCGGGACGTTCCCGCTCGTCCAGGGCATATTCACTCGCGGCATGTCGGGCCAGCGGGCCGCCATTTTCACCAAACAGCGCCAAGGTGGTCCGGACGCCGAGCAGTTGTTCGAGTTGCCGCAAGGAATTGACGGCGGCTTCGTCCAGGGTGCGCGCGGCAGCGAGCGACCGCGTCAAGTGAAAGAGCGCGGTGGCGTGCTGTTCGCGCTCACGCTCCTCGCGGGCCTGGTCGCGGATCCAGACCGTGACCTGGCTGAACACCAGCGCGAGCACAAAATATGGCCCGAGCAAAAGGGCGTCCGACAGTTTATCAATGGCCCAACCCCAGCGCGCCGGGATAAAGGCATAATCCCAGACGGCGACACTCAACAAGCCCGTCCACAAGGCCGCGCCGTGGCCCACCCGCAAACTTACCAGAATCAGCGCAAGGAGGTAGATCAGGCCCAGCCCCAAATAAAAATCCTCGGGCAAGGGGGCGCCCAACAAAGTAATCACCGCCACCACGGCCAGTGCCCAGGGCATATTCGCGCCAGGGGTGATTCCCCGACCGCCGCCGGCGGCTCCGCGGCCGGCCGCCGATGAACGCGACCACACGATTGCGCCAGCGGCGCCGGATAGGCTCCGCCGGCGTGACGGTCGTCTCTGGCAAGGGGCCTTCCATGCGCGGCCAATAGTATGCGGCCGACCTCGCCGCAACTCAACGGCCAAAAAGGCCGGTCACCGACACGCCGTCGCGCCCCAAGTCCGTGCTGTTGTAATCAACCAGTTTTTCAATTTCGTCGGAGGCGCACAGCCAGAACTTTTTCACATCGGAGGGGCGGGGATTGTAGCTGTCCACAAAATTAACCCCTAGGTTGGCGTATTTATAGCGGTCCGTGGGCGAGAGGCTGATTTCGGTGACGCCCTGGGCGGAGAAGCGCTGCCAAAATTCGCCCGCGGAGTTATAGAGATCGCGGATGCGGTTGATCTCGTCAATAAAGCTCTGGTCTTTCACATCGAGCATGGCTTGGGCGAGATTGGCATTCAAGTCACCCAACCCATCGGCATACGAGTCGTAGCCGATGTTGGCGGAAAGGCGGGCGTTGAAGCCCGTCAGATAGCGCACCGCCGCCAACTTGTGTTCATCCACATTGGATGGAGTCTTGTCGGGCGCCGGGGTGGTCGCAGCCAACTGGTCCTGCAATTTTTTCAAGATGTCCTCGTCGTTGGCCAACTGACTGGTCAGCAGGCTGAGGGTGACCTCCTGATTAATCAGTTTTTGCTGCTGATCGAGGAGGGATTGCTGCTGGTCAACGATGGTTTTGTTCTGCTGTTCAACGACGTTGGCAATCGCGGCGTAGCGGTCATCTTTCGCGCAGGCAGCCAATAAAAGGGCCACGGACACGACGGCCGGAAGAAGGGGGAGGGTTTTCATAGCGGTTCGAAATCAAACGCTCGTTCGAATTTCCGGGCGCAAAGGCAAGTATACTCCAGGTTGGGCGAATATACAAGCTTTGCAAGTAACTGGCAGGAAGCTGGTTGCGAAAGAGGCGCTCCGTTAGGTGGATAACACCCGCCCTGCCGGCCCAGCCAAGGGCGGCCTCTCCGACGCGAACAGCCGGCTAGGCCAGCGCCTGCAATTTGTTCTTTAGATCCGTTTTCAAGTCGGTGCGGCTGAGGCCGACGATCTGATCTTTGATCTGGCCGTCCTTGAAAAGCAAAAGCGTGGGGATGGCGCGGATATTGTATTTTTGGGCCAACTCGGTGTTGTGATCCACGTCCACTTTGCAAATCTGCACTTTGGACCCCAATTCGTTGGCGAGGTCTTCGAGAATGGGTGCGATGGCCTTGCACGGGCCGCACCAGGGCGCCCAAAAATCCACCAGCACCGGCCGGCCCGGGGTTTGCACCGCGGCTTCGAAGGTCGCGCCATCCAGCGCCAGAATTTTGTCGGAGGCCATGAAGGTGGCAAGGGTCGGAGGGAGAAATTAGCTGAAAGCGAAATTAATGTTTGTAATAATCCATCGCCAGCGTCACGGCGCCGGCGATGGCAACGGCCGCGGCGATAAAATCCAGCAAAACGAGGGGGGCGCCGATTTCGTTGTCCTGGGCCGCGCGGGCCGACACCGTTTTGCGCATCATGCCCGGCGCAGGGGCATCGCCCAAGGCGCTCGCGGCGCCAATGGACATGGCGCCCGACACCGATCCCGTGGGAATGGTCCCGGCCGGGGTGGAGGCCGTGCCGATGATTTTGGGCGCAAAAGGCGAGCGCGTGACCTTGAAGGCCGGCTTGGGGGCACTGGGCGCAGAGGCGGCCGGGGTGGGAGCCCCGGTGAGCGGCGACATCGGGGATGGGCTGGAGGGATCAGAGGGGGTACTCATGAGAGGGAGGAGACGGGGGATTAAGCTTCCACGATTTCCCGCCCATGTCAAGGACGAGTAACGGATTTTTGCGCACGCGGCTATTTCTTTTCCGGCAGGTTTTCCCGCAGCAGGTCGGCGATTTCGCGCGGTTCGGCGTCTTCGAGTTCCTTGCCCTTGCGGTGGAGGCGCTCGACGGTCTTGACCACGCTCTCGGTCATGCGCTCGTGGGTTTCGCGGGAACCACCGAGGATGACGAATTTCTCGCCGCGGGTGATGCGCTGGTGCCCATCGCGGCCATCCAACCCCACGCCGACAAGGGCGTGAATTTTTGGTTTCGGTTTTTTGGGCGCGGGGAGGCGGGCGGACATGGACTTATTTATAACTTTCAACGTTTAACGCTCAATGATTAACGTTCAAGCAACCATTCCCCATCATTTGAAAAATCAAACACCGAGGCTGGTCTCTTCGTTAAGCGCTGAAGGTTGAGCGTTCGCAACTTCAGCGGGGTCTGGGGGCGCCGACACCTGCTCGCGGCGAAGGATGTCTATATCTTGAAAATCGGCGGACTGGGCGAGTTCGAGCTGGCGCAGGCGCGCGAGTTCGAGGATGGCGAGGAAGGTGGCGACAATGAAGATGGCACTGGGGTGGGCGGGAAGCAGGCTGGTGAAGGTGAAGCGCGACTCGGCGGCGAGGCGTTGGAGGATGGATTCCATCCGGTCGGCCACGGTGATGTGGTCGCGGTGGATTTCGCCATGCACCATTTTTTCGGAGAGGCGGCGCAGGAGCAGGTTGAAAGTGTTCCACAGCTCGATGCGGTCGGTGGGGTCGAGGGGGCGGTGCAGGCGGTCTTCGTCGCGTTCGCGGAAATCGCGGGGGATGTAATCCTGGGCGCGGACGATGAGGCCCTGCAGGCCGGCGGCGGCTTCCTTGATTTTTTGGTATTCGAGGAGTTGCTGGACGAGCTGCCAGCGGGGGTCGAGGTGCTCGTCCTCCTCGTTCTCGACGGGCTGGGCGTCCTGCTCGTGCTTGGGGAGGAGCAGGCGGCTCTTGATATACATGAGCGTGGCGGCCATGACGAAAAAGTCGCCCGCGATGTCGAGGTCCATCTTCTCCATGGCGTGGAGGACGGCGAGGTATTGGCGGGTGACCTCGCCGATGGGGATGTCGTAGATGTCCAGCTCGTCCTTGCGGATGAGGAAGAGGAGCAAATCCAGCGGCCCCTCGAAGACCGGCAGCCGGATGGGCTGGTCGAGGGAATGGAGGAGGGGTTCCTGGATGGGGGCGGGCATGGGGGCGGAGTGCTTTGGTACTTGGTGTTTTTGTGCTTGGTATTTCTTCGTTGAATTGATGCCGTTGATAATGACGGCGCGGGAGGAACCAAGCACCAGAAAACTAAGCGCCAAAGCACTTATTTTACCAGCAAATAAACCCGGAGGTTGAGGCCGAAGCCGCTCTGGGTGCCGGCTTCGCGGTAATAGGAGACGCCATATTCGACATCCCAGGATTCACCGAGGCGCTGGCGAATGCCGTAGGTCTGCTGTACCAGGCAGCCCAGATGCTGGTCGTAGTCCCAGCGGCCGAAATAACTCATACGCTCCGTGACCTTGAATTGGACGCCGAGCCAGTATTGGTCGAAGGTGTGTTGCAGCTCGTCGGTGGTGAAGGTGGCGCTCCAGCGGTCGCCATCATTGACGGTGGTGTTGGTGCGCACTTCACGGTTGGCGAGACCTTCGGGGTCCAGGCGGTCTTCGGCGTTGAAATGCAGCCAGGTGGCGGGGGCGAGGCCCAATTCCGTCCACATATTGGAAAATTCCTTGGAGCCGGCTTCGTTTTCAAAATGCACGTCGTCATAAACGTTGAAAGTGAACAAATCGCGCATGCCGTAGGTTTTGTCGCGCGTTTGCAAGAGGTTTTCCACGCCGAAGCGCAGGACGTCCTCGCTCTGGAGCTGATCCACGCTGCGCGTGTCGCCCAAGTCGAGGATGGGCGGGTAGTCGGGAGCGGTATCGGTGTCAATGACCGGGATGAGGCCCTGGCCCTGATCGGCGGCGGGAATGTAGCGATACTGGAGGACGGGCCGCAGGACGTGCTGGAGACCGTTAATGCCCCAGGTTTCATTCGTATAGTCCCAGCGGCCGGTCAGGTGCATCTCGCTGTCGAAGCCGATCTGGCCCAGCATCCGCGTGAACTGGCCCTGGTCGTCGAGCGTGTCCTGGTATTGCGTAATGCGGGTGCCGGCGACCGGGGTGATGGTGGCCCAATCGCCAATATTGAAGGGGCGGCGCCAGCCGTAGTAGCCATCCAGCCGGTTGCTGTGCAAGGTGGGCGTGCCGTTGAAGTTGTCTTGGATGAGTTGCGCATAGCCGGCGTAGCCCTCCTGGTAGATGCCGGTCGCGCCCAGCGGAGTCGGGAAATAGTCGTATTGCAATTCGGGGAGGCGCTCCTGGACCAGTTCGAAATCGTCTGGCCGGAAACGCGCGAAACCCGAGACGAGGGAATTTTCCTGGCGGTTGCTGGCCTCGACAAAGTTGTCGGGCAACTGGTCGTTCTGCCAAATGCCCTGGCGGAAGTCGCGCAAGACGTAGGAATCACTCCACCAGGACATGGTGCCGGTCACGTCCACCAAGCCGGCAATGGTGCCTTGGTGCTGCCAATCGAGGAAATAACGGTCGGCGGGGATGGGGTTGCCCATGAGGTCGAGGCCGCGATTGCCGGCGTCCTGGATGAAGCCGGATTCAAGCGTGCCGTCCTGCCACCAATCGGGATCATCCGTGTAATCGTATTTGGCGGCGGGGCCGGCCAGGCCGCCGCGCTTGCCATAATAATCGAGCAACATCCCCGGCTCAAACTCCGGGTTCGCGGTCAAAAACGTGGTGGTTTGGAAATAGGGGCCGAGGTCATTGCGCGAGCCGAAGTGGGCCTGGATACTCAGGGGCGGCTGGGTGGCGCGGCCTTGCGTGTAGGTGGGCAGGTAGAAGATGGGCACCACGCCGAGGCGCACCGTCGCGCCATGGAGCACGACATCGTCCGTGGCGGTGTTAAAGGTGGCGCTGGGCGCATGGATGCTGATGCCGTAGGGGTCCGGCTCGCCGAAAAAGATCGTGGGGTTGGCCAAATTTACCTGCCCATTGCTGAACGTGGCCTGGGCCGCGTCCACATAGGCGGGCGCTTTGCCCATGCGAACCGAGCCGGTCACCAACGTCTCCCGTTGCGCGTCATAGGCGATTTTTTGCGTGAGCACGCGCATGGCTTCGAGCGTCAGTTGCACCTGGCCGGGAACTTCATAACTCCCGTCCGCCTGCTTTTTGTATTCATCAAGATTGATGGTCAAATTGGCTTTGTCGCTGGTGATGATGACGTTGCCTGAACCGGTGTCCACGTTGTCCGGACTGTGCTCCAAATGGTCCTGCACAAAGGTGAGATTGCCCCAATTGCCCAACGGGAAAGAGTGGATGTCCGTCCCTTCCGCGGTGGTTGGCGCGGGCGTAGGCGGAATTACGGGAGCGGGTGCGCTGGCATTGCTCGCGTCCGAGTTTGTGGCCGCCGACGCGGATTCGGGCGCCGGGATGAGCAAAGGCGGCGGATCGGCCCGCGCGGCGCCTGGCCACAACAACATCCCCGCACCCGACAGCGCGGCCATGAGCGGGCAGGCCGCGGCGCGCGGCAACCAAGGCATCCGGAGTGGCACGCCCGCGAATCTGCCGCCCGCCCTGCGGGGCGTCAAGACGGAGATGCGTCTTCAGCAAATTCCTTTCCACCCCAAAGACGCAAAGCAAAGAATTTAACCACGGAGAACACGGAGGGCACGGCGCGGATTGTTTCAGGTTTCAAGGGGAATTTTCTCTGTGTTCTCCGGGTTCTCCGTCGTTAAACTCTCTTTGCGGCCGGGCGGCGAAGGTCTCGTGTTTAAATACCCGACTCACCCCACAATCCCGCCGGAGGAGAGGAAGATGCCCTTGAGGTTCATTTCGAGCGCCTTCGGGTTGGGGGAGACTTCGAGGGCCGTCGCTTTCGTGATTTTGCCGGCTTTGATGAGGGTATATAGGTCTTTGTTGAAGGACTTCGAGCCGATGTCGCCGCCCGCGTCAATGACCGCCGGAATTTTGTCAAAATTGCCTTCCTGAATCACGGTGCGCCCGAGCAGGTCCACAATAAACAATTCGACCACGGGCACGCGGCCGCCGCCTTCCATGGCGGGCACCAGCTTTTGCGTGATGGTGGCCTTCAGGCACCCGGCGATGGTGCGGCGCATGCCGATTTGCTGCTCGGGTGGAAAAAAGTCGAACAGACGCTGGACGGCCTGCTGGGCATTGGCGG
Organism: uncultured Verrucomicrobiae bacterium; assembly: GCA_963765205.1. GTDB lineage: Bacteria > Verrucomicrobiota > Verrucomicrobiia > Opitutales > JABDGR01 > JABDGR01. The sequence continues at coordinate 26,455 of CAVXVB010000011.1, read as the reverse complement.
CGTGAAGCGTGGCAAAGACGAGGTGGCCCGTCTCGGCGGCGTGGATGGCGGTCTCGAAGGTGTGCGCGTCGCGCAATTCGCCGATGAGGATGACGTTGGGGTCCTGGCGCAGCACGGCCTTGAGGCCCAGCTCGAACGACGGCGTGTCAATGCCCACTTCGCGCTGGTTGATCAGGCTCTTGATGTCCTTATACATGTATTCGATGGGGTCCTCGAGGGTGACGATGTGCAGGTCCTGGGTCTGGTTGATGTGGTTGAGCATCGCCGCCATGGTGGAGCTTTTGCCGGAGCCGGTGGCACCGCAGACGAGGATGATGCCGTCGTTGAGTTCGCAAAGTTTCTTGAGCGCGTCGGCTTCGTAATTGAGCTGCTCGAAAGTCGGGGGCCGGTCCTTGATGTGGCGGAAGACGATGCTGGGCGTGTTGCGCTGGTAGAAGGCGTTGACGCGGAAGCGTCCGAGGCCCTTGTTTTCCAGGCTGTAGCAGTAGTCCACCTGAAAGTTCTTCTTCCATTCGTCCGCAAACTGTGGCGGCACCGTTTCGTTGACAAACTGGAGGACCTGCTGGCCGGAGATGGCATCCATCTCGACCGGCTCGAGATTGCCGTGCAGACGCAGGTAGGCCGGTTTGTCGGATTTGACATGGATGTCGCTGGCCTTGTTCTCAACGGCCAGTTGGAGGAGGCTGTTAAAAATGTCGACGGCTTCGGACATGGGCGGGACGTGTTTTGGTGTTTTAGTTCTTAGTGCTTGGTTCGCCATGCTCCGTGCTGGACGCTCGGTTTGGGCGGTGGCTGGGGCGCAGGGCGGATGGGGGCATGACGGGGCACCCGGCTGAAAAAGGCGAGTTTTTTGTTTCGTAATTGGCCAGTCATCATTTAGATTTCTTGTTTTCATGGACACAACCTCATTTTGCGGCGTACACACGGCCCTGGCCACCCCGATGCGGGACGGCGCGGTGGACTATGCCAGTTTGGGCCGCCTCGTGGACTACCAGATCGCGCAGGGCGTGCAGGGTCTCGTGCCCACGGGGACGACCGGCGAATCACCGACGCTGGACTACGAAGAGCACATTGAGGTCGTCCGTTTCACAGCCGAGCGGGCCGCCGGAAGGGTGCCGGTCATGGCCGGGGCCGGCTCCAACAGCACCGCCGAACAACTCGAACTGGTGCGGCGCGCGCGCGACGCCGGGGCGACGGCGCTGCTGCTCGTCGCGCCGTATTACAACAAGCCCAGCCCGGAGGGCGTCTTCCGTCATTTTGCTGCCGCGGCGAAAATCACCGAGTTGCCCATCATCCTTTATTCCATCCCCGGCCGCTGCGTGATCGAAATCGCCCTGGCCACGGTCAAACGCCTGCGCCGTGAATTTCCCAATATCATCGGCCTCAAGGATTCCGGCGCGACGACCGACCGCATCACGGAGTTGCGCCGCGAGCTGGACCCGGAGTTTGTAATCCTGTCAGGCGACGACTTGGCGACGCTGCCGCTAATGGCCTGCGGGGCGAATGGGGTGATCAGCGTGGCGTCGAACCTGGCTGTCCAGCCCATCGTCGAGCTGGTGCGCCGCGCGCAGGCGGGGGACCTGGCCGGGGCGCGCAAGCTGCACCTGCAATACTACCCGCTGTTCAAAAACATCTTCACCGAGCCCAGCCCCGCGCCCATCAAATACGCCCTTTACCGCGCGGGTCTCATCGCGTCGCCGGAAGTCCGCGCGCCGTTGTGCGAGGTGAGCGCGGCCGCCCGCGAATTGGTGGACGCGACGCTGCGGGACTTGCAGCTCGTTTAATGCTGAAGGCTGAATCCGGAGAATTCCGGCACGTGGCATCTTGCGTTTTAATTTCGCATTCCGCACCCAGTATTCAGAATTTTTCCGCTTACTCATGGCTCCCGTAATCCTGGTCACCAACGACGACGGCATTGATTCGCATTTTTTGCGCGTGCTGGTCGAGGCATTGCAAATGGCCGGCTACGAGACGCGGGTGGCCGCGCCGGTGGGCGAGCAGAGCTGGATTTCCCGCGCGCTGAGCCGCAGGCGCGCGGTGGCCCTCGCCGAGTTCACCGGCTTTGGCTGCCCGGCGTGGTCGCTCGACGGCACGCCGACGGATTGCGTCAACATCGCGCTCGGGCATTTGCTGCCGGAATTGCCCGCGGCGGTGGTCAGCGGCATCAACCTTTCGACGAACGTGGGCTTGCCGCACATTCTGGCCTCCGGCACCATCGCCGGCGCACTCGAGGGCGCGCTGTGGGGCCTGCCCGCGCTGGCACTCTCGATGGAGCTGCCGCGTGCGCGCCTGGCGGAAATCCGCGAGAAGCACGGCGACATCGGCGGCGCGCTGGAGGATTCGTTGCGGTGCGCGGCGGCCCGCGCGGCGGATTTCGTGCGCGAGCGCCTCGCGCAAGTCCACCCCGACCCCGCGCCGACTGTTCACAACATCAATTTTCCGATAGTGACGAAGCCGGTCACGCTGGTCGTGCATACGCGTCCGGCGAGGCTGCGCCTCGGCTCGTTGTTTGTGCGCGCAGGCTCGGCGAGTTTCGCATTCCGCTATCCGGACGCAGCCACCGACGATCCCGCGCCCGACGCGGACCACGCCGCGGTCGCGCGCGGCTGCATCAGCCACAGTGTGTTGGATTACGGTTTTTTGGGGGCGTAGGAGGAAAAGATGAAGGATAAGGGATGAAGGATGAAAAGCCGCCGGTTGCCTTGCTGAACTTACTGTTGCTGTCATCGGACAAATTTCAATGCTCGAAAGATGTCCGCTTTTTCGATAGGCGTTACGCCTTCGGTTCATCCTTCATCCTTTTTCTCTCGGCTTCTTGCTCACTTCACATACACCCACGTCGCCTCCGAGGCGCCGAGGTGCGTCAGTTGCTTGACTTGGTGGGTCTCGGTGTCGAGGACATACAATTGGTCGGCGCCGCTGAGGCGGTGCGCGAAGATCAAATGACGCCCGTCGTTGAGCCAGCAAGGCTCGGCGCCTTCAGCCTCGGTAAAAACCTGGGTCTGCCGCTTCTGCAAGTCGTACACCGCGATGAAAAACTGGGAACCTTGCTCTTCCATAAAGGCGACCTGATTCGCGTCCCGTGGGTTCCAAGCCGGGTCGGCGCAGTAGCTCCCGCCGGTGGGTAATTCCGGCGGCAGGGCCCGCAGGCTGCTGGCGGCCGAAATTTCATAAAGGAGCGGCGCGCCCCGCGGGTCGGCTGAAAAAATAATTTTCTGGCCGTCGGGCGACCAGGTGGGCGAAGCCTTGCTTGATTTCGCGTCGCGCGTGAGGCGGGCGATGTTCTTCCCCGCGGCATCCGCTACAAACACTTCCGTGCCGCCCTCCTTGGTGGAGAGAATCATGGCGACGTGGCGGCCGTCCGGGCTGAAGGCGCCGCCGGTGTTGGTGCCTGCGTAGGAGGCAAAGGTGGTGCGGACGCCGGTCGCAAGATTGTATAAAATAATATCTGGAAATCCTGTGCGATAATATCCGGTATAGAGCAGCCTGGTGCCGTCGGGTGAAAAGTGCGGGTCGGCGGAGGTCGAGCGGTCGGCGGTGTGGTGGGTGATTTCCTGGCCGAGCAGGTCGCTCACATAGATTTCGCGGTATTTGCTGCGCTGGCTGACAAAGGCAAGTTTGCCCGCGAAGAAACCGGGCTTTTGCGTGAGCTGCTCAACCACGGCGTCGCCCGCGCGGTAGGCGGCGTCGAGGGTGGTCGCGCCCGCGGCCTCCGCCTGGAAGACCACGCCGCCCCCGGCCTTCGATTCGACCGTCACGCTTACATGGTTGGCGGCCGCGGGTTCGAAATGGAGGACGTATTGCACCGGGATCGAACTGGTGGACTCAAACGCGCCATGCAAGGCAAAGGCGTTCTGCAGCACTTGCGCCAGCACCGGGGAACTGGAAACCACGGAGATGTTGATGCGCCGGACCTCCGATGCGTAGGTCACTGGGATGCCGCTGCCGGCGGCGGGAGCAGGCGCCGGGGCCGCGAGGGCGAACACGGCCAGGAGACCCAAACCCGCGAGTGGGAAGAAAACTTTTTTCAGGAAAAACATTTTGTGAATTTACCATGCCGGTGGCTTTATGCAAAACTTTCCGCTGTTTAATGAATTTTTTAGCACTCGGTTGTTCTACTTGCCATCTGCAGCTTGACCGCCATGTGTCCATCCGCATTCCGCATTCTGCACTCCACACTTCACGCTCCACATTCCACACTTCCCATTTCATCCCTCATCCTTCATCCTTCGTCCTTTCCCATGAACCACGACCTTGAAGAAGGCTCCCAGTTGCGGCTGGATTTCACGAAGCTGAAAAAAGTCGCCGCGTGCGGGCAAGACCTGGTGCCCGCCGTTGCGCAAGACCACGCGACGGGCGAGGTGCTGATTATCGGCTACGCCAACCAACTGGCGCTGGACACGGCGTTGCGCGAGCGCAAGGCGACCTTCTGGAGCACCAGCCGCAACGAATTGTGGATCAAGGGCAAGACCTCGGGGGATTTTTTGGAACTCCTGGAGGTGCGCATAAATTGCGAACAGAACAGCCTGCTCTATCGCGTGCGGCCGGCCGGCCAAGGCTCCTGCCACACCAAGGGCACGGATGGGAAACCGCGGGCGGGGTGTTTTTACCGGCGCTTGCGCACGGATGGCAAAAGCCTGGAGTTCGTGGCCGGGCGGGAGTAAAGGAAGTGGTCCGGAGGGCAAAAGGCAACGCGTCCGGAAGCTGCACCTTACCCTTTGATTCCGCAACGAAATGAATGTTGTCAGGACGGGGTGTGCTTGACCCGCCGTTCTGCTTTTCAGATCGAGAGCACCCGCTCCAGCAAATAAGCTTGAATCGTTCAGAAAAAACTGAATGATGAGGCTTTGTTTGAGCTATTTAATTTCATAAGTCGCTACCCATAAGATTCTTTTGCATGAGTGAGAACGTCAATAAGATAGAGACAATTAAGCTTTCCCCGTGGGAGGAGGCATTGATTGATTTTTTTATGCAAGTGGCTCAATTTCTGGGGCTTCCGAAATCCGTAGGGCAGATTTTCGGGTTGCTCTACGCCTCCGAACATCCTCTATCGCTCGACGATATTGCTGAGCGCCTTCAAATCAGTCGCGGGTCGGCGAGCATGGGATTGAATTATCTCCGGCGTTTTGACGCCGTGCGCACGGCGTTCGTCGTCGGCGACCGGCGCGAGTTTTATCAGGCGGAGACGGATACGCAGCGCATCGCAAAAGGATTTCTCGCCGACCAGGTGGATCCCGACGTGCAAGCGTGGGGCGAGCGCCTGCGCTTCGGGCGCGGGTTGCTGAAATTGGGCGGCCAAATGGCCGCGCCGAATCCCGCGTTTGCCGTCGGGCGGCTCGAGGCACTGGAAAAGTGGCATGGGGAAATCGCCGGCGCGGTCGCGCTGCTGCACGAACATTTTCGCCGCGCGCCCGCAAACGGCGGCGGCCAGGATAATCGCGGTGAAGAACGTCCTCGCGGATGACCGGGTGGCTCGGCGCCAGACCGGCCGCTTTGATTGCCTTCCCACGCACGGCGCGGGTGCGGGCAAGGGCGGCAGCTTGGACACCGCCCGCCAGTCGTTGCATGGCCTGAAACCGCATTAACGCTCAACTTTTAATGTAAGCGTTAAGCGTTGAAAGTTGAGCGTTGTATGCGTCCTCTTAACTCCAAGCTTATCTAGCGCGCCATGGCCAATACCCCCCCCCCCCCGGTCGGAGCCCTGCGCTGGCGGATCAACGACTGGGTGCGTTACCGCGACATTGTCTGGTATCGCACCATCGCCGCATTAAAGGCGGAGGCGCGGCAGAATTTTCTCGGCTACGTGTGGTTCCTGCTCGAGCCGGCCCTGACCACGGCCATCATCTATGTGGCTTATGTGTTGATTTTTCAAAGCAGCGGCGGTCCGGCGCGCGTAGCGATGCTGCTGCTGGGGACGATCTGCTGGCAATGGTTCGAGAGTTCCGTCGTGCAAGGCATCCTGGGCATCAAAACCAAGCTGCACATCATGATGCATTTCTCGCTGCCGAAATACATTTTCCCGCTGGTGGGCATCTTCACCAACACTTGGAAATTCTTGTGTGTGTTCCTGGTGCTGCTCACTGTGTGCGCGGCCTGCGGCTACCCTCCCAACGTGCATTTTCTCTACCTGCCGCTGGTGCTGGCGGCGCAGTTGACGCTGATCATCGGGCTGGCGCTGCCGCTGGCGATCGCGGTGGCCTACGTCAACGACGTGATGACGGTGACCACGTCGATTTTCCGCCTGCTGATGTTTATTTCGGGCGTGTTCTTCTCGGTGATTCCGCTGCCCAAGGTGGACCCGGTCCGGCTGTCCGGGCCGGCGCTGTTTTATTTTCACCTCAACCCGATGGCCGGGTTGCTCGAGTCTTACCGTGTCATCGTGCTGGGCAACCAGGCGCCCGACTTCCACAAATTGATTTACGCGGCCCTGTGCGGCCTCGTCCTCGGCGGCCTGGGCGTGACCTGGAGCACCTACGTGGACGGCAAAATCCTCAAGCGCGCCAATGGCTGATCCCGCGCCAGCACTCATTTCATTGCGGAACGTGGCGCTGTGCTACCGTTATCACAAATCCATTTTCGCGCGGCACAAGACGAAGATCTGGGCGCTGCACGATGTTTCCTTCGATTTGTTTGAGGGCGAGAAGCTCGGCATCATCGGCCGCAACGGCAGCGGCAAGAGCACATTGATGAAAATCCTCGCGAAAATTTTTGAGCCGGATGGCGGCGCCGTAACCTACGCGCGCCCGCTGCACGTCCAGTTGCTCTCGCTGGGGGTGGGGTTTGAAGGCTCGCTGAGCGGGCGCGAAAACGCCGTGCTCAATGGCATGCTGCTGGGCAAGAGCCGCCGGCATATGCTTAGCCGCCTCGACCAGATTAAGGATTTCTCCGAGCTGGGCGAATTTTTCGACCTGCCGGTTTCCACATATTCGACCGGCATGGGCGCGCGGCTCGGCTTCGCCGTGGCCATGGAGACCGAGCCGGAAGTGCTGCTGATTGACGAGATCCTAGGCGTGGGCGACGCCCGCTTCGCCACCAAGTCCCAAGACGCCCTGCGGGAAAAATTCGGCGGTCAGCACACCGTGGTGCTCATTTCCCACGACGCCGCGACCATCAAGAAACTTTGCACGCGCGCGGTCTGGATCGAGAACGGGCGCACAGTGCTGGAGGGGGAGGTGGACGCCGTGACCGCCGCGTACCAGCAGGCCGTCAACGCCGACGCGGTGAACGCGACCCGCGAACTGCGGCCGGATTAAAGGATGGTCATTGCGGAATCCCCTTAGTCTTTGGTCAACGTGAGCGCCAGGAGGGTCAGCTTGAGGCCCCCTGTTTTCCAGAGCCGAAACTCACAAACATCCTGCGGCCCCGGACAATTGAAAGACAACGTAATGGTGGCCGGGGTGGTGCGGCCGACTAAATCGCGCCCGGACATCCCGGCTCGAGCCAAGATTTGCGCGCCCAGGCGGATGGTGGTGTCGCAGCTGATCGAATCGGAGGCTACGGCGTTGCCCGCCGACAAGACAAACGTAACCCGGTAGTGGCTGGCGGGCAAATGAATATAGGGGCCGTAAACGATAGGTTTGGCCTGGGAATACTTCAGGTCGTCCACGATGCTGCCGTCGTCGTTCAGTTGGACTCCCTGGGCGAGCGATTGCCGATGGAGCCGGAGCAGGTCGAGCGGAAACTTGACCAGGTCGGGCGCATCCAGGTCGAGATCCGGGCGATCCAATTCACTATGGATGTCACGATTCCAGATGAGCACGCGGAACCGGTCAATGGACGCAATTTCGGCGGGCGGACCGAAGGTTTTTATCGCCGGAGCTTCGACATTGAAGTTCGCGTCGCTGGGATCATAGACGACGAAATTGGCGGGGGCGTCATACCAATCCGCTTTGCTGAGCCAATGGAATGGCGCAATTTTGCCTTGCTGATCAATCGTGAGTCCGGCGACTTTCACTTTGTGCCAGCTAAGGAAGGTGATGATGTTCGACTGCCAATAGCCGCCGTAGCCGGAATGCAATCCCCTTGCCGCCAAATAACCCGCCAGTTGCAATTCGGCGGCGTTGGGCTGCCCGCGGGAGACCTCCAAAATCCTCGGCACGAACAACAGCAACGCAGTGAAAAACACGGCCGGGACGGCGGCGCGCATACGTGGCCGGGCCGCCGACCAGCGTGCGGACAGGCTCGGACCGCAGCGTCGCACCACCAAAATTGACGCATAGACCATCGCGGGAACCAGATACCGAAAGGTCGAGATGGCATCCAGCGGCCCCGGCATCGTACTGAAGAGATAGGCCGCACTGTCCAGGCCGACCCCCGCCAACAGGACGCTGTCGATAAAAGCATTCTCGGGACTGGCGGACGATTTTCGGGCGAGAACGATTTTTCCCGTCCACAAGACCGCCACCACTGCGGTTAAAAGCCGCAATCCGAGGAATCCCCGGACGAGCACAAACGGGCCGGCCCCGTCCAGCCAGAGCAAATTTCCATTGCCCGCCCCCAATAATATCCATAAAGATCGCGCGTAAGTGTAAAGGTTGGCGGTAATCGTGTCGAGGCCGGCCAGGTATTCCCAGATGGGGTTCAAGGCCACGATGTGGAAACCCTGCGCCTGGAGAAAATCCATCAGGATTTTGGCCGCGGCCAGCGCCAGCAAACTTGCCGCCGATAGTTTGAAGAAAGCCCGCCAACGCCCGGAGCGCACCGCCGCCAGCCCGGCGGCCGCCAAAATTGGCAGCAAGCCGACATATTTATAGAACGGTTCCCCGGCCAAGGCCAAAAAAGACAACCCCAAAAAGGCGAACCAAGCCGCAACTCGCCCCGCCCCGCCGCGCTCGCCGACCAGGCGGGCCGCCAGCAAAAAACAAAACAAACAAAATGTAATCGTGGCCACATGGCCACCGATGACCACGAACCAATACATCGTCGCTTTGGTAAATAGTCCAAGAAACTTCGGTTAATTTATCGCTCATTCGTTCGCAAAGTTGATTCAGCTTGCCGAATACTTTGTCTGAGAGGGCTTTCCTCGAATCAACTGTTTTTTCAGCAACTTTTTTTGAAACTTCCGGGAGATGTCCACTAAACGCTTTAGAAACTGCGCTTCTAACGACTTTATCAACAACTTCTTGAGATAACTCTTTTAATTTCTTATTTGCAGCATCAAAATTGGTTTTCAAAGTTGCTGCGGAATTAGGCTCCATCGAAAAAGGTTTCACAAGAAAGCTCTAAAAGACGGGCAAATAGTTCACGGGACTGCGCAGTTTCACTCAGGTATTTGAATAGGAAATGGTTCCCTCGATGATACTTGTTTTAATCCGCTCTTCAATTACTTGATCGCCTTTCCGTTTGCCCTTGTCGATTTCTTGGAATTTCTTTCTTAATTCAGGTGCTGTTTTTAGGGGTTCAAGTTCTAGAGCCCTCATTAAATGCTTAACCACGGGATCTAACAGCTCAGTGCCAGGAAGAGCTTCAGCCTGTGAAGATGAGGGGGTATCAGCATCTAACTCATTTTTAAACTTTTCTAATAGTGATGTTAAGAAACGCGTTAAGCTGAGCCTAAAAGCCAAATTATGGGGCTGAGTTGTTTCTAGTCCGTTCGACACTATTGACTCAAAGGCGTACGGTAAAACCATAGACTTCATAGCGCCGCGTATGATGTATCGGTTGACAAAACCTTCAAAGACTTTAAAAACATGGCCCGCCAGCGGAATTTTTTGGAAAGATCTTAAAATAGGAACGGTGGTTTCGTCTTGATCGATTCTACTATTGCTAAATGCTTTACAAAGCTCCAGAAGAGGAGTTTTCGATGTGAGATGATTAGGATTGTAGGGTCTTTCGATGGCTCGATTTCGAAGATCCTTAAGATCTCCATGATTCTTTTTCAAAGGCAAAGTCCTTTGTAGCATGAATATCGTCTACTAGGAACTGGTTGATGTTTTCGAGAAATTTTCGGAAAACCAAAGTCCGTTTTTCGCTATTTGTAACTAGATCCTCGGTTAAATTTTTAATTGCAGCTTCTAGATAAGCAGTGACAGTATTTGTAATCACTGAAGTGAGGTAATAGAGGCAATAAAACCAGCCTGCTTTCAATTTTTGAGCGAAAGTGATATCAGGATAGTGTTCTCTGAAATAAGTCCAGAGAGTTTTCCCTTGATTTTCCTCAGTGATCTTTCTAACCATCGCCATCAGAGGCAATTTGTCTTTCGTATCAATCCCGCTTCGCCAGCACATTTGCAATAAGGTGGCAAACACCGCTGTTTTTTTTTATAAGACGATCGCGCTGCTTCGTCATTTCATCAGGCCAATAGATGTTATCCACTCGGGTTTGCAAATTGGGGGCGGGGGTGTTACTTCTGAGTCATCAATGAGAGGGGCTATATTGGCAACAGGACTAACAATCGGCATATTCGGCGCTGTAGATCCATTTGAAGAAGGTGTACTAAAAAAGCGTTGAACTTCTTCCGAACTGACTCCCACCCCTCTGACTGCTGCTCTTTTAAGTCCTCGGTCGGCAACCCGGTCGATTTCCTTTAAGACATTTTTAGGACTTTCAACTGCTTCAAACCAATATTTGCGATATGCATTGAGCATTTTAGGGTTTGGGATATGGCGCCGCCCACATCCCCAACGATTTTCCAGTAGCCCTCTTTCGGCTTTTCAGGCGCGCGGGGATTCGTAGCCGGGGGAGATTGTGAAATTGAATTTGAAGGAATCGAAGCCATACAACCCTAATTATTTTGGTAACATTATACTACATCTTCTAATTAACCTTAACCCTAAACAAATGTTAAATTCCCTTGCAAAGGGAAGCCGTATATTGTATTTTTTACTCCATTAATCAGCTAGGAAAATATCGAAGAATTCAAAATACTCGTCAGTATCGCAGACCAGCTTCTGGGGCCTCAAGGGTGTCCTTGGGATCGGGAACAAACATTTTTTACATTACAGCCCTATCTACTGGAGGAGACGCATGAACTGATCGAGGCGATCGATTTAAGAGATCCTTCAAAAATTTCTGAGGAGCTGGGGGATGTCCTTTACGCCCTGGTCTTTATCGCTAAACTGGGAGAGAGGGAGGGCACTTCACATCGCCTGATTCGATTCGGACCGTCTCCGAAAAGCTGGTCCGGCGCCATCCTCATGTCTTTGGCGATAAAAAAATTTCCTCGACAGAGGATGTGGTGAGCAACTGGGAAGAGGTGAAGAAGCAAGAGGGTAAAAAAAGTCCTATCGATAACATCCCTCCCTCGCTTCCGGCTCTGGCCCGCGCTTAAAAAGTGATTCACAAGCTCCGAAAGAGCCCCGTCATTCAAGAAAAGATGGATAATGACATTGGGCAAACATTATTTGATCTGAGAAGGAGGCGGACGCTCAGGGGATAGATGCGGAGAGTGCTTTGCGGCGGGTCTGTTTAGCTTATGAAGAAAAACACCGGAGATGATCTCGTGGCATAAGGCAGATTCCTTAAGGATGCTGCCTTCCGGCCCTGACCTAGTTCGGACAGCTTATTCCACGAGGTCCCCGGTGAAAACCATTCTAACAAGCTCCCCCGATAAATTAAAGAAAGAAAATACAAACCACACTCCAAGCGGGGGAAGCCCCCGCACCCCCAATTTTTTCACCACCCGCGAACAGGGTTCGCTAGAGAGCACAGAGAACACCGAGATAAACACCGAGGCGGGGCAGGGCCCTCGCACTCCCAAAGGGAGGAGATATAAAGATCCTCATTCACTGCGATGAAAATCGCGCCCAGGGGGCTAACTGTCGCAAGCTCGACAAAAGAATCAGCGTTTGAGCCGGCGAAGCGCCGGAAGGGAAGATTCGTTGAGTTCGCAGAGAAAATAGAATGTTCCTTTCTCTCCCTTCTGGGGAGCGCGAGGGCATCCCTCGCCTCGGTGCTTATCTCTGTGTTCTCTGTGATCTCGTAGCGAACCCTGTTCGCGGGTGGTGAAAAAGGGGGGCCGCGGGGGCTTCCCCGACGGCCTTGGGGAGTGTGAGGGGGCGATGGGCCCCCTCGGGGATGGTTATTTGGGGATGGCGTTGAGGTTGTAGAGATAGGTCTCAGGGAAAAATTTGCGAGAGAATTTTCACCGCGTTTTCCCCATTTTGCGCGAGCGCGCTTGCCGAATAGAGGCAAAGACCTACGCCGTGCCCTTTGCCATAGCCAGTGAAGAGGATCGTGTCGTCTTTCAGGGAGACGGTGAAATCGGAACTCTGCAGATGTGTTTTTGCCCAAGCGTGTTTTGCGAGTGTGAAGAAATCGATATCGATGGTCTCAGTGCCATCTTTGACGCGGAGTCCGTAGACTTTTTGATGAGGTTGGTCGAGAAATAGTTCGATCGATTTGATTTGCGGAACATCGAGCAGTTGGGCGAGAGTTTTCTTGCCGAATTTGATAGGTCCACTTTGATTCTTGGCGGGATAGAGCTGCGTGAGGAGCTTCGACCCCTTTCTCCGGAGCTAAGGTCTCTTTGCGGAAAATCGAGGTATAGGGGGCGGTTTTTCCTGCGCTGTTTTCGGTCCAGGTGCTGGCAAAGGGGAGATTTTTCCCGTTCTTCAGGATGGACGAGAATGAGATGGCGTGTGGTTTCGACGGCTCTTTCGATAGGGGAATTGGTGACGACGAGAGCAGATCCTTGATAGCTGATCTCTTGGCTGCAGATTGCCAAAAACTGTTTGCGTTGGCGCTGTGTTGCATGGTAGTAGGCGTCGGTGCGGGCGAGAATGGCAAGAGCCGACATCACTTCAGGTTCTAAAGGAGTGGGGAATTGGGAAGTGAGAGTGGCTTTGACATAGGTTTCGATGTCGATATCGTTGACGATATTGATCGTGCCGGAGACGCCGTAGATCGCGACCGCGCCTGATATTGGATGCCGTTGACGAAGATCGATGTTTCAGCAGAGCGGGGCTTGATGTAGATCTGGTGGATGCCGGGAAACTCTTCTCCCCATTTCAGTCCGTTTTCAAGTTCATGGATGATGAATCGTTTGCCGAGCAGCCGATGCGACGCGGGATCCATCGTGAGGATTGAAAATATAATAGGGTCCTTTACTTCGAGAAGAGCTCCGTGAGCATCTTTTTCCAGAAGGATTTGGATATTTCGCGGAGCCATGGCTCGGCATCCGTTCGAAAGAAGATGTTCTCGTGCTTGCGAACATGGAGACGAATTGCGCTGCAGAGGATGGCAGCGGCAGACAATAGCTTTCATGGTTTTGACTCCGGTATTTTTTTGGGTTCGTCCAAGATGTTCATAGGCAAGCTGCGGTGGCTTCTCGCCCTCGCGGGGTTCGTTTGATCATTCCTTGCAGAATGAGAAAGGTTCATACACTTCTTCAATGGTATGAGGCTTCTTCGCCGACAGCTGCAGCCAAATTATTGAGGCCGACAGGACCCCCTTCGTGATGATCTATGATAACTGTTAGGATTTTTTTGTCCATTTCATCTAGACCGAGTTCATCGATTGCGAGCATTTCAAGGCTTTTTTGCGAGATTTAGATCGATGATTTTTTGTTTTGCGGATTTGCGCAAAATCGCGCACCCATCGCAGCAGATTGTTTGCAATTCGAGGTGTTCCGCGCGATCGTTTGGCGATTTCAAAGAGCGCTCATCATTCGAATGTGATGTTTAAAATTTAGGCAGAGCGGTGGATAATTTGTTGTAGATGTGTCGCGGATCATAATAATCGAGTCGAAGCGAAATTAAAAATCGGGAGCGCATCGGGGCGCTTAAAAGGCCGGATCGGGTGGTGGCGCCGACCAGAGTGAATGGATTGAGTTTGACTTGGACGCTTCGCGCATTGGGTCCCGTATCGATCATCAGATCGAGGGTAAAATCTTCCATGGCCGAATAGAGATATTCTTCGGCAGTTTTCGAGAGTCGGTGGATCTCATCGATAAAGAGAATGTCGCCTGTTTGAATTGGTGAAAAGGCCGGCCAGATCGCCCGGTTTTTCAATGGCAGGACCCGATGTGACGACGAGTGTGTTCCCATCGCTTTGGCAATGATGTGGGCGAGTGTTGTTTTGCCAAGTCCTGGAGGACCTGAAAAAAGGCAATGGCCGAGCGCTTCTTTGCGACGTTTGCGCTGCCTGGATGAAAATTTCAAGTCGTGCTCGGACTGTTCTTGTCCGACAAAATCGTCAAGAGTTTGCGGACGGAGCGGAATTTCGAAAGGCACATCGGGTTTTGTCCAAGAGGATTCAATAAAGGCTTCGCTCATATATAAAAAACTGTAGCAAGAAAACGATTTGAAAAGCTATACCTATAAGTTGATTCCCGAATAACATATTACCCAGCAGAAATAGCATCATGAGTCTTCGTATCCGATCGATGGATTCGACAAATGGCGATCGAACACAAAATGATTGAACCTTTTGCCGATCACGCAAGTGCGTGAAGAATAATGGACAACAGCTTAGTCAGCTTTGGACTTTCGAGTTATGGATATGATCTGCGCGTGCCGAAGAATTCAAAGTCTTCACCAATGTCTATAATTCGATTGTCGATCCGAAGAATTTTAGCGCCGATGCGTTTGTCGATATCAGAGGGGAGACCTGCATCATTCCTCCTAATTCTTTCGCTCTGGCAAGAAGCGTCGAATATTTCCGCATCCCGCGGAATGTTTTGACCTTTGCATCGGGAAATCGACCTATGCTCGATGCGGGATCATCGTCAATGTCACTCCTTTTGAGCCTGAATGGGAAGGGTATGTGACGCTTGGAAATTTCAAATACAACTCCCTTGCCTGCAAAAATTTATGCAGGAGAAGGGCTCGCTCAAGTCCTCTTTTTCGTCGCCGACGATGTGTGCGAGGTCTCTTATGCCGATCGTAAAGGCAAATATATGAAACAGATGGAAATCACCTATCCGACAATATGAGGGAAATGATAATATGGGTCTTAAGGAGTATAAAACATGTCTCGTCTGGCGCCGAACTTGGTGGGTGGTCGCTTTTTGCGATCCTGCTTCGTCTATATTCATTCTATTAAAGAGAAAAAAGCTGCCGTCGAGTTTGACTTTCCGCTTGAAGAGATGGAGAAAGAGAAGCTTCTGGCCCTGCAAAAAAGGGAGGACTTCAGCACTTCGGATCGCTTCGCAAAGCGATCCCGCTTGGATCGAAATGATCCTGATGCGCGATTTGGGGGTTGTGCCTGAAGGATTTCTTAAAGTACATTTTCTAAACGACGACTTCGCTGGTTCGTGCTTCTCGTGCATTATTTGATCCTTCGTCTCCGGCTTTCCTTTCAGGATCGGAAACAGCTCTTTTTTCCCTCTCTCCCTTGACGATCAAATCGTATCGGAATGCGACCGATCCCCGCCTGAATCTCATCGGCCGTATTGATGGAGAGGCCGCGCGATCTTCTCGTGACGATCTTGATGCTCAATATTTTATCCAACATTCTGATCCAAAACACGGTTTCGACCCTTTTCGAGGGCATTTCCTAAGCTGGGCTTAAAAGTCGGCCTCCCCTTGCATTCACTCTGATTTTTGGGGAGTTCCTCCCTAAATCGCTCCCTCTGCCGAACATACGCAGATCGCCTACTCGGGCTCCGCTTGGATCGATGGCGCCGGCACGGTCCTTCGACCTATCCGTAACCCCTCACCAAAATAACCAGCTGGATTTCCCGATTCTGTTCTTTCTTCCTTCGGGAGGAAAAGGAGATCTCTCCCGATGAACTGCGGCATGTGCTGAAAACGTCGGAAGAGCGGGGCGTTCTGATGCCGATCGAGGCAGATCTGGTCGGGGGAACCCTCATCTGCAAAACTCGCTCGTTCGGGAGAATATGCGTCCTCGTGAAGAGATCCTCTTCTACGACGTTCAAGAACCCCTCTCTCAACTGATGCACCTTTTCATCGATCTGGAGACAACCCGCATCCCGGTTTGCGATGGGACCTGGAAAACCTTATAGGGATTTTGACTGCCCGCCGTTACTTCTTTCAACGGGATCAGATTAAGCAGCCCGCCGATCTCATCCCCGTTTTGAAAAAGCCCTATTATGTCCCTGAATCGACCAGCGCATGGACCCTCTTGCGCAATTTGCGCGAAAGGGGAGAAAGCCTCGCGATCGTCGTCGATGAATATGGCTCTATTTCAGGCCTCATTTCGCAAGAAGACTTAATCGAGGCTGTCGTCGGAGAGATCGCCGACGCTCGGGACAGCAAAAACCTCTATACCCGCTCCAGCGATGATGTGATGATCGCTAGCGGCAAACTAGAACTCAGCGAATTTAAAGAAATCTTCGGCATCTCCCTTAAGTCCAAGGATAACATTGTGACTTTGGGCGGCTGGCTGATCGAGCAATTGGGCGATATCCCAACGACCGGAACGAAGTATGCGACCGATCAATTTCTCTTTTATGTCCTCGCGGCCGAGCCAAATCGGATCCGGCGCATCTATGTGAGGAGGCTGAAAAAATGAACGGCAATACCTCTTTCTGACTCTTCTTTTCATAGCTGTTCAAGGCCTCTTTGCCTTTTTCGAAATGGCATGTGTCTCTTTTAATAAAGTGCGCCTCCAATACTACGTGAGCTTCGGAACCCGCCGCGAGCATCTGGCTCAATTACCTGCTCAAGCGCCCTTCGCGACTCTTTGGAACGACCCTCATCGGCATCACCACCTCTCTCGTGATCGGATCGGAGTGCGCCCGTAGTTTTATGAGTCGATGGGTCTCGATCCCGATTGGGCTCCTCTGACGCAAGTCCCACTTCTTGGAGCGTCGTGAGATTTGCGGCGAACTCGCCCCCATGTTTGCCGCCAGACGCCATCCTGAGCAATCGGCCATGATGTTTTGCGTCCCCCTCATGATCCTCCTCGCTCGCATCCTAACTCCCATTACATGGACCTTCGATGCCATCTCCCGCCTTGTTCACCGTTTCATGGGAAGAGAAAAAGAGGTGCCTCTCTTCCTCTCCCGCGAAGAAGTGCGGATGGCCTTTGAAGGGCACGACAAAGGGCAGGATGAATTTAACGCAGCTGTCAGCCAGATCTTTCAGCTCAAAAAACCTCACAGCCGGCCAATTGATGACACCTATCGCTAACGTCCAAATGGCCCCCTCTCACGCCACCCTCGCCGATGTGCGTCATCTCCTCAGCGTCAACTATGCGCCGATGATCCCCATCTACCACCGCTATCCCCACAACATCGTGGCCATCGCCAACTTCCGCGATCTCCTCCGTCTCGAAGAGCATAAAAAAGTGATCGACTCGTCCCTTCTCCCTGGTTCGTCGCCCGCGACACCTCGGTCCTTCAGCTCCTCCAACAATTCCGTCGCAACAACCAGAGCACCGCCGTCATTCTCGAACCTTCTGGACAAGCCGGCGGCATCCTCACTCTCGACCAAATTCTCGCTAAAATCTTTGGCGAGGAGACCCAAGCGCCCCCAGCCTCCGAAGAGATCACTCATTACATCGAGAGAACTCTCTCCGGCGACATGAGCGTTTCTGAATTCAATAAGCAGTTCGATTTCAATCTCCCCGAAGGGGAAGGGGACACCCTCAGGACCTCATCCTCGCCAAGCTCGGCCATCTTCCTGTGAAAGACGAATCGATCCGCATAGGCGATCTCGAGTTCACCGTCGACGAGCCCACCCTCCGCGGCGTCAAAACCCTCTCCGTCCACTCCATTCAGGAATAACGGAATTTTGGCGCCTTGCCATTGGTCTTCAAAAATTCGAGTGCATTGTAATCTTGCTGATCATATTTATGATTGAATCTTGTGTAAGTTACATCGCTTAAGTCTACGCCTCGCGCACGAAGCTCCGCCAATATTTTAAGCATCGCTTCATCATTATTGCGACGCTCCTTGTTGTCGTGATAGTGGCCAGTTTTAGAGGTGATGCGGTTTAGCTTCCCATTTTTAAAAAACATTTCTCCTGCCGATTTCACAGAGCCGCCAGCTAAAAAACTTGTATGGTTGAACCTGCCTCTGTCGTAAGCACCTGCATAAATTTTGTTGTCATGAGCCATAACAAAGATAAATGTGGTACCATCATTTTTCCTGTCAAAAGTACCATTATGAGCTGTTTCGAACTGTCCTTTTTTAATCTCGAGGAGATATTTCTTCCTTTCGTTTTCGTTAAGGTAAGTAACGGTTGGGATGAGAGGATTCAATTTCCCGTTCACGAAATAAGGCTCCCATCGTTCTGATATCTTGAAGAGAGGGGGGATAGCCTGTCGACCATCAACATTTTCTCCCCTTTCCAATGCTTCTAGCCATTCCTTAAAATTTAACGGCGCCTTTGATTTCGCCCAAGCGCTATACAAACAATGGCTTAACGTTCCATAACGATGCTTAGGGTCAAGGTATTCGGAGTAACTCTTATTCACCAGTGCACCCTTAGTTAATCTGTTATTCAAGTGAAAATGACGTTTCATGGCACGGTCGAATTTCTTTTTACCGGATTGCCCGGCTTCTGAAGCGTTTTCCAATGCATTAATTATTTGTTTGTCGAGGTCATCACTATCGTCAATATCATCATATTTATTATTAGAAGAGGGGCTAGACATTTTTTGTTCATTAAAACTTCTTTTGCAGAAGACTCGGCTTTTTGCAAAGTGTTGCTTATTTTTTCGTCCGGATCATCACTATCAATGTCAAAAAAAAGTTTTAACATTTCTTCGTCAGTTTCGTTATAATTTATGTTAATGTTGCTGTGTTTATCGCCTATGCTAGCCATATTTTTTCCTTAAAATTTATAATGATATTATATATATAAAATATTAAGTATTCAATACATATCAAGTTATAATTATCCCTATAATTATATTTAGTTGAAGTTAGTTATATTTATGACTATAATATTGCTAAAAATGGTATTAATATGAGCTTTAATTTGAATATAACTCGGGTTTTATCTGGGATAGCTGTCCCTTTTGGAGCAATGGGCACTTTTTTAGGTGCTGCTAGTCTAGCTGAAGGGCGCTTTGGATATGGGCTAGGAGCCATTTCTTTGGGAACAGGGCTTACATCCTTTAGCGGGATATTCGCGGACTACGATTTTTTCATGGAGCATTGGCGCGATTATACAGACCTTAACGGTCATACATATTTTGATTTTACCCCTAATTTTCTTTGATAGGATAAAGGCTTCAGCGTTAAGTGCCGCATTAGGCGTTACTGTGCAGGGCCAAGCGAACTTAGGTATAGGAATGTTCAGATCCCAATGTGAAGCTAGCAGGTAAGGGAGCTATTCAATCAGCGATAGGGGCTATCGGCAGATCCCTGATTACAACTTTGCCTTCATCCGTAGTAGCAACGATGGGTGCAGCTGCAACATCAGGTTACTTTTTTTGCAGAGGAATCAAGCATTTCACAAACCGGAATTGGACTTCTGGAAGCGGCGGTATGTTGAGCAGCGCCCTATTTGCCAGTATTGCTTATAGCGGAGCCTATCAGCAATCTACTTCAACTGCGTCTCAGGTGCAGAAGTTATGACGATTAATTCTGGATTGAATCGGGTCATTCCTACTTCCCAAGTGATTGACTCGGTGGGCGCTTTTGCCACTGCGATTGGCGGTGGTTTACTTGCTGAAGGGAATTTGGACGAAGGCGCTGAAGCTACCTTTTTTGAATGGTTAGCATCACCATGTTCTGGTCTTATAGGCCATGCAAATGCCCTTGGCCTTTGCAATCAGGAAAAAACCATCGCGAGCAATGCCCATCATCGGACTAAGGCGTCTGCAATCATTGCTGCGGCTGGCGCTTCTCTGCGAGGCTTTAAGAATATTTTCTCAGGAATTTACAACCGAGATTTAAGGCAAGTAGGAAAGGGGACCATTCAACAAGCGATAGCGAGTGCCGGTTTGTATGCGACTACCTGTTTGACTCCAGCTGTTGTAGCGGCTTTTAGTTATGCAGCGATGTCTAGCTACTGTTTCTATGAAGGAATGAAAGAGTTTTCAAATGGGCAAAAAGTAGATGGGGCGCTTTATCTGTTTGGCGGCACCTGCGCTTTGATCGCTTCAGCTGCAGCCATGGCCGAATAGATTGTTTTGTCTAGTTCTTAATTTTCCAAATCTTTACTCTCTTTGTCTAAAATTGGTGTGATTATGTCTATTTCAGATGTTCGTTCTGTTGTTCAGTCTAACTCTTGGAATATTGTCCCTTTAATGGGAGGCTTAGCTGCTGGATGGTCACAGGTCTTTTAGCTGAGAGAAGAAGTGAAGCTCGGGCCAACTGGGCTACGCTAGGTCTAGCATTCAGCAATCTGTTTAATCTTGCTAAGGGCACAGTATATAGCCTTAGTGGAGATACATTAGGCTCAAGTATTCCTGTAGAAATGAAAGCCACAGTCATCGCTGGAGCGATCGGAGTTTCGGTTCGAGGTTTAAGGAATATTTATTCTGGAATTTAGGACTTAAGACAAAGCAGGAGAGGCGCCTTTCAATTTGCAGTAGGCACGGCTAGTTCGGTTGTGATAGCAAATATGCATTCATCTATTGTGTCTGCTATGAGTGTCATAGCTTCATCTGCTTGGGTGATCCGGAGCGGAATAAAAAAGATCGCAGAGGGAGATAGGATGGGGAAGCCGTATGTAACGCTAGGCATTGCGAGCGCTGCCTATGGAGCCTTATTTGCCTATTTGCAATTCGCATATCTAGAATCGGTTGGATCCCAGGTGGTCGGCTTGCAACGCGTTCATTAATAGAGAAATCCGAAGAGATACGTAGACTAGACTCCCCTCGAGTTCACTGCCATGAGCCTACCCTCCGCGGTGTGAGTCTCAGCCCTTTGTGGGAGTACACTCCAACAAATGACCCTGTTATTTGGAGTACACTCCAGAAAATGGGTTCTCAATTGGTTGGTTTGTTGAAATTTATCAATCTAATTTTGTAATTATACTGTTTATTATTAATTTAGATTTCGCTAAAATTCCATCACAAATTGGAGTGTAGTGTGAATTTTTCTGAGATTAAAAGCTTGGTGGGCTCTTGTGTATTGAACGCGCTTCCTGCAGCTGGAGCAGCAATCACTGCGTTGGGGGCGGGCTGGGCCTCTGAAGGAAATTATGAAAAAGGTGCGCGAGGCATTTTTTTAGGAATGAGCGTTACTTATGGAACAGGTCTTCTGAGCAGATACAGCTGGTTTTTCGAGGAATATGCGCGGACGAATCTCGATGCTGTTAACCATTATGTCCATGGTAGAGGTAATCAAAGGATGAAGCTTTCTGTATTCAGTGCTGCAGCCGGCGCTTCCATTCACGGAGTGATAAATATTTTTTCAGGTCTTCGAAACCTAGATTTGAAGCAACGGGAAAAGGGGCTCTTCAATTCGCGATCGGAAATATAGGAGCACGCGCGACTGCAAGCTCGATGCCATCAACCGTCACAGCGGTCAACGGCGTGGCTGCGACTAGTTTCTGCCTCTATCAAGGAGTGAAAAATTTGGCGAATCGTGAATGGATGCATGGCGTGAGATGGTTGTCGTTCGGTTTTTTGGTAGGCACGATAACTGCTTTTACAGACTGGAGAGCTTATGACTCAACCTCTTCCACTCCGTCTTAGGTAGTACAAAATCAGACGAGGAGCCTTTTTTCGACTGGTGCTATCCCTTTCCATGCAGGTTAAATTTGTCTCATATTCCGGTTTGAGCTAAAGTATTTCTCCTAGTTAGGAGCTTGACGGTCTGTTCGGACAATTTCTAATTCTGATAAAAAGCGATTCCTTAAAGATCCTGCTCTCGCTTTCATCAACGGCATCGATAGCTCTTGGAAAGGGCATGAGCCGTTTGTCATCTGGCTCGTGCAACATTTAAGGCCAAAAACGATTCTCGATCTGGGGTTTGATCGCGGATTGTCTACCATTGTTTTTGCCTATAAAAATAAAGGGCAGGTGTTCGGAGTCGATTGGTTCGATGAGGGCAATTACGCAGTCAAGAGCTTCGCTCTAGATAGCGGCTTTAGACACATCTCCAATGCGATCCGTTTCAATTACGCCAAAAATATTCACCTTTTTGTGGGTCCGTTTAAGGAAATTGCAAAAACCTGGAACAAAAAAATCGATCTGCTCCATATCGATTGGGCTCACAGCTACGCCTCTTGCAAGCAACATTATGAGAATTGGAGCCGCTATCTGACAGATGATGGCGTGGTTCTGGTTCACGATGTGACTACATTTCCGAATGAAACAGGCCGCTTCTTCGCCGAATTGCCCTTTCACAAGCTCATCTTACCGAATGGCCACGGAATGGGAATTGCCTCAAATAGAGTCGATCTCATCGAAGAGATCAAAGCACGATTCTTAAATGTCTAGCGTGTTCGTAACTGATGAGACTCATAGACTGGCTTTTTTTATAAGCATCTTCTTCGTGAGATAATTCCAGCAACTTCTTCCCGCCATCTTTTTTCGCTAGTCCTGCTATACGTTCAAGAACCCCTTTTTCCGAATCGTCAAAAACAGTGAATCGGCTGGCATTTTAGCTGCTAGAATATGGCCTCCCGCACGCATTAATAGACCGTCGAGAATCATCTGTTCAAAGAGCGCTTCATATCGCTTAGGACAGGGTCCATATTCAAGGTGGGCGTATCTTGCACCTGTGATGCTTACTTTGGATAGCTTATAATGCAAGAAGTCTGCGTAAAACAGCGCTTTATTTAGAAATAGTGGACTTTTTGCATATTCGACTAAATATAAGACTGCTTGCTTGAAAATTTCCCAGCTAAAACGGCGGTTGCCGCTATAAATATCAGGGGGATGACTTTTCCATTCCACGTTTAAAGCGCTTAACTCAGCGTAGGCTTCATCGCATTTCAACCGTATATGTTCATCTTGGCCTACATCTTGGATGAAATAGGTTTCCCATCGTTTGATACTTGCTTCGCCAACTTTCAAATAGTTTGCAAATGCAGTTTGTGTTATATGCATTTTTTATTATTATATTTTTAGATAGTATATCATTATATAATTGTTTATTCTGTCCTTGCTTGATATTTTTCCAAAACTTACATATTTTTACCCCTTTATATTCCTCTTTCTGAGTTGGTACTCTATTCTCTTTCTCTACAAATTCTAGTAATATTCTTGCTCTATCTTCTGATGTTATTTTTAAGATACCCATACTATCATATATCACATCATAGTTAAACTCAGCATCCCTACATTTTCTATACCTTCTATATCGATATTTATATACCCTCCTAATTTTTTCTCAGTGTAAGATGTTCTAATCCTACTATCATTCTTAGCAATAGTCCTCATGAAACTAGTAATAATTTTATCATCATCTCCAGATGAAAATGGTAAGATAATATTAGCTAGTAGCTTTATCAGGATGTTTTCTCTTAGACATCTACCTATAATCTGTATAATCGATGTACTAGAACTAGGTAAATGCATGAAAACAACCCCTTTTGTTATAGGAGAATCAAATCCTTCTGTTAAGACTCTAACATTCACTAGAAATGGTATTTCTCCATTATTATATCTATGTATTATATCTTTCCTCTTTTTTTTTCGAGTATTACAGTCTATATAAGCACTACTACCTTTTTGTAGAGTATTAAGCATATTATTAAGTGTTTCTCCTTCTGTTTTGAGTAGATGTATATATAATAATACTTCTATACTTACTCAATAAGTATTCGCATATATTCTTATTACTAGGATCTGCTGAAAATATTGGACATGTCAAGAAGTAATCAGACAAATAACCTTTCTCTATCATATCCCTTATATCTTTCTTATAAAAGTCAAATCCTTCTTTTCTATCTATAGTTGCAGATAATAATACATTATTTTTATACTTGTATAGGTTTTTTATTACATCAGTATATTTAATATTATCAGTTATCATATTAACTTCATCTTTAGAATTTTTTATAGATTTATCAGAGTCACTACACTCATCATCAGATTCATTGTCCTCTTCATCAGAATTATTATCAGAATCACTGTTATCTTCATCCTCTTCTTTATATATCTCAGGTATTTCTATATGATGAGCTTCATCAATAAATATCTTTTCGAACATATCAAAATTTTTCACCTTACCAACACTATGATAGACGCATATAGTAATTAATTTAGTATTAGAAAAATCATCATTACCATCGCCTATCTTCTGGATTTTACTTTTTAGTTCAGGTCTATGTTTAATTAATTCATCATAGAATTGATCCATTAGAATAATAAGAGGAACTAATACTAGATATTTAGATCCTTCTTTTATTGTGTTTATTATGATAACATTTTTACCTGTTCCAGTAGGTAGACATATTATTATGTTTTTACTGTTTAAAATCTTATCTCTAGCTTCTATTTGATAATCTCTGAGAGTAATTTTCTCTTCTTTTCTAATAGTATCTGGGACAGTTAGATTCTCACAATAATTTATCATTTCTTCTCTTGAATATTGTTTATCAGTAAAACGATAAGATTTCTCTAATAGATTTCTAGATAACTTACACTCTGAATTTCTAGCTAATATTAACTTCCATATAGACTCGTCTTTCTTAACTTGACTAGCAAAGAATGTAGCACATTCTCTCCAAGTTAAAGCATCTTTTCGTAGTTTACATTGTCCTATAGTAGATACCATATCACAAAAGTCAATACCCGTATCATTATGAGACATACTATTTTCCTCTTTAAAATCTGGAGAAATATCATTATACTCAAAAAATGGTCTATCATGTTCTTCTGATAATTTTATACATGTGTAATACTCAAATATTTTACATAGATCATTATTAGTCATATCTTCTATTGTTTTTCCTGATATTTTAAGATCACTATATCTATGATAAATATCGTGTTTATATTTTTCTATTATATTAATATTATTCATAGTTTAATTATATAAAATAATTCTTATTAAACAAATTCATTTTTATTATAAATTTATTTAAAATTGATTTTCAGAGCATCATTTAATCAATAATTAATAACATGTGCGAATTTTGCTCGAATATTCCTAAGGATTTATTATCACCAGATGAATGTTGTACCCATTGTAGAGAAGGTATGAATAATATTTGCGTTTATATATTTGCTATGGTATTTTTTGTATTACTTTGTCAAGTATGGTTTGGCTTTACTATTCATGGATAGGCTTCACCAGTGCATTAGTTACACTAGCATTATTAGTTAGTGCTGTTGGATCTAGGATGCCAGATATTGATCCATCTTACAAAGAGTATTTAGTCTTATTAAAAAGACGAGGATTTTATTGAATATATTTAACTATCAAGAAAGTATATAGAAGGAGAGTAATTATGTCTTTTATAACTGCGTTTTAGTGATATGGCTTTAGCTTGACACTCTATACATTTTTCTGATAATGAAATACTATGAATACACATAAGATCATCTTTCCAGTCAAGAGGAGGTCTGTTATAACAACATGTACCCATTTATATATATAATAAATTTATTTAATGTGATAAAATTTAAAAAAATTAAAATTAAAAATAGACAAAAAGATTTTTAAAAAAGTTAAAAAGAGTACAAAATCTCTAAAAATAGCTATTACTATATTTAGATATCAACTATAGCCAATCAACTGGAAATAATAACTAACTATTTATGCTAAATATTCATATAAATTCAATGCCAAAATAAATTTCTTTGACCGATACCTTGAGAAAAATTAAATTTAATTTTACAGGATCATAACTGTGATGATATGATAAATTGAAGTTTACATTTTGTTATTATATATAAAATACCAAGTTGAAAGATGTATACTAACTAAAAATTTATTAAAGATAAAATATTATTATTCTTGTATGTACAACAGTGAGCTTTAGGGGCTACAAACAGAGAGAGTAATTGGGGAGGTGTGATGATAATACCTTCATTCCACTAGACCAAGAAGCTATAGATATGTGCGCTGAGTGGGGCTTTAAATATGATCACGACTTATTGAATAAAGATAATGAAGAAGAAACCTGAGAATAAAGAAGAGGAACAGGAAGAGGAAGAAGAGCAGGAAGAAGATAAACAAGAGGAGGAAGAAGAGGAAAATACACCTCCACCTGCTAAGAAGCAGTCTAAAGTGATTGTAGCTGAAGAACAAGAGAATCCTCCTCCAAAAAAGCTACCTAAAGTAGCCGGACCAACTTCTAAAGTAGAAACTATTCATAAGGTTACTGAACCACCATCAGTTAAAAAAAGTTCTGAGCCAAGTGCTAGAAAAGATACTATAAATAAATATGTAACAGATTCTATGGCTACTCTCTACTCCTCTTTTACATCAATTAATATCAGAGTTAGAATCTCAATTACATCAAGAGTTATCATCACATAAGATGACTGAAAAATTACTTAATGATACTAGAAAAGAATTAGAGGAAACGAAGACTAAATTTGATAATATCAAAAAATATGTCGTTGGCTCATAAATTTAATTAAATCATATATATGATTTAATTAATCAGAATATTCATCAGATTCAGACTCTACTACAGGTTCAGATTTATGGGCTTTTAGGCGCTGCGGTAGTTTTACGACCTCCTCTATTAC
>CAVXVB010000010.1:0-56718 GCA_963765205.1 uncultured Verrucomicrobiae bacterium | reverse complement strand
TTGCTGCCCGACCCGAGGGTGAGGTTCGAGTTGGTGCTCAGCGTCAGGGTATTCAAAGGTTTCCGTAAAACTGGACTGGGCGTGGCGACGCCATTGGTCGAGGAACCCCAGCTCCGTGCCGCCGGCGTTGGCGGGATTCCGGTCTCCCACGTGTCCCGCCGTTGAGCACCATGTTTCCCACGCCTTGCATTTGTTCGTGTCCGTCAGCAGCGCCGTTGCCCGTGTGTTCGAGTTGTCGTATCTAAGGCCGCCCGCCGCCGAGTGTATTAGGCCACCCTACCGTTGCCGTAGAAGTGTTGGCGGTCGTGTTGCCTTGCAATTGCAGGATGCCGCCGTTGACCGTGGTCGTCCCGGTGTAGGTGTTGTTGGTTCGTGGCGTTGGAAATCAACAAGGAGCTGCCCGCGCTCATGTTGGTGTTCTCTCAGGTTGTTCGAGGGTCCCGCGAGGGGGGTCGAAATCGTCTTGTGTTGCCCGCGCCCATGGAAGGTCAGCGTCGGCCCCGCGCTGGAAAAACCCACGTTGGAGCTGTAGGTGCCTGCTCTCGGCCGCCGTGTTGTTTAATGGTATTTTGAGTTTGGCGATGACGCTGCCGGCCTAGTTTTTGCCATTGACATTCTCCAGCGCCCCCGCTCTCCCCGCCTCGGGTGTCAACGTGAGCAGTTCGTCGGCATGGCGATGGCGGCCATCTCCTGATGTTTGCACCAGCTCGGAGGTTGCGCCCCAGCGTTCACGGCGCGCCTTCGTTCGCCAGATTATTGCTGGTGCCCAGTCTCTCGCGGTGATAATGAGGGTGCCCGCCCTTACTTCTGCTGAGCCGGGGGCGGAAGGAACTCGCACGAGGGCGGCGCCGGCACCCCCCGTCGCCACCATGCCGTTGCCCGTCTTGATGAAGGAGCCGCCGGTGAGGGTGGCGTTTTCTCCAAATCGCTCACCACGCCAACCACTGCGCTCCGGCTGGGGATTCATGCTTTGATGTTCGTCAGCGGCGCCCCCAGCCGCGCCGCCGACGTCAAAAGTTGCCCGCAAAATGAGGGAAGTGTTGCCGTTGGCTCGGACGGTGATGCTCCAATTGCCATTGGTGGCCGAAGCAGGCCCGTGCCCGTGGTGACGCAGCCCCATTCATCGTCAGGTTCGAGATCGTCTGGGCATTGTTGTTGGTGTTGAACTTGCTGCTCTGGTTGACCAGCACCGTGGAGAGGTAATTAATGGCCCGGGCCACGCCGCTGGCAATTTCCAGAATGGCGGTGTTGCCCGTGCCGGTGGTGGTGCCAATGACGTTTTTGCCGAGGATGCCGAGGTTGCCGCCCAGCGCCCGGGTCGCTTTGTCCGATGGTGTAGTCGCTGCCGTTGGAATTGGCGTCCAGACAATCAGCGTGCCGTTTCGGACGTGGTCGTCAGGCCGCGTGTTTTCCTGTTGAGTTCACCTTCAGCGCCGGCGGTGTTGACGATGACGTTGCTCCTGCCGAAGATGTTCGAGTTGATGAAGCTTTCCGTGCCGGCGTTTCCCACTCGATGTTTCAGCGTGTTGTTGCAGATGCTGATGCTGAATATGTTCCTGTGTAATAAGCGCTAGCTGGGTAAGCTTGGTCAGGGCGGTGCCGTTGCCGAGGGTGAGGCAGCCGCTGGTGCCCGCGCCCAAACTGATGGTCGCGTTGCCACTCAATGCTGACCGAACTCCCACCCAGTAGCTGGTGGTGTTCACGGTCGCGGCATCCCAGCGCGGCGGCGGTGACCGTGCCGCGTTGCCGTTGCCGTTCCCGCTGGTGCATGGCCCAACGAGCCGGTGCTGCTGCTGTTCCCCGAGCCGGGCTCGGTAGCCGTTGTCCAGTTTCCCCCCTGGAACCGTCGTGCCCAGGGCGTTGACGCCAGGCGCTTTGTTGGCGGAAAGCTCCAAGGTGCCGGCGCTGACCTAGCGTTCTGTGGCTGTAAGCGTTGTTGCTGCCCAGCACGAGGTTGCCGCCCCCGCCTAGGTCTAGGCCAAACGCGCCGCTGACCACGCCGTCCAGGGTCAGGGTATTGCCAGATATGGTGACGTTGCCGGTGCCCAGATTGAGCCGAGGCATTGCTGCCGACGTAAATAGAAGCTGCTGTTGAGGTTGACCGCATTGTCTGGTTGTCACGGTTGGCTGCCGCCGGTGCTGGTGTTGTCCATCTTGCTCCTGTCCACGGCCAAGGTGCCCGTGCCCGACTTTAACTTGTGCCATCGCCGCCCTGGTCGATGTCCAAATTGCCATTGGCATTAGCGTGGACGCGGTGCCGGGTACACTCATTGCCTTGCTGCAAGACCGAAGTGCCGTTGGTCACGTTTCGCTGCTGTTGTAGTTATTATTGCCGGATTGACCCCAGCCCCCGACGAAATGCTATCGCCCAGGGTCAGGCCCACGGTGAGGCTCGGCTCACCGGCCGCGCGCGCGCCGCGCCGCCTGCCCACGCCCCCGCCCACCGAGCCAAGCCCGGCCGCCGACGAACACCGTTCCTACTGCGCGAGGCCGACCGCGCCCGTGCCCATGTTCAGTTATGGGTGCCGTCGAAGCTGAAGGAAGTGCCATTCCAAACTTGGGCGACATTATTGGAAAGCGTTGTGGAGTGTCGCATCTTTGGTGTTGTCAAAATTGCTGCTCGTGACGCGGAAGGTGCCCGTGCCCACCGCCGCCGCGCCGTCGGCTTCTAGTGCTGCCGTTCAAAATCAGCCCGCCGCTGAAATATTCGGTGCCTATTGAGCGCCAGCCCCCGCTTTCAGTCTGGGTGAGACCGAACGCACCCGTGACGGCCCCCTCATGCTCAGCCCGCCCGGCCGTCGGCGAGCACGACATTCGTGCTGAGCGTCGTGCCGTCCGCTCGCCATTGCCCAGGGTCAGGGTGTCTCTCGAGCCGGGTAAACGTCCAGTTCCCAATTCTGGCCCTCCGTCACGCCGACCGCGCCGCAGACTTGTCCAAGTGTCCGCCATCCCTAGTCGCCTGCTGGTGCCCAGGGTGTTGCACCGCCCAGCGTGATCGTGCCTTGGTCTAAGTAGGTGGCACCTGTGTAAGTATTGGCACTGGGAAAGGCTCAGGTTGTTTTTGTCGTGATGGTATGTCCTCCACTTATTGCGCTGATCGTCAGGCCGTTGGCGGCGGTCGCGTTCCTCACCAAGATGACCAGTTCATCACCGGCTCCGGCGGTTATGTTACCGGTGCCAGTGCCGGAAATGAGGCCCTCTTGGAGGACTCCAGGATGCCACCCGTGTGACTGGTCAAGCGCGTGGAGTGGTGGTCTCGCTGATCGTCTTGGCCTAGAAATTGCCTGCTGGATTGCTAAAGTCAGGGGCGCAGACCGTTCATTCGCGTTCAGGGCCGTGGTGTTGCCGTTATTGAGGAGATCATTGAAGGCACTATAAGTGGTGGCGTTAGTGACGTAGCCGCCCGCTACGACGGGTCATGGCGGTCACATTGCTCGCGCCAGCTTGCCGCGGTGCAAACTCGTTGCCAGCTCGGTGCCGTTGACAGTCATATAGGCGATGCCGTTGGCAGGCGGTGCCGACCCACACGCTCTTCGCAGCCTGAATGGGCTGAGTGGCTCGTCGACGATCTCGCTGGCATTGGTGGCCCCGACATTTGACGCGCGCCCGGCGGCATGCCTAATAGAATCTCCACGCTGGTTGCGCTGTTCAAGTTCGTGCTGAGGGCCCTGCAAGCGCCGTTGGCATTGAAGGTCGTGTTGGCGAAGGTTGGCTGTTGGTGCCGCTGCCATTCACCAACAACGGGCACGTTGTTGGTGAATGGCAGCGGCACCAACACCCAGACCTTCGCCAACACGACCTTCAATGCCGGCGCTTCGGCCCTCACCGCGAACTTGAACAGCGCAACCAGCGTGGAGATTCTATTAGGCACGATCACCCGCAATGCCGGCGGCACCGTCAATGTCGGGGCCACCAATGCCACCGAGATCGTCAATGGCACGCTGACCATTCAGGCTGCGAAGAGCGTGCTGGTCAGCGCCGCCTCCAACGGCATCGCCTATATGACTGTCAACGGCACCGACTGGGCAACGAGTTCCGCCGCAGCAACTGGCGCCGGCAATGTGACCGCCATGACCGTCGTAGCGGGCGGCTACGTCACTAACGCCACCACTTATAGTGCCTCGATCAACGATCTCCTCAATAACGGCAACACCACGGCCCTGAACGCGAATGAAACGGTCAGCACCCTGACTTTTGACAATACAGCAGGCAATACTACGGCCGAGACGATCAGCGAGACCACCACTCACGCGCTAACCATCAACACGGGTGGCATCCTGGAGTCCTCCAACTCGACGGGGGCCACCATTTCCGGCACTGGCACCGGTAACATAACCGCCGGAGCCGGTAATGAACTCGTCATCTTCGTGGAGAACGCGACCGCCGCCAACGGCCTGACGATCAGCGCAATAATCAAAGGGGGCATTGCCGTCACGAAATCGGGCGCGGGCAACCTGAGCCTTTCCGGTGCCAATACTTACACAGGTGCCACCTACTTAGACCAAGGCACGATCACGCTGGGCAGTGCGACCGCCCTGGGCACCGGCACGCTGAATATCAATGGCGGCACTTTGAACGTCAGCGGCGCGCTCGCCGTGACGAATGCCCAGAATTGGAACGCCAACTGGACGTTTACCGGCTCGAACACCCTGACCCTGGGCAATAGCACGGACGGCACGACGCTCGGCGCGAATGTCGTGCTCACCAACAGCGCAAGCACGCTGACCATCGCCGGGGCCATCACGGGTGCATTCAGTCTCACCGAGACTGGCGGCGGCACGCTGGCGCTCAATGGCACCAATACTTTCAGCGGCGGGCTGATTTTGAACGGCGGCACGCTGCAACTCAACAGCGCCGCGGCGTTGGGCACGGGCACCTTCACGATCACGAGCGGCAATTTTGACAACACCAATGCGACGCTCACAACGCTTTCCAATAATGTCGCCCAAGTTTGGAATGGCACTTCCTTCACCTTCAACGGCACCCATACCTTGAACATGGGCACGGGCGCGGTCGCCCTCGGCCAGAATGAGACGGTCTTCGTCGGCGGCAACACGCTGACGGTGGGCGGCAACATCGGCGGCAGCACGACCAGCACCGGCGCGGTCAACACGCAGGCCTCGCCATTCTCCCTGACCCTGGGCAATAGCACGGCCGGCGGGAGCGGCACTTTGGTCTTGTCCGGCAATAATAGCTACAACGGCGGCACCATCATCACCAACGGCACTTTGGTGTTGAGCGGCAATAATATCGGCACAGGCAACACCACCCTTAATGCCAATGGCAATTTGGACATCAACCAGGGCGGCAATAGCACGAGTTCCGCGCTGGGCACGGGCACCTTGGTCATCAACGGGGGCAAGATTGACAACACCAGCACCGGCGGCAACCAGACCGTGGCGACCAACAATGCGGTCAACCTCAACAGCAGCTTTACCTACGTCGGCAGCAATGCCTCGCTCAATCTGGGCACCGGCAATGTCACCCTCGGTGTGACACCGACCATCACCGTCTCCGGCAATACCCTGACCCTGGACGGCGTGGTCAGCGGCGCGTTTGGCCTGACCAAGGCGGGGGCGGGCGACCTCGTGCTGGGCGGCAACAACACTTACACCGGCGCAACGCTGGTCAGCGCCGGCACCTTGGAGCTTTCCGCCAACAACGCCCTCGGCGTCAACGCCCTGGGCACGACGGTTTCAAGCGGCGCGACGTTGCAACTGGACAACGGCTACCAGACCGGCTCGGGGAACAGCAGCAGCACCGGCTCGTTGCTGACCATCAGCGGGAACGGCAACGGCAACGGCACGGTCACCGCCGCCGCGCTGCTCAATGCCGCGACCGTGAACGCCACCAGCTACTGGGACGGCAACATCGCGTTGAGTGGCAACGCGACCATCAGCTCGGGCGCGGGCACCAGCGGCTGCCTCACCCTCGGCAACGGCACCGCCCTGACCAACTTTACCCAGCTACCGCTTAATTACGCCGGAAACATCAGCAACATCAGCATCGGCAACAACACGCTGACGTTCATCGGCAACGCCGGCACGGAAACCTTCATCAACTCGAACATCACGGGCAACCAGGGCAACGTCATCGTCAACACCGCCGGCACTGTGGAATATAACTCCGCGGCCAATTCCTACACCGGCCTGACGACCATCCAAAACGGCACGCTGATTGTGAACACCAATTCCAACGGCAGCAACTACACCATCGGACAAAGCAACCCGGCGCTGGGCGGCAACCTCGGCATCCTCGGCAACATCGTCATTGGCACCACCACCGGCACGGGCAACACCGCCATTCTGGAAATTGCCAGCGGCGTCGCCCACCCCATTAATTACCTCTCCACGGTGCTGGTCAACCAGAGCGGCGAGTTCAACACCAACAACAATGCCCAGACGATCTCGAACCTGACGATGAATGGGGGCTACATCACCACGGGCACGGGCCTGCTGGCCACCAATGGCAATTCGAGCATCACCATCCAAGCCAACGGCAACACTTCCCTCATTTCCGGCAACTTTAACATGGGCGGCGCGGGGGGCGGCACGCTGACGAACATCAACGTGACGCATGCCACCCGGAGCGCGGTGGACGGCGTGGTGAGCGATTTGGACATCAACGCCACCCTCACCGGCGGCTCCTTCATCCAGACGGGCAACGGCATCGTGGCGCTGACGAACCAGCAAATTAATGCCGGCACCACCCTGGTGCAGAATTCCTTCACCGGCTCGGCGGAAGTCCAGGGCGGCACCCTCATTATCACCGCGAGCAACGCCTTGGGCGCCAGCAATAATCTGGCGAACGAAGGCACGCAGGTGGACGCCGGGGCGCAACTGCAACTGGTGCAGACGTCGGGGAACGCCGCCATCGCCGTGCCGAACGAACTGCTCACGCTCAACGGCAGCGGCCCGGGCGGAGCGGGGGCGCTGGAGAATGTCAATGGCACCAACAGCTGGGCCGGCAGCGTCATCGCCAACTCGAGTGCGACGATCAACACGGCGGCCAACAGCCTGAACTTCACGGGCACCTACAGCTCCAACATCAGTTCCAGCACGGGGGCGACGCTGACCTTCATGGGCGCGGGCAACACGACGATTTCGACCCCCCTCGCGGGAGCCTCGAACAACCTGAATCTCGCCGCCAACATGAGCGCGGGCAGCTCCTTGTTCATTTCCAACGCCACGACCAACAACACCTACACCGGGACGACCACGGTCAACAGCGGCATCCTGGAATTGCAAGGCAACACGACCGCCAACACCTTCTACGGCAACGGTAGTGTACATACGCTCGGCGGCACCGCCTTGATCAACAACTCGAACACCCTGACGGTCAACACCGGCGGCACGCTGCTGACGGACACGAACAACACGCTGGGGCCGAGCGTCAACATGGTGCTCAACGGCGGCACGTGGGAGACCAATGCCGCCAACGCCGGCGGCACGGGGCTGACGGCCTTCTCCTCGACCAATGGCGTCGCCGCCCAGTCCAGTTTTACGGAAACCTTGAATACCCTGACGCTGACGGCCAACTCGAACCTCACCCTCGGGTCGGGCAGCAACATCATCAATTTTGCGGCCAGCAACACCGCCAACTGGACGCCGGGCCAGACGCTCTACATTTACAATTGGGTCGGCAATTTCGCGTCGAATATTTCCGGCAACTATGTGGAAGGCCTCAATGGGGGCGGCGGCCAGGACCAGATCACCTTTAATGGGGGCACCACGGAAACCAATTTTGCGGGCCTCGACGGCTCCGCCTACACCGGGCAGCTCGGGGAAATCATCTTCGTCAATCCGCAGGATCCATCCTTTGGTTTCAACGGCCTGACGGGCAATTTCGACGCGGTCATCACCGCGAACGGTGAAGTGGTGCCTTTCATCACGGCGGTGCCCGAACCGGGCACGGTGGCGGCGGGCGCGTCCCTGGCCGGCCTGGCCCTGCTGCGCGAATGGCGCCGGCGCAAGAATCGCGCGGCCCCGGCCGTGGTCGCCTAACAACCCGGCTAAATGCCTTTGAAAACGGGTTTAAGGTGGAATTAAGGCGGGCACCTCGCGCAGTTGCGGCCCGCCCGAGCCTTTTGAGATTGAAAGAGCGCGGCGTTTGCGCTGCCCTTGGCTTAGCCCCACCTTATGGAAGCAAACGCACGGCGGCTTGGCGATTTTTCCCGGTTGCGGCCCGAGGTCCAATGGGCCGCGTGGCTGGCGCTGGGCCTCATCGTGCTCGTCATTGCCGACCAGTTGAATTACTGGAGCACCGAGGAGGATTTCAGCTTTGGCTACCTGGTGCCGGTGTTTGTGGCCTACGTGCTGAATGACCGCTGGCCGCCGCTGAAAGCCATCCTCATCGGGGAGGCTGGCGCACCCGGCACCCCCGCGTTGCCCGAAGACGCGCTCACGGGCGGACTGAATTTTTTCGCCTCGCTCGTGGTATGCGGCAGTTTGCTGCTGTTTCTCTACGGCGGATTTTTGCGCGCGGTGACCGGGCCGGACACCGACTCCGCGGTGGCGCTGGGCCTGGGGCTGGGCGCCTTTGTGCTGGCGATGGGCTTTCTGGTGGCGCGGACGGACGCGCAGGGCCGCGCGGTCACGCTGCCGCGGCGCGGGCGGGTGGTGGCGCTGTTGGTGTTTCCGGCGCTGGCCTGGCTGA
Source organism: uncultured Verrucomicrobiae bacterium (assembly GCA_963765205.1). Classification (GTDB taxonomy): domain Bacteria; phylum Verrucomicrobiota; class Verrucomicrobiia; order Opitutales; family JABDGR01; genus JABDGR01. Next base: position 48,063 of record CAVXVB010000010.1, on the reverse strand, counting down.
TTTCCGCGCCGCTCATGCTATTGTTGGGGACGCGGGTGAAACTCGTGCTGCTCGAATGGGTGGTGCGCATCGTCTCGAATTTGTTCAATGCCCTCGGCTATGAAATCGTGCGCGAGGGGAGCACGCTGGTCTTGCCGCACGGCGTCGTGGGCGTGGCGGACGCCTGCTCGGGCATCCGCTCGCTGACGGCGTGCCTGTTCGCGGGCTCGTTCCTGGCCGCGGTGTTCATGGATCGCTATTGGAAAAAAGTCACGCTGCTGGGCATGGCGGCCGTGCTGGCCTTTGGCATGAACATCGTGCGCAGCATGTTTTTGACGGGCTGGGCCTACGCCTATAACACCGATACATTCAACGCCATTGACGCGGACTTTTGGCGGCATCCCGAATACCTGCAGGACGCCAACGGCCACGCGGTGCTCGACGCCGCCGGCCATCCGGCGGTGAACCCGGGCTTCCATCTTTTCACCGTCCATGATTTCGCAGGCTATCTGGTGTTGGCCTTGACCTTGGCCGGGCTTCTGCTGTTGTTACCCATCTTGAATTTCAAACTCAAGCTGCCGGAAGACCCCGAGGAACATTCAACTTCCAACAGCGAACATCCAACATCGAATAGCGAGCACCCGACGCCAAAGGCGGCGAATCCGCCTCCAGCAGACTCCTAAAATTCCTCCTTTGCGTCCTTCGCTTCCTGGCGGTGAATTCCTAAAACCCTCTCCATGAAAATCCTGATGATTTCGACCGAAGTGGCGCCGTTTGCGAAAACGGGCGGGCTGGGCGACGTGGTGGGCGCGCTGTCGAAGGAATTGGCGGGGCAGGGGCACGAGGTGCGGGTGGTGTGCCCGCTCTATGGGTTTTTAAAGCCCGGCCCGGCCTGGCGCGCGTTTGCGGGCGTGGTCAGCGTCCACCTGGGCTTTGGCATCGAGGAATTTTGCCGCGTCTGGCGCACGCCCCTGCCGGGGTCGGACGCCGAGATGAACTTCATCGAGTTCGGCCGCTATTTTGGCCGCATCGGCATTTATGGCGAGAACGGCACGGGCTACGGCGACAACCCCGACCGCTTCGTCTTCCTCACCCGCGCGGCGCTGGACTGGTGCCGGGCGGATCAATGGACGCCCGACATTGTCCACGCGCACGACTGGCCCGCCGCGCTGGCGCCGGTGTATCTCAACACGGTGGACAGGCCCCTGGCCGCTTGGCCGCGCGGCGAGCGTGTTCACCATCCACAACCTCGAGGACCAGGGCTACAGCCCGCGCGGCACCCTCGATTTCGCCGGCCTGCCGGCCTGGCTGTTCTCAGCCGACAATCTGGAGAGCTTCGGCCAGATCAATTTCATGAAGGGCGGGCTGTATCACGCGACGAAAATCACCACCGTTTCGCGCCATTACGCGCAGGAAATCCAGGGCCAGGCGGGCGGCTGCGGCCTGCACGACCTGCTGCGCTTTCGCGCAGGCGACCTGATCGGCGTCACCAACGGGATTGACGTGGACGAGTGGAATCCCGCCTGCGACCCGCGGTTGCCCGCGCTCTACAGCCCGATGGACATGAGCGGCAAGGTCGCGTGCAAGACGGCCCTGCAACAGCGCTTCGGCCTGCACCAGCAGACCGCGACGCCGATTTTCGCCGCCATCGCGCGGCTCTACCCGCAAAAGGGGCTGGACCTGCTCGCCGCCCTGGTGCCCGGTTTGCTGAAGGAAATGGGCGCGCAGTTCGTCGTGCTCGGCGCGGGCGACGCGGGCCTGGCCGAGGCCTTCCGCGAATTGGCCCGGCATTATCCCGGGCGCGTGGGCACTTATATCGGCTTTGACGAGCAACTCGCGCACCTCATCGAGGCGGGCGCGGACTTTTTTGTCATGCCCAGCCGCTTCGAGCCGTGCGGCCTCAACCAGATGTATTCGCAGGCCTACGGCACGCCGCCCATCGTCCGCGCCACGGGCGGGCTGGTGGACACGGTCGAGCCGTATCAGGAGGGCCGCGGGCTGGGGACGGGCTTTTTGTTCCAGGAGCCGACGGCCGGCGCGCTGCACTCCGCCCTCCAGCGCGCCTACGACACCTACACCGAGCGCCCGGCGGATTTGCTGGCGCTGCGCCTTAATGGGATGAAAAAGGATTTTTCGTGGACGACCAGCACCAAGCAGTATGTGAAAGTTTACGAATGGGCCAAGGACGCGCGGCGGTGAGGGGGAGGGGGAGGAATTAAGAATTATGAATTAAGAATTAAGAAGTGAAAGACGAAAGGCGAAGGGGCCAAGGGCGGAGGGGAAAGACGAAGGGCGAAGCGACAAAGGGTGAGTGAACTTAACCATGGCCCCACCCGCACTTCTTGCCATTTGCCCATGCGCATCGCGCGCCTTTGCCTCGCATAGCGAGGCTTCGAGCATAGCCGTGGGTTTAAGGACATTTTTTGCCATTTGAAGTTAGTGATTCCACGTCAAGTGGTTACAAAACCGATCCCTTCGTGGCGAGGATAAATCAGCGCTTTAGCAGAAGTGTAATGGTAACGACCTTAGTTCACCCTTTAAGCCCATTAGCCAATCGAATCCTCATATTTTTGACAAACGGCAGAGGTAATGCCCATTTGGCTTCTGCGCGATCAACTCCGCAAGCCAACCCGCGCCCCTGCAATGTTCGGCCAGCGATCCAAAGTCGACGTGAAGCCAATGGAATTCATCTCCAGTCAGCGCTTGGTGGATCATCGTGAACGTCTGCTGACCTGGTGGACGCCCCCGCTCAACGTTTCGCCGCCGGTAGGCTACATGAACCGGGTCGTTCGTCATGGACACGTCAACCGAATCACAGAGGATTTGTCCGTTCGGCTCAACGATCCGGTGAGCATGGTGTAGAAACCGGTTGAGGCCTTCGAGGGTGCCAACCATTCCGATACCGTTCATCAACAGCAGAAGGGTATCGAAGCTTTCTCCATTGAATGCGAATAGGTCCGATATGACAACCCGACGGACTCCTCTGTCATGGAGAATGGCCTCCATTTCGGGCAAGACCTCCAAGGAAGTAACCACGTAGCCCCTTCGGATCAGATTAAGGGAATGCCTTCCAGCTCCCGTTCCAACATCGAGAATCCGGCCTCTGCATAGCGCAAGTGCCTGGGCCTCTATTGGGGGAAGCTCGCCATCGGCGAAAAAGGCCGACGCCGGGATGCGGCGTTCAAATCCATCGTCGCGGCGAATAATGAACGCCGCGGATAAATCACCGGCATGATAAGCCCGGAGCGCGCTGGACAAAGGTGACATGGCCGAAGAAATGCCGTCGCTAGGCGGGTTGGTTAAATTTCAACACTTGATCGATAACGTGGATTTTAAAGAAAGCAACCGGCGGTTTTTTGTCCGCCCAAATTTGAACGGGTAACCCTGGTTCATGTGGAGCGAATCTTTACAGCGGCAATATGAAACGGGCATGGAATGTTTGTAATCGTGGGCTTACGGACACTTTTTGCCATTTGAAGTTAGTGATTCCACGGCAAGTGGTTACAAAATCTACTCAACCGAAACAAGGCCAAACCAATGTTTTGCCGCCAGCTGCCTGGTAATGGTCTTAAGCCACCCCTTAAGTCCAGAGATCTATCGAAACGCTGAGCCAAGTGTGGCAAAATGACCCACCCGTCAGAATGGGGCGACTACCAGTCGCAACAGTCTTACTGTCAGTGACATCAACCGATGCGTTTTTTCGGCATCTCTACACGGACACACTGCACCCAGCCGGCGAGAAACCCGCTTAATTCCTCAGACAGGTTTCGGCATTGGTCATGCAGATCAAATACAAAGATACGATGGCGGTGATTTGACGCCTCAAAAATGCCTTCTTCGACTAGCCGTTTGTCACGCAAAACCAACACGGGTAGTTTCAACGCCGCAGCCATGCTGCCTTCGATTTGGTTCCAAGCAGTGGGAATATAACGGTCTTTTTGTAGGGTTTCCTCCAATGAATGTTCCTTCTCGAAAACCGTATATGCATGTGACCGCTCCAATCCCACCACTAAAACACCCTGGCATTCCGCAAGGATGTCGGCCAATTGGTAGAATGGGCTATTTTCGTCAAAGACTGCTGCGGTTAGGGTACGAAGTTCGACACCCAGTGCACGCATTTTTTCACGAAGGAGATAAAGAAACTGGACCTGGTCAAGCCGATGCGGAGTGCCAACGCTTAAAAATACAGGCACCGCTTCCTGTGGGGTGTATTCATCCGAACTGCCGATAAGTTCCAAACTCCATTCGACTATAAGGCCCAAATCACTAAGCAGCATGAAGGCGTCGGCCTCTTGAGTTTTGATGAGTTTCGCGGGCCGGTCATGCACGGCACGGTTGCGAATTACAACCGCTTCGTTCAGACGTTCGAGCAATTCGCCAGGCGCGCGACCGCTGTCACGAACGCGGCCAATGAGCGGTCCGAGCGTGGCCGCTTCCGGCACGGACAGATTCCAGGCAACCAGTAAAGCCTTCAGCACGCTTTCAAGGCAGGCGGCGCCGTCAGCAACAGCTCCAGAATACTTGCGGTCCTCATGGGCTGTGAGAGCCGTGTGCGCCCGATGAAGCCACTCCGGCCCCAGCCAATGGGCGGCGCGCTGAAACTTGAGACCGATGCTTACAATTGCGCTCATTCGCAGAAGGGTGAAGTAAAAAAGAGGCTATTGCCACCATACTTCTTTTGAAAGAACATTAACCACGGCCTCCAAATCCAGCACACTGCCTCCGCGCGGGGCAGCCACAATTGTGTAGTTGTGGGTTGGGCTGCGTCCGTCATACCAGGGATCATTGTTGTCCACGTCGGGCCAGCGCGGCGGGCCGGGCCGTTGCTGGCCGAGAATAATTCGCTTTTGGGTTTCCGCGCGTTCCAGCGCGGCGCCTAATCCTCTTAACGCGCCCGGCCTCGTTGGCGGAACGCTAATGATGATGCTTGGCGATTCCACCCAGTGCACGACCAACACGTCAGTCTCCTTGTCGCGCCGTGCCCACGCCTTGAACAATTTTGCCTGGGGCAACTGCAAAACCAAGCCTTTTCCTTCCGTGACGCGGTCATTTTGACAAAACCTTACCGTAATGTGGCGGGCGAGCTTTAGATCATGTTCTTTAAACTTCAGCTCATCCTGCCGAATGTTCAGGAGGACGTTCCAAAACCCATGTTCGTGCGGGGCCAGGTTCGAGTCTAAAGCATGGATTCCCGTTGCTTCGAGGCCAGACAAGTAATCCAGCATGCGAAACCCCTGCCGCATCATTTCAATATCGCGCAAAGTAGTTACTTTGGGACTGAGATGTTTGTCCTCCACTCCGCTCAGCTGCATAGTGAATAACGCGTAGGGTGTGCGTTCAGGAAATGCAACAGTCTCCAGAAATTCGCTTCCTGCATCCACCAGCGCGGAATACTTCGCCAATTTCGGCGGCTCCTGGTGGGAAAAATCCGAAGCAGGCCAGGTGCCAAGCCAGATAGGTGGAAGCAACGGCGTCAAAATCGGGTCCGGTATGGGTAACCCAGGTTACGTTTTCAACAGGGTTCAGCCCAACATGCTGGCTCACGAGTTCGGGTTGCTGCCAAACTACTTGCGCGGTGCAACGGGGTGATGAATCTTTCGACAGCCCCTTAAAATGATGGTCAATTACGCCGGGTACGCTGGCATTGCCCACGTCGAGCGACACCATGTCTGGTTTAGGAATCAGCGTCTCCCCATGACCGACAAAGTGCAAGGAGAGGGGAAAATCCGCCGGTTTGTCCCGACGCTGGTGCGCAACCTGGTTCCATTTAATCAGCCGCCCGAGCACTAGCACCGGAGCGAGCACATAAAAAAACTCACGCGACAGATTCTCGCACTTTTTCTTGCCCGCAGCATCGGTTTTGACTGTCTCCCATTGCTCAGGAGCTGGGTAGTACTTCGCCAGGGCGAGAGCATAGGCAAAGAGAAAATGGATGTAATCGAAGAAGTCGTTTCTCAAATACGGCCGGGCCAGCCGCCGAATCGTGCGAATCGCGTCCGCTGCCTTGGCGAGCACCGGAGGCAACGGCGGGGCGTCGGCCAGCCGCCCGATGGGATTATTCACCAGGGCGCGCTCAAACTCCAGCAACTGGGTCGGAGTGATGCTCGAATCCCTCGACAAGACTTTCAGTCGCAGATAGGTTTCAAGCTTGATATAATCAAATAAAATCGGGCCGGAGCCGGTCAGCCCGTAATCAATCAGCCGCCAGTTAGAGGGCGATTCCAGCATCACATTGTCCCAGTGCAAGTCGCCGTGAATAATGCCCAGCGCGGTGTCGCACGGCTGGGCGAGAACTTGGCTAAGCAAGCTCAGAGGATCGGGATAGTTCTCACCCGCCAATTCATATCCAAAGCGGTTCCTCTTGAGACCAAAGCGCTGGAGACAATCGCCCACGGCGAATTTCATCCGCTCTTCGCGGTTCGTGACCACCCGCGCCACGATATCCACGGTGTCGCCCGACGTGAAACCCGCCACCTTCGCGCCGTCGTAGCGAACCTTGACTTTGTAGCGCTCTTGCGCGCTGTCTTCGAGGTTCAGATCGCCGTCCTGCATTTTGCTGATGCGAAAACCAGCCAGCACGATCAAGTCGCTTTTGGCCACCCTCGGATCAATATGCTCGATATCCTTTGAGGTGAGTTTTTTGATCTTGGCCGATAGCTTCGGTGTCTCGCCCGTCCGATAAACTCCACACCCACCCTGTCCGCCCGCGAGAGAAACCACCAAGTGCTCGGGCATGAACTTATGCACCAGTTGTCCCAGAGTGAACGGCTTGACCTCGTGCTGGGCATATACTTTTGGCAGACCCCGGCCCAACACAGCGAATATAGCCTGCGCGATTTCTTCCGGCTCGCGTTCCGTATAAAAGTCGGTGAAAGGCTTGACCGCTTCAAGCGCGCTGCTCTCCCCGGCGTCGGCGTAAACAATGGCGCCGGCCAGGCCAAACTCGGCGTAGGCCTCCACTCGCGCGGCGTTTTCTCGCAGTGCGGCCGCGAGCGCCAGGTAGTTCTTGCCCTCCTCGCCCATCGCGTCGCGCGGACCGATTTTGACCACCTGTTTGGCGTTGCGCCCGTGCAGATCGGTTGCCTGCACTTGGAGCACGGCGCTGCCGCTCATCCCACCGCCAAAAGTACGCAACACCTGCAAACGTTGCTTGTCCCAATAAAGCATCCGCAGAAGTTGCTCCTGTTGTGCGGTGAGATTCAAACTCGGCGCGTATGGAATATTAATCGCTGTGACAAAAAGCGTTCCTATCCAGCAACATTTACCGACGGAAACTGTAATTATGAATTTCCCAACCGTCTCGCCCGCATGCAAAGGAAGTGACGCGATGCCCTTGCCACTTGTTTGAATGAAACGCGGTGCCTTGAATGTCGCCCCCTCTGGCTCGGCGGACACGGCCACCGTCAGCTTCACATTTGACGCCAGCTGTCCACCCTCCCGGCGAACCAACAGTTGGAACGTTTGCTGTCCACGTGGTTCCACCACTGCGGCAGTCGATTCCGTCCAGAAGGTAAAAGTCATAAAGATGAGTGATAAAAGGACAGTTCTCTAAAATCAACCTGTTTTCCCGCCTTCTAACTGGATAAGGTAAAGGTGGTTTGCGTGTTTTCCGGTCCACATCCTACCTGAGGAATGGGTAATAATGTTTTCGATTGCTTCTTCGAACCAGGCCGCAGGAGTACCATTCGCTGCGTCCTCAATTACAGTTTCAACTCGTTGACGAATCGCTCGCCAAGGAAATTGATTTGGACCCGCCGAAATCGCCCGTGTATCACCTCCACCATGAAACACCTCAAGGCACAATCCACTTTCGACATCGTATACTTTCATCATTCCGTCCCCGGCCAAAACATGTTGTCCGAGCCACAAGTTTTCTCCAAATCCAATGGCAAGCTTTCTCCCATCCGGCGAAAAGTTGATGCTTGAAATACCATGTCTACTTATACTTCTGATGGCTACATGCTCGCAATAATTCACTGTGTCCCATATCAACACTAAGTCGGCTTCTGAAACAATTGCGAGTTTCAATCCGTCAGGCGAAAACTTCAGGCTTGCAATCCCCTTGTCCCCAAACCCAATCAGATCAACCAACTCTTGCCCGGTGATTGTATCCCAAAACCGTACTGTGTGGTCTTCCTTTGACTGACTTACAAGCTTCGCCCCGTCTGGCGAAAACGCTACGCAGTCAACCGAATGATGATGCCCTTTAAAGGTAGCAAGTTCTCTCCCTGACTCTGCATCCCACAATCGTATAGTGTTGTCCCAAGAACCGCTGGCAATCTTTTTTCCATCCGGCGAAAAGATTACGTTTACAACCCTCCAAGTATGTCCTTTTAAAGTGAAGAGCAGCTTCCCGGAAGCAACGTTGAATACCTGCACGGCACAGTTCAATGTTCCGCTGGCAAAAATCTTCCCGTCCGGCGAGAAACTCATACTGCTTGCTTCAACTTCATGTCCACGAGTAACGAAGTGTACATTCCCGGAATCCGTGTGGCATACTAGCACACTTGAGTTAGCTCCGCAGGCAATCGTCTTTTCATCCGGTGAATATTTTAGGCCCTCTACCCAATCATCTTCCAGATCAGATACGCCGAACTCTCCTGCAAAATGAGCGTTCCAAATTCGTATAGTTTTGTCCCACGACCCACTTACGATTCTACTCCCATCCGGCGAATATCTCACACTCTCTACTCCGCCTTCATGCCCTTTTAGAATCGAAACAGGATTGCCGGACACCACATCCCATACCCGAACCGTATTGTCTGAGGAACCACTAACAAGCTTCGATCCATCCGGCGAAAAACAGACGCTTTTAACTCCATTTTGATGACCTGTAATAACAGTGAGAGGACGACGAGAAGCTGCGTCCCAAATCCGAATTGTGTTATCTTTATCGTCCGATCCACTAGCAATTTTTGTCCCATCTGGAGAAAAACTTACGCTCGTGATTCCAGAGTGTAAAGCGTTATCTAAGCGTTGATGCCCTTTAAAGACAGCGAGTTGTCGCCTAGATTTCACATCCCAAATTCGCACCGAAAAGTCCGACGATCCGCTGATGATCTTAGTCCCGTCTGGTGAAAAACATACACACACCACACCCTCTTCATGTCCTTGAAGAATCGCAAATTCTTCTCCGGTAACTGCATCCCACAACCGTATCGTGCCATCTTCAGAAGCAGTGGCAATTATAGTGCCGTCTGGCGCAAAATCAACACTCTTAATTTTTCTTGAATGCCCTTTAAGGACTGCAACTTGACAGCGGGTTGCTAGATCCCAAATGCGAACTGTATTGTCTCCAGGTTCAAGAAGCCATTGTCCAGACGCACTGGCGATACTCTTCCCATTCGGCGAAAACGCAACGCACTCCACCCAATCATTATGCCCACGTAGAATCATCAGTTCACGCCCTGACTCTGCATCCCAGATTCTTACGGTTTTATCCATCGACCCACTGGCAATTATCCTACCATCCTTTGAGACACTTACACTAAGCACGGTATTTTCATGCCCACGTAGTACTGAAAGGTGGACTCCACCGATCGGTATATTTGGCGCATGTTTTGCACGAACCCAAAAATGGTTCGGCTGGGTGGCTTCCTTTTGTGTACGCCAATTTTCCAAGATTACACGTAGATTAAAAATTGTCTGTGCGTTAGATTGCTCTATTTTACTTTTTTCAATATCAATATTATGTGTTGACTTTACATTCGGGCAATCATGCCACCAGCCCAGATTCCACATTATCTGAAATAAGGCCTGCGGGTAGTCTTTTGAGTGACGCGCTATGAATTGAATTTCTCGACGAAGAGCTTCGTTCAGCAATCTCAAGATGCCAAGATGTGGTCGGAGAGTAGGGATTGCGCTGATGGTGTTTGTGAAATCCTTCGCCAAGTCGAAGACCAGGCCCGCCTCATTTTTCGCTTCTAGGAAGAAAATGGTCGTAAGCAGTTTTTCGATTTCGTCCCAGCGTTGCAATTCGATGAGGTGAGCTGGGCCATATCTGAGGGCGTAGCGGAAGGGAAATAACCGGTTTTTCCATTGTTCCCAATGCACGGCGAATTGGCTGAGGTCGTCCTTGGCGGCGCCGATGCTTTCTTTCACCGTGTCGCTTTGCAGCAGGTGCTCGCGGAAGGATTCGTGGTAGAGCGTGTAGCCGGTTTCGGTCTTGGGCTCGGTGGCGGCTGCGGCGTCATTGGGCAGTTCTGCGATCGTCACGCGTTTGAGCATGAGGTGGCCAAAGTCCAGCGCGCGCCGCAGCAAGTTTTCGCCGCCGGGGCGTTTCAAAAGCCGGTCTTCAGCCATAAGCAATTTGACCGTCTCAAAAGTCAGCGGCGCCTTGGCCACGGCGAGCAGACAAAACACCGGCGTTAGCACTGCCGACACGTCGCTGATTTGCAACCGTTCCAGCAAACGCTCGTAGTAGCTGGTCAGCCCATGCGGCAGATTTTTCTCCTGGCCTTCCTTGAACGAAAGCCGCCCCTCCCGGATATCCTGCACCAATAATCGCAAATACAACGGCAGGCCCGCGGAGCGTTTCACTAGTTCCTCCAGAAACGGGTTGCTGTTTCCGCCGGGCGGCGTCTCGGGCCGGTCGCGCGCGATGAGTTCGTAAATCTGCCGCCCGCATTCGTGGTCGAGAATTTCCCGCACGTCGCCATCGGTCAGCGCCGGCAGGCCGTTTTCGCCAAAAGGCAAATGGGCCTGGTGCGCGCGAAACCGCTTTCCTAGTTCAAATTCCTCGCGGCCCGCGCACGCCCACACGACCCCCGGTGCGAGGTTTTGGAAAATCACGTCGGCAAAGTCCCGGTCGTTCTGCGCCACCTCATCCAGGCCGTCGAGCAGGAAAATGATGCGCTTGCGTTCGCGTTCTGGCCTGCCCTGCTCGGCGGCGGCGGTTTCGCGCAAAAGTTTGGCGAACTGATCCTGCCGCTCGCGCGGATCAGTGGAGGGAGTTTCCGCGCGGCCAAAGGCGGCGCCAAGCGTGGTGAGCGCGTTCTCCAGAAACTTCATGCGGTTGCCACGCGCATCGGTGGCCCGGAAGAAATGGACGATTTTACAAACCTTGCGCTCATCGGTGAAAAAACGATCCGCCATCGCCGCCATGAAAGCCGACTTCCCCACCCCCGGATGCCCGTGCAGCCAGCACAAGCCGCCATTCGCGCTTTTGAGCCATTGGTTGACCTGATCCACTTGCGCGTCGCGTCCCACTAATAGTTCGAGCAATTCGCGCATCCACGGGCGAAAATCAAACTCCCGGCGTGCCTCGACCGCCGCCGCCGCGCGCCGCCATTCTTCAATGCGAAAAACTTGTTTGAATTTTTCGAGAGCGGCGAAACCCTCCTGGCTGTGCGCCGCTTGCGCGGAAAAACTCGTGTATTCCAAATAATCTTTCTCGCCGCGCCGGAAATAAAGCAAGCCGGACGGCGAGGCCTCGGGCACCGGCTCGAAAAACGCGCGTGGGTCTGTTGCCTGTGATCCGCCGGCGGAACGCTTTTCCTCACGCCCTTTATCGAGATAATGAAACACGTCGCCGTAAGCGTGCAACGGGAAAAGATCCACCGCGCGCGGGCCGCAACAAAGCAAGAGCCGATCGGGTTGCGGCGACGGCGCATCCGCCGGGAGTTTTTTCAGATCATAAACCGGAAACGATTCACCGGGAGAGGGAACGCCGCGCAGTATAAAAATCCCGCCGGCTGCAGGCTCGGCGACAATTTCAACCTCCGCAAAAAACGCCGCCGAATGCACCAGCTCCTTGAGCCGCGGCGGCCATTCCTCCCTCCATTGTTTTTCCAGCTTTTCGGTGAGGCGGCCGGCGTGCGCGAGCTGGTTGCGCATCGGGATGAGATCATCAAGCAGAGGAAGCAAATTTTTCTGTACGAAAACCGGCAACTTGGGTACCACAAAGTTTTGCTTGGGCAACGCCGACAAACTCGTTCGCAGCAGACCACACCAGCGGCCAAACGAAGGGCGTTCGAGATCGGTGGCGAGCGCCAGCCTCACGTCTTCGGGAAATTCATTCCGGCGGGAAAGCAAATCCGCCAATATAATTGTCGTGCAAAAACGGGTCAGCACTTCCACGGCGTCGGTGAGGCGGTGCAGGCGCTCGTAGGGCGTGGCCGCGCGGCCATACTCGGCCAGCGGCGCGGCCAGCACATGCGGCCAAGCGTCCAACTCCGCCGCGAATTCCACTGTTGCGCCGGACGGCGTCGCTACCTTGTGCCCGCACTTCAGGCACACCCAAAAACCTTCGCCTCGGGTCATCGGGCCATGACATTTGGGACAGTGCATGGGAACAATTCCTGGGGTTATTCAAGCCGATGGGTGAAACGGCAAAGTTTGTGGATGAGGTCTGGCGGGCGCAAGCCACTATCCGGCCTTCGCAGGTAGTGCAGGCGGCTTTTCCCGGCGTCGGCGCACGTCAGGGAAAATGCCGTCAATCAAGGCGTCAACCTCGGTGGGATACGCTTTGACCAAGGCGAGCCAGCCCCGGTGATACATCGGCGCCCCGGCGGGGTTGCGAGCCAGGCTCTCGATTTGGCGCACTTCCATCGCAGCAAAAACGTCGGCGGGCAGCGTGGCGGAAATCGGGCGCGCTTTGTCGCCGCGCGACATTTTGTCGGCATACCAGCCGCTTTGAAAATCGGCGAACGTCACGTCCATCAGCGGGTCGTTCGGGTCGAGTTTGACGCCGCGCGGCCAGCCCTTGCCGTCGAAATACTCATGGTGCTGGTAGGCCACGAGCGCGTTCCAGTCGAGTTGCTCGCGTTCCAAAGCGCTGAGCTTGCGCCGCAAGGTGGCTGGCAATCCAAGCTGGGTGATGATGGCGTCGGATGGGGCCGTCAATGGCGCGTCGGCGTCGAGGGCGGCGCGAATAGCCTGGTGGATGAGCCAGCCGCGGATCGGCGCGTCGAATTTTTCGTCGTCGTAAGGGGCGGAGGAAATCCAGTCACCGCGCTTGATTTCCTCGCGGCGGCGGGCCGTGGCCTCGGTGTGAATAAACTCGACGGGAATTTTGACCGGGATGTCGCCGAAATCATGGAGGTTCCACGCCAGCAAAAGACGCAGGGTGGATCGTTCCGCCTCGGGGCCGGTGGCAGCGTTCGGATAGTTTGGTTCTTCGCGTCGGCGCAATTGGATGAAGCCGTGGCCCAACCGCGTCACAGCATCAAGGTGCGACTGCCTTTTGACCGAAAGTTGCCCGAAGCAATGCTCCAGCGTCGGCAGCATCGCAGAAAACGGCTCGGCATTCTCCACCCCTTCACGGCGGATTAAGTCTGCGGTATGCATATGTTGATAGAGTTGCGTGGAACTTGCATTTGAAATGCTTCATGATTTATCGGCCCCATCTTCGAGGCGAATAAAGTAAATTTGGTTCACCAAGCGGCCCGTCCAAGCGCGTCCATTAGGATTGGTGTTGATATTTTCAATGGCGGCCTCGAACCACGCCACAGGAATTTTCCTGGTGGCGCACTCGATGACAGTTTCGAATTGCTGACTCAACGCCCACCAGGGAAAACTTTCACAACCCGCTGCGATGGCCTGTGTATCCCCGGATCCCTGAATCACCTCAAGGCATTTTCCGCTGGCGGGTTCCCACACTCGCATCGTTTTGTCATACGACCCGCTGGCGAGGGTGTGTCCATTCAGCGAAAAACAAACGCTCGAAACCCGGCTTTTATGACCGCGCAGAATGGCCTGTTCCCGGCCACTGGCGACGTTCCACACCCGCACCGTGAGGTCGCCCCACGACCCGCCGCTGGCGATGCTGCGCCCGTCCGGCGAGAAACAAATGCTCGTAACCTCGCGTTCATGTCCGCGCAAGACGGCCTGTTCCCGGCCACTGGCGACGTCCCACACCCGCACTGTTTTGTCCCACGACCCGCTGGCGATTTTGCTCCCATCCGATGAGAAACAAACACTCGTAACCCAGTTTTCATGTCCGCGCAGGATGAATCGTTCCTGGCCACTGGCGACGTCCCACACCCGCACCGTGTGATCCCGTGACCCGCTGGCGAAAGTTCGCCCGTCTGGTGAGAAAGAAACACACAAAACCGAGTCTTCATGTCCGCATAGGACGCCTCTTTCCTGACCGCTGGCGGCGTCCCACAACCGGACTGAGCTGTCATACGATCCGCTGGCGAAAGGTACACCCCTCCGGCGAGAAACAAATACTCGAAACCGAGCCTTGGTGACCGCGCAGGACGCGTCGTTCCTGGCCGCTGGCCGCATCCCACACCCTCACGGTTTTGTCTGACGACCCGCTGGCGAGGATGCGCCCATCTAGCGAGGCGCAAACGCTCTTAACCCCGCTTTGATGACCGTGCAGGATGGCTTGTTCCTGGCGGCTGGCTGCATCCCATATCCGCACCGTGTGATCCCAAGACCCGCTGGCGAGCGTACGCGAGTCTGGCGAGAAACATACGCTCCATACCGGACTTTCATGTGCGCGCAGGACGGCCTGTTCCCGGCCACTGGCGGCATCCCACACCCGGACCGTTTTGTCCCACGACCCGCTCGCGAGTGTGCTTCCGTCCGGCGAGCAACAAACGCTCGAAACCCGGTGTATATGTCCGCGCACGACGGCCTGTTCCTGGCCGCTGGCCGCATCCCACACCCTCATGGGTACGATCATAAGACCCGCTGACAAGGGTGTGCGCGTCCGGCAAGAAACAGACGCTCGAAACTCGGTCTTCATGTCCGCGCAGTACGGCCCGTTCCTGGCCGCTGGCGGCGTCCCAGACCCGCACCGTTTTGTCTGACGACCCACTGGCGAAGGTGCGCCCATCCGGCGCGAAACAAACGCTCGTAACCCCGCTTTCATGTCCGCACACGACGGCCCATTCCTGGCCGCTAACGGCGTCCCAGACCCGCACCGTTTTGTCTGACGACCCGCTGGCGAGCATGCGCCCATCCGGCGAGAAACAGACGCTCGAAACCAAGCCTTCATGTCCGCGCAGGACGGCCCGTTCCTGCCCGTTGGCGGCGTCCCACAACCGCACCGTTTTGTCATCCGATCCGCTGGCGAGAGTACGCCGTCCGGCGAGAAACAGACACTCGTAACTGTGAGATCATGCCCACGCAGGATGGCCCGTTCCCGGCCACTGGCGGAGTCCCACACCCGCACTGTGTTGTCCCAAGACCCGCTGGCGAGCGTGCTTCCGTCCGGTGAGAAGCAAACGCTCTCAATCGGGCCTTCATGTGCGCGCAGGACGGTCCTCTGCCCGCCACCGAGCGGTTGCAGGGGCAGTCCTTTCGAGCAGACCCAATAAAATCCCGGCTGGACGGTTTCTTTTTGCGTGCGCCAGTTTTCCATGAGGGTGCATAGCTTCAGGGCGGGTTGCACCCACTCGCCTTTGGCTTCCTTATAGTGAGGAACGACCTCCGGGCAATCATACCACCAGCAATTATTCCAAAGAACTTGAAATAATGCCTGCGGGTAGTCTTTTGCATGTCGGGCGATAAAGTGAATTTCACGACGTAGAGCTTCGCCCAGCAATTCCAAGATATGGCGCTGGGGCCGCCCGGCGGGCACGGCGTTGACGGTGTTGGTGAAATCGGTGGCCAGGTCGAAGACCAACCCAGCTTCGTTTTTGGCTTCAAGGAAAGTCAGATCAGTGAGAAGTTTTTCCAAATCGTCCCAACGGCGGGCGGCAATCAGGTGCGTCGGCGCGAAGCGCAGGCTGAAGGTGCGTTCGTAGCCGTCGTCACGCGCGGCCCACCCGAGGGCGTAATTGCCCAACAGCTCATTAAAACGGTGCTCGTGAGTGTGAAATTTGCCGCGCAGGAAATCGGCGAACGTCTCATGGTAAATCCGATAAAAAACTTGGCGTGCGTCCGCTTGCTCCTCGTCCATGATGGCGAGATATTCCCCCAGGCGCCGGAGCGCGAAGTCCCAGTCCCCCGCGCGCAACTCGAGACACTCGCAAAGAATGTCCGCCGTAACAGGAGCTTGAGCAGTGGCGAACAGCCCGGCCACATCACAGAGCACATTCATGTCCGCACTGGTGCAGCGTTCCGCCAGCCGTTCCCAGAATTCCTCGTAGATGAACCCGAGCATGTCTTTGGCGCCGTTAGTCGCCAGCCGATGCAGAAAATCTGCGACCTCCGACGAACGCAGTCCCGTTCGAAGGTGTCGGCACAGCAACGTCAGCACGAGAAAATTACCCGCGCCCAGGCGCGCAATTTCCGCGAGCGTGTCCGGGCCCAGGCCCGCATCGGCCATTTTGGTGATAACATACAATTGGCTGTCCCACAGGTTGTATTCACGGAATTCCAGCGCGTCGAGGTTGAGCCAATGAAGGTTGTCGCGCCGGGCCAGGGACGCGCGTTCTTTCACAGGGCGGGTGGTCACGATGAAATACACCCCTGCCGGAATGTTTTCGGGCACGCGCTGGAAGGCGGTACTGCCCATGGAGCCAGAACCCGCCTCGTCGAGCGCGTCTATGAAAATGAGCTGCGGTCGGCTAGGCAAAAGGCGCGGTGCAATCTCATGGGAAAGCAGGTTGGTGAGCTTGGTAAAGACGGCGTCGGCGTCCTGCTGCGCGCGCGATTCCTCGGCCTCAGTGAGGTTGTGCGCTTCCAGCAACGCGCCGTAGAGACTGCGTACGCACACGTTGGGGTTCTGAATGCCGGCAGTGCGGCGGTAGAAGAAATGCACCGGTGGGGGCGCATAATGGCCGAAAGTCTCCTCAATGAGGTGCGCCAGTAGGGCGGTCTTGCCCTTGCCCGGCTCGGCCTCGATCACCAGCAGTCCGCGGTCGTTTTCCGCCACAAACTTTTGCACCCGTTCGAGCGCGAACGCCCGGCCCACGATGTGCGCGTGCTGGGCGAGCAATTCGCTGAAGTTTGCGACGCGGCCATCAATCTCGCGCATTGCACTTTGATGACGCTTGAAGGTCTGCGCCAGCAGTTCCCGGGTAAAAACGTCCTCCAGTCCGGGCAGTGGGTCCGGGAACGCTCGCTTGAAGCCCTCGTCGTATTCAAGCATGGCAGCTTCCTTGCGCGTTTCCTGATAGCGGTGCAGGAAATCATAATAATGCAGCCGGTGCGTTTGTCCATTGTCAGGAAGGAGACAGACAAAAGGATGGAGGTCTTTGACCTCCACGCGGAGGCGCTCCACCGGGCGGATGAGGACAAAATGTCCAACCTGCTCGCGCAGGAAAGGGACCGATTCTCGGGATGCACTGGGCAAAGGCCCCATCCAAGATTGGCATTGGTCGGGATCCGTGACCAGGCATAGTTGCCACGGCGCGAGACTGGCCACGGCGTCCAATAATTGCCGCAACAGGGGTTGCCAGCGTGAGAGGTCCTGCCGGTAAGTGGCATCCGACCGAAGTGCGCCGTGCCCCAGGGCATCGTTGCGGTAGGCCACAAAGGCCTCGGCTTGCTGAAACAATTCCGTGGACTTGGGATTGGCCCCTTGACCTTGACCGGGCGAAATAAACAAGCGCGCGACCGGCGGAATTTGGCTGTCGTCCAAATTGGCTACCAGCCATCGACTCACGTCACCGACAATCGTGGACACCCACACCCCCAGCGACGGTCGAATCATCTTTTGCAGCAGAGCTTCCGTGCGCGCCGACTGGACAGCGGGGCTATGAAAATAATCCACTAGCACTACCGAACCGAGGTATTTGATGGATGCCTCAAAACAATCCTTCAGCCGCAACAGTGTCTTAACTACATCCTCGTCACTGGCCAAGCCGTCTTCGAGCCGTTGCGCGGTCAGCGCCACGGGATAAGGCAGGCGGGTAAGCTCGGGGTTGGGGCTCATGGCCGTAAAGCATGTTGGTGGGCGGGGGATACAGTTACACGCCGTCATCATATGAGTAACAAGTGGGCCTGCGCCAACATCATTCGTAGTATTTTCATCGGTCAGTTGGGCCGTCGAACGCTTGCCGCTCCCATTAGAAAATATAATTATTCTGTTATCGTAACTATATTATATATTATTAAATATATATAATCAATAAACAACTTTAATTTCAACCCAGATACTCTTTTGCGAAAGCATAAGATTTATTTAACACCATCTGACGCAAATGCTTATGGAATCCATACGTGGAACTAGCCGTGGGCTTGAGTCCGCGGAAACGAAACGCCATCCGCAAGGCGTCGCGTAGCGACGCTTGAGGCACCGTCAAACGTGACAATTCGCCTTCCCGGTGGAACGGATTTCCCTTTGCGCATTGCAGGCGCGCTGGTTCGCGGGTAGGGTGGGGTGCTTATGGCTTTGCTTAGTCTGCTCGATCTCGACCTCTCGTTTGGCGGTCCGCTCATCCTGGACAAGGTCAACCTGCAGGTGGACCCCGGCGAGCGCGTGTGCCTGGTGGGGCGCAACGGCGCGGGCAAATCCACCTTGATGCGCGTCATCGCCGGCGAATTGGCCGCCGACTCCGGCTCGGTGTTCCGGCCCGACGGCTCCGTCGCCACCCGGCTGACGCAGGAGATTCCAACCGACGTGCGCGGCACGGTCCACGACATCGTGGCGGCGGGCCTGCGCGACCCCGGCGGGCATGAGGAGGATTGGGAAAAGGACGTGCGGCTCGATGACTTGCTCGCGCGCCTGCGCCTGAACCCCCACCAGGAATTTGCCGAGCTGTCCGGCGGCCTCAAGCGGCGGACGCTGCTGGCCCGCGCGCTGGCGGCCCAGCCCAACTTGCTGCTGCTCGACGAGCCGACCAACCATTTGGACGTGGAATCCATTGTGTGGATGGAGAATTTTCTCCTCGAATCGAAGCTCAGCCTGCTGTTCGTCACGCACGACCGGGCGTTTTTGCGGCGGCTCGCGACGCGCATCATCGAGCTGGACCGCGGGCGGCTGGTGAGCTGGTCCTGCGACTACGACACCTACCTCGCGCGCAAGCAGGAGGTGCTGGAGGCGGAGGAAAAACAGCGCGCGCTGTTCGACAAAAAACTCGCGCAGGAGGAGGCGTGGGTGCGCCGGGGCGTCCGCGCCCAGCGCACGCGCGCGCAAAGCCGCATCAACCAGTTGCAGGAAATGCGCGCCGAGCGCCGCGCCCGCCGCGAGCGCACCGGCAACGCGACGCTGCGGCTGGCCGAGGCCGAGCGCTCGGGCGTCAAAGTCGTCGCGGTGGAAAATGTCACCTTCGCGTGGCCCGGCCAGCCGCCGCTGGTGCGCGACTTCAGCACGACCATCATCCGCGGCGACAAGATCGGCCTCATCGGCCCGAACGGCGCGGGCAAGACGACCTTGATCAAACTGCTCCTCGGCGAAATCGCGCCGACTTCCGGAACGATCACGCATGGCACGCGCCTGGAAGTCGTTTACTTCGACCAGCTCCGCGCGCAGATTGACGACGCGAAATCCGTCGCGGACAACATCGCCGGGGGCAACGACACGGTGACGATTGACGGGCGGACGCGCAACATCATCAGCTACCTCCAGGATTTTCTGTTCGAGCCGCAGCGCGCGCGCACGCCCGCGCGGGTGCTCTCGGGCGGCGAGCGCAACCGGCTGCTGCTCGCGCGGCTCTTCACCAAGCCCGCCAACGTCCTCGTCATGGACGAGCCGACCAATGACCTGGACGCCGAGACGCTGGAACTGCTCGAGGACCTGCTGGTCGAGTTCAACGGCACGCTCCTCGTCATCAGCCACGACCGCGAGTTTCTGGACAACGTCGTCACGAGCACGCTCGTCTTCGAGGGCGGCGGGCAAATCGGCGATTACGTCGGCGGCTACACGGACTGGAAGCAGCAGCGCCTGGCAAACCAGGCGCCGGTTTCCAATGCCTCCGCAAAAAATTCACCGGCGCGGGCGGGCGGCGGGCAAAAATCCACGGGCAAAAATTCCGCGAAAACGAATGGGAAAGAACGCAAGGAACTCGAAGGATTGCCCGCGCGGATCGAAGCGCTCGAGCGCGAGCAGGCGCAACTCGCGGAAAAACTCGCCGACCCGGGCTTTTATAAAAAAGACGCGGCGGGGGTGACGGCGGCGAAACAGCGGCTCGAAATTATTGAGCAAGAACACGCCCAAGCCTTCGCCCGCTGGGAGGAATTGGAAGCCGCCGCGCCGCCGCGGTAAATTTTTATATTTTTTGGTTTGATTAGGCCGGTGAATGTTTCAGATTACCTATCATGTCAAAGCGGCTTCCAGTGGTCTGGGATGCAGATCCGCACACCATCGCAAAGATTGCCATTTTAAAAGGCTATCTACATGCTTGGTTTCGCATATTTGGGAAAAGTAGACGTGGCGAGGTCATTCTTTACGTTGATGGGTTCGCCGGGCCTGGCTATTATCGGAATCATGACGAAGGGTCGCCCCTTGCGGCCATGCGAGCGGTTGAAGAAGCAATTCAAGGTCTCGGCCATGAATTTATTGCACGCCGATTCCACTGCGCCTTTATTGAAAGCCAAGCCGATCGGTTCAAAATTCTGAAAGAGACGGTGGCACCCTATATTGGAAGGCAGGGCATCGGGATAACTTTGCAGCAGTGTGAATTTGTCGATGGAATTAATGAGGTGAGGAAAGAAGTGCCAGAGCCTTTTGCCGGCAAGGGCCCTTTATTTGTTTTCGCAGACCCGTTCGGTGGGACAGGTATTCCATTCCGAACTTTTGCGGACTGTATGAAGGCAGAGAGGGTAGAACTTTTGATCAATCTTGATGCGGATGGCATTGGGCGAATGTTCGCGGCGGAAAATAACAACAACCGGGAGGCACAATTGACCGATCTCTTTGGAAATGATTGTTGGCGTAATGAGTTGACGGCACAAGGTGACCTCAAGCGTTTATCTGTTCAAATTCTGGATCTTTATAAAAAGCGCCTTAAAACGCTGCCTGGCGTATTAACTTGGTCGTTTGCGATGAGGGGAGGGCAAGACACGCTCAATTACCACCTTGTTTTTGCGACCAAACACCCACTTGGACTTGAGAAAATGAAGGAGGCGATGAAAAAAATCGATAAAAGCGGCTCTTACTCATTCTCCGACGCGCATGTGGAGCAGGAATTTCTCTTTCACAACGACAAGCCAGAAGAATATGCCGAAGCGCTTCATCGCGAATTTGACGGGAAGGAGGTTTCGATGGCGGACGCTAACATGTTTGCGCTTTGCGAAACACCATTTCTCAATGCTAAAGCCATGCTTGCTGTGTTGGAAGGTAAAGGACGACTGAAGGTCGAAACAATGGGGGTTGAAGCGCGAAAGGCAGGCTCTTTTCCGGAAAACAAAGTGAAAGTGTTGCGATTTGGCCAATTTGGCCTTAAGAACGTTCAGTCTAATTTAGGAATCTAAAAAAATGCGCGGCAATTCACATATCGAATGGACAGAATCAACTTGGAACCCGGTCACGGGTTGCAGCAAGGTTAGTGCTGGCTGCAAACATTGTTATGCCGAGCGCATGGCAATGCGGCTTCAAGCAATGGGCACAGAGCGATATAAAAATGGCTTCGACCTCACGCTGCATAACGATCTTATTGATGCCCCAAAGTCATGGAAAACGCCTAAACTGGTCTTTGTGAATTCCATGAGCGACCTTTTTCACGAAAAAGTTCCGCTCGCATTCATTAAAAAAATCTTCGCAACGATGCGAGCCTGTCCCCAACATACGTTTCAAATTCTGACCAAGCGGAGTGAACGCCTGGCGGAATTCGCACGCGAACTCGATTGGGCGCCGAATGTGTGGATGGGTGTCAGCGTAGAGGATGCTCGCGTTGTGAATCGCATACATGATCTTCAATTGGTGCCCGCCGCCGTCCGCTTTTTGTCTTTGGAACCACTCATTGGGCCAATCGACGCTTTACCCCTTGAAGGGATTGATTGGGTCATCGTTGGCGGTGAAAGTGGCCCGGGTTCACGTGAAATGAAAATTGAGTGGGTGCGTTCCATCTTCAAGCAATGCAGAAAGGCCAACACGGCATTCTTCTTCAAGCAATGGGGTGGCGTTAGAAAAGACCTCACGGGTCGCGAATTGGCAGGCAAAACCTATGATGAGATGCCAACGCCAAAAAATCCGGAATATCGCCGTCTTGAATTAGAGGTGGCCTAAATTTGTGACCCGACCCCCACCTTTCGATACACCTCCAGGCGGCAATCGAAGCCGCCGAGGTCTATGGTTTGTTGGGTTTGGAGTTGGAGGGTGCGGTCCGCCGGTTCGAGGCGGAGGGGATTCCGGAAAGACGAGGCGGCCGCCGGGTTTTAACACTTCGGCCGCGACGCGGAAGAGGTCGCTGATGAGTTGGTGGAGGTTGGGGACGCGGATGCGGCGGCCCATCGGGGGGTTGGTGATGATCAGGGTGACGCTGCGGGGGCCGAGGCCCGCGATTTGGGCGTGGTCGCGGAAATCGCCGAGGCTGAAATGGGCGGTGACGTTGGGCAGCTTCGCCGCAGTGAAGTTCGCCTGCGCGATCGCCAGGGCCGCGGGGTCGAGGTCCGTGCCGTGGAGGCTTTGGACGCCGCCAAGCAGGGCGCTTTCGATGAGTTCGAGGCCGGAACCGCAAAAGGGGTCCCAGACGATTTCGTCCTTCATGCGGCCGGCGACGCGGGCCATACAGGCAGCCAGGGGCGGGTGCGAGGCGGCCCAAACGTCGTCGGTTCTATAATAGAGACGCGGGTCGGGGGTGAGTTTGGGGCGCAATTCGACCGAGCAGCCGCCCTGAATGGGGTGGAGGTCAATGGCCCAGGGGGCTTCGCGGGGGTCGTTGAGGATGTCGGGGCACAGCGCATAGGCGCGATTGGCGACGAGGCGGACGGCCCCGCGCTGGTGGCCTTTGCCCACATAATCGAGCCGGTAGCGCAGCGAACCCTCGGTGAAGGCTTCGAGGAGCTGGCGCGTCAGGGGCGAGGTGATGACTTCGGCGAGCGGCTCGATGGACTGGGCGGGGGTGGGGGCGCGGACCACCCCGAGGCCGAAACCGAGGGTGTCAAAACAGCGCAGGGTATATAAATCGGCCAGGGCAAACGGCGCGGTGGGGGTGAGGGCGACGCATTGGCCGCGGAATTCGAGGAGGCGAAATTTGCCGTGCCGGGCGATGTATTCCCTAACTTCATCGCGGACAATGGCTTCCAAGCCCTTGCGGCAGCGCAGGTGGATGCGCAGGCCGCGCCGGGGGGTGAAGACGCGGTCGAGGCGGACGGTGCTGGGCTGGGCGGCGCGGGCGAGGCTGGCTTTGACCTTTTGCTCGGTTTGGGGGAGCAGCCCGGGGGCTTCGGTGACGGCGGCGAGGGTCGCCGCGCCGCCGATTTTTTCGAGGGCCTGGCCGAGGGACTTTTTTTCGCGTTCGCCGGAAGCGGTTTTAAGGAGGGAAAGGAGTTGCACCTCCTCGCTCGCTCCGGCGCCGATTTTGGGCAGGGCGGCCATGGCGTAGCGCCGGATTTTCTCGGCCGGGTCCTGCAACAACCGGGTGAGCCAGGCGCGCACGGCGGCTTTTTGTTCGGCGGTGCCGGTGGCGGCAAACGCGACCCCGACCGCGCGGATGAGGGCGACGCGCCGCATCCGCTCGGGCGGCGGGGCGCGGTCAAAGCGCGGGACTTCGTCGGCCCAGAGAATATCCGCGGGCAAAACGCGCAACTGGCGGTAGAGTTCCTTATCGGATTGCATGGGCGGGGAGCGGAGAGAAGCACCGGGCAGGCAGATAGTGATGGGAAAGAGGCGCGGAACGCAAGGCCCCCGCAAAGGCGGCTGAAGATCCGCCGGAAATCCGTCCCCAACTGATTCCGGCTACATTGTCATATATATGTCATAGGTTACATTTTCTAGTTGTCAGGGAATGTGATTTATGATTTGCTGTCTCCTTCATGCCAATAAACCCCCCTCCAACGGCATACCTCTTCAACGAACTCAAATGATCTCCTCCATGAAAAAAACCGCTCTGTCCCTCCTCTGTGTTGCATCCCTCATGGCCGCCGCCCCCGTGGCCACCCACGCCGCGGACTCCATGTCCGCCCCCAAGCCCGCTTTTTTGGTCGTGGACATGAACGCCGTGCTCGCCGGCAGCATCGAGGCGCAGGCCTTGACGCTGAAGTTCCAGGGCGCCGTCGAAGGCGACAATGGCAACCTCAACAGCATTGCGAACGACATGAACGCGGCCCTGTCCAAGGCCCAGGATTTGCAGAAACAATACGCCAACGCCACCGTCCAGGCCGACAAAGACAAGATCAAGACCGAATTTGACAGCGTGGCGAGCCTGTATCAGTCCAAGCAGCAGGAAGCGACGACGTTCCAGAAGAACGCCGAGCAGCAACTGAGCCTCCAGCGCCAGACTTATTTGCAAGCCGTCGTGCTGAAGATCCGCTCCGCGGCCGCCGACATTGCGAAGAAGCGCGGCGTGGGCGCGGTGACGACGACGGACATCGCCCTGTATTACGACCCGAGCTGGGACATCTCGAAGGAGATCATCACGGAGCTGAACAGCGCGCCGCCCTCGCCGGCCCCCGAAGTGCCGAGCGTCACTCCGGCAGCCGCCCCGGCCAAGACCACCGGCACCTCGAAGTAAGGCTGGCTGACTATAATTGGATCATCGTCCCCAATCGCGGGGCGAAGAATATGGCCATGGGCAATTTTGCCCATGGCCATTTTTTTGACCATGGCATGGCCAGGCGAGCCTAAGGGTGCTGGTCGCGACCGCGAATTGGGCAGATTGCACGGATGGCCCGGCCCCAAAAGAATAGTTGGATTGCAGGACGGGGGCGGATATTTCGACAAGATTCAGATCGTCTTGATCTTGGATTCGGATGGCCGATCAATCCTGGAGTCGTCAATGGCTCAAAAGCTCGGTTCGAGTGGCTGAATTGAGTGAACCTCCGTATGCTATGCAAGGCAACGAAATGCCTGTCTGGTTGGTCTGAGTAACGTTGGGGGGAGCACGACGGGCGGGCGAGTGCAGCTTGGCGGCGAACCGGGATTGGGGAGACGCCCAACATCCGGCTGGGGACCATCTGATTGGCGAGCCAGCCAGGAGAATCGCCCAAAATCAAAAAACCTAATCTTTCGTTAGTTTATTGACACCCTGAAAAAACTGTCAATAACCTATCCCTTTGAGCGTTATAATTCGACGCTATTCCTGGGAATCGCAAAGATTAACGCAAACCAAGCGGCCTGACGAATCCTCATTGAGAACGTAAACCGGCCGGATTGGCAAGCCTATTTTTGCACTTTTTTACCCTAGAGATTGTAAAAGAATAGGCATAAAAAAGTGTTGCGGGCCATCGGGTTAACTGACAATATCGCCGCCAATTGAGCGCCCGTGCCCAGATGGACTGACCACCCCGCGTGGCCCGTTCCCTGCTTCCTATACTTTTTATCGTCATTCCAAGCTCCGCCTTAATCCTATTATTTCCCTGTGAATAACTCCATCCGCTCCGGCTCCAGCACGTCACACGCTTTTCCTTTGCTTCGCCTTCTGGGACCACCCCGGACGGCACGACTTCGACGCCCCGCCGCCCGGCCTGCCGCCGCGTGGTTGGGCTTGGTGGCGCTGGTCTGCCTAGGTTTGGTGTCGGCGCCGCGCGCGGAGGCGCAGACGCCCACTTACTGGCTGGGGAATGGAAATCTCACTTGGGGTAATACCTCGGATTGGTCGCCAGCGATCGCTCCGAATTCGGCCACGGCCTGGGCTGACTTCAACTATGCGAACGATACACTTTCGACGCAAACCATCACCCTGACGACCAACATCACCCTGAACGAACTGGAATTCAACAACAGCGGCGGCGGCACCGCGGATACGATTAGTTACACAATATCCAGCACGCCAACCACGCGCACCCTGACCTTCAATGGCACCGCGCCGCAATTGCTGCTGGATTCCTCCTTCTACGGGGCCGTCAACATTACGTCGAACATCATTCTGGGCACCGGCATCGTCACGTTGAACATCACGAACGATGGATCGGGCACCGGTCCGCAACTCACCCTGGGGAATATGGCGCTGGCCAACCAGACCGCGAATTTTTCCGGCACGGGCAGCACCGTGGTTTCCGGCGTGATTTCCAGCACGGGCACGGCCGGCAATGTAACCGTTAGCTCTGGGCAACTCACCCTCAGCGGCGCGAACACCTACGCGGGTGCGACGACCCTTACCAGCGGCACGCTAATGCTGGGGAATGCTCTCGCCCTGCAGGCCAGCACCGTGAACCTCAACGGCGGAACATTGAGTTTTGGCAGTTTGACGTCGGCGACTTTTGGCGGTTTGACTGGCAGCCAGAATCTCATTTTGGAGAACAACACTCCAGTGGCGGTAGCCCTAACGGTGGGCAACGGCACCACGAGCAGCACCTACAGCGGGGATCTCAGCGACGGATCATCGGGTGGATCGCTCATAAAATCGGGAACCGGCACCTTTACCCTCAGCGGGGACAATACTTACACAGGTTCCACAACCATCAACAGCGGCACCCTGAGCATCAGCGCCGATGATAATCTGGGCTCCGGAGCGTTGATTTTCAACGGCGGCACGTTGCTCACCACGGCAACTTTCACGCTAAGTCCCAATCCCAGCGGCATTACCGTCGACACGAGCAGCAGCAGCAATATTGACGTGGCTGCCAGCAAAGTGCTGACCTACAATGGCACGATTACCGGCGCGGGGAACCTGACCAAAATGGACACGGGCACGCTGATTTTGGGCGGCTCGAGCGGCAGTTATTCCGGCACGACTACGCTCTCAGCGGGCGTGCTGGTTATCGGCAACGCCTCGGCGGTCGTTGGCAATAACCTTGCGCTGGGCACGGGTGCGATTGTCCTCAACGGCGGCACGTTGGAGGGGGACGGCCTCAATCCCTATACGCTGGCCAATCCCATCAGCATAACGAAAGCTTCAACCCTTGGCAGCGGCCTTGGCGGCAGTTCAGCCCTAACCTTCACCGGCACGGTGACGAATAATGGCAACTTCACCCTCAACGTCGATAATACGGCCGGCACGAGCTTTAACAATTCGTTCTATCTCTCCAATGCCAGCACCAACAACGTCCTCACCCTGGCGACGGTCGCCAGTGCCGATACCATCATCAATGGGGTCGTCGCCAATGATGCAGTTTCTAATACTGAAACGAGTTCTCTGATTATAAGCGGGGTGGGTCAGGTGACGCTGAATGGCACGAACACCTATACGGGGAACACGACGCTCAGCACCGGCGCAACCGTGGTCGTTGGCAGTGGCTCACTTACCAATCCCGGGGTTACCACAAACAGCGCGGCGTTCGGCATCGGTGGCACGCTTGTGCTCAACAACGGCACGATCGAAGGGGATAATCAAAACGCATATAGCTTGAACAATCCAATCAATATTACCGCGAGTTCAACCATTGACAGCAGTGCCGACACTTACTCCCTTACATTCAGCGGTATTTTGATGAACAGTGCCAATGACACGCTCACTTTCAACAACCTTACTCCTGGGGGTACAACTTTCTCCGGCTCTGCTTTCTATCTCTCCAATTCGGGCATAAATCACACCCTCACCCTTTCGCTGGCCCCTGGCGCCAATGTCACCATCAGTGCTCCTATTTCCAACGATAGCAGCGATGCATCTGCCAGCGGGCTAACGATAGCCGGCGGGGGCAACGTGACGCTCGGCAACGCGAACACCTACACCGGCGCCACGACGCTTTCGGGCGGCACGCTGCTTTTAGGCAATCCGCTCGCCTTGCAGGACAGCACTTTGACCTATGACTCCGGCGCGGTGTTAAGCTTTGGCACCTTAACGACGGCGACCCTTGGTGGTTTGTCCGGCACCAATCCAACGGTGGTTTTGGCGAATGCGGGTAACTTGGGGCCAGTAACGCTGACGGTGGGTAATGGCGGTGCCAGCAGCACGTATAACGGTGTGCTTACCGACGGCTCGGGAGCAGGCGCGGGCGGTTCGCTAATCAAGGCTGGAACCGGCTCCCTTACACTCGGCGGGATTAATAGTTACACGGGCAGCACGACTATTAATGGCGGCACGCTGATCTTCACCGGGGACACCTCGCAGTTGGGTGGCGGCATTGTGGATGACGCGAACCTGGTGTTCGACCAGACGGTGAACAGCACTTTCAGCGGGGCGATTTCGGGCACGGGGGTCTTGACGACCAACGGTACCAAGACCCTCGCGCTGACGAATGCGACCAATAGTTACAGCGGCGCGACCAACATCAACGGTGGCACGCTGAGCATCAGGTACGGACACCAACCTAGGCACAGCGCCAGTTTCGGCTACGCCCGGCCAATTGACCTTTAACGGCGGCACGCTTCTGGTGACGAACATGACGGCACCCGTCACTTTGAATGGTAATCGCGGTATCACGCTCAATTCGAGCGGAGGCACGTTTGACGCGGCCACCGGCACGACGGTGATCTACGGAGGCATAATCGCTGCTGGCACGGGTTCGGGAACGCTGACCAAGATGGACGCCGGCACGTTGCAACTCAGCGGAGTTAACACGTACAGCGGCAACACCTCGGTCAATAACGGGACCCTTTCGATCAACACGATTGACAATGTCGGCGTCGCGAGCGCGGTCGGCCAGCCCAACTCCGGGGGCACCATCACCCTCGGCGCAGGCACAGCGACTGGTGTTTTACAATATACCGGCGGGGGAAACAGCACCAACCTTGCGATCAACCTAGGCGGCACCACCGGCGGGGGCACGCTGGATGATGAAGGCACGGGCACCCTGGACTTCAATGGCATCTTTACCACCACCAGCGTCGGGGCGAAGACCCTGACCCTCACCGGCGGTTCTGGCAGCACCGCCAGTATATCCGCGGTCATTTCTGATAGTAGTGTTACCAAAGCCACCTCGGTTGCCTTGACCGGCAGCGGCGAGTGGATTCTATCCGGGGCGAACACTTACACCGGCGCCACGACGCTTTCGGGCGGCACGCTGCTTTTAGGCAATCCGCTCGCCTTGCAGGACAGCACTTTGACCTATGACTCCGGCGCGGTGTTAAGCTTTGGCACCTTAACGACGGCGACCCTTGGTGGTTTGTCCGGCACCAATCCAACGGTGGTTTTGGCGAATGCGGGTAACTTGGGGCCAGTAACGCTGACGGTGGGTAATGGCGGTGCCAGCAGCACGTATAACGGTGTGCTTACCGACGGCTCGGGAGCAGGCGCGGGCGGTTCGCTAATCAAGGCTGGAACCGGCTCCCTTACACTCGGCGGGATTAATAGTTACACGGGCAGCACGACTATTAATGGCGGCACGCTGATCTTCACCGGGGACACCTCGCAGTTGGGTGGCGGCATTGTGGATGACGCGAACCTGGTGTTCGACCAGACGGTGAACAGCACTTTCAGCGGGGCGATTTCGGGCACGGGGGTCTTGACGACCAACGGTACCAAGACCCTCGCGCTGACGAATGCGACCAATAGTTACAGCGGCGCGACCAACATCAACGGTGGCACGCTGAGCATCAGTACGGACACCAACCTAGGCACAGCGCCAGTTTCGGCTACGCCCGGCCAATTGACCTTTAACGGCGGCACGCTTCTGGTGACGAACATGACGGCACCCGTCACTTTGAATGGTAATCGCGGTATCACGCTCAATTCGAGCGGAGGCACGTTTGACGTGGCCACGGACACGGTGCTGACCTACAACGGCACGATTGCCGGTTCGGGGGCCTTGACCAAGATGGACTTGGGCGAGTTGATTCTAGGCGGCACCGGCAGCAGTTATGGCACCACGACGCTTCATGCGGGCGAACTGGAAGTCGCGACTTCCTCGGCGCTCGGCACCGGCACGCTCCTCCTCTCTGGCGGCACACTCGACGGGGATAGCTTGGTTGGAACTCCGTTGGGCAATAATATTACCGTCACCGCGACTTCAACGATTGGCAACAATACCGATCAAAATCCCCTCAACTTAAGCGGCAATTTGACCAATAATGCCACCGACACCCTCACCCTTAACAACGCCAATGGCACGACTTTCAATGGCACAAACTTCTATCTCTCAAATTCTCCGACGAATCATACCCTTAGTCTTTCACTCGGCACAGGCGCCAGCGCCACGATCAGCGCGGCCATTGCCAATGACTCGAGCAGTGCCTCAACGAGTTCGTTGACGGTCAGCGGGGTAAGCGGGTCGGGCGCGGTGACCCTCAATGGCACCAACACGTACAGCGGTACCACGACCATCAACCCGAACGCCACCGTGGTCATCGGTAATGGTTCGCTCGGTGTCGGCACAAACAGCACCGCGTTGGGCAGTGGCACGCTCATCCTCGCCGGCGGCACGATCCAGGGGGATGGAAACAGTGTGGGTGGGTATACGCTAACTAACAACATTAGCATCACCGCCAATTCCACCATCAGCGGCCCATCGGCCCTGACGTTCAACGGCTTGACCAACGCCGCCGATAACACCCTCAACATTACCAATACCGGAGGTGTGACCTTCCCCGGAAATTTTGACCTCGATAGTGACAACGCCGCCGCCCGCACGCTCACGCTCAACATCAGCTCCAGCGCCCTCGTCAGTGGTAATGTCATCAATAGCAGCACCAGTCATGCCGGCAGCCTGACCCTCGCCGCTACCAGCACGGGCAGCCTCACTTTGAGTGGCGCGGCCAACAACTACTCCGGCACGACCACGGTGGCCGGGGGCACGCTCTACCTCACCACCGCGAACAATTTGCCGGGCGCGTTGATTGTTAGCGGCGGCACCTTGGATCTTGGAGGCAGTTTACCGAGCCAGACCTTCAACACCGTGACCATTGATGGTGGCACGATTCAAAATGGCACTCTAATCAGTAACGCTACCTACGTGGGGGAGAGCGGCACGGAGGCTGCGAATGCGACTTTGGCGGGGGCCGTGGGGTTGAATAAGACGACAACCGGCACGCTGACCCTGAGCGGCAACAACACTTACTCCAACGGCACGACGCTTTCAACCGGCACGCTGGTCATTAATAATCCGGGCAACGGCACCGCCTCGGCCATCGGCTCCAACGCACTGACCAACATACTGACCATCTCTGGCGGTAATTTGGATGCCGGCAGCAACATGGGTTCCTCCAATCCCTTGACGACCAACAACCCCTTGAGCATCGGCGGCAGCTTCACTTTTATTGGTTCGAACAGCTTGAATGTTGGCACGGGCGCGGTGAATTTGACCGCCACCTCCACGCTGACCATTAACGCGAGCACTTTGACTATCGGTGGGCCGATTACTGCCACAAACAAGAGTGTGGTGGTGACAGGCGCGGGCACTCTGGATCTTTCCGGCAACATTACGTTAGGCACGGGCAGCATCACCGAGACGATGAGTAATAGCACGGGCAACCTCACCCTGAGCGGCCAGAATGACGGAACCACCGGCGGCGTGACGCTCAACAGCGGGGAGCTCAATATCAATGGCAACACGGCGGTGGACGCAGCCGGCACCCTCACCATCAATGGCGGCACGATTGACAACACCAATATTACGTTCACTGATCTCATCAACAGTAATTTGGTGAAATTGGACGGCGACTTTACTTACGGCGGCACCAATGACTTGAACCTGGGCACGGGCGCGGTGACGATGAATGCCTCGCGCAATATTACGGTAAACGGCACGGCCAATCTGACCCTTGGTGGCGGCATCACCGGCGCGACGGACAACATCACAGTGCAGGGTCCCGGGAATCTGATCCTGAATGGCGTTATCGCCACGACGACTGGCGGCATAAACATGAATGGGACGGGCAACCTGACGCTCGGCGGCGCGAACACCTACACCGGCGCGACGAACCTGACCGGCGGCACGCTGGTTTTGGGCAACCCCGCCGCTCTGCAGGACAGCACGTTGGACATCGAGGGCGGAAATTTAAGCTTTGGTTCCTTGACGGCGGCGACTTTCGGCGGCCTGACGGACGTGCTCACTATTCTGTATTTGGAAAATCAAGCCGGCACCGCGCCGGTGACGCTGACGGTGGGCAATGACAACATCACCAGCACTTATGACGGCATCCTCGCCGACGGCACGACCCCGGGTGGTGCGCTGGTTAAAGTTGGCACCGGCAGTTTCACCCTTAGCGAGACCAATACTTACACGGGTGGCACGACCCTCGATGCGGGAACGCTTTATGTGGACAATACCTTGGCTTTGGGCACGGGCACGCTCAGCCTCGGCGGCGGCACGCTCGACGTGGATGGTTTGGCCGGAAGCCCGCTGTCCAATAACATTGATGTCACCGCCAATGTCATCCTGGGCAACAGCACCGACTCCAATGCCATTATTCTCAATGGAATTTTGACCAACATTGGCAATAACATCGTCACCTTCAACAATATCCATGGCACGACATTTAGCGGCCCCGCCTTCTACCTCTCAGATGGCTCCGGCTGCTACACGCTTACGCTGGCGACAGGCTCGGTCGGCAATAATGTCATGATTAGTGCGCCCATTGGCAATGATCTCAGCCATGTCACAAACAGCTCCCTGGCCATCACGGGCAACGGCCAGGTGACGCTGACGGGCGCCAATTCCTACTCGGGCAACACGACGATCGGCACGGGCGCGACACTCATTGTCGGCAACAGCAGCGCCTTGGGCGCCAGCACGCTTTACCTCGGCAATGGCACGGTGGCCGGGGATGGCTTGGATGGCGGGACGGGATACCAACTTTATAACAATGTCGTCCTGGCCGCCACCAATGGGACCATCGGCGGCCCGTCGAACCTCACCTTTGGCGGCCTGACGAACAATGCCACCAACATCCTCAACCTCAATGGCAACACGACCTTCACGGGAACCGTTGATCTCAACACCGGCACCACGGCCGCGCACACCCTTACCCTCCTGATTGCCAACGGCGACACCGTCACCATTAGCGGCAGCATTATTGATAGCGCCAACACGGGCAGCCTGACACTCGACAACGCGGCGAATGTCGGCACGCTCATTCTGAGCGGTGCCAACACCTACAACGGCACCACCATCCTAGGCGCAGGCACGCTGGACATCACCGGGAGCGGCACGCTGGGCAATACCACCGTCGCCAAATTGACCGTGCATGGCAACAGCACGCTGGACCTCGGTGGCACGCCGCAAACGGTCGGCAACGTGTCAATCGGCAACGCCACCAGCACGGGCACGATTCAAAATGGCACGCTGACCAGTCTCAACGCCGCTTTCATCGGTAATAACGGCACGGAGGAGGCGAACGCGGTTCTCAATGGAACTTTGGGGTTGACCAAAAACGATGCGACTAATCTTACCCTCGACGGAGCCAACACTTATGGCGGCAACACGACGCTCAATACCGGAACGCTCATTCTGGGCAACGTCGGAGCGCTGGGCACGAGCACCCTGGTCCTCAATGGCGGCACGCTCGAGGCGGACGCTCTTGCGGGAACCACCCTCACCAATTCGATCAACATCACCGCGAGTTCGACCTTGGGCGCCAGCACGGACGGTCATGCCCTCAACCTCGGGGGTACTGTGATCAACGCGGCCAGCAACACGCTGACATTCAATAATCCCACTCCCGCAGGCACGACCCTCTCCGGTTCCGTATATCTCGATAATTCCAATGTCAGTACGAACTTCACCCTCACGCTTAACATTGCCAGCGGCGGCAATGTCGCGATCAGCGGGGTCATCGCGAATGACAATGAGGACAATTCCTCCAGCGGGTCGCTGACTTTGACCGGCGCGGGGAACCTGACGCTCTCGAATGCTAACACCTACACGGGCACGACGACGCTGGCCGGCGGCACGCTGATTATTACGGCGGATGGGGACGTCGGCGCGGTGCCGGGCGTGGCGACGCCGGGCAGCCTGATCTTTAATGGCGGCACGCTGGAGGCGAATGCGACATTCACGTTGAGCGCCAACCGCGGCATCGCGCTCGATTCGAACGGGGGCACGATTGACGTAACCTCGGGCAACATTTTGACGTATGGCGGAATTATCGCCGACGGAGGCCTGGGCTACGGGCTTACGAAGACTGACGCGGGCACGCTGAACCTGACGGGCGTCAACACTTATAATGGCACGACGACGATCAGCGGCGGCACGCTAATTTTCGCCGGGGACACTTCGCAGTTGGGCGGCAACATCACGGACAGCACAAACCTGGTCTTCGCGCAGACGGCGGACAGCACCTATAACGGGATCATTTCAGGCACGGGCAATGTGGCGCAAAACGGCACGAGCAACCTGACACTCACCAGCGCGAGCAACTACTCGGGCCTGACGAGCATCAATTCCGGCACCCTGATTTTCGCGAATGACACCTCGCAATTAAGTGGCAACGTGGCCGACGCCGCGTATTTAGTGTTCAACCAAACGGCGGACAGCACGTTTACCGGGATCATTGCGGGCACGGGCAACGTGGCGCAAAACGGCAATACGAACCTGACGCTCACCAACGCCAGCAACTACTCGGGCCTGACGAGCATCAACTCGGGCACGCTGATCTTTACGGGGAACACCGGCGGTTTGGGCGGCAACGTGGCCGACGCCGCGAACTTGGCGTTCAACGAGACGGCGGACAGCACGTTTACCGGGATTATTGCGGGCACGGGCAACGTGGCGCAAAATGGCAATACAAACCTGACGCTCACCAACGCCAGCAACTACTCGGGCCTGACGAGCATCAACTCGGGCACGCTGATTTTCACCGGGAATACCGGCGGTTTGGGCGGCAACGTAGCCGACGCCGCGAACTTGGTGTTCAACCAGACGGCGGACAGTGCGTTTAATGGGACGATTTCGGGCGCGGGCAACGTGACGCAAAACGGCACGGCGAACCTGACCCTGGCGGGCGCGAACTCTTATAATGGCACGACGACGATCAACAATGGGACGCTCATCTTTTCGAACGACACTTCGCAATTGGGCGGCGGCATCGTGGACAATTCGGTGCTGGTGTTCAACCAAACCAGCAACAGCACGTTCAGCGGGGTGATTAACGGCGCCGGCACGGTGACGCAAAACGGCAGCGCCACGCTGTTCCTCCCGAGCGCGAACAATTACACCGGGGCCACAACCATCAACAACGGCACGATCAGCGTTTCGTTGCTGGACATTGGCGGAAACGTCAGCGGCATCGGCGCATCCTCCAGCAGTGCCTCCAACCTAATTCTTAACGGTGGCACCCTGCAATATACCGGCGGGACGGCCACCACGGACCGCTCCTTCAGCATCGGACTCAATGGCGGCACCCTGGATGCTTCGGGCTCGGGCGTGATTACTTTCAGCAACACCTCCAACATTACGCTCCTGGGCGCGGGTGCGCATACGTTAACCCTGACCGGCAGCTCCGGCACTAATTCCGTTCCCAATGTCTTGGCGGCGAACATTGCCGACTATGGCGTGGGTGACCCCACCTCCATCTACAAAACGGGCTTGGGCACCTGGCTTCTGTCGGGCGACAACACCTTTACCGGCTGCGTTACGGTCGCCATGGGCAACCTGGATTATGCGAGCACCGAGTCGGAAGGCTCGCCCAGCGGCATCACCCTCGGCTCGAATACCACACCCGGCGTTTTGGTGGTTACCAACGACACCGTCCCCTTTACGAGCAACATCACCATTAATTCCAGTAACAGCACCATCACGAATGACGGGGGGGGCACACTGACGCTGGACGGTAACTTTCATCAGCAAGAACAGCACGGTGCTGGTCCTGAGCGGTGGGACGTTCGTTATTTACAACCAGATCACGGGCAACTCGGGCAGTTTCAATTCCGACTTGGTGATTAACGGCAACACGACCGTCACCTTCGAGTCCCAAAATAATTATTTTGGCCCCACCTATGTGTATGGCAACAGCACAATCATCAATGGCATCGCGAATGCCCTGCCCGTCACCACGACGCTGACCTTGGGCAATACAACTGCCGACACCGGGTCTTATACCAACACTTATGATCTAAATGGCTACGATCAAACGCTGGCGGGTTTGGCCTCCGCCGGCCCGGCCAACAACATTGTGACCAACAACGGCGGCAGCCTCAGCGTCTTGACCATCAATGGTTCCCTTGGCTATAACTTGACGTATAACGGGAATATTACCCCGGGCACCAGCGACATCGAACTGGTCAAGTCCGGCTCCGACTCCGCCACGCTGGGCGGCACCAACACCTACGGCGGCGGCACGACGGTGATCAACGGGACGTTGACTGCCAACAGCAATGGATCTTTGGGCACTGGCGCCGTGAACATCGCCAATGCCTCGACGCTGGCGGGCGACACCCCGGCGTTGGCGCTGGGTGCGGCGGGTATCAAGATTACCAATCCGATTTTCAGCAATAATTATGGCCTCAGCCAGACCCTGGCCATGGGCACCACGGTCACCGGCACGGCCACGGTTTCGGGGCTCATTACCGTCGCGGGCGATTTGACGGTGGCCGTGGCGACAGGTGACACCATTGATATCAACGGCACAATCACGAACGGCACCTCCGCGGGTGGTCTGATTCTGACGGGTCCCGGCACCGTGCAGACGTTTGCGAATAATAGCAACTACACGGGCAGCACGACCATCAACCAGGGCACGTTGCTCATGGGCGTCACCCAGGGTCTTTCCCCGACCACGACATTGATTGTGAACGGCAACACCACCAGCTTAAATCCGGTTAACTCCGACTTCAACATTGCGAACTTTAACACGGTCGTGGACACCCTTGATTTGGATAATGGCGGCCTGGTCACCGGTTCGGCCCAGTTGAGCGCGGCGACCGCCTTCAATGTCGAGAACGGCAGCATCAATGTGAAACTCAGCGGCAGCGGCTCTTTGACCAAGTTATCCGACGGTTCATTGGGCGGCGGCACGGTGAACATTGCCGGAACCAACAATTCTTACGGCGGCGGCACCTTCATCGAGGCCGGCACCCTGAACTTGCAGTCGGTGGACGGCGTACCCTTGGCTGCCGTGCTTGGCGGTGGTGCCGTGACGGTCTCCGGCGGTTATTTGACAATCAACGGGAATAACCAGAATCTCGGCCTGGGCCAGTTGACCCTCGTGGCCGGCAACATCACCGGCACAACCGGTATCATCTCGAGCGACAATCCGTTCGACTTATATAGCGGCCTGGTCAGTGCCCGCTTGGGCACCAACACAGGCTACACCATCGGTGTGCTTAAAACCACCTCCGGCTTGGTGACCCTTTCCGGCAATAACGTCTATAACGGCTCCACCAACATTAATGGTGGCACGCTGGCGATTAGCGCGGATGACAATCTGGGCGCCGTTCCGGGCTCGCCCACGCTCAACAGCCTGACCTTTGACACGGGCACCCTTGAAACCACCGCTAACTTTACCCTCAGCGCGAATCGCGGCATCACGCTCAATGTCACCGGTGGGACTTTCAGCGTGGACACACTGACCGCCCTGACCTACGGCGGAAATATTACCGGTGCCGGCGCGCTCACGAGTGCGGGCGGCGGCATTCTGACGCTCGGCGGCGTGAACAATTATTCTGGCAACACCTACATCAACAGCGGAACCTTGATCTTCACGGGTGACACCTCCCAGTTGGCGGGCAACATTGCGGACGCGACCAACCTGGTCTTCACCCAAAGCGCGAACAGCATATTTAATGGCACGATTTCCGGCGCGGGCAATGTGACGCAAAACGGCAGCGCAAACCTGACTCTCGCAGGCAACAACACCTACAGCAACACGACGACCATCAACAGCGGCACGCTGACGCTGGCGGGCGACACCTCTGGTTTGGGTGGCAACATCGTGGACGCGACGAACCTGGTCTTCGTCCAAAGCGCGAACAGCATATTTAATGGCACGATTTCCGGCGCGGGTAACGTGACGCAGAGTGGCAGCGCAAATCTGACCCTCGCGGGCAACAACACCTACAGCAACACGACGACCATCAACAGTGGCACGCTGACCTTGACGGGCGACACCTCTGGTTTGGGTGGCAATATCGTGGATGCGACGAATCTGGTCTTTGCCCAAAGCGTGACCAGCATATTTAATGGCACGATTTCCGGCGCGGGCAACGTGACGCAAAGCGGCAGCGCGAACCTGACCCTGGCGGGGGCGAACACCTACGGCGGGACGACGACGATCAACAGCGGCACGCTGACCCTCACGGGCAGCACCTCCGGGTTGACGGGCAACCTGGTGGACACTTCGAACCTGGTCTTCGTCCAGAGCGCGAGCAGCGCGTTCAACGGGACCATCTCGGGCGCGGGCAATGTGACGCAAAGCGGCAGCGCGAACCTGACCCTGGCGGGGGCGAACACCTACGGCGGGACGACGACGATCAACAGCGGCACGCTGACCCTCACGGGCAGCACCTCCGGCTTGACGGGCAACCTGGTGGACGTCACGAATCTGTATTTTGTCCAGAGCGCAAACAGCGCGTTCAACGGCACGATTTCGGGGGCGGGCAATGTGACGCAAAGCGGCAGCGCGAACCTGACGCTGGCGGGGGCGAACACCTATGGTGGCACGACGACGATCAACAGCGGCACGCTGACGCTGGCGGGCGACACCTCGGGCTTGACCGGCAACATTACTGACAGTTCCTACCTGGTCTTTGCGCAGACGGCGGCCAGCGTGTTCAACGGGACCATCTCGGGCGCGGCGGGCAACGTGACGCAAAACGGCAGCGCAAACCTGACCTTGACCGCGGCGAACACCTACGGCGGCACGACGACGATCAGCAACGGCACGCTGACCTTGACGAATGACACGTCCGGTTTGGGCGGCAACATGGTGGACACTTCGAATCTGGTGTTCGCCCAGAGCGCGGCCAGCGTGTTCAACGGGACCATCTCGGGCGCGGCGGGCAACGTGACGCAAAGCGGCAGCGCGAACCTGACCCTGGCGGGGGCGAACACCTACGGCGGGACGACGACGATCAACAGCGGCACGCTGACCCTCACGGGCAGCACCTCCGGGTTGACGGGCAACCTGGTGGACACTTCGAACCTGGTCTTCGTCCAGAGCGCGAGCAGCGCGTTCAACGGGACCATCTCGGGCGCGGGCAATGTGACGCAAAGCGGGAGCGCGAACCTGACCCTGGCGGGGGCGAACACCTACGGCGGGACGACGACGATCAACAGCGGCACGCTGACCCTCACGGGCAGCACCTCCGGCTTGACGGGCAACCTGGTGGACGTCACGAATCTGTATTTTGTCCAGAGCGCAAACAGCGCGTTCAACGGCACGATTTCGGGGGCGGGCAATGTGACGCAAAGCGGCAGCGCGAACCTGACGCTGGCGGGGGCGAACACCTATGGTGGCACGACGACGATCAACAGCGGCACGCTGACGCTGGCGGGCGACACCTCGGGCTTGACCGGCAACATTACTGACAGTTCCTACCTGGTCTTTGCGCAGACGGCGGCCAGCGTGTTCAACGGGACCATCTCGGGCGCGGCGGGCAACGTGACGCAAAACGGCAGCGCGAACCTGACCTTGACCGCGGCGAACACCTACGGCGGCACGACGACGATCAGCAACGGCACGCTGACCTTGACGAATGACACGTCCGGTTTGGGCGGCAACATGGTGGACACTTCGAATCTGGTGTTCGCCCAGAGCGCGGCCAGCGTGTTCAACGGGACCATCTCGGGCGCGGCGGGCAACGTGACGCAAAGCGGCAGCGCGAACCTGACCCTGGCGGGGGCGAACACCTACGGCGGGACGACGACGATCAACAGCGGCACGCTGACCCTCACGGGCAGCACCTCCGGGTTGACGGGCAACCTGGTGGACACTTCGAACCTGGTCTTCGTCCAGAGCGCGAGCAGCGCGTTCAACGGGACCATCTCGGGCGCGGGCAATGTGACGCAAAGCGGCAGCGCGAACCTGACCCTGGCGGGGGCGAACACCTACGGCGGGACGACGACGATCAACAGCGGCACGCTGACCCTCACGGGCAGCACCTCCGGCTTGACGGGCAACCTGGTGGACGTCACGAATCTGTATTTTGTCCAGAGCGCAAACAGCGCGTTCAACGGCACGATTTCGGGGGCGGGCAATGTGACGCAAAGCGGCAGCGCGAACCTGACGCTGGCGGGGGCGAACACCTATGGTGGCACGACGACGATCAACAGCGGCACGCTGACGCTGGCGGGCGACACCTCGGGCTTGACCGGCAACATTACTGACAGTTCCTACCTGGTCTTTGCGCAGACGGCGGCCAGCGTGTTCAACGGGACCATCTCGGGCGCGGCGGGCAACGTGACGCAAAACGGCAGCGCAAACCTGACCTTGACCGCGGCGAACACCTACGGCGGCACGACGACGATCAGCAACGGCACGCTGACCTTGACGAATGACACGTCCGGTTTGGGCGGCAACATGGTGGACACTTCGAATCTGGTGTTCGCCCAGAGCGCGGCCAGCGTGTTCAACGGGACCATCTCGGGCGCGGCGGGCAACGTGACGCAAAGCGGCAGCGCGAACCTGACCCTGGCGGGGGCGAACACCTACGGCGGGACGACGACGATCAACAGCGGCACGCTGACCCTCACGGGCAGCACCTCCGGGTTGACGGGCAACCTGGTGGACACTTCGAACCTGGTCTTCGTCCAGAGCGCGAGCAGCGCGTTCAACGGGACCATCTCGGGCGCGGGCAATGTGACGCAAAGCGGGAGCGCGAACCTGACCCTGGCGGGGGCGAACACCTACGGCGGGACGACGACGATCAACAGCGGCACGCTGACCCTCACGGGCAGCACCTCCGGCTTGACGGGCAACCTGGTGGACGTCACGAATCTGTATTTTGTCCAGAGCGCAAACAGCGCGTTCAACGGCACGATTTCGGGGGCGGGCAATGTGACGCAAAGCGGCAGCGCGAACCTGACGCTGGCGGGGGCGAACACCTATGGTGGCACGACGACGATCAACAGCGGCACGCTGACGCTGGCGGGCGACACCTCGGGCTTGACCGGCAACATTACTGACAGTTCCTACCTGGTCTTTGCGCAGACGGCGGCCAGCGTGTTCAACGGGACCATCTCGGGCGCGGCGGGCAACGTGACGCAAAACGGCAGCGCGAACCTGACCTTGACCGCGGCGAACACCTACGGCGGCACGACGACGATCAGCAACGGCACGCTGACCTTGACGAATGACACGTCCGGTTTGGGCGGCAACATGGTGGACACTTCGAATCTGGTGTTCGCCCAGAGCGCGGCCAGCGTGTTCAACGGGACCATCTCGGGCGCGGCGGGCAACGTGACGCAAAGCGGCAGCGCGAACCTGACCCTGGCGGGGGCGAACACCTACGGCGGGACGACGACGATCAACAGCGGCACGCTGACCCTCACGGGCAGCACCTCCGGGTTGACGGGCAACCTGGTGGACACTTCGAACCTGGTCTTCGTCCAGAGCGCGAGCAGCGCGTTCAACGGGACCATCTCGGGCGCGGGCAATGTGACGCAAAGCGGGAGCGCGAACCTGACCCTGGCGGGGGCGAACACCTACGGCGGGACGACGACGATCAACAGCGGCACGCTGACCCTCACGGGCAGCACCTCCGGCTTGACGGGCAACCTGGTGGACGTCACGAATCTGTATTTTGTCCAGAGCGCAAACAGCGCGTTCAACGGCACGATTTCGGGGGCGGGCAATGTGACGCAAAGCGGCAGCGCGAACCTGACGCTGGCGGGGGCGAACACCTATGGTGGCACGACGACGATCAACAGCGGCACGCTGACGCTGGCGGGCGACACCTCGGGCTTGACCGGCAACATTACTGACAGTTCCTACCTGGTCTTTGCGCAGACGGCGGCCAGCGTGTTCAACGGGACCATCTCGGGCGCGGCGGGCAACGTGACGCAAAACGGCAGCGCGAACCTGACCTTGACCGCGGCGAACACCTACGGCGGCACGACGACGATCAGCAACGGCACGCTGACCTTGACGAATGACACGTCCGGTTTGGGCGGCAACATGGTGGACACTTCGAATCTGGTGTTCGCCCAGAGCGCGGCCAGCGTGTTCAACGGGACCATCTCGGGCGCGGCGGGCAACGTGACGCAAAGCGGCAGCGCGAACCTGACCCTGGCGGGGGCGAACACCTACGGCGGGACGACGACGATCAACAGCGGCACGCTGACCCTCACGGGCAGCACCTCCGGGCTGACGGGCAACATTGCCGATGCCACGAACTTGGTCTTCGATCAAAGCAGCAACAGCACTTATGGTGGTGTTATTTCGGGTTCCGGCGCCGTCACCCAAAACGGCAGTGCGACCCTGACGCTCACGGGTGCCAGCAACTACACTGGCAACACAACGATCAACGGGGGCACGCTGGCGGTGAACGGCTCCACGGCGGCCATCGAGGACACCAATCAGTTGATGGTGGGCAATACTTCCGCCGGCAACTTGACGATTTCCGGCGGCGGCAACGTCAGCAGTGCCGGAGGCATTATTGGTAATGACGGCGCCAACTTTACGGCTCCTGGCAGTGTGCTGGTGACCGACACCAATTCGACTTGGAACTTCGGCAATGCCGGCAACTTCCTTTATGTGGGTGATAATAGCGCGGGCAGCCTGACGATTGCCAACGGCGGCAATGTCACGGGCCACGAGGTTCTGATTGGTGCCAGCGGCCCCGGCAACGTGACCGTGACCGGCGCCAATTCGACTTTGGATAATTTGTCCACCCTTTTCGTGGGTTTTGGAAATACAGGCAATTTGACGATTTCCAATGGCGGCACCGTGAGCAGCCAGATCGGCGAAGTGGGCTACACGACCAACGGCAACGGCACCGTCCTGGTGACCGGCGCGAATTCGACCTGGAGCCTCGGGTCGAACAACATTTATGTGGGTGATGCCGGCAATGGCAACCTGACGATTTCCAGCGGTGCCACCCTGACCAGCGGCGCAGGCATTCTCGGCAACCAGACCGGCTCCAACGGCACCGTGCTGGTGACGGGCGCGAATTCGACCTGGACCCTCGGGTCGAATTCCCTCTACGTGGGCGACCTCGGTTCGGGCGCCCTGACGGTTTCCAACGGTGGCACGGTCCTCAGCGGCACGAGTTATCTGGATTCGATTACCTCCATTGGCACGGTAGTGGTGGATGGTGCGAATTCGATTTGGAACCTCGGGTCGGGCACGCTTTATGTGGGTGTGGGCAACGTGGGCAGCCTGACAATTTCCAATAGTGGCACCGTGGCGCTCGGAGCCTTGGAACTCGCCGTCAACGGTGGTTCCAACGGCACCGTGAATTTGAATAGCAGTGGCGTGCTGGAAGTCGGCGGGGCGGGCAATATCTCGGCCGGGGCCGGGATGTATGCCTTCAACCTGGGCGGCGGCATTATTCAAGTGACCGCGTCGGATTTGAGTTCGACCATTAACATGACCTTGGTCAGCTCCACCAACTCAACAATTAATACAAATGGATTGAACGCTACCTTGTCGGGCGTGCTGAGTGGCGCGGGTGCGCTGACCGAGAACGGCGGAGGCAACCTGACCCTCGGAGGCGCGGACCTCTACAGCGGTACGACGAACATTAACAGTGGCACGCTGACCTTCACGGGCGACACCTCGCAATTGACCGGTAACATTGTGGACACCACGAACCTGGTCTTCGCGCAAAGCGCGAACAGCGTGTTCAACGGGACGATTTCGGGGGCGGGCAACGTGACGCAAAACGGGAGCGCGAATCTCACGCTGGCCGGCAACAACACTTACAGCAACACGACGACGATCAATAGCGGCACGCTGACGCTGACCGGGAGCACCTCCGGGTTGGGCGGCAACCTCGTGGACGCGACGAACTTGGTCTTCGCTCAAAGCGCGAACAGTGCGTTCAACGGCATCATCTCCGGGGCCGGTAATGTGACCCAAAACGGCACGGCCAACCTGACCCTGGCGGGCGCGAACACTTACAGCAACACGACCAACATCAACAGCGGCACGCTGACCTTCACCGGCGACACGAGCGGCCTGACGGGCAACATCGTGGACGTGACGAACCTGGTGTTTGCGCAGACGGCGAACAGCGTGTTTAACGGCACGATCTCGGGCGCGGGCAACGTGAGCCAGAACGGCAGCGCGAACCTGACGCTGGCCGGCGCGAACACTTATGGTGGGCTGACGACGATCAACAGCGGGACGCTGACGCTGACGGGCGACACTTCTGGTTTGACGGGCAACATCACTGACAGTTCTTACCTGGTCTTCGCCCAGACAGCGGCCAGCGTGTTTAACGGCACGATCTCCGGCTCCGGCAACGTGAGCCAGAACGGGAGTGCGAACCTGACGCTGGCGGGGGCCAATACTTATGGCGGCCTGACAACGATCAACAGCGGGACGCTGACGCTGACGGGTGACACTTCGGGTCTGACGGGTAACCTGGTGGACGTGACGAACCTGGTGTTCGCGCAGAGCACCAACAGCGCGTTCAACGGGACGATTTCGGGGGCGGGCAACGTGACGCAAAACGGGAGCGCGAATCTCACGCTGGCCGGCGCGAACACTTACGGCGGGCTGACCACGGTCAACAGCGGCATCCTGACCCTGACGGGCAGCACGAGTGGATTGACGGGCAACCTCGTGGATGTGACGAACCTGGTCTTCGCCCAGAGCGCCAACAGCGCGTTCAACGGGACGATTTCGGGGGCGGGCAACGTGACGCAAAACGGCAGTGCGAACCTGACGCTGGCGGGGGCCAATACTTATGGTGGCCTGACGACGATCAACAGTGGCACGCTGACCTTGACGGGTGACACCTCGGGCCTGACGGGCAACATCGTGGATGTGACGAACCTGGTGTTTGCGCAGACGGCGGCCAGCGTGTTTAACGGCACGATCTCCGGCTCCGGCAACGTGAGCCAGAGCGGCAGCGCAAATCTGACCCTGGCGGGGGCCAATACTTATGGTGGCACCACCACGGTTAATAGCGGGACGCTGACGCTGACGGGCGACACTTCCGGTTTGAGCGGCAACATCACCGACAGCTCCTACTTGGTCTTCGCCCAGACGGCGGCCAGCGTGTTTAACGGCACGATTTCGGGTTCCGGCAATGTGAGCCAGAATGGGAGCGCGAACCTGACGCTGGCGGGGGCCAATACTTATGGCGGCCTGACGACGAT
Source organism: uncultured Verrucomicrobiae bacterium (assembly GCA_963765205.1). Classification (GTDB taxonomy): domain Bacteria; phylum Verrucomicrobiota; class Verrucomicrobiia; order Opitutales; family JABDGR01; genus JABDGR01. Next base: position 3,126 of record CAVXVB010000010.1, on the reverse strand, counting down.
CAACAGCGGTTCGCTGACTCTCACCGGCAGCACCTCCGGGTTGACCGGCAACTTGGTGGACGCCACGAACTTGTTCTTTGTCCAGAGTGCGAATAGCGTGTTCAACGGGACGATTTCGGGGGCGGGCAACGTGACGCAAAACGGGAGCGCGAATCTGACGCTGGCCGGCGCGAACACTTACGGCGGGCTGACCACGGTCAACAGCGGCATCCTGACCCTGACGGGCAGCACGAGTGGATTGACGGGCAACATCGTGGATGTGACGAACCTGGTCTTCGCCCAGAGTGCCAATAGCGCGTTCAACGGGACGATTTCAGGGGCGGGCAACGTGACGCAAAACGGGAGCGCGAATCTGACGCTGGCGGGGGCCAATACTTACGGCGGCCTGACCACGATCAACAACGGGACGTTGACGCTGACGGGCGACACCTCGGGCCTGACGGGCAACATCGTGGATGTGACGAACCTGGTCTTTGCGCAGAGTGCCAACAGTGTGTTTAACGGGACGATCTCGGGGGCGGGCAACGTGAGCCAGAATGGCAGCGCGAACCTGACCCTGGCGGGCGTGAACACCTACAGCAATACCACCACGATCAATAGTGGCACGCTGACCTTCACGGGCGACACCTCGCAATTGACCGGCAACATTGTGGACACCACGAACCTGGTCTTCGCGCAAAGCGCGAACAGCGTGTTCAACGGGACGATTTCGGGGGCGGGCAACGTGACGCAAAACGGGAGCGCGAATCTCACGCTGGCCGGCAACAACACTTACAGCAACACGACGACGATCAATAGCGGCACGCTGACGCTGACCGGGAGCACCTCCGGGTTGGGCGGCAACCTCGTGGACGCGACGAACTTGGTCTTCGCTCAAAGCGCGAACAGTGCGTTCAACGGCATCATCTCCGGGGCCGGTAATGTGACCCAAAACGGCACGGCCAACCTGACCCTGGCGGGCGCGAACACTTACAGCAACACGACCAACATCAACAGCGGCACGCTGACCTTCACCGGCGACACGAGCGGCCTGACGGGCAACATCGTGGACGTGACGAACCTGGTGTTTGCGCAGACGGCGAACAGCGTGTTTAACGGCACGATCTCGGGCGCGGGCAACGTGAGCCAGAACGGCAGCGCGAACCTGACGCTGGCCGGCGCGAACACTTATGGTGGGCTGACGACGATCAACAGCGGGACGCTGACGCTGACGGGCGACACTTCTGGTTTGACGGGCAACATCACTGACAGTTCTTACCTGGTCTTCGCCCAGACAGCGGCCAGCGTGTTTAACGGCACGATCTCCGGCTCCGGCAACGTGAGCCAGAACGGGAGTGCGAACCTGACGCTGGCGGGGGCCAATACTTATGGCGGCCTGACAACGATCAACAGCGGGACGCTGACGCTGACGGGTGACACTTCGGGTCTGACGGGTAACCTGGTGGACGTGACGAACCTGGTGTTCGCGCAGAGCACCAACAGCGCGTTCAACGGGACGATTTCGGGGGCGGGCAACGTGACGCAAAACGGGAGCGCGAATCTCACGCTGGCCGGCGCGAACACTTACGGCGGGCTGACCACGGTCAACAGCGGCATCCTGACCCTGACGGGCAGCACGAGTGGATTGACGGGCAACCTCGTGGATGTGACGAACCTGGTCTTCGCCCAGAGCGCCAACAGCGCGTTCAACGGGACGATTTCGGGGGCGGGCAACGTGACGCAAAACGGCAGTGCGAACCTGACGCTGGCGGGGGCCAATACTTATGGTGGCCTGACGACGATCAACAGTGGCACGCTGACCTTGACGGGTGACACCTCGGGCCTGACGGGCAACATCGTGGATGTGACGAACCTGGTGTTTGCGCAGACGGCGGCCAGCGTGTTTAACGGCACGATCTCCGGCTCCGGCAACGTGAGCCAGAGCGGCAGCGCAAATCTGACCCTGGCGGGGGCCAATACTTATGGTGGCACCACCACGGTTAATAGCGGGACGCTGACGCTGACGGGCGACACTTCCGGTTTGAGCGGCAACATCACCGACAGCTCCTACTTGGTCTTCGCCCAGACGGCGGCCAGCGTGTTTAACGGCACGATTTCGGGTTCCGGCAATGTGAGCCAGAATGGGAGCGCGAACCTGACGCTGGCGGGGGCCAATACTTATGGCGGCCTGACGACGATCAACAGCGGTTCGCTGACTCTCACCGGCAGCACCTCCGGGTTGACCGGCAACTTGGTGGACGCCACGAACTTGTTCTTTGTCCAGAGTGCGAATAGCGTGTTCAACGGGACGATTTCGGGGGCGGGCAACGTGACGCAAAACGGGAGCGCGAATCTGACGCTGGCCGGCGCGAACACTTACGGCGGGCTGACCACGGTCAACAGCGGCATCCTGACCCTGACGGGCAGCACGAGTGGATTGACGGGCAACATCGTGGATGTGACGAACCTGGTCTTCGCCCAGAGTGCCAATAGCGCGTTCAACGGGACGATTTCAGGGGCGGGCAACGTGACGCAAAACGGGAGCGCGAATCTGACGCTGGCGGGGGCCAATACTTACGGCGGCCTGACCACGATCAACAACGGGACGTTGACGCTGACGGGCGACACCTCGGGCCTGACGGGCAACATCGTGGATGTGACGAACCTGGTCTTTGCGCAGAGTGCCAACAGTGTGTTTAACGGGACGATCTCGGGGGCGGGCAACGTGAGCCAGAATGGCAGCGCGAACCTGACCCTGGCGGGCGTGAACACCTACAGCAATACCACCACGATCAATAGTGGCACGCTGACCTTCACGGGCGACACCTCGCAATTGACCGGCAACATTGTGGACACCACGAACCTGGTCTTCGCGCAAAGCGCGAACAGCGTGTTCAACGGGACGATTTCGGGGGCGGGCAACGTGACGCAAAACGGGAGCGCGAATCTCACGCTGGCCGGCAACAACACTTACAGCAACACGACGACGATCAATAGCGGCACGCTGACGCTGACCGGGAGCACCTCCGGGTTGGGCGGCAACCTCGTGGACGCGACGAACTTGGTCTTCGCTCAAAGCGCGAACAGTGCGTTCAACGGCATCATCTCCGGGGCCGGTAATGTACCCAAAACGGCACGGCCAACCTG
>CAVXVB010000009.1:0-1499935 GCA_963765205.1 uncultured Verrucomicrobiae bacterium | reverse complement strand
AATGAATTCGCCATCAGCTCCACGACCCCGGCCGACGCGACCAATTCGTTCATCGAGCTTTACAACGCCGGGGCCAGTGAGATTGACCTCTCCAACTGGACGCTGACCCAGCACGCGACCCAGCAGGCCATCTTTTCCTCCGTGAAAATTCCGGCGGGGACCAAGCTCGCGGCCAGCGGCTTCTACCTGCTCGGCCTCGCCAACTCCGGGCTGGCGGCCCCCTCGAAAAAGGGCGACACCACCATCCAGGTCCGCAGCACGAACGGCATGAACGTCGGCGATTCAATCGAAATTGACAGCGGCTCCGGCGTGGAAACCCACAAGATCACCGATATCGGGACGGCGGCCACCGCCGGCACGACGCTGTGGCAACCGCTTCCCGACGGTCCGACCATCACAATCCCTGTTGGCTCGACCAGCGTGCCGGTCACGAGTGTGGCCGGTTTTCAGGTCGGCGAGAAAATCGGCCTCGGCTATGGCACTGCTGCTCCCGCCGTCGCCAGAACGGTGGAACAATACGAAGTCGTCACGGTGACCGCAGTCGGCAAGCCGGGCACGCAAACCAGGCTGGCGGCAGCCGCGAACGCCGGCGACACCAGTATCCGGGTAATGAGCGCCAATAATATCTCGGTGGGCGACACGATCCGGTTGGATATTGACAGCGTTGGCCACGGGATCGAGACCGTCACGGTCACGGGCGTTAGCGCGCCGGCCGTCGGCGGCGGCCGCGGCCGTGGGGGCGCGCCGAGCACGGTCGAACTGGCCGCGCCGCTGAAGTTCAACCACGCGAACAACCTGCCCTTTAGCGTCCGGGGAACGGGGATCACTTTCCAGCCGGCGACGGCGTTTGCCCATTCGAGCAACGAGCCGATCCAGCCACTCGGCGCCGGCCTCACCCTCGACAGCCCCTTGGCCGGTGACCACGCGATCAACGCGGTTGTGCGCGACGCCGCGGTCACGACCGAGGGCTACCAAGGCGCGGCGGCGCCCAACCAGTGGTTCGGAGGCCCCGCCCTTGCCAACGCCGGCAGCATGGTGCTGCGCGACGCCGCCGGCTTGGTTGTGGACAGTCTCAATTATGGCGGCCTCGTTGACCCTTGGGCCGCCAAGGGTTACCAGGCCGCCTCGGGAGCAGGGAAGAACGGCTGCTTCGTGGCTTCGCCCGCCGCGGGTGGCCGGGGTGGCCGGCGGGGGGGCACGGCTCCAGCCGCCGGCGCGCCCAACCGGAGCGCGAGCCGCACCACGGACGGCGCCGACACCGACAGCAACTGCGCCGATTTCAAGTTGCAAACCGCCACGCCCGGTGCACCAAACCAAGGAGTTTAGGGTGGACGCAAACGGCAGGGGCGTTGCTGGCCGACGCCCCGCATAACTCCCCTAACTCCCATCCTTCCCCTAACTCCCATGGGGTCTCCTTTTCGCCAATCCTGGCCTTGGTGGCGCTGGGTCTTGACGGGTTTGAGCGCGCTGGCGCTGGCGTTGAGTTCCTACCTGGGCTGGCATTATGTGATGGGCGGGTCGGTGATCGGCTGCGGCGGCGGGAGTCCGTGCGACCAAGTGCTCGGCAGCCGGTGGTCGGCGGTCGGGGGGGTGTTGCCGGTCAGCGGGCTGGCGGCGGGGGCGTATCTGGCGATGCTGTTCGCCAGTCTTTCCATTGGGCCGGACACGGCGGCGCCGGTCCGGCGGCTGGCGTGGCGCGCGATGTTGGTGCTGGTCGGGGCGGCCGCCGGCAGCGCCATGTGGTTCATTATCGTGCAGAAATGGTTCATCGGGGCCTTTTGCCCCTATTGCATGGTCACGCATATCACCGGGCTGGTGTTGGCGGCGTTGGTGGTCTGGCGGGCGCCCCGGCAACCCGATGACGAGGCCACTGATGCCGCGCTTGCGAATTCCACAGCGCCAAGCCGAGATGATTCCTCGGTCTCCACTCGGCGCGTGATTGGCCCTTGGCCCGCAGTCGGCCTGGCCCTTAACGGCGTGCTTCTGGCCGGCATTCTGGCGGCGGCCCAAGTCGTCTTCACGCCTGCGGGCGTTTTTCGCGGGGGTGAGTCGCACGAAAATAACCTGGCGGCTTTTGATCCCCACACCGTGCCGCTGGTCGGTTCGCCGGACGCCCCCCGCGTCGTCATCCTGCTCTTTGATTATGAATGCCCCCATTGCCAGAAATTGCACTCTATGCTGGATGAGGTGGTTCGCCGCTATGACGGCAAGCTGGCGTTTGCCGTGTTTCCGGCGCCCTTGAACACCCACTGCAACCCGTATATCCCCCGCGACGTGGATGAGTTCAAGGACTCCTGCGAACTGACCAAAATTGCGCTGGCGGTTTGGGTGGCCGACCGCGAGGCGTTTCCGGCTTTCGACCGCTGGATGTTCTCGCCAGAGCCGGGCCAACCCTGGCACGCGCGCAGCCTCGACGCCGCCCAGGCCAAAGCCGTTGAATTAGTCGGCTCGGCGAAGTTTGCCGCCGCCCGGGCCGACCCCTGGATCGCCCAGTATCTGCAAACCTCCGTGCGGCTCTTCGGCGACACCGGCGGCGACGCCGTCCCCAAACTCGTTTTCGGCTCGCATTGGGTCAACCCCGAGCCGAACGACGCGGACGACCTGGTTTCGATCCTGCAAGCCAGCCTGGGTGTGCCCAAGCCGTGAGGCGAGGGTGGAGCTGGAGGCATGATTTTTTGGCAAACATCGATCATAGTGTAAGTTGCTTAATTCCAACAAGAACGGAATTCTCATACCCCCTCTCGTGCGCGAGGAAATCATGTACTATCCACCGGTATAAAGTAAACGGCGCTTTGTCGTTGTGCTTGCATCCCAAATAGTCTCCCGGTATTTTTGATCTGCAGGAGGCACCTTCCTTGGAATTTAAATTTTGAATACCCCACATCTATGTCTCTCGAAGTGATCAGTTTATTTTGCGGCTGCGGCGGCCTTGACCATGGATTTTCCCGTGCGGGGTTCAATACGATCATAGGCGAGATGCATCATTGAGTCCCAAAGGACGAAGATTGATCGGGAAGATTATGTGTCTCAATTCGCGCCGTTTGATGTAATCAATCTCGATCTTTGCGGGAGCATTTGGCAAAATGGCTGCTTCACTATATGATGGCACATTCGTATGCCGTCTCAGTTCGAATGCTGCCAAGTTATAGTTACAGCGTCAAACATTCTGCAAGGGATATGCTCTCACTGGCCTTCATTCTTGAGCCTCTTGCTAAATCGCGGGAGGACTGCACTGGATTGACGAAACCGCGGTCACAGCCAGAAGCTACGACAAATGCAAGTGAAACGGCACTTGCGCGGGCAATGGTTGACCAAGTTGCCTCAATTATCGACATAGATGGTCTTTTTAAGGCCAAGCCCGAATTAAAAGCAAAGATGTTTACAAAACGCTCAGTGATACTAGCTGCGCTCCGCTACGACATGAAAGCGTATAAGGAATATGCTTTTGCTGAATAATCTTACTTTGAGTTCGGCAAATGCGCCCAGCTTTCACCGGCGGTGGGGTGGTCTTTTCGCAGCCAGCTTAATCCGCCAAAACAACAGACGCGCCGTTTGCCCGCGGCGAGCATCGAGCAGGCTTTTTCGATCCGGATTTTGCGCGTTTCCGGGAGCTTGCCGGAGCTGAGCCAGAGAATCCAGTTCTGGCGCGCGTTGGGTGTGATATCCGTCCACAGGGCCTGCGCGCGCGGGGCGGCGGCCAGGGCTTGGCGCAAATCCTCGGGCATCCTGGTCGCCGGTTCATCTCCGGCGCGCGTGATCTCCACCGTGACCGGGTCGCCCGCGTCGGCGTCGGCGGCAGCGTGCAGGGCTTGGTTAACCTTAAGAAAGTGACTGCCCTGGCCGTCGGGCTCGAGGGCGGCTCGAAACGGAAAGCCGTTGATCGTTCCCTCCACCGTCGTCAGGCCGCGCGACGGCAGCTTTGCACTCGCGCTTTTGGGCAGGGTGAGCAGGGTCCCCGACCCATTCTTGGCGGTTGCCGCAGGCCGGACCAACTCGGCGCTGAAGCGAATCGTGGGCGGGTTTGCTGGCGGCTTGGCCGGTTTCATAAGCCGAGGGGAAATTGCCTTTTTGAGGGTTGACTTGGCTGAGCGGGCGGGGGTTAAAGTAACAATAAATGAATCGAACGAATCCAAAGGTTGATGCATGCCTAAGTCGAGCCGAAAAGTGGCGGGAAGCAGTGGAGCAATTACGCCGGATCATGCTGGGCTGCGGGCTGACCGAAGAATTGAAATGGGGCTGGCCTTGTTACACGTCGCAGGGCAGCAACATCGTTTTAATCCATTGTTTCAAGGAATACTGCGCGCTGCTGTTTTTCAAGGGCGCGTTATTGAAGGACACGCATATAGTTCTCATCCAGCAAACGGAGCATGTGCAGTCGGCGCGGCAGATTCGCTTTGCCAATGTTCGGGAAATAGCGGAGTTGGCGCCCGTCTTGAAAGCCTATGTCCAGGAAGCCGTGGCGGTGGAAAAAGCCGGCTTGAAGGTGAAATTAAAAACGACCGCGGAGTTCAAGGTTCCCGAGGAATTGAAAAATAAATTCAAGGAAAGCCCGGCCTTGAAAACCGCTTTTGCCGCGCTGACGCCGGGACGGCAGCGGGGCTACCTTTTTTATTTTTCGGCGGCCAAACAATCCAAGACCCGGGAGACAAGGATTGAAAAATGCACGCCGCAAATTCTCAAGGGCAAGGGGTTAAACGATGAGTAATTGACTTGATGGAAATTTGCTTTTTGGGGGCTGCCAGGGCGCTGGGTGGGGGAGTGTCCACGCCTCTTTCAATAAAAACAACGCCCGATCCAAGGTGGCCATAATTTTGTTGGCCGCGTTTTTCCAATTGTAAAGACTCGGCAGATGCGGCACGCTTTCAACCGGCCTGCTATTAACAACCCGTCTCCCAAGAATAAAACGACACCCGCAGCACCCACGGTTGAGATCACGAAAGACGGTCCCTACTTGGTTTCGGGGAACCTGCCTCTGGCCACAGAAATCATCGGCACCAACCAGGAAGGCGATTCCGTCAAATGGGAAAAGGGTGCAAAATTCCCGGCGCAGGAGAAATACGCATTGTGTCGCTGCGGACAGAGCGCGAACAAGCCGTTTTGCGATGGCGCGCACGCGAAAGCCGCCTTTGACGGCACCGAAAACGCGAGCCGTGAGGATTATCTCAAACAGGCCAACGTAATGAAAGGACCCGCGATGTCGTTGACGGATGCGGACAGTCTGTGTGCCTTTGCGCGTTTCTGCGATCCGAAGGGCCGGATTTGGAATCTGGTGAACCAAACCGACGCCCCGCAGGCGCGGAAAGATTTTGTGCAGGAGGCTTGCGACTGCCCTTCGGGACGGCTGGTGGCGTGGGACAACGCGACGGGCCAGCCCATCGAACCGAAATACGAACCGTCCATCTCCTTGATAGAAGACCCCGCCAAGGATTGTTCCGGGCCGATCTGGCTACGTGGCGGCATCCAGGTGATTAGTGCCGATGGGTTTAAATACGAACGGCGCAACCGCGTGACCTTATGTCGCTGCGGCGCGTCGCAGAACAAGCCCTTTTGTGATGGCGCGCACGCCGCGATCAATTTCCACAGCCGGACCTATGTAGTTGCTTTTTAATAAAATAACGCCCGGTCCAAACTGCGATATTGAATGGCTTCGAGCAGATGCGTGGCTTCGATGTTTTCGGTCCCTGCAAGGTCGGCAATGGTGCGGGCGACTTTGAGAATGCGGTCATACGCGCGGGCGGAAAGGGAGAGTTGCTCCATCGCTTGTGCAAGCAATTCGGCCTGGGTTTTGTCTATCGCGCAATGCGTGCGGATTTCCGTGTGCGTCATGCGGGAGTTGCAAGAGGTGAGGTGCGTTTTGGCGTCGGCGACCTGAAACTCCTACAAAAGGAAGTGGGGCAACGAATCGGGGGTTCAGTTTCTGACGCATGGAATTGGGAGAATAATTGGGTCACCCCGGCGGTCAAATTCATTCCGGCGATCATTGCCTTTCTTGGTTACAACCCGAAGCCTAAGCCTGAAGGCATACCAGAACAGTTGGTCTGGTATCGGAAGGGCAAGGGCTGGACTCAAAATGAATATGCTAAAGTCCTCGGCGTTGACCCGACAACCCTTGCTCGTTGGGAGCGGGGAGAACGGCAGCCAACGGGCAAATACATGAACAAAATTACAGTCTTCGTAAGCCCTGACGCGCACTGATACGGGGCGGGACGTGGGTATGCAAACAGAACCAGAACCAGTTGTCGGCGTAATCCAGGTAAAATTGGGAACGCCATGTGCTCTGCGAAGCAAGCTTCCGACGACCGCTCAGGGCGGCACGGCGGTTCTACTTTGCTAGGGCGGGTGCCCACGCAGTTTCCTTAACTTTCTACTCCTATGAGCGCAAATTGCTCCTTTGATCTCAAAACGGCCATTGGGTTTGACCCGGATGCGCCCCTGCGCGGGGAGACCGACGCCGGTTTGTTGGAATACGCCAACCTGAAGCTCGCCGGCGTTGGCGCGCCGATCTTCGGCTCGGCAAAGGATTATCCTTTGCTACAGCTGGCGCAGCCCTTGCTGGCCGATTTTCAGGAACAGGCGAGATTGCTGGCTGATCGGCATAATCCGGTGGATGGACGCATCCAGGCGTTTCTGGACGCTTATCTGGTAACGGAGCGCCCCAACGGAGCGCCCCTGCTCCCGCACGGTACGCTGGTGTTGGACCGTCATGGGTTGGCACGGTTGTTGTCACTGCCCCCGGACCGCGATCTTTTTGAGTCGAGCATCTTAAAAACCTATCGGGTTCGCCAGGGGTTGCTGCATAATCCGACCAACGACCGTCGCACTACGCAGGGCGTGTTCCACGTCTGCGAGGGCGGGCTGCCGATTCCAGCGGACAAGGTGCCCGTGCCGAAAAATGTCTTTGCGCGTTTATTGGAAGAAGCGTTCAACCCACCCGAGGAATTACTGCGTCTGCCGTTCACGAGTAGCCAAGAGGCCCAGGCGCGATTGTGGGTTTCGTTGATGTTGCGACCGCTGGTGGTGCCGGAAGTGCCGGGGCTGGCGCGCGCTAAAACTATGGAGGTGCGTTTTTTTGCGCCAGGCAACCTGGTCAGCAATCTCGATTTCGTCGAATCCATTTTTGGCAATGCGGGCCATCCCGACTTGGCGGAAAACGACGCCGCGTTGGACCCCGAGGGCTGGTCCGGCCACACTGGCTGCGTGATTCTGGCGCCTCACCTGGTCAATTGCACCAAGCGCGCCCTGGGTCTCCCGGCGTATGAGGACGCTCCGGATCACCTGCGCAGGGCCGGGATGTGCTGGAAGGAACCGCACGAGCGCTACAACAACGGCTCGGCGTTCAAGGTTACCGCCCGCGACCGGCGTGGGGTGATCGTGACGATCATCGCCGACAATTATTACGGGTATTGCAAAAAGGAGGTCAAAACGCAGATCAGTTTTGCGGCCAACTTGCATGGCCAGGCCGAAGAAGAGCACGCCGGCGGCGCCATCGCCTTCCCATGCTACGATTTGGGCGAGGATTTCAAACTGACTGAACTTGACCCGGAGCTGAATCATTCCTTCGACGGCCTGGTGAAGTCGTACGGCGAATTTCTCGAGGTGCACCCCGATGGTTATGCGGTGGACAAAAATTACCCGGACATTGTGTTCATCCCGCGCGAGGCGTATTTTTCACTGCGCGAACAAACCATCACATGGAAGAGAGAAGAGGCGCTGCATTCGCTACGCCTGCAGCCCGGGGTCACTTACATCATGCCAAGTGGCTACAAGATCGAAATGCTGCGGCCCCGGGAAGGGCGGCGCTGGCGGCTCGTGGGCACTACCGCCGAGGGAACTTTTTGCCACAAGCCCTGCACGGTTTCCGGCGGCGGAAAATCGGAAATATCCAAAAGCCTGTTTGACGCCGTCATCGACGGTCCCGTGATAGTGGCGGATTTCGCGCGCGACCTCGACCAGGTGGAGGGTATCATTCACAGGGAATTCGGAATGCGTTTCCGCGACCCCGCCCGCTGCAAGCCGCACGGTCGCCCCCTGCTCAGTCCCAAGCGCTCTCTGGGCTCTGTCATCAAGCTGATGATGCCCTCCCCGGAATACACTGATGAGTACAATGCGTGGATCGCCGGAATTCCCTACTACATAAAGGAGCTGTTATTCATCGTCAAGCGCGTCTACAAGCCGGAATGGGGTGAGGTCGGCTGGCGCGACCGATTTCGGGTGGACCTCATCAATGGCGCCCCGGGCAATGAGTTGAAATATAACAATGCGAAAATGACAACCCACTACCTGCGCGTGGGTTATACCGAGGATGACTCTTGGCGCATCTTTGGGTTGCGCAAGGACTTCTTCCCCGCGCGCAAGGTGCAGACGGAGGACGACATTACTGCATCGGTCACCGTGCCGCGCAAGCTGATCAAGGGCCTGAATCCCCTCTACCGGAATCCGTCGGTCAAGTTTGCGCAAAACTGTGAGTACCGTCTGTTTCAACGACCGGATGATGCCATTGTGCGTGGCTACGACAAGGCCACCGAGGCCGACCTCGCCAAGCCGGGCAATTTCATCTCCAACTTTGAGCCACTCACGCGACTGAAAGTGCAGGAAATGGCCGGGGACACGATTCAGTTTCACCGGTTCACCGCGCCGATGCGGGATTTGTTGGAGGGCTTTTTGCGCGACAGTAAGCCGACATATGTAGTGTCGTCGGCCAACCCGCGGCTCGTCGGTGGCAAGCCAAGCAAGAATCCCCGTTTTTTGCAGGACCGGCAGGACCTGGTGCGCCCGCGCGATTATTACCTGGCCCAGTTGGGGGCGCGGTTGTTCCGGCGCATTCCCCTGCGCGAGCCAGTGCGGTTTCCCGTCAATGCCGTCCTGGCCGGGCGGCGCAACAACCCGCCTGAAGAGGGCGTGCGCCCGCTGTGCGTTTACGGTGCCCATTCACTATTTCGATCTGCCCGAGCTGTTCATGGAGTTCATCGCTAGCATGACCGGCAAGTCGCCCTCGACGACCGGTGCCGGTTCAGAAGGCGCGCTGACAAAGGGTCCCTTCAATGCCTTGTGCGCCATCACCGATTTGAATAACGCGCTGGTTTCGTATCTGGTTTCCGGGTATAGCGGCTGGGTCACCTCTGCCGGTTGCCTGGTTCCAAATACCGGGTGGACCACGATGTTACGCTATTGATTCCCGAGGTCTGGAGCCGCATGCGGCCAGACGAACGCGACCCGCAAAACCTCCTTTGCGAAAGCGCGCTGGAGCGCTGCCAAGATTTTACGCATAAGGGAAAATTGGTGCGAGCCAGCCGCCTGGGCTACCGAATCAACGGCAAATTCGTGCGGGAATATTTCGCGCGCATTTTTGCGAATCCCTCCAGCGTCTTTACCGAGGAAATGCTGCGTCCCGAATTGCAGGACGTCGATGTTTTTGCCGAAAGCATGGAAGTGATCGTCGAAACCCACCGCGTGGCGGCAGCATTGTATTTCGAGGATGACTCCATCGCCGGAGCCTGCCCACCCTTGCACGCCCTGTTGCACATCATGGCACGCGGCCAATTCGAGGGCAAAGACCTCAGCCATCCGGATATCCGCAGCCTCTTTACGCGCGAGTCGCTGCTGGCGAGCGAATGGTATCACGCAAGGCTCTGCACCCGCCAGCAGGTCGAGGCCGACCATTTGCGCCGCGGTATTGCCAGCCTCGAAACCTTTCTGGCTCGGGCATCGCATGGCGAAGTGTCTCAGACGCTCGATCTAGCCGCCCGCTTGGCCGCCGTGCGTGAGACCCTGACCCAAGTCGAAGCCCCCGGCTACGTCGAGACACTGGTTGGCACACTGGGGACAGACCCGTGGCTGGTCGGCGAATAGCATGGCATCCAGCCCATGCAATTTGAAAATGAAATCAGGGCAGGACCCAAGCACCACACAACGCTTAATTATACGTTTAATCCCAACGAACAGGGCCAGCCAGCTGGGCTGAGTGAAAATTGGATGGGTATACTGCAGGCTATGTCTGACATTTGGTGTGGGCATAATCGCCTGAAGATTTTTCAGTCGGTATTATTTTTTAGCTGTTTTCTCTTCCGACTCCAACGCCTGTAGCGAACGATTGACGTTGTTCATGCTCAATTCCAGCTTCAACGCATGCAAGGAAAGATTGATGTCGCCCATGAATGTGATGAGCGATGCGCAGAGCGAAAGCAGACAACCCACAAAAATCACACCCAGCGGCCAGCCTAGTTGCCATTGCAGCCAGGCCGAGACGAACATCGTCACCACAAGCACCGCCGCCAACAGCGCGCTCGTCACGGAAAACAAAATCGCCAGCCGGATAAGCCGGGCGCGGCGGTAAATGATGTCCACCTGTGCCCGCGTCCGTGCCCGGTCAAGGCCGGTTTGCGCGGCCAGTTCATGCGTTTTTTGCCGGGCGCGGTCAATCGCGCGGCCGAGGCGGTTGGTCAAGGTCAGCAGCAACAGGCCGACGCCGGAAATCAAAATGACGGGGCCGACGGCGTCCCGGAGCTGCGGGATGATTTGTTCAAGCGAGGTGACTGGCATAGTTCATCCGCTAGTTTAGCCGTGTCCTCCTAAGAAGCAAAACTGAACTGGCTTTTATTTGTTTTTTGGGGTCACCGGAGGTTCGGGGGTGGGAATTTAGTCCATGCCTTGATGCTCTCAATAAAACAACCCCTGAACGCATCGGCACAGAGTCTTTTCGAGGCGACTTGTTTCATTCACTCCGAATTATTATCCTCAAAAGAATTTAATTTTGAGGAACGTCGAGAGCGAAAATTGTTTTTGACTGGGGCGACCAATTCACCTGGGCTTTAGCAATCACGTAATTTGCGATTACGACCTAATAGAACAATGCCCGGTCAAGTGAGCGGTATTGGATGGCTTCGAGCAGGTGAGGCGCTTCGATATTTTCCGTGCCCGCCAAATCCGCAATTGTGCGAGCAACTTTTAAAATGCGGTCATACGCGCGGGCGGAGAGCGAAAGCTGTTCCATCGCCTGCGCGAGTAATTCGGCCTGGGCTTGGTCAATCGCGCAGTGCGTGCGGATTTCCGTGTGCGTCATGCGGGCGTTGCAGGAGGTGAGGTGGGTCTTGGCGTCGGCGAAACGTTTCGCCTGGCGCACGCGGGCGGCGACGATGCGTTCGCGCATGGCGGCGGAGGTTTCGCCGGGGGTGGCATTTTGCATTTCGGTCAAAGGCAGCGAGGGCGCTTCGACGTGCAGGTCAATGCGGTCGAGCAACGGCCCAGAGATGCGCGAGCGGTAGCGCTGGATGTTGGGCACGGTGCAGCGACACTCGCGTTTCGTGTCGCCCAGATACCCGCAGGGGCATCCGTTCGTTGACCTTTTTAGGCTTCAAGCTAACAGCCTCAAAACCAAAGAGTTGTGATTATCCAAAGGAGTTAAAAACGCTGGGTGACCACCTTCGGAAGCGTCGCCTCGATCTCAAGCTCCTGCAAAGGGAAGTGGGTCAACGCATCGGTGTTGTGGAGGCAAGCGTATGGAATTGGGAGGATGGAAGGGTGTCGCCAGAGGTCAAATTCATCCCGGCTATCATCGCCTTCCTGGGTTATAACCCCACTCCAAAGCCGGAAGCTCTACGGGCACAGTTGGTCTGGTATCGGCAGGGCAAAGGGTGGACTCAAAAGGTCTTTGCAAAAGTCCTCGGCATTGACCAATCAACTCTTGCCGGATGGGAGAGAGGGGAGCGGACTCCAAGGGGCGCATATCTGGTAAACATTAGCTCAGTGCTTCATTTGTAGCTGTGTTCAAGCACCAACCGGCAAAGCAGATTGAGACGACGCATGGAATCGATGGCCGTCAAATGTAGTGGACACGGGTGATGCTACCCAGCCTCATCAAGGGTGCGCGATGCCACTCGAAAGCTTGAAACGGGCCTATTCAATAACGACAGAAACCTTGCTCATAGGATTGCCACAACTCCTTGCACGACCATGCTTGAATTCTGGGTTTCGATTGGATTCACACTCTCCTTGCAAAAACACAGGAAAATGATTTCATAGAATGAAACCGTTCGGTTTTGCAATGCGCCATGTGCAATCTCAAGCCAAATCCCGCTGAGGAGGTTTTTCTTACTCGCGGTTACAATCGCTTTCTCGACCTCTACAAAGAGATTGAGAGCAAACCGTTTTGGGAGCAGACCCCACTTTACCGATTTCATCGCATCCGCGACATTTTTGCCGTCTATGCAGAGCTAATCCAGTATGAGGCGCTTAAGCACACTCTCGACAAAAAGAAGGCATCACGACCCGTCGAACACGATCTTGGTGAGCGGCTATTTTCTTTTGTGCGACATTTATTCGCACACTTTCCGCTCTTCGATTCATGGGACACTGTGTCGATTGACCAGCAATTGGCAACGTGGGAACGCAAAGGTAAAATCCACAAATTTCTGACCGAGTATGAGGGCAAGCCTCAAGTGAAGTATCGCTTCTTCGATTCGGCTGCTAAGGAGATGATTTATGTGACAATCAATTTTCCTAAAGATTACTCACAAGACCGTCCAATTACCCTAAACTCGATTTTAACCGAGCGCGAGGGCGTTCGCTTTTCCATTCGCCTGATGCTAAATATTCTCTTAATAAACGTTGAAAGCCCCGAAACCATTCTTTCCGATCTTCGCGCATAATGTGCAGGCGTGGAATCGGGAATCGGACTAACAAAAAAGAGCGCGGTCAAGGGAACGGTATTGAATAGCCTCAAGTAGGTGTGGAAGCTCAATGCGCTCGGTGCCGGCGAGGTCAGCTATCTTGTAAACGTTGGTTCAGTGCTTCATTTGTAGCTGTGTTCAAGCACCAACCGGCAAAGCAGATTGAGACGACGCATGGAATCGATGGTCGTGCAAGGAGTTGTGGCAATCCTAGAGTCACCAACAACTATTGCAAGGACGCGTGCGCGAGAGATAGCCACATTCATACGGTTTTGGTCGAGGATGAACTCAATACCGCGACTGCCATATTCTCCAAAACTTGAACAAAGTGAAATGAATACTATTTCCGCTTCTTGACCCTGAAATTTGTCCACACTTCCGACGCGGGCCTCGCTTGGAAGACGTTCGCGCAACTTGCGCACTTGCAAGTTGTAAGGCGCAACAAAAAGCATGTCTGCCCATCCTATTGCACCGGCGGGCTGGCCTTTTTCGTTAGTCACGCTTCGGCCCAACAAGGAGGTTGCTAATCGCACAATTTTATCCGCTTCTTCGTCGCTAGATTGAATATTTCCGTCGTGTATCACTGGGATAAAATAGAGTCCCGCTTCTCGACTGAATGCCTCTATCTCTCCACTTGTTCCGGGAACAATAATCTTCCGCATTTCATTACCTACACAAGATTTTAAGCGCCCTTCATAAACGAGTTCTGAAATGAACTTGCAAATTGCGGGATGTAAGCGCCGGGTCTCGGGGAGGAAAAGTCCTAGAGTCGAAGGAATTGTTGCATGACCGTTCAGGTAGTATTCCAATGCTGCTAAGCCGCTTTCGCCGGGATGAGAACCTTGCACCGGTTGCTGTAATTGCATTTGATCACCAAGAAGTACCAAGTTACGCGCACAACGAGACATCGCGACCAGATTAGCTAAAGAAACTTGCCCAGCTTCATCCACAAAAAGGTAATCCAATTCTTTTTCCCATTCTGGACGCACAAAGAGCCAAGCTGTTCCAGCTACACCACCTCCAGAGAATTCACTATGGGCTTCGCTCGTCGATTGCACGTAGGCGATGCCGGGACATTTTGCTAACTCTGGGTCATTGGTATCTCCTCCGACTTTAATTCCATGCAGGTTACAATCCGGCACCTCTTGGATCGCGGACAATAAATTAGTGATAGCCTTATGGCTGTTGGAAGTGATTCCCACTTTTTTTCCATGGGAAAGTAACGCTGCTATCATGCGGGCAGCGGTAAAAGTTTTTCCTGTGCCTGGCGGCCCTTGTAGGCACAACGTAGAATCTTCCATTGCTGAAACAATCCTAACTGCGGTTGCTACCATTTCTTCTCCGTCTCGGGCTAGGGGTTCGTCTTTCTTTTGGTCAGGCAGATGAGGCGGTTGACGAAGTAAAAACCGTCGCAAAGCATTCGGTAATTGATGTTGGCTGTTCCATGCTGCTGCCGTATCAAAAATCGCCTGTTTGATTCCCACGGCTGGGACATGTTCTACCGGTAAAAATGATGTGTGTGACGGTGCCTGACCATCGAGTTTTTCACTTAACGCTTTTTTCCCAATTTTAATTTTGAGTTGACCATTGTCTCCGTCTAATTCCACCACTTCTGCTTTTGCATTGATATTATGGTTGAACATAACCCGGTCACCGACATTTATCTTGGTTTCTTGCCAGGGGTCAAAGCGGTAGGTAAAAACGAACGATTGTTTCACTGCCTCTGGTGATCCAGAAACTAGAGTGGCATCGCCTATGCAATTCAAGTCGTCCTTTAATTCCTCGTGGGTAAGGGAAGCTCTCTCGAACATCTGCCACCACGTTGGTTTTTCTTCCCGTCGGTGGAATTCCAAAATATCTTTCAATAGTCCGGCGATTTGGCGGCTTTCCGCATCGCTGTCTTCATTGGCTTTTTTGGTGAGGTGGGCGTTTAACTCGGCATAAGCAATGATTTGCGCTTCCTTTTCAGGGTCGTTGCCAGCCGGTTCATCCTCCTTAGCATGTGGAGGTTGGTAATGAATGCTGTTTTCTTTCTGGCGTGCTCGCAGCCATTCAGCAAGTAGCCAGGTAGATTCGCAGTCGTCCCGATTATATTCACGAATGCTATTAAGAATCGGTGAATCTTGCCACTTTGGGGATTCTCCACTTTCCAACCAATAAGCGTAGTAGACCATGGATTCTCCTGCGGTTCCCACTCCGCCTTTACGCATTGGCCGGTATAAGTGCTCAATGGACTTAATAGAGTAATTTGGTTCGCCTACTCGCAATCCTTGGCGCACTATTTGAAAAAGGTCTACGAAAACTTCATGGCGTAGCAGATCGTCGACTTCATCCTCCCGAGTAGCGTATTTTCCCATCAGTCGTCTGACTGCACTAACTTCATAGCTCGCGTAGTGATAAATGTGCATAGAAGGATCGGCCTTCCATCGCGCGTATGCCCAATCAATGAAGCCCTCCAAGGCAGATTTTTCTCCAAGTGCGTCATGCGCCCACCAGTCAACAAAGATAGGTTTTCCATTTTCAAGATAGGTTGCACCAAAAAGATATTCCAAACCGCCTTCCACCAAAGGGAAGCCCTCCATGTCGAAATATACATCGAGGGGACTTGAAAGAGGGAGTAGCGCAAGCCCTCCACGGGGTTGATCTGCTGAGGGCGAAATAACACGATAAACCGGAGTGATAGTTTCATCAGGTTTCGCCTTGGCTCTGAGTTCCCGCGTCTGAACTTGAAGAGAAGCTTGCTCACACAACCGTGTTAAAATGTCGGTTTGAAATTTTGGAACAACTATGTCAGTGGATTGCGCAAGTTCTGCAACGGTTGTGATGCCTGCGGCATTCAATTTCTTGATTTGCCCTACGGTGATTCCTGCCACTTGGACTAAGTGATCTGACGCCAAAAGCATTTTTTCCGCATATGAGGCCCAGCGGCCATGGTCGGCTCGCGGTTCTGGCAGTGGTTGTTGTTCGGGATTAAAATCCTTCATCTGCCGCAGAAAAGCCTCTTTGAGCATTAGATAATAATGGAAGAAATCTGCCGTGCAAAATTCTTGAATTGAGTTATCGCCCAAAGCTACCTGCAACTTTGCAGGCAATTGCCCTTGCACCGCAGCTAACATTTCTGCGTAACAACATAGTTGAATCAAATAATAAGGCTTTGTCTTCCGTGCCAGTTTGGTGTCCAGCAATTCGTAATGGGGAGTTCCGGCGGATGTATCCATGCTGCGCACCAGAAAATCTGCGTAACCCCGAAAGGGTTTTAACTCCAAACACGCCTGATAGATAATTTCCCGATTGGCTTTAATTGCGGCAAGAGTGCTTTGAATGGCAGAGTCATTCTTAATAATAATGCAAACGTCTTTGTGTTGTGCCTGCAAGTTTTCAAGAAACTTTTTCTCGTGAATGTCCCCAGTTGTCGCAATTAATTTCCGCTCTTCGTTTTCAGGGTCAGGTTCGGCCCGTCCTGGATGCTCCAGGTGTAGGCGCTCCATCCAACTAGCAAAAGGCGATTCCATGAACCGAATCAAATCGGTTGGGGAGTAGACCAACTTACCTGTCGTGTCTTTATACATACAATAAGAATAACATGTGCCTCTGCACGATTACTGTAAAGTCAATTGCTCCTAAAAGACTCTACTAAGATTTTCGTCAGCGGACGTGTTGCAACCGAAGTTCTTTTACAATGCGGGGTGCAGGGGGAAGACCCCTGCGTACAGCGCGGCCCGAAAACATCGAAAGCAAAACAAGGCCCACTACGCGCGAGCCCTAAACCCCGCTAACGCGTGCCAAACAGTGGCGTATGCGACTTAATCCAGCTTTCATTCATAACAAATTCAGGCACTCCTTGGGCGTTAAACTCGTTAAAAAACATATAAATGCCAGGAAATCTAGCCAAAACGAAAAGAGTGAAATCTGTTTTATTTGTGTAGAATTTGTCGGCAGCAAAAAGTAGTTCCCCGATTTTGCGTTTGTTCGTAGAAAAGAGGTCGGGTACAGATAGTTCGATCATCCACATTTTATCCGCAAAATTTGTTTCACGCAAATGCCGTAGGATTTCGCTGTTTTCACTTCCTCCATCCCAATCACTCATCGTGCTCAGATGGGTTAGGTACCCATCTTTCGTAATTGGAACATGGCGGAGAATAAGTCTCTTGTCTTCGTAGTAACCTAGAAGACGTGTAATCCACGGATTCGTTGGGTTAGGAATCTTTGGAATCATGGAGTAAAAACAATCCGCAGCGGAAAGCTCGGCATAAAGACCTGGGTAGACAAACCCAGGGGGTAGTAATGCGATGACGTATCGAACTGCTTCTTTCGGCAAGTATGCCTTGGGGATACACAGGTTTGACCCGAAATTGTCATCATGGACAATAAAACTGCTCAACCAAGCATCACTTGGTATAAAGCGGATTTCTTCACCAACGTTAAAATATTCGACGTGAGCATGTGGCGCCCACGCATCTTCGTTGAAAGTATGGCCGAATAAAGGAATCATATGGCCAACATTTGTAGCTCCACGCCCTCGCATCATAAAGGCTAACAGTCCCCCCATACCGGATTCAACACCGCTATACAAAATCCGTTGGTAGGGAAAGGATTCTCGGAATGTTTTCCTGCCGCGCTTATTTGGGTCGTAATAGGTCTCATCAAATGGAATGCCAAGGCCATCCAATACGCGAACAATTTGATTAATTTGGAGTCCTACCCAAGGCGTGCGTGCCTCTGGCTGAACAAATGCGAAGTCGTTGATGCGCTTAAATGAAAGATCGAAATCCGACAGATAAGTCGCACATATGCTTCGCAAAGCTACCTGCGCGCAAGCTTTGTTTAGACGATTTTGTTGACAATAAAAAACCGCTGAGACGCTAAATTCCCTTTGCCCAACACGAAATGAAATTGGCTTTGCACAAGGAGTGTAGTTGTGAGGGTGATCGTATTTAGCAATGGCGGATTCGAAGACGTGCCATAAATCTAGCTTTCGTATGGGACAGACATCGTGTTTCAACAACGCATAACCAATACATTCAGAGGCACTGATGGTACTGAGGGCATCGGAATCAGAAAACTTAGTGAGCCAAAATGATAGGCGTTTTAGACCCGCCATTTGGTAATCCGGGAAAAGTTCACGAATTTCAGTGTTTTCGTCCTCAACTGCTGCGGCCGGCGGAACATCCTCAATAACGAGGGTTTTACACTTACGTCCGCGTGCTTGAGAAAATAGCCGACGGATTGGAAAACTTCCCTGGAAGTGTTCTTCGGCGTAGGAAAAATTTGAAAATGGCTGCTCAAGAGCAACGATTTCCGCTATGCCGTTTGGTGCCACCAGTCTTGACATTGAATATCAAGGCTAGAAACTTTTGAGGCGAAGTCAATCCAGTTGCAATTTTACTTTACGGATATTCTTTTTTGCCTTCAAAACTCGGGAGATGAACTTCTCAACTTCACGAGAGCCTACCATTTGGACGGAAATAGTCGAAGGGCTCCCCCCTGTGCGGGCAGCGATTTTCCCAGCGACTTCTTTTGGGCTTGCATAAATGGATGTCGCTTTGGGGTCCATAGTAAACGCTTGAGGGTGAGAATTCATCAAGGCGCAAGCATTGAAGCATAAAACAGGCCAAGCAAGTCAATATCAAAACGTTCGTGGACAATGCAACACCTAACGAATCCATTTTTGCTTTCTGTCAGCGTTCTTTTAAAATACACCTTGACGCTGCTCTGTTAGCTGTCATAAGCTACTGCATGACGAATGAAATCGCTTTAGGAGGAAAATTGCGTGAACTGCGCAAAAAGACAGGTATTTCGTTACGTGAACTTGCGCGAGCTGTTAGTATATCAGCCCCATTCCTCTCGGATGTTGAGTTAGGACGCCGCTACCCTTCAGACGAGATATTGACACGGATCGCCAAGAAGCTCGGGACACGTCCTGAAGAATTGAAATACTTGGACACGCGAAGTGCAATGGGTGATCTTAAACGACTCGCTGAGTCGAGCCCAAGGTTGGGATTAGTTTTTCAGTCAGTAGTTGAGCATGTGAACGCAGGTTCACTATCTCCGGAGGAAATCGCCTCAAAACTGAAGGAACTTTATGCGAATAGATCACGATAAAAATTCAGCATTATATCGAATGCTCTACTCGGCATTTAGCTTCGACCAAATAAAATTTTAAAAAAGTGTTTTTTTGCTTGCGTGTAAGCCGATGTAGGCTTACATTAGGCGACAGTCGCACTGTTTAACCATAAACGAAAAACACATCATGACTCCCTCAAAACGCATCCTTGTCCACCTTGGTGGACTTGAACAAACCCATTCGTTTGAATTGGATGAGCCCAAAACCATCGAAGCACTAGCTTTGATTCTAATTGCCACTGGAAAATTTGGTGATGTTAAGGCAGAAGAAATCTTCATCTTTGAAGAAGATTCGGATGAAGAGCTTCCGCGCGAACGCTACCTGACCCACGAGCGTCACGGAAAGCGCTATCATGCTCACCGGTGTCGTCAAATCAAGGTGACATTCATCCACGTTGATGAAAAAAGAGAACATATTTTTCGTCCGGGCGCGACAATCGGGAAACTGTTACGCTGGGTTATAGAGCACTTTTCTGTTGATAAGGGTGGGAAGTACACGCTACGCCTTACTGCGGAGGGCGACCCTCTCGCGCACGCTGTGCATATAGGATCGCTTGTCCATGGGCATCCCTGTGAATTAACCCTTTACTTCACCCCAGCATCCCGCATTCAAGGATGACTCTCGACCAAGAATGTTTTCAGGAACACATGACTACGCCAGACTTTCAATATGGAGTCGAGCGCGGTTGGTGGGACGTGGTGGCTAGCGATGCAGTCGTGTGGCCACACGTTGTTCTATGGATTGCTGCGCCAATCCGGCCTAATGCTCCTGACCGCTATCATTTTCGATTCTTTCTGAAGGACTACCCAGAGATGGGCCCGACGGCTACCGTATGGAATCCAGAACGGAATGAACGACTGGATTTAGCGAAATGGCCCAAAGGAATTGCTGATGTAAGAATGGCATTTCGCATCGATTGGAATAATGCTGTGGCGCTATATGTGCCATGGGACAGAGTTGCCATGGCGGCTCATGCGGATTGGGCGACGAAACATCCTGGTCTAGGTTGGAAGCGAACCCGAACCATTGTCCACTATTTACGGCTTACGCATGAACTTCTGGCATCGGAGGAATATCATGGCTGCTGAAATCATTATTGGACGATCTCTTTGGCTTACACTGATCAGTGGACTCCGTCGGCGGGGATATGGCCGCCGTGAAAGCGGAGCATTTTTATTGGCTCGGGGTGGTGAACGTCGTGTTTGTCGAGTCGTGTATTACGATGATCTTGATGCTCACTGTCTGGATGAAGGGTACATTCGATTCGACGGATCGGGATATGTTCCATTAGCAAAAATTTGCCAGGATGCCGGCTTGCGAGTAATTGCTGACGTGCATACACATCCCGGTTAATGGACTGGCCAAAGCGAGTCTGACAAGGAGCATCCGATGATGCCAAGAATAGACCATGTTGGCTTAATCGTCCCGAATTACGCAAAGGGGAATAAATTAAATCTTAATGGAGTAAGTGCATTTGTCTACCGTGGCGACGGCCAATGGGAGAATTGGAAGAAGCATGTTCGACTTGCCTTACTATGAAACAAGGCATCACAGCAGGTTGCGCGAATCGTCTAGCAATTGGCTTGGCGAAAAGTCGCCGTATTACTTACGAGCAGGCCAAGCAATTTTTAGGAACCTTGACCTTACGCATTGTCTTAGCGGAAGGGGTCTGTCTCCGTGCTGCGGCTCAGGCGGCGCTTCTTACTTCACTAAATACAGCGCATAGAGCGTTCTTGGGTGGCGTTGAAGTTCAGATTCCGGATGGAATCCCATTGCGGATTCCCTTGGCAGGGATGACAACGCTCAATCAGGCCTTAGCAATAACCGGTCATTCACAAGTCCACCTCCAAGAGCCAACGCACACTTTATACATTGGCCCCGCTCCTGCGTTTGCAAAAGAAGACGATGTCTGTGTGTACTGCGATAGTTGGCGTGGCGGTGTAAGTGACTTTGCTTTGCCAGTAGATTTTAATGTGGCCGATCATGATGATTTCGCCTTGGGTGGGATTATGGCCGGAGCAATGGGGGTTCACCGTTGTTTTGTTCGCGCGGCTCAACTTCCAGCCAATCGGCTTGAGCTAGAATCAGGAATATCTCTGTGGAATCCATGCGAAGATTGGCGTCAGCCTGTAATTGGTCGGAGATTACAGAACCTTCCAAATCGATTTTGGATGCTTGGGTTGGGCCATTTAGGACAAGCCTTTATTTGGAACCTCGCACTCATGCCACACCCGCGCCCGCAAGAAGTGGAATTTTTATTGCACGACTTTGACGTAATTGATACCTCAAATCATGGTTCCGGGCTTTTGTGCGGTGCGGAATCTGTTGGGACAAAAAAGACACGTCATACCGCAGCTTGGCTTGAATGCCTCGGGTTCAAAACAGTTTTAACAGAAAGACACTTTAGCAGCGCAGATAGGTGCGGCGAAAACGAACCACACATTGCCTTTTGCGGTTTTGATCGCGCAGCGCCGCGACTGCATATCGACACGGCAAAATTCGGTTTGGTAATAGAATGCGGTCTAGGTGCAACTCTGGCTGACTTTGATCAAGCTGATATATATGTATTTCCAAGCGAACGACACACAGCAGCAAGACTCTGGGGAAAACTAAACGATCGTGTTCCGAATGTTGATGATGGGGTAGCAAAACTCTTTGGTGCAGAAAATGAAGTTTGTGGAGCATTAGCATTTGATATAGCGGGTAAATCCGTTTCTACCAGTTTTGTTGGTGCGATGGCTGGCGCACTTTCAGTTGCGGAATTACTTCGGACCTTTAATCGAGGAATCCGCTTTGATGACATAACATTTGACGCAAGAAGCCGGGAGAACTGGAGATTCATAGTCGCTGCTTCTGAATTAAAGGCATCCCAAATAGCAAGCATGGGTTATTCCTCTTTATGATTATCAATCGCTGCGGAGATTCTTTGGTTGTTAGTCTGGTCTATGCCGCTTTATTTCTGAATTAATTTGTTCAGGATAGAGGGCTTCCCGCCTTTGTTGCTAGATCCCTCAGGATTTCGACTTTTTTCCTGTTGTAACGCCGAAGCATCCATGCTCCACAGTTCAAAATTTGGAGTTTTTTTTGCCAGTAACCTGCGCATGCAACAGAATTGTTGCGTAGGTAGTTACGAAGGTTGATTGCCGAATTCCAAAATGAGCCACCGTATTCCACAATATGGACATTGAACCCGATGTGAGTTCGTTTGCGGAAGAGCCGGCGTGTGGGGATTCCATCGCAACCTACATAGGCGTAACCCAAAACTTCCAACCTGGTTGCGGGCTGGTTTTCAAGCCATAGTGAGTTTAGGCCGATCATTATGTCGATGACAGGCACAGCAGGAAGGCCTGGAACGGCTGTACTTCCGATATGCTCAATGCCATGGGCAGTCGGGAAGCTAAGCTTAAGAAATTCAGCTTCACTTGAATAATGGTTCATCCAGTTCTCTTCATAAGGCAATACAGTGATTATTTCATCCAAAGGGAACCGACGATTATCATCAGCTGTGTAGGACGCAGATTCAAATGCATCAATTTCTTCAGCAAACGGCACCAAATAGCTGTAGCTAACATAAATGTCATTGTAATCTGTAGGGTGATGAACACTTTCGAGATCGGTACCTCGAACGTAGTTCTTTAGAAGTAGTTGTTCGTCACTCATTTCTAACATACACGCACCGAATAACCTAAATTCACCTTGTTGGTGAAAATCACCATATTGGATGGCACCATCGACCCAATCGATTTGCGGGTCAAGAATCACGTCGCGTAAGCGATGCAGGACGGCAAAATGAATCCGACAAGGTGGTCCGGCAAGATTCAGCTCCAGTAATACGCGAAATCGTGAGCAAGCAGTTTCAATCCCAATCGTCTCATATGAAACTCCGCCCCCTTGCAAGATTTCGTGCCACAGTGGAGATCCATTCTCGTTGACAAAAAATTTGGCCACACGAACACATTGGCTTCTTGGACAAAATCCAGCGAAAAAGAAATTCAACTCGTAGCCACATGGCAAAGTTCTACGCATTTGTTCGTGAAAATGCTGATGTAGCTTTGCTACAAGCGAACAAATCATTTCAAACGACACCTCATTTGGTTCAATGATCCCCTGCAAGTGAGTTAATACGTCGGCCACCGATTCCTTTAATAGAAATGCTGGTAGGAAATCTCCTGCGAAGGCAAGCCCGTAGGTCGTTTTCCAGATTCGTGAAGGGTGTCCGTTAGTAGCGGTTGGGGTTGAGTAGACGACCGGAACTTCCAAAATCTTGATACCGCCAAAAGGCATAGTTTCGCCTCCGACCGTCACACAAGTATCGGCAGCAAAACAAATTTTTGCCCTATTAGCCTCCTCGTATTTCCATGCAATGCACAAGGTCATTTCAATTTACCTCAATTAGAATTATTGTGTCGCCTCGATCTAAAACTACTATAAGCGGTACTGAACATAGTGTCCAGCCTGTGAAAGTTACTCTCTTGACGCCGCATCCCCTTCATAGAAAAGTGGTTATATGGTAAATTCGTAGAACGATGATTAGGAAAACCCTTCGCCATGTCTAAAGGTCAAAACGAAGCTTTTTCCCGCGTGCTCATTGACAGGGCGCTCGGCGATAGCGGTTGGGACTTGCTGGACCCTAAACAAGTCCAGTTTGAATCCCATACTGCCAACGGTCGTGCCGATTATCTGTTGAAAGACAGCCTCGGTCGCGTCCTCTGTGTCCTGGAAGCCAAGCGGGAAGACGTTGACCCCTACGACGCGAAGGAGCAAGCGCGAGGCTACGCGGAAAATTTGACATCGCCGTTCGTCCTCCTTTCCAACGGGCGTGAGCACTGGTTTTGGAATTACGAACGCGCCGATCAGCGCGATGCTTACCGCATTGAGCGTTTGCCTTCGCGCGAAGACCTCGAAAGGCTTCGCCAAAAAAATCTCCAACCGCCGCGTCCATTACAATCGGAAATCGTCCGCCCGGACTACCTGCGCGTAGTGAAGCCCGATTTGATGCTTCGCGGTTATCAGATTCGGGCGATGGAAAGCGTTGCCAAGGGCTTTGATAAAGGCCGCAAAAAATTTCTTTTGGAAATGGCGACCGGCACAGGCAAGACCCGCCTCTGCGCCGCGCTGATCCGTCGGTTCCTGCTCACGCGCAACGCGGAGCGCGTTCTTTTCATCGTGGACAGAATAGAGTTGGCAAAGCAAACGATGGAGGATTTCGAGGCGCTTCTTCCAGAATACAATCCCGTCACATATAAGTCCGCCCGTCGCACGGGTAAACTTCTTGGCTCAAATGTCGTCGTGGCAACCATCCAATCCCTGATGATGGATGGCCGTTACCGCCAAGAATTCACGCCGTTCTACTTTGACCTGGTGGTGAACGATGAGGCGCATCGCTCCATATATGGTGATGCGCGTGAGGTCGTCCAGTTTTTCCAAGCTACACGCATCGGGCTTACGGCAACGCCAAAAGCCTATCTCAAGAATATCAACGTGGAAAAACTTGGCGCGGAAAACCCGAAAGCTTTGGAAGCCCGCGTGCTCCGCGACACCTATACGTATTTTGGCTGTGAGCCAGGTCAGCCGACCTTCCGATACGACATTCTTGACGCCGTGCAAGACCCGGAAGGGCCGTTCCTCTGCCTGCCCAAAATCATAGACTGCCGCTCGGACATTACTACACAGGCCTTGCAAGATGCGGGCTGGGCGGTGAACGTAAACGAACAAGATGAAAACTTCAAAATTCAGGATTTGGAACGCAAAATTTTCACGCCTCACCGCAACCGGGTAATGTGCGAGACCTTTCTAAGGGAAGCCCAACGCGACCCGACGGACAAAATCGGCAAGTCTATTATATTTGCCGTCAACCAAACGCACGCCACCGCGCTCACTAAGCTTCTCAATGAACTTGAACCGGGGATTGCGCTTACCATTACTTCGCGCGTTCAAGACGCCTCGGTTTTCGCGAAAGACTTTCGAGACGGCAATCGCCCGGAGCGCGTGGCTGTTTCGGTGGACATGCTTTCGACGGGCTACAACTGCCAAGACCTGCTCAATGTCGTGCTGATGCGCCCGGTTTTCTCCCCGACAGAATACATCCAGATCAAAGGTCGCGGCACGCGCCTGTTTAAGTTTGTGATTGGCAACACTGAATACGAGAAAAAGGAATTCTTCCTATTGGATTTTTGCGCCGTCGCGGAATTTTTTGAGGAAAAATACGACTACACTCTGCCCCTAAAACTTTCCAAGCCGAAACAACCCCGCCCGACTGGACCGGGCGGTGATCCGTATCCAGAATCGCCAGCGGATGGCAACCCAGTTCTCAACGAGCCGCCTCCTCTTGGCGGCACGCCGCCGCGCACGATTCCCGTCTGGGAAGGTATTGATCGCATCGTCAGCAAGGAAATCCGTATCGTCGGCCCCAATGGGGAGAAGGTGGACGTGATGACGTTCCGCGGCTCATTCGAGCGCGACCTCAAGGACTTTGCCAAGTCCAACCCCGCGTTGAGCAAGGCGGTGGAAAGCGAGGATGACGATGCCATTGAGAGTATCCTCCAAGAAAAGTTTTATCACCGCCCGACGATGTATTACTCGCCCGACAAGCTCATGGTCTCCTATGGCGTGCCGGCACCGACACCGGCTTTCGTTTACCATGCCCTCGGCAAGCGCGAGTTGCCGACGAAAGACAAGGTGATCGGCGACACCGTGGACTCCATTGCTGCGCGTTTCAATCTCCGCTACCATGACAACAAGTGGCTCAACGCCACGGCCGAGCTTGTCGCTGACGATCCTGCCGCTCTGGACGATTTCATGGCAGGCCGCCTCCAAAAACTTTTTGAACGCAGTCAGTTCCGCACCCTCGGCGGCTTCCATGCACTCGCCGGATTTACGGAACGCGAGCAAGTTTTTGACGCCCTTCGGCAGTCCACGCTTGTTGAATGCTCTCGTCTTGTCTCGGCTCAATCTTCATAAATAAATGCCAAAGTCCGCCCCAAAATCTAAATTCATAAAAAGAACCCGACCTGCTTCTATGGCTGTCACAAACAACGGCTCAAATTTTATTTCTTCTGGACTTCGCCAGAAGGTAGATAACCTGATGGATATTCTCTGGTCGGGTGGGGTGAACAACCCGATGGATTCCATTGAGCAGCTTTCCTATCTTATCTTTCTGCGGATGCTCTCCGAGCGCGACGATGAAATTGCACTCACTGACAAGACCTACAAGCGGGTTTTCTCTGGCACTTGGACACGCTTTGCGTGGGACAATTTCGTCACGCTCACTGGCAACGAGCTATTTGATACCCTCCGCTCCGCGATTGAAAAGCTTCATGAGCTTCCGGGGCTTTCCTCCACGGGACAGCTTCTTTTCCGAAACGCCACGCTCAAAATCTACGAGCGTCCGACTCTCCGCGCCGTTGTCCAAGGCATAGCGGCCATGGACTTGTCGCCCCAAAACGGTCACGACCTCAAGGGGGACATGTATGAATACCTTTTGAGTAAACTTTCGCAGTCGGGAACCAACGGACAATTCCGCACCCCGCGCCATATCATTGACCTCATTGTTGGCTTGGTGGACCCGCAACCGAGTCGGCGTATTTGCGACCCCGCTTGCGGCACTGCCGGATTTTTAATCTCCGCCTACAACCATATCCTCCGGCAGAACACCAAGGCCGCTGACCTAGCGCGGGGTATTGTGGACGGAAGTATGCTCAAGTCCGCGCAGTGGCGTTTCATGGATGAGCAAGCTTTCACTGGCTACGACAATGATGCCAACATGGTGAAAATCGCCATTCTCAATCTCTACCTGCATCAGTTGGAAAAGGCGCATATCGAGGTGATGAATCCGCTCACTACCGGCTACAGTGGTGTCTATCCGGGCCAACGGTTTGACGTTATCCTCGCCAATCCGCCTTTCGCCGGAAAGGTTCAAGACGAAAGCATCCTTTCGGATTTGAACTACAAGCTCGACACCCGCTCGACGGAATTGCTTTTCCTCAAATGGTTTATTGATCACCTCTCACCCAACGGGCGGGCGGGTGTAATTGTTCCTAGTGGTGTCCTTTTTGGCTCAAATAAAGCCGCTACTGGCTTACGCGAATTGCTTCTAACTGAATGTGAATTGCAAGCCGTCGTAAGTTTTCCTAGTGGTGTTTTCAAACCTTATTCTGGTGTCGGGACTGCCGCACTCATTTTCCAAAAAGGAAAATCAACCGAAAGTGTATGGTTCTACAATCTAACTGCTGATGGGTTTTCATTGGACGATAAGCGCACACCGATTGAAGCCAATGACATTCCTGACATTCTGGCGAAATGGCCCGCACGCGAGGAAGGCCCAAACAGTTACCGAGTGCCTATCACCAAAATCAAAGAGAACGAATGGAGCTTGGCGGCTGGACGCTACAAACCCGTTTCTGTCAACGCGGCCAACCACGATGACCCAGCCGATATTCTTGATGAAGTCCTCAAACTAGAGGATGTAATTCTCCAGCGCGGCAAAAAACTTCTCTCGGTAATCAAACTCAACTAATGAATCGTGTTGAAAAAATAAAGCTGGGTGATTTGGTTGATTTTGTCGGGGGTGGCACCCCCCGCCGAGACCGTGCCGACTATTGGGGTGGTAAGATTCCTTGGGCTTCAGTAAAAGACTTAACAAGCCAAACTTTGGAAACGACAATTGAATCCATTACTCCTGAAGGACTAGCTAATTCTGCATCAAATATAATTCCTAAAGACACGGTTATCATTGCTTCTCGCGTGGGCTTGGGCAAGGTAGCAATAAACGAAAAGCCGGTAGCCATTAATCAAGACCTGAAAGCACTGACACCAAAAACAAAAAGATTATCACCTCGCTATCTTCTTCTATATCTTCTTTCGAAAGCTGAATACTTTGAAAGCATAGGGGTCGGTGCGACTGTAAAGGGACTTACTCTTTTAGATTATCAAAAGCTGGAAATAGCTTTGCCGTCACTTGAAGAGCAAGAACGCATCGTCACACTGCTTGATGAGGCGGACGCCCTGCGCAAACTCCGCGCTCGAGCCGATCAACGCACCGCTAGTCTCACCGCTGCCTTGTTTAACAAAATGTTTGGCGACCCTGAAACGAACTCAAAAGGATGGCCGCTTATACAACTCGGAGATATTGCACCGCTCAAAAGCGGTTACGCTTTCAAAAGTAGCGAATATACTGCTTCGGGTGTGCGCTTGGTTAGAATTTCAAACTTTGATGGCCAAAATTTAGTGTTCGAAGCAGGGACTGCTTATTTACCCGAAACTCATTTCAATAAATATCCAGCATATCAACTGGCACCCAATGACATCTTGATTGCTATGTCAGGAGCTACAACTGGAAAACTAGGGATGGTTCGAACTGCCGACACTCCAAGTTTACTGAATCAGCGCGTCGGCAAGTTTTTCATTCGAGACAAAAACCAACTTGATGCACAGTTTCTTTTTGCAGCATTAAATTTGCCAAACGTTATGCGCACGCTAATCGGTGAAGCGGCAGGTAGCGCACAACCCAATGTGAGTCCATCAAATGTCGGCAGCGTAAAGATTCCGCTTCCGCCACTCGCTCTACAAAAGGAGTTTGCCGACCGCGTGAAAGAAATCCGTGAACTGGAATCCACGCAATCTGCCAGCCGGAACCGGCTGGACAATCTTTTCCAATCCCTCCTCCACCGCGCCTTTAATGAGGAACTATAAATTTCAAAATGGAACCGCTACCACACGACATATCCGAAAAAATAGTGCAGTGCTTCGGACGATGCTTCCACTATAAGGATGGTGTCATCGCATTTCTTGTTTCTGCTGGCCTTGACCGCACTTTAGCTGAAAGACATTCTCACTTGGCGAAGTTTGTTTGGGGACGCCAGTTATTGCTGGAACTAGCCGGAACAAAGGAGGGCTGTGTGCTTCAACGGAAGATTCTGACTGCGCTTTGCAATCTACGAGACATTTCCGATAAGGATGTCAAAGACCGCGATGCAGCAGTTGCTGCGCTTCGTGATCTTAAGCAATCAGCCCTTGATCGCCATTTAGTAAAGCAGCGTGTCCAAGAAGATGAAATGCAGAGGCGTAAGCAGGGCGAAGCACGTGTAAAGTTAACGCAGGAACGCAGCCAAAAACTACAGACATTAAGGGTGCGGTTTGGTCAAACATTTGCAGAAGTTAACCGACAAAAAGCTGGCTACGAATTAGAGGCGATTCTTAAGGAGCTATTTCTTCTCTCCGAAATTGAATACACGCCGTCATATCGAACTGACACGGCACAAATAGACGGGCATTTTCGCTTTGAAGGATTCGATTATCTTGTCGAGGCTCGATGGCGAAATGAGCCTCCAACCCAAAAAGAGATTGGAGGATTCAAAGATGATGTTTCCCGCAAGCTACAAAGCACACGCGGGCTGTTTGTGTCGGTGGCCGGCTTCAGCCCAGAAGTTATTGCACACTTTAACGAACCAGGCTCACGCATCATTCTCATGGATGGAGAACATTTGACACATGTTTTTGAAGGTAGGATGGGTCTTCAAGAGGGTTTAAGTTTTCTCATCGAATGTGCAGCAACGAAAGGTGTTGTCTATTCACGATTTGCGCTCTAATGCTTCGTGCGCCAACGGCGTTTTCAGGATAAACTTTAACAAATGCGTCGAATGAGAGGACTACCTAAGCAAGTTAAGGGCGCGCTCGAAAAAGCGAGGGATTCAGCGTTGCTTGCGGTAGAAATTTACAATAAGCCAGCTATAAAATTTAAGTCAGGCGGGTACATTACATTGATGGTAATCGCCTGGACAGCTTTGTTTCATGCAACTTATTTCCGACGTTCACGAAAACCGTTTTACAAAAAGCAAAATGGACGATATGAAAAAATTGAGGGCGATTACCGCTACTGGGAATTAGATGAATGCCTAAAGCAGTACTATGTAAACGACACTATGAACCCAGTGCGCAAGAATTTGGAATTTTTTATTCCTCTTCGTAACAAAATCGAACACCGATCTATGCCTGAACTCGACGCGACGATTTTTGGCGAGTGCCAAGCTATGTTGCTAAACTTCGATGATTTTTTGGAAAAGGAGTTCGGACCTAAATACCGTATTAGGGAAAGTTTGTCGTTCTCATTACAAATATTTCCTGATTTAAAAAACCTTGCTGACGCAGTTAAAAGAAGTCCTGAAACCAAAGCGGCAATGGATTTTATTCAGCAATTTCGGTCAACCATTTCCCCTGAACTTGCTGCGAGCGGAAAATTTTCCTTCAAGGCATTTTTGATACAAGTTGCAAATCACGAGAGCCAAAATGCCCTAGCAATTCAATTTGTGCATTATGACAAACTTACGAATGAACAAAAGGAACGGATTGCTCCACTAATTGCGATGGTTAAATTCAAAGAAGTGCCTGTCTCCAATTTTGAGGTGTTAAAGATTAGCGAGGTGGTAAGCAAAGTTCAACAAGGACTCGGGAACCCGCGAGTGCAAATAACAGATATGCGGTCTAAGAGCAAATTCACTACATACACGCATTATCTATGTTGGAACAAGTACAAAGTCAGGCCAAAGAGCGGTAGTTCCGACCCCTATCAAACCAACTCGAAATATTGCATATATGACAAGCGTCACAACGACTACGGATATACGCAAGCCTGGGTGGATTTCTTGATCGAAAAGCTGAAAATCCAAGCAGAATTCAACTCACTATTAAGTCGACATGAAAAGGCCGTAATTGAAGGCACATAATTTTAATCACCGTTTCGGTTCTATAGATTTTTCAGCTCGGCTGATCAAATCGCCAGTATTCAAGCCGAGAGCGTTTCCGATACGGAGCAAGGTGTCCAGCCTTGGAATGCGCATTTCCCGCTCGACGTAGCTGATCATCTGGTAGGCCAGGCCGGCGCGGATGGCTACGGCATTCATGGACAACTTTTGCCGTAACCTTTCCTCTTTCAATAGCTTAGCCACTTCTGAACATATGGCGATGGCGGTCTTTCGGTTCATGCAGTCAGCATAGGAAGATTGTCGCTTGACAGGGATGCACGTTTTGTTATGGGTAGGGCATGAACTTTCTACGTCGTCTCGGCCCCGACCCTCACGCCAACGGACAGCGCACACCGTGTCTGAATAGCTGTCCTGACATCCTGGAACTGGACACCGGAGACTTTGCTGTCATCGGCAAGGACATTACGGCAGAAGCTGCTTCAAAGCTCCCTCCGACGGTGGGTTGTGGTCCCGATGAGCGCATTGTCTGGATACCCCGCAAGACCCTCGTCCTCGCCAAGCCAGACATTCCCGCCGCGCTTTGACGCACCCGCGGGGGAGGGGTTATACTTCATGGATGGTTTGGCAAATCTGGCTCGTTGAACATTGGTTTGATTTGATTCAGACGCTCGGCGTCGTCGGTGGTTTGCTGTTTACGGGCTTTGCGCTCAATGCCGATGCAAAGGCAAAGCGCGCGACAAATCTACTGAATGTAACGCAGCAACATCGAGAGCTTTGGATGGAATTGTTCACGCAACCGGAACTTTTCCGCGTCCTTCGGGCTGACGCCGATCTTGCCAAGGAACCCCTAACGGACAAAGAGGAACGCTTTGTCCGTTTTCTTATTTTTCACCTCAACGCTTCGTATCAGGCGATCAAGTCGGGAGTCCTGGATGAGCCGTCGGGATTAAGAGCCGACACCAAAACCTTCTTCGCACTCCCGATACCGCAAGTCGTCTGGAAAGGCATCAAGCAATTTTGCGATACAAATTTCGTGGCTTTTGTGGAGGCTAAATAAAACCCATTCTCGTTCCCAAGAGTGGGTAGATTGCCAAAGTCAAAAAGGTAAAGGCTTTTACATCGTTATCAAAGAGTCATTCAATGAGTTCTACGTCGTTGGAAGGCGATGGCGCCTTTACTAAGCTGCTCCCGGCTAGGAGGGGCATTGCAAAACTTTATGTTGAAACCTTCATACTGGTGGGGTTTCATTAAGTATGAAACTCTTTTCTTGCGTTTTACTCGTTGCGGCTGGCGTCGTCGTAGCCATTCAACCTTCTGGACTGACTTTGACTCCCTCCTCAGAGGTCGACTACTTCATCCCCGAGGATACTGTCGCAGCACAAAAGGCGCTACTTGCGTCGCTCGATGGTCTGGGCAATGGCGACGAAGTTTATATCGCTGCATACAGCTTTACCTGGCAGCCAATCGTTGCGGCATTGCAAAAGGACGAAGCCACAGGTGCGAAAGTTCACCTTCTACTTGACCGTTCCGAGTCTATGACCCCTGCTGAGCATACAGCCCTGACCGAGCTGGCCGCTGTTCTCCCTTCCAGTGATCTTACCCTGACCACCGCAGGTGTGCACAGCAAGGAGCCGTCGGCGATTTTTCACTGGAAAGCGTTCGTAGTGCTACATAAGGACGGTTCGGTAGTTTGTTGGGAGGGCAGTGTCAACTTCACAGCCTCCGGATGGAACGAGGGAAATTCCGCACGCCTCTTTACTTCGAAAGATTGGGCGATTCGGTTCATTCAATATTTCCATGAACATCAAGCGTGGGCGGTAGAACACTCACCAAAATAATTTCGGCACTGGGGGCTTTCGACGCCGATTAAGCGGGCACTGATATTTGTGCGGGGAAATGGGGCATGGTTAAATGGGACTGGAACTCTCTGTTCCTTTTAACTCCATACCAATATGAACTGTAACCTCGTTCTCCATTGCGGAGCGCGGGCCGTGGAACGCACGGCTCTCGACTCCGTTGTCACTCCGGTCGCCACTTCATCGTGGCAACCGATTCCGCACCTGCGGCTGGTCGAACAAGTCGAACTGGCGCTCACGGCCAGCCGACTTAAAATCATCA
The DNA here is from genome assembly GCA_963765205.1 of uncultured Verrucomicrobiae bacterium. Taxonomy (GTDB): domain Bacteria; phylum Verrucomicrobiota; class Verrucomicrobiia; order Opitutales; family JABDGR01; genus JABDGR01. The sequence continues at coordinate 1,467,329 of CAVXVB010000009.1, read as the reverse complement.
ATCAAGCGCACTGCTTGGCGCAAGACGGACTGCGCTATTTCGGACTGATGCACATTCGCAACGGGCGCGAGGAAACCGATTACGCCTGGGTGCTAGGTTTGCGCAACTCGCATGACAAAACCTTCCCGGCGGGCATTGTCGCCGGAACCCAAGTGTTTGTCTGCGACAACCTCGCCTTCGGGGGCGAAGTCAAGTTTGCGCGCAAGCACACTCGTTTCATCCTCCGCGATTTGCCCTTGATTGCCGAGCGGGCCGTGGCGCGCGTGGCCGAAAAATGGCACACGCAAGAACGGCGCATTGCGGCCTACAAAGAGCACGCGATTGACGACCGGGATGCGCATGATCTTGTGGTTCGCGCTCTCGACATTGGGGTCATTGGTTCGCGCACGGTGCTCCCGGTGTTAAGCCAATGGCGCAAACCGGCGCATGAGGCATTTGCTCCGCGCACGGCCTGGAGTTTCTTTAACGCCTTCACGGAAACGTTGAAAGGCGAAAATCTGATGCTCCTGCCCAAACGCACGGAAGCCCTGCACGGATTGTTTGACGGTCACGTCGGCTTGTTAAACGCCGGAGTGATTGACGCTGAGGTTGCCGCCGTCGGTGTGAATTAGCGATCACAGTAGCAAGACCCGCCATCATCGGCGGGTCTTTTTTTGCCCGCGACAGTTCCATACCACAAGCCGTCTGGAAAGACATGAAGCAATTTTGTTAAGAGGATTTCGTGGCGTTTGTGGAGGCTAAATAAAACCCCCTTTCTTTCGAAAGGGGGTGGGGAAGACTTCAATAGTCTTCCGGGAGTAGGATCGTTGTCGCCGAGCGGTCTGGCCCAGAGCAAACTTTGCGGTATTCATGGTTGGATTAGGCCAAGTTTCCTGGCCTCCTCCGCAGTTAGTTTTTCGGGCTGATAATCTTCCTCGGCAAACTTCACTACACGCACGAATACTTTGGTCGCCAGGCGTTGCAACACGTCCGCGCGTCCGGTGCGCCCTGCGTCGTCCTCATCAAACATCACGATGATCGTGCTGTTTGCTTTGATGACGCGGATGATGAGTTGTTCCTGTGCCACTGACATCGAACTGCCCATCAAGGCCACTGCCTTGCGGATGCCTAGCTGCCAGAGTTTCATCACGTCAAAGAATCCTTCGACGATGATAAGAGGATACGCCTCCGGCTCCCGCAATGCGTGTGGAAGGCGATAGACCTCCGATGACTTTTTGAACCCGTCCGGTAGCCGATACTTCGGGCGCTCTTCCGGTGGCTCGCCCGGCCAGCGTCCGGCATAGCCGACAAGCTCACCCTTCATGTTGTCAATAGGGATGGCAATGCGCCCCGACATGACGCCCTTGGCGCAAAAGCCGAGGCCAAATTCCGCCACGGTCTCCGGCGTCAAACCGCGTTCGGTGAGATACAGGTGACCGGGTTCCAACTTTAGGGCAAAACCCAGCGGCTTGTTTACTGCCGGCTCCTTCGTTTCATTCTCTTTCGAGGGTGGCGGGGGAGACTGAGTCTCTTTGGCACGGCTGGCTGGTGGCGGTCTGCCTCCTGCGGCTTCCCTGGGGCCTGACTTTCGTTCTGCCCCTTCGGAGTCAGCATTCAACTTCTTTATGTCGAGATTGAACCATTCGACCATCCGGTTTGCCGCTTCGTTGGCGTCAACATTCTCCATTTTGGCGACAAAATCGAGGACGTTTCCGCCACAATGGCAATCCGAGAAACAGTGCCAGCAATTTTTGGAAATGCTGACTCGAAACTGCGTAGGGTGCGTGCCCTTGTGAATCGGGCACGGCCCGCTCAAGCTGTCGTTGCCGGGTTTGAATTGCTCGGTCAACCTGTAATGGGCCAAGACCTGCTCCATCTTCACGGCCGTCTTCAAGGCTTTGAAGTCAATAAATCGGGTGGATTTTTTGGACATGGGAACTCCTTGGTGGTTGGGAAAGAACGCATGGCCCGTTGTGGACCATGTTCGGACAACATCGTAGCACGCCCCATCAGTTAGCCAAAGTCAGCCAGTTTTCTCCTAACCCGTTGTCGGGTCCAAAGCAGTCTCCGGTCAAACAGCAGTTTGCACCGGAGTCTGTGACGACCCGCATTTTTTTGGTTCTTTTTTTCTCAAAAAAGAAGGGTGGACGCAGTCCGGCGAACGAACGGGCAGCAAGTGGAGCGCTTCGCGAACGACTGCCCGGTAGTCTCGCCGGTATGCGGGGTGGGCACTAAGTTTAGACGGACGTTATCTAATAGCACAAAACTTCAGACACAAAATAGTGGGATAGCAAAAGTACACACAGGAGAAATCAAAGCCATAAACGTAACGACACCGAAAGGACTCACTGAGCAGAAGTCAGCAGTTTATTGGCCCGATGGTGTAAGAATGCTGCCAAAATCAGCGTGAGATTTCAGGATTTAAATATAAACGGATTAAAATTAGTTGTACGGTCGTAGTAGTCTTCGTTTTCAAGGCGTTTAAGTTTGGCGACAACCCAATAAGTCCACGGAGTAAAAATAACTTCAACAGCAACCTTGATCATCCACCCTGTAAGTATTGCCTGAACCAAGATGTTGCTTGGCAAAATGCCAGACAGCGCGATTGTGTAGAAAAGGGCTGTATTTGCAAATTCACTTACAATTGTAGAACCAATGGTCCGTGTCCAAAGATATTTCCCATTTGTCCATACTTTCATTTTGGCCAAAACATAATCATTTAGAATCCCGCCAACCCAGACTGCGATCCAACCGCCAAGCAAAATTCTCGGCACGGAACCAAACACTGTTACATATGCATCGTTCGCATTGAACCCATTGGCTGCGGGTAAGTAAACAACAAGCTGATAAACTAAACCTGCGAGCACAGACGCAAGTAGCACCTCCCATACGACTTTCCTCGCCCGGGAGTAGCCATAAACCTCCGTGAGAATATCGCCGATAATATATGTAACGGGAAAATACAAGACCGTTACCGAAACCGGAAAGCCAAAGAAGCTAATCAGTTTTCCAGCCGTTACGTCAGAAACTAGCTGAAAAGTGATGTATAATATTGTAATAATACTGAGAAAGCGATATTGTTTCATATAGGTATTAAATCATGGTTCAATAAGGTGTGCAACACACATCAATTTAACATTGTCGCGGTTTGTGTCTGCGAAACCACAGCGACCGGGTTGGGAAAGGTATCTGCACTTCGGCCCTGAATCAAATGTCCAATTTTTTCAGGAGGTTGTCCAATTAGAAGCGTGAAAAGAGCCTCTGCAAGCTCATGTTCAATTGCAATGTAACTATCTGCAATTCCAACTCCTGCTCTGTCACCGCGAAAGGCAATTGTGCGAATCCTGGAATTTGGGTTTTCGCTCTCCCGAAAGCGATAAAATACACAGGGTACATTATTCCAATTGTCAGGTAAACGCGAAATGCTAATTAGGTTCTTAATAGGGATTTTCAAATTATTTTTGGCCGCAATGGTTGTTGCGATCACTTCAAATATTTTATAGTAGCCATTAACTTCGGTTTCAACTCTGTCGCCAGAAACGATGAACCGGTATTGAACTCCCCTGGTAAAATTGCCCATAACAGCCTTAAGCAACCCATTTCTTGGTATCTCAACGACACTAGACAAAATTATCACTTCAACCAAGTTTTTCAAAGATAGCTCAAAGTTGGCCCAATTTTCATGATTTAGAACAAGTGGAGTGGAAGAACTAGGTGCGTTGTCGGCGTCAAATTCATTGCAGTCCTCCGAAGGTGTTGCCAATAATTTCTTGAGTTCGGCTTCGTAAGCAATGCGAACTTTTCGTTCCTTAACAATTGCCACACAAATGCAAATTATGCTAATAGCAAAAATTGCAGCAATCACCATAGTAAATATAGAATCGAAGTCCATGGTTGCTGATTTTATGATTTACCATTTGCGGCTTTAAGTTCATGAACTTGCGCTTTAAGAAATATATTGGAGGCCTTTCTATAAACAAAATAACTCCATGCAATCGCGCAAACGCCTCCAAAAAGTGAACAAAAAGCCATGCCATTTACAGCTGAAGGCATAACAAAGGGATGGCTTGGATCGGGGGTAAATGTCACCGGAAAATCAAATTGCATATCAATCTTTCTAGCTCCCAGGTATGCGAGAATATACAAAAGTGCGAATAAAAGATTTAGATGGAAAAGCTTATCAAGCGTATCTTTGGGATCAACATCAACAAACGTTGCCCTGTATTTTTCCTCCTCGCGAATTTCAATCAGGATACCAATACAAAGAAGGACGCCGAGCAAGAATAAGTCCCCGCCGATGAAGCTTCTCTGAAATGAATACTGGACATGCAGCCCATAGGCAAATGGCCAGCAAAAGAAAATCGCTAGTGCGGGTAGGGTGACTTGCCAGAAAAACCAAGCTCTGAATTTACTGTTGCGAATCCGAGTCAAGAGATGCACTTGTTGACCCATGGCATGGCTCGTTGGTTTACTCATGGCAGAAAAAGCCAAAATTTAGAGCTTCTCGAGATGGATGCAACACTAAATCTTTAAGCGACTTGTGGCCAAAGTCACCGGACAAGGCGTGACGCTTTCGCATGGGTCTGCGACTGTTCGGGCTTTTGGTTCTTTTTTCAAAATAAGGAAGGGGCCGTCCGGAGAATTAACGGACGGGAAGTGGAGCGAACGCGGAACGTCGCCCGCACGTTCACCGGTCGGCGGGTGGGGAATCAGTTTCAGATTCCATCCATGAGTCGCACGGGCGTCCCCGATGTAGTTTGAAACAATACGTCGAGTGGGGAAGTCCGTACCGTAAGCTTTGACTTGTCCATTACAAGGAAAAGGCTGCCACCGGATGCCATGCGGCACGCTTCCATAATACTTCCTGCCCGTGCTGCGTCGGTTGTTACGATCACAACTCGGAAGCGTGGAATGCCCAATTGTCTTTGGTGGTCTTTTTGCCTCCATGTTTCCGTGTAGGCGATAAGCTTTTTTGAAATTGAAGTTTGATTGAACGATTGGCGAGTGATGGGCATCGTACCGCGGTCAGCCTCCAAAAAGAAGTAGCCAATTCTTGAAGGACTGTTTTCTCCTTTGATTTCAATTCCAAAGAGTCTGTCGGGAATGACTCCAAGGCGGTGCTTTTTACCGTGGGCATAAAGTGTAACGGACCAGTAAAGAGGATGGCGGTTTGCTTTAGTCGAGTGCGGCGCAAGAGAAATAATTTCATCCTGATCAATGAAGCGGGTGCCTGGATGCATTGCGCACGCACTTTCAAGTGCGATCATGAAATCCGAGACCGCCAAGGCGTGTTCAATGAAACGACTGCCAGCGGATAGCCCTTTGGGGCTGTAGACCATGGGCTGATTGCCATGTAAGCGGTTTAGGGAGAGTTGTTCGGATGGCCGAGCAAGATAGCCGTGGTGAAAAAGCAAGTTCAGGCGTCGAGAAATAACTTGCTGACTTGCACCAGTCAGGGCCGCAAGATGCGTTGACCGGAGAAAACGGTAGCGGGTGACATGCCGGATAATTTCAACATCCCGTGGCGTCGGGCGGAAATTCGGGGCATCGGGCGCGCGTTTGAATCGAGGTTTTCGGGGGTGGGGCTCACGCATCGTATTTTTGCGAGCTAAACCAACGGGCTATTTTCCCTTCAACGATGCTCCTCCGACTGCCGTATTTTTCGCGTGAATGGGCGATAAGCGCGTCGCGCTTGGTGTGAGCATTTGAAATCGGCGGAAGCGTCCGTGCCCGGAAGGGCCCGACGCTTTCGCCATCATTAAGAATGCGGGCCAAGACCTCAAATCGCTCAAGCTCGACAAATTGGCTGGCGGCGTAATCGCCTCCAAACTCCCGCGTAAGAATTTCCGCGTCTGTGCTGCCGATTCGGAACGAGATCACGCCGCCGACATTACCCAGGACGGCACTGCGCACTTTTGGCGTCAACTGGTCAATGTATTGGTGGGAGAGGGTAAGGCAGAGATGATATTTGCGAGCCTCCGAGAGAACTGAGGCGAAGGCATCGGTTGTGAAATTCTGGAACTCGTCAATGAGAAGGAAAAAATCCCGGCGCGACTCTTCGGCCTTGGTCGCGCGGCTCATGGCGGCAAGCTGGAACTGCGTTACCACAAGCGACCCCAAAAGGTTGGCCTTGTCTTCGCCAAGTCTCCCTTTGCTCAAGTTGGCGATGAAGATGCGTCCGGTATCCATCATAAAGCGGAAATCGACCTTGCTTTTGACTTGGCCGAGGATGTTCCGTACTGGTGGGCTGGCGAGGAATTGGCCGATTTTGTTCTGGATGGGTGCGATGGCCTCGCGCATGAATCTGTCATCGTAACCCGCAAACTCTGTTACCCAAAATGCACGGATCACCGGGTCTTTGACCTGCCGGACAACCCATTCGCGGTAGGCGGGGTCGGTAAGCAGGCGGGGAAGTCCAAGCAGCGTCGTGTTTTCGCAGTCGAGCAACGCTGCGACGGCATTGTAGAGGATGTATTCCATCCTTGGCCCCCAGGAATCCCATATACTTTTGAATGCGGAGACGATGCCCGAGGCAACCAAGTGCCGGTCGTCGGGTGGCACCTGACCGATGAGATTGATCCCAATGGGGTATTCAAGGTCGGCAGGATTGAAATACACGAGATCATCGGCCCGGTGCATGGGGATGTGCTGCAAGATTTCCTCGGCAAGGTCGCCGTGCGGGTCAATCAGGGCAAAGCCGCGCCCCGCGCCGGCATGCTGAATAAGCAGGTTGCGAAGCAGGGTCGTTTTCCCTGAACCTGTTTTGCCGATGACGTAAAGGTGGTGTCGGGCGTCAGCGGGCTTCATGCCAAACTGCCGCTCGTCGCCACCGTAGTATGTTCGTGTGCCAATGATAATTGTGTCGTTGTCCATATAAAGTTGCCAGGGCCAGCCTCCACTCCTTCACGGCGCTGCGTGTCGTCGCGCCGTGTCTCCGACATGCGCATGGTGATCGAGCCGGGAAGGTAATCGGGGACTGGCCCTGAAAACCCGTCGTCAAAGGCGCGTAAGTGATAGGGAGGTGCTAACCCGCGTAAGCGGAACCCGTCTTAGCGCCCGTAGTAAAACCCGTCGTGCCCCCACGTTGGTCGGTCAGGCGGTAGCCGGTTGCGGCCGACTTAGCGCGGGTTGGGTCGCAGCCGGTTGGTTAAACCGGACCGACCCCGATAGCCATAGGAACACGCGCTAAGTCGGGCGCAGACCGACCAACGTGGGGAGCCAGTAAACCCATACGTGATAACGTATTTCGGGTGCCCGATAGGGCAGAGGGTATACATAGCAGTTTTGTATACCCTTTTGTAGGGCTGCAAATCGCAGCTAGAGAAAACCGTGCTTCCATTATCGCACCTTGGCGAACTTTGACAAGGTGCGGGGGTGTGGAGTAGCATAGACAGTATCGAAACACACATTGCGATGCGCTCCATTAGGAGCGTCTTGGGGATTTTCCACAAGAGCTTTCCGGCTGCAATGAACGTGTGTGGTAAACTTTATGTGACCACCCACTTTGCGAGGCCGGAAAGCCGTAGCAGGTGGGTGGTTTCGATTTGGCAAAAAAAGGAAAGCGAGGCCGGTAAACCAAAACTTTTCTGATGAGTGCCAATGGGTCTGATACAATGCAGCTTCGTTTTACTCGATGCTCATTGTCAGATTTTCAGTCGCCATACAACCGCAACATGGATGCCCTCTTGGCATGGAATTTTTGTTGCGACATCAGTTCTTCTAAAAATGGCGACTTTCTTTACTCGTATAATCAAACCAAAAAAATGAACACTATCACGTCACCGGCCCGTGAGTTCTTAGGCAGCTATTCTTTTGTCCAAAATAATCAGAATATGACCTTGGCAGAAGAATATCTCACATGGAAAGCAAGCTACACAAAATCTGCGAGCAAAGCATACAGGATATGGATCAAGCGATTCCAAGAATTTGTAAACAAACCGCCTGAGCATATTGCGCTTACGGATGTCACGAATTTTTTGCACTCCATTTCTGGCCTTCACTCGGAAAAAACCATCTGGTATGCGATGACGATCATTCGCAATTATCTCCGTTACTTCAAAGAGCAGGGGAGAATAACCCTGCCACTCCACCTCGTCCGTGTGCCAAGTGCATACTCAAATTCTCACTATTCGATCCGAGAGGATGAATATGCTGCGATGATTCAAACGCTAAAGCTAAAGCATCCTGACGCTTTACGAGATCGCCTCATTATCAGAATGCTCCACGATACAGGGTTGCGAGTGGGCGAGCTTTGCTCCCTCGACCTCGACGACATTCACGATGATATGTCCGCAACCATACGAACCGAAAAAACGATTCATTCCCGCCGTGTGTTCTGGAATCCTGACACTGAGCAAGACCTTCAAAATTATCTGCATGGGCGGATCAAAAATAAAATTGATAGCGATGCACTTTTCCTCGGTGCATCAAGAAATTCTTCACTGCGGCTTACAAACCGATCAATGCAAAGGATTGTTGCCTATGTAGCTCAATCGGCAAAAATTGCTAACAACGTCACTCCGCACTCATTCAGGCACGCATTCATTCACCGGGTTGCAAAACTAGGTGTCCCGGATGCGATCATTGCGGTCTTGGTGGGACATACCACGCCGCACACAATTGCGCACTACACAAAATTGAGCCGCACAGAATACGAGGAAGCTTTCCGGCGAAGTTTTTCTGGATGTGAAAGTCCATTCAGGCAGATACTTGCGACGGCTGCGTAAGCGGAGTTTTCCACAGGGGAGAGGGTTGCACAACAATCTCGGTTCCTTTATTATTGGTCTATCTCTGGTGTCGCACAATATGGCTTTCACGAAGTCAAAAAACGAACCAGAGAAATCTGGTCGTTTTTTTATTCGTTAAAATCAAATGATCTATGTCGGAACGAGTGAGATTTCGGTATGTGCCTATAAAAAGAGAAAACCGTTGCCTGATGTTGCGAAAACAACTTCGGGCATTGCGAAGGGTGCAAAAACTCCTTCTTCGCGAAGGCATTATATCAGAAGGTGACGGAATAATCATTGACTCTCAATCGAGAGAAAAGATTATTCCGTTCTAACAAGTGCGCCGTGACCCCGGCGGGTCGGCCTGGCTTCGCTGGGCGTTTACCGACCGCGCACAGATTATTAGTTAATCGAAAAACAGTGGCAAAGCAAAGAATCGTAAATACGAAATTTTGGGATGACTCGTACATCAGTACGACTCTCTCCAACAACAAAGCTTGTCTTCCTGTATTTCTTAACGAACCCTCTCACGAATATTTCCGGCGTCTACGAGCTACCCCTACGGCGGGTAGCTTTTGACGTTGGGATACCAGAAGGGGAAATTCAAGAAATAATAGACAAGTTTATAGCAGACGGAAAGGTTATCTACGCTGACGGATGGGTTGCCGTCGTCAACTTCATCAAATACCAGGCTATTCAAAATCCAAAAGTAAGACAAGGGATTGCCTCGGAACTCAAAAAAGCTCCGCGCGCGATAGTGGCAAAACTTTCCGTAGAACCTGAGTTGCTTTATGACATGGGCACAGGGATGTCAGCATCGGGGGAAAAACGAATGCAGGATTCGCCCCGGTCAAATGGGCTGCGGAGTATCCGTGAAATACTGCCGACATTGGATTCGATTAAAGGACGGTGATAAAATAATCCGATGCAAAAAGATTTTCCGAATTGGAACGCTCTCAAGATCAAACTCAACGATAATAAGCAGAAGGTATTTTGGCATCCGCGCGAGATTTGGATTTGTTCAATCGGAGCAAATGTAGGCTCGGAAGAGGACGGTAAAAATGAAAACTTTGCTCGGCCAGTGCTGATATTCAAAGCCTTCAACGAAAATATGTTTTGGGGAATTCCGATTACGTCAAAGAGTCACACTGGCAAATCCTACTTCCGCTTCAAACATGCCGACAAGGATAACGAAGCCATCCTTTCACAAATGAGAATTCTTTCTCCAAAACGTCTCGGAAGAAAAGTGGGCGTTATGTCTGAGGACGATTTTGCAAGATTGCGAAATCAATTGATTCGACTCCTATAAAACGAAACCCCTCCTTGCGGAGGGGAATCTCGGAGGCCGAAGCCATGAGTGAATTAAATATACACTTTCCGCAAATCGTGTCAAAGGGAGGGGGTGTGGATAAACTGATGGATGGAGAATCCATACCCTACGGATAGGGTATAGGTAGGCCATCGCATCTTAATCTTAATCTAATATAACAAAATCTTAATGTCCGCCTTATAGGCGATGGATAGGGGAAAGTGTGGACAACGTTAAGGGTTGTCCACAGGAACGCTTTTAATGGCCGTATCAATCAGTGTTGACAGAGAAGGGGAAAAGACCCTTGATTGCCAAGAAATTACATAACACCCTTAACCCCATGGGCTTTCTCCAAAACATCCTTCCCGGATTTCTTACGCAGAGCGTTGAAAGCGGCTGGGAGAGGGCGGCAAAACTCATTGGGCCGGAAGTCATTGATCACTGGTGCACGCTTATTCCTGACTGCCAGCTTTCCTCCAAAGATTTCTACGCGGAAGTTGAAAATATTCTTAAAGCACAGCAAGTCCCTGGACTTGAAATCACCCGCGTTGATCTGTCGGAAGGTGGGCTTTTGTCTGACAAGCGGGAATATCTGCGGATGAAGCGCGAACGCTTGATCTTTGACGTGTGCGCGGCTCCGTTCGGAACCAACTATTTTTTCTCCTACCGATTTGTAGAAACGCCAGCTTTTGTGCCATTTTGGCAGTATCTTATCGTGCTTTTCGGCGTCGGAATTGCTTTTAGATTCAGTCAACAATGGTTCGGATACTATGCCGGACCGGTGTTACTTCTGCTGGCGCTCGTCGTTGCGGTGGTGCTCTTACGCAATGCGGTTGGTGTTGGCCTACGCGATTTGGACGCCACGTTGCTCAACTCACCGGTGATCGGTGCCTTGTATGGAAAATATTTTCGGAAAGACACCTATTATCGCCAAGACACGCGAATTATGTATCAAAGCGTAGTCGCTGATGTGGTGAAAAAGAAAATCGAGGACGTAACATCTGCAAAGGGAATTAAGCTCCTCAAAACGCAAGAATACAGTCCAATTTTTGGAGAACTCTATAAAACCGGCAGCGTCGCATTAAAGGCGGTGCCTCCGCCTATCTGATGTCGAAAAACGCAATGCAAATACCCCAAAACTATGAGCACCCCAAACTATTTTTATCGGGACGCCGAAAATCGCGAGATCGGCCCACTCCCGATGTCCGCCATTGCACAACTGCGTCAAGCGGGCATTTTGACTGACGAAACGCCGGTGCGTTTGGATAACACAGTCGAGTGGGTGACGTGCAAAACTGTCGTTGCAATTGCCGGAACATCAGCCCCTACATCAAGCGTGCCGGTTGTTGACGCGTCACTTGGCAAAGAAAAACTTTCGGGGGCGGATATGCAAAAGATTGGAGGGCTGTTTTGGGTATTCTTTATTCTTGCGGGGCTAAGCTTTACGCTGCCTTTCTTTGAATTTTCTTCATTTGGGAGCATTAGCCTTACGGGGCAGCAATTGATTTTGGGCGATAAAGCTCTAAACATTGCGCCATATCATTACCCGGCGGCGATTGTAGCATTCGGTCTGACGACGGCCGGTTTACTGCTTGCACTGAATCGCAGGCGCTCGACGAGCTTAGTCAGTGGAGGGTTCGGCATTGGTGGGGTCGTGGCATTGTTCGTTACCAAAAGCGCAATGGAGAACGAGATGGCTCAACAAGCTGGCGGAATGATCACAATGGACTTAAAGGAAGGATTTTGGCTTGCGGTTATTTTTCTGGCACTGGCAGCATTCGGGCAGTTCAGGTATGGCGGCGTAACTGCTGACGGCAAAGACAAACCTTAAAAGTAGCTGCTGACAATTTAGGCGTAATCCAGCCGTGGATAAAGTGCGCCTTTTTTGCCGGTGTGGCCTACCTTGCACGCATGTCGTCTATCGAAGAAAAGCTTACCGAGCAATTCCTGCGCTGGGAACTGCGCGGGCGGGGCTGGCAGTTGTGGAGTGAGCCGGTCTTTCCTGAACCGGCCTTTCGTCCTTTCACCGGACATTATGCCGGTGCCCCGCAAATTATTGATGACAGTCGAAAGCCGTCGGCGTTGGGTTCCTTTTTGCGCGGGATAAGTGACCGGCTTACTGGCGAGAAACAGCCCGCGTCAATCGAAGAAAATAATGAGGATGAATCGGAGCCGCGCTTCCTTTCGCGTGGTGGATTGATCGAACTGCAAACATTCGTGCCTGCAACCCAGGCGTTTAGCCGGGAAGCCTACTCATATTTTCTGGCAAGTGTTTCGGCCTGCCGCGAGCCGGTGACATTTGAATTGGTGGGGAATGCCAATCGCATAACAGCACAGTTGGTTGTCCATCCGGCTGATGTGGCCCTGGTGCGCGAACAACTTGCGACGTTCTTTCCTGACGTTGCCACTTTACCCAAGGAAAACCATTTGCGCGAGACGTGGGCAAAGCCTGGCAAAGCTCAAGCGGTTATTGTCGAGTGCGGACTGGCAAAGGAATTCATGCTTCCGCTTGCACTTGGGAAGGTGGACCCGCTTGTTCCGTTGGTTGGGGCGCTCGGTGAATTGGGGGAAAGCGAAGTGGGGGTATTTCAAGTGATCTTTGGGCCAGTGCGTCATCCGTGGTCAGAGAGCATTTTTCAATCGGTGACTGATGGGGCCGGTGACGCATTTTTTGTGAATGCGCCTGCGCTCTTTTCCGGGGCCAAACAGAAAATATCGCGCCTGCTCTACGCGGCTGTTTTGCGAGTAGCGGCAAAAAGCTCAAGGCCAGATAGGGTGACTGACATCGCCCGGAACATAATTGGGGCCTTGGGGGTGTTTGAAAATCCAGAAGGAAACCATATTATCCCGTTAAAAAATGATGGTTACGTTTCACTCGACCATGAGGGAGATATGCTGCGTCGGGAGTCGCACCGTTCGGGAATGCTCCTCAATTCCGATGAGCTTATCAGCCTCGTGCATTTGCCGTCAGCCGATGTGCATTCAACAAAGCTTCGCGGACAGACATCAAAGAGCAAAGCGGCCCCCCCTGTGGTGCTTCACGATCAAGGTCTTGTCCTCGGGAGCAACGTTCACTTGGAAGTTGAAAAGAAGGTTGTTCTCACTCCTGAACAAAGGATGCGCCATGTGCATATCATAGGCGCAAGTGGCACCGGAAAAAGCACGCTATTTTTCAACTGCATACGTCAGGACATTGAAAGTGGAAGGGGAGTCGCGCTGCTTGATCCGCACGGTGACTTGGTTGACCGCATTCTTGGCATTATTCCGCCGGAAAGGATTGACGATGTGGTGTTGCTCGATCCTTCGGACTTAGAGTTTCCGGTCGGGTTCAATATCCTCCACGCGCACTCTGAATTGGAAAAGACGCTGTTGGCTTCGGACTTGGTCTCGGTTTTTGAACGGCTCTCAAAGTCATGGGGGGATCAAATGGGGTCGGTATTGAGTAATGCCATACTCGCATTTCTTGAAAGCGATAAGGGCGGTTCGCTTTCTGACCTTCGGCGTTTTCTTTTGGAACCGGCATTTCGTGAATCATTCCTCGCAACTGTCCGTGACCCTGGGGTCGTGTATTACTGGCGCAAGGGGTTCCCGGTTTTGTCGGGAAACAAATCAATCGGCCCGGTTCTTACCCGGCTGGAAACTTTTCTCACGCCAAAATCTATCCGCTACATGGTGTCGCAAACAGAAAACAAACTGGATTTCGCTCAAATACTTGATGGCGGGAAAATATTTTTGGCAAAGCTTTCTCAAGGAGCCATTGGCAAGGAAAACTCGTATCTCCTCGGCACGCTTCTGGTCTCCAAACTACAACAACTGGCAATGAGTCGCCAGGCGCAAGAAGAAGCGCAACGGCGCGACTTCTACCTCTATATTGACGAATTCCATAATTTTATCACGCCCTCAATGGCGGAAATTCTTTCCGGCGCGAGAAAATACCGGCTGGGCCTTGTTCTCGCGCATCAGGATTTGAGGCAGTTAGAGCGTGATCGTGAGGTCGCCAGCGCCGTCGTTTCCAATAGTTATACCCGTGTATGCTTCCGCGTTGGCGATCAAGATGCACGGGCTTTGGAAAACGGCTTCACCTCTTTTGAGGCACGCGATCTGCAAAACCTCGGGACAGGTTCTGCTATCTGTCGAGTCGAACGAAGCGATTTTGATTTCAACCTCTCGGTTCCGAATGCGGTCTATCCGATTGACACGGAAGCAGCAACACGGCGGCGGGAAGTGATCGCGGCTTCACGGGCAAAGTATGCCACGCCACGAGCACAAATTGAGGCCATGCTGAATGATGGGCAAAAAGTTCATACGGAGAAGGCGCCTCCGCCTCCCGTTGCTCCGGTAAAACCTATTCCGCCTCCGCCAAAACCAGTTTTTACACCGCTTGCGTCGCCTGAAATTGAAACAAAAGTTGCGCCTGCGCCTGTGGTTGAACCACCCGTCGTAAAACAGGAACCGGCATCACCTGGGCGGGGTGGCCAAGTGCACAAACAAATTCAGTCGCTTATCAAGCAATGGGCCGAGGGGATGGGATACCGTGCAACAATCGAAAAACAGGTGCTTAATGGTTCGGGGAGCATTGATGTCGCTTTAGAAAAAGGTGCGCGGACAATTGCGTGTGAGATTTCAATAACGACGCCAGCCGATCAAGAAATCGGCAACGTCAAGAAATGCGTCAGCGCCGGGTTTCAATATGTATTTCTCATCTGCTCTGAAACGGAACGAGTCGAGAAAATGAAGCGTGCCGTTTCAAAGGGGCTTTCGCGTGAGGAACAAGACCGGACCCGTTTCTGCACCCCGGAAGAACTCTTTACCTTTGTGCAAGAAATCGAAGCAAAGGAAGCGAGCGGAGAGCGGTCTTCCAAGGGTTACAAAGTGAAGGTAAACTATCGGGCACTGAGCGTTTCCGAGCGCGAAGAAGCGGAGCGGACAATCGCTCAAGCCATTGTAAAATCAGCCCAGAGCAAAGCTCAAAAAAAATAGGTGGAACTTGCCACAAGCTTTCTCATTTCGTTCGATATAAAGTTGGAACGATTTCGATTCTCGGCATTTGCCATGGTGTCAATTTGGTCAATAAGGTATTTAGGCAACGAGATGGAAATCTGCGACATTTCGTCGTCTCGACCTGTGGCGTCAGCTTTTTTTGTTTTCTTTGGCATAACAAGCTAAACGCTATGGAACTTGATGTTTTAGATGCAATCACAATTTTTTTTAGGGTTGCCGGGCTACCGAGTGTTTACTTTTGCCGATGCCATTCAATTCAGCCCTTTGTTAATTTGAAACTGACTTGGTAGCGATAATAGACAATATTGGGCGTCATTGTTAGGGCGCGTCGGATTTTTTTGTCATCCTCATAGGCAATGATTATACCCATAACTGTCTGGCCCTCTTCGGCCAGTTCTTCTTGAACATAACTCATGTATCGGAGTGTCTGACCAACTACGGTATCGCTTGCCCGGCCTTTCTTCAACTCCACTACGAGCAGGCGTTTTTTGTCTTTGCTGATGGCCAGAATATCTAGGGGGCCGGTATCGGTTTTGTATTGTTGGGCTTTTTCGCCGTCCTCTTCGTAAATGTCATAATCTTTACCTAGTTCGGTATGTGGCCAGTTTTTTACCAAAAAATCCTCCAAATGTTCCTCCAAAGCAAAGGCGGATGGGTCTTCAATGGTTGCATCTGTGGAAATGAGTTTTGGGGCAGAAACGCCTCCGATTAACTTCTCAATTTCATCGCGATATTTTGTGATGTTGCTGACCGTGCCGATTGCCCCAGTAGAGTTTTGCAATGCTTCGCTCATGCTGGCCCTGTCTATGGTCATATTTAGCCAAGTAACAGGCCGCCGATGGAATAAAATCTTGCCCGGTTCAAAGTAGTAATCACCTGTAACTTCACCTACTCGATACTTGCCCGACCCGTCGGGACACAGAACAATGTCGCCTTTCTGAATCCCTTTGGAAACCGTCCACAAAGCGCCGCAGGCCAGTCCCGCACCGATCCTAGTTTTATCGGGATGCGAGGACAGGTAAATAGGAATGAACTCCTTGTTAAACGCCCGCCAGTCCTCTGGCAGCTTGGGAGAGAGATCTTGGATGATGCCGAAATCGGTTCCAATGAAGTTGCCGGCGAAACACTCTGCGGCATGAACACTTTGTTGCCCCAACATGACGCGGTAGAAACTTTTCATATTTCGTTTAATTTTAACCCGCCAATAGGATTACTTCAAGTGAGCGGCGGGTGAGCTTGCAAGCACAATCAATTATGCCAGGCGTAGTGATTGGCTACATAGCTTGACCCGTCTGGGGCCTTTTCCGAGAATGGGCACACAAAGCTCGTCGCAGGAAAAGGCAAGCAGTGTTCTAAAGTTAGCAACGCAACATAATGAAATGATGTGTTGACTGCCGGGGTAAAAAACCCTTTTTTCAGGGAATGAAAAAAATCATCCATGAAGGAAACGGCACGAAAGCGGTAGGGGTTTGGATTCGGGTTTCAACCGATGATCAAGCCAAGGGCGAAAGCCCAGAACACCATGAACAGCGTGCCCGCTATTACGCTGAGGCCAAGGGCTGGAATATAAAAGAGGTCTATCACTTGGAAGGTGTGAGCGGTGCTTCTGTCACTGACCACCCGGAAACAAAGCGGATGCTTGCCGACGTTAAGCGGGGGCATATTACCGGCCTCATTTTCTCCAAGCTCGCCCGGCTTGCCCGCGATACCCGGCAACTGCTCAACTTCGCGGACTACTTCCGCGATGCCAACGCTGACCTCATTTCACTTCAAGAATCCATTGATACCTCAACTCCATCCGGTCGCCTTTTCTATACCATGATCGCGGCGACGGCGACGTGGGAGAGAGAGGAAATCGCTGATCGTGTTGCCGTCTCCGTCGTTGTCCGCGCCAAGATGGGCAAGCACCTCGGCGGGCAAGCGCCCTTTGGCTACGAGCTTAAAAATAAAAAACTCGTCTTACATCCTGATGAAGCCCGCGTGCGTAAGCGCATGTATGAGCTTTTTCTTGAACACAAGCGAAAGTTGACGGTAGCGAAACTTTTGAACACTGCCGGGTTTCGCACTCGCAACGGCTCAAAGTTTTCCGATACCACCGTAGGCCGACTCCTTGCTGACCCGACGGCAAAGGGCAAGCATCGGCTCAATTATTCAAAGTCGCGTGGCGTCAAAATGGGGTGGGACTTCAAGCCCGAAAGTGAATGGGAATATGCCGATGTGGAGCCGATTATTTCCCCTGAACTTTGGCAACAGTGCAACGACCTCTTGGGGTATGGGGAAGGCAAGCGGAAACGTCCGACAAGAAAGGCTGTGCAAATCTTTGGGGGTCTAGTGTTCTGCGCCTGCGGCCAGAAGATGTATATTCCTGGGGACACCGTCAAATACACCTGCCAAAAATGCCGGAACAAAATCCCGGCTGACGATCTTGAGTCGGTCTATGTAGGCGAACTCAAAGGACTCTTCACCTCCCGCGAGCGTGTCGAGCAAGCCCTTGCCCATGCAAATGAATCGCTTTCAAGGCTAGAGGACACCCTCCAAGGCAAGCTTCAAGAGAAGCAAAATACCCAAAAGGAAATCGACCGGGTATACCGCCTCTATGTTGAGGAAAAGCTCACCAGTGACCAATTCGGGGAATTCCACAAACCCCTTGCCGAAAGGAAAAAGCAACAAGAGGACGAGGTGCTTAAACTGGAAGCCGAGATTACCCACCACAAGGTCAACAACCTGTCTGCCGATGAAGTGCTCCAAGAAGCGACAAACGTCTATACCCGTTGGCCTCAATTGGAGAGAGAAGTTAAACGCCGTATTGTTGAAAGCATTACCGACAACATCGTTGTCGGCACCGACGAGATCACGGTGAACCTCAAGCACTTACCTTCCTTTGAAGAACTGACAAAAGGTCAACGCAACCTCAGGGGTTCATCGCCGCGACGAGCATGAAGGCGCAGGGGAGGGTGATTTTGCCCGCCGCGCGCGAGATGCTCACTTCGCCGTCTTCGAGTGGCTGGCGCAGCACTTCGAGGGTCGAGCGTTTGAACTCGGGCAACTCGTCCATGAACAGCACGCCGTTGTGGGCGAGGGAAATTTCGCCGGGGCCGGGAATCGCCCCGCCGCCGAGCAGCCCGACATCGCTGATGGTGTGGTGCGGCGCGCGGAACGGCCGCTGGAAGCACCGGTTCTCCGGCGCGAGCGACGCGCCCGCCGCCGACTGGATGGCGAGCAGTTCCAAGTATTCGTCGAGCGTCGGCTCCGGCATGATGGTGGGGATGCGTTTCGCGATCATGCTTTTGCCCGAGCCGGGGCTGCCGACCATCAGCAAATTGTGTCCGCCGGCGACGGCCACTTCGACGGCCCGGCGCAGGGCGTGTTGGCCTTTGACTTCCGAGAAATCCACCGAGTGCCGCGTGTCCGGCGGGCGGCGAAACGGGCTGGCGGCGGGGTCGAGCCGCGGCAAGAATTTTTCACCGTTCAAAAACCGCACCGCTTCGTCGAGCGACGCAACGGCGTGGACGGGCACCTTGTCCACCAGCGCGGCCTCCTCGGCGGTGGCGGCGGGCAGCAGCACACCCGCTTTGCCCAGTTGCCGCGCAAGCAGCGCCAGCGCCAGCCCGCCCACCACCGGCCGCGTTCCGCCCGACAGGCTCAGTTCCCCGGCGATGAGGTAGGGCTGCAAACTCTCCGGCGCCAGTTGCCCCGTCGCGGCGAGCACCGACAGCGCCATCGGCAAGTCAAACAGCGGCCCCTCCTTGCGCAAATCGCCGGGCGCGAGGTTGATGGTCGTCTTGGTCGCCGGCGCGCGAAACCCGCAGTTGTGCAGCGCCGACCACACGCGGTTCACCGATTCCTTCACCGCCGCGTCCGGTAAGCCGACGAGCACCGTCTCCGGCTTGCCTTCCTCGCCGGTGTTAACCTCGACTTGCACCGCATGGGCATGGATGCCCAGCAAGGTTCCAGAGGAGGCGACGGCGAGCATGGGGAGGGGGGCAAGGGACAAAGTGACTGAGGCACAAAGGAACAAAGGAGTAAATCCACCGCGTTGCTTAATGAATGTGGATACAGAAGGGTGCCCGGCGCAAACATTTTCTCAGTGCCTTGGTGCCTCAGTCCCTTTGTCCCTCTTTCTCTCACCCCGCATTCGGTCCACGCACTTCGGTCCTTTCAGCGGCTCGTGCGTGCCGGTGATGAGGGGGTGCTTGGCGGCCTCGTCGGCGTTGAGCTTGATCCATTCCTGCATATTATCCGGCACCTCGCGCTCGGCGTAAATCGCGTTCACCGGGCATTCCGAGACGCAGGCATTGCAGTCAATGCACGTCTCTGGGTTGATATACACCCGGTCGGGCGCCTCGTGGAACGCCTCGACCGGGCAGACGGGCACGCAGGAGGTGTATTTGCAATCCACGCAGGCGGCGGTGACGATGAAGGCCATAAAACGGGTTGAAGGTTGCGGGTTGAAAGTTGCAAGTTATACAAAACCACAAGTTTGGCTTTCCGCAAACCTAAACCCGCGCCCCAAAAGCTTGCAACTTGCAACCCTCTCCCACAACCCAACCTTGCGTTTCCGCCCGGCGGGTGCAAACTCCCTGCATGGGCAAATATACCTCTGCCGCGGTGCTTGCGGTGCGCTTGCTGGGACTGGTTTGGCTGGTGGCCGGGCTGTGGATGCTCGCGGTCAACGTCGTCGAGTCGGCTACGGAATTCAACCCGTCCTTTGCCGGATATTACCTGCAATCCCAAGCCGTGCGGCCCCTTCTGGCCATCGGCCTTGGCGTGGGCCTGCTGTTTTTCGCGCGCCCGCTCGGGCGCTGGCTCGCGCGTGGTCTCGATCCTAAAAACGATGCCTAAGCTTGGCCTCAAACAAGCGGTTTGGGCGCTGGCAGCCATCGTGGCCGGGGCGTTGCTGGCGCTGGCGGCGCACGCCTTCAGCCCAGCCGTGTCTGCGAACCCCGCCGGAAAATTATATTCCGCGCTCAACCCAGCCGACCCGCAAATCGAGCAGTTCCTCACCGCCCGGTCAAAAGACACTGCCAGTGCTGACGCGCGCGGATTGCTGAAAATTTTTCAAGACCGGCTCAACTCCTCCCTTTCCGCGTTTCTAGTTGCTTTACCCCCGTGGGACGCCGCCACGCGCCAGGAGGCTGACGCCGCACTGTCAGGCGTTTTCACGATGCAGGGTGTCACTGGCACTGTCCCGCGCAGGGCCGATGGCGGCTTCGATTGGACATGGCGCGGGCCCAACGACGACCCCGAATTCGCTTGGTTCCTCAACCGCCAGCACCAGATTCCCGCGCTTTTTGTTGCCTGGCGCAAAACCAAGGACGCCCGCTACCGCTCGGCCCTCAACGCCCAACTGCGCGACTGGCTCCGGCAAAGCCCTCGTCCGGCGTATTACAGTATCTCCCCCGCTTGGCGTGCGCTCGAAGTGGCGCGTCGCCTCGAGGACGCCTGGATGCCCGTGCTGTTTTCGCCGGACGCTAGTGCCGCGCTCGACGACGACGTGCTGCTCGGCCTGCTCGCCGACGTGCCCGACCACGCCGCCGCGCTGCGCTACACCCATTCGTTTTCCGGCAACCACCTCATCACCGAAATGACCGGCCTCGCCGCCCTCGCGCTCGCTTTTCCCGAATTCAAAGACGCGCCGCGCTGGCTGGACTATGCCATTGCCCAGGCCCAGGCTGAAGCCGCGCGCGAGATTTACCCCGACGGCGCGGAATCGGAACTCTCCAATTTATACCAACGCGTCGTCCTGCTGGAATTGCAGCGCCTGGCTGACTTGCTGGCTGCCGCTGGCCGCGATCAAGAACTCGCTGCTTTGCGTCCGCGGCTGGAAAGCGCCTGGAATTACTTCGCCCACACGCTCGATCCCCGCGGCCACGGCCCGCTCAACAACGACTCGAGCGTGGATGACGACGCCGCGCTCGTGCGGCAGATGGCCGCTGTTTACCATCGGCCAGACTGGCTGTATATCGCCACCCAGGGTCGCGAGGGCGCCGTGCCCTCCGGGCCGCCGACGGATTATTTTCCCGATGCCGGCCTCGCCGTTATGCGCAGTGGCTGGGGGGCGGATGCCCAGTGGGCGTATTTCGAAATAGGACCGCGCGGTTCCGACCACCAGCACGCCGAGCGCCTGCATCTGAGCATTGGCGGCGGCGGCCGCGAATTTTTGGTGGACGATGGCCGCTATAATTACCAGCCCGGCCCCTGGCGCGATTATTTCACCGGCCCGCGCGGCCACAACGTCCTCCTGCTCGACGGCCAGGGCACGCTGCCACCGCCGGACATGATTACAACGCCCGCGAAGGTCCGCCATGACATCAACGCGGATGGCGATTTTTTCGCGGCCACCGCGCCGTTCGTTGGCAACGCGCTCTGCGGCCAAGGGCCAGCCTACGTTACCCGCTCTGTGAGCTATCTTCCGGGCCAATATTGGCTTGTTACTGATCAAGTGCTTTGTGCCGGACCGCATACGTTGGAGGCCCTCTGGCATTTCCATCCCGATTGCACCGTCAAACACGAGGGCAATTTGATTTACACCGCCGACCCCGGCCAGGCCAACCTCGGCCTGCTGGCCCTCACCACTCCGCCCGGCGGGTGGCAGGTGGATTTAATTCGCGGCCGCGAAACGCCCACGCCCCAAGGTTGGTATAGCCCAATTTTCAACGAACGCGTGGCGGCGACCTGCGCTTCTTGCACGGCTGTGGTCAACGCTCCGACCACCTTGACTTGGGTCGTCTGGATTGTCCCGCGGGGACAGGATCCGCGCTCCGCGCCTCGTCCGGCATTACGCTGAATACTATTTGGAAATGCGGTTTGCCTTTTGCGTGCGCGCTTCCACAATGTCGCCGTGCTCCGCATTTCCGAAGAAATCCTCCTGCTCGCGCTCGATGAAAAAACCGGGCGGCTGCACGCGCTGCCCGAGCGCGCCCTTGAGTTCGCCCTCGCCGGCGCCCTCCTCGCCGAACTCGCCTTGCTGGACCGGCTCGACACCGACGCCACCCAGTTGCAAATCCAGAACGCCAGCCCCACCGGCGACGCCGTTCTCGACCTGGCGCTGGCCAGCCTGCCGCAGGGTGAGCCGGAGATGACCATCCAAAAGGCGCTCGCCCGCATCGCCCTCAAGACCGGCCCGATCAAGGAACTCCTTTTCGCTGATCTCGTGCGCAAGGGCATCCTCCAGCAGCAGGAGAAAAGCTTTTTCTGGGCGCTGCGCGAGCGCCGCTACCCCGTGGTGGACGCCACCGAAGAGACCGAGGTGCGCGCCCGCATCCGCCAGATCGTCCTCACGCCCGGCGAAATCCCCGATCCGCAGGACGTCGTGCTCATCGGCCTCATGGACGCCTGCGACCTCGACACCGTCGTCTTCACGCCGGCGGAAGTTGACCAGTATGCCGAGCGCATCAAGCAAATTTCCCGCCTGGATTTCATCGTGCAGGCACTGGCCCGCGCCATCGCCGAAATCCAGCAGGCAGTTCTGGAAGTCATCGCGTATTCGGGAATGTGAACGCAAACTCCAGCCAGCGCCCAGCCCTTTCCTCCGCGATGTGGGAAATCCTCGCTGACACGGGTGGAACGTTTACCGACTGCCTCGGGCGCGACCCGGCGGGCCGCTGGCATCGGGCGAAGGTGCTTTCGACCGGCACCATCCGCGCCACGGTCGCCGCGCGCCCCGGCGCACAAGAGCTTCGCCTCGAACTACCGCCCGGCGATTGGCCGGAGGACTTTTTCGCGGGCTTTACCGTGGCCGCCGCGCGGGCGAAAAATCCTACGTTGGAAATTACCGGCTTTAACGCCCGCACCCGCACCATCCACCTTGCTTTGCCCGCGCCCGCCGATTGGGCTCCCGGCACGCTGCTCACCCTCGATTCCGGCGAGGAGGCGCCCGTGCTCGGCGCGCGCGTGCTTACCCGCACGCCCCGCCGCGCGCCGCTGCCGCCGCTGACCATGCGACTCGCCACCACCCGCGGCACCAACGCCCTGCTCGAAGACCGTGGCGCACCCGTGTTTTTTTTCGTCACCGAAGGCTTCGGCGATTTGCTCGAAATCGGCGACCAGCGCCGGCCTGATTTGTTCGCGCTCCACATTGTCAAGCCGCCGTCCCTTGCGCGCTGGGTGGTCGAAGTCCCCGAGCGCCTGGACGCCCACGGCGCGGTCGTGCGGGCGCTCGACGAAAACGAATTGCGCGCGCGCCTCGCCGCCGCCAGAAAAAACTGGCCGCCCGGCGCTGTGGCCGCCGTGGCGTTATTGCACGCCGACCTCAACCCCGTGCCTGAGCAACAAGTGGCCAAATTATTGCAAGCCGCCGGTTTTGCGCACGTCAGCCAATCGGCGCAACTCGCGCCCTTCGTCAAAATTTTGCCCCGCGCGCAAACCGCCGTCATCAACGCCGCGCTTGCGCCGGTGTTGGACGCCTACTTCGATGGCGTGGCACGCAGCCTCGGCGGCAGCCGCCTGCGGGTGATGACCAGCGCGGGCGGGTTGGTCGCGCGCGCCGCCTGCCGCCCGTGCGACACATTATTGAGCGGCCCGGCGGGCGGCTTGGTCGGCGCGGTCACCGCGGCGCGCACCGCAGGCCTGGCGCGCGTGCTGACATTTGACATGGGCGGTACGAGCACCGATGTCGCCCGCTGGGACGGCGAGCTGGAATACCAGTCCACGCACACCGTGGGCAGTGCCGTGCTGCTCGCGCCAGCCTTAAAAATTGAGTCGGTTGCCGCGGGCGGTGGCTCGATTTGCGGTTCGCGCGCGGGTGCGCTTTTTGTCGGGCCGGACAGCGCGGGCGCGCAGCCTGGTCCGGCTTGCTATGGTGCGGGCGGCCCGCTGACCATTACGGACGTGAACTTACTCCTGGGCCGGCTCGATTCCCGGCATTTCGGCCTGCCCGTCCGGCCGGAGGCCGCCCGCGCGCGGCTGGAGGAATTGCGCGCCCAACTCGCGTCCGCAGCCGATGGCCAGGCGCCGTCCGCCGAATCATTGCTGCAAGGCTTTCTCGACATCACCAACGAGCGCATGGCCGACGCCATCCGGCGCATCAGCGTGCGTGAGGGCTACGCGCCTGCGGAATATGCGCTGGCGGCCTTCGGTGGCGCGGGCGGGCAGCACGCTTGCGCGGTCGCGGAACATCTTGGCGTGACGCGGATTTTGTTTCCCACCGAAGCCGGCCATTTGAGCGCGCGTGGGCTGGGCCACGCCGCCATTGAGCGCATCGCCACGCGCCAAATCATGACTTTGTTGGACGGCGACGGCGCAGCGCTTGAGCCGCTTTGGCGCGAACTGGAACACGAAGCCATCGAGCGATTACGCGACGAGGAAAATTTATCACCCACCATCCCGCCGCGCCGCCAGGCCGCCCTGCGCTTCGCCGGGCAGGAAGCCGCGCTGACCATCGAGGCGCCACCAGGTGTCAATCTGCGCGCTGCGTTCACCGAGCGCTTTGCGGAAGTTTTTGGCTACCCGCCCCACGGCGATCTCGAAGTGACCGTATTGCGCGTGGTGGTCGGCTCAACGCCGGTTGCGCCGCTGAAGGAAATTTTTTCCGGGGGAGCCGCTGCCCTCGCCCAAAATTCTCAACCGCTCTGGCACGACGGCGTGTGGCAAGACACACCCGTTTTCGACCGCGTGGAACTGCAGCCGGGAGAAAAACTTTTCGGCCCCGCGCTGGTTGCCGATTCGTCCTGCACGCTGGTCATCGAGCCCGGCTGGTCGGGCCGCGTCGGCACGCACGGTTCGATTTTGCTCGAACACACTACCGCGCCGAAAATATCCCGCGCCGCCGCGCCCGTCGTGGTTGAACGCGAGCTTTTCACGCAGCGCTTTCGCGCGCTCGTCGAGGCCATGGGCACGCAATTGCAGCGCACGGCGCTCTCGACCAACGTCAAAGAACGGCTTGATTTTTCCTGCGGCTTGCTCGACGTCGCGGGCCGTCTCGTCGCCAATGCTCCGAACATTCCGGTGCATTTGGGTGCGCTCGGTTTGTGTGTGCGCCTGGTCGAGCAGCGACTGCCCCTGCGCCCCGGCGACGTGGCGATCACGAACCACCCAGCCTTCGGCGGTTCGCATTTGCCCGACGTGACCGTCATTACACCAATCTTCGATGACCAAGGCCGGCGCCTCGGCTACGCCGCCAGCCGCGCGCACCACGCGGAAATTGGCGGCACGCGGCCCGGCTCAATGCCGCCGGGCGCGCGCCACTTGGCCGAGGAGGGCGTCGTGCTCGAACCATTTCTTTTGTTTGCCGCCGGGCGGGAAAATTTTTCCGAACTCGCGCGTCGTTTGTGCGACGCGCCCTGGCCTACGCGGCGGCTCGAAGACAATTTGGCCGATACGCGCGCGCAAGTCGCGGCCAACGTCCTCGGCGCTCGCCTTCTGCGGCAACTGGCCGCCCGGCACGGTGCGGCACGCGTGGCGCAGGCGATGGACGATTTACGTGCGCACGCTGCGGCCTTGCTCACGGAATGCTTGCGCGCGGAGCCGACCGGGCCGCGACTGGCCGAACAATTTTTCGACGACCGCACCCCCATCCGCGTTTCCCTCACAATAGACGATGGTCATTTGCGCGTGGATTTTTCCGGCACGGGCGGCGTGCATCCGCACGGCCTGAATGCGCCGCCGGCAATTGCGCGCGCCGCCGTGTTATATGTGCTGCGCCTCCTGGCCGGGGGCGATTTGCCGCTCAACGAAGGCTTGCTCGAACCCGTCGAAATGATTTTGCCGCTGGGTCTGCTCAATCCGTCTTTCACCGGTGAGGCTGCGCGCGACCCCGCCGTGGCCGGCGGCAATGTCGAGACGAGCCAGCGCGTGGTGGATGCCTTGTTGCTTGCCTTTGGGCGCGTGGCGTGCAGCCAGGGCACGATGAACAATCTCGTCTTTGGCGATGCCACGCGCGGCTATTATGAAACCATCGGCGGTGGCGCTGGCGCAGGGCCGAGGTTTGCCGGAGCATCGGCGGTGCATGTCCACATGACCAACACGGCCATCACCGACCCGGAAATTCTGGAACGGCGATATCCCGTGCGGTTGCGCCGGTTCGCCGTGCGGCGCGGTTCGGGCGGGGTGGGGAAGTGGTGCGGTGGCGACGGCTTGGTGCGCGAACTGGAATTTCTCGCTCCACAGAGTGTTTCCCTGCTCACCCAGCGCCGCGCCAGCGGGCCGGATGGCGTGGCGGGTGGCTTGCCCGGAGCACCGGGCCGGCAAATTCTGCACCATGCCGATGGCCGCAAGGAAACACTGGCCGCTCTCGCCCATTTCGAGGCCCGCCCCGGAGACATACTCACTATTGAAACTCCCGGCGGTGGCGGCTGGGGCGAGGCGTGAACCGTCCACCCTACGGGTAATTGCCGTTGACAAGCGAGCGCGGGTGAACACGATGGCTCGTTTACCAACGATACTTTCCGCATGGCTAATACCAAGTCCGCCAAGAAAAACATCCGCAAAACCACCCGGCGCACCGCGCGCAACCAGGCGGTGGTCACGCGTCTAAAATCGCTCGCCAGGCAGGCGCGCGCCGCCGTTGCGAATGACCCCACCGCCGCGCGCGACATCGCCCGCGCCTATGTGTCAGCCATGGACAAGGCGGCCAAGACCGGCGTGATTCACGCCAACAAAGCCGCCCACGCCAAGAGCGACATGGCCAAAGTCCTCACACCCAGCCCAGGGAAAAAGTAACCTGCTCGTCCGGTGGTTTAGGGGCTGGCGGTCGTGCTCGCCGGCGCGGAGCTGTTGGCTGACGGCGGCGAATGTCCGGCCCGTCCATTATCCGGGGAGGCTCGTTCTCGGTTTGGGTTGGTGGAATTGCTGCGCGCACCGTTGCCTAGCCG
Source organism: uncultured Verrucomicrobiae bacterium (assembly GCA_963765205.1). GTDB lineage: Bacteria > Verrucomicrobiota > Verrucomicrobiia > Opitutales > JABDGR01 > JABDGR01. The sequence continues at coordinate 1,440,504 of CAVXVB010000009.1, read as the reverse complement.
GGTCGGTGGCGCGGCTTTGATGCCGTTGTCCGCCGCGTCTTTCAGCATTTCTTGAATGATGGCCTGACGCGTTTTCGCATCCGGGCCGGCGTCTTGAAAGCGTTTGATCAGATTTTGGATGGCCACGGGAAACAGCATCGTCACCTCGTAACGATCGAGAATGCTGCGATCAGACGGGGAAAGCTGTTGCAAATCCCCGGTGATTTCCTGGCGCAACTGCCGGATGCTGTTTTGGCGGGCTTGCACGTCGCGCAACAACGCGTCGCGTTGGAGTTGGGTCATGCTATCAAGATAATCCAGCGCCTTGCGCAATTGGGTGATGCGATCCGAGGGCAGGCGCAGAAAGCCTTCGAGATCCGCCAGTTCATTCGGGGCCAGATCCGTGTTGGCCGCCGAGTTTGCGGCGGGGGCTGGCGTCGCGCCATTAGCGGTGTCACTGCCAACCGCCGCGTTCGCGGAACTTGCCGCCGGCGCGCTGGACGAATCATCCGCAGCCATCGCTGTCACCCATCCTGCCGCCGCTAAAATCAGAACGGCGGCCCCGGCGCTCCCGCGCCTGCGGCCATGGTGAAGAAGAAAAAACACAAAACCTTGCTTAGAGGGCCGAATCACTGTCGCTCGGGTCGGCGCCGGGCAGTTGCCCCGCCACATCGGGATTCAACAGCACGGTGCCGTCCTTGACGACATCGTTAAGTTTCGAAAGGGTGCTCGGATCGTAGGCTTCCGACCCGGGAACAGGCAGGGAAGAATCGTCGGTGGCATCCATGTTCACTTGGGCCACTTTCGGGCTGGATGGTTGCTCCGCAGTCGCTGCCACATTGCCGACGGGCGTGCCCGTTGTGCTAAAGTAGGCCAACAGCGCCACCGAAGCCGCCGCCGCCAGCGCGACGGCGGAACGCGCCCACGCGGGGAACGGAATCGCCCAGCGCCGCGGGGCCTCTTGCACGTCGGCTTCCTCTTCTTCGTCGTGGAGGGCGGTGCGGCGCGTCAAGGTCGCCAATTGGGCGGGCTCAAAGTCCGGCTCCAGCGGTGATTCACCCAGCCAGCGATCCAACAGGGAATCCAAGGCCGCGTCATCGCCTGCTTTGGCGGAGGCAACCAAGGCCGTCTTGGCCCGGATGCGCGCAAGAGTGCGGGCGACGAAGTCCGGTGCGGGCGTCAGCGGCTGGCTGGCCAGCCAAGCCTCAAAATGCTCCTCCATATCGGAGTGGGAGTGGTTGGTGGGTGGATTCATGACGAAAGTATAAATAGGTTATGGGGGCTTGTGAAGCCAAGATTATGCCAAGATGACTGTTTAACCCCGGATTGGGCGAAAAAGTTTACATGATCTTTCGTAAAACTTCCTTCAACTTCTGGCGGCCGCGGAAAATATGAGTCTTCACGGCGGCCACCGATTGGTTCATGGTTTCGGCGATTTCCTCGTAACTCAACTCCTGCTGCTTCAACAGGAGGATGGCGGTGCGCTGGTCCTCGGTCAGCTTGGTCAACGCCTGCTGGAAGGCCTCTTCCAGCTCGAACATCCGCTGCTGGTCGCGCCCCGATGACGTATCCACCGCCCGCAACTCGGCCGGATCCATCGTTTCGAGGGGTTTCCGCTGGCGTCGGCGGAACTCGTTGATGAGCAAGCGCCGGGCGATATGGAAAAGGTAAGTCGAGAACCGGGCCACCGGCTGGTATTTGTCGGCCGCCCGGTAAATGCGCACGAATACTAACTGCGTAAGATCCTCCGCCTGCTCAACCGAGCCCAGCGAGCGGTAAAAGAAATTGATCAGCGGCCCCTGCCACTTGCGGATGAGCTGGGCCAGCGCCGATTCATCGCCCTGGGCCACTGCCATCATCAACTCCGCATCCTCATCGCGCGCGGGGGTTTGGTCGCCAGCCGGCACGGTCTGTTCGGCATGGGCCGCCAGCCATCCGGGGAGCGATGCAGCAGAAGCGTTGAACATATCAAACATATAAACACCATTCTCGGCAACGAGTTGCGTTGGCCAAGCCCATTCTTTCTCTTTCTCGTCCTCCCGGCCAGGCAATATCCATCGAGCATGATTTGCAGGAACTGGCCGATGGACGCACAAGGTATTTTTAAACAACAACTTAGGCGATGTTTTCACCTCGGTGTGCGACCTCTCCGCGCGGCCCTCCTTTTATTGTCTCGGCAAATCTGCGATTTTTGTTTCAATTATTCATCCCCGCGTTGTGGTCCGCTCCTGGCCCGGCGCATAGCCGGGGTGTCCCATGCCTTGGAAAACAACCAAATTGAAATTTTGCGGGATGCCGGTCCGCCGGCGCACCCTGCATATCCTCACCTTGTTTTTTGCCATCATGGCGGTGCCCTTTGTTTCCTGGGCGGTGTTGAACTCGCGTGCCGAAGTCCCGCAGATGGAGCGGATGGAATATGCCGCCGGCGCGGGGGTTTTTATCGGCCTGGCGTTCATGGGCTGGTGGACCATTCAACGCAATCACATCGTCCTCTATTACGAGGAGGCCCGGTTCATCTGGCCCGGCGCCGTCCTGCTTGTGCTGCTGACCACCGGCCTGGGGTGGACCGTGGCGGACCGCTTCTTTCAGCGCGGCCGTCTCGATTACATCGTTCCCCTGTCTTTTGGCGGCATGATGCTCCTGTTTTTACTCGTCCGCTGGGCGCAATTGAGCCGCCAGCCCAAGAAATCCGAAATCGTGCGCGGCGGCCCCTCGCGCGGCCGCAGCCGCCGTTCGCTCCCGGTCGCCAACGTCTTGATGGAGGAACTGGCCAAGGCGAAAAAATTACACGGGAACCCCGCCTCGGATGCCAGAGAGCACGCGGCGGAACTGAATGACGCATCGGGCGAAGCACCGCCGCCTGAGGATCTCGAGGACTAAAATCCGTGAAAAAGTCTTCCCCCCGCCGGCCCGCCGCCCCCCGCGTGTCCACCGCCGCGCCGCCGCGCCGTGTCCTGTTTTTGTGCTCGGGCAACTATTACCGCAGTCGCTACGCCGAAGCCCTCTTCAACCACCGCGCCCGCGCCGCCGCCTGGCCCTGGCGCGCCTTCTCCCGCGGCCTGTCCACCCATTTGGTGGACGATGATATCTCCCGGTTTACCCGCCAAATCCTGCTCCAGCGCGGCATTGCCCTCGCCCACACCGCGCCCGCACCCCGCGCGCTGACCCGCGGCGACCTCGCCGCCGCCGCGCATGTCGTCGCCCTCAAGGAAGCCGAGCATCGCCCCATCCTCACCGCCCGCTTTCCCCGGCACGCCGGCCAAGTGGAATACTGGCAAGTCCACGACCTTGACGCCGGCTCGCCCGCTGCCACCTTCGCCGCGATTGACGCCCTCGTCACCCGCCTCGCCGCGCGCCTGCTCGATCAACCCCGCGCCAAACCGCCCAGCCGCAAGGTGAAGGGCAGAAGTAAGGCCGCTTCGATTTAGGCTAACGCATTAAACGCTTAACTTTAAACGCTCAATTATAAGAGCCACTGCCGTCTTACCACTGGGCAACAATCTTTGTTTTCTCTAAACTTAAGCGTTGAGCGTTAAACGTTAAAAGTTGAGCGTTAGGTTCTGTCTTCAAACCCCTGAAGGGCGCAGCAAGACTGCGCCCCTACATTGGAACCGGCGCGCTCTTGTAGGGGCGCAGTCTTGCTGCGCCTTCTTTCGTCCGTAATTTCCTGAGTTTGAAGACACGACCTAAGCCAGCTCCCTATTCTTTTGCGAAGTGGCATCACCCTTCATCATCCGCTGTCAATCCCGCCTCCCCGTCGCGGAAACGCGCGCGCACGCGCTGGCCTGCATGCAGATTGGCCCGGCGCGTCACCGGCGCGCCGGCGCTGTCCGCTAAAATGACAAAACCCCGCGCCAGCACGCGCGCGACATCGGTCTCCTTCAGGCGGCGTTTCAAATGTGTCAACGTGGCTTCGCGTGGTTCCAGCGCGGTCGCGCCGAGCCGGCCCAGCCGCTGCCGCAGCGCCTGCCAGCGCGCCCGATCGACCCGCAAACGCGGGCCCGGCGCCTGCGCGGCCAATCCCGCCGCCGCCAGTTGCAGCGCGTGCCGGCGCGTGTGCAGGGCCTCGCGCCAGGCCGCCTGCGCGCGGCCGGCCAGGTCATCCAGCCGCAAAAATTGTTGCTCGACCAACTCGCGGGGCGACGCCGCCGCGCGGCGGTGCGCCAGCAGCTCCAGCCGCGCCCGGCGGCGTTCGAGGTCCTGCGCCGCGTAATCGCGCAGCGTCCGCCCGAGGGCGCTGACAGACTCGACCTGCTCCAGATACGCGCTCGAAATCAATTCGGCCGCGGCGGACGGCGTCTCGGCGCGCCGGTCGGCGGCGAAATCGCACAGCGTGAAATCCGTCTCGTGGCCCACGGCGGAAATCACCGGAATCGGGCAGGCCGCGACCGCGCGCACCAGCGGCTCCTCGTTGAACGCCCACAAGTCCTCGAGGCTCCCGCCGCCGCGCCCAATTACCAGCAAATCAAAAATGCCCAGTCGCGCCGCCGCCGCCAGTTGCGCGGCCATTTCGCCGGCGGCCTCGCGCCCCTGCACCTTGGCCGGCAAAATCACCAGCCGCCCCGCCCACCCGCGCCGCCGCAGGATGCTGATGAAATCCCGCACCGCCGCCCCGCCCGGCGACGTGACGAACCCGACCACGCGCGGTCGCGCCGGCAGCGCGCGCTTGCGGGCCGGGTCGAACAAGCCCTCCGCCGCCAGCCGCGCCTTGAGCTGCTCGAATTCCTGGCGCAGCCGCCCCACGCCGTCCTCCAGCGCCGTGCGCACGATCAGTTGATACGCCCCGCGCGGCTCGTACACCGACAGCCGCCCGCACGCCAGCAGTTGCAGCCCGTCCCGCAGCGCGACCGCGCACCGCAGCGCCTCCCCGCGAAAGAACACGCACGGCAACTGGCTCTCGCTGTCCTTGAGCGTGAAATAAACGTGCCCGCTCGGCTGGCGGCGCAAATTGGAAACCTCGCCCCGAATCCACACCTCCGGCACCGCGTCCTCGAGCAACGCCTTGATGCGCCGCGTCAAATCCCCGACGCTGAGGACGCGCGCCGAATCCGGTGGCATTTCTGGGGGAGATTTTCGCATCGCAATTAAAAGATGGGGCGATTGTCTCCGCAAAACCAGTGTCTGTCAAAACCCAAGGCAATTCACCGCCAAGTCGCGAAGAGCGCGAAAGAAGATTTTTGACAGAATTCTTTTCTTGCGACTTTGCGTAAGGAATTGATTAACCACGGAGGACACGGAGAACACAGAGGAAATTCAACTCCAAACCTGAAACTCTCCCTTCCGTGCCCTCCGTGTTCTCCGTGGTTGAATTTTTTTCTCTGCGCTCTTCGCGGCTTTGCGGTGAATCCTCACGGCATAGGCGCGACCATAATTTGCAGAAACACCGGCCCGCTCCCCGTCAACCCATAACTCCCTGTCACTGTCCCGTTGCCGGCATCGCTGGTCTGCGTCACCCCTGCCGTGCTCCAGTTAATCAAATCCGGGCTGGCTTCGACGGTGTAGTTAATATCCGTTTGCGGAGCCGGAAAAGTCAGCGTCAAGTTCCCCGCGGCGAAAACCGGCTGCGGCAGGAACGGATGCCCCTCCACCCACGGATTAAGGTTGAACGCATATTTGAGCAGATTCGGAATCCCGTCGCCCGCCGGGTCGGCCGCATCGCCAACGATGAAGGGCTGGCCCAATTGCGCGGACGTGAAATTATTCTGGAGCCAGGTCAGTTGCGCATTTGAAGTCCCCACCACCAGCGGAACCGGCGCCGTGGTCGTCGTCCCCGCGAAATTGGTGAGGACCGCCTGATACTGGTAACCCAACTGCGCCGTGGTCGCGTTGGTAATCGTCAAGTTTGCCGTCGTCGCCCCCGCATAAATATTCCCGCTGACATTATTCCAAGTATTTCCCCCATCCGTCGAAACCTGCCATTGGTAACTCGGCGCAGGGATGCCACTGGCCGCGACGGCGAATGTGGCGTTCGCTCCGGCCACCAATGTTTCATTGGTTGGCGGGGTGCTAATGGCCGGCTGCTCCATCATCACGGACGGAACACCGTCATAAGTGGAACCCCAGCCACTCGTGCCTGGCAAATAATAGACCGTCGCGTTGCTATCAGTTTGGAATACACTCGAATCAGCGCTGGGGGCGTTACCCGTGAAATAAACGTTAATCAGGTCGGAGCTGTATCCGAACGCTGACGAACCGATGAAGGTAACGTTGTTGCCAATCGTGATGCTGGTAAGGTTCGGGCAAGCATAAAATGTTTGGTTTCCAATTTGGGTAACGCTATCGGGGATGGTCACATTGGTCAGTCCGGTGTTGTTAAACGCATAGTCTCCGATAATGGTGACGTTGCTTGAAATCGTAACGGTGGTCAGGTTGTAGCAATCAATAAACGTGGCGTTTCCAATACTGGCAACGCTATTAGGAATCGTGATACTGGTCAGGTTAGTTGCTGCAAACGCATTTTCTCCGATGCTGCTGACGCTATTAGGAATCGTGACGTTAGATAGTTGGCAATTTTCGAATGCGGCAAACTCGATGCTGGTGACGCTGTTGGGGATGGCATAGAATGTTCCTACCTTGTCTGCCGGGTATTGGATTAGGGAAGTCTGGTTATTGTCGAACAAGATTCCCGCCACACTACTATAATCGGGATTGCTTGGATCCACGTTTATCGCGGTCAGACTGGTGCAATTAAAAAAAGCCAATGCTCCGATGCTGGTGACGCTCTTTGGGATCGCGATGCTGGTCAGGCTGATGCAGCCTGCGAAAGCTTCATCCCCGAAGCTAATGACGTTGTTGCCGAGAGTTACACTGTTTAGACTACTGCAATTAAAGAACGCCTCTTTTCCGATACTGGTAACACTGTTGCCAATGTTGATGTTGGTCAAACTGGAGCACTCTTCGAATGTTTGTGCCCCGATGCTAGTAACACTATTGCCAATGGTGATATTTGTTAAATTGGAGCACCCTTCAAACGCTTGCATTCCGAGGCCGGTTACGCTGTCGGGGATTGTAATGCTGGTCAAGCTGGAGCATTCATTGAATGTATCATTACCAATGGTAGTCACACTGCTGCCAATAGTGACGTTGGTCAAGCCAGAGCAGTATTCGAACGCAGCGCTTCCGATGCTTGTGACACTGTCTGGGATCGTGACGCTGGTCAGGCTGGAGCATTCAATGAATGCATTATTGCCGATGCTGGTCACGCTGCTGCCAATGGTGACGTTGGTCAAGCCAGAGCAGTATTCGAACGCAGCGCTTCCGATGCTTGTGACACTGTCTGGGATCGTGACGCTGGTCAGGCTGTTACAGTTAAAGAACGCATCCCCTCCGATGTCTGTGACAGTGTCTGGGATCGTGACGCTGTTTAGACCTTTGTTAACGAAAGCACCCATCCCGATGCTCGTGACTGTCAGGTTAACACCGTTGACCAGTATCGTGCTGGGAATGGTAATCACGGTGTCAGAGCCATTATAGCCGGTGATGTTGAGCGAGCCATCACTATTGGTCGTGTAAGTGAAATTCTGCGCCTGCGCCTTGCCGCAGAGGATGGCGCACGCCGCGGCCAGCAAAAAATCAAACGCCGGGCGGTAAATGCGAAATGGGCGCGCATAACAGGGGCAAGGAATGGATCACGTCCACCCAGCGGCAAAAGCTATGCCCCGGCCCGGGCCCTTTGGCAAGAAAATTGGTGAAGGGGGGTGGGGGTGTTTTTTTCACCGCTAAGGCGCAAAGAACGCAAAGGAGGATTTTGACAGAATTAACAAAATCAACAAAATTGACGACCAGAAGGTAGTGTCTCAGTTTGGGCTTTGGTCTTTCGCCCCAACGGGGCGGAGGAATCCAGCCCAGGGTTTCGCGCAGCGATACCCTGGGTAACGAGTCATCAATAAACTACTGCCCTGTAGGGGCAGAGGAGCAGAATTCAACTCCTGCGCCCTGACAGGGCGCGGAATATTTTACTCTATTCCTACCCAGGGTATCGCTGCGCGAAACCCTGGGCTTTATTCCTACAGCCCTTCAGGCTGCGGAAAAAATTTCAACCCGAGACACGGCTGACCAGAAAACTTACGCAAAGCCGCCCAATCCACCAGGAATAAATTCTGTAAATTTTGTTAATTCTGTCAAAAAAAAAACTCTCTCTCCGCGCCCTTCGCGCCTTTGCGGTGAATTATCATCACCTCTTTTTCCGCGCCTGATGAAACTTTTTCACAAAATGCGCCAGCAGCCCCACCGCGACGAGCAGGCCCACGCCTTTCAGCGCCAGCATGGCGTTCCCATTCAACAACGCGCCGCTGGCCATCAGCCACCCCGCCGCGAAAATCAACGTCAGCGGCAAGGAGTAAAGATAATATTTCCAAAACGGCGCGCCCGCGATGGCGAGCAGGAAATTCTGCACGATCAGCGGCGGCCCGGGGATGACGCGGGTGAACACGATCAACGCGCCAAATTCCCCCGGCGGCACCTCCGGCAGCTTCCACTGGTGGCGCTCGAGCCGGCGCGTAATCGGCCCGCGCAGCCAGTGGCCAATCACATAACCCAGCGGCAAATTCAGCGCCAACCCCACCGCCGTCCACACCAACCCCATGACGGGACCATAAGTGATGCCGGCGACCGGGTAAATAAACGTCACCGGCACGCCCAGATAAGGCAGCACCGCCAGCGCCGCGACATAACGGGCCGGGTTGCCGCCCGCGCACCAGACCACGATGTTTTTCACCGCGCCCGCCAGCGTCTTCACCTGCACCACGATTTCCGCCACGTTCGGGCGTCCGTCAAGCAGCCACGCGACCCCGGCCAGCGCCGCCAGCGCCACCGCGCCCAGCGCCGCGGCTTTGCGCGGATGGCGGGCAAGGAAACCGGATGGCATCAACCGATGCTATCAAGTTGCCTGCCTCGCTGTCCAACGCATAAACTGCCCCCACGCCGCGTGGAACATTCCGCTCACTCGTCTTTCGATTTCAAAACCCGCGCTTTTTGGGCCGGTCTGGCGGGGCTGTTGCTGCTGACGGGCCTTTACACCGCCCTCGTGCTCGGGGTCTGGGCGCGCACCCCCCTCGGCCAGCGTCCGCAGGGCGAAGCCGCCGCATGGCTGGCCGGCGCGGAATCGCTTTACCACGGCACCACGCCGCGCGAACCGTTTTTCCGCGCGCCCGCTTATTTGACAACATTGGCTGCGCTGCGCGAAATGGGCGTGCCCGCCGCGGGTCTCGCCGCGGCGGCGCGCGCGCTCAACGGCGGCGCGCATATATTATCCGCGGCGTTGATGGCGGGCATCGGCTGGCGGTTTTGGCGGCGCCGGGGTGCGCTCGTGGCCTGCGCTTTGTGGGGCTTTTATCCACCCGCCGTTTTTTTGGCGACGCAACCCGGCCCCGATTCTTTGGCTCTGCTGGCGTGGCTGGGAGGCGTGGCGACCGCCCTGGGCGTCGTCTGGCAATCACCCATGTGGGCGGGTGGACGTCCGGGCCACTGTCACACCTGGGTGTATCCGACGGTGGCGGGCATCGCATTCGCGTTGGCGGCGGCTTTTTCCGCCACCTATTGGCCCACGGCGCTGGCGTGGCCGCTGGTCGCGGTGTTTCTGGGGCCCGATGCGCGGGGCAGCCGGATGATGGCGGCGTTGGTGGGCGCCGGCGCGGTGGTCGCGGCGGTGATACTGCTGCAAAATTTTTGGGGTGGTTCGCCGCAACCGCTGGCCGGCGCGGATTTATACCGCCTGGCGCGCGCGTTGGAAGTCACCCAGCCCGACGCCGCGCCGCTGCCCGCCGTCGAATTCACCCGCAACCAGCCCGCGCCCGATGGGCTCGAACAAGAGGCCATCCTGTCCTACGAAATACAAATGAAAAAACCGCCTGAAGGTCTCGCGGTGCTCAATGGTTATTGGTGGCGGGCGGCGGCGCAATCCGCCGCTATTTTTCCCGCGCACTCGGCCTGGCGGGTGATCAAGAAGGCGTTTCAGTTTTTGGGCGCGGCTGAATACAGCCCGGGGCCGGATTATGCCCGCGCCCGCACCGAGACGGATTTATTGCGAGGCAACCCACTCGATTGGGGAATGCTGTTCGCCTTGGGATTAGCCGGGTTGGTGCTCGGCTGGCGTTCACCCGGAGCGGGCCTGGCGATGGTGCTCGCGGCCCTCGCGGCGGCGGGCGGGCTTTTGTGGTATCCGACGCTGGAAACGCGCGCGCCCGTGGCCGCGCTGCTGGCGTTGTTGGCCGGAGGCATCGTGGCGTGGCCCTGGCCGCCCAACCGCCAGAAAAAAATCACTGTGTGTTGTCTTATGGTCGCCGCCATCATCCTGGTGTGGTGGCCGCGGCCCAACAGCCCGGCGGCGTTCCTGGCCGCGCGCGACAGCCGCGAGCGCGCCACGGCCTCAGCCTCGCTGGGCAATTATGACAGCGCCATCCACGAACTCACCAATGCCGATCGCGCGCCAACCTTAACTTTCGCCGACCGCGACCTGGCCGCCGGCTGGCGGTTCTCGAAGCTCCTGAAAAATCTTCCCGCCCCGCCATCCCCGGCCGAACTTGAACAGCAATTGCTTGATAATGCCAACCTTGCCACCGAATCGCCCGCCGCCCAATTCCGCAGCGGCGCGTGCCTCTGGCTGTTGGGACAGGTGGATGGCGCACTTTATTTTTGGGAGAACCTGGCCAACGGCAACAACGCCTGGAGCGCGGCGGCGCGGGCGGCGCTGGCGGAGTCCGGCCACGAAACTCCTGCGGAAGCCCAGCGCCGCGCGGCCTGGGAAATCGGCGGCGGCCCGCAACCCGACCCGGCGCTGGCCCCGTTTTTTGCCAATTTGCGCGCCGGCCAAGCCGGGAATAACCCGGCAACTCATTGATCGGGTCAACCCGGCTCTCCGACTTATTCCGCCCGCGCGAAGATCAGCGAATTGGGCTGGCGCTTGCCTTTGCCCAGTCGGCGGGCTAGCACCCAGCCCGGTGGCGGGGTCGGCTCGTATTCGCCGGGTGCTTCCAGCAAAAGTCGCACCCCCGTGCCGGGCGCGAGCCACGCGGCCGTGCGCGCCAGGAGAGTCGCTCCAAATTGCGGCAGCAAGGCGTAGGGCGGGTCCACAAACACCAAATCGAATTCCGCGCCGGCCGGTGGTTGCCAGGAAAACACGTCGCCTTCGCTGGCGCGGCCCAGTGCGTCCGGCCCGGCGACACCCATCGCCTTGGCCACGGCCGCGAGATTCGCGCGGATGGCAATAACGGCCGCGGCATTGGCGTCCACGCAGGTGGCGTGCGTCGCGCCGCGGCTGACCGCTTCCAGGCCATACGCACCTGTGCCGGCGAACAAATCGAGCACCCGCGCGCTGGCCACTCTCGCCCCCAGCGAGGAAAACACCGCTTCGCGCAAATAACCCGTGGCCGGCCGCAGGGTGCCGCGGGCGGGAATTTTCAACACGATGCCGCGCGCGCGGCCGCCAGTGATGCGCATGAGCCGAGCAAACCCGATTCCCGCCGAAATAATCAAGCGGACGCCACTGGGCCTTCCGCGCCCCAACGTTTCAACCCAGCCGATTCAGCACCGCCAATCCAGGAATTTGGCGGAAATGATGGTCGGCGGTCAAAACGGCTGCCCCCACCGACAAGGCATGGGCGGCGATGACCAGGTCTGGCCCAGGGATGACTTTGCCGGCGCGATCCATATCCCAGCCCAGCCGCCAGGCGCGTTCCCAGACCAGGCTGGTGCTCGCGATGAAAAGCGTCACCGAAAACGCCGTCGCGAAGCGCTCCAGCGCGCGGGGATGTTTTATCCCGCGCAGCACTTCGACCGTCACCATGCCGCAGGTCATAATCTCCCAATCCGGGTCCGATTGGGCTAGCTCCGCAAAGGGGTACTCCCCTTGCCGCGCACGGTCAATGTAGAAGTTGCTGTCAACGAGTATTCTTGCGCTCATAGCGATAGGGGCCTTTGTCTTCGGCAAGGGCCATCGTGCCCACGGACGCCGGGTCGAAGAGGTTCTTCAATTCAGCCGCGGACAAGCCCAAGCCCTCGTTCAAGATGGTTTTGAGCTTGGACTTCCGGGCCAATTCCTTCAACGCCGTGCCGACGGCTTCGGTTTTGGTTTTGGCCCCGGTGGATTTCATCACTTCGGCCAAAACTTCTTCATCAATATGCATGGTCATTTTCATAACATCGCCATGGTATGGCTTGCCTGCCATACTTGTCAACAGCAAATATGGCATGGTTGCCATATCATGGGCCTTTGCTTGAAAAAGGCTGCGCCAGACTGCTAATCAGTTCATCCATTTCGGCGGAAAGTTTGATGGTGGGAGCATAGCCAAAATCCCGGCGGGCGGCGGCGATGGAATACCAGTGGTCTTTCGCCAATTCCGTGGCTACAAAACGAGTCAAGGGCGGTTCCCCGGGCAAAAATGGCAGCGCGCGCCAAAGAACTTCCAGGATGGTTCCGACCGAACGGGCCGACCGCAATGAAATCCGGCGCGTGACGGGCGGGCGCCCCAATCGGCGCAGCAGGGTATTGATCCAATCCCACAGCACGACCGGTGCGCCATCGGAAATAAAATACGCGTGGCCGCCGGCGGGATGCCCTGGCGCGGCCAAGGCGTCGAGCGCAAGCAAATGGGCTTGGGCGGCGTGGCGCACATGGGTGAGGTCCACGCGGTTTGTGCCGTCGCCGATGATGCGTAATTTGCCCGCGCGCGCTAGCATTCGCGGCACCAGGTGGGGGTCGCCCGCGCCCCAAATCAAATGGGGCCGCAACGCAACCACGCGAAGATTTTGCCCATCGTGCGCGGCTAGCACCGCCTGTTCCGCCAGCGCCTTGGTATGCGGATAATGGCAGGGAAAATCGCGGCCATACGGTTGCGATTCATCAACGCCGGCGTGGCCTTCGCCGTTAAAGACAACACTCGGGGTGCTGGTGTAAACCAGGCGCCTCACGTTGTGTCGGTATGCTGCCGCCAGCACGTTTTGCGTGCCGACGACGTTCGGCTCGAAATATTCCTTCCACGTTCCCCAGACGCCCGCCTTCGCCGCCGTGTGGATGACCGCATCGCAACCCGCGACCGCCCGCGCCACCGCCCCGGCGTCCGCGAGATTTCCCTCCAGCACTTCGCTTCCGCGTGCCGCCAGCGCCGGTTGCGGCGTGCGCCCAAAACTGCGCACATGCTCGCCCCGGGCCAGGAGTTGGTTAACCACTTCCCGCCCAAGAAACCCGCCGCCGCCGGTGACCAGCACGCGCATAAGTTAGGTTATGTTGTATTTAAATGACCATGTAATATTCTCGCGCCAGCGCCAGCCGGTGGATTTTTGCGTTATGGCGCACATCCACCGGCAGTGTTTTGCGAAAGAAAATTTTGGCGATGGATGGCGTGCCGGCGCCGGCCAGGGCGCGCAATTCCGCGGACATTTTATCGCGTGCGGCCCGGTTGCGCGGGAACGCTCCGGGCTGCGGCTCCACCACCAGGGCCGGCTCCTGCCGCGGTCGCACCCCCAGTCCGATGAGGGCCGTGCGCGCCACGCGCGGATGCCGGTTGAACACCGCCTCGACACAATCCGTGTAATAAACGCCCTCCACAGTTTCCACTCTTTCTGCCATCCGGCCGCAAAACCACAACCGGCCCGCGCTATCGCGGTAGCCCAAATCGCCCATGCGATGCCAGACGGCCGCCGCGTCGGTGGTCTCCTCGGCGGGAATTTTGGCGCGTGCCGTGGCGTCGGGCAATTTGTCGTAGGTGCGCGTCACCATGGGGCCGCGCACCGCAATTTCGCCGATTTCCCCTGCCGGCAATTCCGGTGCATCAACCAGGCGGGCAATCGGGCCGTTGCGTAATGGCAAAATACGCGCCGCCACGCCAGGAAACAACGTGCCGACGCACGATCCGCGGCCTTGCTCGGTTCGCTCCCAAGTTTCCTCCAAAACCTCCGTCAGCGAAATGCTGGAAACCGGCAGCGCTTCAGTCGCGCCATAGGGGATGTGCACCGTCCCATTGGGCAGAATTTTTTTCAAACGTCGCAGCAGGGTGGGGTGGACCGGCGCGCCCGCCGCCAACACACGGCGCAGGCTGGGCAGCGTTTGCCCGGTATGCTCGCAATACCGCGCGATGATCGCCCACAAGGCCGGCGACCCAAAGGAATTCGTCACTTCGTTCTGGCGGATGGCTTGCACCAGCCGGGCCGGATTGCACGCGGCCGGCCGCGCGGGGTTGATTTCCGGCACCACGGTCATCATGCCCATCGCCGGATTGAACAGCGCAAAGATTGGCAGCATCGGCAGGTCAATCTCGCCTGGCTCGATGCGGTAACGGTCGCGGATGAGCCGCACCTGCGCCTCAAAAAACGCGTGTTCATAACACACGCCTTTGGGCGCGCCCGTCGAACCCGAGGTGAACAGGATGGCGGCGAGTTCGTCCGCCTGGGTTGGTGCCGGCGCCAAGGGCGTCGTGCTCGCGTGCGCGGCCAACTCCCGTTCCCAGGCCGCGCCGCCGACGTGCACCCGGATTTTCGCCGTGGCCAGCGCGCCGGGAAAAAGCAGGGCGAGCCAGTGCGCCCGCGCAATCGCCACCAGGGCCGCCGGTTCACTTTGGCGCACGCACGCCAGGAAATTTTTTCTCCCCATGCCCGGATCAATCAGGACGGGCGCCGCGCCGAGCTTGAACAACGCGAACACGCACCGCAGCAGATCCAGGCCCGGGCGTACGAGCAGCAGCACGCGCGTCCCCCGCTCGATGCCCCGCGCCTGGAAAAGCCGCGCCGCTGCGTCGGCCTCAGCGTCGAGTTGCGCGAACGACCGCTCAACATAGGCAATCTGACCGGGCCGCACCGGGTCGTTCCCCATTGGCGCACGCACAGCGCACGCGCCGGGCTGGGTGCGGGCCTGCTCGGGCAGAAATCGGGCGACGTTGGCGAATGACATCCGGGAAAGGATGAAGGATGAGGGCTGAAACTGAAGCTGCTCCAACGCTCAACTTTTAACACGCAGCGCTCAACGCTTAAGTGCAGAGACAATCAAGATTCTCGCCCCGTCATCCCGCGGCTGGAATTTTCTTGTTTAAGCGTTAAAACGTTAAAAGTTGAGCGTTCCCTGCGTCCGCCTAAACCGAGGCTGTCCGAGTGAGCCGGCCTTGGCCGATCTCATCCAAGTTAACGCCCAACAAAAAGCCCCGTCTCCCGGCGGGGGAAACGGAGCTGGGGAAATTCACCCGGCGACCGGCGTTCCCGCCGGCGGCTCAATAATCCTCAATTGTGATCAAACCGGCTAGCAGCGTAACGCGCGTCCCGCTCATGTCGGGTTTGTTGATCACGTCATTGACGTGCAACTCCAACGTGTTGGGCGTCGTATCCTGGAAGGAATTCGGCTCGATTCTGACCAGACCCAGGAAATTGCGGTCCTGGTTGGCGGCTTGCGGATCGCCGGAGGTCGTGGAGCAGCCGGCGCCAGCCACGGCCAGCGCCAAACCTGCGGCGGTGAAGAGAGGGGTAAGCTTCTTTAGCGTCATACGGGAGACACCCTAGAACACTCCCGGCACGGTTGCAAAGCCTTTTTTACATTCATTTTGCGTTTCCCTTATGGCAGGCCTAAACAGGGCACTTCAGGCGGCCGAGGCTGGCTGCTCCGGCGCCGGCACATACATATAGCTGTGGTAGAGCGCCTGGCCGATCTCGTTCAACAAAATCTGCGTGCGGTCGAGGTATTCGTGCAGCCCCTCGTCAAAAATATCCTCGGTTGTGCCATGGCTCAGCCGCGTCAGCATCTCCCCGCAGATGCGCTCGGCGTCATTGGTCGCCTCGCCGGCCGGCGTCCCGGAAATTTGGTGGAGGTATTGGTTCAATTCCTTCAGGCAAAAGCGCAGCGACCGCGGGAAATCCTCCGACAGGATGAGGAACTCGACCACCTTCCACGGCGTCGGGCTGGCCAGGTAGAGCCGGTGGTAGGCCTGCAGCGCGCTGCACGAGCGCAGGATCGCCATCCACTGCGCCGAGTCCAGCGACCCGCCCACGTCGCTCGCCAGCGGCAATAAAATGTGATATTTGAGGTCAATGATGCGCGTGGTCTTGTCGGCGCGTTCCAGGTAGCGCCCCACTTGCAGAAAATCATAGCCCTCCTCGCGCGGGTAGGTCGCGTGCGTCAGCCCCTGGAAGGCGTGCATCCGGCTTTTCAATTCACGGAAAAAATCATGCACCCCGCTCCGCCAGACCTTTTTCGCATTGGTGGATTTCACAAACAGATACAACTCGTTCATGGACTCCCACATCTCGGCGGAAATCTGGTCGCGCACCATGCGCGCGTTCTCCCGCGCCGCAAACACGCACGAGAGAATCGAACTCGGGTTGTTGCGGCTGAACGTCACAAAGTCGGTCACCGCCAGGCTGTCGGCCTTGTCGTAGTGCTTCGCAAACGCCTCCTCGTCGCACAACGCCCGCAGGATGGGCAGCCAGTGATCCTTGATTTTCTCGTCGTCCAAATTCGAAAAATCCAGCAGCAACTGCAAATTGACATCCAGCAGGCGCGCGAGGTTCTCCGCCCGCTCGATATAACGGCTGAGCCAGTAAAGACTGTCGGCAACGCGGGATAGCATGGGGGTGGGGGAATTAAGAATGATGAATTAAGAAGTCGGACTTCAAACCTCAAATCTCAGATTTCCGATTTCAGACTTCTAGCTTCTAGCTTTTGAAATCTGAAGCAAGCACGGGTTGCTTTAAGCCTGCCATGAAGCCGGAATCGTGCCGGATTGGCGGGTTTTTGTTTGTTTTCCCTTCCTGAACTTGTTCAGGCTAAGCCATGAAAGATAAGGAGATGAAGAAACTTACATGGGAGGAAACCGCGCAGGAAATGGCCTGGAGTGGCGAGGATTGGTCGGATTGGGAAACCATGGCGGATGGCTTGGAAGATTGTCCTTGGGAGGGGACTGGGAGGCGAATCGGCCAAGTCAGGGCTAAGAACAAAAGTAATTTGCCCGAGAACCGCCTGTGATGGGGGGCATCTCAATTTTTGGACAGTGACTTTGCCTCGCGGAGCGAGGCTCCGAACATAGCCGTGGACTTCAGTCCACGGAAACGGAATGTCATCCGCAGTGCGTCGCGTAGCGACGCTTGAGGGGTCTCCCTTGCGCGGAGGTGCCTCCTTCAAGCGTCGCGACGCGACGCTAGCAATGGCCCGCCAATTTCCGTGGACTAACGTCCACGGCTAATTTCGAGCCGTCACTCCGTGACTGCACAAAAACTGAGATGCGCCCCCGTGATGGTCCCATTGAATTCCAGCGTTGACCCCGCCGCCCTTTGCTGGTTCTTTGGACAGTTTCCCAGCGCGCGAACCGCCGCGCCGCGAATCCTTTTTTCATCGTGAACGTCACCATCGCCGAAGTCTCCCCCACTCGCAAAACGCTCGTGGTCTCCGTCCCCGCCGAGGAAATTGCCGTCGAGGAAAAGGCCATCCTGGGCGAATTCGCCAAGGCCGTCAACCTGCCCGGCTTCCGCCCCGGCAAGGCCCCCGCCGACCTCGTCCGCCGCCGCTACGCCCGCGAAATCGGCGAGGAACTCCAGCGCAAAGTCGCCACCAAGGCCTACGAGCACGCCGTCCAGGAATCCAAGCTCAACGTCTTCGCCGCCGTCGGCGTGGATGGCGGCACCGTCACCGCCGGCCAGCCCGCGGAAGTGAAAATCACCGTGGACGTGCAGCCGGAATTCGCCCTGCCTGAATACAAGGCCCTGCCCATCACCGTCCCGCCCAGCGTCGTTACCGATGCCGACGTTGAGGCTGCCATCACCGAGCTGCGCCAGCAGCGCGCCGATTACGTCGTCGTCCAGCGCCCCGCCGCCGCTGGCGATTTCGTCCGCCTCAATTACACCGGCACGCTCGCCGGCCAACCCATCGCCGAAATCGCGCCCAATCATGCCATCTACGGCACCCAGCACGGCACCTGGGAAGAAGCCGCCTCGACCACTACCCCCGGCGTCCGCGCCGTGATTGACGGCATCGTCGGCCTCCAGGTCGGCGACAAAAAGGACGTCACCCACGCCTTCCCCGCCGACTTTGACGTGCCCGCCCTCGCCGGCCAGACCGCCACCTACGCCCTCGAAATCCTCGAAGTCCGCGAGAAACAACCCGCCCCCCTCGACGCCGCCTTCCTCAAATCCCTCCAGTGCGAAACCGCCGACCAGTTGCGCCAACGCGCGCGTGACGACCTGCTCTCCCGCAAGGAGCAGGAAGCCCTCGGCGCCAGCCGCGAGCAAATCATTAAGGCCCTCACCGCTGCGGTGGACTTCCCCCTCCCCGAAAGCGCCCTCGAAAGCGAAACCCAAAATCTCCTCCGCGATTACATGGAACGCTCCCTGCGCGCCGGCGTCGCCGAGGAGGAATTTGAAAAGCGCAAGGACGAACTCTTTACCAACGCCCGCCACGCCGCCGCCGGCCGCGTCAAATTGATGATGATCCTCCTCGAAATCGCCGAAAAAGAGGAAATCAAAGTGGACAACGACGACCTCAACCGCCGCATCATGCAGGAATCCGTCATGACCCGCCAGCGCCCCGAGCAAATCGTCAAGCGCCTCCAGGAAGACCGCACCCTCCTCGCCCAACTCCAACGCGCCATCCTGCACGCGAAGGCGCTTGATTTCGTCGTCCAGCAGGCTAAGGTCACTCCCGCGCCCGCCGCGTGACGCGCGCCCCGAATGGCGCCTCCTTTCTTTCCCTGAAGTGTTGAAACTGAAAACTCGACCGCCTTCTTCGATTTCATCCTTCATCCCTCATCCTTCATCCTTTTCTTCTCTTCCCGTGACCTACGTCCTCCCCAAAGTTGTCGAACGCGACGGCCGCGAAGTCAGCAGTTGGGACATCTATTCCCGCCTGCTCAAAGACCGCATCATCTTCATCGGCACCCCCATCTACGACGAAGTCGCCAACGACATCATCGCCCAGATGCTCTTCCTCCAAATGAGCGACGGCAAGAAGGACATCCACATCTACATCAACTCCCCCGGCGGCAGCGTCACCGGCGGCATGGCCATCTACGACACCATCAATTTCCTCTCCTGCGACGTCGTCACCTACTGCGTCGGCATGGCCGCCAGCATGGCCACCGTCCTGCTCGCCGCCGGCGCCAAAGGCAAGCGCTTCGCCCTCCCCAACAGCCGCGTCATGCTCCACCAGCCCACCGGCGGCGCCACCGGCCAAACCTCCGACATCTCCATCGCCGCCAAGGAAATCCTCCGCTGGCGCCGCGTCATCAACGAAACCCTAGCCCGCCACTCCGGCAAAACCGTCGAGCAAATCGAAAAAGACTCCGACCGCGACTTCTACATGACCGCCCAGGAAGCCCAAGCCTACGGCCTCGTGGACCACGTCGTCGTCAAACCCGAGCGCAAGTAGTGGAGAATGCTGAGTGCTGAATCCTGAATGCTAAGTTTTGAAATCTGAAATCTGAAATTCAAATTCCGCATTCCAAATTTTGCTTTCGCGGCCCGCGTGCCGGTAAAACCCCCGTCTCGCCCCGCCGGTCATGGCCCATGCCTTCTCCGCCCATGGCCAAGCTCACCAGGCAGTATGTCTGCTCCTTCTGCGGAAAGTCTCATCGCGAAGTCCGCAAGATGATCGCGGGCCCTAACGGCGTTTACATTTGCAACGTCTGCGTCATCGCCGGCCAAATCATCCTGGACCGCGAACTGCGCGCCGCCCCCGTCGTCAAACACCCCGTCGTCAAACTCGAGTGCAAGTAGTCGAAAACTCGACGTGCTGAATTCGACGTGTTGGATTCAGAATTCAGAATTCAGAAATCAGAAATCTGAACTCCACACTCCACATTCCGCCCCCTCCGTAAAATCCCCGTCAAAAATCCCGCCCCTCCCCATGCCCGTTTTCGTTTGCTTTGCGCCCGCCCTTTGTGGTCTAATGGCCGACCGTTCCCATGGCCAAGTCCACCAAAATGACTTTCTGCTCCTTCTGCGGAAAGTCCCACAACGAAGTCCGCAAAATGATCGCGGGCCCCGCCGGCGTCTTCATCTGCGACGCCTGCGTCACCGTCTGCAAAACCATCATTGACCGCGAACTCCGCGCCGGCCCCGTTCCCGAGGCCCGCACCAATTTCAAGCTCATCAAGCCCGCCGACATCAAAAAAACCCTCGACGCCTACGTCATCGGCCAGGAACAAGCCAAGAAAGTCCTCTCCGTCGCCGTTTACAACCACTTCAAGCGCCTCACCGGCCAGGGCAGCAACCCCGCCGCCGCCGAAGCCCGCGGCCTCAACGCCGAGTTCAACGAAGTCGAAATCGAGAAAAGCAACATCCTCCTCGCCGGCCCCACCGGCAGCGGCAAGACCCTCCTCGCCCGCACCCTCGCCAAACTTCTCGACGTCCCCTTCGCCATGGCCGACGCCACCACCCTCACCGAAGCCGGCTACGTCGGCGAAGACGTCGAAAACATCGTCCTGCGCCTCCTCCAAAACGCCAACTACGACGTCAAGAAAACCGAGTGCGGCATCATCTACGTGGACGAAATTGACAAAATCGGCCGCAAAACCGAAAACGTCTCCATCACCCGCGACGTCTCCGGCGAAGGCGTCCAGCAAGCCCTCCTCAAAATTCTCGAAGGCACCACCTGCAACGTCCCCCCCCAGGGCGGCCGCAAGCATCCCAATCAGGAATACATCCAGGTCGACACCACCAACATCCTCTTCATCTGCGGCGGCGCCTTCATCGGCCTCGACAAAATCATCCAGGCCCGCCTCGGCACCAAAGTCCTCGGCTTCACCATGGCCCCCGACCAGTCCCACGCCCTCTCCGCCGACGAAATGATGCAATCCGTCCAACCCGAGGACCTCATCCGCTTCGGCATGATCCCCGAGTTCATCGGCCGCCTCCCCGTCATCTCCGTCCTCGACCCCCTCACCCAGCCCGAACTCGAACGCATCCTCCTCGACACCAAGAACGCCCTCGTCAAGCAATACGCCAAACTCTTCGCCATGGAAGGCGTCAACCTCAAGTTCACCCGCGACGCCATCACCGCCATCGCCGCCAAAGCCCTCGAACTTAAGACCGGCGCCCGCGCCCTCCGCTCCATCATGGAACACCTCATGCTCGAGCTCATGTTCCAGCTCCCGGACCAAACCAACATCGAGGAAGTCACCATCACCGCCGCTGTTATCGAAGGCAAAGCCAAGCCCCACCTCCGCCTCCGCCGCGACCCCCTCGAAGCCGACCCCCTCGCCCCCGCCGCCCTCACCGACGACGCCACCGACGAATCCGGCGAAACCCCCGCCAGCCACGCGGCCTGAGGAAAAAGCGTTAGCCACCTGCCTGGTAATCGGTCACTTTGAGATTTCTCCCGCAGCCTGTAAGGCTGCCGGAATAAAGCCCAGGGCTTCGCACCGCGAAACCCTGGGAACCAAACCTCCCGTTCGTCCACACCCAGGACTGCGGATTTACTTTGGCTGAAACATTAGTCTAGAGCATTTTCGATTTAGATAGACGCATATTGGGCATGACCAAAGAAGCCTTGGCAATGGGTGGAGGTGAAGGAGGCGAGGGCTGGAACCAAAGCGGTTTGGAGGTCCGTGAGGGTTCGTGCGGCGGCTTGCCGAAGATGGGCTTTGAGTTTGGCGAAGGCCTGTTCGATGGGGTTGAGATCGGGGCTATACGGCGGCAGATAGCGCACGCGGGCGCCGCGGGCGGCCAGCACCGCGGCGACGCTGGCCGTTTTGTGGGTGGCGAGGTTGTCGAGGATCACGGTGTCGCCCTCCCGCAATTCCGGGCCGAGCACTTGTTGGAGGTAGGCGGTGAACACGTCGGTGTCCACTGCGCCTTCGATCAGAAAAGGCGCAGTCACGGCGTCCACGCGCAACGCGGCGATAAAGGTGGAAGTGTGCCAGTGCCCGTGGGGCACGCGCCCGAGGCAACGCTGGCTGCGCGGGGCCCGCCCATACAGCCGCGCCATCTTGGTGTTCAAGCCGGTCTCGTCGATGAAGACCAACCGTCGGCTGTCCCAGCTGGGCTGATCCTGGCGCCACTGGTGCCGGGCCGCTTTAACGTCGGGTCGATCTTGCTCGGCGGCGCGCGTCGTTTTTTTTATAGCTCAAGCCCAGCCGCTCCAGCCGGTGCCACAGCGCGTTGAGGCCCAGCCGCACGCCGAGTTGCTCGCGGCAGCGCGTTTGCAGTTGCGCCAGCGTCAGGTCGGGCTGCGCCGCGATCCACGCCCGCACCTTGCGCTCATGCTCCGCCAGCCGGGAGCGGCGGCAGCCGCCGATTTGTTTCGGCCGGCAGTGGCCCCGGCGGCGGTATTGGTTCCAGAAGCGTTCGGCGCTGCTGCGGCTGACCCCAAAACGGCGGCAGACCTCGCCCGTGCCTTCCCCGGCTTCGCGCGCCCGCACGATGCGCTGGCGCAAATCTTCCGAGAGTGGTTTCATGGTGGTGGCCTCCTTTTCCACCATTATACACCGCTTTCAGCAATACGTCTATTTAAATCGAAAATGCTCTAAGGACCAGAAGTAGGAAAATAGCCAGACGAGGAATTCGATGCGGAGGAATCATTACCATTTGCAGTGTAGCCACTTGCGAAAGCATATGGCACGCTAAAGCTATGTTGGCTGGCAAGCCAGCGAATTGGTGGAAATTTGCTTTTTTGGCGTTGTCGGGGCCGGGAGGAGGGGAGTATTCGTCAACTACAAAACTTAAAACTGAACCCCACGTCGGTTCATTCAGGAACTTTGCCGGCCGATACCCGGCTAACGCTTGGTTGCCCGCGAGGTCAACCGCTACGGCAACAAGCCCCGCAGCGAAGGGCCAGGTTGCTTGGCACCACCAGGCGAACCGGAACTCGGATTAGGGATTTGAAACTGAACTGATAGCAGGAAAAGCCTGATCCGTTTTGGCTTCCCCTTGAGGAAGGGGGGAGTGGCGTCGAGGCGCAGCGGAGGCCTGACGGCGCGCAAGCGCGATCATTGGAAAATAGTGTCGGTAAAGGTTGAAGGAGACCATGAAGCCGCGCGACAGTTCGGGGCCTTGGCCGAGCTTGTCGCGCAAATGCGGGTCGGCGAGGTCGATGTGCGCGCCAACCCCATAACCGGGGAAGCCGGTGGCGGTGTAATAATCTTCATCCCAAGTTCCATCCGGGCGCTGGGTCGCGGCAAGATGAGCAAAACCGCGCTCGATCGCCTCGCGCGGTCCAGCCGCCGCCATCAGCGCCAATAATGCCCAGGCGGTTTGCGAGGGGGTGCTGGGCCCGCGCCCAATCATCGCGGCATCTATATAGGATTCGCAGCTTTCGCCCCAGCCGCCATCCGCATTCTGCTTGCCGACGAGCCAGCGAACCGCGCTTTGCACATAGGCGGCACCCAGATCTTCGCCGATCGCCGCCAAAGCAGGCAAAACCGCGCCGACGCCATAGATATGGTTGACGCCCCAACGGCCGAACCATGAGCCTTCGCTTTCCTGCTCGGCGCGGACGAAGGCAAGCGCCTTCGCGACAGCGGGATGATCGAGGCGCAGGCCCGACGCGCCCAAGGCTTCGAGCACATGGGCGGTCACATCGACGCTGGGCGGGTCGAGCGCTTCGCCAAAATTGCAGAACGGGATTTTTGAAATGATGGCTTTATCATTATCGCGATCAAAGGCGGCCCAACCGCCATTGCCGCATTGCATCGCCAAAATCCAGGCGCGCGCGCGCCCGATTGCAAAATCGACGCGGGCACCCAGATCGCCGCTATCCGCGCGCAGCTTCACCAGAACGAGCAAAGCGAGCGCGGTGTCGTCAACATCGGGATACATGAGGTTGGAGCGCTCGAACGCCCAGCCGCCAGGCGCAGCGTCCTTCACCGTCACCGACCAGTCCCCGGCAACCAGAATTTGATGGTCAAGGATATAGAGGAGCGCATGGCGCATCGCGGGCAGGTCGGCGGGCCGATGACCCGCTTCGGTGAGCGCGAGCAGGCAAAACAGCGTGTCCCACACTGGCGACTCGCTCGCCTGGATATGGAGGCCGCCGTTGCGCTCGTAGCTCCAATGTTCCTCAAGCGCTTTGAGGCCGCGCCTCATGACGGGGTGGTCGAGGCTGTAGCCTTCGCCATGCAACGCCATCAACCCGTAAATCCACGGCGGCTGAATGCCGCCCCAGGAACCGTCGGCGTCCTGGTGGCGGATCATCCATTCGAGGCAAAGCTTGATCGCATGTTCGCGAAACGGAATGAGGCGGTGCGTTTGAGCGCGATGCAGGAAGCCGTCGACGCGCTCAAAAATGGCTTCGAGCGACCAGCGTCGGGCTTTTTTAACAGGAATGGAGAAATCGAATTGGTCGATTCCCTCAGGAAACAATTCTTCCAGCCGCCCCGCATCATCGGGCAGCGGAAAGACCGGCCGGCGTGCGCATAAAACCGCCAGCGGAACCATGGTCGCGCGGGCCCATTGCGCGAAATGATAGATCGAAAACGGAAACCACAGGGGAAAGCGGATAATTTCGGGCGGCAAGTTCGGCGTGTTGCGCCAAGGCCAGATGCCGATCAGGGCTAGCCAATAGCGGGTAAAGACGCGGACATCGGCAAGGCCGCCGTGTTCGCGAATCCATGCGCGCGCGCGCGCCAGTTCGGGGCGGTCGGCCGGTTCGCCCATCGCGTGCATCGCCGCATAGACCTCGACGGTCGAGTTGATGTCGCCGGCGGGCGCATGGGGATAGGTGTCCCAAGAACCGTCGGCGCGTTGGCGGCTGTAAAGCCCGCGCATAATCCCAGCCTTAATCGGGAGATCATAGCCCAGAATATGCGCGCAAATGAGCCATTGCGCCTCGATGCAGGAATTGGATTCGACCATGCCCGCCCAATAGCCCTCCGGCTTTTGATTTTTGAGGAGCCAATTGGTTGCGGCAATGAGGGTTTCGGACATTGTGGTCTGACTGATACTGATAGATGACATGGGCGGCCAACGGCAGACACTAGAGCATTTTCGATTTAGATAGACGCATATTGGGCATGACCAAAGAAGCCTTGGCAATGGGTGGAGGTGAAGGAGGCGAGGGCTGGAACCAAAGCGGTTTGGAGGTCCGTGAGGGTTCGTGCGGCGGCTTGCCGAAGATGGGCTTTGAGTTTGGCGAAGGCCTGTTCGATGGGGTTGAGATCGGGGCTATACGGCGGCAGATAGCGCACGCGGGCGCCGCGGGCGGCCAGCACCGCGGCGACGCTGGCCGTTTTGTGGGTGGCGAGGTTGTCGAGGATCACGGTGTCGCCCTCCCGCAATTCCGGGCCGAGCACTTGTTGGAGGTAGGCGGTGAACACGTCGGTGTCCACTGCGCCTTCGATCAGAAAAGGCGCAGTCACGGCGTCCACGCGCAACGCGGCGATAAAGGTGGAAGTGTGCCAGTGCCCGTGGGGCACGCGCCCGAGGCAACGCTGGCTGCGCGGGGCCCGCCCATACAGCCGCGCCATCTTGGTGTTCAAGCCGGTCTCGTCGATGAAGACCAACCGTCGGCTGTCCCAGCTGGGCTGATCCTGGCGCCACTGGTGCCGGGCCGCTTTAACGTCGGGTCGATCTTGCTCGGCGGCGCGCGTCGTTTTTTTTATAGCTCAAGCCCAGCCGCTCCAGCCGGTGCCACAGCGCGTTGAGGCCCAGCCGCACGCCGAGTTGCTCGCGGCAGCGCGTTTGCAGTTGCGCCAGCGTCAGGTCGGGCTGCGCCGCGATCCACGCCCGCACCTTGCGCTCATGCTCCGCCAGCCGGGAGCGGCGGCAGCCGCCGATTTGTTTCGGCCGGCAGTGGCCCCGGCGGCGGTATTGGTTCCAGAAGCGTTCGGCGCTGCTGCGGCTGACCCCAAAACGGCGGCAGACCTCGCCCGTGCCTTCCCCGGCTTCGCGCGCCCGCACGATGCGCTGGCGCAAATCTTCCGAGAGTGGTTTCATGGTGGTGGCCTCCTTTTCCACCATTATACACCGCTTTCAGCAATACGTCTATTTAAATCGAAAATGCTCTAGACCCGCGCGTTGACGGCCTGTATGATTACACAACCGACTGATTCAGTAAACGAATCAGTGCCGTTGGAGTCCAGCCGGAAGCGTGCCAAGCGCATCAATCTGAACCTCGACGTTCATGGAGCGCACCATGTGGTGGTGCGCCAGAAATAGCACTTGACGTTTCCGCCCTCATCGCAGGAATTTGCTTTTTTGGGGGTTGCCGGGGTCGGGAGGAGGGGGTTAAGGGGCTAGGTGAAACTGGATGGCGTCGAACGGTATGTGCCGTTTGATATTGAGGTGTTGCAGGCGGGTTAATATACAACTGAAGCAGAATTATCGAAGTCATTTAAACTTTGTTTTGGCGTAGAAGCGGTAAATTGAAAAGGCAGTCACTATGGGAACGGTGACAGGCCTGAGTGATGGAGGCAATAAAAATGCGATGATCCCGCACGACATAACGATAAAAATTACAGTTATGGCAAATGCTCGAATTTGAATTGGATCAACTTCCCTTTTGAAGAACGTCAAATAGATTGCTTGCCCAAAGACATAGACAATCACCGATGCTAAAAACGGAAAAAGTAGGCACGCCGAAATAAATGAAATCAATGGATCGTGTGGAGATAAATACCAGATTGAAATCAAAGTCGGCAATCCCACCAGGACAAACGTTAGCCAGAAACCCTTGTCGAGTCTGAGATTTCTTTCCAACCCATTTGACTCCGATTTCATACTTAAAGGCCCTAATCCAGATTCGTTTGAATGAAAAGCCAAATCGTTACCGTCCATTGCGGGGCCAGCGGGGTTCGGGGGCGGTGGGCGGGGGGATTTCGACGAGGACGCTGGCGACGGCGGGGTGCTGGCGGAGGGCGCGGTAGGCGGGGAGGTCGAGGCGGAGTTTCGAGGAGGGGGGGAGTTCGAATTCGAGGGCGCGGCCGTCGTCCTGCTGAAAGGCGACGAGGGGGGTGGTGCCGCCGGGTTGCTCGCGGATTTTCGCGGCGAGCAGGCGCAGGAAATCCTCGGCGCGCGGCTCGGGCGCGAGCACCCATTGCACGCTGCGCAGCAGGCCGGGCACGCGTTCCTCGATGGCGGAGATTTCCTGCGCGGTGAGGCGGTTTTCGTTGCGAAAATCGTCGCGGCGCACGTCGCCTTGGACGAGGAGCACCGCGCCGTCCACGAGGAGGGTTTGGTGCTTTTCGTAGGCTTCGGAGAAAATGTTGACGGGGAAATTGCCGCGGCGGGTGGCGAGCGTGAACGAGGCCCAGGGCCGGTTGTCGCGTTTCGAGATGCGTTTGACGACGCTGGTGGCGACGCCGCAGAGGCGGAAGGGCGTGCGGTCGGGCGTGGTGGGGAGGGTGGTTTCGGAAACGGTGTCGAGGAAATCGTCGAGGCCGGCGAGGGCGTTGAGGGGGTGGCCGGAGGTGTAGAAGCCGAGGAGTTCGCGCTCGAACTTGAGGCGGTCAGCGAGAGTCATGACCGGTCCCTGGGTGTCGAGGCGCACGGTGTGCGAGCCGCCGGTGTGGCCGTTGGCGGAGGTCGCGGGCGTGTCGAAGAGCGAACCCTGGCCGGCGGCGCGGTCTTTTTGGTGCGAGGCGGCGTCGGCCATGAAGCCGTCGAGCGAATTGAAGAGGTGTTGCCGATCGGCCTTCGTATAATCGAAGGCGCCCGTGCGGATGAGACATTCCAACGTGCGCTTGTTGACGGCGCGGCCGTCCACCCGGCGGATGAAATCGGCGAAATCGGCGAAGGGACCATTGGCATCGCGTTCATCAAGGATTTTTTTCGCGGCGACGTTGCCGACGCCTTTGATCGCGCCGAGGCCGAAGCGGATCGAGCCGGGCGAGGCAGGGTTGGCGTTCGGCGAGAGGTCGGGGAGGGGAGTGAAATTTTCACGCGATTGATTCACGTCCGGGCCGAGCACGGCGATGCCGAGGTTGGCGCATTCGGCGACGAAGTGCGCGACCTTGTCCGCGTCGCCAAGTTCGTTCGAGAGGAGCGCGGCCAGGAACTCGACCGGGTAGTTGGCCTTGAGGTAGGCGGTGCGGTAGCTGAGGATGGCGTAGGCGGCGGAGTGGGATTTGTTGAAGCCGTATTCCGCGAATTTTTCGAGCATGGCAAAAAGCTCCTCGGCGGCCTTTTGGGTAAGTTGGTTCGTCTTCGCCGCGCCGGCGATGAAGACGGCCTTTTGCTTTGCCATTTCGACTTTGTCCTTTTTGCCCATGGCGCGGCGGAGGGTGTCCGCGCCGCCGAGCGAGTAGCCGCCGATGCGCCGCGCGGCCTCCATGACCTGCTCCTGGTAAACGAGGACGCCGTAAGTTTCGCGGCAAATTGGCTCGAGCAGCGGATGCGGGTATTTGATCGCGGCGGGATTTTTCTTGCCGGCGATGTAGGCGGGGATGAACTCCATCGGGCCAGGCCGGTAGAGGGCGTTGATGGCAATGATTTCGTCAATGTTCGCGATGGAAAACTGGCGGCAGAGGTTTTGCATCCCGCCGGATTCGAGTTGGAAGACGCCGATGGTGCGCGCTTCGTTGAGCAATTGGAAAGTTTTGGCGTCGTCGAGCGGGACTTGCTCGATGTCGAAGGCCGGCATGCCGCGGGCGCGGCGGACGTTATCCTGCGCGTCGGCGATGACGGTGAGGGTCTTCAGCCCGAGAAAGTCCATCTTGAGCAGGCCGAGTTTTTCGACGGGGCCTTTGGGATACTGCGTGGTGAGGACGCCTTCCTGGAGCGTGACGGGGATCAATTCGGTGAGCGGGCGGTCGGCGATGATGATGCCGGCGGCGTGGGTGCCGGAGTTGCGGGCCATGCCTTCGATGACTTTGCCGTGCTCGATGATGCGCTTCGCGACGGGGTTTTTCGCCACTTCCTGCGCCAGCTCGGCGGACTTGGCGAGGGCCTCGTCGAGCGTGATGTTCAAGTCGTCCGGCACCATTTTGGCGATGCGGTCGGCCTCGGCGTATTCGATGCTGTTGACGCGGGCGAGGTCGCGCACGATCATTTTCGCGCCGAAGGTGCCGAAGGTGATGATGTTGGCCACGCAGTCCTGGCCGTATTTTTGGCGCACGTATTCGATGACCTCGCCGCGGCGTCTCATGCAGAAGTCTATGTCGAAGTCCGGCGGGGAGACGCGTTCGGGGTTGAGGAAGCGCTCGAAGAGCAGGCCGAAGCGCAGCGGGTCAATGTCGGTGATTTTCAGCAGGTAGGCGACGAGGCAGCCGGCGCCCGAGCCGCGGCCGGGGCCGACGGGGATGTTTTGCCGCCGCGCCCAGTCAATGAAGTCCCACACGATCATGAAATAATCCACGAAGCCGGCTTTTTCGATGACGCTGATTTCAAAATGGACGCGTTCAATCAGCTCGCGGCCAAACCCCGGCGGGCGGCCGGGCAGGGGCGCGTCGGGCTGTTCGAAATCCACGCCATAGCGCTTCATTAGCCCGGCGAGGCACAAGTCGCGCAGGTAGTCGGTGTTTTTCGCAAAGCGCGGTTTTAATTCCACCGGCAACTGGAAGACCGGGTAGTTATTCTTGCCGAAGGGTAGTTGCACGTCGCACATCTCGGCGATGAGCATGGGCTGGAGGACGCTGGCGGGGACTTCGGCGAAGAGGCGGTCCATTTCCGCGCGCGACTTCAAATAGAACTCGTGCGTGTCGAAGCGCATGCGGTCGGTGTCGGAAATTTTCGCGCCGGTCTGGATGCAGAGGAGGGCGTCGTGCGGCGCCCAGTCGCCGGCGTTGACGTAATGCACGTCGTTGGTGGCGATGGTGGGGAGGTTGAATTCCTTGGCGAGGCGCAGCAGGCCGGGCAGGATTTTGCGCTGCTCGGGGATGCCGTGGTCTTGCAATTCGATGAAGAAGTAGTCGCGTCCGAAAATGTCCACGAGCTTGCCGCAGGCGGCGCGGGCGTCCTCGTCGCGGTCTTGCAGGAGCATTTTGGGAATCCACGAGGCGAGGCAGCCGCTGAAGCCGATGAGGCCCTTCGCGTGGCGGGCGAGCATGTCGAGGTCGGTGCGCGGGCGGTAATGGAAGCCCTGGGTATGGGCGTCACTGATGAGTTTCGTGAGGTTTTGGTAGCCGGCGAAATCGCGGGCAATGAGGCCGAGGTGGTAAACCTGGTGCTTGGCGCGCTCGGGCTTTTCCGTGCGGGCGTGGTCGGTGACGAGGTAGGCCTCGCAGCCGATGATGGGCTTGAGGCCGTGCTTTTTGGCCTCGAGCATGAAGTCCACCACGCCGAAGAGGTTGCCGTGGTCGGTGATGGCCAGGGCGGGCTGGCCCAGCTCTTTGGCGCGCGCGCAGAGCACGTCGATGCGGCTGCAGCCATCGAGGAGGCTGAAGTCGGTGTGGACGTGGAGGTGGACGAAAGTGGAGTCGGAACCGGCCATGGGTTTAAGTTGGCGCGCCGGCGTGGAAAGGCCAGAAAATTCACCGCGAAGGCGCTAAGAGCGCAAAGATTTTCCCGCGCTTCATTCTTGACCAAACGGTGGTTTTGTTTTGCTCTGCTTGTTCCGCCATTGGCGGGCGTCCATGCAAGACATCTTCACCGGGGCTGGAATTTTTGTTTATCCGTTAGGACTTTTCTCGGTCCTCGCGGCGTATGTCGTCATCGAGCGGCTGCTGGCGCTGCAGACGGCGCGCATTTTGCCCAAGGACATGGCCGATGCGTTCATTTCCGGCGAGATCATCAACTATCAGGGCGATTTGAAATCGGTGGCCGGGCGCATCGTGTATTTTTTCCGCAAAACGAATCCCGACCCCGAGGCGCTGAAGGCGTTTGCGCGGCTGGAAATCGCGCGGCTCGAACGCGGGATGTTCATCCTCGAAATCGTGATCGCCGGCGCGCCCTTGCTGGGGCTGCTTGGCACGATCACCGGGCTGGCACAGGTTTTTTCCGCGCAAGTGGGCGGGGGCGGGCTGCCGGACAAGGCGGCGTTCATCAAAGGCATTTCGCTCGCGCTCTCGACGACGATGGTCGGGCTGTGCATCGCCATCCCCGCCATTGTCGGCAACAGCTACCTGCACCGCCGCATTGATCTGCTCGCTTCGCGCCTGGACATGGGGGTCGAGCGGCTCATTGACCTCGCCAAGCGCCGCTAACCTCGGAGGAACTTTCCTGTGCCCCTCTACGTGCGCCGCCGCCGCCCGCCCCCCGTGGTCAATATCGTGCCGTTGGTGGACGTGCTGGTCGTGCTGATTTTTTTCTTCCTGATGGTGATGCGTTTCTCGGACACGCAGTCGCTCGACATTACGCCGCCGAAGATGGACACCGCCGGGCAATCCGACGCCACGCAACGCGTGGTGGTCGCCATTGACAAGGCGGGCAAGTATTCCATCAACGAGGCCGCCGTCACCCCGGAGCAGTTGACTGCGGCGCTGCAGGCCGCCGCCGCCAAGCAAGGCGCGGATGTCAACGTGCTGATTTACGCTGATCAGGACACGCCGCTGAAGGATGTGACCTTCGTGATGGATCAAAGCCGCAAGCTCAAGCTGGACAAGGTGCGGTTGCAGACGCGGTAAAAATCAGGTTTTCACCGGCGTGGGTTGGTGGTCACGCTGCGGTTACCTCACCCATGAACCCCAAGCCCGATACGCATCCTGAGTAAAAGCTACGGTTGGGGGCGCAGCTTGGGTTTCTCGCGTTCCTTTTGGGCGGACTCGGCCTCATCGGCGGCGCGGGCAGCGGCTTGCTGGAGGAAATATTGTTGGGCGGAGAAGGGCGGATCGTCGCCGGAACGCGGTGCGGAGATATAGGCGCCGTTGGCGTGCAATTCGGTGGCAAAGGCGTTGTCGCGCAGGCAGGTGGGCAGCACGTCGTCAATAATCCGCCGGCGCAGGAGCGGGTCCAAAACGGGAAAGGCGACCTCAATGCGGCGGAAGAAATTGCGCGGCATCCAATCGGCGCTGCCGAGGTAAAGCTCGGGTTGCTCGCCGCCGGCGTTTTCGAAATAGTAAATCCGGCTGTGTTCGAGGAATTGCCCGACGATGCTGGTGACGCGGATGTTTTCCGAGAGGCCCTTGAGGCCGGGCACCAGGCCGCAGATGCCGCGCACAATGAGGTGGATGGAGACGCCGGCCTGCGCGGCGCGGTAGAGATTGTCCATCGTCTCCTGGTCCACAATGCTGTTGATTTTGGCGAGAATGCGGGCGCGTTTCCCATCCGCCGCGTTGGCGGCTTCGCGCAAAATTTTCTTTTGAACTTCGGCGTGGAGGTTGAAAGGCGCGACGAGGAGGCGCTTGAATTTCGGCGAGAGTGCAAAGCCGGTGAGCGCGTTAAACACGTCGGCCACTTCCTCGGTGAGCTTCGGGTTTGCGGTGAAGAGGCTGAAGTCGGTGTAAACTTTCGCGGTTTTCGGATTGTAATTGCCGGTGCCGAGGTGCGCGTAGCGCCGCAGGGTGTTTTTCTCGCGGCGCACCACCAGGCAGCATTTGCAGTGCGTCTTCAGGCCGACCAGGCCGTAAACGACGTGGACGCCCTCCTCCTCGAGCTGCCGCGCCCACTGGATGTTTTTCATTTCGTCGAAGCGTGCCTTGAGTTCGACCAGGGCGGTGACTTGCTTGCCGGCGCGCGAGGCCTCGATCAGCGCCTCAATGATGGGCGAGTCGCCGCTGGTGCGGTAGAGAGTTTGCTTGATGGCGACGACCTGCGGGTCGCGGCCGGCCTCGCGCAGGAAGTCCACCACCGGGTCAAAGGATTCGTAGGGATGGTGCAACAGCACATCGTGTCGCGCAATCTCGGCGAAGAGGTTTTCGGTGGCGAGCGCGGCGGGGCGGAAGGGGGTGAAGGGCGGGTAGAGGAGGCCGGGGTGGTTTTGGCCGAGGTCGTCAATCACCTCGAAAAAGCGTAGCAGGTTCAACGGCCCGTCGTGGCGGAAGACGTATTCCTCGGGCAGGTTGATGGCCTGGAGGAATTGCGCGAGGAGGGTTTCGTCCACGTCCTCGCGGATTTCGAGGCGCACGGCGGCGCCGCGGCGCAGGCGGTGCAACTGTTCCTCGATTTTGGTGATGAGGTTTTCCGCCTCCTCCTCGTCAATATACAAGTCGCTGTTGCGCGTGACGCGAAAGGGCCAGGCGCCGTTGACCTTGTAGCCGGGGAACAGTCCGGCCGCAAAATGCCGGATAATCGAACTGAGAAAAACGTAGGTGCTCACGTCGCGCGGGCCGGCGCCAACGCGGACGAGCCGCGGCAAAATCCGCGGCACCGGCACGATGGCCATCATTTTTTCCTGGCTTGCGGTGTTCGGGTGGTCGAGCGAGAGCAGGACGTAGAGCGCCTTGTTGGTCAGTTGCGGAAACGGGTGGGAGCGGTCAATCGCCATCGGCGTGAGCACGGGGTAAACGTGCTCGTGGTAATAATCCTCGAGCCAGTTCAGCTCGGCCTTGCTCCAGTCGTCGTCATGTTTGAAAATGATTTTGTTTTCGCGCAGGGCGGGCAGCAGTTCCTCGCGCCAGCAGCGATATTGCTCGTCCACCAGGCCGCGGGCGACATGGTGAATGCGGCGCAGTTGCTCCTTGGGCCCCAGGCCGTCAATGCCGACCTCGACCACGCCGGAGTCCACCTGCTGCACGAGGCCGGCGACGCGGATTTCAAAAAACTCGTCGAGGTTCGAGCTGACGATGGCCAAAAAGCGCAGGCGCTCGAGCAGCGGCACCTGCGCGTGGTGCGCCAGGTCGAGCACACGGCGGTTGAAGGCGAGCCAGCTCAGCTCGCGGTTGAAATAGGCCACTTTTTTCAGCGGCGGCAGTTTTTTGCGGGACATGGGGCGCTGATGCGGAATGGAAAATGGAAGATGGAAAAATGAAAAGAGAATGGAAGAGGGAAGATGGAAAATGGAAAAAATCCAAGCCACGGCAAAAGTGGTGGTGGGCGGAAGAAGACTAGAGCCTGTTTTGAAACTGGATTGATCCGTAGCGCGGTGCTTCAGCCCGCGCTCCGGGACATTCGTGAGACTCGAAGCGCGGGCTAAAGCACCGCGCTACGGAAGGCTGGTCAAATTGATTCATTGATTTTTTAGGAGAATTTACTCCCGCACCACGACGCTTTTGATGTTCACGAATTCCCGGGCGCCAAACAAGCCCAGTTCGCGCCCGTAACCGGATTGTTTCACGCCGCCGAAGGGCAGGCGGGGGTCGCTTTTGACGAAATCGTTGACGCAGCAAAAACCCGCGGCCAGCTCCGTGCGGGCCAGGCGGCGGCCGCGCCCGAGGTCGCGCGTGAACACCGCCGCGCCCAAGCCGTAGTGGTGGCGGTTGGCCAGCGCAACGGCGTCGGCTTCGTCATGGGCGGAAATGACGGCGGCGATGGGGCCGAAGGTTTCCTCGTCAAAGGCCGCCATGCCGGGTCGCACGCCAGTGAGCAGGGTGGGGGGATAGAAATTGCCCGGCCCTGGAAGGGGTGCGCCACCGAGGAGCAGTTTCGCGCCCGCGGCGATGCTGGCGTCCACTTGTTTTTGCAAGGCGGCGCGGCCCTCGGCGCGGGCGAGCGGGCCGAGCTTGGTCGCGGGGTCGAGCGGGTGGCCCGGCGCCCAGGCGCGCAACTCGGCCAGCAATTTATCCTCGAACGCTGCGCGCACGTTTTCGATAACGATGAAGCGTTTCGCCGCGATACAGGTTTGCCCCGCGTTGTTGCAGCGCGATTGCGCGCAGAGTTTGGCCGCCTGGGCAAGGTCGGCGTCTTCGAGGATGAGATAGGGGTCGCTGCCGCCGAGTTCCATGACGCATTTTTTCAGGACGGAGCTGGCTTGGGCGGCGATTTGCATGCCGGCGGCGGCGCTGCCGGTCAGCGTCACGCCGCAGACCAATTCATGCGCCAGCGCGGCGCCCGCGCCCTCCGGCCCGGCGAGGATGACGCGCACCAAATCAGCCGGCCACGCGGCTTCGCGGAACAGGTGTTCGATGGCCAAAGCGCAGCGCGGGACGTTCGAGGCGTGCTTGAGCACCAGCGCGTTGCCCCCGAGCAAAATCGGCGCGGCGGCGCGGAAAAACTGCCAGAACGGAAAATTCCATGGCATCACCGCGAGGACGACGCCAAGCGGCTGGAAGGTGATGAAGCTTTCGCGCGCCTCGGTTTTCACCGGCTCGTCGGCCAGCATGGCCGGGCCGTGTTCGGCGTAGTATTCGCAGACCCAGGCGCACTTTTCAATTTCGGCGAGGGCTTCGGTGACGGGCTTGCCCATTTCCTCGGAGGCGAGGCGCGCGCAGTGGTTGCGTTGTTGCCGCAGCATTTTCGCGAGCGCGTGCAGTTTCTCCGCACGCGCGGCGATGGGAACGCGACACCAATGCTCGAACGCCGCGTGCGCCGCCGCGACCGCCTCGTTGATTTCGGGCGGCGAATGCGGCGCAAACTCGGCGATGAGTTCGCCAGTGGCGGGATTGATTGAGCGGAGCATGTTTGGGTCAATCTATATAATGGAATGACGAAGTATCTATTAAATTTATGCTGGGTTTTGCTTTAGATAGCCATATCTTGGCGTCAATTCAGTTACGGTAGTGTCCTAATTTGAAAGTCGTTTACTGATAGGGCGCTTGACTTGGGCCTAATTTTGCTGTCTGCGCTTATACTCTGTCGCCAGCGCCGCGCGGACAGCATCCAACGCATTTTTGATGGGTGGGCGCTCTAATACCACGGTTGAGTCTGAACCGATTTCGTTATTCTTTGCCCACGCATAGGCGCGCTTGGCGGTTGGATGCCCCTTTACCTCAAAAACCTCTACCTCGCTATCGAACATAACCTTGCCCCGGAATGTTTCAAACACGGACAGCGTTTCAATGTGCTTCGACTCTAGGCCGAAAGTCTTTTTAATGGCCTTCTGTAAATGCTCTATGTAATCCGGTGGCGTCATTGTGCCAGTTCAACGAGGTTAGCGACTTCTAGGGGCGATTGCTCAACGCCAGCGGCCATCGCCGGAGTCATGCGAACTTTGGAGTGAAACTTGACGAAATTGTAATAGGCAAGTTGAATACAAGATTCTATTAGTAGAAGTGTTTACCAGACTTTGTATTTGTTCAATAATGATCAAGGGAAAAGTGACGCTTAACGCGCCATGGCCTGGCCGGCGATCCAGCCGGTGGTCCAGGCGGCTTGGAAATTGAAGCCGCCGGTGATGGCGTCGAGGTCGAGGACTTCGCCGGCGAGGTAGAGGCCGGGGCAGACGCGGCTTTGCATGGTGCGGAAATCCACTTCCTTGAGCGCCACGCCGCCGCAGGTCACGAATTCCTCCTTATACATGCTCTTGCCGGTGACTTTGTATTCGCCCGCGCAGAGTTCGTGGGCGAGCGCTTCCGCACCTTGCTTCGAGAGCGTGTTCCAGGTGAGGTCGGGGTTGATGCCGGCGGCGAGGACGAGGCGTTCCCAGAGGCGTTGCGGCAGGCCCATGGGCGACCAGAGGGTGACGTGCTTGCGCGAATGATGCCGGCGTGCGTCCTGAATGAGGTTGGCGACGCGCTTATAGTCGCAGTCGGCGAGCCACTGCACCTGAAGGGTGAATTTATAGTCGCGTTGCGCGAGCAGGCGCGCGCCCCAGGCCGAGGCGCGCAGAATGCACGGCCCGCTCAGGCCCCAATGGGTGATGAGCAGCGGGCCCGTTTCGTCGAGCGGCGTGCCGGCGATTTTCACGCGCGCGTTGGGCGACGAGATGCCGGCGAGGGCGTGCAGGCGCGGGTCCGCGAGGTCAAAGGTGAAGAGCGAGGGCACCGGCGGTTCGATGGTGTGGCCGAGCGATTCGGCGAGGCCGTGGCCTTTGATTCCGCGGGAACCTCCCGTCGCCAGCAGCAGGCAATCGCACTCGACGGTGCCGTCCTCGGTGAGAATAACATGCAGGGCTGTGTCCTTCTTGAAGACTTCCGCGACGCCGCAGCCGGTGCGCACGCGCACGTTGAGGCGCGCGGCTTCGCGGGTCAGGCAATCAATAATGGTCTGCGAAGAATCGGTGGTGGGAAACATGCGCCCGTCGTCCTCGGTCTTGAGGGCGACGCCGCGCTGCTCGAACCACGCGACGGTGTCGCTGGGCTGGAAGTGGTGAAACGGCCCGAGCAATTCGCGGCCGCCGCGCGGGTAATTTTTGACGAGTTCGGCGGGGTCGAAGCAGGCGTGGGTCACATTGCAGCGCCCGCCGCCGGAGACGCGCACCTTGGCGAGAATTTCGGGGCTGCGCTCGAAAATCTGCACGGTCGCGCGCGGATTGGCTTCGGCGCAGGCCAGCGCGGCAAAAAAACCGGCCGCGCCGCCGCCGGCAATGACCACGCGTGGGGAAGATGACATAAGGGAGGGGAACCGAGGGCGGGAAGCGTTCGCGCTTGCCCCGCGGGGACTAAGATGGGAAAATCCGGGGGACTGCGCAAGCGCAGGCCACGATTCTTTTCCATGCCCTCGTTTTCCATTAAGCGTTGCGGGATGACGTTTCGGCCACGACCGACGCGGGTTTGGGTTATGCTGGCGATAGGCATTTTATTTTTTACCGGGGCGGCGCGCGCCCAAACCGCCGCGCACGCCTGGCGCGACCACTTGACGCGCCAGGACGTTATTACAGCGCTGGGTGAACCGAGCTCCGATGGGGCGGTGGGCAATAATGAATTGCTGATGTATAAGGGCGGCCTGGTCATCCAGATCCAGAACGGGGAGGTGTCCGATATCAGTGGCGCGGTGCCGGAGGCGTTAAAGCCGGTGGCCGTTGTGGCGGCTGCTCCGGTGGTGACGGCGGCCACTGCCGCTCCAGCGGCGGCGGCGGACTCCTCAGTCAATACCGCCACCCAGTCTGGGTCTCCTGATTCTATGCCGCCTGCCGCCGCGCCGCCCTCCGCGCCCGCTGCGGCTGCTGCGGCTGCGGCCAGCTCGGATGATCAAAATTCCGAAAAACTTATCGGTGACCTCTCAAGCCCCTCCATTATTCCCCAGGGCACGACGATGTCCGGCGTGCTGGCGAAGGCGCTCGGACCGGGCCAGGGCGGGGAGGAGGCGGGCACGTCGCCCGGAGCACCCGCCATCCCGAGCGGTTTGGAGAAATTGGTGGGTGGGGGTTCGGGCGACGGGTCGCCGTGGTCGCGGCCGGATAACATCGAGGGATTTTTGGCCGGCTTGGTGCTCAAGACGGTGGTGATGACGCTGGTGCTCAAGGGCGTTTTTGCCTACAAGGATTTTCCGTTGATTTGGATGGATGCGGTGCTGGTCGCGGCGGGAACTTCGTTGTGCAACGAGATCATGGCGTGGCTGTTCACGCTGAACGATTTTGGGAAAATCGCGGCCATGGTGCAGGCCGACCAGATTGTGGCCGGCATGGTCTTGCTGGGGTTGATCACCACCTGCACGGAGGCGAAGTCGTTTCCCACGGCGGCAGGGATCATGGTGGTGGCCATCACCGTGAATACGGGGCTACAGTTTGCGCAGATGTTTATTTAAGGGAGGCGGGCGTGCGCCGAAGCGGATCAGGCGGTGCTTGACTCGCGTAAGACCGCGCTGTATTACCCAAGGCATGGTCAAGCGGACAGTCAAACTCCCGAAGGAACTCGACGCCCGTTTGGCTTTGAGGAAGCGCCTCCGCAAAGACGATAGTGTCAACATGCTGGAAGCTTTGAAGGAGTTTGCTGGGTGCATTGAAGGCCCGCCGGATTTGTCCACGAACAAGGCTTACTTTGATGATTTTGGCTTGGATGCCAAAGAGTGACCTTGACGTCTACAATAGGTTTATCGAAGAGTATTTCTCGATTTAAGAAATCATTGAAAAAACCAAAATCATCCACTGGAACTAGCCCTCAAAACGCCTTCAAAATTTTCTGCAGGTCCACGTTGTCCAAAATGAGTCGTTTGATGATGGGAATTTTGTCGGTGTCCTGTGGCTGGGTTTTGATGGTCATGTTGACGATTTTCGAGGCGACGGCGTAGCTTTCGTCGTCGGTGATGACGGTGGGGATGTTGGTTTGGTGGAGCATTTCGAGCATCCGGGGGTGGGGCATGATGTTGCGCGTGAGGATGATGCCGGAGACGACTTTTTTGCCGGTGAGGCCGGCTTGCGCGATGGCGGAGAGGAGGATGTCGTCGCGGTCGCCGGGGGTGAGCATGAGGACGCCGGGCTGGAGGTAATCCATCATGCCTTTAGCAGTCATTGCGCCGATGACGATGCGCAGGACGCGCTCGTTGAGGCCCTGCGAGCGGCCGTTGAGCCAGCGCCCACCGATTTCGTCCACGACTTGGGAGAGGTTGGGCGCGGTCAGCGGTTTTTGGAGGGGGATGGCGCCAAGCAGGGGCACGCCGAGGCGCTCAAGGCCCTTGCCGGCGTATTCGATGACCTGCTCAATTTTGTCGGGCACACATTTGTTCAAGATCGCACCGATGACCTCGACGTTGTGCTTGTCGAAGAGGGCCTTGTTCATCGCGATTTCGTCCACCGGCCGGCCGATGCCGCCCTCGGAAACGATGATGACCTTGGCCTTGAAGAGTTTTGCGGCCTGGGCGTTGGACATGTCGAAGATGGAGCCGACGCCGGCGTGGCCGGTGCCCTCGATGATAATGTAGTCTTTGTGGAAAGAAACGCGGTCGAAGGCGCGGCACATGCGGTCTTTGAGGAGTGGCAGGTTGAGCGCGGGGTCGGCGAGGTAGCGACGCGTAAAACTGGAGTCCACGGCGACCGGACTCATGGCTTCGATGGGCACCTCGACCTGGAAAATGCTGTCGAGCAGCAGTGAGTCTTCGTCAATTTTTGCGCCCTGGACTTCGACGAAGCGCTGGCCGATGGGCTTGATGTAACCGACGCTGGGCGAGAGGGAACGCAGGGCGGCAAACAAGCCGAGGCAGACGGTGGTCTTGCCTTCGTTCATGCGGGTGGCGGCGACGAAGATGCGCTTGGTGATGACGTTGCGCGGCGCGGCCAGCAGCGTCGGGTCGCTGCCGTCGGTGAAGGTCGGCTGGCTGAGGAGCGGCTGGCTGAGTTCTTCGGGCATGAAAGGCAAGGATGAAGGATGAGGGATGAAGGATGAAGCCCAAAATGCTGATTGCTGAATGCCGAATTCTGATTGCGAACACCGGGCAACTATGGCGGGGTGTTCCGTTACATTATAGCATCCAGCACTCAGCACTCAGGAATTTCATCCCGGGTGCTTGACCCTTGTGGGCAACCCATTACCCGCAGCGTGGTTCACGGCGCGTGGCTGTAGAGGAAGCTGTGGTCCACGGCTTGGGCGGCGACGATGACGGCGGTGCCAAAAATATCGTGTGCGCTGGCACCGCGGCTGATTTCCGCGGCAGGGCGGGTGAGGCCGGTGATGATTTGGCCGTAGGTGCGCGCGCTGGCGACGGCCTGGATCATTTTCAGTGCGATGTTACCGCTGTTGAGGTCGGGAAAGACCAGCACGTTGGCGCGGCCGCCGACGGAGCCTTCGACGCCTTTTTGACGGGCGGTGACGGGGTCGAGCGCGGCGTCGAGCTGGAGTTCGCCGTCAATTTCGATGGCCAAACCGCGTGATTGAGCCTTGTGGTGGGCGAGGATGGTGGCGGCCTGGACTTTACCGATGACGGGATTTTTCGGGTCGCGGCTCTTGGTTGAGTAGGCGAGCATGGCGACGCGCGGCGTTTCGTTCGTCAAGTGATGGGCGAGGGCGGCGGTGGTGACGGCGATGTCGGCGAGCTGCTCGGCGGTCGGGTTGGGGAGGACGCCGCAGTCGGCGAGGAAGAGATGGCCGTTGATGCCGATTTGCGGATTGCTCGTTTCGGCGATGGCCATGGAAGAGGCGGTGGTCACGCCGTCCTGCAGGGGCAGCACTTGAAAGAGCGGGCGCAGGCCGCTGGCGGCGATTTGGGTGGCGCCGGCGACGACCGCGTCCGCACCCATGGTGGCGAGGAGGAGGGCGGCGAAATAATTGTTGCCGGCCACATAGTCGCGCGCCTCGAACTCGTTGAGGCCCTTGAAGCGGCGCAGGCCCTGGAACTTCGCGACGAAATCCATGAATTCGTCGGCGCGCGCCGGCTCGATAATGCGCAAGCCGTCCAGCCGCAAGTCGAGCCGGGCGGCGTTTTCCTTGATGACGGTGCGGTCACCCAGCAGGATGGGCACGCCGAGCTTGCGGGTGGCAAACTGGCGGGCGGCCTGGAGGATGCGCGAGTCGGAGCCTTCCGGGAACACCACGCGTTTGGGGTGCCGGGCCAGGCGTTCAGCCAAGGTTTCGATGAGCGAGATCATGAAAGGGAGACGGTAGCAGCAAGCGGGCGGCGCGGGCAAGGGCAATTCTTGGCCAGCGGGGTGGCGCGGGCTGGGGGGCAATCTTTGTTCATTTTTTCTTGAACAAACAGTTCGGGGGCGTCATGGTGGCCGTTTTAACCCCTGCCCGCGGTCGCGGGCTGTATTATGGCCAAGCACCTGAAAAGCATGCTGGCGGTGTCGCTGACGACGTTCGGCTCGCGTGTCCTCGGGCTGGCGCGGGATTCGCTGGCGGGATTTTTCTTTGGCACGGACGCCATCAACTCGGCATTTAGTTGGGCCTTCACGCTGCCGAATTTGTTCCGGCGGCTGGTGGGCGAGGGCGCGCTCAGCTCGGCGTTCATCCCGATGCTGTCGGAAGCGCTGGAAACGGGCGGGCGGGCGGAGGCGTTTCGGTTTTTGAACGAAGTGCTCACGCGGCTGGCGGTGGTGCTGGCGGGCACGGTAGCGTTGCTGATGGCCTTGCTCCTGGCGGCGCATGGGGCAACGGACTGGGCGGTGGGCCATCAGTGGTTGGCGGCGAAAGAGGCGCAACGCTGGTTTTGGGGCTTTGATTTCGGCCTGGTTATCATGCCGTATTTATTGCTGGTGTGCCTGACGGCGGCCATGCTGGGGGCGTTGAATGTGCTGGGGCATTATGCGATCTCGGGTATGTCGCAGGTCTGGCTGAATATTTCGATGATTGTTTCGCTCGGCGTGTTCGGCGGATATTTTGGGCGGACCGAGCTGGAGAAAATGTATTGGCAATGCGGCGGGGTGCTGTTTGGCGGGCTGTTGCAGGTGGCGATGCCGGCGGCGACGCTGTGGCGCGAGGGGTGGCGGCCGGGGTGGGAGTTTGCCATGTCGCCGCGCCTGCGCGAAATGACGCGCATTTTTTTGCCGGGTTTGCTGGGCGCGTCCATCATCCAGATCAACATCGTGGTGTCGCGCTGCGTGGCATTTGGATTGAGCGACTCGGCGACGACCGTGCTTTATTACTCGCAGCGGCTGATGGAGCTGCCGCTGGGGATGTTCACCATCGCGGTGTCCACGGTGCTTTTCCCGCGCATTGCCATGCTGGCGGCGCAGAACGACCGTTCCGGCATGGGGCGCGCCAATGCGCAGGGGCTGCGGCTGATACTCGCCATCACGGTGCCGGCGGCGCTGGGGCTGGTGGCGCTGCGGGTGCCGATTGTGCGGGTGCTCTTCGAGCATGGGAAATTCGGCGACGACTCGGTCAGCGAAGTCGCCCCGGTGGTCGCCATCAGCGCGTTGAGTATCCCGTTTTTTTCGCTGGCTTCGCTGGCGGTCCGCGGCTTCTACGCGCAAAAGGACATGGGCACGCCGGTGCGGGTGGCGAAATGGGACTTTTTCTTGAACATCACGCTGACGCTGTTGCTGATGAAGCCGCTGGGCACTTGCGGCCTCGCGCTGGCAAACCTGATGTCGTCCATCTTTCAGTGCTTGATGCTCCAATGGCTGGCCGTGCGCCGGGGGACGCCGCTGGCGCGCCCGGCGATTGGGCGCGCGCTCGGGGTGATTGGGCTGGCGGGCGCGGGGATGCTGGCATTCACGCTGGCGGGCTGGTGGGGGTTGCATGCGCTGCTGGGCGACCGGCAAATCGCGTGGCTGCTGCACACGCGCCTTTGCGACCTGCTTGCGATATTCGGCTTAATCCCGGCCGCGGTCATTTTTTATCTTGGCCTGCTGCGCGCCGCGCAGTTCGAGGAATGGCCGGAATTGCGGGAACTGGCGATGCATCTGTTGCGGCGGCGGAAAGGGTAGGCCCGATTTTGTTTGAACACTCATTTTCACCGCAAAGGCGCAAAGATCGCAAAGACCACCAAAACGATAAGTGAGCCAGTCGGCCGTTGATCCTCCTTTGCGTTCTTTGTGGCTTTGCGGTGAATCGCTTTAAGGCTTAAAAGCAAGATCGTCGAAGCATTATTTGCAGTCGGTTACCGGCCTAGTGTGGCGCGGATGTCCTTCATCAAGAGAAACAGGTGGAGAGGGTCGGTGGGGCTGGGTTCGAAATCAAATTGGAGATACCAGTCGCGCGCCCGCTCGTTCTTGGCGTGAACCAGCAGGGCATGGATGCCGGCCAGGTCGGCAGCCTGCACTGTGCGCAGCAGGGCGTCTTTAAGCAGGGCCTGGCCCAGGCCGCGGCCTTGTTCGGAGCAGGTCACCGCCAAACGGGTCAGGATCATTACAGGGACCGGATGGGGGGCCAAGCCCTTGACCACGCGGGCGGGCGCCAGCGCGGGCAACACCGAGCCGGTGGCAAGACTGTAAAACCCCACAATTTGGCGGACGCGGCACACCACATAGGTTTGCGCGGCATCGCCCTGCTGATTGACGTAGGCAAATTTTTTGAGGTAGCTGTTCAGCGCGTCTTCCCCGCAGTCGAAGCCAGCGGCATCATGCTTCGCGCTGAGTTTCTCAACGGATGAAAGTGGGGCAGCCATGCCGGGTTAGTTTCGATTATCCGAGAACGTCCGGCCGGGTGAGCAGCTTTTTCAGACGTGATTTAGCCTTGATCGGACGGTCCAGCGCCGCCTGAAACGCTTTCCAATCCCTTTCGTCCAAGGCGAACACCCGGCGATCCGCCAGCGCCTGTTCGGCCGCCACCAATCCGGATTCGAGGAGAAAATCGCTCAAGTTTTTATGGCTGGCCGCGGCGGCCGCATTAAGGATGCGCTTCGCCGTGGCGGTGGCGCGGATGTCAATCCGTTCGCTTTTGATCTGGTCGAGGACAGGCATGGGGTCTTTCGCGCCGCCAAAACTAGCATGCACACATTGTCCGGACAAGCCTAAAAATGCATCTTTTCGCCGGGCTGGAGGCTGAGGGCGAGGGCTTCGAGGAGGCGCACGCATTTTTCGATGTCCTCGAGGTCCACGACTTCGGAGGGCGTGTGCATGTAGCGCAGGGGGATGCCGACCAGGCCGGTGGCGACGCCGGCGCGCGCCATTTGCAGGGCGCGCGCGTCGGTGCCGGTGGGCATGGATTCGGTTTCGATCTGATAGGGAATCTTTTGCTCGTCGGCGCAGGCGACCAGGCGGTCGAACACCAGCGGGTTGATGTTGGGCCCGCGCGCGAGGATGGGGCCGCCGCCGAGTTTGTATTCGCCGAAGCGCTTGTGGTCGGAGTCCGGCGCGTCGGTGGCGTGGGACACGTCCACGGCGATGGCGATATCCGGGTTGACGGCGTAACCGGCGGTGATGGCGCCGCGCGTGCCGATTTCCTCCTGGGTCGTGGCCACGGCGACGACCTTGGCTTTGAGTTTTTTGCGGCGCTCGGCGAGCCGGCGTAGGGTTTCGGCGACGACGTAGCAGCCGGCTTTGTTGTCAAACGCGCGGGCCGCGCCGACGCTGCCGTGCAGCAATTCAAAGCCGACATCGTAAACGGCGGGGTCGCCCAGGCGCACGCGCTTGAGGGTGTCCTTGCGATTCTTGGCGCCGATATCAATCCAGATTTGGTGGATTTCCGGCAGAGCGTCGCGTTCCTTCTGGTTCATTAAATGGATGGCGCGCTTGCCGGTGACGCCCTTGACCACGCCGTCCTTGGTGAGGATGCGCACGCGTCGGCCGGAGATGACGCCGCGGTCGTGGCCGCCGAGGGTGTCGAAATAAAGGAAGCCGTCCTTGTCCACGAATTTAATGATGAGGCCCAATTCGTCCATGTGCCCGGCGAGGAGGAGGCAGGGGTTGCCGGCGGGATTGAGGGTAGCGAGGCGGTTGCCCAGCGCGTCCTTTTCATAGAGGTCGGCGGCGGGCCGCAGGTAGCGGTCCACCACGGTCTGTGCTTCGAATTCCGAGCCGGTGGGCGAACGGGCTTCGAGCAAGTCA
This sequence comes from uncultured Verrucomicrobiae bacterium, assembly GCA_963765205.1. GTDB lineage: Bacteria > Verrucomicrobiota > Verrucomicrobiia > Opitutales > JABDGR01 > JABDGR01. The sequence continues at coordinate 1,395,635 of CAVXVB010000009.1, read as the reverse complement.
ACGAGGAAGGGCGGGGGGGTGTAAACAGGCATGATGGAAAATGGAAAAAGGAAGATGGAAAAAACTTCAATCAAACACAAACCAAAGGAATTCGCTGTCGGCCGTGGCGCGGGCGGAGAGTTTGGGTTCGCCTTCGAGGGCGCAGCCATCGCCCGGGGCGATTTTTGCGCCGAGGGGTTCAAGGATGAGCGCGCCGTCCACCAGTTGCAGCCAGCCGCCTTGCCGGGCGGACAAGGGCAGGGGCAGGGATTTTCCTTTTTGGAGGGTCGCGGTAAAAATTTGGACGTTCCTGGCGAATGGTCAGGGCGCCGCCGCTGCCCTTGGGGTCGGCGAGGAGTTTTAGGCGGTTGGCGCGCTCGGGATTGGTGAAGTCGAGTTCCTGATAGCCCGGCGCGCCGCCGGGAGCTTTCGGGAGAAACCAGATTTGCAGGAGGCGCGTGGGCGCGGTGGGCGAGGGATTGAATTCGCTGTGGCGGACGCCGGTGCCGGCGCTCATCAATTGCACGCGGCCGGGGGTAATCTGCGCGGTATTGCCCAGCGAGTCACGATGGGCGAGGGCGCCCTCGGTGACGTAGGAAAAAATTTCCATGTCGCGGTGCGGGTGGAGCGGGAAGCCGCCGCTGGGGTCCGATGCGGTCGTCATTGAGCACGCGCAGATAACGCCAGCTCATTTTCGCCGGGTCGTAAAAATCGCCAAAGGAAAAGGTGTGGCGCGAGTCCAGCCAGTCGAGCTGGAAGCGCCCACGGTCCGCCGCCGGCCAGAGGGTGTGCATAGCGATTAGAGCATTGAAGATCCGCTTGGGAAGGCAAGCGACGAATCATCCGCATCGGTGTCGAGTTCTTGACGGCGGCGCGGGGGCGTGCTTTACTCTTTGGTTTCCCCCGCCGCCGGGCGGGGTGCACGCCAGAGTAGCTCAGGGGTAGAGCAGAGGACTCATAAGCCTTTGGTCGGCGGTTCAAATCCGCCCTCTGGCACTCCTTACAATTATGGGGTGATAATTATCAACGGGTAGTTTTAGGCCGTTTTTAACCTCCACTCGAAGAAAAGCAGGGTGTTTTTGGGGGGCATTTCCCTCGGAAATAATTGTGAAATTAATGTTGCAACCCTGCGGCACGCCCTCTTGAATGTCCGCGTATGCCTACTAAAAAACCAGCCAAAAATTCTGCCTTCATGAAGCCGGTCACCCCGGACGAGAAACTTGCCGCGGTCGTGGGCGCCACGCCCCTTCCGCGTACCGAGCTGACTAAAAAGCTCTGGATTTACATCAAGAAGAATGGTCTCCAAGACAAAAAGAACAAGCGCGACATCAATGCCGACGCCGCCCTCAAAGCGGTGTTTAATGGCAAAGCCAAGGTCAGCATGTTCGAGATGACCAAGCTGGTGTCCACCCACCTCAAGTAAATCTGGAGTCCGGTCTAGCTGCTAAAAGTTTATCCGCCCGCCGCGCTTGCGCGGCGGGCGGGTGCTTTTCCCGAGCCGGCGCACCGGCCTTCGGTTGAAAAATCGTCCTTTACACCACGCCCCGGCTGCGCAATGGTGGCGGCCTTAGCTCCTATTATTCCCATGGGTAACCTCAAGAAAAAGCGCCGCTTGAAAATGAACAAGCACAAGCGCCGCAAACGCTCCAAGGCGAATCGTCACAAGAAGCGCTTGTGGGGTTGAGCCGGGCGGGCCGACGCGGCCCGTTTGGGCCAGTTATATGGAACGTGGTCGGCGCGGCGTGCGCGCGACGGCGTGGGATTTGGCGTGTGGGCGCGGAGCGCAGGATCACCGAATTTCATGCATGTTGCCTAGCCGACGTGCCCGAACGCTCAACGTTTAACTTTTAAAGCTCAACGCTCAGGTTTCGAGACGACCAAGGTTTCCTCCCGACATCCTTGGCAGGAGTATTCTCAATTGAGCGTTAAGAGTTAAACATTAGGCGGGGAGCATTCTTTGGCAATAATATACTTGACACAGTATTAATTCATGATATACTAACTTAATTCATGATATACTTAATGAATGCAGAGATTCACTCCCCGGAAGCGCTTATGGAAGCGGTTAAGTTCTTTGGTGAATCCCTGATAACGATACAGAGGTTAATATCATGGGATTTATTGTGAAAATTAAAAATTTTGGGCAAACAAATGCGTATAACGTTGACGTGCGAACGGGATATTATTCTGCTCCAATCAAAGACGGCGAAAAAGTCGGTGCATTGCCGGAAAATGCTAATTATGCCATTAGTTCCAAGCTCAATCCAAGCGGGTCGGGTTTGGAGGCGGTGGGAATCCTTGCGCCAGGGCAAGAGGCCAATGCACTGAGTCACGCCGACAAAATCACATTCAGCGAAGATTTTCTCAAAAAAAACTCGGTTTTTATGATTGGAGAAATTCACTATAGCGATACTTACGGACATCGCCATGTTTTTGATTTCTGCTATGTATTTATTCCCGATGCTGACGCCCCTTTGGATTTTCGTGCCACTGGGCCTCATAATGAAGAGCATGATGAGAACTAGCTCTTTCCCATGACCAAAGCGCAACCCACGAACGAAGCGTTTGACCGCTTCCGCGAGCTTGCGCGCCGCGTGATTTCCGTCCCCAAGGCGGCCGCCGACGCCCGCGCCAAGCTCCTCAAGGCCCAGAAGCGGGCCTTGAAAAAGCGGGTCTAGCCGTCGCAACGCGGCTATTGGCCCGGTGTATGGTTGGTTAGCGTTCACTGCGTCAAGTATGTTGTTACCCATTCTTTGCGTCAACCGACAAGGAGGGATACTAACGCATCAGGCGCAGGTCATCCGCGATTTTCTGGGCCTGCAGAGAAAGCTCGGCGGCGAGGAAGGCGTGCTCCTGGGTCATGGCGTTTTCGGTGCGGTTAAGCACGTCGAGGATGAATTGTCCGAAAAAGGGGAAGCCGATTTTCCCGCGGCAATCAATCACTTGCTCGCCGGAGCCGTCCACGAGATAGATTTTATCCTGCTGGTCGGGCTGTCCGATTTCCATGTATTTGCGGACTTCGAGCATGCCGTCCGTGCCGAGGACGAAGAGGCGCCCGTCGCCCCAGCCGTGCGAACCGGCGGGCGTAAACCAGTCCAGCCGGCAATAGCAAGACGCGCCGGTGTCGAGCGTCAGCGCGGCTTCGCCGAAGTCCTCGAAGCCCGGTTTATCCAGATTGGCAAAATTATCCACGCGCGCGAAATTGACCCGGCCGGCGCGGGCGCCGGTGAAGGCGAGGAACTGCTCGAATTGGTGCGAGCCGATGTCGGTGATGATGCCGCCGTATTGGGCCTTGTCGAAAAACCAGGCAGGGCGGTTGGCTTTCGAGAGGCGGTGCGGCGCGAGCAGCAGCACTTGCAGCACGCGGCCCACCGCGCCTTGGCGCACGAGTACACCCGCGTGCCAGGCCGATTCAATATGCAGCCGTTCGCTGTAATACACCATGTATTTACGCTGCGTGCGGCGCACGGCGCGCACGGGCCGCGGCCAGTTGCTCGAGGGTGGTGAAAGGGCATTTGTCCGTGAAATAATCTTTGCCCGCGGCGAGGACGCGCAGGCCGAGGGCGCAGCGTTCGCTCGGCACGGCGGCGGCGGTTACCAGCCGCACGGCGGGGTCGTCGAGGATGCGCTCGAAGGAGTCGGCCAATGTTGCGCCGGGAAATTTTTGCAGGGTGGCGGCGCAACGTGCGGGGTCGGGGTCGTAAACATATTTCAGCGTGCCACCGGCCTCGGTGAGGCCGTTGATTTGGCCGTGGATATGCCCGTGGTCGTAATACGCGGCGGCGAAAATAAATTCGCCGGGCGGCACGACGGGCCGGGGCTTGCCCACGGGGGCGTAAGTGTGGCCTGCTGAGGCGCTCATGGCGGGAAGGGGGGTAATTTGCTGGCGGCGATTTTTTCCCGCAACGCGGTTTCGTAGGAGACGGCATCGAGGGGCAGCGTCACGGTGTCGTTAACAAAGGTCGAATACAACATCGCATTGGCGAGTTCAATCGAATGGAGGCCTTCGGCGGCGGGTGCAATGAGCGGCGCGCCGTCGAGGATCGCGTCCACGAAATTCTGCAAAATTTCGACGTGCTGGCCGCCGGTGCTGGCAAACGCGGTGTTGCGCTGGGTGGTCGGCGGGGCGGCAAAGGCCTGCGGGTGGGTCGCGCACCATTCCGAAACGGGCGCGTCGGTGCGCGTCCATTTCAGGTGCAGGCCTTCGATGAGGATTTGGCCGCGCTCCGTGGCGATTTCGAGGCGGTTGGCGCCGGGCGCCTCGCCCGTCGTCGTGATAAAAACACCCTGCGCGCCGTCAGCGTATTCAAAGATAGCGGTGACGCTGTCTTCGACTTCGATTTTATGAAAACGCCCGAACTGGCAAAAGGCGCGCACTTGGGCGGGCTGGCCAAAGAGCCACCACCACAAATCGAGCGGGTGCGGGCTTTGGTTGAGCAGCACGCCGCCGCCTTCGCCGGCCCACGTCGCGCGCCAGCCGCCGGAATTGTAATAAGCCTGGGTGCGAAACCAGTCCGTGAGGGTCCAATTAATGCGCCGGACCGCGCCGAGTTCGCCAGCGCGGAGCAACTGGCGCAACATCCGGTAGCGCGGGTCGGTGCGCTGGTTGAACATGGCCGCAAAAATTTGGCGGGGATTTTTGTGCGCGGCCAGCAGGCGCAGGGCGTCGGCTTTGTGCGCAGAAATTGGTTTCTCGACGAGCACGTGCAAGCCAGCGTTGAGGGCCGCGATGCCCAGCGTCGTATGTTCGAAGTGCGGCGTCGTGATGAGCACGGCGTCCACTTGGCCCGAGGTGAGCAGCGCGGCGGCGTCGGTGAAGGGCCGCGCGGGCGCAAAAGGGGGAAGCCTTTCCGGGCGGAGGTCGCACACAGCAGTAAGTTGCACGCGCGCAATTTTCCCTTCCCGCAGGTGGCGCGCATGCACGGCGCCCATGTGGCCCATGCCGATGATGCCCAGTCGAACGGGGTTCATGGTGAAGGAGGTTTTTTGACCACGGATGAGAAAGATAGGATAAAATATTAAGTGATGATACGCCGCTGAAATAATCCAGGCAATCCGCAGTAAATTATATTGTTTACGGCGCGAGGCGTTCGATGACCCAGGCATCTTTTTCGCGCCGGTAGCGGAAGCGGTCGTGCAGGCGGTTGGGCCGGCCCTGCCAGAATTCCCAGGCGTCGGGCACGACACGAAAGCCGCCCCAAAACGGCGGCGGGGGCACTTGGCCTTCGGGGTGGCGGTCTTTCAGGCCTTCCAGTTTTTTTTCCATTTCGACGCGGGTGATGATGACGCTGCTTTGCGCCGAGACCCAGGCACCGAGCTGGTTGCCATAGGGCCGTTTGGCGAAATACTCCGCCGATTCTTTGGCGCTCACCTTTGCTGCTGCGCCTTCGACCGACACCTGCCGTTCCAAATCAAGCCACGCAAAATGCAGCGCCACCTGTGCGTGGGCGGCGATGTCGCGGGCCTTGCGGCTCTCGAAATTTGTGAAAAACGCGAGGCCGCGTGAGTCAAACGCCTTGAGCAAAACAATGCGCGCACTTGGTCGTCCGTCCGCGCCCACGGTGGCGAGCGTCATGGCGTTCGGTTCGGTAAGGCCCGCGCGCATGGCTTGCTCGAACCAAAGGTGGAATTGCGCCGAAGGGTCGGGGGCGAGGTCGTTGCGGTCGAGGCCGGCCTGGGTGTATTCGCGGCGGAGCGAAGCGATGTTCATATAAAAAGTGCCGGTATTCTTACGGCAATTATCGCCAAGGAGGCAAAGAGGAAAGTGAGGCGGAAAAATCTTCTACTTGCCAGAGTCGCCGGAAGCGAGTAAGTTTCACCCATGACCACGACAGTGGAAGCAATTTATGAGCAAGGCAAACTTACCTTGCCGCAGGCGTTGCCTTTGCCCGAAAAGTCCAGGGTGCGGGTGACGATTGACACCCGTGTGGTGGTAGACGCAGCCCGTTCGGATTGGTTAAAGCTTTCCGAAAGCGCCCTGCTGAAAGCCTGGGACAATTCCGAGGACGAGGTTTTCAATGAGTTGCTCTCGAAATGATGTTGTCCTGCTGCCAATACCTTTTACCGACCTCACGAGCCGCAAGGTTCGGCCGGCGGTGGTAATTGGACGACAGGGGTTGGATTTATTTTTGGTTCCCAATTTCGTCCCAACTGGCCAACACCGATTTTGCCCTGCAAGAATGGCGCCAAGCCGGCCTAAATGTGGCCTGCGGCGTTAAAGCCCAAATCGCCACCGTGGAAGAGCGATTGGTGGTTAAAAAGGTTGGCAAATTGTCTGGAGTGGATCAGCGGCGTCTTGACGAATGTTTGCGGGGGTGGTTGGGATTGTGATTAAATTTGGGCGGTCAGGGAAATATCGCAATTACCGCAAGTGCTCGAAACCACGTTGGCCCGGGGGCAAGAGGGGTTTGCCGGTGGCGCTGTCGCGCAACTGGCGGTCGCGCCGTTTGTCCTGAGCCGGGGCGATGACGCCGATTTGAGTGAGTGGTGTCTTGAGCACCTCCCGCCAGCGGCTGACAAAAGCATGCAAATCCGTCTGGCTATCCACGGCAAAAAGCAGCTCGTAATCTTCGCCGTCGGTGAGCGCGTGAATCAGGGCGGGGACGCCATCGCGTGCGGCGAGGGTCGTGGCGGCGGCGGCGATGGGTAGGGCCGCGGCGTCGAGGCGGGCGTCCGCACCCGGAGGCAATATTTCCGGCAAATCCTTGGCCAATCCATCAGTGACATCAATTACGCCACGCGTGCCTGTTTGCTTCGCCAGCCAATGACCTTCGGCGAGGCGCGGGGTGAAATCGAGATGTTTGCCGAGAAGGCTCCCACCGAGTTCGCCAGTCACAAAAATGGCGTCGCCGATTTCCGCACCGGTGCGCAACAGGAGTTTCGGCCCAGGGATACCCAGCAGCGTCAAATCTGCCGCAAACACGCCATCCGGCCCCTGCGCGGTGCCGCCGCCGGCGAGGGTCACGCCATATTCCTGGCAGCCCTTGGCGAGGCCGGTGTAAAATTCCTTGAGCCAGGCGGTCGTCAGATCGCGCCCGATGATTAGATGCACGAGGGCGTGCTTGGGTGTGCCGCCCATAGCGGCGATGTCGCTCAGGTTGCGGTCAAGCAATTTTGCGCCCACGGCGGCGGGTGGCGCGATGTCATCGAAGTGCCGTCCGTAAACGACGCCGTCGGTGGTGGCAAGCACGGAGTCCGCGCCGGCCACGTCGAGCACGGCGCAGTCGTCGCCCATGCCGTGGGGCGAGGGTGGGGAGGCGGTGCCCAGCCAGTCGCGGATGGCGCGGAGCAAGGCGATTTCCCGCAGGGCGGCCACGGTTTCGGCCGGTTGTTGGCTAAAGGGTTTCATGGCGAGGAATGGAGCGGAAGGGACGAATCGGGAAATAGCAGAATGAGCAGGATAGTGGCCAGATTGAAGAGAGCGTGAAACAAAATAGGCGCGGCAATGTGGCCCGTGCGCTCATAAAGCCGCGTAAGCAGCCAGCCGAGGACAAACAGGGGCAGGAAAGACTCCAGGTTAAAATGGGATAGTGCAAACAAAAAACTGGCCGCGGCCACCGCGCCGGACGCCGGCAGCCGGCTTTTCAGAAAGCGATAAAGGCCCGCGCGAAAAAAAAGCTCCTCCGTCACCGGGGCGACCAACACGGCGAAAAAAACCAGCAGCGCGGTTTCGCGGAAACGGCTCGATTGAGCGAGCATTTTGACCGCCTCTTGCGGCGGAGTGGGCAGGTTGACCCACATTTTTTGCACCAGTTTGATCATGATTTGCCAGACCAGCGAGGCGACGGCCAGCAGCGGATAGGCCGCGAGCCAGGCCAGGGTGGCTTCGCCCAATACGCGCCCGGCGGGCGGCCGCGCGAAGTTGAGTGGCAGAGGAGAAAACGGCCGCTTCATGCGCAACAGGACCACCTGCGCAAAGAGCGCGGACAATTGAAACGCGCTGGCCAGCAGCAACACCTGCATTTTGGTGGGCTGCGGACTGTTAACGGCCGGATGGACGAAGCGCAGCACATTACCCCCCGCATAAATGGCAAAACACACCACCCAAAGCCAGATGCCAAAATCCAGCAGCGTTGTGCACCAGGGTTCGACGCCCACCGGCGTAACCCGGCGCGCGCGCCTAATTTGCCAGAACAGCGCGCCCAATCCGCCGAGCACCAAAACGGTTTCGCACGCGAGTTCCGCGGCCGGCAGCGGCGGGGCGGCCTGGACGGCGGCGAGAATCACGGGGTGAGGCCGGCGGCGGCGCCGGCGGGCAGGATGATTTTGCCGGGTTCTTTTGGCGAGTGGACTTTTTCCCCGTCATAAACTTCGTGTCCACCGACGAAGGTGCGCTTGACGCGCCCGCGCAAGGGCTGGCCAAGCCAGGGTGAATTGCGCGAGCGGCTGAAGGTGTTGGCGGCGGTGGGTGTCCAGCGTTCGTTGGGGTCGAAGATGCAAATATCGGCGTCCGCGCCTTCGGCGAGGGTGCCTTTGGGCAGGCGCAAAATTTCCGCGGGCTTGTGGGTCAGACGTGAGAGCAGAAACGAGAGGTCGCAACGCCCGCTGTGAAAGAGGACTTCGAGGCAGACGGCAAGGCTGGTTTCCAGGCCGATAATGCCGAAGGGGGCGTAGTCGAATTCGACATCTTTTTCGTAATCCGTGTGCGGGGCGTGGTCGGTGGCGATGATGTCGAGCGTGCCGTCGAGCAGGCCTTCGATGAGCGCCTGGCGGTCGGCCTCGGAGCGCAGCGGGGGGTTCATCTTGAAATTGGTGTCGTAGTCGCGCAGGCGCGCGTCGGTCAAGGCGAGGTGGTGGGGCGTGACTTCGGCGGTGATGCGGGCCTTGCGTTGTTTGGCGCGGCGCAGCACGTCCACCGAAAACGCCGAGGTGATGTGCTGCAAATGGATATGCGCGCCGGTGTGCTCGGCAAGGATGACGTTGCGCGCGACGATGATGTCCTCCGCCGCGCTGGGCCAGCCGCGCAGGCCGAGGCGCAGGGACCATTCGCCCTCGTGCATGACGGCGCCCTCGGTCAGTTTTTCGTCCTGACAATGGTCCATCACCACGAGGCCGAACATATTGGCGTATTCCACGGCGCGGCGCATGACCTCGTTGTTCTGCACGCAGTCGCCGTCGTCGGTGATGGCGACGACGCCCGCGCGCTTGAGCGAACCGATGGGCGCGAGTTTCTCGCCGTCGCGGTTAAGGGTGATGCAGCCCGTCGGCCAGATATTCACCACGGCCTTGCGCTCGATGACATCGTTGATGAGCTGGATGGCGCCGGCGTTGTCGCACGCGGGCGAGGTGTTGGGCATGCAGACCATCGAGGTGATGCCGCCCGCGGCCGCGGCCGCGGAACCACTCTCGATGTTCTCCTTGTGCGTCTGGCCTGGTTCGCGCAGGTGGACGTGAATATCCACCAGGCCCGGTGCGACGATCAAGCCGCGCGCGTCCACGACGCGCGCCTTTTTTCGCTGATCCGGGCTGAGGGACTGGACGATCTTTCCCTTGGCGGCAAACAAATCACCCGCCTCGTCCCGCCCGCTGGCCGGGTCAAGGATGCGTCCGCCTTGGATGATGAGGGGGGGGGGCATGGGGGAATGGAAGATGGAAAATGGAAAATGGAAAAAAAGAGAAAAAGAAGAATGGAAGATGGAAAATGGAAGATGGAAAAATCTGGCAAGCAGAGGAAGAAATAAGAAAGGTAGAGGCAAGGAGGACTTTTAAGAAAGGGTTGCCGGTTGATTTTTTCCATTTTCCATTTTCCATTTTCCATTTTTACTCTCCGCCGAGGCGCAGAGGTAGAGCACGGCCATGCGCACGGCGATGCCGTTGGTGACTTGTTCGAGGATGACGCTGCGGCTCGAGTCGGCCAGCTCGCTGTCAATCTCGACGCCGCGGTTGATGGGGCCGGGGTGCATGATGATGGCGCCGGGCTTGAGCCACGAGGCGCGCTGGCGGTTCAGCCCGAACATGCTAGTGTATTCGCCGAGCGAGGGAAAGTGCGTCGAGGTCTGCCGCTCGTGCTGGATGCGCAGCAGCATGATGGCGTCGGCGTTGGCCAGGGACGGCGCGCAGTCGTGCAGCGACGCGCACGCCGAGGCGCTTGAAGATGTCGGGCACCAGCGTGGCGGGCCCGACAAGCGTCACTTCGCGCGCCGAGTTTTTGCAGGCACCAGATATTTGAGCGCGCGACGCGGCTGAACAAAATGTCGCCGAGGATGGTGACTTTGAGCTTGCGCAGGTCGCGGCCAAATTTTTCGCGCAGGGTGAAGGCGTCGAGCAGCGCCTGGGTCGGGTGCTCGTGCGCGCCGTCGCCGGCGTTGATGACCGGGATGCTGACGATGCGGCTGAGGTATTGCGGCCGAGCCGGCCGCGCTGTGCCGGATGACGAGCATGTCGGCGTTGAGCGCCTGGATGTTCTGGGCGGTGTCGCGCAGGGTCTCGCCCTTGACGAGGCTCGAGGAGGTGCCGGAGATGGTGATCACGTCGGCGCTCAGGCGCGAGGCGGCGATTTCAAAGGCCACGCGCGTGCGCGTGCTTGGCTCGAGGAAGAGGTTGACGATGGTGCGCCCGCGCAGAGACGGAACCTTTTTTTGCGTGCGCCCCAAAGTGGCCTTAAACTGCTCGGCGGTGGCAAAAATGCAATCGAGTTCCTCGCGCGAGAGGTCCTCAGATGCCGAGGAGGTCCTTGCGCGTCCAGTGGGCGGGGGTGGGGTGGGGAAGGGCGGCAGCGCTCATGCGGCCGGCGGAAGAAACTGTAGCCGGCGACGGCTCGGATAAAGGGAAGGCCGGGCAAAGTCAACTTCTTTGGCAAGAAGGTAGTGCGTCAGTTTGGTTCAACTTCGTTCAATTCGTGGCCCTGCTGGGTCACGGCGGAGTGCAACTAAACGGCTTCCTGCCTCGAAATAGGGCTAGGCTGGATGCTCCGCGTGGGAGTAGGTGGCCTGATTGTTTCGAGGCGGCGGCTGTGACTGTTGGCCAAAGGCTAACTATCTCATGCGGCTTTGCAAAACAAAATCATCGTTACCCTTGGTGCTGCCGTTCTTTTAACGGCTATTGCGACACTTTTAGTGGGGATTCGTCTTGTGCTGTTGATTCGGGATGAGATGCAGATGGAGCAACGGATGGCGACGATGGAGGGCTGGGCGGTTTATTGGGGGCAACGGGTGGATGAGGAAAAAGCCACGCAAGAATTGCAATCGCAGTCGCCAGAAGTGCCGCCCGCAACGCCCATTTCGCAATCCAATTTGCATGGGCCGCTATATCGTTTGCCTGTGACGCAATCGCAACCGTCTGCTGGTGTCGGGTCGCCGATTCTTCCGACTCAAGCAACCCCAAAGCAATAGTCACCGCCTGATGTTCTGGCGAATCCGCATAGGTCGCGGTGGCCTTTATTTTCAATAACTGCACCTTGTTTTTTTTTGAATATAGCTCCAACAACTGATCTATCCTGTCTTTGGGTGGATTCATGCCGCTTTCTCCTCTTTTTTATCCAGCAGCGCAATCACTTCTTTCATTTCCCAGACATGATTACTAACCACCATCATTGAGTCATTCCAAATGCCGCTGATTGAGGTTGTTTTTATCGGAATTGAGGAGGGTGCCGGGCCTCATATTTGGCTCGTAAGCAACAATCCAACCGAATCAATTCGATGTATGGATTTCGAGGGATTTGCCGCAATCGGAGTTGGAAAGTCGCGCGCCGAAGCGGCATTTATGGAATACGGCTACCATGCTGATTTTAAGAACGTTGACGCTTTATATCTAGCCTACCTTGCAAAAAAAAGGGCCGAGTCCGCGCCCGGCGTTGGTCTAATGACGGATATGATTTTCATCTCTCAAACGACAGGTGATGCAGCCGTAATAAAACCAGAAGTCATGGACGCAATGGGTAAGCTCTCCGAGCATCAGAGCCAGCAAGAAAAAGTCTTGTTTGATAATGCAACAAAGAGGCTTGGCATTTTCATTAATGAATTTGCCAAAACTGCGCCACCTACTTCCCCCACCTAACCTTTGCCCCCTTGCGCCCAATCTCCCGCTTTTGCGCCTTTGTCAACGCCGCCGCCCTAGCCGGGCCACCCTTCAACCCCCCCAACCTTCCCAACATGACCGCCGCCGGATTTTTTCCCGCCACCTTGGCCCGCGCCGCTGCTTCCCGCTCGCGGTACATCTCCGCCACGCCTTGCGGCACAAACTCGCCATGCGTGGCCTGCGCCACGGCCAGCCCGGCCAGTTGCACCATGTCTAGTCTAGTTGAACGCTTAGGCATGGCGGCACGGTAAGCCTTTCACCCTCACAATTCAAACCTAAAACCAGTGCTCACGAATCCAAACTGACGCACTACCGGCAAGAAGAGCGGCCAGAACGGCATTAGCCCGGCGCGCATTACTTGAATCAATCCTCCAGCACGCGCACGCAATCACGGATGGGGTAGTCAAAATCGAGATGGACTTCGACACGCTGTGTTTCGGTGGTATCAAGTGTGAAGCCAGTGTAATCCGGCACAATCGGCAGGCGGCGGCCACCGCGTTCGCACAGCACGGCCAGTTCGACGCGCGCGGGGCGGCCCTGGTCAAAAATCTCATTCACCGCCGCGCGGGCGGTTCGCCCGGTGAAATGCACGTCGTCGGCGAGGATGATCGTCGCCTCATCCACGTCGAAGGGCAGGTCGGTCGCCGCGCATTGCAAGGGGATGGGGCGTTGGCCGATATCATCGCGGTGGAAGGCGATGTTCACGACCCCCAGCGGCACATCATGACACAGTCGGAGCGCGAGCTGCCGCGTCAGTTTGCGCGAAAAGGCTATGCCGCCATTGGCGATGCCGGCCACGGCCAGGTTAGGCGTCTCGCGATGGCGCGCGATGATTTTTTCCACGAGATCCTCGATGGCCTGGGCGATGCGGTCGTGCTCGATTTTGGCGATTTCGCGCATGGGGCGGATGATGCCCAAGGGAAGGAGGCGCGCAAACCTTAACTCATCGGCTTCGGTGGCGGCGCGCGCAGGATGCGCCCGGCCTGTATGGCCACTATCGAAAACATCGCCCCAAGCGTACCGAGCCAATAATTGGTGAGTTGCACGGTTTGGGTGACCACTAGATTGCCATCGGTATTGGGATAAAAATACGTGGGATAAAACGGAAGGTTGGTCGCGGCCGCTTCCGGCCCAAGCCCCACGCCACCGCCCCGGTGGCGAGCAAAACCGCGCCCGCCACGAGCAACGTAGCCCGTCGGCCCATCACTGGTCCAGGGCCATAATGCCCCGCCCAATAGAGCAAGATTCCCCAACCCAGCCCCGGTGCGCCCGCCAGCAGCCCGAAACACAAGGCCTGCGCCCGCACCGACGCGAAGGGAAAATAATGCGGATGGTAAACGATAAAGTGATTGGACGCCAGGGTGACGATGAACTGGTCGTTGATCACGCCGTAGCCGGCCACGAGCGCAAGCACGCCCAGCACAATGGGAAGAAAATCGCGGTGACGGCCAGCCATGCTCATGCCCTATCCGGTGTCGGTGAATTTTTCAACCATTCGCGCAAATCCGCGTCCCGGCGCAAAACGCGGCCATGGCGGTATTCTTCCGGCAGCAGACTGTCCGTCGCCGGCTCGGCAAAGCGCCGGCAATGCAGCAGCACTTTTGCGTGCTGCCCCGGCGCGCGCACCAGCCGCCCGAGTGCCTGCGCGACTTTCAAAATCCCCGGCGCGAGATAAGTCCGGCAAAACGCTTCGTCCGCGCCCATGGTTTGCTCGAAGAGCGCCTGGCGGGCCTTGTTGAGGGCGTTGGGTTCGGACACCGCCGGGCCGACCACCATGACGCGCTCGACCTCGCCGCCCAGCCGGTCAATGCCTTCCGCAAAACTGCCACCGAGCACGAAAAACATGGCGTGGGCGGTCAGCAGGGATTCGTCGAGAAATTCCGTCTGCGCGGCCAAATCCGCGCCGCGCGGCTGCATGGCGATGCGCAGGCCCGCGTCCACGGCCTCGATGTCAGTGCGGATGGTTTCCGCATAGTCATAGGAGGGAAAAAACACCGCGATGGGGCGCGCCTGGCCGCCGGCGAATTGGCGCACGGTCTCGGCGGTGACGGAAAAGAAACGTTCCCGCGAGCGCTGCCGGGTGTCCACCCGCGCGTCCACGGCGATATCGTAGGCCCCGTCGCGCCACGGGGCGTGTGCGACAATCCAGTGCGCCTGGGCGGGGTTCAGCCCGCAAGCGGCGAGAAAAAACTCCGGCGGACCGAAGGTCGCCGAGGTCAGCACGGCCTGGCCGAAGCTGCTCAAGGCGGAGGCGATGGCCGGCGCGGCGTCCACGCAGGCCAGGCGCAATTCGCCGCGGGCCGGCACGCCGGGCAACAGTTCGAGTGACGCGTCACGCAACGTTTCGAGGGCGTTGATGGCGCTCCACAAAAAATCGGCTGCGGCGTCGGGCAAATCCTCCGGCAGCGGCCAGGCGTTCAATTCGTCGGTCAGGCTTTCGAGGTGGTTTTCGAGCGCGTATTGCGCGGTCAAGTCGAGCCGCTCGACCGGGGTCTGGGCCGCGAGGAACTCCTCGAAATTTTCCGCCGCCTGCAAGAGCGCGGGGCGGGCGCGGAAATCGCGCAGCGCCTGCGCGGCAAAGATGGCAGCGCCGGCGGTGAAGGCGTGCGAGCGGGCCTCGGCAGCGCGCGCGGGCAGGTTATGGGCTTCGTCGAGCACGAGCAGCGTATCGGCGGGATTGAATCCAGGCAGATTAAACAGCACGCCGCGGTGCGCGGGCGAAAAGACGTAGTTGTAATCGCACACCCAAACCTCCGCGCAGGGCAGCGCCGCGCGCGTGATTTCATACGGGCACACGCCGGTTTGCGCGCCGATGCGCCGCGATTTTTCCACCGGCAGCGAGCCGTCTTCAAACAGGGTGAGCGGGTCGAGGCCGGCCTCGCGCCAGCGTTCCTCCAAGTCCGCGCGGCAAGAACGGCGCGCGTCGCAGGTGTGCAACGGGGTATCAATCGCGTGCTCGCGGCGGCTGCGCAGTTGGATAAAGCGCAGCTCCGGCTCGGGGCCGAGCAGGGCGCGCAATTGTTGCGTGACGGGCGCCTGGCCCGTCCCCTTGCCGGTGAGATAGAGGAGACGCTGGCAATGGCCGTCGCGCAGGCGGGCGAGGGCGTATTCCAGCAGCAGGCCGGTTTTGCCGAAGCCGGTGGGGGCTTCGAACATGAACACGCCCGAGCGCCCGGCGGCGGCGGCCAGTTCGGCGTGGGCTTCCGCCTGGCCGGGGCGCAGCGTGGCAAAGGCCGCGCGCACGGGCAACGCCGCCACCCGCTGGCGCGAATTCCAGCGGAATTCCCAATACGGCCGCAGCGCGGCGAGTTGCGTATCCACCCAGACGCCAGCGGCCGCAGTGGTCATGGGCACGGTTTGTGTCACGCCGGTGGAAAAATCCACGAACACCAACTCACCCGCCAGCGGCCTCTTTTTGCCCCAGGGGGCCGAGTTCCGCCAGGCGCAAGTAGGCCGCCAGTTGGCGGAAGTATTCGGGATAATCGTGCGCCAGTTCGTCCTCGCGGCGCGGCAACGATTCGGAAATGGTTTTGATTTCACGCAGCACCCAGCCGCCATTGCGTGGCGTCAATTGATCTAGCCGGCCCTGCAATTCGACGGCCCAGCCGCCGTGCAGCAAACGGCCTTGGATCGGCACTTCGAATTGCGCGCCCACATCGGCGGCCTGCGCGCGCTCGCGCATCGTCTGGTGCCAGGCCGCGCCGGTGGTCGCGCGCCACGCGCCCATCCGCCCGAAGCCCGCGGACGACGGCACCGGGTTGAACGTGGCGAATTCGCCGACGCCCATCGCCACCGCCCGCTGGCCGATTATGAAACGCATGAAGAAATTTAAACCACGGAGAGCACGGAGAACACGGAGAAAAACTGAAAAGGGGCAAACTATTTCACTTCCAAGTCCGTGTGTTCGTTCAACCAGCGTTCAAAAGCTTGACGCAGTTTGGGCAAGCGGCTCGCTTCGCCAGCGGCCAGGGTGGTGGTTTCGGCGGCGGGGCGGCTGAGCACGGCCAGTGCCAGCGCCTGGTCGGCGGCGTTCAAGGCGGGCAGCCATTGTTCGCGCGCGGCGTAACCCTTGGCACGGGCGAGCAAAAAGAGCGCCTTTAGGCGAACCGCTTCGGGCGGCGCGCCGTGGTCGAGCGCGTCGAGGGCCTTGCGGCACAAATCGAAGGCCGGCGCGCAGGTCTCAAAATGCGCGGCGTTGCGGGTCACGACTTTGGCCAATCCGGCGGCGGCTTCGAGCGCCGCGTAACTGCGGCCGAGGCCCGCGTGCCGGCGCAGCACCTTGTATTCGGCCAGGAAATAGACGTGCCGGTGTGTGGTGCCCGCTTCCCGCGCTTCCAGGCGCACGGCCGCATGGTCGAAAATATCCGGGCGCTGGGGCGTGCCAGCGCGCTTTTTCGAGCCTGCTGCGGGAACCGTGCCGGCGGAGCGGGATTCGCGCGCGAGGGCAGAGATTAAACCGAGCGTGGGTGTGAGAAATGTCAGGCGCAGGTGGCGTTCGCCGGCGGTTCGCGGTCGAGCACCAGGCCTTCGGCTTCCAGCAATGGGGGCATGATACAATGAATTAATCTATTTTTTGCGGCAGAATTTTTACCACGGATTACACGGATAGCACGGATGCAAAAACTTGAGCGATGGTTACTGCAAAAATGCGTTCACCGAACAGGTGAGCGGTCAAAATCTCCCATCTTTTTGGTTATCCGTGTTATCCGTGAAATCCGTGGTTTCAACTGTGGTTTTATGAATTAGTTCGGCGGCTCATTTTGCGCCAATTTGGCGGGGGCGGGGGCGGTGTAGGGCGGGGCGATGGCGCCGCCGGAGATGATCAATTTCATGCCGTCGCCCACGGACATGTCGAGGCGGATGAGGTCCCTTTTCCCGGCAAATAACCAAAAAGCCGTTGGTCGGCATCGGGGTGGTGGGCACGAAGACGTTTACGAAATCCTCGCCGGTGCGCGCATGCACCTCGCCTTCGACAGCCTTGGTGATAAAGCCGATGGTGTAAACGCCGGCCCGCGGAAACTCGATAAGCACCACTTTGTCGAAGCCCTCCTCCTGCTGGCTGTGGAAGGTGTCCACGATCTGCTTGGTCGTGCGATAGACTTGGTTGAGAATCGGCACGCGCAAGATGAGCATTTCCGCGCGGCGCAGCAGCCACCGGCCAAAGAAATAATGCGAGGCGTAGCCCAGCGCCGTAATGAGGGTGACGACGATGAGGATCGCGACGACCGGCAACAACACGTTCGCAAACGGCAGGTTGCGCTGACCGTTGTTCATCCAGCCGAAAAACAGATTGCTGGACGGTGCGCCGATGTTTTGCAGCAGGAAATTGATGACGAACACGCACACCCCGACCGGGGCCAGCAAAAACAGCCCCGTGATGAACGCATTGCGGAGCGTGGGCCACGGGCTGGGCCGGGGGGCAGTGGGGCGCGGGGGTGGTGTGGTGGGCATGGTTGGCAAAGTTAACGCTCGCAGCCCCCCCGAGGCAATTTAATCCCGGTGCTTTTTCGCCGCTCGCAGGCGGAAATCCGGCTGGGCGCGGGCGCGTTGCAAGGCGGCCAGCAGCCGGCGTTCCCCTCGGCGCATGGCCTGGCGGCCGCGCGGGGTGAGGTCGTCCAAGCCGGCCAGGTGCAACCAACCATGCACGAGGTAGAGGGTCAATTCCCCCGCGAAGGGCCGTCGGCGTTGCGCGGATTCGAGGGCGGCGCGGTCCACCGACAGGCAAATTTCCCCGGCCAGTTCGCTGGATTCATCGCCTGGGAAAGTAATTACATCGGTCGGCGCCGGGTCGTGAAGAAAATCGGCGTGGAGTTGGGCAAGCGCGACATCGGTCAAAAACGCAAGGGAGATTTCGCCGGGGGGCGGGCGCGGGCCGGGCTGGCGGTCGAGGACGGCGAGGCAGCGGCCCAACGTCGCGCGCGAAAAGCGCAGACGTGGATGGCGACCGTTGGCCGACCACGCGCGCGGCGGGGCAGCGGGGCGCGGCTTAGGCGGAGGCGGACGAGGCGGAGTCACTGGACTTGTCGCCAGGCGGCGGCGGGGTGGCAGGCGGGGGCATCGGGACGATGTTCTTGTCTCGGGCCTTACCTTTGGCGGTCGCGCCCGGCTCTTCGTGGCCGGGATAGGACAGGCGCGAATGGAGCATATTGAGCAGCGTGAAGGTGAAACTTTCCTTGATCCGTTTCAGTTCCAGGATGGTGATGGGACTGTCGTCCAACTGGTGATCCTCGATGCGGTCGTTGATGATGGACTCGATGAGTTCTTCGACAGCCTGGGGCGTGACTTTGCGGAGGGAACGCGAGGCGGCCTCGACGCAATCAGCCAGCGCGATGATGGCGGATTCCTTGAAGTTGGGTTTCGGGCCGTCGTAGCGGTAGGAGGATTCGTCCACGCCGGGTTCCGCGCGCTCGACGCCATCGCTGGCCAGGGCGCGGGCTTCAGCGGTGCGTTGGCGGCCAAAGGGCGACTGGGAAAGCTGACGCTGCTGTTTCGAGGCCTTGTGGAAAAAGAATTTGATGAGGGTCGTACCGTGGTGCTGCACGATGACGTCCTGCACCACGCGGGGCAGCTTGTATTGTTTGGCCAGACTGAGGCCTTCACTGACGTGGCTTTTGATAATGAGCGCGCTCATCGAGGGCTGCACTTCCTCGTGGGGGTTGAAATTGTCGCGCTGGTTCTCGGTGAAATACTCGGGCTTGAGAATTTTTCCAATATCGTGATAGAGCGAGCAGGTGCGGCACAGCAACGGGTTGGCTCCGGCCTCGGCCGCGGCGCGCTCGGAGAGGTTGGCGACCATCAGGCTGTGATGGTAGGTACCCGGCGCGGAGAGCCTGCAGCTTGCGCAACAGCGGGTGATTGAAGTCCGTCAACTCGAGGAGGGTGATGTCGGTCGTGATTTTGAACAGGTTTTCGCAGACCGGCAGCAGACCGATGGCGGCGACGGCTGTCATCAAGCCGGTGAAGGCGGCGACAATCATTTGGCGGCCCACGTCGGCGCTGGTCAAGGCGGATTGGTTGAGCAGGCCGAGGTAGGCGGCGCACACGGCGGCCGCCAGGCCGCCGAGCAGGCCAGCCCGCACCAAGCGCGCGCGCAGGCGCACGTCGCGGCAGAAATAGACCGCGACCAGCGAGGCCAGGAAATTGAGCAGGAACACTTCGAGCGTGTCGCCCGTCATCATGGCAAAGAGCATGCTGATCAGCAGCGAGGTGAGCACGGCGGGTGCAGCGCCGACCATCACTGTCACCAGGATCGGCGCGAGCATCGTGGGGGCCAGCCACGGCAGCACCGCCAGATAATCCGTGTGGTGCGTGAACAGCCCGGTGGACCCCAACCCAACGACCATGCGCACCAAGATTAGGTTGACCAGCAGCAAGGCCGACCCGAGGGCCACCATTTTCGGCGACCGCTGGGCCGGCCCGAGGCCGCATTTGATGAAGATCAGCGCGGCCAACAGCAGCAGGGTGGTGTAGAGATACCGCAAGAGTGAGAGATGCGATTCCATCCCCGCGCCGCCCTGCACACTCAACTGGTCGAAATATTTCTGGCGAAGTTCCCGTTGTTCAGCCGAGTCATAGTCGGCGGCATTGGGGTCGGCCACCACTTGTCCGAGCCGAACCATGACCTGGACGGGTTTGACTTCGTCCATGGCGGCGGTCTTGGCGCGCGTGGTGCGTTCCTGATCGAAGGCGATGTTGGGGACGAGGGTTTGTTTGAGGAGATCGAAGATCGCGGTCTTGGCGGGGGCCGCCATGTCGAGGGTGGCGAGATTGATGCGGAACTGCCGCATGGCCTCATCTTGCGGCAGCACAGGCACCGAACTGGCGCGCCCGGAAACATCGAAGGTATACATCGCGCCCTGCATGGCCACGGGCTGGAAGCCGGGCTGCGCGGGGTCATAGATGCCGCGGTTTAGCAAGTTGTGGATGTTCGTCAGCGCGACGTTAAAGGCTTGGTTGCGCTCCTTGGGGTCGGTCACAGCGGCAAGGCTGGCGACATCGGCCGGGTCGAGGTCAAATCCGTTCTTGGCGCTGAATTCGCGCGCGAGCTTTTCCCGTGCGGCCAGTTGCTCCTCGGGGGGGAGGCTGGCGGAGTCCTGCTGGTATTGATCCAGGGACGATTCCAATTCGAGCACCGCCTGCTTCATGCGCTCTTCGAGGGCGTGGTCGGGCTGTTTGAACGAGGGGCCGACCAGTTCTTCGGCATTGTTCTTTTCCCGCTGGGTCCGCACGTCGCTGGTATAGTTGAACGGGAAGGCCGCCACGACCCGCACGCGTTCGCGCTGGCTGGCGACCAATTGCTGCGTCACCGGCGACAAGCCGGCGAAGCAAATTAACCACACCGCCACCGCCATTAGCAGAAACAGCACCCCTCCAAGCGTCATTCGAAAGTCGAGCCAGTGGGGGGACAACGCCACAGTATCGCCGCGCCGGCGCCGGCGCTGCTCCTCAATCTGCTCCTTTTTCGTTTTGGGCTTGGTAAACCAGGCCATAGGCTCACCCTGATTATGATTTGGACGATGCAATGCGCAGGTCGTTCGTATAGCCTTGGGCGGCTAAAAACCTGTAATCATATCAAAATCGGTCGGTTTCACCAGACAATAATGGTGGCTTGTCCATCTAAGTTGTTTGAATAGAAATGGTTAAGATTGTTTTTTATTCGTTTAGGCCAGCACTGCGACCCCCTACTTAATGCGGGTGTTTGCCTTACACGCTATTGCATCGCATAACGAGGTGTTGAACCGATCGTAACCATCCATGCCAGCCTCTTACGCCGGGCGCGGCCAGTTAAAGTCCGTCAAGGCGCGGAACTTGGGGGTCTTCTTGCGTTGGTGGGTCTGGCTGAGGCGCAGGATGCGGTCGAGCATGCGGATCGCATCGAGGATATACGGGCCTTTGTTGAGCATGACACATTCCGCCCGCTCGCCGATCGCGGCATCGGTGATCTCCGCGCGCGATGGCCGGCCGGTCTTGGCCAGCATTTCCAGCACCTGCGTCGCCCAAATGACGGGTGTGTGCGCGGCTTCGCAAATGCATAAAATTTCCTCCTGCACTTCCGCGAGGTATTCGTAGCCGTATTCCACGGCGAGGTCCCCGCGCGCGATCATCACGCCCCCGCAGCGCCAACCGAGCAACTCCAGCAGCATTTCCGGCAGGAACCGAAAACCACTTTTGGTTTCGATTTTGAGGACGAGGCCCATGTCCGGGCGGCCCAGCGCGGCCAGCCGCCGCTTCAATTCCGCCACTCCGGCCGCGCTCTGCGCAAACGAGAGGCCGACGAGGTCCGCGTGTCGCGCGGCCCAGCGCAATACCGCTTGGTCTGCTTTGTTTAACACCGGCAGTTGCAACTGGCTGTCGGGAAAGTTCAGTCCTTTGCCGGCCCGGATTTTTTCGCCGCCGGTGCGCGCATGAGTGACCCGCAATTCCAAGCCTGCCGGCCCGGCCTTTTCGACGATGGCGGCAATTCTCCCGTCATCAATAAACACACGCTCGCCGGCCCGCACATGCCGGAAGACTTCCGGCACCAAGCACGGCAGCGCAGGCAGGTCGCCGGCCCGTCCATCGGCTGCGCCGGGGCGCACGAGCCGGAAACGCTGCCCGGGATAAAGCTGCAAAAAGCCTTCGCGCGCCGGGATGTTCCCGACCCGCCCGGTTTGTTTCCCGTGCCACAATCGGAGTCGGGGGACGAAGTAAGCCGTCTTTTCCAGCGTCGCCGCGCACCCGTCCAAGTGACGTGCGCCGATGCGCAACACGCGGTGCGCACCGCGCGCGTCCGTGAAATTCACTTCGTTGCCTTCGCCCAGGCTCGCCAGGAAAGTCCGTGACACGGGCACCGTGAATGCTCCGGCCACGGGTGGCTCTGCAACGGGGCCGCCCGCGGCCACCAACCATATCTGGGCAGGATTCAGCACCTGGCCAAACTCGTTGCGTTGGGGCCGGCATTTGAGCACCGCCGGCCCCGGTGGCAGCGGCCCGGTGCGCAATTTTGGCCCCGCGAGATCCACCAGAATGCGGCAGTTTTTCTTTAGCTCCTGGCTGGCGCGCCGGACGTTCGCCGCCATCTGCTCCCACGCCGCCGGATCGTCATGGGCGCTGTTGATGCGCGCGCAGTCCATGCCTTCCTTCACGAGCGCACGGACCAACCCGGGATCCCGCGCCGCCTCGCCTGGCAGCGTGACCATCATGCGCACCCATCGGTCCGACGGGGGCGGGCCGAGCAGTGCCGCCGTGTGCTTGCCCAACAGTTCCCGCCCTTGCTCGAAATCCGGCCCCTCCGACTTCGCGCCGGGTTTGAATGCCGCGCCGCGCAACGTCGCCAGGGTGGCCAGCAGGGTCTCCACACTTTTGAGAATGGACGCCTCGCTGCGTCCGAGCGACGTTAAGCCCAGTTGCGAGAGCTGGCGCTGCAGCGCGCTCAAATCGTGGCGCCGGAGCGCCAGGTAATGCAGCAAATTCCGCGCGCTCAACTCGTGTTGCGGGTGGAAGCGCCGCCGCCCCGCCCAGGCCGTGGCGGACCGCCGCATTTCGCGCTGGAGCGAGGCCAATTGCTGATAGGGCGAATCCCAGACGCTCGTCGGCATTATTAAGTCAGTTCGACAATTGCCCCCGGTTCGTCAAAACAATTTTTGGCAACATCTTTGTGTCGGAGCCGACGGGGCAGGGCGGCCGATGCGGCAGATTTCAGGCATGGATGGGAGCGCGGCGCAACGCGGGGACAAGCTCCTCGGGCCGTTTTCCAGTCAAACGCAGATAGAGCGCGTCGGCGCACAGGCCAAGGTCGCCGGGCCAGGCCAGCGCGCCGGTCTTGGCCACGGCAAGTTTTTTGAAAATGCCCGGTTTGCGCCAGGCCTGAAACACCCCGACCCCCGCATAATCAGACAGGTCAACTTCGCCGTCCACGCCGTCGTCAAACGCCAGTCGCACCCGGTAGCCCGTCGTCGGACTTGCGGAAATGATTTTCATGGGGCTGTTTTTAACCGGAAAATCAGCCACAAGGCAATTTCAAAAGTTTAAGCTACGGAGGGCACGAAACATGAGCAGATCGTTTGACTATCTAATTTTAGGCTTACACACAAAAAGACTTGCCACCAATGATGTTAGCCAAAAGTTAAGGAAAGCATCTATGGGATGGCGCTTCGAATTTTTGGAGCCAAAAGGGGAATTGATCAGCACACTCAAAAATAATCACCCCTAATCCCCCCTCGATGAATCGGCATGGAAGGTCTCGTAGGCCTTGATGATGGCGCTGACGAGGGGGTGGCGCACCACGTCCACCACGTCAAAATAAAACAGCTTGATGCCTTCGACGCCTTGGAGCACCTGGATGGCCTGCTTGAGGCCGGAGACTTTCGAGCGCGGCAGGTCCACCTGCGTGATGTCACCGGTGATGAGCATGCGCGAGCGGTCGCCCAGACGCGTCAAAAACATGATCATCTGTTCGGGGGTGGTGTTTTGCGCCTCGTCGAGCAGGATGTAGGCGTTGGCCAGCGTGCGCCCGCGCATGTAGGCGAGCGGGGCGATTTCGATGATGCCTTTTTCGATGAGCCGGTCGCTTTCGTCCTTGCCGAGCATTTCATACATCGCGTCGTGCAGGGGGCGCAGGTAGGGCAGGATTTTCTCGTTCAGATCGCCGGGCAAAAAGCCCAGCGCCTCGCCAGCTTCGACGGCCGGGCGCGTGAGGATTATTTTCTCGACCTGGTTGTTGACCAGCGCCTCGAGCGCGGACGCGACGGCGAGATAGGTCTTGCCGGTGCCCGCCGGGCCGATGCCGAACACCACTTCCGCCTTGTGGATGAATTGCAGGTAGCGCTTCTGGTTGAGCGTCTTTGGGACGATCGTCGTGCGCTTGAAGCGCAGCACGAGCGGGTTTTCAAACAACTCGCGCAACTGCGCTACCTCGCCGCGTTTCACCGTGGCGAGCATGTTGTCAAAATCCACCTGGGAGACATTCATGCCCTGCCCGCGCGCGGCATTCAAAAACTCAAACAATTGGGCGACGCGGTCCTGGTCCGCGACCGCGCCCTCGACTTGCAGCCAGTCCTCGCGCGTGACGATCTTCACCTCGAAGGCCTCCTCGACCTTCGCGAGGTTGGCCTCCTTGCCGCAATAAAGCTGGCTGAGTTGCCGGGGGCTGGGAAATTTGATGACGCGGGGCTCCATGAAGGAATTATGAATGATGATTTATGAATTATGAAATGGATTGCTAATGTAGGGGCATCGCTGGCGACGGCCCATCCTTAGTTGGCAAATGCCTTCAATCGCTCCCAAAGCGTGTCGAGGGCCACGGGGAGGACTTTGGTGTCGGCCACGACGGGCATGAAATTCACGTCACCGCTCCAGCGCGGAACGATGTGCGCATGCAAATGCCGCGGGATGCCCGCGCCGGCCACGCGCCCGAAATTGAAGCCGATGTTAAAGCCGTCGGGCCGCAAAGCCTTGGTGAGGATGTCCTGGGCTTTGACAATGGCCTCCATCAAGTCGGCGCGCTCGGCGGGGGTCAGCTTGGCTAACGTTGGCGCCTCGCGGAAGGGAATGGCGAGCAGGTGGCCGACGTTGTAGGGAAAACGGTTCATCACCAGGTAGGTGAGTGGGCCGCGCCAGAGGATGAGGGCCTTGCGGTCGTCGCCGAGCCTGGGCAAATCTACAAACGGGTTCTCGCCGCCAGCCTCGGGTTTCGGGGCCTCGACGTAGGGCAGGCGCCAATAGGCGTGCAGATATTCAAGGCCCATGGGGAAGTGGCGGTGCAACGCCGGAGTTTTTGTTCAATCGGCTGTTCTTTATCCCATAGACAAAATAAAGCACCATGCCGAGGACGAACCAGACAATCAGGCGCAGCCAGGCGGCGTTGGGCAGCGGAATCATTAAGGCCAATGCCGCCAAAGCGCCGGTGGGAGCCACGAACCAGATCGCCGGGGTGCGAAAGGCCCGGTAATGATGCGGCTCGCGCACCCGCAGCACGAGCACCGAAAGGCAAACGATGACAAAGGCCAGCAGCGTGCCAATCGAGCAAAGGTTGCCGGCCTCCCGCACCGTAAATAGCGCCGAAAACAACGCCACGACCACGCCGGTGATAATGGTGGTAATCCACGGCGTCTGGAACCGGGGATGAACTTCGCCCACGAATTTGGGCAGCAACCCGTCGCGCGACATGACCCAAAAAATGCGGGTCTGCCCCAGCATCAGCACCATGATCACGGAGGATAGCCCCGCCACGGCTCCGATTTTAATCAGCACGGACATCCAGCCGCCCACCGCCTGGTCGGCCGCAAGTGCAATCGGCGCGGGCGTGTCGAGTTGCGCATAGGGCACTACGCCCGTGGCGACCGCCGCCACCGCAATATACAATATCGTGCAAATGATGAGCGAGCCGATGATTCCCAAGGGCATATCGCGCTGGGGATTGCGGGTTTCCTGCGCGGCGGTGCTCACCGCGTCGAACCCGATGTAGGCGAAGAACACCGTCCCCGAACCCATCATGATGCCGCTCCAGCCGAAATGCCCGAAGGTGCCGGTGTTGGCGGGAATGAAGGGATGCCAATTGGCGGGATTGATGGCGTGCGCCGCCAGCGCCAAAAATGCCAGGATGACGGCCAGTTTGACGAAGACGATCAGGTTGTTATACCACGCCGACTCTTTGATGCCGAGGACGAGCAAAATGGACACCGCTGCCACGATCAACACCGCGGGCAAATTGAAAAGCGCCGGAACTTTTGTGCCGTCCGCCAGCGTGACGATGGAGCCATAGGCGGCCGTCAAGCGCGGCGGAATATCCACGCCGAAATCGTGCAGCAGCGAAGTCACGTATCCCGACCACCCGATGGCGACCGTGATGCCGCCCACGGCGTATTCGAGAATCAAATCCCAGCCGATGATCCAGGCGAAAATCTCCCCGAGCGTCGCATAACTATAAGTGTAGGCGCTGCCGGACATCGGCACCAGCGACGCAAATTCGCTGTAACAAAACGCCGCGAAGATCGAGGCAAAGCCAGCAAGCACGAATGACAAAATCACCCCTGGCCCGGCATTGCGCGCCGCCACCGTGCCGGTCAGCACAAAAATCCCGGTGCCAATCGTGCAGCCCACCCCCAGCATGACCAGATGCAATGGCCCCAGCACGCGTTTCAGACTATTGTCCGTGGTGGCCTCCGCTTGGAGGTCGGCGACGCTTTTGCGGCGGAGAAGGTTCATGCCAGGTGCGCGGGGGCGGCTTGTTGGTGACAAATATTTACGCGGCAGTCAATAGGAAGAAGGGGGTAGGACAAAGGGACAGAGGGACAGAGGGACAGAGGCGCTAAGGCACTATGGCACTGAGTAGTCAAGACCTTCGGTGAATTCGAATGGGGGTTTCTATTTCCCGGCCTTTGTGCCTCTGTCCCTCTGTCCCTTTGCCACTCTGTCTTTTTCAAGATTGGCTCATGTCCGCTGCCGTGCTATCGCCTTCCCCCATGACTGACAAACAACTTTCCCTTCTGATCGGCGGGTTCATCCCGGCGGTGCTCTTTGGCATCGTCGCGGTGTTCCAAAAGGTGATTAACCGCACGGGCACCGGCCTCGGGCCTTACCTCATGGGGATCGGCCTTTCGATTTTCATTATGGGCGCGTTGTTTGCGCTGTGGGACCGCGACTTTGCCGTCACGGCGCGCGCGGCGACTTATATCGCGCTGTTCGGCATCCTGTGGTCCATTTCGATGGCGTGCGTCGCCATCGCGCTCAAACGCTACAATGGCCAAATCGGGCAAATCGTCTCGATCTACAACATGAACACGCTCGTGACGGTGGTCATCGGCCTGCTCGTGCTCTCGGAGTGGAAGGACGTGCAGCCCGGCAAGCTGCTGGCGGCGGCGGCGCTCATCACGGTTGGGGGCATCCTCGCGGCGAACGCGTGAGATGTTTATCTTTTCTGATTCCATTCCTTTGCCGCGAACCGTGCGGTGGTTTCCGCCAGCAGCGCCGCCGGCCAGGGCTCGGCATCATATTTTTGCGGCGTGGCGCCCAATCTGACTCCAAGACGCTTTGCAAAAATATCTGCGAGCTTGACCCAATCCCTCAACTCACCGGCGGCATCGCGATTTACCGAACCCTGAAAAAGCAGCCCGCGCCGTGTGCGTTTCTGTGCCGCGCCGGCGATTTTGCGGCCATCATCCGAACGCACGACATCAAACGTCTCCGCCCGCTCAAAACAAACGGCTAAACTTCCGTTAATTCGTTGGCTTGCAACTTGCAACCTGCAACCTGCAACCTGCAACTTGGCATTCGCGCCCTGCAACTGGCAACCAACTCCGCTCTCCCTCAACGCCTCCTCTAGCGCCTCATGCACCGCCCGGTAACTGTCGCACGCCCGCACTTGGGCGAGCGGATGGGCCGGCGGCAGCACCAGCGCATACGTCCAGTCCGCGCGATGATCCACCAACCCGCCGCCGGTGGGCCGGCGGATTAAATCCATCCCGGGCGGACACGCCGCGCGCACCGCCGCCCACTTTTGCCCATAACCAAACGTGAACGATGGCCGTGCCCAGCCATAAAAACGCATCCGCGCAGCCTCGGGCCGGGGAAACATTTCCAACAGCAGCCAATCGGCGGCCATATTCTCCGCCGCCGAGCCGATTTTCGGTGGCAGCATCAAAAGAGATTTAACCACGGAGGACACGGGGAACACAGAGAAGTTTATGGAAAATGGAAGATGGAAAAAATCCTCTCCGTGTTCTCCGTGGTTAATTTGGATTAAAAATCTATTCCTTGCACTAATCGCCGCGGCGCGCCCTGGCCATTATTCGAGGGCGGGCGCGTGCGCAAATACCATTCACGGCACGCCGCCGGCACTTCCAGTTCCTCCAACTGCTGTGCAAAGGGCGTGGGCGTGGCCTTTAATTTGCCAAGCAGCGGCGGGAGAATCAGTTCGAGGCGGCGCGGGCGCGTGTCGGTGTCGGGCTGGTCCGCCGCGCGTGCGGGGGTGACGAGATTTTCCGGCAGGCCGAAATGCGCCAGAATCGCGCGCGCCATGTCGAAGCGCGACAGTGTGTCCGGCCCGGCCCAATGAAAGAGGCCGTGCAAGTTCGGGCGCTCAATCAGTTCTGTCAAAACATCGCCGACGTTGACCGCCGAAACCGGCTGGCGCATTTCGTCGGTGAATGCCGTCGCCGCCTTCCCCGCCGCCCAGGTGTGGAAAAGTTTTTCGTGCACGCCGCGGTTGCCGGCCGGGCTGTTGCCGTTGACGACCGTGATGCGCAGCACGACGACGAAGTCCCCGCCATAAAGCAGCACTTCATGTTCCGCCTGCAACTTGAGCTGGCCGTAGAGGGTGCGCGGATGCGGCATGTCCGTCGAGCGGTAGGGGCCGCTGCTGCCGTCGAAAACAAAATCCGTCGAGACGTGCAGCAGCCGCGCGCACAAATGATGCGCGATTTGCGCCAGCCGGCGGGGCAGGGCGACGTTGAGCTTTTCCGCCAGGGCGGGGTTGGCCTCGACCGCGCCTTGGCTCGACAGTGCCGCGCAGTTGATAATGGCGTCCGGGTAATAGTCGAACATCAGCCGGTCCAGCGCGGTATCGTCGGTCAAGTCGCACTGCCGGGCGAAGACGTGTTTCTGGGCCGCGGCGGCGACGGGCAGCTCCGGCAGGCGCTCATGCCCGAGCGCGAGCACCTCATGCCCGCGCGCCAGCGTGGCCAGCAGCGTCGCATGGCCGAGCAAACCGGTTGCACCGGTGAGTAAAACCTTCATGGTTGAGGAGGAATGGAAAAAGGAAAATGGAAGATGGAAAATGAAGATAAGAATGGATGCAGGAAAATGGAAGATGGAAAAACGGAAAAAACCGACCACTGGCCAACGATGCAAATAGCGTTTTTTCCATTTTCCATTTTCCGTTTTCCCTCTATGCTCTACCTTTCCCCATGTCTCCCGACCAACTTGCCAAGCCCGGTTTGCTCACCCAGCCCGTTTACGAACCGGGCCGGCCCATCGCCGATGTCGCGCGGGAGCACGGCCTCGACCCGGACTCGGTCATCAAGCTCGCCTCGAACGAAAACCCGCTCGGGCCGTCGCCGCTGGCGCTGGCCGCCGCGCGCCGCGCTCTCGACGACGCCCACCTCTATCCCGACGGCGCCGCCACGGCCTTGCGCGAGAAAATCGCCGCCCGGCTGCAACTTGACCCCGCCCAGATTTTTCCCGGCAACGGCTCGAACGAGGAGATGCAACTGCTCGCCGAAGCCTTCATCTCGCCCAGCGACGAGGTGGTCATGGGCCGGCATGCCTTCATCGTGTTCAAATACGTCACCCTCTTCAATGGCGGCACGCCGGTCGAGGTCGAGATGCCCGGCTACACGCACGATTTGCAAAAAATGCGCGACGCCATCACCGCGCGGACCAAAATCGTTTACCTGCCCACGCCGAACAATCCCACCGGCACGGCCAACACCGCCGCCGAGGTCGAGGCCTTCGCGCGCGATTTGCCCCCGCACGTCATCCTCTGCGTGGACGAAGCCTACGTGGAATTCCTCGAACCCGCCGCCGCGCCCGACCTGCGCCCGCTCATCGCCGCCGGGCGCAACATCCTGTGCTGCCGCACCTTTTCCAAAATCTACGGCCTCGCCGGCCTGCGCATTGGCTACGGCTACGGGCCGAAACCGCTGATTGACCTGCTCCACCGCGCGCGCCAGCCCTTCAACGTCAACGCCATCGCGCAAGCCGCAGCGGTGGCCGCGCTCGATGACCGCGAGCACCTCGACCGCACGCGCGCCATCAACGCCGCCGGGCTGAAGCAAGTCGCCGCCGGGCTGGATAGACTTGGCCTCGAACACGTCCCCAGCGTGGCGAACTTCATCATGTTCCGCTTCGCACAGGCGCGCGCTGTTTTTCTCGCGCTGCAAGCGCGCGGCGTCATCGTGCGCCCCCTCGCGCCCTATGACCTGCCCGCGCACCTGCGTGTCACCATTGGCACCGAGGAACAGAACGCGCGGTTTCTTAAGGCGCTGGCGCAAATCTTGAAATGATAAAACTATCCGCAAAGTGGGTGTCCTATTTGGTATCTCAGCCTGAAACCGGGATGGGTTACCATGTTGTAAGCATCGTTTTGAATGATGGCAGGAGATTTGATCAAGTTGCTGTTGTGCAGGGGACGGTTGCAGAAATACGAGGTCAACCAGACATTCCATTTTCCGGAGAACAAATTGCTCAAATAGTTGTGACGCATGACAAATGGAATTTCAATGCCGAGTCTAAACGCAAAAGCGAGGCGTAGAACTGGCTTGCCCAACGCGCGCTGGTAGCATAGCCTTAACTTATGAGTGAAATCATCTTCGAGGTGACCGAAGACGAGACGGACGGCGGCTACGTGGCCACCGCGCTGGGCCACGCCATCGCCACGCAAGGCGAAACGCTTGAGGAGTTGCGGGACATGGTGCGGGACGCCGTGCAATGCCACTTTGGCGACGGCGTGGTGGGAGAAATGCCCCGTGTCATCCGTTTGCATTTTGTGCGCGATGAGGTGCTGGCGGTGTGAAAACGCCGCGTCAGGTTAACGGTGCCGACTTGGCCCGGGCCTTGCGCGTCTTGGGCTACGAACGCGTGCGGCAGGACGGGTCGCATATCCGGTTGACCACTCTGGTCAACGGCACCCATCACGTTACCGTGCCCAATCACCGGCCACTCAAGACCGGCACGCTTCTTCGGGGAGTACTCAAACCGGTTGCCGAACATCATCGTTTGACAGTCGAAGCGCTGATCCAAAAACTTGAACTTTAATCTCCCTTGAACCCCCTCTGGACTCATCTGGCGCTGGCCCTTGGGCTGATGCTTGCGCTTATCGCGCTGCATGGGGCGCTGGTGGCGTGCGAGTTCAGCCTGGTCAAGCTGCGCTATTCGCTGGCCGACGCCCCCGCGCTGGCCGCCGCGCGCCGCCGCCGCCGCGTGGCGCGCGTGCTCGACGACGCCGACCAGGTCGCGCGCGGCATCCGTTTCGGGCTGCGGTTTTGCGCGACGGGCGTGGGCGCCACCGCCGCGCTCATCATCCACGCCGCCTTCGGCCACTGGCCCGGCCTGACGGGCAACGCCGCGGAACGGTGGCTCGCGGCGGCGATTTTTCTAGCCGTCGTGTTCGCACTCTATCTCTTTGGCGACCTTTGCGCACGCGGCGTGGCGTTGGCACGGCCCTATCCCACGCTGCGGGTCACGGCGGGTCTTGCCCTTGCGTTCACTTTTTTAAGCCAGCCGGTGCGCCACGCCTTGCGCTCGCTTTCGCTAAGCTTGTTCCGCCGGTTCGGCGTCGAGATCCGCCAAGACTTCAACCTGCTCGATGTCGAAGTGCAGATGCGTGCCATGGGTGAGGAAGACCAGGCGCTGCCGCCGTTTTTGCGCGGCATCCTCGCCAACACGCTGCGCTCGCGTGATTTCAAACTCGCCGACGTGCTCGTGCCCCGCCACCAAATCGTTTTCCTCAACCTCGCCGGCGACGTGACGGCGAGCCTCGTCGCCGCCCGTATTTCCGGCCACACGCGTTTTCCCCTCTGCGACGGCGACCTCGACCGCTGCCTCGGCCTCATCCACATCAAGGACCTTTACCGTCTCAGCCCCGGCCCGGTGGACCTGCGCGCGCTGCGACGCGACATCCTCCGCCTGCCGCAGACCGAGCCGCTGCCCATCGCACTCGAAAAACTCCTCCGCCAGAAAATGCACATGGCCCTCGCGGTGGACGAATTCGGCGGCGTCACCGGCATCGTCACGCTCGAACGCCTCATTGAGGAGGTCGTCGGCGATATTCAAGACGAGTTCGACACCGCCGAGGAAAAACTCATCAAGCCGCTCCCGGAAGGGCGCGGGTTCCGCGTGGCCGGCCTCGCCCCGTTGCGCGACGTCGAGCAGGCCCTCGGCGTCCTCATCCCCAACACGGAAGTCGCCACTTTTGGCGGGTTGGTGACGGCGGAGCTGGGGCGCATCCCGGTGACGGGCGAGCACCTCATCCTGCCGCAACCCGGCCTCGATGTGGTCATTGACGAAGCCGACGCCCGGCGCGTCATCGCCGCCACCGTCCGGCGGCTGGCGAAAATCTAAAAGCCGAGGTTGAAACCACGGATTGCACAGATGGCTCAGATACTCTCGTGCATCAGTGCTGTCCGGGCAATCTGTGGTTAAATTGAAACGCGGAAAACAGATCGAAAGCATTTCCCTAAGGGTAGGGTGCCTCCGTCCCGCGCAGGCTTGACCTCGGCGATCAAATCTCCAAAAGTAAAGCCAGCCAGTTCGCGGGCATAGTTTAGTGGCAAAACTTCAGTTTTCCAAACTGATCTCGGTGGTTCGATTCCACCTGCCCGCAATCTATTTATAATCTGTAAGTTAAATTTTAAAAGGCAAGAATAATCCAACAAACTTAAACAAACTCCACGGAAATCCGCTGTTGTCCGCAAGGACTGATTTGCCACGATTTCCGCTCTGGAAAAGGGTCGGGTCAATTCCGCAGCCGAGCGTGCGGGTCACAGTGTTGTTTGATGATTTTCCCCGTAAAATATTAGTGCCCGGCGCGCCAATCGCCCGCCCGGCGATGGTCGCTGATGACATCCCGGTTTTATCGGAAGAGCGTTTGTGTTTGGGCGGAATGTAGAGGCGCTGGGGGGTGTAGCCATTTACACATTTGCCTAAAGGCTGAATAGGTTGGCCGGGCCGGGGCCGCCATTTTAAGGCTTGAAAGAGGGCCGGGAAATTTGTCTGGTTTTCCCTTGCATCCCGAGCCGAACTGAAAATGCGCCACCCCATAAAGAATAAACTTTCCCTCATCCTGTTGCTTGGGGTGCTGGGCGTTTTGTTGGTGGGGCAAGGGGTGCCGTCGAGCCAGGCGGCGGAGGCCGCACCTGTGGCGGCCGCGGCGACCCCGGCCGCTTCGCCACCGAAGCCCGGCCAGCTTTGCACCGTGCCCTTGCCGGGACAGGTCACACTGGATCTTGCGCCCATCAAAGCCGGCACCTTTACCATGGGCAGCCCGGACTCCGAAGCCGGTCGCTTGCTCGACGAAGGCCCGCAACATGCGGTGACGATTTCCAAGGATTTCTGGCTGGGGAAATTTCCCGTCACCCAGGCGCAATATCAGGCGCTTACCGGCGCCAATCCGAGCGCGTTTCATACGGACCCAAATTTGCCGGTGGAATGTGTTTCCTGGGACGATGCGGCGGCGTTTTGCCAGAAGTTGACCGACCAGGAGCAGGCCGCCGGCCGGCTGCCGGCCGGTTACGCGTTTCAACTCCCCACCGAAGCCCAATGGGAATATGCCTGCCGCGCGGGCACCACCACACCCTATGCGGGGGACTTGGAGGAGATGACTTGGTATGACAAAAACAGCGCCGGTTCCACCCATCCGGTGGGCCAAAAAAAGCCCAACGCCTGGGGGCTTTACGACATGCACGGCAACGTGCGCGAATGGTGCGCGGACAAATACGGCCCGTATCCGGCAGGCCCGGTCACTGATCCGCTAGGCGTGAAGGGGCCGTATCGCGTCCAGCGCGGCGGCTCCTGGTATCTCGCGGCCCGCTATGGCCGTTCCGCCGCCCGCTATAGCGCCGCCCCCGGTGGGATTGGCGGCGGATCCGGAATTTTTGTCTCCAGCATTTTGGGATTCCGGGTTGCCCTGGCGCCCAAATCCAACTGAAATTGCGCTTCCTACTTACCCTTGGTGATGAAACTCCCCCTCCATCGTGGCAAGATGCGCTGGCTCGCGTGGGCGGCTGGCGGCGCGGTGGCCGTGGGCCTGGGCGCGCTGCTCGCGGGCTGCATCCAGAACCAAGACAAAATTACCCCAATTTCCGCCCCTGCGCCCATTAAAACCCCCGCCGCGACTGCTCCCAGCGCGCCCCCCGTCAATCCCGCCCTCGCCACTTTTCACCAAGTCATCGAACCCATTTTGAAGGACAATTGCTATGACTGCCACGGCAACGGCGAAAGCCGCGCCGGCGTGGCCTTTGACCAATTGAAGACCGAGGACCAAATTCTCCACAATCCCGACCTCTGGCTCAAGGTGCTCAAGAACACCCGCTCCGGCATCATGCCTGCCGGCGGCAACCCCCGCCTCTCCGCCCAGGACCAGGCCACCCTCGACAACTGGATTAAGTTCTCCGCCTTTGGCATAGACCCGGACAACCTTGACCCGGGCCGCGTCACCCTTCGCCGACTCAATCGTACTGAATATCACAATACCATCAAAGACCTCCTGGGCGTGGACTTCGATGTCAATGTCGAATTCCCGCCTGATGACACCGGCTACGGCTTTGACGACATCGGCGACGTGCTCACCATCTCGCCCATGCGCCTCGAGAAATTCCTCCAGGCCGCGCAAACCATTGTGGACCGCGCCGTCCCGGCCACCACTTACGCCCTCCCCGTCCAAACTTATTGGGGCAAGGAATTCCTCGAGTCTCCTCCGGCCAAAGACCTCACCAAGATTGGACACAAGCCGGGTGATTTCATGGATTTTTACACTCCACAGGAAGTCACCCACACTTACCAAGCCATCGCCGCCGGCGATTATCACATCAAGGCCGAGATGGAAGTGGACGGAACCGCCGCCTATGACCCGGCCCAATGCACCGTCATCGTCAAATCCGATGGCCAGGAAGTCGCGGAGCATGGCTATGTATGGTATGATTGTGAATTTTACAGCGACGATTATGTCGTCCACTGGGAAAAGGGCACGCACCAGGTATCCTTCGAATTGCAGCCCCTGCTCCCCGATATGCGGTCCAATCACACTAAAATGGACTTCAAAGTCAGCTCGGTCACAGTCGAAGGTCCGCTCGACCCGAAGGACTGGCCCCATGCGCCCAATTATGCGCGCTTCTTTCCCCGCGATGTCCCTCCTGCCGACGCCGCCGGCCGCCGCCAATACGCCCGCGAAATTCTCGCCGCTTTCGCCACCAAGGCCTTCCGCCGTCCCGCCAGCGATACCCTCGTCAACGGCCTCGTGGACGTGGCCGAGAAATCTTATTCCCAACCCGGCGGCACTTTCGAGGCCGGCGTTTCCCGCGCGATGGCTGCCGTCCTGGCCACGCCGCGGTTCCTCTTCCACATCGAAAGCGCCACCCCGCCCGCGCCGGGCCAGCCGTTTGCCCAGTTGGACGAATACAGCCTCGCCTCCCGTCTTTCTTATTTCCTCTGGTCAACTCTGCCGGATGACGAACTGCTCCAACTCGCCGGCACCGGCCAATTGCGCAACCACCTTGAGGCCCAGGTTCAACGCATGTTGGCCGACCCGCGCAGCGAGGCCTTCGTGGACAATTTTGCCGGGCAGTGGCTCCAATCCCGCGACCTGCCCGACCTGCCCATCAATGCGCCGGAGATTCTGGCCCGCGAGGGGTTCCAATTCAAGCGGCAGTTAACCCCCGACTTGCGCGCCGCCATCCAGCAGGAAACCAT
Source organism: uncultured Verrucomicrobiae bacterium (assembly GCA_963765205.1). GTDB lineage: Bacteria > Verrucomicrobiota > Verrucomicrobiia > Opitutales > JABDGR01 > JABDGR01. The sequence continues at coordinate 1,360,259 of CAVXVB010000009.1, read as the reverse complement.
GGCCTATTTCGGTTACGTCGTTCACAACGACCGCAGCATCCTCGAACTGCTGGATAGCAACTATGCGTTTCGCAACGAAACCCTCGCCAACTATTACACGGACGATGGCCTGCCCCCCGGCTCCGTCACCGGGCCGGAATTCCGCAAAGTGGAACTGCCGCCCACCAACCCGCGTGGCGGCGGCGTCCTCACGATGGCCAGCACCCTGCTCATGACTTCCAACCCCACCCGCACCTCGCCCGTCAAGCGCGGCAAATGGATTCTGGAAAACATCCTCGGTGCCCCCGCGCCCCCGCCCCCGCCCAATATCCCCCCCCTCGAAGACGCCGCCAAGCTGGCCACGGATCACACCCCCACGCAGCGCGAGGTCCTCGCCCTTCACCGCCAGAACCCCCTCTGCGCCTCCTGCCACGACCGCATGGACCCGCTCGGCCTCGCCTTGGAAAATTTCAATGCCCTCGGCCTTTACCGGACGCAGGAACTGAGCCTGCCCATTGACGCCACCGGCACCCTCTCCACCGGCGAATCCTTCCAAAATATCGCCGAATTGAAGCATATTCTCGTCACCAACCACCGCGAGGAATTTTATCGCACTTTGACCGAAAAACTGCTTACCTATGCTGTCGGACGCGGAATGGAGTATTACGATGTGCCTACCATTGACAAAATTGTGGATCGCCTCGACCATGCGGATGGCCGCTTTTCCGCGCTGTTGCTGGGCGTCATCGAGTCCGCCCCCTTTCAAGAACGCCGCCCCCTCGCCAACCCTTTGAAGACCGACTCCCCGGCCTCCAGCCAGCTAACCCAAACCACCCCCGCCCATGTCCCCACGCCTCCCTAGCGCCGCCGCCCAACGTCTCAGCCGCCGTCGTTTCCTCCGCGGCCTCGGGGTTTGCCTGGCCCTGCCGACCATGGAATCCCTGCTTCCCCGTCGCCTGGGTGCGGCCTCCGTTGCCTCCGGCGCACCGCTGCTGGCCACCACCCCTACCGGTGCTCCCCTTCGCACCGCTTTCCTCTATTTCCCCAATGGCGCGATTCCCGCCGCCTGGTGGCCCACTGGCGAAGGCAAGGATTACGTCCTTAACCGCACCATGCAGCCCCTGGCCAAGGTTAAGGACAAAATCCAGGTCATCGGTGGCTTGACCGACCTCTCCGCCATGGCGGGAGCGGACGGCGGTGGCGACCATGCCCGCGCCAACGGCACCTTTCTCACCGGCGTTCGCATCAAGAAAACCGGTGGCGCGGACTTCCATGCCGGCATCTCCGCCGACCAGGTCATGGCCCAGCAACTCGGCATGATTACCCCCTTCCGCTCGCTCGAACTCACCTGCGACACCATCCAGAACACCGGCGCCTGCGACACCGGCTACGCCTGCGTTTACCAGCATAACCTCGCCTGGAGTTCCCCCACCACCCCCCTCACCCCCGAAGACAATCCCCGCCTCCTCTTCGAACGCCTCTTTGGCGCCGGCCCGCGCGACCAGCGCGCGCAAAATCTCGCCCGACGCCAGCAGCAACAACACTCCATCCTCGATTTCGTCCAGGATGACACCAACGCCCTCCAACGCGAACTGTCCGGCCGGGACCAGGAAAAACTCGACGAATACCTCACCGGCCTGCGCGAAATCGAGCAACGGATCGTCAACGCGGAACAACACCGCGCCAGCATGCCCCAGCCCGACGCCGACGCCCCGGCCGGAATCCCCGAAAGTTTTACGGAATATGTCCGCATCATGCTCGACATGCTGCACCTGACCTTCCAGACGGACAGCACCCGCATTGCGACCTTGATCCTCTCGGGTGACGGCAACAACCGCGACTTCAAGGAAATCGGCATCCCCGAAGGCCACCACAGCCTCTCCCACCACGGCAACAAGCCCGAGCTTATCGAGAAAGTCACGCAGATTGACGTATGGTATGCCACCCAGCTCGCCTACTTCCTCGAAAAAATGGACAACACGAAGGACGTGGATGGCCAATCGCTCCTCCACAACTCACAGATTCTCTACGGCGGCGGCAATGCCGATGGGAACCAGCACACCCACGTCAACCTCCCCCTCATCCTCGCGGGCGCCGGCGGCGGCACCCTCAACACCGGTCGCTACGTCCAGCATGACCCCACGCCCATCACCAACCTTTACCTCAGCATGATGGACCGCGTCGGCATCAAGGACGTGGCCCGGTTTGGCGATTCCACCGGTCGTCTCGCGGACATTTGAGCTGTGGCGTGGGCCGGTCCCGCCGCCTGGGCTAAAGTTGCCTGGCGGAATTCGCATCCTCTGGATTGCGCCTTGATGAGTTTTGGCGAAGCGGGAATCTTTTTTAGCATGTGCCGGATCAGACACTGGAGGCCAATCATGAGCATTGAGACTATCGGCATCGACCATATCTATCTGGCCGTTTCCGACCTCCATCGCTCGGAAGTATTTTACGACCGCGTCATGGGCATCCTGGGTTTCCATAAAAACACGTTTATCAACGAAGGCGAGCACCACATCCAGTATTACAACCGGCATTTTGGATTTGTCCTCCGCCCTGCGCATCTCGGCCATTCCCAACATAATCCTTTCGCACCCGGCCTGCACCACTTCTGCTTCCGCGTCGAAAGCTGTGCCGATATAGATGCCATCGCCCGGCAGTTTGCGGAGCACAAGGTGGACTGTTCCGTTCCCCAACTTTACCCGGAATATGCGCCCGACTATTATGCGATTTTCTTTTCCGACCCCGACGGTGTTCGTCTCGAGGTCACGAATTTCCGACAGGAGCGCCGCGAGCGGTTCGAGGAATTGAAGCACAAGTAAACGGGATTCCGGCCCGGCTGGCGCGAAATTCCTTCCCCGCATCTTTTTTTGGATGCAAATCCTTGCCGCGGTCGTAAAACTGAACTAAAGCCGACTATCCCCCAGCTTTAGATGAACCCAAGGCACCCCCCTTATCTTCGGCAAGTGATCTGCGTATCCGCCCTCGGGCTGGCGGCGTTGCCGGCCAACCAAGCACGTGCCCTCCTCGCAGCACCGCCACACAATCTTGCGCCGGTTTTGCCTCCCCGCCGGATTTCCGCCGGCCATTTTCTCTTCCGGCGCGATGGCGTGCTGGGCACCTCGCTGGAGCTGATGGTCCACACCGCGCGCCCGGACGAAGCCCGGATCTGCGAGCAGCAAGTCCTCGGCGAGATCGAGCGCCTGCGACGCATCTTGAGCACCTACGATCCCGCGAGCGAAATCAGCCGCTTTCGGGCCAACGCTTCGGTTGCTGTTTCGCCGGAACTGGAGGAGGTTTTCGCCGCCTACCGCCACTGGAGCGAAGTGACCGGGGGCGCGCTTAACGTCCACCTGGCGCACGTCATTCAGCTCTGGAAGGACGCCGCGCGAACCGGGCAACTGCCGGATCGCGCTGCGCTGCTTGCCGCCGCGCATGCGCCCAAAGCCTTCAATGTGGATGCCTTGGGCAAAGGCTACATTATTGACCGCGCCGTCGCCATCGCCCGCCAGACCGCATCGGAAGGCTTGTTAAATATCGGCGGCGACCTTCGCACTTGGGGCGACCGTTCCTGGCTTATCGGCGTCGCCGACCCGCGCCAACCCGCTGACAACGCGCCGCTCCTGGCCCAAATCGAATTGCGCGACGCCGCCATCGCCACCAGCGGCGGCTACCTCCGCTTTTTCGAAATTGCCGGCCAACGCTTCTCCCACGTCATTGACCCACGCACCCAGTGGGCGACCCCGCCTTGGGTAAGCGCTACCGTCAGCGCGTCGGATTGCCTTTCCGCCAACGCCCTTTCCACGGCCGCCTGTGTGCTCGGGCCGCACGAAGGCATGCAACTCGCCCTGCGCCAAGCCCGTGCCTGCCTCATGATGGATGCGGCCGGCGGTATTCACGCCAGCCCTGTGTTCCTGGCCGTCGCCGCACCCGGTGGGTCCAACTCCTCCGCACCCATCCCCCTTGCCCCCATCGCCAACCTCCCGTCCGCCGTGGCGGACAAGTCCTCCGCGCCCGCCAGCCCCTCCTCCACCGCCCCATCCCCCGGCGCAAAAACAACCCCTGCTGAACCGGCACCCACCGGCCCCTGGCCCAGGGACTTTCAAGTTTACTTTTACCTTACTCTGCGCAACACCAGCGGCGGCGGGGCCCACCACCCTTATATCGCCGTCTGGATCGAGGACGAAAAACATAACGTAATACGTAATCTTAGCATCTGGGGCACCGACCTGAAATACCTGCCGGAATTGAGCAACTGGTGGGGGGAATTTGGCCGGGCCGCCGAGGCCGCCAACGCCCGCTATGTCCAATCCATCACGCGGGCCACCCGCGCCGACGGCCAGTATGCCATTGTTTGGGACGGCAAGGATGACAAGGGCGCTCCGGTTCCCCAGGGCAACTACGACCTGGTGGTCGAAATCAACCGCGAAAACGGCAACCACATCAAGCAGGCCACCACCGTGCGGTGCGGTGACCAGCCACTGACCCTCCCCATGCACCCCACCGCTGAATCCCTTCCTGCCACGATTCACTACGTCAATAAAATTCCTCCAGCCATAAGCCAACCATGAGCGCCCGCGCCCCACACCCGCCCCGGCCCGGGCCGCCCAAGCCGCCCCGGCGCTGGGTGGCCGGCGCGCCCTTGCTCCTCAACCGCCAGTTCGTGGACTGGTGCCGCACGATTCATGTTTACCTCACCATGCTCGGCTTGTTGATCCTCCTCCTGTTCGGCATCACCGGCTTCACCATTAATCATGAAGACTGGTTTGGCGCGACCACCCCGCGCCTTCACGAATCCCACGGCCCCGTTTCCCCGGAGTTGCTCGCGCACAACGATTCCCTGCTCATTGTCGAACATCTTCGCCAGGACTTTCACATCACTGGCGCAATGACCAGCTACGACGACGTGGGCGACAGCATCGAGGTTGCGTTTAAGGAGCCTGGCCAACTCTGGAACGTCGAAATCAATAAAACCACTGCTCAGGCCCAAGTTCATGCCGAAGCCTACAACTTCATCGCTGTCCTGGATAATCTGCACCGCGGCCGCTATACCGGCCCCGCCTGGCACTGGGTTATTGACATCAGTGCCCTCCTCATTGTCCTTGCCTGCTTTACCGGGGTCGTCCTTTGGTTGACTCTGCCGAAACGCCGCCAACTGGGCCTCGCTGCGGTGGCGATTGGCGTTCTTGGCGTCCTTCTCATTTATCTCATCCTTGTCCCCGGCACCGATGAGCCTCCAGCCCCCGCCACAGCTTCCCCGCCGGGTATATCCGCCCCCGCACCTGCGCCACCCTAACCGCTGATGGCAATCCATCGCGTGGCGGGCTTCGGCGATTCTGCCGCCCCTATTGGTCATAATGCTGCACCACGCCCCGCAGTGCAGGCTTGCCACGGCGGTTCGATATTCTACGCTGGCCAACCTACCCCCATGAAACGCTCTCTGCTTTGCCTCCTGCTGGCCGGATTGGCCGGCATCCTGCCCGCCTCGACGCTAAACGTCGCCCCCGCCCTTCCCCAAAAACTCCCCGACGGTCTTATCGTCCAACCCGGCAGCGGTGGCTTTCTCAAAATCCAGGTGAAGGCGGACGATATCATTCGCATCACTTTTTCCAACCAGCCCGATTTCAAGGCCGACCCGATGGTCGTCGTCGGGCCTAATCCAAATCCCGCGCCCCAGTGGGCCCTGGGCAACCCTTCCCCCACCACCGCCACTCTTACCACCGCCAAACTCAAGGTCACGGTGGACCTCGCCAACGGCGCGGTCACTTTCGCCGATCCTTCCGGCCAAACCATCCTGGCCGAAGTTGCCGGCGGCCGCCGAGCTCGAGGCCGCCGAGGTCATGGGCGAAAAAACATTCCACCTCCAGCAACAATGGCAGGCCAACGACGGTGAATCCCTCTATGGCCTCGGCCAGCACCAGCAGGGCCTCATGGACATCAAGGGCTACGACCTCGACCTCTGGCAATACAACACCAACGTCGTCGTCCCTTTTCTCGTTTCCAGCCGTGGTTACGGCATCCTGTGGGATAATACCTCGCGCACCCGCTTTGGCGACTTACGACCCTTCGAGGCCATTCCCGCCGCCAACTTGGTGGACCTCAACGGCCATTCCGGCGGCCTGACCACCGGCCTGTTGCCCGCAGGCGGCAACCAGATTCAAAATCCGGCGCAAACAGCCATTCTCGCTGTGGGCAATCTGGCGCTGGTTGGCGGCCAACCGCTGACGCCGGATACCATTGCCGCCGTCTCGCTCACCGCCGCCGCCGCCCCAGCCGCCCCGACCACCATCCCCACGCACGTCTGGGAGGGTGAAATCATCGCTCCCGCCACCGGCGATTACCAATTCCAGACTCACGCGAATGCCCGGATCGCCGTCTCGATCAATAACCAGCTTCTCATTGACCACTGGCGTCAATACTGGCTCCCCGCCTTCGAGCTGGTCAAAGTCCGCCTTGAAGCCGGCCGGCATTATCCCCTCAAAATTGTCTGGGGCGGGGACAGCGGTGAACTGGACCGCGCCTTCATGAGCCTCACTTGGAAAACCCCCGCGCCGTCCCCTGACACTTCGCTGTGGTCCAATGTCGGCGAAGGCATTGACTACTATTTTGTTTACGGGCCGGATTTGGACCGCGTCGTCGCCGGCTTCCGCCAGCTCACCGGCCCCGCCACGATGCTCCCCCAATGGGCTTTTGGCCTCTGGCAATCGCGCGACCACTACCTCAACCAAAGTGAAATCCTCGGCGCCCTCGCGCAATTCCGCCAGCTCCTGATCCCCTTGGATAACATCGTCCAGGACTGGCAATACTGGAACGTCCGCCCCAACCAAAACGATTGGGGCTCCCACCAATTCGACCTCACCAAATTTCCCGACCCCGTCGGCATGATCAAAACCATCCATGACGAGCACGCCCACATCATGATCTCCGCCTGGGGCAAGTTCTACGAGGGCACGGCCAACTTCGACGCCCTCAACAAAGCCGGCTACCTTTTCCAGCCCACGCTCAACGAAAACATTCTCCGCGACAACAAGCGCTACGCCTATTACGACCCGTTCCAGGACGGCGCGCGCAAACTTTTCTGGGACCAGCTCAACTCCGCCTTGTTCAGCAAGGGCATTGACGCCTGGTGGATGGACGCCACTGAGCCGGAAATCGTCTCCCCGCCCAGCCCCGACGCCTACGCCAACCACATGAACCCCACCGGCCTTGGCACCGGCGCACGCGTGCAAAACGGCTACGCGTTGATGAACAGCAAAGGCATTTACGAAGGCCAGCGCTCCGTCGCCCCCGACCAGCGCGTCTTCATCCTCACCCGCTCCGGCTTCGCCGGCGAACAACGCTACGCGACCATGACCTGGTCCGGCGACGTCACCTCCACCTGGTCGGCCCTGCGCAAACAAATTTCCGCCGGCCTCGGCTTTTCGATCTCCGGCCTCCCGTATTGGACCACCGACACCGGCGGCTACATCATGGAATACCGCTTCGCCAACGCCCGCAGCGGCCCCGATCTCGATGAATGGCGCGAACTCAATGACCGCTGGTTCCAATTCAGCACCTTCTGCCCCGTCCTGCGCGTCCATGGCCAGCAGCAGTTGCGCGAAATGTATAACCTCGGCGACGCCGCCACCCCCGTGTTCCAAAGCGAACTCAAATTCGACAAGCTTCGCTACGCCCTCTTCCCCTACATTTATTCACTTGCCGGCGCAGTCACACAGGATGGCTACACGATAATGCGCCCCCTCGTCATGGATTTTCGTGACGACCTCGCGGCCCGCAACATCCCCGACCAATATATGTTCGGCCCGGCCTTCCTCGTGAACCCCGTCACCACCTACCAAGCCCGCAGCCGCCCGGTTTACCTGCCCAAAGGCGCCCTTTGGTATGATTTCTGGAGCGGCCAATCCATGGCGGGCGGCCAAACTCTCGACGCCCCCGCGCCCTATGACCAATTGCCTCTCTACATCCGCGCCGGCTCCATCATCCCCACCGGCCCCGAGGTTCAGTATGTCGGCGAAAAGTCCGCCGCGCCCCTCACCGTATACGTTTACGCGGGAGCCGACGGCCACTTCAACCTCTACGAGGACGACGGCCTGACCTACGCCTACGAAAAAGGCGCCTTCACCCAAATCCCGCTGACTTGGAACGACGCCACCCAAACACTCACTCTTGGCCCGCGCCAAGGCTCCTTTCCGACGATGCAAAAAGACCGCGCCTTCAATTTTGTCTTCGTCTCCCCCGGCCACCCCGCAGGCTATTCTCCCACCCCCCAGCCCGCCAACACCACCGTCTATCACGGCGAGGCGGTGAGCGTGCGTCTTGAGTAATGGTGCGAGCCAGGGTCAATTTGCGCATTAATTTCCCATTTCGACTTCATCGAGAAAATCAGCCATGAAAAGAATCGCCCTTGGCCTGTTCGCGTTCGCGCTCTTCCATTCCACCCCCTGCCCGGCGCAGCGCGGTGGCAATTCCTGGGAAAACCAAGGCAACGTCCCCGTTTCCCCTGAGATCCATCCCGACCACACCGTCACGTTCCGCCTCTTTGCGCCGGATGCCAAAGAGGTGCTCCTGGTCGGTGCTCCCGTCATCGCCGCCATGGGCGGCCAGCCCGGGACTCTCGTCAAGGACGACCGCGGCCTCTGGAGCATCACCATCGGGCCGCTGACACCGGGCTATTACAATTATGGGTTTGCCGAGGACGGCGGCATCCGCAGCCCGGACCCCGCCAACCCAAACGTCGAACTTCGGCAATGGGGCCACACGAGCTTCTTTATCGTGCCCGGCGACCAGCCGCAGATTTTTGAACCCCAAAAAGTCCCGCATGGCACCGTGGACATCGTGACCTACGATTCCAAATCCTTGAACCTGACCCGACGCGCCTTCGTCTATACCCCGCCCGCCTACGAGGAATCTCCCAACCAGCGCTATCCCGTGCTTTATCTCTTGCACGGAAGCGGCCTGTTCGAAGGCGCCTGGGTCGAAACCGGCCAGGCCAATATGATTTTGGACAACCTGCTCGCGGCAGGAAAAATCCGCCCCATGGTCGTCGTGATGCCTTACGGCGCGATCACCGGCAGCGACGTGCCGCAGGGCATCGAAAACGGCCCGCCCCCGGCCCTCGACCGCGGTGGTCGCGGCGGCGGCAACGGTTTTGAAGCTGATTTGCTGAATGACTTGAAACCCCTCATCGAAACCAAATTCCATGTCCTCACCGACCGCGCCCATCGCGCCATCGCGGGCCTCTCGGCCGGCGCCGACCAGGCCTCTGCCATCGGGTTGAGTCACCTGGACCTTTTCTGCGCGATCGGCGCGTTCAGCGGCAACGGCCTGCGCAACGCCAACCTCGACCCCGCCGAACTTAATTCCAAACTGCAGACTTTCATGCTCGTTTGCGGCCAGAGCGACCCCGCCTTTCGCAGCAACCAACAGGAAGACCAGACGCTGACGAGTCAAAACATCCACCATGTTTTCCTGCCCACCGAAGGCGCGCATATCTGGCCGGTCTGGCAATATGCCCTGACCCAGTTTACCCCCTTGCTATTCCCGGATCCGCCCAAGGCGGTTGATAATGCGGGGCAAGCCAGCCCACCCGCCCAGCATTAAGCTCACGCAATCCGGTTGGGGTGCTTCCGTCTTTACTTCGTTGGCGCCGCCGCCGCCGGCGCGGGAACTTCATGCGGGCCGATGCGCTGCTTGCTCAACGCAATGTCGTCAATCCACGCCACAAAGCCCGGATCCGCCGCCTGGTAATTATTCCAACCGAACGACAGGCTCTGGAAAACCTCCGGCAACTCCGTGCCGTTAAAATTCCCGGCGCCATTATGCTCCGTCACGTCCGTGATCTCGACCCCGTTGATGAACAGCCGGTAAGTCTGCGTCGCATAATCGACATACCATTCCGCCAGCGTCCAATCGCTCGTGTAGGTGTGGGTATAAGCGCCGCCTTTGCCAAACTCCCGCCGCCCGCCCGACGGCTGCACGTTGTAAATATACTGATGCATCCCATCCTGTCTCATCACGGTGTCCAGCATCCGCACCTCAATCCGGTCGTTAAAATCCGGGCTGATTGCCGAGCCCGCCACCAACGTCGAATGGATGACCGGATTATTGCCCGGCGGCGGCAACGGAAACGGCGTCTGCACCTTGAAATACAACCGCCCCCAAAACGTTCCTCCGAGCGCCGCGACCTTGTCTCCCGTCAGCGTGATGCGTCGCGGGCCGTTTTTGGCCGCCTCCATTTTCAGCGATTTCGTCCCGGAGTGCGCAAAATCGTCGGCCACCGCTACTTTGCCCGTCGCCGTGAACCCCGCTGGAATCTTTCCCACCGGGGTGGACTCAAAATCCTCGAGTAAAATCGCGCCCGCCTCGCCCGCCACCGGCGCCGGCGGCAGCGTCACGTTCGCCGCGGCGCCCCGGCCCCCGCCCCCGGTCGGCGCGCGTAACGGCGCATAATTCGGGTATTGGTCTAAAATATCCTTGGCCGCGGGATCCGCCTGCGACAGCAGCGCCCGCAATGCCGTATTGAGCGTGTTCATCTCTTCTGCGGTTGGAGCCGCCGAAGCGCCCGGTGCGGGCACAGTGGGAGCACTTTGCGCCCGGCTGGCCGGCGCACCCAGCACCAAGAGCGCGGCCACGCTAAAAACCCGGAGCCAAGGAACCGCGGGAACACAACAGTGTTTTTGGGGGACAATTAACGCTGGATTGCATGATAAAGCAGTTAAATCAAATCCCCCTTGCGGAGTTCGCCGGGACGTCCTATTTGCCTTCCCAAGGCGAGGGAAAAAACCAACCTGGCTTGGAATGTAATTGTCTTGTATCATGTTTTTGATTAATAAGTGGGCCGATTTTGAAAAGGCTGCGTCGCCACTTCTTTATCCCCCTAGGCGACTTTAAAGCAAAGCGCAGTCTTAAATGATGCGGTTTCCGGGCAGGTAATGACGAGACCGTCGGCCTGCTGCGTCCACGCGAGTTTGGTATCGCTGCCGAGGAGAGAGACCGTCTTGATCGGCGCCGGGAGCGCTGCGGCGGCCGTGCCCAGCGAGGTGATTTTGAGCTGGGCGCCGGCGGCAGGCACGGTCATGCAGAAGGCATAAAGGCTGCCGTCTTTGCCAAGGGTGAAGCGGAAATCTTCGCTGGTGAAGGCGTAGGTGGCCTGCCGGCGGGACAGCGCGCCAGTGGGCAGCCGGCGGGTGCCTTCACCCAATTTTGTCCAGGCTTTGCTGCCGTAAATGCCCTCGCCGTTAATCTTCATCCATTGGCCGATTGCGGCCATCATCGTTTTGCTGCCGTCATCAAGGGAGCCATCGGGCCGGATGGGCACGCAAATGGCGACGGCGCCGTCGCGCGAGACGCATTCGAGCACATGGCGGATGACCATGCCGGAGTCGTAGGTGAAGTTCGGGCCGTAAAACCAATCGCCGACCTGCGATTCGCCAATCCACGGCTGGTCCGTTTTGATCGCGTCCGGATATTTGCTTTCGGCGGTGTTGACGATGCCGTTGTTGGGCTCGTGGTGTTTGACGATGGCAAAAGTATCAATCGTTCCGCGCCGCGCCGCCGTGCGGTTGAAGTAATGCGCCAGCACCCGTTGCATGGCGTCGCACTTATAGCCCATGCCGGTGTGGTCGCCCGAAAACGGCTGCGTGGAGTTGCCGTCGGTGTAGATGAAGTCCGGGTCGTATTTTTCGATCACGTCCTGAATGCGCAGCGCCCACCACGTCGCATACCAATGGGCAAACTCCTGATGGTTGGTGAAAATGCCGGTCGGAGGGCCGGAGCCGGTTCGGTCGTAGCCGTTGTAAAAGCCGGCATATTCGCGCATATTGTTGATATAGAGCATGCGCGGGTCGAAACCCTCCCACCACTTGCCCACGCCATCGGCCAGCGTCAGGCGTGCCGCATCATAGGGCACGCCAAGTTTGCCCTGGTCGTTGTTCCGGTCCTCGGCGAAGGCCGACTGATACCAGAACCAGCCGTAATCATGGTGAAACGTGACGCCAAATTTCATGCCCTGCGCGCGCACCGCCTTTTGCCAGGCGCCCAAAATGTCGCGCTTTGGGCCGAGGTTGACGGAGTTCCACGGCTGGTATTTCGAGTCCCAGTTGTCGAACTGGTCGTGATGCACGCCTTGAATAATCAGAAAGCGCGCGCCCGCGTCGCGGTAAAGTTGCACCAGCGCGGCCGGATCCAGCGCGGAGGGATTCCACGAACGCAGCACCTCCATGTAACCGGTTTCCGACGGATGGCCGAAGTCCCGAATATGATTGCGGTAGGCGGGCGTGCCCTCCTGGTAAAGTTTGCGCGCATACCAATCGCCGCTTTGCCCGGCGGCCTGCGGGCCAAAATGCACCCAGAAGCCGAACTTCGCCTCGCGCAGCCAGGCGATATCCTTGGCCGGGTAGTGTTGCGCAATGGAATCCCAAGTCGGTTCAAAGGGGCCATTTGCAATGGGGAAATCCATTTTCGCCACGGGAAACTTGTCCGGGTCGCCCAAGGGCACGGAGCCGAGGGGCTGCGGGGCCGGAATTGGCGGAATGGCCGGCAACGGTGGAATCGGCGGCAGCATCGGCCGCGCCGGCAAAGCCAGGGACGTGGCCGCGCCCGAGGCGGGGACCGCGGCGGAAACAGTCGAAAGCAAACGCGGCGCAGCCCAACTGCCAGCGGTGGCCAGCGCGGATTGTTTGATGAACTTGCGGCGGGTGAGGGGCATGGGGGTGGGGGGCGTTAAGCAAATTCGACTCCACAAATCGTCGAAAGTCAATGGCGCGGCTGGAAATGGTGGCTTCCTAGAACTCGGAAAGCCACCAGCGCTGGTGAGCTTCGATCTTGGCGGCCAAATCGTCGAAAGTAAAGCCGTCCACCCCGCGGACATAGTTTTGCGACAAAACTTCAGTTTTCCAAACTGGTCCCGGTGGTTCGATTCCACCGGTCCACACCCTTTTACGCCACCGCTTGGTAGAGATATTTCTGGAAGCCTGTGAATACCCTGCTGATGTCTTCCGGCTGGCCAAGGTCGGCCACGGCGTCGGCAATGGAATCATGGTATTTAAGCCGGAGCAAGGGCGTCAGCTTGTTCTGGTCAAGTTCTTCCACGCCGACACTGACATAATGCGACAGCACAAAATCAAGAAAAGCCCGCTGCTTGGTGGTGAACTGGGAATTTATATACCCCCGCGCCAGACCGGCGCGAACCTCGCGCGTGACGGGCGGCAGCGCATAGGCCACATGCGCCAGCACGTCGAACAAATCGCTCTTTTCGGCATCAATGATTTTTTGCATCTCGGTCAGTTGCTCATGGCCAAAGCCTTTTTCCGCCAACCCTTGCAATAGCCTGGCGCGCGTGTCCGGGGCGCTCCATAATTTGCGCAATTCTTCCTCGTTGTGGAAAAAGTCCGGCAACCGGCCAAACAGCGATTCCATGAACTGCTGCGCGGACATCGGGGTGCCGTCGGGATGCCAGAAAGTGGTCGCCATCATGTGCTGGATTTTGCGCTCTTTACCGTCGGCCAATTTGATTTTGATCTTCGGCCGGCGCGGGGCGGGTTCCGGGCCTGGCTCCGGTGGAACCGGCGGCGGGGGCGGGCGGGGCAGGGGTTCTGGCTTCGGCTCTGGATCAATGGGTTCGCCATCCCATTCGGGATCGCTGAAGTGCAGGTGCGCTTTGACGAAGTCATAGATCGTAAAGTAATCCTTGCCGTCAAACAGCCGCGTGCCGCGCCCGATGATTTGCTTGAATTCGATCATCGAATTGATGTTGCGCATCAGGACAATGTTGCGGACATTGCGCGCGTCCACGCCGGTGGAAAGTTTTTGCGAGGTGGTGAGGATGGTCGGGATGGCCTTTTCGTTGTCCTGAAAATCGCGCAAGTGCTGGTCGCCCAGCGCCCCGTCGTCCGCCGTTACCCGCTGGCAATAGTTGGGGTCCGGGCTGGTCTTGGCCTGGTTGATCAGGTCGCGCACAAACAGCGCGTGCGCCTGGCTGGCGCAAAAGACCAGCGTTTTTTCGTGCTGGTTGATCTGGGCCATGAAAATCTCGACGCGCTTCTTTTCGCGCTCGCGAATCTCGATGCTGCGGTTGAAGTCCGGTTCTTCGTAAATTTTCCCCTCCTCCACCACGCCCTCGATGACCGTGTCGTCCGGCGCATGGACATAGTAATCCAGCGTTGTCTGAATCTGCTTCACCTTGAACGGCGTCAGGAAACCGTCGTTGATGCCTTCCTTGAGCGAGTAGATATAGACCGGATCGCCGAAATAAGCGTAGGTGTCCACGTTGTCCTTGCGCTTGGGCGTGGCGGTCAGGCCCAGTTGCACGGCGGGGGCGAAGTAATTGAGGATGTCGCGCCAGTTGCTTTCGTCGTTCGCGCCGCCGCGATGGCACTCGTCAATGACGATGAAATCAAAGAAGTCCGGCGGATACGCGCCAAAATAGGGCGACGGCTGGCCATCCTTGGGCGGGCCGCTCATGAAGGTCTGGAAGATCGTGAAGAAAAGGCTGCCATTCTTCGGCACTTTGCCTTTCTTGCGGATGTCGTCCGGCGCGATTCGCACCAGTGCGTCTTCCGGGAAAGCGGAAAAGGCATTGTAAGCCTGGTCGGCCAGAATGTTCCGGTCGGCGAGAAACAGAATGCGCGGGCGGCGCGTCGGTTCGCGGCTCAAATTCCAGCGACTCTGAAACAGCTTCCACGCGATTTGAAAGGCGATAAACGTTTTCCCGGTGCCCGTGGCCAGCGTCAGCAGGATGCGCGGCCGACCTTCCGCAATGGCCGCCATCGCCCGCTCGACGGCGATGTCCTGATAGTAGCGGCTGGGATGCGAGCCACCCCGGTCCTCGAATGGAATGGCGGCAAAGCGGTCGCGCCAGGCGTTGGCTTTGGCGAAGGTCAGCGCCCACAGTTCGTCGGGCGAGGGATAGCGCGGCGTCTCGCCTTCCTTCCCCGTCTCCATGTCTATGCCGTAGATGCCCTGGCCGTTGGTCGCGTAGGCGTGGCGGATGGCCAGCTTGCCCGCGTAATTCTTCGCCTGTGCCACGCCTTCGGTCAGTTCTTCATTCCAGGCCTTGGCTTCGATGACGGCCAGCTTGGTGTTGCGATATTCCAGCACATAATCCGCCGTCAGTGCTTTGCCGCGCCGCCCGTGGCCTTCGATGCGACCGGGCGCAATCGCATATTCCCGCCTGACGCGGCTACCCTCGGCCACGCCCCAGCCTGCCGCTTTCAACGCGGGATCAATCTGCTCGGCTCTGGTCTCGGCTTCGTTCATGGAGCGTTCTTTTTGGGTTTCTTCCGCCGCGGCAGCTTTTGAATCAGTTTGGCCGTCTGCTCGAAATCCGCGTCCACCGGGCGGGCGGCCGCGGCGCTCAGGGCTTTGAATTTGTCGTATTCCAACTCGGCTTTGGCCTGGGCGACCTCGTGGGAGATGCGCCCGGCATGGGTGAGGATGGCGCGCTCGTTGAGCGTCAGGAAGCCATCCAGCTTCTTGATCCAATCCGCCATGTGCATGGGCACGCGCCGCAGGGCCTGCCCTTCGGCAAAGACGAGGTATTGCTCCACGAGATTGTTCAGGGCCGCCAGTTCCGGCTCGTTGAGGTAGTTTTTGGCGATGGCCACATCCTGTTTGCGGATGGTCGCGCCGCGCCAGTTGGTCAGCCCCAGGTTGGGTTTGGTCGCGCCCACCCGGCCATGCACAATCTCGGCGGCGGTCTGGCCGGTGATCGCCCAATGCACCTTGTTCTGAACCGTTTTGAAGAAACGAATGCTGATTTCCTGCGTGGCGTCGTAGTCAATGCTGGTGGCGTAGATGTCTGTGATCTTCTGGTAGAACCGCCGCTCAGAGGTGCGGATGTCCTGAATCCGGCGGGTCAATTCCTCGAAATAGTCGAACGGCAGGTCGGGGTTTTTCAGGCGTTCGTCGTCCAAAACGAAACCCTTGACGATGTATTCCCGCAGCCGCTGGGTGGCCCAGATGCGAAAGCGGGTGGCAATGGCACTTTTCACCCGGTAGCCGACCGAGATGATGACATCGAGATTGTAAAATTCGATCTCCCGCGTGACCTGCTTTCCCCCCTCGGTTTGAACTGTTGCAGATTTTGCAACAGTTCCCTCCGGGCGCAGTTCCCCCTCGTCAAACACGTTTTTGATGTGCCGGGAGATGACCGACTTGTCCCGCTGGAACAAATCGGCCAGTTGGTTGAGCGAGAGCCAGACGGTCTCGCCTTGAAAGCGCACCTCAATCTTCAGCTTCCCGTCCTCCGTCGGATAAACGAGGAACTGGCCGCCGGGCGAAGGGGTAGGCAGGGATTCGTCACTCATGGGATGGCCTCCAGCCTGGGGCAAACCTTGGGCGTTGGGCAATTCCGGCCAACCACTCGGTATTTCCGAATAGTTGCGGGCGGTGGTCTCGGTAGCCGACGGAAATAACGACCTCCAGGTTGTAATGCTGCGTTTCGTAGGTTTTGCCATCGGCGGCAGTTATCCGGAATTTCCGGATAACTGAATCCGGCGGCAATTCCCCCTCGGCCAGGACATTTTGAATGTGCTCGTTGATCGTCCGCACATCCTTCTGGAACAACTCCGCCATCAGCTTTTGCGTCAACCAGACCGTCTCCTTCTCGAACCGGCACTGAATGCGCGGGCGCCCATCCTCCGCCTGGTAGAGGATGATCGAGGATTGCGGCTGGGCTTCGTCGCTCATGAAGGCCTAAAGTTTGCCCGTGAACGCCTGGTGCAACAACGATTTTTTCAACGCCTCCAGCGCCGCCAGCTTGCGTTCGTAGATGGATTCGAGGCGGTGGGTTTCGATGTGGAGATTGTCGAAAGAGGCGACAATGCGCGATTGTTCCGTGAATGACGGTAATGGCAGAGAAAAGTTTTTGATCTGTTCGGTGCTTAAATTGGGTTGAGCTGAACCTACCGAAATGCGCAGATTTTCCTCAATTTTAGTCGAGAGGAAGTAATATAGAAAGCGCTTGTCGAGATTCTTGCCAGGCTCAAACTTGCCTACGCGTTGATTTAAATAGAACACTTTGCTTGTCATGTTGAAACCAAGCTTGCCCGTCGTTGCTCCAGACATGGCAATCAGCAAATCATCTTCGACGATTCGATACCTATCGAGATTCTCTCGGTAGTCCTTCGGGTCGAAAAACACAAGTTTCTCCGTTGCAACCCGGTTGTCCTGAATGTTCGAAATGCGCAGAATCGGAAAGCCGCAGTCCTTAAAGCTACTGCTCTTAAATGCAAACCCATTTTGAAAACCGCAAACGTCATCCAGTTTTGTCTCCACCCACCCCTTGCCGCGCTGGGTGAAGACGGATTGGAGGTGGCTTTCGAAGAGGGCGCGGGCATTTTGGAGGTTCTTTTCGGCGTTGGCTTTCGCGGTGGTGATGCCCGCAAATGCTTCGTCGAGAATGCTGACGATGCGTTGCTGTTCGGAGAGCGTAGGAACAGGAATAGAGAGAGCAGCAAGTTTTGTCGCATTGAAGCCACCTTGTGCGCTACCTGCCGAGCCTTCTTTGATCGACTTCCAGTAACCGTTGGTTTGGAAGAAAAGTGACACGAATTCAGGCAACAGCTTTTTGTCGAGCAACCGAAGTCGAATTAAATACGATGCAAACACAGCTTCGGGCGGTTCGTCTACGAGGAAGCTCTTGCCTGTTGTCGCCCCGGTTCGCGCAAAAACAATGTCTCCGCTGGCCAAGCGATATTTGGCAATATCCGCTGTTTCAATCTTACAATAGGGAACACTTTCCCAATCGACGCGATCGTCCTGAATATCGGTGATGCGAAGAAATCGAGGGCCAATAGGCTCACTCGATGCACTTTCCGTGTAGCCATAGTTAATGGCAGACACCGCACCGAGTTCTTTGAATTCCCACCCTTTTTTCATAGCAGCCCCCTAATGTTCCCTAACACTTCCGCGCTCTCGGCATCCAGCGCGGCGATTTCCTCCATGATCGCTTCCGGGGTGCGGTGAGCAATTTCCTTGCCGCCGTTTGGGTTTTTTACCGAAAGATCAAAGGTTGTCGGGTCAATGCTCTTGGCGTCCACGCTCCACGACTTGGGCGAGTCGGCGAAGGTCTTTTGCAGCTTCACGAATTCAGCCAGGTCTTCGTCGTTGAGTGGGTTGGTCTTGCCGAGGTTGCGGCCGGGATCGAGCTGGTAGAACCAGATTTTGCGGGTCTTGCTGCCTTTTTCAAAAAAGAGCACCACAGTTTTTACGCCCGCGCCCTGAAAGGTGCCGCCGGGGCAGTCGAGGACAGTGTGCAGATTGCAGCTTTCCAGCAAGAGCTTGCGCAGGCTGGTGGAAGCGTTGTCGGTGTTGGAAAGGAAGGTGTTCTTGATCACCACGCCGCCGCGCCCGCCCGCCCGGAGAATTTTGATGAAGTGCTGGAGGAAGAGAAAGGCCGTCTCGCCGGTGCGGATGGGAAAGTTTTGCTGCACCTCTTTGCGCTCCCCGCCGCCGAACGGCGGATTGGCCAGCACCACGTCGTAGCGGTCTTTTTCCTGAATGTCGGCCAGGTTTTCGGT
This sequence comes from uncultured Verrucomicrobiae bacterium, assembly GCA_963765205.1. GTDB lineage: Bacteria > Verrucomicrobiota > Verrucomicrobiia > Opitutales > JABDGR01 > JABDGR01. The sequence goes on along the minus strand of CAVXVB010000009.1, from coordinate 1,341,762 downwards.
GAGCGTGTTGGTGTGAATAATGTTGGGGGCTTCGATGCCATGCAGGATCATGTTCATGATGGCGATGACGAAGGCGAGAGACTTTTTTTCCTTTCCGTAAAAAGTGCGGTTCTGGAGCGTGTCGAGGTCTTTGGTGGTGAGCTTGCCGTGGGCTTTCAGGTAATCAAATGCTTCGCACAAAAAGCCCGCCGACCCGACCGCGCCGTCATAAATGCGCTGGCCAATTTTAGGTTGCACCACTTGCACAATGGCGCGGATGAGCGGGCGCGGGGTGTAATACTCGCCGCCATTGCGCCCGGCATTGCCCATCTTCTTGATCTTGTCTTCGTAGAGGTGCGAAAGTTCGTGCTTTTCGGTCTGGGAGCGGAAATGCAGTTCGTCAATGTGGTCAATGATGTCGCGCAAATTGTAGCCGCTGGAAATTTTGTTCTTAATTTCGCCAAAGATTTCGCCAATTTTGTATTCGATGGTTTGCGGCCCGGTGGCCCGTTGTTTGAAGGTGTTCAGGTAGGGGAAGAGTTTGCCGTTGACGAAATCGCGCACGTCGTCGCCCGTCATCGCCGCGTTGTGGTCAAGCTGGCCGTCCTTGCCCTTGGGGGCGGCCCAGGTGTCCCAGCGGTAAGGTTGGTCGAGAATGTAGCTGTATTTTTTCCCGTCCAGCGCGGCCTCGGTCGCCTTGTCCTTTTCCAAATCATCGAGGTATTTCAGGAAAAGCAGCCAGGACGTTTGCTCGGTGTAATCGAGTTCAGAGGCGCAACCGGCCTCTTGGCGGAGGATGTCGTCAATGCTTTTGAAGGCTTGTTCAAACATGGGTAAATCAGTTGCTGGCGGGCCGCACACTCCGGGGTGGGGCAGTTGTCTTCCTTCAGCAAAACGGTTGCGAACGCGGCGTGCAAGAGCGATAAAGCCGGGCGCTGCATCCTCTGGGGAACCGCCGCACGGCCCCTCAGTGCTTGGGGTCCAGCAAAGCCGTGGCGGCCCACATGGCGGCGAACTGGCCGTGCAGGTTGCCGTTGGTGCGCGGGATCGCCAGGTAATAGCTTACGTCGTTGGAATGTTCGGTCACGCCACCGACGTCCAGGATGTTGCCTTGCGGATCAATTTGCCCGCAGAGCGCGCCCCACGCTTTTTTAACCACCGGCCGGTAAGTGGCGGCATCCAGCCAGCCCTGATCCACGCCTTCACCCAGCGCGAAAATAAAATAACCGGTGCTGGAATTTTCCTCCCAGGCCTGGTCGTCGTCAATCACCTGCCGCCAGCGGCCATCGGCGGCCTGGTATTTGAGCAGCCCGGCCATCATCGCCTTGTAGCTGGTCATGATTTTGGCGCGCTGGGGGTCGGTGGCCGGGAGGTTGAGCAGCATTTCCGTGAGGCCCGCCGCGATCCAGCCGTTGCCGCGCCCCCAATAAACGTGGGCGTCGGGGCCGTGAAAGAACAGGCCGGTGGGTTGCTGCAACTGGTCAACGAACGCGTTCATTTCCTTCACGGCGTTGGCCGCGTAGTCGGCCTTTTGGGTGGCGCGATAGGCCAGCATCTGCATCGCGCAGAGCTTGAAGGCATCGTCAATATAGTAGCGGGTTTCGGAACTCAAGCCGGCGGGGTTGAGCGTGGCGAACTGCACATCGGCGTATTTGAGGCCGAGCGCGAGATACTGCGGGTCGTGAGAGTCCTGGTCTTTATACAATTCCAGCGGCAGAATGCCAAAAACGCTCCGGTCCACATGATCCGGCTTGGGGGCCAGCCGGGCGCCGGCGGGCGTGATGATGGCCTGATAGCGCGCGATCACCTTGTTCAGCAAATCCGGGTTCTTGATCGCGGCGGCGAAGCGGACGGCCCCGTAGCCGCAGCAAGTTTCCTGGTAGGTCAGCCCGCCGCCGGAAAGATCGAGCTTGGGCCGATCGAGCAGGTTTTGCACGACCTTGGTGCCGATGGTCGTCGGCTCCTGGCCGGTGGCCCAGGCGCCCCACGAATCTTCCGGGTGGGCTGGCGCCGGGGCCGGTGTGCTGATGGCCGGCGGCGGCGAATCCGCGGCCGCGCAGGCGACGGAAAAATAGCCGGTGGCGGGCAGGGCGGCCAGAATCAAGACGAGGCGAACTTTCGCGTGGTGCAAATAAAACAGTTTCACGTTGAAATCTCCTTGGGGGTGGGGTGGGGGACATTTTTTACAATCTAAAAATCCAGCATTGGCAACACAAAATGAAAGCAGCACCCGGCTGCAACCTGATCGGGATTCCCTGGAGGCGATCCGAAAAGTCGGCATAAAAGCCGCTTTTGGAATGGAATGTTTATAACTGACAAACAATGGGAGGGGTTAAGTCCGGTCTTACAACGCCGCCAACGCAGTGCGTTTGGACGACCCCGGGCCAACAAGCGGGAGGTGTTTGCGGCCATCCTGTTCATGTTGCATGATCGCTTTACCTCCTGATGATCGGCTTTTATCTTCTGGAGTTTTTATGTTTATTATATTCTTGGGGTTCCTTGATTTTGGCAATTTCCTCTAAGCAACAAAATATTCGTGCCAAGCGGGGGCGATTCGTGGATAAACGGGCCATGCCCGAATCTTCCCCCCTTCGCGCCGGCGTGGCCGGCGTCGGCTACCTCGGCCAGCACCACGCGCGCGTTTACACGGAACTGCCCGGCGTCACCCTCGCCGGGGTTTACGACACGGACTTGGCCCGCGCCGCCGAAATCGCCGCGCGGCACCACTGCGCGGTGTTTGATTCGCCCGAGGCCCTGGGCCGCGCCTGCGACGTGGTGAGCGTGGTTGTGCCGACGAACCATCACTGCGCTGTCGCGTTGCGGCTGCTGGCGGCAGGCTGCCACCTGCTCATCGAGAAGCCGCTCTGCCTGTCGCTCGAGGACGCGGATAAAATCGTGGCCGCCGCGCAAAAGGCCGGCCGCCTTGTGCAGGTCGGGCACATCGAGCACTTCAACCCGGTGATGGCCTACCTCGAAAAAAATGTCCGCCAGCCGCGCTTCATCCGCGCCGAACGGCTGGCGCCGCTAATTCCAGACCCGAACGCGACTGATGCCGAAAGCGCGCACGAAGGCTACGTCAACCCGCGGGTCAAGGAGGTGGATGTCGTGCTCGATTTGATGATCCACGACATCGGGCTGGTGCTGAAACTGGTGGGCGCGCCGGTCGCGCGCATTGACGCCGCCGGCTTTTCCGTCCTCACGCAGCACATGGACATCGCCAACGCGCGCCTCGTTTTCGCCGACGGCTGTGTCGCCGACCTGAATGTCTCGCGCCTCAGCAAAAAGCGGGCGCGGGAATGGCGGATTTTCCAGCGCGCGGGCTACATGTCGGTGGATTTCGACCAATGCGCGGGGCATTTCGTGCGCTGGACGCCGGGCGGCCTCAAGCGCGAGGAAATCGCGGTCGAGAAGGCGGAGCCGCTCAAGCTGGAACTGGCTTCGTTCATCGAAAGTGTGCGCACCGCGCAGACACCGAAGATTGACGTGGTCTTTGGCAAAACCGCGCTCGAAATCGCCCTGACCATCACCGCGCAGATCAAGGCGGGCGGGCTGTGAGGGATTCACCGCGAAGGAGCCAAGAGCGCCAAGCAGGAATATCTCAAACCCCAAGACAACCACGGATGACACGGATAAAACGGATGTGTTTTAACTAGCGGGGTCGTTGCCTTGATTTCTTTATCCGTGCTATCCGTGCCATCCGTGGTTTAATTTTTAACCAAACCCACCCAACTCCTTTGCGCGCTTCGCGCCTTTGCGGTGAACCTTCCCCCACCCACCCTGCAAGCCTGGCCCGCCGGCGAACCGCCGCCGGATGTGCTGGTCATTGCCGGTGAACCGTCGGGGGACGAACATGCCGCGCGGCTGGTGCGCGGGTTGCGCGCGCGGCGGCCGGGAGTGCGCGTCGCGGCGCTCGGTGGCCCGGCATTGCAGGAGGCGGGTGCCTTCTTGCTCTACGATTTGAGCGCGCACGCGGTCGTCGGTTTGGTGGAAGTGTTGAAAAAGTACGGATTTTTCAAGGAGTTGCTGGCGCAGACGTTGGCGTGGATTGAAAAAAATGCGCCGCGCGCGGTGCTGCTGGTGGATTATCCGGGCTTCAATCTGGAACTGGCGCGGAAACTTTACCTGCGCAAGCGGAGCCGCCCGGCGGGCGGGAACGTGCGGCTGCTTTATTACATCGCCCCGCAAATCTGGGCGTGGAAGGCGCGGCGGCGTTTCACCATGGCGAAGCGGCTCGACGCGCTGGCGGTGATTTTTCCCTTCGAGCCGGGTTGCTTTGCCGACACCACGCTGCCGGTGGAATTTGTCGGCCATCCCTTCGCCGCGCCGGAGCACCGGCTGCCGGTGAGTTACGCGGCGGACGGGCCGGTGCTGCTGTTGCCCGGCAGCCGTGTCGCGCCGGTGTCGCGCATTTTTCCCAAGATGCTCGCGGGCTTTGCGGAATATCGGCTGACGCGGCCCGAAGCCAAAGCCGTGACTCTCGTTTCGGGGCCGGGCGTGCGCGCGGAACTGGAGAAGCAAATCGCCGCGCGCCCCGATTTGGCGCCGCACGTCGCGTTGCGCGCGGTGGCGGACGAGGCGGCGGGGCGGATGGTGCTGACGAGTTCAGGCACGATGTCGCTCTCCTGCGCACTCGCGGGCATCCCCGGCGCGATTGTCTATCGCACGAACCCGATTACCTACATCGTGGGCCGCAGCGTGGTGCAGGTGCCCTACCTCGGCATTGCGAACCTGCTGCTCGGCGAATCCGCCTGGCCGGAATTCATCCAGGGCGACGCCCAACCCGCCGCGCTGGCGAAGCGGCTGACGGAATGCGAAGCCCCCGCCGCCCGCGAACAGGCCGCGGCCGACGCGGCAAAGTTACGCCAACTCCTCGGCGAGCCGGCGGCCACGGAGGGTGCCGCGGCGCTATGGCTGGAAAATAAAATGTTTGGGGTTTGACCACGGAGGGCGCGGATCGCATGGATGGCAAAAATTTATCCGTGCAACCCGTGCAAGTTATTACATCGGGGAGGCCCCTATCAGCGCTCAAACCTTCGGTCACTCACCACTCTCAATTTTTTCAATCCGGCGGATGTGCCGGCCGCCTTCAAATTCCGTCGCCAGCCAAGTGTCCACGATTTTGAGCGCCAGGTTTTCGCTCACCAGCCGGGCGCCGATGGCGATGACGTTCGCGTTGTTGTGCAGCTTGGTGAGCCGGGCGCTCTCCTCGCTCCAGCAGTAACCGCAACGGATGCCGCGAACTTTGTTGGCCACGATGGCCTCCCCGTTGCCGCTGCCGCCGAGGACGATGCCGAGGTCGCTTTCGCCTTTGGCCACGCTTTCGGCGGCGGGCCGGATGAAATCCGGATAGTCCACCGGCACCGTGCTGTCGGTGCCAAAATCCACCACGGTGAGACCCTTCGCGCGCAAATGGGCGATAATGGCCGTCTTCAAATCAAAGCCGGCATGGTCGGAGGCAATCGCGATGGTGGGCATGTCCGCCTATAGATATACCGGCGGCCGCTAATTGGAAACTAAATTATGGTAGTTGGCCAGTTTGACCACGAATGGCACGGATAATCCAATCGGGCGCAGCAAGACTGCGCCCCTACATTGCGCACAGCCCGTTTTTGTAGGGGCGCAGACTTGCTGCGCCCTCGGAGTTAGAGCGCCGCCAACATTTCATCAGGTATATCGTTGGCCGGCTTATTGATTTGTTCAATTATAGCAAAATCCTTAGAAAACTTGAGAAAATGCAGCAACTTTTCCAAGTCTGCCTTTTTCGTATTTGTATTCGTATTCGTAATTACATACCACTCCGTGCCGGGGATACGAGCGCGAGAATACTCCTCGCTAGTTTGTCGATTCGTGAAATGTGGATCTATGTCCGGATTCTTTGAAAGATACATGCGTGTAGCTTGTGACGAGCAAAAACGAACAATTTGCGATTCAGTCTGTGGCCCTAGCACAGTGATAAGTTTGCTTAAAAATATCGCTTGGGTTCCACTAGCAAACTGATGGCAAATTTCTTCGTTCGGCCGTTCCCTGCCAATTGCACGCCAGTTTAATGCTATCTTCAATTTGCTGTGAGAACGCTTCTGGGTCGGGAACCGTTAATCTCGATATTGTTGCTCGTGACGTATGATTGCCGGGGAACCGCAATAATAGTGCCTGAAAGCAATCCTTCAATCTCTTGAATCTGCGTCGCAAGCAGCGACGCTTCAGATTCGAGTTTAGCGAGCCGTTCCAATAGCGGCGTTAAACGCACAACGTCGGACGTCTTCATTGCAGCGGCTGCCCGCTGCATTTGTTCGAACGCTTGTTTTCTTAGGTCTTCAATTTTGGAATTCATGGTGTGAGCCTGGTGGTTATTAACTGAGTCTTACCTTAAATCACTAATCTTGTCTTGTCAACTAATTTTTTAAATTTTATGTCTCGATCATGGCGCTGTGTGTCACTTGAGTGGGACAATGTGGCTCTAATAGCATAGCCAGATGAATCGCTCATGGATTTGAAAATAAATATAAGACGCTATTAATAAATGACTTGGATATAAATATATCGCCCAGGCACGCCCATTGCTAACCGTTCAGGCAAATGAGCAGAATTATTGGCATAGACCTTGGCACTACCAACTCGTGCGTCGCCGTCATGGAGGGTGGCGAGCCGGTCGTCATCCCGAATAGCGAGGGCGCGCGCACCACGCCGTCCGTCGTCGGCTTCGCTAAAAATGGCGAGCGCCTTGTCGGCCAGGCCGCGAAGCGCCAGGCCGTCACCAACCCGCGCAACACCGTGTTTTCGGCGAAGCGCCTGATTGGCCGCAAATTTTCCGAAGTGCAGGAGGAAATCAAGCGCCTGCCTTATAAAGTCATCCAGGGCAAGAATGGCGACGCCTCCATCGAAGTCGAAGTCAACGGCAAGACCGAGCGTTACGCGCCCGAGCAAATTTCCGCGATGGTTTTGGCGAAACTGAAGGCCGACGCCGAAGCCTACCTCGGCGAGAAAATTTCCAAGGCCGTCATCACCGTCCCCGCGTATTTTAACGACGCCCAGCGCCAGGCCACCAAGGACGCCGGCACCATCGCCGGCCTCGAAGTGGTGCGCATCATCAACGAGCCGACCGCCGCCTCCCTCGCCTACGGTCTCGACAAAAAGAAAGACGAGACCATCGCCGTCTATGACCTTGGCGGCGGCACCTACGACATTTCCATCCTCGACATCGGCGACGGCGTCTTCGAGGTCAAGGCCACCAACGGCGACACCCACCTCGGCGGCGACAACTGGGACGAGACGATCATTGACTGGCTCGTCGGCGAATTCAAAAAGACCAACGGCATTGACTTGCGGGCCGACCCAATGGCGCTCCAGCGCCTCAAGGAAGAGGCCGAAAAGGCGAAAATCGCCCTTTCCTCCGCGCAAAGCACGGACATCAACCTGCCCTTCATCACCGCTGACGCCACCGGGCCGAAGCACCTGAACCTGACGCTCACGCGCGCAAAACTCGAACAGCTTTGCGACAGCCTCGCGCAGCGCACCGTCAAGCCCTTCGAGGCGTGCCTCAAGGATGCCGGCATCAAGACCACCGACATTGACGAACTCGTCCTCGTCGGCGGCATGACGCGCATGCCCAAAATTGTGGACATCGCGCGCGGCCTCACCGGCAAGCAGCCGCACCAAGGGGTGAACCCGGACGAAGTCGTCGCCATCGGCGCGGCCGTGCAGGCCGGCGTGCTCAAGGGTGAAGTGCGCGACGTGCTCCTGCTCGACGTGACGCCGCTGACCCTTGCCATTGAAACGGCGGGCGGGGTTTCCACCGCGATGATTGAGCGCAACACGACCATCCCGACCAAGAAATCGCAGACTTTCTCGACCTACGCCGACATGCAGACTGCCGTGGACATCAAGGTGCTCCAGGGCGAACGCGCGCTGGCCAAGGACAACAAACAGCTCGGCACCTTCCGGCTCGACGGCATTGCGCCCGCCCCGCGCGGCACGCCGCAAATCGAAGTGACGTTCGACATTGACGCCAACGGCATCCTCCACGTCACCGCCAAAGACCAGGGCACGGGCAAAGACCAGAAAATCACCATTTCCGGCTCCTCCGGCCTGAACAAGGACGAGGTTGAAAAGCTCCGCAAGGAAGCGGAAATGCACGCTTCGGATGACAAAAAGGCCCGCGAGACCATCGAAGCCCGCAACCAATTCGACAGTCTGCTTTACCAAGTCGAGAAGCAGGTCAAGGACCTCGGCGATAAATTGCCCGCCACCGCCAAGAGCGAAGCCGAAACTCTCATCAAGGACGGCCGAGCGATTCTGGCGAACCAAAACGCCGACGCCGACACGCTAAAGCGCGAACTCGAAAGCGTGCAAGGCAAGCTGACCGCCCTCTTCGCCCAAGCGTCGCAAGCCGGCCCCGGCCCGAGCGGCGGCCCGGAACAACCCTCCTCATCCGGCGCCTCCGCCGCCTCCGAAAAGCCCAAAGACCCGAACGTGGTTGATGCGGACTTCGAAGTAGTGGACGACGAAAAGAAGAAAGGATGAAGGCTGAGGGATGAAGGATGAATCAGTCCCAGATCTGATTTTTTCCTTTATCCTCCGCCCTTCATCCTTCATCCCTCAGCCTTCATCCTTACTTTTCAACCCCAACCTCCCAACCCATAAAACAACCAACTGCTATGGCCAAACTGAAAATCCAACCGCTCGGCGATCGCGTGCTTGTGAAGGCGATCGAAGAGAAAGAACAAATGAAGGGCGGGATCATCATCCCCGACTCCGCCAAGGAAAAATCGCAGGAAGCCGAAGTGATCGCGCTCGGCACCGGCAAAAAAGACGACGACGGCAAGGTCATCCCCTTCGAAGTGAAGGTGGGCGACAAGGTCCTCGTCTCCAAATACGGCGGCACCGAAGTCAAAATCGGTGACGACAAATATTCGCTGCTGCGCGAGGACGACATCCTCGGCGTCATCGGCTAAAACGGCTGTCCATGGTCAGAGGGCGCAGTCCCGCTTCGCGGGACGCCCCTACACCAGCCACCCAACCGCAAACCGTAAATCATAAACCTCTTAACTTACTTAAAATACCATGCCAGCCAAACAACTCCTGTTCGACGAAGCCGCGCGCAAGAAGATCCTTAAAGGGGTCGAATTGCTTTCCCGCGCGGTGAAAGTCACCCTCGGCCCCAAAGGCCGCAACGTGCTCATTGACAAAAAATTCGGCTCCCCGACCGTGACCAAGGACGGCGTCACCGTCGCCAAGGAAATCGAGTTGAAGGACCCCTTCGAAAACATGGGCGCGCAAATGGTCCGCGAGGTCGCCTCGAAGACCAGCGACAACGCCGGGGACGGCACCACCACCGCCACCGTGCTCGCCGAGGCCATCTACCGCGAGGGCCTCAAGAGCGTGGCCGCCGGGGCCAACCCGATCTACATCAAGCGCGGGATTGACCGCGCCGTCGAGGCCGCCGTGGCCGACTTCAAGAAGAACTCGAAGAAGGTTTCCGGCCGCGAGGACATCCTCCAGGTCGCCACCGTCTCCGCCAACTGGGACACCGAAATCGGCAACCGCATCGCCGACGCGATGGACAAAGTGGGCAAGGACGGCACGATCACCGTCGAGGAAGCCAAGTCCATCGAAACCACGCTCGACGTGGTCGAAGGGATGCAATTCGACAAGGGCTATCTCTCGCCCTACTTCGTGACCAACGCCGAGGCGATGGAAGTGAACCTCGAGGACGCCTACGTGCTGATCCACGAGAAGAAAATCACGAACCTCACCGAGTTGCTCCCGCTGCTGCAAGTTGTCGCCAAGAGCGGCAAGCCGCTGCTGGTCATCGCCGAGGAAGTTGAGGGTGAAGCCCTGGCCGCCTTGGTGGTGAACAAGCTGCGCGGCACGCTGCAAGTGTGCGCCGTCAAGGCCCCCGGCTTTGGCGACCGCCGCAAGTCCATGCTGGAAGACATCGCCATCCTCACGGGCGGGCGTTGCTTCACGGAAGACTTGGGCATCAAACTCGAAAACGTCCAGGCCGCCGATCTCGGCCGCGCCAAGCGCATCACGGTGGACAAGGAAAACACCACCATTGTCGAAGGCGCGGGCAAGAGCGCGGACATCCAGGGCCGCGTCAAGCAAATCCGCCGCCAGATTGACGAAACCACCTCCGACTACGACCGCGAGAAGCTCCAGGAGCGCCTTGCCAAGCTGGCCGGCGGCGTGGCCGTCATCAACGTCGGCGCCTCGACCGAGCCGGAAATGAAGGAGAAGAAGGCCCGCGTCGAAGACGCGCTGCACGCGACCCGCGCGGCCGTTGAAGAAGGCATCTCCCCCGGCGGCGGCGTCGCGCTTTTGCGCGCGGCGGCAGCCATCGAAGCCGCGGCGGACGCGACGAAGGACCACGACGAGAAGATCGGCGTGAACATCGTCCGCCGCGCCATCGAGTCGCCCCTGCGCCAGCTCTGCGACAACGCGGGCATTGACAGCTCGCTCGTCGTGCAGGAAGTTCTGCGCAAGAACAAAGGCTCCTACGGCTACAACGTCGCCACCGGCGAGTATGAAGACCTGTTCAAGGCCGGCGTCGTGGACCCACGAAGGTCACGCGCGTCGCGCTGCAGAACGCGGCCTCCGTCGCGGCCCTGTTGCTCACCACCGAATGCATGATCACCGACGCGCCGGAGAAGAACTCTCCCCCGGCCGGCGGCGGCGGCCACGGCGGCGACATGGGCGGCATGGGTGGCATGGGCGGGATGGATATGTAACCCAATTCAGTATCGGCGCTGCCGATGCTTTCAGATATCAACGCCTCTCCGGCCCCCGCCGGAGAGGCGTTGGTGTTTTATTGGCTTGCTCGACTCCCAAAACGCACAAAAAGTGACGTGATTATGATTCCGCAACACACGGTTGAATGCGTGACCGAGATAACTGTTAAAATCGACACTAATGCCGGGCATGGAACGGGTTTTGTTTATCGAGTGGATGATCATGCCGCACTGATAGTTACGGCCGCCCATGTGCTTGCGGATGTAAAAAGCGGTGAATCATCTATTACGCTTTCTAACGGACGTTGGCTTCCTTCGATAACTCTGGAAAAATCGGAATGGAAAATAATCAAAGACACCACTCTGGAACGCGGCGATACGATTATACTCTCTGTCAAGCCTGGGATATTTGCTAAACTCCGTAAGATAGGTGTAGAAATTGGGCCATCCGCCAACATCTTTGAAATTGGTGAGGAAGTTGGTTGGGCTGGATTCCCCACTACCCACCCCGACACACTTTGCTTCTTTTCCGGCCACATCAGTGCATGCACCGGCGATCCCCACTCCCGTTACCTCGTAGATGGGGTCGCAGTCCCCGGGGTTAGTGGAGGGCCACTTTTTCCGCTTCGATTTAGTGGAGGCAATACTTGGATTATATTGATTGGCGCAGTTAGCTGTTTCCACCGATTTTACCTTCCCAGATACTCGAACAATAAGGGCGAGGACGCATTCCCGGCGCTCATGCAGGCGGAGCGACTTGACCAAATGGGCGACTTCATAGCCGAGTTCGACAGACTCAACAAAGGAGTGGTTTAGATTTTTCAATGCGGGTGCGGATTGTCTGGCTATAAGATTAAACTGAAATGCTGCTCGCCGTTTTTCGTGGTTGCGGAATTAGGGTGGGAGAATATCAGTGTAACAACCACCCTATTGCCCCATGAAAATCCTTACCCGATTTATTCTTATTTTCTCTTTGGTAAGTTTGCTGGCCTTCGCCAGCCTGCCCCTTCGCGCGGCGGAAACCGGCCCGGCTGATTCCGCTGGAACTTCCGCGCCGTCCGCAACCACCACCACCCCGGCTCCCACTTCGACGGCGGCGCGCGGGACAGCGCCGGCTTTGAAGGACGCCGATGGCCGCTCGCTCAAGGTGGCCGTGAAGACTGGGCATATTACGAATTACTACGAAGATAAAATCCCGCCCTACACCCTGCCCGACCCGCTTAAGCTGGCCAGCGGCGTTCCGGTCACGGATGCCGACACCTGGTTCAATTTCCGCCGCCCGGAAATCGTCAACTATTATGCCACGCAAATTTATGGCCGCGTGCCGGACACCGCGCCGAAAGTCACTTGGGAAGTCGCCTCGACCGACCCGCAGGCGATGAACGGCACGGCGATTCGCAAGCAGCTCGTGGGGCATTTCGGCGGGCCGGATGGCCCGACGATGAAGATCGCGATGTTTCTCCCCGCGCACGCCGCCGGCCCGGTGCCGGTGGTGTTGAGCATAAGCTTCGGCGCCGCACCCGCCAACCCCTCACCCACGCCCAGCCTCACGGACGTTGATCCGACCAAACCGCCGCCGCCCTCTGCGACCGCCGCGCGCGGCGTCACCCCGCCGGAGCCGATTGCGGACCTGCTGGCGCGCGGCTACGGCTACGCGATTGTGCATTACACCGACATCGAGGGCGACTCGGCCACGACCAGCCTGAACCTCGTGCGCAAGCTCGCCCTCGCTCCGGGACAGGACAAACCGGCAGCCGATGAATGGGGCACCATCAGTGCCTGGGCCTGGGGCCTTAGCCGCATCATGGATTATCTCGAAACCGACCCGGCGGTGAACGCCAAGCGCGTCGCCCTCGTCGGCCATTCGCGCCTGGGCAAGACGGTGTTGTGGGCCGGCGCGGCGGATACGCGCTTCTCCATTGTCTTCTCGAGCCAGGGCGGAGAACTCGGCTCCTCGCTCGGCCGGCGCGATTTTGGCGAGACGATTGACGACATGGCGCAGAACTTCCCCTGGCAGTTCGCCGGCAATTTGCAAAAATACGCCGGGCATTGGGACGACATGCCGGTGGACACGCATTTTTTGATCTCGCTCATCGCGCCGCGCCCGCTGCTCATCACTGGCGGCAGCCTGGATCAGTGGTCGGACCCGAAGGGCGAATTCCTCGGCGAAGTGGCGGCCGGGGCCGGTTTACCGCCTGGTCGGCGCGAAAGACTTGGGCATCACCGAGTGGCCCGCGCCGGAAACGCCCGTCATCGCCGGCGACCTGGCCTATTACTACCACACCGGCCGCCATGAGATCAGCGCCGCCGACTGGAAGGTCTTCCTCAATTTTGTGGATAAATATTGGAAGCAATAGGCAATACTCCCCATCGGTACCAACTCATGGGCCACGCCCCAGCCATTGAAAAAATTAGCGTTTGACCCCCACCCTGCCATCTCCCGCATTGCCCTTTGGCGATTTTACCGGAATGATGTCCCTTCAGCCATAAAACCGCGCCTGCGAAAACATCCCGCCAGCACGCGGCCTTGAGCACCATGATTGACCCCGCCGCCCTGAATCGCGCGCGCCAGAAAGCTTACTGGCGAATGTTGCCGCTGCTTTTTCTCGCTTACGTCATCGCGTATGTGGACCGCGCCAATATTTCCCTCGCCAAGCTGACGATGCTCAAAGACCTCGGGTTCGATAACGCGGTGATCGGGACCGCCTCGGGGGTGTTTTTTCTCGGTTACATTTTGCTCGAAATTCCCTGTGCGCTCGCCATCGAAAAATGGAGCGCCCGCCGGTTAATCTGCCGGATTATGGTCAGTTGGGGGCTGGTTGCCGCGCTCACCGCCACCGTGCGAACCCCCCTGCAGTTCTACGTTGTCCGCTTCATGCTGGGGCTGGCCGAAGCCGGATTTTTCCCTTGTGTCTTGATTTACCTCACGCACTGGTTTCCCCGCCGCGACCGGGCGCGCACGCTGGCCTGGTTTATGATTGCCACCCCCGCCGCTCAAATCCTCAGCCCGAAAATTTCCGGTGCGCTGCTAAAAATTGGCACCGACGAGACGGTCGCCGGCACCCTGGTGCATCATGCCGCCCTGCTCGGCCTCGTCGGCTGGCAATGGGTGTATGTTTTTTGGGGGCTGCCCGCCGTCGCCCTCGGCATCATCGTGTTTTTCACGCTCGCCGATCACCCTGCCGACGCGCCATGGCTGACCCCCGCAGAAAAGCAGGCGCTTACCGAACAGTTGGTGCTGGAAAAGGCCCAAGTGGCGGGGCGTCGGCGCATGACGTTGCGGGAAGGGTTGCTCAACCCAAAGGTGTTGAGCCTGATGCTGGCCTACTTGTTCGGCGTGACCGTGAATTACGGTTACGAATTTTTCCTGCCCAGTATTCTCGATTCCTGGTATTCGCTTAAGCTGGATAACCTGACCTCGCTGCTCATCCTCCCGCCCTGCGCCGCAGTGGCCAGCCAACTGTGGGTGGGTTGGCATTCCGACCGACGGAAGGAGTATCGTCGTCACGCCGCCTTTTCGATCCTCCTCGCCCTGGTGGCCATGTTGCTCGCGCCGCTGACGCGCGGGCATCTGCCGCTGACCATCACGTGTTTCATTGTGTTTTTCGCCGGGATCAAAGGTTATCAGCCCGCGTTTTGGGCGCTGCCGAGTTTGTTCCTCACCGAAATGGCGGCCGCCGGTAGCATCGGGCTGATCAACTCCGTCGGCTCCCTCGGCGGCTTTGTCGGCCCCTATGTGCTGGGTCACTTGCAAGCCAGTAGCAGCAGCGGCTCGTTTGACGGCGGGATTTACTTCCTGTGCGCATGTATGACCCTCGCTGCGGCGATAATTTTGTCGCTCGGCGCCGGAACGAAGGAAACAGCATCGACGATAGACATTTGATCCGTTTTTCTGCATTTTAGCTAAATCGAAAAAAGTTTCCCCATCAGTTCATTAACGTAGCTGACAGTTCCCGTGCTTAGAGATGGGCCTCACTGATGAACAATGGGCCATCTTAAAAACGTTTCTCCGCCGGTCCTGGCGCGATTCGGGCAAAGCGATCAACCGCGTCTTGTGGATTTTGCGCACCCGCGCACCTGGGGACGAGCGGCCCAGCCGGTACGGGACCGTCGAACCCGGTGCCTGACTGGTTCCAAATCTGGCACCGCGCAGGGGTGCTGACCAAAGTGCGCCCGGGCCTTGCCGACGACCTGGGCGCCCGCGGCCCACTCGCCTTGCGCGGGTGCTTGGCGGACGCAACCTTCGCCTCCGCGAAAAAGGGGGCGCGGCCGTCGGCAAAAAGAAGCGCGGCAAAGGGACCAAGATCCTGGCCGTGGCACACCGCGCTGGTCTTCCTCTCACCCTTGGCCCAACCAGCGCTGCGCCCGCGGATGTAACGCTGGGGGACGCCACCCTTGTGCCACGCCACGCCGCCCGGCCGAGGCGGCTCAGGGGCGACAAAGGCCCTGCGACTCCGACCAACTCGACCGGGCACAGGCCCTCCAAGGTCTCGAACGGATCGCCCCTCATCGGGGCCGCCGCCGCAATCGCTGGACCCGGGCCGGTCGCCCGCTGCGCCGGTGCCTGCGTCGCTGGAAAATCAACTGCCGTTGCTCGCCGGCCGGGGCCATCACCACTGCCGGGACGTGCGGCACGCGCGTCAGGTCGAAAGTTTGCAGGCGCTGGCCCCGTTGGCTGCTGGCCTGGTCTTGTTGCACCAGTAGTAGATCGGTGAGCTACGAACCTCTGGTCGGTTATCCCACTACATACCTTCCATTAAATGGGGGCAGATCACTCTGATCTTTGCATGACGATAGTCCCTCGCTCTATCATTATGATGGTCGAGGTGATGTCGAGGCGCAAACGACCGGGAAACTCGGCAACCTCACCGACCAGGCTGCCTTTACGGAGGACGGCGGGCATAACCCGAACCCGCCGCCGCTTTCTGAAAGCCCAGAAAATCTGCCCGCCTACGGCGCCCAGGAATGGACGGCCAGTGGGGCGGAGGTGGAACGTTTCCACAGCAACACCAAGGAACAAGACCCCACCGGCTGGATCGAGGAGGGCCAGCGCCTCCGCGTTCCAGGCCTCGAAAGCTTCCTCACTCCCGACCCCAGCGGCGTCTTCGGGCCGGATGGGCTTAATTTCTACGCTTACTGCCGCCAGAACCCTTGGACCAAGTTCGATCCCGAGGGGTTGGCGACCGAGGATGACTACGATGAGGACATCAGCGAGAAGCAGGCGCAGGTTCGTTCCGACGAGCAAAGTTACTTTAAGCAGGAGCAAGCAGACCTCGCCGCTGGCAAGGGTCAGGTCACCATGAGCTACCATTCTGAATTGTCCTTGAAGAATCAAAAAATCGTGGAAAGCGTCAGTAAGCGCTTAAAAGGGGCGCTTGACTTGGTTAATGTGGTTGCGCTCATGGTCTCCGCGCTCGATAGTCAGGGCGCGGTGGGCGACCAGCCTGAAGGGTCAGATGAACGCGAGTGGGCGATGAGCTAGATTTCCCACGCCATTGTCGAGACTGGCGGAAGATCATCACCACCTTTGCCCTCCATCAATTCCAAGTAGCCGAGGGCGAACTTGTGCTTGATCTCCTGATCGAGATCGTCGGCGGAGTCCTTGGCTGCCCAGAGGCCGTGATTGAGGCCGTAGTGGTCGAGCAGCGCGCCGTCGGCTTTGGCGTCGGCCCGGCCTTTGCGCTTGAGGGGGAATTCGGGGACGAGTTTCCAATCGAACTGGCGGGCACAATGTTCGAGCAATTCCTGAAAGGCGGAGCGGACGGCGG
The DNA here is from genome assembly GCA_963765205.1 of uncultured Verrucomicrobiae bacterium. Lineage (GTDB taxonomy): Bacteria > Verrucomicrobiota > Verrucomicrobiia > Opitutales > JABDGR01 > JABDGR01. The sequence continues at coordinate 1,325,288 of CAVXVB010000009.1, read as the reverse complement.
TTTCGTGTTTGATGCCGAGCTGTTCGAACTTGGCCAGGCTTTCGTAATAAACGAGGACGGCCTTGTGGGTGGGCTTCGGGGACAGGCTGGGCCTGGAGGGTTTTTATAGAAGGAAGACAGAGGCAGCAATGCTGAGTTTTGAGGGGGGCCTGCGGGGTAACTCCCAGCGGGATGGCCCACTGGGTTACCGATTCAGATTGCGCCTTGGGCATGATGGCCGCTATTAAGAGAAGGGCTATTGAGGCGATAACTGCCTGCAAATCAATGATTCATCACCGCACGAGAGGACTATACCGGCTGTTGGGCGCCATGGTGGCGGTGGCGCTGCCCCTGCTATTCTTGGTGGTCTCGATGCTGTGGGCACATTTCAGCGGCGCGGACTTCGCCACCGGGGATGTGCTGGCCTACATGGGCGCGGCGCTGGTGGCGGGCTTGATGGGCATTAATCTTTACCGCGCGCAAAGCGGCCCCAGCCCGCGTCTGGAATGGGCTTGGCGGGTGACTTACCGGCAGATGGCGATCCTCGCCGCACTGATCTTCGGGCTTTTCTTTGTCACCAAGAACGAAATCGTCAGCCGCGGGATGTTGTTCAGCTACCTGGGGGTGTCCTGGGTAATGTTGTTTCTACTGAACCTGCTGGCGCCGGGCCGCCTGGCCAAACTGCTTTTTTCGGGCCGGAACTTGCGCGCCTGTTTGATTATCGGGGACATAGAAGCGGCGTTGCGGGTGCGCGACTGGATCGAGTCCACCGCGGCGGTGGGCTATGAGATCGCGGGCCAGTTGACGTGGCATGGCGGGGGCGGCGGCGAGGTGCCGTGGCCAGTGCTGGGGTCGGTGTATGATCTCGAACGCGTCGCGCGGGAACGCAACATCCACCAGGTGATCCTGCTGGGCACGCGCGAATCGCCCGAACTGGTGCGGCGCGTGGCCAATTTGTGCGACTCCGAGGGCTGCCGTCTGCTCATTTACAACCCCTGGGCGGGGATTTTCCCGCAACCGCTGATTCCGGTGACGGAGTCCGGGCACATGTTTTTTATGCTGCGCGAGGAGCCGCTCGAGAACCTGCTCAACCGTTTCATCAAGCGCGCGTTTGATCTGGCCATCAGCATCCCCGTGGTTTTCTTTGTGCTACCCGTGCTGGTGCCGATGGTGTGGGTGGGGCACCGCCGGCAGTCGGCCGGTCCGCTGTTCTTCAAGCAGCGCCGCCGCGGCTATAACCGGGCGGAATTTGTGCTGCTGAAATTCCGCACCATGCATGTTGACTCCGGACGGACGATTGCGGAAGCGAAGCAGGCGACCAAGGGGGACGTGCGCATCTTCCCCTTTGGCCAATGGCTGCGGCGCACCAGCCTCGATGAGTTTCCGCAATTCCTCAATGTCCTGCGCGGGGAGATGAGTTGCGTCGGCCCGCGCCCGCATTTGCCGGAGCACGACGCGCTGTTCCACCAGTATGTGGATGTTTACCCGATGCGCCACTTTGCCAAGCCGGGCATCACCGGCCTAGCCCAGTCGTTCGGCTTCCGCGGCGAAATCACCGACGTTGAGGTGCTGCGCCGCCGCGTGCGCTACGATTTGGACTACATCAACAACTGGACGCTGGGCCTCGACATCCAGATTATGTTCCGCACCATCGGCCAGGTGTTATATCCGCCAAAGACGGCGTATTGAGGAGCGAATTAAGAATTATGATTTAAGAATTGAGAAATCAAGCCAACACTACGCGCGCAAACGCGGCTTGACAACGGGCCGTAGCGCGGACAAAGTGACCCTCTACACGCTTTTTATTGCAGGGTGGAGCAGTCTGGTAGCTCGTCAGGCTCATAACCTGAAGGTCGCTGGTTCAAATCCAGCCCCTGCACCTCTTTTTCACGGGCCCGCCGGAACTTTTCCGGCGGGCCTTCCCTATTTATAGCCATTAACCAAGGCAAAAGTCATCAGGTTTACCTTCTGCAAAACAATGAGGGTCGCCGTTATGTTGGACTCAGTGAAAATGTGGCTCGACGGCTGATCATGCCCCTTGGTTCGGCTCGGAAATTGGAAAATTTGCTCAAGCGCCAAAAGGGCGGCGGCGGTCTTCAGTCGCTACTTGACCGAAACGGTTGTTTCCTCGAGTCGCAGCACGGCTCATAATCCCGCGGCCGCGGGATCGCTGGTTCAAATCCAGCCCCTGCATCTCTTTTTGTCGAAGGCCCGCCGGAATTTTCCGGCGGGCCTTTTCTGTTTTTCAGGTATAAACTGGGAGAAAAGTTAAGCAGGTTGTACCCGAAAATGCCCGGATTGACACGTCGCGGGGTAAGGTAAATTGTCAAACACACTTTTCTCCCATGATTCATACTCCGAATAGCAACATTTGTTTATCCCTTGTCCGGTCAGCGCGGTTTGCGCTCCTTGCCCTGGCCGCCGTTGCGCAGGTCAGCGTGCGCGCGGAAGTCGTCACCGTTGACGCTAGTGTGCCGCCCGCCGCGCCCACGGCGTTGGCGTTTTCGGTCGGGGGCCAGTCGCCCGACGGGCACGTGTTGTCGGTCAACAGCCGCTACTTCACGCGCGACGGCCAGCCGTTCTTTCCGGTGATGGGCGAGTTTCACTATTCACGTTACCCGGCGGCGGAGTGGGAAAACGAAATCCTCAAGATGAAGGCCGGGGGCATCAACATCGTATCCTGTTATATTATTTGGTATCACCACGAGGAAATAAAAGGGGTGTTTGATTTTGCGGGCAATAAAGACCTGCGCCAGTTCGTGCAGTTGTGCGCGAAGCATGGAATGTATGTCTGGGTGCGCATCGGGCCGTGGGACCATGCCGAGGTGCGCAACGGTGGCATTCCCGATTGGGTGTTGCAGGACAGCACCCGCACCCGCACCAACGACGCGGCGTATCTGGCGGATGTGACGCCGTATTTCAACCAGATCGGCCAGCAATTGAAGGGGCTGCTGTGGAAGGACGGCGGCCCGGTCATCGGCGTGCAGCTCGAAAATGAATTCAAGGGCAGCGCCGACCATCTTGCGCGATTAAAGCAACTGGCGCTGGCGGCGGGCCTCGAAGCGCCGTTTTACGATGTCACTGGCTGGGATCGCGCGACGTTCCCCGCGGCGGGCTACCTGCCGGTTTTTGGCGGCTACACCGAGCAATTCTGGGCGGCCAGCCAGAAAGAACTCCCGCCCAACGTGAATTTCTTTTTCGACACACATCGCGCGGAGGACAATGTCGGCAATAATCTCGGCGAAAAATATCCCGGCTACGACGAGAAGTTCGCCGGCTTTCCGTTTCTGACGGCTGAGATGGGCGGCGGCATGGCCATCGCCTACCATCGCCGGCCCATCATGTATGCCGATGATTCGACCGCGGCGGCCTTGGTGAAAATCGGTTCCGGCATCACGCTGCTCGGCTACTATATGTATCACGGCGGCACCAACCCCGACGGCCAAACGTCGCTCCAGGAAACGCAGTCGCAGCCCGACGGTAAAGGCTACAACGACATGGAGCAGAAATCGTATGATTTCCAGGCCCCGCTCGGCGAGTTCGGTCAATTTCATCCCTCGTTTGGGACGACCAAGGTGTTGCATTTGTTTCTGAATGATTTCGGCGCGCAGTTGGCGCCGATGCCCGCGTATTTTGCCGACCAACAGCCGGCCAACACCAGCGATTACACGACCGCGCGCGTTACCACCCGCGCGGATGGCAAAGCGGCGTTCATTTTCATCAACAACTACGAACGCAATTACGGACTGAATGAACACAAGGATTTTCAAGTTTCGCTCAAGCTGCCCGGCGGGGCGGTCACGGTGCCGCACACGCCGACCACGATTCCTTATGGCGAATACACCATTTGGCCGGTGAATCTCGACGTGAACGGCATCACCCTGCAATCCGCGACTGCTGAGTTGGTGGGCAAAATTAGCGACCCCGATACCTATATTTTCTTTGCCTGGCTGGGCACCGCGCCCGAGTTTTCCTTTGCGTTGGCCGACGGCGACACGGTGGACGCGCCCAAGGCGACGATTTCCAAAGACGGCGGCACCACCTACATCAGCGGCCTCATGCCTGGAACGGATGCGGCCATCCGCGTGACCCACGCCGGCAAGGCCACGCAAATCGTAGTACTCACGCGCGAGCAGGCGCTCAATCTTTATCAGGCGAAGGTCGCCGGAAAGGATCGGTTCTTTCTCTCCTCCGCTGGTTTGTTCTTCGATGGGGATCAAGTCCATCTCACCGCGCGCAATCCCGCGGACCTCAAAGTGGGCGTGTTTCCCGCGCTTGGCGGCAACCCCGCCGGCTTTAGTGCGGCGGGCATGGACGGCATCTTTCAGCAGTTCACTGCCTCGGTGCCGGAAGTGAAAGCCGCGGTGGAGCTGACCCAGACCAAACCCGCCGGGCCGTCGCAGCCCGCGCAAATGGGCAGCAAGAAAAACCTCGCGGAACCCGCCGACGCCGATTTCGACCGCGCGGCGGACTGGACCTTGAAAATGCCCGCCGACCTGCTTGCGCACGTTCACGCGCGGCCCGTCCTGCAAATCAATTATGAAGGCGATGTCGCGCGCCTCTACGCCGGGAGCCGCTTCGCCGACGACAATTTCTACAAGGGCACCACTTGGGAAATCGGCCTCTGGCGCTTCACCCCGGACGAACTGGCGAAGGGCCTCGATTTGAAAATTCTCCCGCTGCGCCAGGACACCAAAATCTTCTTGGAAAAAACCGCTTGGCCCGCGTTCCCTGCTGATGGAAGCGATGTCCTGCGGATCAAAGACGTGAGTATTGCCTGGGATTACGATGCAGTGCTGGACGCCGGGCCGTAATCGGAAACTGGTCGAACGGTTTGAGTTTTAGGTGGGATTATAGGGATGAAAAACCTAGGTTGATTAGTACGCTTATTTCTTAATTTTCACATACCACTTGCCGTTGATTATTAAAAAGACAATCGTTGTTTCGATACTAACAGGTTGTCCCGCGTCGGGTTCAGGAGGCGAAGTGAATGTATAGGTGGCTTCGTCGCCGGTTGAGTTAAGGGTCGGGGTCTGCTCTTCGAGTGCTTCCCAAGCCTGTGCCTCCGCTTCAGCAGACGGCTGGGTCCTCTCTTTCAAACCCGGATCCTTGGCAAATTCGGCCTGAAACTTTTGTATAATTTGGATATCTTGAGGGTCTAATTCGTCAGGTGGAGTGTAAGTTTGCGCAAACGCCAACATGTCCCCAGCCCGTTTAATGCGCGCGATGTCCGGGATGGCGGTTTTCAAATCGGCTTGGGGGTCGGCGTTGGGGTCTGGGGACGAGTCGGCAGTGGGGTGGGCGGCGGCAATTGGCGCAGCGTCGGGTTTTGCTGCAGGCGGCGCGAGAGGAGGGGCAATCGTCGAGGGCGCGACATACTTGGGTGCTTCGACTTGACTTGGCGCAGGCAATTTAGCCACGGCGGTTTTTTCCGGCGCAGACGCCTTTGACCGCGTGAACCACCAGAGGCCGAGACACAGAATGGCAACGACCAGGGCAATCACGATGAAGTTTTTAGGCTTCATGGGGACATTTTTACGTTTCTTTGGGCGATCTATGCAACCCCTTTCGCAATCTGGTATTGATGCATTTTGGTCGGGACGCCACTCTCCCGCTTAGGCGGGATCCGCGGACGGCTCGGAGAGCCGTCCCTACCCGCGTTACCTACCCGCGTTTCGTGACGGCGTTGCCGCGATTCAAAATGCGTCAAAATAATTCAGAATGGATATAATCCATCAATTTACGGAGCGGTTGCGGCCGGGCTGGTGGTCGGAGCGGGGGACGCCAGGGGAGCCAAATCGGCGGGCGGCGGCGCGACGGCCGCGGGTGCCGGGGCGGGCGTGGCCTCCGCAGGCGCCGGAGTCGGCGAGTTTTTCACGTAAATCGCCGCGAGTTTGCGCAGGATGACTTCGAGTTGGGCGTAGTAGTCGTCTTCGTCCAGGTTGGCTTTTTGGCCGCGGAGTTGGTCGAGTTGTTTTTCGTATTGGTCGCGGAGCCGGCGGTCGTCATCCGTCATGGCGCGCTCGGCGGCGCTGGTGATGAGGGCAATGTTCTTCGCAAAATCGCCGTCGGGAGCGACATTGCCTTGCGGTTTGCGCACGAGGCGCGTGCCCTGGAACCAGCTCGCGGGCGTGCCGCGTTTGTCGCCATTGTCGTCAATGAGGGCGTGCTCGGTAGCCATGCGGTCGTTTTCGGCGTAAAAATCCTGGGCGCGCTGCGCGGCGGTGACGAAGGCCTCGAGCACGGACACCTGCCCGTCCTGGTCCAGGTCAGCGGCGGGGTCGGTGATGGCGGTGGCAAACAGCTCGCCGAAGCGCGCGTAGTCCACTTCGCGCCCGGTTTGGGTCGCGGTGATGATGATGCGATTGGGCGCGGAGAGGGCGTTGATGAAGGGCGCGCTGGCCGAGCTGCCGTCCACGAAGATGAGGGTGCGTTTCACGGGCTTGAGCAGCGCGGCGAGTTCCACCGCCGAAATATGCACGCCGCGCAAATTCAGCCGCGCGTCCTTGCCGTCGAAAGTGCCGTGGCCGATATAAATAATCCAGACCGGGGTGGTCAAATTCGGGTCGAGCGCGGCAATCCAGTCGCGCAATTTGTCGCGGTCAAGGGTGTTCTTGGCGGGGTCGGCGTCTTTCTGGTCGTCAAAGCCGATGACGGTGCAGGTCGCGCCGGCTTGCTGGCAATTGTCCTGCCATTTTTTCGCGGCGGCGGCGAAGCCGGGCGCGTAAGTGTCGTCGCCTGCGGCGCCGACGACGACGCAGACATCGGCGGTGGCCGGGGCGGCTCGCGCGGGGGTGAAGGCCGCAAACAACGCCGCGAGGGCAAAAATCCAGAGGCGTTTCATGGCAGGCCTTTCCAGCGGCGCCAGCCCCATTCGGCGAGAAAGCACAGCAACACGGCGAGGAAGACGCCGCTTTGGTTCCAGAGCGGGTGCAGGTCATCCTCGGTGATGGGGGCGGTGTGATTTTGCAGCAGCTTGGGCAACTGGTCCAGTTGTTCGACGGGATGACCTGGCCGCCGGTGCGCCGCGCGACTTCCTCCATCAACGGGCGATTCGGTCTGAGCGATTGAAATTCCTCGATGGCGGGGTCGTCCACCCAGCCCGATTGGGCGCGGCCAATTTCCTTGTTGGCGCGGTCCACGACCACGGCTTCGGCGAGGTAGGCGCCGGATTCCGGCGGCGTGAAGGTCGCGGCAAACTGGCCCGGCGCGTCCGGCACCGGCTCGGCGGTGAGGGGGACTTCCTGGAAAGTGGAGGCGGTGGCCGAGGTGGAGGCGGCGACGCGCGAAACCTTCACCGTCGCCTTCCCCAAATCCAGCGGGCGGTATTCATCGTCACGGGCCGTCACGCGCAGGGAAACACTGCGGCCATCGGAAGACGGCTCGATTTTCAATTCGACGGGCGCGGGGTCGTCGGTCACGAGCCAGCGGCTGACCTGGCGCCAGAAGCGCTTCAAGTCCGTCATGAGTTTCGCATCGCCGATGCGGCCCTCATACATGTCGCCCACGGTCAGGCAAGCGACGCGCCCCGAGCCGTAATTTTGTTCGATGAACCAGGGGAACACTTTACCCGCCTCGTCGGTGACAGTGGCGAGCACGGTCGCACCGGGCTTGACGCCATTGAGCGCATTGGCGACGAGCAAATGTGGTGCGCTGACCAGGGCGTCGTGTTCGTCCGCCTCGGTGGCGCGCACGCGCATCCAGGGCTCGATCCAACCTTCGCGCGTGAGATTCCAGACCAAATCGCCTTGCGGGATGGTCGCCGATTTGCGGTCGAGGTAAACGGGCAGGGCGGCCGCCAGCGGGGTATTGAGGTAACCGCCGTCCTCAAAGGAATCCACACCGCCGAGCACCAGGAGGCCGCCGCCGCGCTCCGCGACGAAGCGGCGGAGCAACGCCAACTGGTCGGTGGTGAAAAAGGAGGCCTCGACTTTGGAAAGGATCACGGCGTCGTAGGCGTAAAGTTTGGCGGGGCTGGTGGGAAAGCCGGATTGCAATTCAATCCGCTCGCGCACGTCGCGGTAGTTGTCCACGCGCAAGACCGGCTGGTCGGGCGCCTGGGAATCGTCCTTGGCCTGGTCGGAGCCGGCGAAGAAGGCGTTGACGGTGTCGGCATCGTGCCCGATGAAGGCCCATTTGGGCGTGCCCTTGGCTTCGCGGATGATGCCTACGATGTCCATTTGCGGATCATCTGCGAGGGCGGACTTGAGGTATTTATAGTCCGTGTTGACGGTGCCGGTGACGTAGAGGATGTGGTAGGCGGGCCGGCCGCGGTCCACCATGATCATGCGGTGGTTGTTGGCGGTCGTCGCCTCGTCGAGCGGCTTGCCGTCCGCCGAGCCGACAGACACGTTGAAAAACTGCGGGCCGGAGCCGAGGGGGTGCCAGTCGAAGGACACATCCACCGGCTCGTTGTCGGCCACCAAATGCGTAATCTGCGGAGTGGGAGTTGGATCGGATTCGTTCTTTTTCGGGGCGGGCGCGTTGAGCGGTTTCACCGCGACCGACAAAGCCTGCGTGCCGATGCCTTCGCCTTCGACTTCCGCGCGCACGGAAACCGGGGCGTCGTCGAAGGCGGTTTGCTGCACGTCCACCTGGGCCAGGCGCACGTTGCGCAGCCCGGTGGCGTTGCCGACGAGCACGGGATAGATGGGGACGTGGCCCAGCGCCTGGGCGAACTCGGACACGTCGGTCGCATCGCCGTCGGTAAAGACCACGATGCCCGCGAGCGGCTGGCCGGCAAGGCGTTGCTGCACCTCGTGGAGCGCCCCGCCAAGCGAAGTGCGTTCGCCCGTGAAATCCAGGCCGGAGAAATCGCGCACGCGCTGGAGGTTCGTGTCAAAGATGTAGGGCTTGATCTGGAACTGCTCGGCCAGCGACGCGAGCCAGTGGCTGTCGGGACTGGTGAGCGCGGTTTTGACTTGCTGGCCTCGGGATTGCGCCGCACCAGCATCGGTGATCGTCAGGCTCGCGCTGTTGTCGGCCACGAGGGCGATAAAATTGGCGCCGGGCTTGGCGCGCGGCGTGGCCCATTGCGGGTCGAGCAGGCAAAGCAGGAGCAAGCCGATGCCAAGCGTGCGCAAGGCGAGCGCGACGGCCAGGGTGGTTTTGCGGGTGTGGGCCGGGCGCAGGGCCACCAGCGCCAGCGGGACGAGCACCACGGCGGCGGCCAGCGCCACCCACCACCAGGTGCCCGGAGGAAAAACGATCGAAGCAAGCGCCCGCGGCATCGTGACAAAAAAACAGGGGTAAAGTGGGGTGGGGCGGGCTTAGTTGCCAAGCGCCTCGTAGTAGCGTTTCACGGAGTCCGCGTATTTGTCCGGCACGGGTCCTGATCCACGGGCTCCAAGGCTTCAGGCTGCTCCTCGGTGGTCAGCTGTTGGCGCAGGGCGTCGCTGACCTTGCTGAGTGGGGAGATGACATTGTTCGACACGGTGTCCCATTGCGGAAGCTGGCTGTGGCGGATGTAATTGCTGCGCAAATCCTGGGCCTGGGCCAGCGCGTCGGCGATTTGCTGGCGCTGGGTGGGGTCGTCAAGGAGGTTTTGCACGGTGCGCAGGCGGTCGGCCCAATCGGCGAAAGTATTATTGCCGGTGAGCGGGCCGCCGGTCGCGTCGGTTGTCAAAGAACCCTGACCGCCGCCTCCGCCTGCATTGCCGCCAAGTTGTTGGGCGAGTTGCGGCGCGCCGCCATTGGCTGCTTGATTGCCGCCGCGCTGGCCGCCGCGTCCACCGCGCCCGGCACGGCCGCCACGGCCACCGTTGCCGGGCTGGTCAGCCTGGCCGGTGTCGAACGGTTGGTCAACCGGCTGGTCTTGGGCGGCGAGTTGATTGGCGTCCTGCCCGTTGGCCTGATCGGTGCCCGCTTGCCCCGCGCTACCTTGACCGCCACCTTGGCGTCCGCCTTGCCGGCCTTGACCTTGGCCACTTTGTCCCTGTCCCGGCTGTCCACCTTGACCGTTTTGGGCCACTTGGCCGCCGCCTTGACCCTGACCACCTTGGCGACCTCGTCCGCCTTGCCGACCTTGACCCTGGCCTTGGCCGCCTTGGCCGGGCTGGCCGCCATTATCCTGCGCCGTTTGGTCATTGCCCTGACCTTGGCCTTGACCGGGTTGGTTGCCTTGGCTGTTTTCAGCGACTTGAGCGCCAGCCTGTCCCTGGCCTTGACCACGCTGACCCTGTCGCCCCTGTCCCTGGCCGCCCTGGCCCGGTTGCGTGCCATTTCCATTATCTTGCGCGGTTTGGTTATTGTCCCGGCCTTGACCCTGGCCTTGGGCGCCTTGGCGACCTCGTCCTTGGCCGGGTTGCTGACCCGGACCGGCCTGATTGCCCTGATCCTGAGCGTTGCCGGCATCGCGGAAGGAATTGCTGTTGGCGTCCTGGGCCGTTTGATTGTTGCCGCCGTTGTTTCCATTTTGGGCATTATTTCCACTCGAAGGATTTTGCGCACTGCCCGGATTTGCGGCGCTGGTTCCGGGCGCGGCGGACTGGGCGGCGTTGCGGAACTGGTCGCTGGTGGCGGGCTGGTCGCGCAACAACTGTTGGGTTAAATTATTGAGTTCATTTTGCGCGTAACGCAGTGTTGAGGTGTCGTCGGTGACGACGGATTGCGCGGCGCGTTCGACGCCCTGGCGCAGTTCGTCGAGGTTGCGGGCGGCGTCGTTTTGCAACGGGAGCGTCTGCGCGAGCGCGCCGTTGTTCAACATCTGCGAACCATTCTTCAGGTCCGTGACGGTGGCATTGGCCGACGAGGATTGCTGACGCAACAAATCATACAACTGCCGGTTAAGGCCCGGCTCAACGTCCTGGCTGTCCTGCGCGATTTGTTGAAGCTGCGTCATCAAATTACTCAGGTTTCCGGCCTGCGTATTAAAGTTTTGGGAGAGGGCCTGGCGCTGCGCCGTGGTGTCGAGCGCCTGGGTGGGATTTTGCGCCAGTTGCGTGAGTTGCTGCCCGTCTTGCTGCTGCTGGTTGGACAAATCGCGCGCTTCCTGGCGGGCGTTGCTCATTTCATTGGCAAACTGGCTGGCGGAGTTGGCGTGCAAGGCCTGTTGGGTTTGCTGAAGAGCCTGGTTGGCGCGGGTGCCGGCGGCGAGGGCTTGGGAAACCTGGTTTTGCGCGAGTTGCTGGCCGGCCTGGCGCATATTCTGGCGGGCCTGGTCCAGTTGCTGGCGGGCTTGGTCGGTCTGCTGGTTGGCCTGCAACTGATCCAGATTCTGGCCGGCCTGGTCGAGGTCGTTGAGCATGTTTTGCTGCTCCTCCTGGAGGCGCTGCAATTCCTGCTGGATTTGGTCGCGCTGCTGCTGGTCCTGGGCGGCGGCGAGGGCGGTCTGCATTTCCTGGAGGCGCTGGTTGAGGTCTTGCTGGCGGCGGGCCAGGTCATTCAAGCGGCTTTGCGCCTGCATCTGGTTTTGTTGCTGGGCGGGAGCTTGCGCGCTGTTCTGCGTTTGATAACGGTTTTGTTGCTGGCGGAATTGCAGTTGATCCAACTGCTGCTGCAAAGGATTGCTTTGCTGCTGGCCCTGACCTTGGTTGCGGTTCTGACTCACTCGGAATTCGCGGCCCTGCATCCGCAACAGTGCTTGGTACGCGCCTTGCGCGCCGCTCCAGGCCGCCGTCAGCGGGTCGAGCGAATTTTTGGTCGCGGCGGCGGCGAGGCCCGCGTCGGCTTGCTGCATGAATTTGGCGGCGTCCGCGGCGGCGGCCTGCTGGGCGGGGGTGGTGGCCTCCTCGGCTGCGGTGGCCAGTTGCGTGATGGCGCTGTCCTGGCTGTCCTTCAACGTGCCGACATCATCCTTGAAGGTGGCGTCGGGCTGGTCCTCGGATTTGATATTCCAGGTGGCGACGGAAATCTGGCGTTCGAGTTGGAGCAGCGATTGGGTGGGATTTTGGCCTTGGTTGGCGCCTTGTTGTTGCTGCTGCTGAGAAGACGAGGGCGCTTGCGCGCTGGCGGCGGCGTCGTCTTCATGGAAAATGGATTCGAGTGGGCGCACTTCGGCAAAGGCCAGGTCGCTGGTGGTGCGGCGCACTTTGCCGTCCGGTCCCGTGTCATCGGCCCAGGCAAACCAAGTGACCAGTTCACCAGGCTCGACATTTTGGGCTTCGAGGTTGATCACATCGGCGAAGGAGGCCTGCTTGGAATTGGTGGTGTTGCCGGGCGTCGCATTGGCAGTGGCATTGGCGGGGGTGGCCGGCTTGGCGGCGTCGGCTGATTTCAGCGAGAGAAACTGGGGGTCGTCCGCGCCCACGCTGTAGGCGAGGCCGTAATCGAGCAGCCCAAACTGGTCGCGGGCGGTCGCCTGCACATGGACTTCTTCGAGGGGGGAGACGCGCTGGTCGCGCACCGGGAAGGTCACGGCCACGACCGGGCGCTGAACCGGCACGGCGGTGATACGGATATCCGTCGGCGCAGGGTTGGGCCGGTTCGCATCGTCGGCCAGGTGCATGGTGAGGTTTTCGGTCTGAGTGATGGTGAGGTTGGCGGTGAATTGCGTGCGCTGCGGGTTGGAGGCGGTGACGGCCACTTTGTTGCCTTTGTCGTCAGTCAGCGTCACGTCCTTCATCGGTTTGTTCATCGTGAAGTCGTATTGCAACTGCGTGCCGGTGATGGCGCTGACGCGGCGCGTGTCGGGAATGGTTTTCTTGGGCAGGCCGGTGAAGGCCGGGTAGTCCAGCGTCGCATTCGCGGTCAGCAGCGCGGGCTGGTCGAAAACCTTGAGCGTGAATTGGTCGGTGGACGTGTTACCGCCCAACAATTTGTTCATCGTGTAATTCACCGAGTAGGTCACGTCGGTGTTCACCGGCGGCAGCGTCACTGCGAAAATCGGGTCGGACAGGCTGCGGCCCATCGCCACGGAGCCGGTTTTGCCGTCGGGCTGGCGCCAGGTCAGTTGGGCCTCGCGCGGAATGTGGCCGGCAAAGGTCGCGGACACCGCCACAACCGAGCCGCGCTCGACTTCCGCGTTGCCGGGCGAAACCGTCACGCTGGCGTGCGGCAGGGTGATTTGCGGGACGGGAAACTCCTTGTTCTCGAGCAGGAGCAGCGCGGGGCCAAGGGTCAGCGCCAAGGCCAGGGCGAAAATGGCGGCATGGCCGGCGAAATAATAGCGCGTGCGATTTTTTGGCTGACGTTTCCAGTCGTTTAAATTCGCGTGCTGGAGGGCGCTGCGGATGACGCGCAGTTGCAGAAAATTGAAGCGGCCGCCGTCGCCGGGCTGCTGTTCCGCAGCGGTGCGCAGGGCTTGTTTCAAATCGGGATAGGCGTCCTCGACCACCCGCGCGGCTTCGGCGTAATCCAACTGGTCCGCGCGCGCAACCTGGATGCTGCGGAAAATGGCGGCGACCAGCAACAGTCCCAGAACCGGCAGGGAGTAGGGGGCGAACGCAGCGACATCGTCTTTCACTTGGAGCAGGACAAACGCGGCCACCGCAACCACGGCCCAGCGCCGGATGCCACGCCGGTGCAGGCGCAGGGCGCGCAGCTCGCGCGCAACACCGCTCAACAAATAACCCAACTCAGATTGAATGGCAGGAGGAGGTTCGGTTTTCATGGCGGTGTTCAGGTGGAAGCCTCAGCAGCAGTATTTTGCTCACGTCGGCGGGAAAGGGCGAGAGAATAGATGCTCTCGAAAGCCAGCAGAAAAACAGCCCCCAGCAGCGTCCAGCGCCACAGTTTTTGGCGCGCTTCGAGGGCGTCGGCAGTTTGATCCTGCCCGACCGGCGCGGCGATGGGCGTGGCGGCGGTCAAGGGGGAGGCGTGGAGGGGCACACCCAATTTTTCCCATGCTTCGGTGGTCATCGGTTCGATGTTGCTGGCGGCGGCGGGCACTTCCAGGGCGACCCAGCGGGTGGTGTCGTCCTGTTGCACTTGATAAACCCCGGGTAGGGTGGGGGTGGTTTCGACAAAGGTGCCTGCCGGGGCGTCCAGCGCGCGCCATTTGGCCGGCTCGCCGCCGAGCAGCCGCGCGGTGTCGCCGATTTCGGCGACCGAGGGACGCAGGGCACCGCCCGCTTCGCGCTCGAACAGCGCCTGCAACCAGGGCACGAACTTGGTGGACAGCACCCACGAACCCGCGGCCGTCGCCCAATCGCCGCCCCAGATGACCACGCGGCCCTTGCCCACCGGCGCTTCGAGCACCGCAGGCGAGCCATCGTCAAATTTCGCCGCAATGACCGCCGCCGTCTTGTCCGGCAGCTTGACCGATTGCGACTGCCAGAACTGGATGTGCGTGAAGTCGCTATAATGGGGATCGGCGAACAGCGAAAAAAGCGGGTGTTGGAAATCAATCTGTCCGAACAGGGGATTTTTTTGCGCAGGCGTGATCGGCGCCCAGCCGGTTTCGCCGACCACGGCGGCGGCGGTGGCGACCATGGCTGGGTCGTTGAGCAAGACGATGGCGAAATCGCCGGCGGCGAGTTTTTTGCGCAGGGCGTCCGTCGCCGCGGCGTCAATCGGGCCGGCCACGAAAAAGAACTCCGCGCCGGGCTTGGCGGCGGCGTCCGGCTCGGTCACGAGATGGACGACGGGGTCCTTCCAGCCAGCGACGGCGCGTTCGAGGTAAAAGCGCGCATGCTTGATGTCGTTGGACGCGTGGCCGCCGTAATATACGAGCGCCATCGCGCGCGGCGTGGGATGCACGGCCCACACCGTGTTGTCGAAATTTTCCTCGTCGCCCGTGAGGTCCACGCGCAGTGGTTTATCCGCCGCGTCCGGTGGCACTTGGAAAATGGCGATTTGCTGGTCTTTGGCCTCGATGGTCAGCTTCTGTGGGTCGCCGATGGGTGCGTTGGTCTGCGCGTCGCGCAATTGCAAACTGAGCGCGGTCGCCGTGCTTTTCGCGCTTTGCGACACGAGCACGCGCAGAGTCGGGCCGTTGTCCGTGTCCGACCAGCTTAGCCAGTGCAGCCCCGCGTCGCCGGGATGGTCGGGGGTGACGGGCTGCAAATTCACTTCGCACCCCTGGGGCCAGTTCATGCCCGCCAGGCCGGAGACGCGCCCGCCTTGGGCAAAGTCGGACGCGACGACGATTTTCTTGCGGGTCGCGTTGTTGGCGGCTTCGGTCATGGCCTCCCATTCGCCGGCGGCAGCTTCGATGGCGGTGTCGAGGTTCTTCGGCCCCCAGCCAGGTTTTTGGTCGGCGAGGACGCTGCGCACGAGGGCGCCGCGATTGGGCACGGGCGTGGCCAGCCAGCGTTCATGGCTGATGAGTTCCTTCACGTCACCCGAGACGCCGAAGAGCGCGAATTGGTCGTTCGGGCCGAGGGCGTCCGCGGCCTCCTCGATTTTTTTGCAAGCCGCGTCCCAGAGGCCCGCGCGCTGCATCGAGGCGCTTTGATCGAGCACCGCGCTCACGCTCTGCGGCGGGGTCGGCGCGATGATCACCGGCAGGTCGTGCTTCATATACGGCCGCGCAAAAGCAAACGCCAGCGCGAGGACGATGAGGCAGCGCAACAACAGCAGCCATGGGTGCTCGAGGCGGTTGCGCCGGTCCATTTGCGGCGGCGAGGGGTTGAGGAAGCGCGTCGCGCTGAACGTGATTTTCTTGCGCGTCACCTGCCGGATGAGGTGCGCGATAATCGGCCCGGCAATCAACGCCGCGCCGAGGAGGAACCAGGGGGACAGGAAATTCATAGCTGGGTCCTCCGGCGCGCGTCGGCGCGGCGCGTGTGGCTGGCTTGGAGCAATTCGAGCAGCACGAAATCGAGTGGCTGGTTGGTGACGGCGATTTGGTGGATGATGCCACGTTTTTCGAGCGCGGCCTTCAACTCGGCTTGGTGCGCGCCAAACCGCTGGCGGTAGCCGGTGCGCGCCTGCTCGGGGTCCACGTAAACGCGGCGGCTGGTCTCCATGTCCTCCCACACCGCAGTCTGGCCGAAATCGAGGTCCACTTCCGCCGGGTCGAGCACTTGGAGCGCGCGCACGTCATGCCGCGCGACCGAGAGCCGCGCGAGCGCCGGCTCCCATTCGCTGACTGGCGCGAGGAAATCCGACAGGATCAGCACGAGGCTGCGCCTGCGGCAGAGCATCGCCACTTCGTCGAGCGCGTCGCTCAGGCGCGATTCGCGGCCCTCCGGCTCGCGTTCGAGCAATGCCATCATGTGGCGGATGTGGCCGGGTTTCCAGCGCGGCGGCAGATACTCATGCACTTTGCGGTCAAAGAGCGCGAGGCCGACGACGTTGCGCTGCTGGCCGAGGAAATAGGCAAAGGTCGCCGCGAGCGTGCGGGCATAGGCCGCCTTGCTCCAGCCCCGCGAGCCGAAGAGCATCGAGCGGCTGGTGTCCACCAGGATGAGGCAGCGCAGGTTCGTTTCGTCCTCGAATTTTTTGATGTAGGAGCGGTCGCTGCGCGCGAGCAATTTCCAGTCTAGGTAGCGCAAGTCGTCGCCCGGGCTGTATTGGCGGTATTCCGTGAACTCAACGGAAAATCCGGCATACGGGCTGCGGTGCAGGCCCGACCACAGCCCCTCGACCACCACGCGCGCGCGCAACTCCAGGTCCTGAATGGCAAACAGGGCCATGGGGTCGAGGCCCTGCGCGGGCAACTGATAGTCGGCGACCATAAATTTATCTTTTAGTAGCGGTTTTGAGAGATCGCTTTCGAATAAGAGAGACAATCAAGAGCGCTAGTCCGCTTATTGTCACAAGAAAGAAGAAAAATAACGCAATAGATGGCTCAGAATTTTTTATATCAGATTCTGAAAACCCAAAGACTTGCTGATCCATATGGTAAATTGAAAACTGTCTTGGAAAAACGACAGGCAGCAGACTCACCAGGAAAGAAATCAAAGATAGTCCAAAAACAAGTACGACATACTCGGTACGAGTCGAAATGAAGGACTCATTTGAATCTGTGAATTCATGTTAAATCACACACTTTTCGGTAATGCCTCCACGAGTTTCTGGATGACCTGCTCGACGGAGACGCCGTCGGCTTCGGCGCGGTAGTTCAGGAGGAGGCGGTGGCGGAAGACGGGGGCGGCCAGCGCGCGGATGTCGTCGCCGGTGACGTGGGTGGCGCCGCGCCAGAGCACGCGGGCCTTCGCGCCGATGACGAGGGCCTGCGCCGCGCGGGTACCCGCGCCCCAGTTGATCCAGTTCTTCACAAAGTCCGGCGCGCCGGCGGCTTTCGGGCGCGAACTGGCGGTGAGTTTCACGGCGTAGCGAATCACGTCCTCCGCCACGGGCACGCGGCGGACGAGTTCCTGGAACCGCAGCACGTCCGCGCCGCTGAACACGCCCTGCACGGCCTGCGCCGCGCGCGAGGTCGTCTGCTGCACGACGGCGACTTCGTCCTTCTCGGGCAGGTAATCAATCAGCACATTAAAAAGGAAGCGGTCGAGCTGCGCTTCGGGCAACGGGTAGGTGCCCTCCATCTCGACCGGATTTTGCGTGGCGAGGACGAAGAACGGCTCGCTCAAGGCGTGGCGCACGCCGGCGGCGGTCACCTGGTGTTCCTGCATCGCCTCAAGGAGGGCGGCCTGGGTCTTGGGCGGGGTGCGGTTGATTTCGTCGGCCAGAATTATATTGCCGAAAATCGGGCCGGGGACGAAGGTGAGTTTGCGGCCCTGGTCGGTCTCGGTCAAAATCTCCGTGCCGGTGATGTCGGCGGGCATCAGGTCGGGCGTGAACTGGATGCGCTGGAATTGGAGTTGGAAGGCGCCGGCGATGGTCTTGACGAGGAGCGTCTTGGCCAGGCCGGGCGCGCCGGTGATGAGGCAGTGGCCGCCGGCGATCATCGCCAGGAGCAGTTGCTCGATCACATCGCGCTGGCCGATGACGACCTTGCCGAGTTCGGTTTCGAGGCGTGCGCGGCCCTTTTGCAGGCTTTCAAACGCGGCTTGTTCGGAGGAGATATTGGAGGTATCCACGGTGGTTGGGTTGAGGGGGTAGGGGTTGGGCGGGAGGTTGAGTGGGTTGGGTTTGGCCGGACGGAATCAGTTCGTTATCGCATAATACAAAATGTTTATAAACATCGGGTAGGCCTGGGGCATGGAGAAACGGTCAAAGTATTCGTGGTTGTCGCCCTCGTGCTCCCAGCCGTCGCCGTAGTGGTTGTTGCGGCAGATGAGCGCCACGATGCGGTCGTGGTCGTCATACAGCGCGTAGTAGTGGGGGTAGTGGTCGCCCTCGGGGAAGGCGGCGCTGGGGTAATAGTCCGCGTTGTCATAGGGCAGACCCTGGTAACCGAAGCCGGCGCTGGGCATTTGTGGCAGGTATTTGAAATCGAAGACCACATGGAAAATCGGGTGGGCCAGGGGCAGTTCCTGGTCGGCCAGATCCTGGTCGGGGAAAATCCGTTTGAACTGCTGCTGGACGAATTGCCACATCGAGTCGCCCCAAAAATCCTCCGCCATCAGGAAGCCGCCGTTCATCAGGTAGTCGTGCAGGACTTTGACATCGTCGTCCGACAGCGCCATGCCGCGCGTCAGCGTCATATACACAAAGGGATTTTTCGCCAACTGCTTCGGGTCAATATCAATGTAATTGTAGCCCGGATGCATCTTGAGGCTGGTGGCTTGGAAGAGGCGGAACTCGAGGTTTAGGTCCGCGTCCGGCGAATCGTCGTCCCAATAACGCCCGCGACCCATGTTTTCGTAATTATACTTGAGGCGCGAGAAAGTGAACACGTCATTAACGAAGGCGGGGTCGAGCGCCTTTTCCATGTCTTCGATGAGTTGGAGATCGGCCGGGTCGCGGATGGTGTAGGCGCGGTTGCCCCCGGCACCGCCGAATCCTCCTCCGCCCAGTCCTCCGCCACCTCCACCCCGGCGGCCACCAAAGCCGCCGCCAAGGCCACCCGCGCCGCCGCCGCGGCGCCCGCCAAAATTCCCGCCAAAATTCCCACCCGGGTTGATCGGAGGGGGCGGTGGTTGCGCATGGGCCCCCAGCGGCAGCAACAGCAGCGCAAGCAAGCCGGCAAAAAAGTGGCGCAGGTGGGTTTTCATGGCGCGGCGGGGGTGGAAGGAGGGGTGGTGGAAGTTGCCGCAGGCGCTGGTGTGGGCGCGGGGCTGGGCGCGGGCACGGCGGACGGCGTGGGTGGCAGCGCGGCAAGCAAATCATAAGCGGCGCGGAAGCGCGGGGCGTCTTCCAGCACCTGCAACACATGGCGGCGCGCGTTGTCAACGTCCGTCGGCTGCATCATTTTGGCGACGCGGAAATTCAACGAGGCCAGGTCGGGCTGTTCGAGGGCGATCAAGGCCAGGCCGGCTTCAATGCCGGCGGCATTTTCGCCGCGTTGCTCATGCGCGTCGAGGAGCGCGCGCCAGGCGGTGGGCGCCAGGGGATGGATGGCGAGGGTGGCTTCGCCCCACTTGACGACATTGGGCCAGTCTTTCTCGCTCTGGGCGATTTCGAGCAGGCGGCTGGCGGCGGGCATCGAATCGCCTTCATGCGCGGCGACCGTGAGCAGTGCCGCCTTCTCGCCGGCGGTGTCATTGAGTTTGCCGCAGACCTGGGCCAGCAAGAGGTAGGGATTGTCCGGCCCGGGCAAATAGAAATCGGAGGCGCTCAGTTCCTTGAGCTGGTCGCGTGCCTTCGCCCACTCCTCCTGGTCCACCAAGTCTTGGACTTGTTGCAGGCGCGTGAAGAAATTCTTCGAGTTGGATGCCGCAGATTTGGGCGCGGCTGGCGTGGTTGCGGTCGGAGCGGTGAGCTTGTTCGCAATGTCAGGCGGCAGGAGGTTTGCCAGCCCGGCCAAGGCTCCTGCGTCCGCATTGGGCGGCGTGAAGTCCCAATCCGGGGCGTATTTTTTCGCCAGGTCGGTGGCGTATTGGGCGAATTGGACGTCAAGTTGATTGAGCGGGGCGAAATTTTTCTCGAAAGCGTCGTTGATGAGTATCCCGTCGCCGATGGAGTGCAGCAGTGCGACAAGGTGGTCGAAGCCGTAGTGCTCGATGAGAAATTGCACGACCAGCATGGACTCGAAATAGGCGAACTCGGTGTCATGCATGTCCTTGGCCTGGAGGAACGCGGCGCTCATGTTGCTGATGGGCTGCATCTTGCCGGCGAGGATACGCTCGCGCGCGTCCGGCGTCAGGTGCTCGCCCCAAGCCGGGCTGGCCTGGCCTTCCTCGTAAACCGAAATGCCCTCGCTGAGCCAGCGCGGCATTTGATTTTTGGTGATCGTGAGGGAGACGACGTGGGTGAATTCATGCCAGAGCACATCCTCCCAATTGCCCTGGCCGGCATTCGGGGCGTTGAGGGTGACGACGGGGCCGAAGGTGACGCCGAGGAATTCGCCAATGTCGGGCATCCCGAAGGTGCGCACGGAAAAATCGGCCGTGTTGGGAAAAATTTCGACGAGCACGGGGAAGTTCAGGTCGAGGCCGTATTTTTTGGCCACGGTCGCGCGCGCGCGTTCGAGCAGGTCGAGCACCTTGGCGCCATACACGCTCGCCTCCTGCGGCTCCATCACGAGCCGGAAATGGGGGTTGGTGGTGATGGTCGTATATTGGGCGATTTCGTCGTGCAGGGTGACGAGGTTGAAGGCCTCGATATCGTAGCCGTCGTCCTGGTGCGCCTGCGCGGCCATGGTCCAGCCTTCGTCCTCCCGGCCCAGCCGCAGCAAGTCCTGCGCGAGTTGCACGCGGGCGGGCGTGAACTGCGGGTCGTTGGCGAGCGCGAGCTTTTCGTGTTCGGCGCCGAGGGTGAAACGGTAATTTTGCGAGAGTTTCTGGCCGATGATGTAATCCACCTGCGGGTTGGTTTTCCACAGGGCCAGCGCCTTGTCGCGGTAGGCTTCGGCGTTGGTGGTGGCCTGGTCGGGCGGGTTATGCAGGTAAGCGATGACGGCCTTGAGCGCGAGCGCCTCGGACTGGTTGGGGTTGATGGAGAGGATGTGGTCGAGCGTGTCGCCCGCCTGGTCGAAGGACTCGGCGTCAATCAGGTTTTCCGCCTCCAGCAACAGGGTGGGGACATGATTCGGGTTAGCCGCGAGCGCCTTCGTGGCGTTGTCGGCGAACTGCTCGCGGTCGCTGTCCCGGAAAGCAGCGGCCAGGCCCGCGAGCATGTCCGGATCGTTGGGGAAGGCCTTCAAGCCGTTCCCAAAACTTTGCGAGGCCAGGTCATAATCATGCTTGTCCAATTCGAGTTGGCCCGCGGCCAGAAAGGCGTCGCGCACGGGCGGGGTGGCCTGTTGCGCGGGGTCGAGGAAGCGTTCGAGAATGACTTTCGGGTCGAGCTTTTGCTGCGGGTCATTCATCTGCACCAGGGCCGCCGCGCCCGCGTCGGCGAGGATTTGCGCGGGCAACGGGGTGGGCGAGTATTGCTGCTGGTTGGCGAGGGTGTTGAGGATGTCGTCAATCGCCGTCAGCGCCTGCGCGGCCTCGTTGGGCTTGTCTGTATAGAGGCAGGCCTCGTGCAGGAGCAGGTGCAGGCGGATGCTCTGCGGCGCGTATTCGATGCCTGCTTTCGCCGCCGAGTAGGCTTCGTTGTAGTGGCCTTCGGTGAGAAGCGCCTCGACCTCGACCCGCGCCAGGGCCTCGGAAGCGTAGGAGGACTTGATGGCCTTTTGGGCGTCGGCAGCGGCTCCGGCGTAATCCCCCGCGAGCAATTTCTTTTCGGCGTCATCCGCGGGGTCCGCGCGCAAGGCCGGCGCTGCGAGCAGGGCGAGGCTTAGAATAGCCACCGCCAGCCGGCGTAATCGCGGCGTGGGCAGGGTGGGGTGGCCCGTGCGCAGGTGATCCATAAGTCAGGACGATAGTGGGAAATGGTTCGCTGGCAAGCGGCTAACCACGGCACCCCGCCGGGTCGCCTCGGCGGTTAATCAAACGGTTAAACCGGGGTAAGGGACTGAAAGTTCCAAGAAGTTTGGCCATTCTCAACCTTGCGGCCGGCAAACTGATCTCAGTTGAGCTTTTTGGGGGTGCCGGGCTGCGAAAGGGAGTGGCGAAGCCCGTCCAATCAAATACATAACTTGAAACCTGACCTCTGCTAGCCCCTCTTTCGGTTCAGTAGTAAAACGGCATTTTGTAGTGAAATTATTTTTTCGAGCCTGACAGACAGCGACGCATATGGCTGCAATCCACGCCATATTTTTCAAGTTGGTCAATGAAATCCTGGGTGTAATCTGCGCCGATGACTGCCCGCATGGATCGGCTGCCCTTTGGTCCGTTCAACGCTGCGGAGAAGTGAACATGGATTTCTAGTGTCGCAATCCCTTCTTTGGCGGCAGAGGGTTGGATGTGAATGAAGGCAATCTGCTCAACGAAGATCACCATTCCGTTTTTTAGTGCTATTGTTTTCATGGTCTTTGGTTTTGTCCGACAATGGTTGTGCCAGCCAATTTTTTTAGGCTGGTCTGTCGGACGAAATCATTGGAGGCAATTTGCCGGTTAAGCTCAAGAAGAATTATTGCGCGCAAACAGTGCGCCATTCGAGAGAAGGGGCAAAAAGCGGCCAAAAGATGACATGGGGCGGTCAATGTGCAGGTTTCGTACCTCACGTTGACCGCCCCATGTCATCTAATTCCGGTGGGTTCATTGTCACCGACCGCGTTTACCCAGACCGAAATTGGAATTTTGGAACGCGCCTTGCTATAATGGCGCAAACCACCGTCACTTCCCCGCCAAAAAATTAGCTTCACGCAAATCGGGAAATCGTTTATATGCGCTTGGTTAAATCGCTTCCTCTTTCACCCGACTGGGGATGCCATGTTCCATGATCTCCTTGTTTACCGCCTACACCGGCAACGCCATTGCCAACCGCTGCCGCGAGGACGAGGCCACGCGCCTGCGCCTGCGCTACAAGCCGTATTATCACACGTTTGACCGCCAGGTGGGCACCCATGTGTGGCTCGACGGGCGGGAGATGATCATGCTCAGCAGCAACGATTACCTCGGCCTCACGCACCATCCCAAAGTCATCGCCGCCGCCCAGCGCGCCCTCGCCGAATGGGGCACCAGCAGCACCGGCGCCCGCCTGTCCAATGGCAGTCGCTCCTACCACCAGCGCATCGAGGAAAAGCTCGCCGCCTTCCTCGGCAAGGAGGCCTGCCATATTTCCGTCGCCGGCTACATCTCCTGCATGTCCGCCATCCAGGCCTTTGCCCAAAAGGGCGACGTCGTCCTCGGCGACAAAAACCTCCATTCCTCGATTTGGGCGGGCATCGGGCTGACGCAGGCGCGCGCCGAGCGCTTCGCCCACAACAACCCCGCCAGCCTCCGCGAATTACTTTCCTACGAAGCCCCCGAAACGCCCAAGATCATCGCCTTTGAGGGCGTTTACTCGATGGAGGGCCACATTGCGCCCATCCCCGAAATCATCGCCGCCAGCCAGGACCAAAATTGCTTCCTCGTCATGGATGACGCCCATGGCTTTGGCGTCCTCGGCCAGGAAGGCCGCGGCACCGCCAATCATTTCGGCGTGACGGATGCGGTGGACCTCATGGCCGGCAGTTTTTCCAAAGCCCTCGCCAGCACGGGCGGCTTTGTGGCCGGTTCCCGCGAGGTCATCGAATACCTGCGCTCCCATTCCAAGCAGACCATCTTTAGCGCCGCCCTTGCGCCCGCCCAAGCCTACGCCGCTGAAACTGCGCTCGAACTCTTGCGCGACGAACCGGAGCACCTGCTCCGCCTCTGGCACAACACCCGCCGCTACAAGCAAATCCTCCACGAGCTTAAACTCGACACCTGGGGCAGCGAAACCCCCGCCGTCCCCATCGTACTCGGCACCAAGGAGCGCGCCTACCGGTTCTGGCAACACCTGATGGAGCGCGGTGTTTTCACCGTGATGTCTATCGCCCCCGCCGTGCCCCCCGGCAAGGACCTCGTCCGCACCGCCATCTCCGCCTGCCATACGGAGGAGGATCTCGCCAAAATCGCCGAGGCGATGGCCTACGCGGTACGGAAGTTGTAAGCATCTTTCTTTGGGGCGAGGCCAGGCGTCCAAGCCAACCATGGATAGCACGGATTGCACCAGCCGTTTGCCAGCGTATAATCCGTGGTAAAAAATGGCTCACGCTTCCGCCCCACCGCACCAGGCCAGTTGGCAGGCCCGCGCCCTTTCCTTTGTCCTGCGCTCCTGCAAGCGCCGGCACACCGCGATAGACCGCTTGGCCGGCGCCGGGATTTATGTCAAAGGACTGCGGATTTTCACCCGCGGCCTCGACCCTCTTCTGCCGCATCGCCGCGTGGGACTGCGTATCACAAGAGCGGCGGGCGCGCCGGTCCCGGCAGAATGGATCGAGCCGCTCGGCGCCCACCCGCGCTTGACGATGCTCTACCTGCATGGCGGCGGCTATCTGCTCTGTTCACCGCGCACGCACCGCACCATCACCACGTTTTTCGCGCGGCACCTGCCTGCGCGCGTGTGCGTCCCTGATTACCGCCTTGCGCCTGAACACCCCTTCCCCGCGGGCTTGGAGGACGCGCTCGCGGCCTATCGCTGGCTGCGCCACCAAGGCATCGCGGCGGAAGAAATTGTGGCCGCCGGAGATTCCGCCGGCGGGGGCTTGCTCTTGTCCATGCTTCTGACGTTGCGCGACGCCGGCGAGGCGTTGCCCGCCGCGGCCGCACTGATGTCGCCATGGACGGATTTGGCGGGCACCGGGGCGTCCATTCTCAGCAACACGCTGACGGATGTTTGGTTTTACGGCGAAAGCCTCCCCATCGCTGCGCGACTCTATCTCGGCGGCCAGCCACCGACGCACCCCATCGCTTCGCCGCTCTATGCGGATTTGCGCGGCCTGCCCCCGCTGATCATTCACGCCAGCGACCATGAAATTGTGCGGGACGACAGCGTGCGCTTCGCCGCGAAGGCCCAGGCTGCCGGCGTGCCGGTGCAACTCAAAGTCTGGCCCGGCCTGCCGCATATCTGGCAGGCCTTCATCCCCTTCCTTCCCGAAGCCCGCCAGTCGCTTGATGAAATCGCTGCGTTTTTGAGGCAATCACCGGTATTTCCAGCAAAGTGAATTGCCGAGTTAATTCGCGGTGGCCGGGATGACCTGGATGTTGCCGGCAGCTCATCTTCCGCGCCAAGTATCCCGTCCGTCGGTACAAAACCTTTGGCGCCAAACGGCTTTTGAATAAGAATTAAAGGCCAATATTCATACATATTTTACCGCTCCGTTCTTGCGTCGGCAGGCCATCCGCGCTTTAATAGGGTAAACACCCCGGATTGAATATGGAATCTAACGGCCCACGGCGTATTATTTTAGCTCGACCTGACCGCATCGGGGACGTGGTCATCACCAGTTCGTGCTTCCTGCCGGTCAAGCTGGCGCTGCCTGGGTGGGAAATCCATCTGCTCGCGCAATCGCGCATGGAGCCATTGTTTCGCTCGCATCCCGCCCTTTCCGGCTTTCTGGCCCCCTCGGCCCATGCGGATCCGGTGCGCCGGATGGAATGGCTCGCCACCCAACTGCGCCGCCTGCAGGCAGAGTGTATTGTCCACCTCCATGCCGACCCCGAGGTCGAGTGGGCGGCCGCCGCAGCGGAGATTCCCCGCCGCATCGGCTTCCGCGAAAAGAGCGACAAGTGGCTGACGGAGTCGCTCCCGAATTTGAAGAAGACTGGCGACAAACACGAAGGCTATTTCAATTTTGATTTGCTCGAATTGCTCGAGGTGCCCGCGCCGCCCAAGCTGGAGGCGCACCTGACCCCCGATGGCGACGCGCTCGACCGCCTCGCCCAAAAAATGCCCGCCGGTTTGGCGGCGGGCGCTTATGCCGCGCTCCACGTCGGCGCGCACGCCAACAAGCCGCGCCTCCCGCCCGACTATTTCATCCCCATCGCCCACTGGCTCGTCACCGAGCGCCAGCTCCAAGTCGTGCTCGTTTGTGCGGAAAAGGATGACGCGACCGCCGCAGCCATCCTCGCCAATGCGGGGCCGGTGGCGCCGAGGATTCATAATTTCGCCGGGAGGACGGACTTGGCGGAAACCGCGTTTTTGCTGCGCGACGCCGCCGTCGTCTTCGGGCGCGACAGCGGCCCGGCGCACATTGCCGCCGGGATGGGCGCGCGGACCGTCACCCTCATGCTCGAACCCGAGCAGGAAAATTCCGCGCGGCGCTGGACGCCCCTGGGCGATTACTCCTGGGTGCTGGAAAAGCCCCTGCGTCGGCACTGGTATGAGTCGCGCCACGGGTTTGGCCGCCGCAACCTCGACCAATACTCGCCCGGGGAAATCATCGAGGCGATCAAGTTTGCGCTGGAGGCGTAATCACTCAACGAAAGAAAATTGAACCATCGAGGACTCCGAGAATAGGGAGGGCTTCAATTTGAAATTATTTTCCACGGTGCCTTCCGTGCTCCGTGGTTAAACACAATGTAATGTCCGGTTTTGACTTAAAAGGGTGGGCCGCTTGGGCGCCGCGTTACCCGGCTAGGATCCAAAATTTTCCGTCCACAGGGTGACTGCGGCTGGGTCCGTCTTGGCGTGATGCGGGCCGTTGACTTGGTGCATGAAAATAATTTGCAAACTTTGCAATCGTTCGCCGCCGGAGTGGGTCGCATCCCATTGCCTTTCCTCGTAAAGCGCCAGGCCTTCGAGGTATTTTTCGTAGTCCGAATACAAGAAGTTGAAGAAGTAACTGCCCCAGCGCTGGTCCATATAAGTCGCGGGCACGTCCGCCGGTTTGTCCAACACGGCGGGCGAGGCGCCGTTGAGCAGGTTCACGCTCCGCCCGTTGGACAACTGGGCGGCGAGGACAAACCAGCCGTCGTCGGTTTGCGGGTTCGGCGTAAACATGGTGTAGCCGCCATCGAGGCCGACTTGGGCGGCGAAGGTCCGCCAGCCGGAGGGTTCCCACAGCATATTGTCTGGGCGATAGTTAAGGTTGTCCAAGATCATGAAGATGATGATCACCGCCAGCGCGTTATCCCGCGCCAGGCACAGGCCGCGCGCGGCGTCGCGTTTCCAGGAAGGGGGCGGCGCAGACGGCGTGGGTGGAGAAAGCAACGCGTCCGGCGTTCGCGGTGGGGATGTTTTCAGAAGTTTAGCGCCCAACTCCCATGCGGGACGGGCGATCCACGTCCAAAATTCCGCGGGGAGCAGCATGAGCGTGAAGACATTCATCGCGACCCAGAACAAGCCCATTTGCATGCAAATTCCAAAACCCAATTGCAGCGTGCAGAGCAGCGCGCAGGCCAGGAGCCGTGCCCATCCCGTCGCCACCGGGCAAAGGCACAACAAGGGACCGTAAAATTCGAGATAGACCGTGTAAACCGTCAGGAATGCGGTTAGCCCGTCGAATTGATTGAGCCACTGGCCCAACGGGCGGGCATACATGTCAAGGGAAAGCGCCAACGAAACCGCGCTGTGGTCCACCCAATTTGCCCCGGTCTTCAAGACGGAACTCATCATATAGATGACCAAAAACTGCGCGATGGCACCGACGCCCGCCATGCCGAAGTAGGCCGGCTCGGCGGGCCGCGTTACGCGCCCTTGCGCAACGTCCACGGAAAAACGGCGGTTTAACGGCAGAAACATCGCCCAGAACATGGCGTTGTGTTCAATCATGTCCGCGCCAAACAACGCCAGCGGGTCG
Source organism: uncultured Verrucomicrobiae bacterium (assembly GCA_963765205.1). Lineage (GTDB taxonomy): Bacteria > Verrucomicrobiota > Verrucomicrobiia > Opitutales > JABDGR01 > JABDGR01. Next base: position 1,297,825 of record CAVXVB010000009.1, on the reverse strand, counting down.
CGCGCTTGACGCGAGAGCAGCAGGAACCAGCAGCAGACAGTCGCCAGGCGCGTGTGGTAGCCCACCAGCATCATCACTCCAAAGACGGCTTCCAGCGCGAACAGCGCGGCCTCGAAGCCCGCGCTCCCGCCCAGCATATGCACGGAGAAACTCGGCCCAAAATTATCCCGCACCATCTGGCGCGGCAGCACGCCGTCGTCGCTGTAAAAAGCCCGCAGGCTTTGGGCGCTCACCCACAGGTCGCACAGGATGACGAAGGCCAGGCCGATGCGCATGAGCGCCAGCGAGCGCCAGTCCAACCCAAACATTCTTCGCAGTGTTTTTAGTCCCGGCAGGGCCATGGTGGTAAAAAGTACCGCGCCGGCGGGTTGGCTGCAAACAAACCAGCCGCGCGGGGAGGCTCCGGCATTGTGGAGATTATTTCGCCCGGTGCAATCTTGCGGCGTCGAGCGGGTAGTGTCCGGTTTTGAGGTGGGCCTTTTTTACAAATGAACCGTCTCGCTCGCTCTAAGAGTGCTTTATTTGACCACTTGGCTCAGTGTAAGAGGCGGTTGATGTCACAGGCTGGCTATTGACTGTTTTTTTGACGTTACTCTGTGCGGGCGGAAGTTCCCATCCTAATTCCCGAGCAACAAATACCGAAAATTCCGGGACTGTTTTCCTTAGAGCTTATCCGTAAATAAGGATTGCGTTGAGAAGGCGGCGGGATAAACTGCGGGGATGCCGCGACTATCCTCCTGGGAAATCTCTGATGAATTCTGGGCCAAAGTCGAGCCTTTGGTTCCCGCGCGCGCCGGCCGGAAGGCGGGCGGGCGCTACCGTCGCGCCGCAGGCGCGGGCCGCAAGGCCCTCGCGCCTCGACGCATCTTCGAGGCGGTGGTTTACGTGCTGCGCACGGGTTGCCAGTGGAAAGCGCTGTCCAAGGCCCGGTATGGCAGCGCCAGTTCCGTGCACAAATACTTTCAGCAGTGGCACGCCGCCGGATTCTTCGAGGCGTTGTGGCGGGCCGGTCTGGCCGACTACGATGAATTGGAGGGCATCGCGTGGCGGTGGCAAAGCATCGATGGCTCCCTGGTCAAGGCCCCTCTGGCGCGCGAAGCGGTGGGAGCCAACCCCACCGACCGGGGAAAAAAATGGGAGCAAGCGCAGCGTGCTGGTGGACGCCCGTGGCGTCCCGCTGTCGCTCATCGTCGCCGGGGCCAATGAACACGACGTGACGCTGGTGCGCCGCACGTTGCGCCAGCGCCACGACCGGCGCACGGCCCATTTGTGTGCCGACAAGGGTTACTGGGGGAAACCGGGCCTGCGCACCATGCGCCAATACGGCTACCGTCCGCATGTGCCTGCCCGCGGAGCCAAACCAGCCCCGCGCCGATCCACCGGCCAAGCCCGTCGCTGGGTGGTGGAACGCACCGCTTCCTGGCTCAACCGCTACCGCAAACTCCTCGTGCGGTTTGAGAAAACCGCCGCCTCCCACGAAGCCTTGCTCTGTCTCGCCAGCGCGCTTATTGTTTACAGACGAACAACTTTTATTTACGGATAAGCTCTTAGTTCGAGAGGATTTGCTGGGGGGCTTTTTTCCGTTCACTGGCTATTACCCCAAGTCTGGCGACCACATTCCCGGCATCCAACTCATATAAATCAATTAGAAAATGCGAAGGATGCACGGCACGAATCCCAAGCGGTTGTAAGTCGGTAGGAAGAAAGTCGCGCAGATTGGATGTCACTATAATTTCAGCTTTGCATTTGATCGCTGCCGCCAAAACATGACGGTCTTTGACGTAGTTTGTGCAGGTATCAGCACGGAGAAAACCGTGATCGTCGGCGCGCCCGATGAAAGCAAAATCTCCACCTCCTACGTTGAAAAGCAAAACCACACTGTGCGGATGCACTGCCGCCGATTCTCCCGGCTCACCAATGCGTTCTCTAAAAAGCTGGAAAATTTTAAGGCTGCGGTGGCGCTGCATTTCGCGTATTACAACCTTGTGAAGTTTCACTCCACTATCCGTTGCACCCCGGCGATGGCGGCGGGTGTCGAACGCTCGCCCCTAACCGTTCAAGACCTCGTTTTCTTCTCCTACCAGCAATGACGCGCGAGCAATATCTAGCGCACTTGCAGAAGGCCATTAAGGCTGTCCACGGCTCCGATTCTCGCCATGTCGAGACGGTTGCTGTGCGCGAGATGTTCAAAGGGCGCACAGTCTGGGAAGGTGACGTAGAAGTCTTTGACCTGATAGGCCACCCCAAGGCCAAGAAGTGCTACGCTTGGGCCTACGATGGCAAGACGGGCAGCAACACGATTGCCGTGCTAGATTTGCCGCCTGTCATCTCGCCGCTTACTGCCGTGCGAGCTTACGTCATGTCCGAGGCGAAAAAGTAATGGCCGAAACGCCATTTGTAAAAAGTCATTGCTCAAAACCGGACACTACCGTCGAGCGTTGTAACGTTGACCTCGGCGGCGTTTTGTGTCCAGATAGTCGGTTCTCTTCACGATGCTCACGCTTGCCGATGTCTCCAAATCTTACGCCACCCGCTCACTCTTCAGCGAGGTGTCGCTCTTTATTGCACGTTCCGACCGCTACGGCCTGGTCGGCCCCAACGGCGCGGGCAAGACCACGCTCTTCAACCTGATCCTGGGCCTGGACGCCCCGGACGAGGGTTCCATCGAGTGGGAGCGCGGCGCCGATTTCGGCTACCTGCCGCAGGAGAGCGCCCCCATCGGCGAGGAAACCATCCTCGAAATCGCCACCAGCGGGAAAAAACTGCTCCCCGATTCCGACGAGGACTTCGACATTGATTACACCCTCGAACCGCGCGCCAAGAAAATCCTGGCCGGCCTCGGCTTCCGCGAGGAAGACCACCTGCGCCAGGCCAAGTCCTTTTCCGGAGGCTGGGTCATGCGCGCGCACATCGCCCGCCTGCTCGTGAGCGAACCGGCCCTGCTTCTGCTCGACGAGCCGACCAACCATTTGGATCTTGAAGCGTTGCTCTGGTTTCAGGACTACCTGCGCACTTATGCCGGCGGCCTCGTCGTCATCTCGCACGACCGCACGTTTCTCAATACGCTCTGCACTGGCATTCTCGAACTGCGCGGGGGTGCGCTGAACCGTTATACCGGCAATTACGACGATTACCTGGTCGAAAAGGAGGCGCGCAAGAACCAGCAGGCCTCCGCTTTCAAAAACCAGCAGCGCCAAATCGCCCATTTGCAAAAATTCGTGGACCGCTTCGGCGCCAAGGCCTCGATGGCCTCGCGCGCCAAATCCAAGGAAAAGCAAATCGAGCGCCTCGAAAAAGTCGCGGTGGACGAGCCGGAGGACGACCTCAAGCGCATCTATTTCAAATTCTCGAAGACTCCGCGCTCCGGCCTCAAGGTCGTCACCCTCGAACATGTGCGGCAGGCCTATGGCGACCACGTTGTTTACCGCGACCTCAACTTCGCCGCCGAGCGCGGCCAGCGCATGGTGCTCGTCGGCCCCAACGGCGCGGGCAAATCCACATTCCTGAAAATCCTCGCCGGCGTCGTGCCCATCCAGGGCGGCACGCTCGAGCTGGGCAGCAACGTCGTCTCCGGCTACTTCGCGCAGAATCGCGCGGAAAACCTCCGCGCCAACGCCACCGTATTGGAAAATGTGATGGAGCTGCATAGCTCGGAGAACCCGCTGTCGGAGCAAAGCGTGCGCGCGATTCTCGGCGCGTTCCTCTTCCGCAAGGACGACGTTTACAAAAAAGTCTCCGTCCTCTCCGGCGGGGAAAAATCCCGCCTCGCCCTCGCGCGCCTGCTCGTCAACCCGCCCAACCTGCTGCTGATGGACGAGCCGACGACGCACCTCGACATCGCCTCGATTGACGCGCTGGTGACCGCGCTGCAAGGCTACGAAGGCACGTTCATCTTCATCAGCCACGACGTGTATTTCATCCGCGCGCTGGCCAAGACGGTGCTGCACGTCCACTCCGGCCGCCTCACGCCCTACGCCGGCGACTACGATTATTACCTGGAAAAATCCCGCGCCACCAACGAACGCGCCGCGCTTACTGCCGGTTTTCAGGACGCCCGCCCCGTGCAAGCCCCCTCGGTCGCCCGGCCCGCGGCGCCCACCGCCCGCAACAAAGACGAGGAACGCGCGCAGAAGGCCAAACTCCGGCAACTCCGCATCGAAGTCGGGCATTTGGAGGAAGCCGTGGCCAAACTCGAGGCGCAGCAAAGCGAACTCACCACCGCGCTCGAAGCCCCCGAGACCTACACCCAGCCCGGCCAGCCCCAGCACCTCAACCGCGAACTCAGTCACGTCGTGGACCAGCTGCAAACCGCCACCGCCGCCTGGGAAAAAGCCGCCGGCACGCTGGCGGAGCTGGAGAAGGCGGGGTAGTCGGTATGAAAAGATAACTGACTTCACCATATTCACTCATAACTGGGTAGTAGCCAAGGTCTGAAATGACTTCACGAACAGCATCCCTTAAGTGATGCAGGTCGCGAATTGTCGAACTTAAAAATACGTTAGGTATCATGGTAGCGGCCTTTTACTTTTCAAACTCAAACACCCCATTCTGCGCATGCTGCCGGAGCCAATGGTCCACGAGGACGAGGGCGGTCATGGCTTCGACGATGGGGACGGCGCGGGGGAGGACGCACGGGTCGTGGCGGCCGCGGCCCATGAGTTCCGTTGCGTGGCCTTTCGTGTCCACGGTTTTTTGTTTTTGCAAAATCGTGGCGGTGGGCTTGAAGGCGACGCGGAAGAAAAGTTCCTCGCCATTGCTGATGCCGCCTTGCACGCCGCCGGAACGGTTCGTGAGCGTGCGCACTTTGCCGCCGCTCGACACGAAGGCGTCGTTGTGCTGCGAGCCGGTCAGTTTGGTGCCGGCGAAGCCGCTGCCGATTTCAAAGCCCTTCGTCGCCGGCAGCGAAAGCATGGCCTTCGCCAAATCCGCCTCGAGACGGTCGAATACTGGTTCGCCCAGGCCCGGCGGCAGGCCGCGCACGCGGCCCACAATCACGCCGCCGACGGAATCGCCCTGCGCGCGCATCGTCTTAATAAGCTTAATCATCTTCTCCGCGGTCTTTGCATCCGGGCAGCGCACGGCGTTTGCTTCGACCTGCGCGAGGGTGGGGAAGGGCACGGCTTCGCCCGCGGTTAGCTTCGCGGCCCCGGGCTGGATGATGTTTTGCACCTGTTCGACGTAGGCGCGAATTTCCACTCCGCCGCCCAGCGCGAGAATTTTTTTCGCGATGGCCCCGGCCGCGACGCGCCCGATGGTCTCGCGGGCGGATGAGCGCCCGCCGCCTTCGTGGTTGCGCAGGCCGAATTTCACCAAATACGTGTAATCGGCGTGCGAGGGGCGGAATTTCTCGCGCATTTCCGCATAGGCCTCGGGCCGCGCGTCGGTGTTTGCGACTAGCAGGGCAATCGGCGTGCCGAGGGTGCAACCCTCGTAAACGCCGGAGATGATGGTGACCGTGTCGGCTTCCTTGCGCGTGGTGGTCAAGTCGCTCTGGCCGGGGCGGCGGCGGTCGAGGTCGGCCTGGATGTCGGAGGGCGCGAGCGGCAGGTTGGGCGGGCAGCCGTCCACGACGACGCCAACGCCGCCGCCGTGGCTCTCGCCCCAGGTGGCAATGGTGAAAAGCTTGCCGAAAATGTTGCCCATGCGACCCACCCTACCGCAAAACGCCGCCCGAGGACAAGAATGGATGCTAAACGTCGAATTTTACGCCCAGTTCGTCGGGGATGATGGGGCGGAAGGGTTTTTCGAGGTCGGAAATATCGTAGTTCAAGTGCCATTCGAGCAGCATGACATAATAGAGGGAGGTGAAGCCCCAGAATTGCGTATGGCCGAGGCCGGAACCGTCTTCCGCATTGTAGTATTCGCACAAGCCGGTGTTTTTCACGAGTGCCATGTTGAACAGGCGCGCGGCCAGTTCCTTGGCGACATCCTTGTAGCCGTAACGGATGAGGCCCTGGAAGATCATGTAGTTGGTGGGCGCCCAGGTGGAACCGCGCCAGTTGCATTCGTTGTGGGAGCCTTGATAGTAGTCCGGCTCCGTCTTCGCGTAGCTGGCGACGGGGTAGGCGAGCCAGAATTCCTTTTCATTGAGCAGCCGCTCGTTGATGGTGCGTTTCGCGCGCTCGGGCGTCGCCGCGCCGCAGAACAGCGGCATAAAGCAGGTGACGGATTTGACACGGATCATCTCCTTTGTCTTTTCGTTGCGGTCGTAATAAATGCCGTCCTTTTCGTCCCAGAAGACGTTGTTGATGAGTTTGCACACCTGGTCCGCGTGGGCGGTGTAGGCCTTGCTGTCGTCTTTCTGGCCGAGGTGGTCGGCGATGATGGCCATGGCCCGCATTTCGCGCACGAGGTAGCTGGCCAAATCCACGCCTTCGTCAATAAAGGCGCCGAGTTGGCCGCCGCGGCTCCATTGGTTGTCGTTGCCCGCGGCATCGCAGGAGTTCCAGGTCGGCAGTCCGTTGCCGTCGCCATCGTAACTGAACCACTTATCAATATATTTTTTGAGCCGGTTGTAATAGGTGCCGTTTGCGGGGACGGTCGCGGTCGTGGGCGAAGTGTTCAGCCAGGCATAGTCGTTGTTGCTCTGGAGGGCGCCCAATACGGTGAGTTGGGCGAGGAAGGGCTTGAAGTGCTGGCGGTCACGTTGCTTGTGCAGGGAGCGGTTGATGTAGCCGTCCGCCTGCTGGCGGCTCAGGAACTCCTTCATGTTGGTGTAGCAATACGGGTAAACACCGTAGTAACCATTATAAAGATTTTCAAAGTATAAATCCCAGTCATAGAATTCCGTGTAGGGATAGCCGGTTAGAAAATCCCCGCCGGCGCCGGAGCGTCCGTCAATGGTTTTCAGCCCCTTGGTTTTGATATCCAAATTGGTTTTCTGCAGGCGTTTGACCAGTTCGGCGGATTGATCCGGACCGATCAATTTAAGAAAGTCGGCGGTGGCCGCCGACTTGGGAGTGAAGGCGGCGGGGGTTGCTGTCGTGGGACTGGCGGCGGGCGTCGCCGCCAGCGCGGCTTGGCCGAGCGCAAAGCGGGAGGTGGCGACAAAACCGGCAGCGGTGGCGGTGGTGGCGAGGAAATCGCGACGGGTCGTGGACATGGCTGTTCTCCGATTGGGGTGGGGTTGAATCTGAACAGGTGAAAACTGCTCCTTTGGGCGGATTTCGTCAAGGGTATTATGGGCTGGCTCCGGGCGGCCAAATACCGCCCCGCCGTTCCCTTTGACCCGCCCCAACAGCATCCCATCTGACCTGTTCTTGACTTGCCTGCTGCGGAAAGTTAATCCTCCCGCCTCCCCCCTGCCTAACCCCAAACTCCCTCATCCCATGCCCGACCCCGTCGCGACCCAGCTCAAAGACACGACCGCAAACCCCGCTCCCCTGGCCTGCTCGCCTTTGGCATGACCACCGTGCTGCTCAACCTGCACAATGCCGGCTACTACGAAATGAACAGCATGATTCTCGCCATGGGAATTTTTTATGGCGGCACCGCGCAGGTCATCGCGGGCATCATGGAATGGAAGAAGGGCAACACGTTTGCCACCACCGCTTTTCTTTCCTATGGCATGTTCTGGCTTTCCCTCGTGGCTTTGATTCTTCTCCCCAAAATTGGGTCTACCTCGCCGGGAACCATGGCAGCCTTGGTCGAGGGCCCTGCCGGTCCCGCGTTTGGCTTCTATCTGGCGATATGGGGGTTGTTCACGGCGGTTCTTTTCGTCGGCACCCTGCGCTTGAGCCGCGCCCTGCAAGTTGTCTTCGCCACCCTGACTGTGCTCTTTATCATGCTCGCGCTCGGCAAGTTTTCGGACATGGGCGAAGGCTTCGAGCACGTCACCGGCTACGAAGGCATTGGGTGCGGCCTCTCCGCGATGTATGTCGGCCTGGCCCAGGTGCTGAATGAAGTTTACGGCAAGGCGGTGCTGCCGCTCGGCGTGGCGGTGAAGTAAGTTTGACTGCTGAATGCGCCGCCACCGGTTTGGGGGCCGAAGAGAGGGGCAAGCCCAGGCTGCACCTTTTTACCTGAGTTTTTGGAGGAAGGGGTGGAGTTGGGGGTCATGGCGGTGGGTGCAGATGAGTTTGCTGAGGTAGGTGGGGCTGGGCGAGCCGAAATGAAGGGCGAGCCAGGGATTCGAGGCTTGGGTGGTTTGCTTCAAGAACAGCGCCAAGGCAATCTTCCACGGCTGCGCCAAGTGGCCCGCGGTGAGATTTTTTTCGGGCTGGCGCAAGCGGTGCAAGCCCTCCCGCAGGGCGCGGGTCCCATGCGCGCTGGCGGATGTGGGTTTTGCCGCTGGTTTCCCAGGCGCGGGTGTCGGCGGCCAAGGAGTGTTCCTTGAGCAGGTTTTCCTTGAATGTCGGGCTGCCCAGCACCCAGCCCCGGCTCAGGGACACATAAGCCTGGTTGCGCCCGACCGGCCCGTGCGCGGCCTGCCAGGCGAGAAATTTTTCGTAGGCTGCATGCCCGGCCAGGGGTGTCGGCCAAGCCGCCCGCCTGCCGCAGCGCCGTCTGCACGCACAGGGCAGGCGGACGTTCCGCCCGATGCCAAAGCTGCCAATAGCTGGAATCGCGGAATTTTCTCAACCGCTCGACGGTCACGACTTTGGCGCGCACGGGGTTCAGGTGGATGTAGTGGCACAACTGGCCCAGCGCCGCGCCGGGTTCGACCAGCAAAGCCTTGTAGCGTCCTTGAAAGAGATGCCCGCGCTCGCCGCGGAGCCGGTTGAAGCGGTTGGCAAACGTCGCCTGCAGCCATTGCATGCCCGCCACCAGGTTGCCTTTGGGGGTTTCCAGCGCCAGGTGGTAATGGTTGCGCATGAGCACATAGGCGTGCAGCCGCCAGCCCGATTTTTGGCAGGCCTCCCAGACACAACTCATGAAAGCCGCCCGCGCCCCGCTGGTGGCAAAAATGTCGTGGCGGTAGTTCCCCCGGTTGATGACGTGGTAAACGGCTCCCGGGAATTCCAAGCGTAGTTTGCGCGGCATAATCGATAGAATTTGCGGGAAGGTTGGTTCTGTCAAGGTAATAAGGTGCAGCCTGACCCCTGCTATGAGCCGGCGCTCTTGCTTCTGTCCCACCACCCGCTAATGGCTGCCGGGGCAGGAATCGCACCTGCATCATCCGGGTAACAACCGGACACTCTGCTGTTGAGCTACCCGGCAAGGAAAGGGTCGAGGCGGAGGGACTCTCACCCCCGCGTGTCTGGGTGTAGGCCAGATGCCTTGGCTGCTTGGCGACGCCTCGATCGAAAAGGGCGCGGCGGACGGGTGCTGCCCCCGCTCTCTCCACCGTGACAAGGTGGCGACTCTGCTGTTTGTCTTCCGCTGCGTAATAAAGTCAGGCCAGCCGGACTTGCACCGGCGCTGTCTCCGTCCCGAACGGAGTGCATTGCTGCTCTGCCATGGCCTGATAAAGAAAAATGGCGGGCGCCGGAGTTGCACCGGCCACGCCGTGGCTTATGAGACCAGGCGGGGACCTCGCCCAGCCCGCGGAAAATGGTGGAGGCTCGCGGTTTTGCGCCGCGCTCTCGCGGGCTTCAGCCGCGCGCTTTCACTAGATTAGCTTAGCCTCCCAAAATTGGCACGCCCGGCAGGGGTCGCACCTGCCCGCCTGGTTTTGGAGACCGGGCAGTTCCCTGGAACTACGGACGTGTAAAGCGTGGAGGCAGCGGGAGTTGCACCCGCATCTCGACCATGCGAACATCGAATGTTGCTGTTGAACACCATGCCCCCTAAAAATAGACGCGACGACGGGACTTGCACCCGCGCTCACTGGTTTTGCAGACCAGCCCCTTTGCTGCTCGGGCACGTCGCGTAAAAGTCGTGCAGCCTGTGGGACTTGCACCCACACCTTGCGGATTAAAAGTCCGCTGTGCTGCTATTGACACCAAGGCTGCAAAACTTGCGCGCGCCGGGAGTCGCACCCGGGACTGCGGACTGGCAGACCGCTGCGTTGCTGCTTCGCCACGCACGCTTAAAAATGAACGTCCCGACGGGAGTTGCACCCGCATCTTCAGCGTGAAAAGCCGAAATCCTGCACTGGTTAGACGACGAGACGGCAAAGCGAGCGGGGCTAATGCCTGATCTAAAAAGTTCAGGGACGCGCCGCGCAGGCTTTACTACCGGCGTAACGCCGCCGGCTGGCGATCCGGGTCACGATAAAAATCGTGACCCGGACAATTTTCGCAAAAGAACACACACCGTCGCCCCTCTCGCCTGGCCATAGCCAAACGGATTGGACGGCCGCGGGATTTGGCGCGGGCGCAGGCTGATTCAATTGGGCTCAGCGGTGAAGCCACGGAAAGGATTTGCAAAAGAAGCGTATTCAAGCGGGCAAAGGAGGCGGGTTGCGGATTGGACCAACAAAAAACCCACCTCCGTGCGGGAAGTGGGTTGGCGAAGCTAACGATAGCGATCGCTCAAGACCTGTCACTTCCGGATGCACCAATATTTGCGGTTTGCAGATAATCTTTAGGCATTGGATTATCGCTCTGCCGGGCTTGAATTCTGGGGCACAACGAACCTCGACGGGATTCCCTGGTAAGGAATACCGCCGTAGCGATTAGATGTATGGACCAGTTCATGGTGGAAGGAGGTGAAAGGTGACTATACCTGATAACAACGACACTAAACCAGTAAAAAACAAGGGGGTTGCAAGATATTTCGTAAAAAAGCGAAATCAGGGCTGGGGTGGTCCACTGACTGTCGAAGACGTGTGTCTGCCAGAATCCTTGGACCAAATTCGATCCCGAGGGGCGTTCCACTGGCGATGACATCGCAGGGGGGGTTGCTTACGGAGTCGGCAGTGAATGGGTCAACCAGGCGAGATCGGTAACCGCCAGGCAAGACCCGGCCAACCGATTCCGCTTGCGAATATAATCCCATACGCCAACCAATAAACAAGGCGCGGGCCAGCGGGCCAACCTGCGCGACTACTTCCGGTATTCCGCAAAGCAAGTCTCACCCGAGTAATGAACTTCGAGCGACGCAGTTTTTCCGCCTTCGCCATTGCTGGGCTTTAATGGCGAGATGCTCAATGCTTTAGCGCCGATACAATACCCGTATAACAGCATCTTCAACGAATAGTTTGCAAATTCGCGCGCTAAAAGTAACACTCAAAAAAAAGGAATGACCGCGTTCAAAATCAGCGTGCTGGTGTTTTTGCGCGAGGCGCGTGGGCGGCTGCTGCTTATCAAGCGGCGCAAGGCGCCCAACCTCGGCTGCTGGAGCCCCATCGGCGGCAAGCTGGAAATGGCCCGCGGCGAATCGCCCTTCGAGTGCGCCATCCGCGAAACCGCCGAGGAGGTCGGCTTGGCCGTCACCGCACAGGATTTGCACCTGTTCGGCTACATCTCCGAAAAAAATTACGAAGGCGGCGGGCACTGGCTGATGTTTTTGTTCGATTGCAAAAAAACGCTTCCGGCGTTGCCGCCTACGGGCGACGAGGGCGAATTTGCCTTTTTCCCGCGTGAGGAAATTGACGCGCTGCCTATCCCGCCGACGGATAAAGTGCTCGTCTGGCCGTGGTTTGATCAGCACCGCGGCGGATTTGTGGCGATTCGCGCGGATTGTGCGCCGGGGGAGCCGCTGGCTGTGGTGACAGAACAGATTATCAGAGGCTAAAATAAGGATGAAGGATGAATCCGGAAAGGCCGATTGCTGAATGCTGGCGAACAATTCCGAGCGCGGGTAGCAGCAGGCAATTATTTTAGAGCATTCAGTAATCAGAATTCAGCATTCAGGAATTTCATCCTTCATCCCTCAACCTTCATCCTTTCCGCCCGATTGCTCGTCAAATAATCAAACCCCCATTTCTTCCACGCCGCCACTTCCGTTGGATTATCCACCGTCCAGACCGACAAAATTGCGCCGTTCTCGCGCAACTCGGCATATTCCTCGTCCTTGAGCGCCCAGGTGCGGTTTTGGCCAATGCCGTCTATGAACTTAGCGCGCACTGCCGACAAAATTTGCCCATACAGGTGGCGCGAGGGCTTGTGGTTGAGCAGCAGCAGGACGCGCCAGGCGGGCCGCGCCTTTTTGATTTTGCGCACAAGCGTGCCGTCAAAACTCATCAACACGACGCGAGCGGCGGGAAAGCCGGTCGCCGCCTGCGGGTCGAGCAGGCGGTTGAGCTTGGCCAGAATCTCGTCGTATTCGCGCGACTTCAGTTCGATGAAAATTTCCTGCTCCGGGCCGAGCGCGGCCAATACTTCGCCGAGCGCAGGCACGCGTTCGCCCGCGAATTTCGGGTCTTTCCAGGAACCAACATCCAGCGACTGCAACTCTTTCAACCGGCGGCGCTTGGCGGTATAGACCGGCTGGTTCGGCGCGACGCGGCGCGTGTCGGTGTCGTGGAGCACAGCGAGCTGGCAGTCGCGGGTCAGCCGCACGTCCACCTCGACGCCATCCGCGCCCAGCGCAGCGGCCAAGCGTACGGCGGCGACAGTGTTCTCAGGAGCGAGGGCGGAGGCTCCGCGATGGGCGATGAATTTCATAGGGGAAGTTGAATGCACCGCAAAGGCGCAAAGAGCGCAAAGGCTTTTTTGACAGAATTAACAGAATTCCCTCTTTGCGCTCTTTGCGCCTTTGCGGTGCATTACTTCAGTTTTCTCTTTATCGTTGCCGGCAGGGGTGCGGGGCGGATTTTACCCTTGAGGCGCGCGACGTGGACACTGGTGATTTCACCGGTGGCGGAGAGGTGCGGCCCGCCGCAGCCGTTCAAGCGCCAGACCTCAAAGCGGTAGGTGATGCTACTCGTCCCGATTTTGCGCACCCACAGGCGCGTCTCGACCTGGTCGCCAAAGCGCAGCGGCGCGAGGAACTCGGCGTGGACGGCGGCGCGCGGCCAGCCGGAATTTCTTACCGCGTCCACGGCCAGCACCGCCACGTCGCGCTCGTGCAGAAACGCCAGCTCGGCGGCTTCCATCCAGCGGAAGAGGTTGGTGAAATGGACCAGCCCCGCCGCGTCGGTCTCATGGAACTCGACGGCGCGTTGCTGAACAAAGAGGGGTTTTTCAGAAGAGTGAACCACGGATTACACGGATGGAATTTGTACTTGCAGTGTATTTTAGCGATTAAAACACAGTTTCTTCAGGAGCTAAACCCATGCACGACTACCCAAATAAAGAATACAATGAATAGAAATAAAAGCATATAACAAAAAGCAGATGTACGGTGCCTTACCTGTGGTGTGTTGGCAATGATTTGCTTGTATTCGCCTGAAAAGACCATTGCCGCTTTAGGGTTGAGAATCGCATAAAGCATTAGGGCGCCGAACAAAGTGCCCATGGGGAAATGAACCAAGGCAAAACAAGAAAATACGATGGCAGGAATTCTTGCCCAAGTAGAAAGCCGTATTAGACCAATGCCTGTAATGAATGAAAAAATGCCCCAAAGCGTAAACTCAGCAACCGAAGGTGGCTTAATCAAACCTTCGGGGGTGTCGCTATATGCCCTTGACGCAGCTAAAACAAAGCAAAGAGCCGCCGCCATGAGAGTAAACAAGCCAAAAGATTTAACGTTCGCTTCAGTAATGTGATATTTCTGTCGAACACTTTCGTATTCGGGTCGTTCGCCGAAAGATGATTGAGTGTTTTCCATATACTTCTATATCACAATTGGGCGATTTGGTCAGCAAAATAACGGGTATAAAAATCACCCCCACTCACCCCGCGGGCAACTCCTCGCGCTCGTCAATCAAGTCCACCTGGTGGTCCCAGAGGCTGGCGTAGCGGCCGCCGGCGGCGCGCAGTTCGTCGTGGGTGCCTTGCTCGAGGATACGGCCATGGTGCAGCACGACGATGTTGTCGGCCTTGCGCACGGTGGAGAGGCGGTGGGCGATGACGAGCACGGTGCGCTCGCGCATCAAATTGTCCAGCGCGCGCTGGATTTGGCGCTCGGTGATCGTGTCCACGCTCGCGGTCGCCTCGTCGAGGATGACGAAGGGCGGGTTTTTCAGCAGCACGCGCGCGATGGTCAGGCGCTGCTTTTCGCCCTGCGAGAGGCGGATGCCTTTTTCGCCGATGTTGGTGTGCAGGCCCTGGGGCAGGGCGAGGACGAAGTCGAGCGCCGCCGCCCCGTCGAGCGCGGCCAGCATCGCTTCCTCGGCCACGTTCGGGCGCACGAGCGCCAAGTTTTCCGCGACAGTGCCCTCGAATAAAAACGGGTCTTGCGCGACGAAGCCGACCTTGGCGTGCAGCTCGCGCAAATCCAACTCGCGCACGTCCACGCCGCCGAGCAATACCCTCCCGCCGGTCACGTCGTAGGCGCGCATGACGAGGTTGGCGACGGTGCTTTTGCCCGCGCCAGTGTGGCCGACGAGCGCCGTCACGCGCCCGGCGGGCAGCTCCAGCGAAAAATCCTCCAGCACCGCCGGGCGGCCAGTGTAGGCAAACGCAGCGTGGTCAAAACGCGCACCCAGCGGGCCGGGCGGCAGCGGGGTGGGGGTGCGCGGGCTGGCGATGTCAATCGGGTGGTCGAGGATTTCGAACACGCGCTCGCCCGAGGCTCGCCCCTGGCTGATCCATTGGTTGATTTGGTGCAACTGGCCGACCGGTTCGTAAAGCAGCCCCGCATACATCACGAAGGCGACCAGTTGTGGAAAGTTGAACAAATCCGGGTTAACCGACATCAGCCAGCCACCGACGCCGATGATGGCGACGAGGCCGAGGTTGGTGACGAACGTCGTGCCCGGCCCATACGTGGCCCAGGCGAACATCGCGTCGAGGGTGGCCGCGCGCATCGCCAGGGCTTTTTTCATGAAGCGGCGGCTCTCATGCTGTTGCAGGCCGAACGTCTGGATGAGACGGTTGCCCTGGATGTCCTCGACCAGCAGGCTGTTCAAGTCGCTCGAGGTTTCGCGCACGCGCTTCCAGCGCTTGTGCGAGCGCCGCGCGTGTTCGATGCCCCAGGTGTAGAGCACCGGCAGCGGCGAAATCGCGCACAGCGCCAGCAGCGGGTTGTCATGCCAGAGGATGAGGCTGATGCCCACGATGGTCAGCACGGCGATCAGGCCCTGCTCGGTGCCGTCCAGCAACACGCGCTCGACGTTCGCCACGTCGTCCACCACCCGCGAGGAAATCTCGCCCGACTTGCGCTGATCGTAGAACGACACCGGTAGCTCGAGCAGCCGCGTATGCACGTCGCTGCGCAAATCGAGCAGCACCTTTTGCTCGAGCGAGTTGTTGACGCGGATGCGCAAACTGTTGAAGAAGCTGAGCACGGCATAGAGCAGCGCGATTGCCCCGACGCCAAGCCAAAGCTGGCGCGGCCCGGCCTGCGCGATTACATTTTGCAGGATGTGCTGCACCACCTTCGGGATGGCGATCATTGCCCCCACCGACAGCACGGCCAGCAGCATCGTGAGCAGAAACAGCCCGCGATACCGCAGCATATATTTGGAAACCCGCCAGACAGTGCGCATGAGGAATTAAGAGGTAAGAATTATGAATTAAGAAGGAGGGAGCAAAGGATGACGGATGAGGGATGACGGATGAAGCATGAAATGACAAATTGGAATCATCGGCCCAAGGGGAGGGTGGCACCCGCGTCACCGCCGGAGGTTGCGCTTTCCCCGCATTTGTAAAAGAATTTTTGCCTGAAATTGAGACTTCGACAAGGGGCCGGGAATGTGCATACTCTGTTTCTTCCTTAAGTATTATCCTTGCCATGAATGGAATATTCCCCTCCCGCCGCCGTTTGACCATTTTAGGGGCCGCGCTGGCCGCCGCCCTGGCGCCCGTTTTGTGGGCCGTCCCCACGCCGCCGGAGTCCGCGCCCAAGGCGCCCGCGCCGCTGGTTGACACCGAGGAGATGTCCAAAGAGACGCGCTCCACCGTCTTATACCTGGAAGCCGACCATTATTCGCAACAAAAGATGGCGCAGTTGGACCAGCGCGAGTTGCTGCGCGAGTATATGGCCAACCTCGATTCCCGGCACCTTTTTTTGCTCCAGAGCGATGTCACCGCCTTCGAAGACAAGTATGCGCCGGTCCTGGTAACCGACATCGAACTCCTCGGTGACCTCACGCCTGCCTACGATATTTTCCAGAAATACCGGGATGTGTTTCACGCCCGCGTGGACTGGATCAACAAATTTCTCGACGGCGACATTAACCTGCAAGGCAACGACACTTTCCGTCCCGACCGCAGCGACACCGCCGGGCAGGGGGATATTGCCATTGATGGAAGCGCCTCCCCCGACTCCGGCACTGGCGGCACCAATGTGCCCTGGCCGGCCACCCAAGCTGAAGCCGACCAACTCTGGGACAAGCAAATCCGTTACGATGTGATCAACGAATTGCTGGCCTCCGAGACGCTCGAAATTGACCAGGCCAATAAAAAGGCTGCCGATGCCGCGAACCCACCCGCGGCCGCCCCGTCCGCCGCGAGCGATAAAGCTCCCGCCACCCCCGCCCCGGCGGACAAGCCGGCGGCCGACGCCAAGCCCGCCGCGCCCAAGACCTTCGCCGAAAAAGTCACCGCCGCCAAGGACGCCGTGCGCAAGCGCTACAACAGCCTGTTAAAAGTCATGGATGAGACCGACGCGCTCGAAGTTCAGGATATTTTCCTCAACACCCTGGCCGACCAATACGACCCGCACAGCAATTTCTTCACGGATAATGGCTTGGAAGCCTTCGACTCGCAGATGAGCAACGTGCTCATTGGCATTGGCTGCGTGTTGGAGGACAAGGACGATTTTTGCGTCGTCGGCCAATTGGTCCCCGGCGGCCCCGCGGAACAATCCAAACTGCTCCACCCCGGCGACAAAATTGTCGCGGTTGGCCAGGCCACCGGCGACCTGGTGGAAGTGGACGGCATCAAGCTGAACAAAACCGTCAGCTTGATCCGTGGCGCCGAAGACACGTCCGTGCGCCTGAAAATCATTCCCGCCGACGGTGGCGACGCCGACGCCAAAGTCGTTACGCTCCAGCGGAAAAAAATCTCCATGACCACCTCCCTGGCCAAGGCCAAAATTATCGAGGTGCCCTCCGGCAGCCAGACCGTGCCCATCGGCGTGATCAATCTGCCGGCCTTTTACGGCAAAGTTAGCGACGGCGATAAATTCAGCACCACGGAGGATGTGAGCGAATTGATCGGCAAACTCAAGGCCGCGGGTGTGCATGGCCTCGTGCTCGACGTGCGCGACAACGGCGGTGGTTTCCTCACCGAGGCGATTGACCTCGCCGGTCTCTTCATCCCCCCCAGCCCGATTTTGGGCGTGCGCACCGTCAACGGATTCGACCGGCCCATGACCAGCGAAGAACCGACTCCGCTCTGGGACGGCCCGTTGATCGTGCTCGAATCCAAACAAAGCGCCTCCGCCACGGAGATCATGGCCGGCGCTCTGCAAGACTATCACCGCGCGCTCATCGTTGGCGACCAAACCACCCACGGCAAAGGCACTGTGCAACAGATGTATCCGTTTACCAGCATCCGCGAACCGACGGAAAAGGGCGCGGCCAAGATTACCATGGAAAAATGGTATTTGCCCGACGGCAATTCCGTCCAGTCCCGGGGTGTCAAGGCCGATATCCCACTGCCCTCCGATATTGATTTTCTCCCCATTGGCGAAGGTGACCTCAAGCACGCGCTCCCGTGGGACAGTGTCAAACCCTTCTCGCTGACCCTGCAAGGCGATGGGCCGTGGCGCAGTTCATTGGTCACCGACGACCTCGCGGCCAAGTTGCGCGCCGCCAGCGAAGCCCGGCGTACCAGCTTGGAAGAGTTTGCCCTGCTCCAGAAGCGCATTGACTGGGAAAAAGCCCGCGAGCAGCAAAAAGACTTTTCGCTTAATTTTGACACGCGCATGGCCGAACGGCGCAAGGATATCGCCTTCCGCGACGATTTGAAGAAGAGCCTCGAGGCCCTGGCCAAGAACAATTACAAATCCACCGATGTCCTCCTCGAGGCCGCCAAAAGCCAGCAGGATGGCCAGCCGGCCTTCACCCTGGATGCCCTCAAGTCCGATGACGACGACCCCGCCAACACCCCGGTGGATTATGACATCCAATTGCGTGAGAGCCTTCGGATCATGGGGGACTGGCTGAGCTTGGACAAACAGTTAACGCCGACGGACAGCGCCACCAAAGTCGCCGAGTCCAATCCACCGGCAGCACCGGACACAACTACCACCGGAACCGCACCCATCAAACCGGCGACTGCGAACCCTTAAGGTGGTCATGGTTGGCTACCGACGGGCACGACGTGGATCCAAGCAAAGTCCGCATAGCCGGATGGGGCCGCGGTTGAATCGCCGGGCGTTCTGAAATTCACGGCGAACAGGCCGAATTTTGCGCCGATCCAACTGTTGCGGATGGCGGCGATGGCCACGGGTGCGCCGAGTGTGGTGTAGTTCTGCCCATCTTCACTGTAGCTGAACTGCGCGCGCGAATCGGCGGTCATGGAGAAGGCGAGATAAAGCGAGTTCGCGTTCACCGCCGCGCCCGCCGCTTCCGCGACGATGTCGGGTGCGTTGGCCGCACCTGGGCGACTGACTGTCTGGCTTACCCGCCAACCGTCGCCGCCGGCGGTTTTTTTCAACCCAATCCATGCGCATGGCGAGCCATAAATGATCAACCCGGCGGTTTCCCCCTCCGCCAGGGGCGAGAAATTTATCCGGGTGACGACATTGAACGCGGGTGCGGGAATTTTTTGTAACAGCAAATTGGGCTGGCGCACCAGGCTGGCGTTGGCCGGCTGGGCATAGAGGCGCAGGCGGCCCGGTTGCGCGGTCAGCGAAAACCAATGGGCCTGCGGGTTCGCCAGCCACTGCCATTGTAGGCCGAGCGCGGGTGAATTAAATTCGTCCGAACTCTGCGGCGTGGCGGCGGGATAAGTTTTACCCACCTCCGGCTTTTTAAAAGTGAGCACCGGCTCACCTGTTCCGGTGTTGTTCGGGTCGTTGCCGATGACCGGCCAGCCATCCTCGCGCCAGGCGACTGGCTCCAGATGGTCAACGCGGCCTTCGGCTCCCTTTGGCGTGGCTGCCGCCCGATCCTGAAAGTGAATGAACCACCACTGCTTGCCGTCAGGCGTGTCCACGAGTCCACCCTGATGCGGGCCGTTGACGGGTGTGCCGCCTTGCGCGAGGACGATGCGCATTTCATACGGCCCCGCCACGTTTTTCGAGCGGAAGACAGCCTCGGTGCCACCGCCCACGCCGCCTACTGGCGCAAAAATCCAGTAGTAACCCTTGAGTTTGTAAAACTTCGGGCCTTCCAGCGTGGTGACCTTAAAATCTGCACCGAGGATGATGTCCTGCCCGTCCCCGGTGGCTTTGGCGTCGTCGTCGCTGAGCGGCACCAGCGTCAGGATGTTGTTGCGCCCCGCCCGCGAGCCAACCCAGGCATGCACGAGCCAGACCTTCCCGTCGTCATCCCACAATGGACAGGGGTCTTCCAGGCCCTTGCCTGCCTTCACCAGCACCGGCGTGCTCCACGCGCCCGCCGGGTCGGTGGCGGTAACCATGTAAATTCCGTTATCCGGGTCGGGATAAAAAATATAAAACTTGCCCGCATGAAAGCGGATGGACGGCGCCCACACCCCTCCGCCACTCTGCACTGCGTTGAAATGCTCCTCGGGCACTTGCTTCTGCAGCGCGTGACCGATGATTGTCCAGTTGACCAAATCTTTTGAATGCAGGATCGGCAAACCCGGCACACAGGTGAAGGACGACGACACCAGATAAAAATCATCGCCCACCCGCGTCACATCCGGGTCGGAATAATCGGCGAAGATGATCGGGTTTTTATAGGTGCCATCGCCCAAATCCGGCGACCATGCCGCTGGCGGGGTGGGCAGTACAGACGTATCCGCCCCGGCCGCGAATCGAAAAGCCGCCGCCATTAACACCGTGCCGCAAAGAATTCTTTTCGTCATGGCGCAAAAATTCCGGACAAAAATCAGGCGGTGGGCACTTCGTCCACCTTCGCCGGCTCGAGCCGCGGCACGAGCAGGTGGATGAACAACAACGCCAACAGATAGGCTCCGCCCGCCGCGATGAATATCGGGACATAGCTGTAACCCCGGTTCTTAATGAAGCCGGTCAGCGCAAAGAGCACCATGCCGCCGAGCGAGCCGGCCATCCCGCCCAAACCAGTGACGGAGCCCACCATCCGGCGTGGAAACATATCGGACGAAAGGCTGAAAAGATTGGCCGACCAGGCCTGGTGCGCGGACGCCGCCACTGCCATCAACGCCACCGCGATCCACTGGTTGTCTGAAACCGTGGCAAACACCACCGGCAGCACCAGCGCCGCGCAAATCAGCATCGTAATTTTGCGCGCCTTGTTCGTCGTCCACCCTTTCTTCATGAAATGTCCCGACAGCCAGCCGCCGGCAATGCTGCCGACCGACGCCAGCACATAAATCGTGGCCACCGGCCCCGTGCGGCCCTTGAGGTCGAGGCCGAAGCGGTCGTGAAAGAAAGAGGGCGACCCGAAGAGATAAAACCACCAGAAACAGTCCGTCATGGTTTTGCCGACGACAAAGGCCCAGGCTTGGCGATATTGGAACAGCCGACGCCACGGAACTTTGACGGTCGCCTCGGGTGGCTCGCTGTTAATCAGGGCCAGTTCCGCCGGCGACACGCTTGGATGCTCCGCCGGCTTGCGGTAAAAGGCCAGCCAGGCCACGATCCAGAGCAGGTCAATCATCCCGGTGGCCAGAAACGCGCCGCGCCAGCCCACCACATGGCCGGCGATGGTGAGGCCGTTGAGCACCGGAATCAGCGCGGTTAGCGCAATGGGCACAAAAATTCCGCCAATGTTGGAGCCGGAATTGAACAAGCCGGTGGCCAAGGCGCGTTCGTTTTTCGGAAACCATTCCGCCACGGTCTTGATGGCGGCGGGAAAGTTGCCGCCCTCGCCCAGCCCGAGCAACACGCGCACCAGAAAAAATCCGGCGATGCTCGTGACCAAGGCGTGGCTCATCGAGGCGAGGCCCCAAAACGCACAGGCGAGCACAAAGCCCCAGCGCAAGCCGATCACGTCAATTACGCGGCCCATCACCAGCAAGCTCACCGCATAGGCCGCGCTGAAGCACATGGTCATATACCAATAGGTGCCGTCCGACCAGCCGAAGTGTTTTTGCAACTCGGGCGCCAGATTGCCAAAAACACTGCGGTCAATGTAATTGGCGGTGGTGACCCAGAATAGCAGCAGGCAAATGATCCAGCGGTAACGGGTGGCCGGACGGGTATCAACGGGGGTGGAATTCATGGGGTGGGGGTGAGGGGTGGGGTAGGGATGGTGGGATGGGGTCGCGTGCTCAGGCTCGGGGGTATTTCCTTCGGCTCCAAACGAGTGTTTTGAAACGTTATCGCCCCGGCGTCAAGAACCAGCTCGGGCGCAGTCAGCCCCTGGAAAGCGCAATCCACACAATTGAATCCCGTCAATCTGCGCGCGGGGAAAGCCCAACACATGCAAAACGCGCGGCGCGGACGCGCAGGTCACGTTCCGCAGTTCCACATTGCGCAGCACCGGCCGATACGGGCCTTGCGCGCCTTTCTCATAGAGAAAATCCACCGTCACCACCGCCTCTTTGACCTGGCCGATGGTAAGATTTCGCACCAAAATATTTTCGATGATCCCACCGCGCACGGCGTTGCTCTTGAAGCGCAGTGCCCGTTCCAAGTTCGGGCTGTCCATCCGGCAGTCCTCGAGGTAGACATTGCGGCAGCCGCCGGCAATTTCGCTGCCGGTGACCACGCCGCCATGCCCGTTCTTCATCGTGCAGCGGCGCACGATAATGTCCTCCGCCGCCACCCCGACCCGGCGGCCATCATCGTTGCGGCCCGATTTGATGGCGATGCAGTCATCGCCGGTCTGGAAGGTGCAGTCCTCGATCAATACGTCCTTGCTGCATTCCGGGTCGCAGCCGTCGTTGTTGGGGCCGGCGGGGCAATCCACATTGACGCCGCGCACAATGACGTTGGTGCACAGCACCGGGTTCATTTCCCACATGGGTGAATTGCGGATCGTCACCCCTTCGATGAGGACGTTTTGGCAACGGTAGGGCTGGATGAAATTCGGGCGCAAAAAATGCCCCGCCCCGAATACGCGTTGCGCGGGCGGCACGCCCTGGTCGCTCAGCGCGTTGAGTTGGCGCGAGTCGGCGTTTTGCGGTGCATCGGGCAAATTCTGCCCGTCCGGCCCACGCAGCCAGTTCCACCATTGGCCCGGCCCGGCCGAGCCGTCGAGTACTCCCGCCCCGGTGACGGCGATGTTCTCCTGCTCGAAAGCGTAAATGAGCGGCGAATAATTCAGGCATTCGATTCCTTCAAAGCGCGTGAAGACCACTGGCAGGTAGCGCGCCGGGTCGGCGCTGAACTTGAGTGTCGCGCCAGCTTCTAGATGCAGGTTGACATTGCTGAGCAAATGAATCGCGCCCGTGAGAAACACGCCCGCCGGCACCACGACGCGCCCGCCACCCACCGCGTGGCAGGCCGCGATGGCTTGGCGAATTGCGTCCGTGTCAACGGTTGCGGCGTCCGCCCTCGCGCCGAAATCCGTGATCGGGAAATCCCGCTCCGGAAACTCCGGCGCATGAATGCGTGCAAGGATCGCCGGTTCCGCGTCCCAACCGGTGGGCGCGAAAGAAGTGGCGCAGCCCGCCGCCGGCGCGCCAATCAGCAAGACGGCGAGGAGCCGCGCGATTCGCCGTTCAGGCCCAAAAAACATACGCATAAAAAATCGCGCCGGATGGGAGGTCAAGGCGTCGCTGGCGGCGGAGCGGCGTCAGCCGGCGCCGTGATGGTGACGTTGGTAAAAGTAATCTGGCCCGGGTTCTGCTCCAGCTCGGCCGGATTCGGCCCGGTGAAGGTGCAATCCTTGACCTGGATGTTTTCGATGATGGCCGTGGCGCCCGCTTGCAGCAGCACCAGCTTCGGGATATTGGCCCCGGTGACATGGGTGATATTCACGTTGCGCAAAATGGGAATGTAATTCCCCTGCGAGGACTGGTAATTGTATTGAATCAGGATGCCTGCGTTGGAATTCCCCTTGGCCACGCTGCCCACGTCCACATTGCGCATATACGCATTCTCGATGATGCCCCCGCGCGACGGGCTGTTCTTAAAACGGAAAAAGGCGTTGAGTTGCGGGCTGCTCATTTTGCAGTCTTCGACAAAAACGTTGCGAATGGCGGGCGTGCATTCGCTGCCCAGCGTGACTCCGCCGTGCCCGGCCTTCATCGTGCTGTTGCGCACAATGACAAATTCCGTCGGGAGATTCACGCGGCGGCCGTCGTCGTCCTTGCCGCATTTGATGGCGATGCAGTCGTCACCTGTGTCGAAGGTGCAGTTGTCAATCAGGACGTAACGGCACGAGTCCGGGTCGCACCCGTCGTTGTTGGCCTGGTGGCTGTCAATGTTCAACCCGCGCACGATGACGTTGGTGCAATACACCGGATTAATTTCCCACATCGGTGAGTTATGCACCGTCAGGCCCTCGATCAGCACGTTTTTGCAGCGGAACGGCACCACAAAATTCGGGCGCGAATTCGAGCCGACCTGCGCCACCCAGTTGTTCTCGCCGCCGCCGTCAATGGTGCCCTTGCCGGTGACGCCGATGTTTTCCTGCTCGAAGGCGTAAATCGGCGGCGCCACATCCGTGTGCTCGACGCCTTCGTGCCGCACCAGCACCTTCGGATATTCACTCAAATCCACCACGAACTGTAGCGTCGCGTTATCCGCCAAATGCAAATCCACGTTGCTCAACAGCCGGATGCCGCCCGTCAAAAATGTGCCATTCGGGACGAGGACGTGCCCGCCGCCGGCTTTGTTGCACGCCTCAATGGCTTGGCGAATGGCATCGGTGCAATCCGTCCTGCCATCGGCCTTCGCGCCATAATCCGTTATGGGAAAATTTTTATCGGGAAACACCGGTGCATTAATGTGCTTCAAAATCACCGGCAGCGCGTCCCAGCCCATTTTGGCAACCTGTTCAGGGGTGAGGTCGGCTGCCACCGCTGGCGCGCCGAGCCGCGACATTTCGATTCCGGCGAGAATAAAAGCGCCCACGCCTTTCAAATCGTTATCGGCCTTCTGCGTGTGGTTGACGTAATAATCATAGGTGCCGTCGCGATACGTGCTCGTGCCGCCGGAACTGCCGAGGCCGGCCGTGACGCAAACATTCGTCAAGCTGACCGTCCCGTCCGCGTTGATCTTGACTAAATAATCCAACAGGCCTTGAAACCCGCGCGTAATGACGGGGGCATATTTTTCCGCGGGCAAATAGCCCTTGTTCACGCCTTTCGCCAGTGCGTAAACAAACATGCTCGAGGCCGACGCTTCGAGATAGTTTCCCTCGCGCCCACCCCGGTCCAAAACCTGCCACCACAAGCCTGATTTCGCGTCCTGGCAGCGCGTGACGCCGTCGGCCAGCCGTTGCAACACACCAATCACCTTGGCGCGGTTCGGGTGGTCGGCAGGCAAATCATCCAGCACGTCCACGATGGCCATCGCATACCAGCCGACCGCGCGGCCCCAAAAACTCGGCGAGTGGCCGGTCGCCTGGTCCGCCCAGCTTTGCAGCCGGGTGTCTTCCCAGCCGTGGTAAAAGAGGCCCGTCTTCGCGTCATAGGTGTGCTGGTCCGCCAAAAGAATTTGCTTCGTGATGTCGTCGAAATCCGCCGGTTCGTGGAACGCCTGGGCATAGCCGGCGTAGAACGGCTCGCCCATATATAGGCCGTCCAGCCACATTTGGTTGGCGTAAATTTGCTTGTGCCAAAAACCGCCGTCGCTCGTGCGCGGTTGCTCGTTGAATTGCGCGCGAACCAGTTTCACCGCCTGTTCATAGCGCGGATCTTGCTTGCGCTGGTCGAGCGCCAAAAGGACGCGCGCAGGCGCGATGTCATCCAGCGTATGATTGCCCGCCTTGTAACCCGCAATCGTTCCGTCCGCGGCCACACATCCGCCAATCAATGCTGCCGCATAATCGCCGTAAGCCGGTTTGTTCGTCGCGTCGCCCAGTTGCAGGAGGGAGGTCGCGAACAACGCGTCGGTGTAGTCCCATTTCGGCTTGGCCGCACCGCCCTGCCGCTTCACTTCCGAATCCGCCATGCGCGCGGACCATTCCACCGCCGTCGCGCCGCTGAATTTTGCCGGAGTGGGCGCGGCTGCAATCGCGGCGGGAGCGGCCTCCGCCGCGCGCGCGGAAAGGGACGCCAGCAATAACATCGCCAGCGCCGCTCCACCGGCGGCGCAAATCCGCGTCACACTCAATTTCATGGGGTGGGGTGGGTTGACAAAAATTCGCCGGCAAAATATCGCGCCGCTTCAACGCGCCAGCCAGCCGCCATCCACCGGCAGCGTGATGCCGTGGACATACGCCGCCGCGTCCGACGCGAGGAAAACCACCGCGCCATTGAGGTCCGTCGGTTCGCCCCAGCGCCCGGCCGGGATGCGTTCGAGGATGGATTTGTTGCGCACGGGATCGGCCCGCAGCGCCGTCGTGTTGTCCGTGGCCATGTAACCCGGCGCGATGGCGTTGACGCAGATGCCCAGCGGCGCGAGTTCGTTCGCCATCGCCTTGGTCAGCCCCGCCAGTGCGCTCTTGGCCGCCGTGTAGGCCGCCACCCGGATGCCGCCCTGGAATGACAACATCGAGGCGATGTTGATGATGCGCCCCGGCGCTTTGCGCGCGGCCAGCCGCTTCGCAAATTCGCGGCTCAAAACAAACGCCGCGCGGATGTTCACGTCCATGACCGCGTCCCAGTCCTCGTCGGTATACTCGATAAAATTCGCGCGGCGGATGATGCCGGCGTTGTTGACCAGAATGTCCGCGCCCCCGAAATGCTGCTCCACGGCGTCCAGCAATTTTTTCGGCGCAGCCCGGTCGGCCAGGTCGGTGGGGAATTCTTCGCCCACGCCGCCGCGCGCGCGGATGCCGGCGGCCACGCCTTTCATCTCGCCGCGCGCCGCGAGCGCAATCTTCGCGCCCGCCTCGGCCAGCGCGCTCGCCATCGCCGCGCCCAGCCCACGCGAGGCGCCGGTGACAATCGCCACCCGCCCGTCGAGCCGGAACGTGTCCAAAACTTTGCGCATGTCGTTCATCGCAAGTCCTCCATCGCCACGCCGTCCATGTCGGTGAATTCCTGGTTTTCCCCGCCCATGCACCATACGAACCCGTAGGCGCAGGTGCCCGAGCCGGAGTGGATGGACCAGCTCGGCGACAGCGCCGCCTCGCGGTCGCGCACAATCAAATGGCGCGTTTCCTGGGGCCGGCCCAGGTAGTGCGTGACGAACGCCTTCGGCGGCACGTCAAAATATAAATAGACTTCCGAGCGGCGCTCGTGCGTGTGGCACGGCATCGTGTTCCACACGCTGCCCTTTTCCAGCAGCGTCACGCCCAGCACCAACTGGCAGGTGTCCACCAAACCCGGCACGATTAACTTGCAAAGCTTGCGGCGGTTCGCCGTCTCTGGCGCGCCGAGTTCGAGCACCTGGGCCTGGGCCTTGCGCACGCGCTTGGTCGGGTGCGCCGCGTGCGCCGGGTAGCTTACGAAGTAAAACTGCGCGGGCTTCGCGGCATCCTTCGAGAAAAACTTCACGGCTTTCGTGCCTCGGCCCACGTAGAGCGCATCAAGCTTGTTCAACAAATGACCGGTGCCGTCGGTCTCGACTGTGCCCGGCCCGCCGAGGTTGACGATGCCCACCTCGCGCCGCTCGCAAAAATAATTCGCCGCCAGCAGTTCCTTGGTCGCTGTCAATTCCAGCGCCTCGGCCAGCGGCGCGGCGCCCCCGATGATCGTGCGGTCCACCTCCCAATAACGCATCCCGATTTTGCCGGGCGCAAACAGCCCGGCGACAAGAAAGTCGCGCCGCAGCGCGGCGGTGTCCAGTTGCTTAAAACCCTCGGGGCTGTGCGTGCGGATGATTTCCATGGGGTGAAAGAGCGCTTATGTTGAAACAATAATCCGCCCTCGGCAAGGGAAAGATTTATATGAAATAAATGGATTTTCAGCAACCATTCTTCCAATACCAAGCTGCTTTTAGGTTGCTACACTTAGAGCTTATCCGTAAATAAGGATTGCGTTGAGAAGGCGGCGGGATAAACTGCGGGGATGCCGCGACTATCCTCCTGGGAAATCTCTGATGAATTCTGGGCCAAAGTCGAGCCTTTGGTTCCCGCGCGCGCCGGCCGGAAGGCGGGCGGGCGCTACCGTCGCGCCGCAGGCGCGGGCCGCAAGGCCCTCGCGCCTCGACGCATCTTCGAGGCGGTGGTTTACGTGCTGCGCACGGGTTGCCAGTGGAAAGCGCTGTCCAAGGCCCGGTATGGCAGCGCCAGTTCCGTGCACAAATACTTTCAGCAGTGGCACGCCGCCGGATTCTTCGAGGCGTTGTGGCGGGCCGGTCTGGCCGACTACGATGAATTGGAGGGCATCGCGTGGCGGTGGCAAAGCATCGATGGCTCCCTGGTCAAGGCCCCTCTGGCGCGCGAAGCGGTGGGAGCCAACCCCACCGACCGGGGAAAAAAATGGGAGCAAGCGCAGCGTGCTGGTGGACGCCCGTGGCGTCCCGCTGTCGCTCATCGTCGCCGGGGCCAATGAACACGACGTGACGCTGGTGCGCCGCACGTTGCGCCAGCGCCACGACCGGCGCACGGCCCATTTGTGTGCCGACAAGGGTTACTGGGGGAAACCGGGCCTGCGCACCATGCGCCAATACGGCTACCGTCCGCATGTGCCTGCCCGCGGAGCCAAACCAGCCCCGCGCCGATCCACCGGCCAAGCCCGTCGCTGGGTGGTGGAACGCACCGCTTCCTGGCTCAACCGCTACCGCAAACTCCTCGTGCGGTTTGAGAAAACCGCCGCCTCCCACGAAGCCTTGCTCTGTCTCGCCAGCGCGCTTATTGTTTGCAGACGAACAACTTTTATTTACGGATAAGCTCTTAGCATTTTCTTGTCTTTTACTGAGGATGCGTGAAATTCATCCAAAGGCTTTTGAAATTTTGAGTCAAAGTGCTGATGCGTTCAGTTTGTACCTTAAACGAACTTCGGTTTGCATTATTTCACATAACGGAAATGCAATTGATGCAATTGGAAGTGGAACCTGCATAAAAATAGCAAACCGTTACCCGCAAATTTGTTGATCTGCCTGACGCTCCAGGAATGAGTGGTGGAGGCGTTTGGATACTAAATGTAGCAAGAAATAAAAACGTTTGGTCTCCTGAATCCGCAAAACTTATTGGAATCCTCACTCACTGGCATAAAACTGAACGATGGTCCCGCGCCAACAGGATCAAAAACTGGCTAACTTTCGCAAAGAGCAAATTCGTATAGAATACAAATAATGTTCGACTCACCGACCGACAATTTTGCGGATGCGGGCGGAAACCACTTCACCCGGGATGCCCGTGTCCCGGCCACTTTGAATTTCGGCAAGACGACGGCGAATCTCTTGTTTCCAGCTTTCTTCAATTGCGGTAGGGACGTTTCTCTCCCGCCTTGGCGGGATCCGCGGACGCCTCGGAGAGGCGTCCCCACCTTTGCGTTTGTATTCGATGGCCATAAATTGCCTCACAACCGCGGCATCACCAAGCCCCCATCTACCATGATGACCGCGCCAGTCGAGTAGGGGAAGTCGCCGTGGGCGAGCGCGGCGGCCGCGCGGCCCACGTCGTCCGGCGTGCCCCAGCGGCGCGTGACCGCGAGGCCTTCGCCGAGCAGCTTGTCATACTTCGCCGTCACGCCCGCCGTCATGTCGGTCTTGATGACGCCCGGGCGCAGTTCATAAACCGGAATATCGTATTCGCCCAGCCGCGCCGCGAACAGGGCCGCGACCATCGCCAGCCCGGCCTTCGACACGCAATACTCGCCGCGGTTGGTCGAGACGACTGTCGCCGAAATCGAGCTGACAATGATAATGCACCCGTGAAAACCCTTGGGGTCGGCCTGCTTCTGCTCGACCAGCCATTTCGCCGCCGCCTGCGTGAGAAAAAAGCCGCCCTTCAAATTCGCCCCGACGACATGATCCCAGCTTGCCTCGGAGGTTTCGAGCACGTCTGCGCGCACTTTCGGCGCAACCCCCGCGTTGCTGACGAACACATGCAGCCGCCCGAATTTCTCGCGCACGCGTTCGATAATCGCAGTGCGTTCCTTGGCCAAGCTGATGTCGCCCCGGCAATACACGACCTTCGCGCCGAGCTTGCGCAACGCCTTAAGCGCCGGAGCAGCCTCCTTTTCCTCGCGCACCCCGTTGATGGCCAGGTCAAAGTCCGCGCGCGCCAGGTGCTCCGCGCAACCATAGCCGATGCCCCGGCTCCCGCCCGTGATTAATGCGATGCGACGCATAGTTCTTAGTTTCTAGTTCTTGGTTTTAAGTTCAAGGTTTAGCAACGATGGGTGGTGGAATCTTCAGTTCTTCAACTAAGAACTAAAAACTAGAAACTAAAACACCTACTTGAGTTTCGGCACATCCACCCACGCGCGCTTCTGCCAGGACTTCAGGCCCAGCTCCGCGAGCTGCACGCCTTTCGCCCCTTCGAGCAGCGTCCATTGGAACGGCGTGTCGAGCACGACGTGTTTGAGGAACAGCTCCCACTGGATTTTGAAGGCGTTCTCATAAGTTCCGGCATCGGGCACCTTCGGCCCAGTTTTCAAAAAAATTCATTGGCTGCTCGACGTTGGGGTTCCACACCGGGCGCGGCGTGTTCTGGTAACTTTGCACCCAGCACTTGCGCAGGCCGACGACCGCGCTGCCCTGCGTGCCGTCCACCTGGAAGACCACCAGGTCGTCGCGCCGCACGCGCACGCACCACGAGCTGTTGATGTGCGCGATAATGCCGCCTTTGATCTCGAACGTCGCATAAGCGGCGTCGTCCGCCGTGCATTTGTAGGGCTTGCCACTCTCGTCCACCCGCTCGCGAATGTGCGTCGCGCCCAGGCAGGAGAGCGACAGCACCGGGCCGAACAACTGGTCCAGCATATAGCGCCAATGGCACAACATATCAATAATGATGCCGCCGCCGTGCTGCTTGCGGTAGTTCCACGACGGGCGCTGCGCCGCCACCGTGTGGCCCTCGAAGACCCAGTAGCCGAACTCGCCGCGCACCGAGAGAATCTTTCCGAAAAACCCAGCGTCAATCAGCTTGCGCAATTTCAGAAAACCGGGTA
This sequence comes from uncultured Verrucomicrobiae bacterium, assembly GCA_963765205.1. Taxonomy (GTDB): domain Bacteria; phylum Verrucomicrobiota; class Verrucomicrobiia; order Opitutales; family JABDGR01; genus JABDGR01. The sequence continues at coordinate 1,267,715 of CAVXVB010000009.1, read as the reverse complement.
GCCAGAGCTTGTCCTGCACCACGCCGTTTTTTACCCCGGCCTTTTTGCAAAAATGGTAGAGTTCCAACGCCTTCGCCGTCGTCACCGCTGTCGGCTTTTCGCAATAGACATGCTTGCCCGCCGCCGCCGCGGCCTTCACCGCCGCCGCGCGCTGCAGCGTGCCCTGCGCGTCAAAATACACCGAATAGGCCGGGTCCTTGAGCGCGCCCGCCAGATCAGTCGTGAATTTTTTGGCCTCCGAAATCTCGGTCAGTTTGCGCAGCTTGTCCTCGTTGCGCCCGACCAGCAGTGGATCGGGAAAAATAACCTCGTTCGGGCCGACGCGCACGCCGCCTTGTTTCATGATGGCCGAGATCGAGCGCAGCAGGTGCTGGTTGGTGCCCATGCGGCCCGTCACGCCGTTCATAATGATGCCCACACGGTGGACTTTCAGGTCTTTGCTCATAGGGGATAAGGGGTAGTTAGGTGTGCTGGAGGTAGGCGGCCTGGATCTTGCGCACGAATTCCACCTGATCCGTCTGCCAGAGGCGATTAGAAAAAATCTCGACTTCGATAAAGCCTTGGAAGCCCGCGGCCTCGACCCAGGCGCGTATCTCGCGCAGCGGAATGCAGCCCTCGCCCATCAGGCCGCGGTCGTTGAGCAAGTCCACCGTCGGCGTGCGCCAGTCGCACACATGATAGGCGAACAATTTGCCGAGCTTGCCGCAGCGCGCGATTTCCGCCTCCAACTGGTCGTCCCACCACAAATGATACACATCCACCGCGACGCCCACCGAGGCGTCGAACTGCGCCGCCAGGTCGTTGGCTTGCCGGAGCGTGTTGATGGCCGAGCGCGTGTCGGCATACATCGGGTGCAACGGCTCGATGGCGAGCTTAACGCCTGCTGCCCGCGCGTGCGGCAAAATCGCGGCGATGCCCTCCGCAATCTGCCGGCGCGATTCTACCAGCGGCTGCCCGAGCGCCGCGCCGCAAACCAGCACAATCAGCGGCGCGCCCAGCGCCTTCGCCTCATCAATGCAGCGGCGGTTTTCATCCAGCGCCTTTTGCCGGCCTGCCGCGTCAGTGGCCGCAAAAAATCCCCCGCGCACCAGCGAAACCACCTCAAGGCCCGCCGCGCGCAAACGCCGCCCCGCCATCGTGGCATCGCGCCCTTCCAGTGTGTCGCGCCAGACGCTGATGCCTTTCACACCCGCGCGCGCGTATTCCCGGCACGCCTGGTCCAGCGACCAGGATTTGGTCGTAATCGTGTGCAGGCACAGGCGGGAAAAATCAGTCAGCGGAGCGGCGGGCATGGAAAGAATGGATATAATGGAAGATGGAAAATGGAAAATGGAAAAAAGACGAAACAATTGCTCGCTCGACCGGTTTTCATTTTTCCATTTTCCATCTTCCATTTTCCATCCTTAAAAAAACGTATGATAAGGACCGTCCGCAATAATGCGCTCCAAATACAGCGCGCACTCGCGGGCGTGGTAGTCACCCCACATCGAGGACTCGCCGCGCGGCGTGCGTGCGCCGGGCGGCACATAGTCCCACCCGTTGGGCCGGTGGTAAATCGAGTGCAGCACCAGCCCCTGGTGCGACTTTTCCGTGCTGAGGTATGGCTCGCCCAGCAGGGTGCGGAATACTGTCAGTCCCGCCTGCCAGTAGCGTGCGCCGGATTTTTTTTGCCCGCGCGCGCCGAGAAAATGCCCGAGCCGCAACAGCCCCTGCGCGGCAATGGCCGCCGCCGAACTATCCACCGGTTCGTGGTCGTTGAACGGATCGGCCGACTCGTCCAGATAATCGCCGAGGTGCACCAAGCCCGGTGCGCCGGCGTCCCAATACGGCACGCCGTCCGTCGGCGTGTTGGCGATGTAGAAGTCCGCCGTGGCCGTCGCGGCCTTGAGCATCATCGCCTCCAGTGCGCGCCGTCCGCCCAGCGATTTTAATTCCGCATCGGGCCGCGTGGCGAAAAATTCCAGCTCCTCGGCAAAACCCAGCAGCGACCAGGCCAGCCCGCGCGTCCATGTTGAAAAGCCGGTGTAGCCCTGCTGCGAATTCGGGCAGCGGAACGCCCCGTCGTTGGTGTTGAACACACACTCATGCGCAACCCGCCCGCGCACGTCGTAAATATCGCGCCCCTTGCCGTAATACACCGAAAACTCCGCGGTCGAGCGGATGTGCGCCAGCGCGCGTTCGAGCAGGCTTGAGCGCCGGTCGCCTTCGCCGCAGAGGCTGTGGCCGAGCGCGTGGCCCAGCGCCAGCGCGCGGCACGAACGAATCGTGTCCACAAACAGCGAATGCGGCCCGTTGAAGGAGTAAATGAAGCCGCCCCGCGCGTGCTCCGTCCACCGCGCCGCCTGCACCGCGCCGGAAATTTTCAGCGCTAATTCGTAAAAATTCAATTCCCACTCCTGCATGGGAATGCGCTTTTCACGCATGAGCCGGCGCAAATTACCGTAGGTCGAGACATTGTTGAAACCGTGGTCGTGCACACCCGTGTGCGAGACGTGCGGGGCCATCCGCGCCACCGTGTTCGCGCGGCCCAGGCGCAGGAATTCCTCGTCGCCGGTCGCGTCAAACTGCAAAATCGCGGAGCCGAATTGGAAGCCCTGCGTCCACTCCGTCCAGCCCCGCGCCGTGTAGGCGCCGGCCGCGGTGAAGACGGGCGCGCCGCGCGCCGGGTCGAACTTCTTTTCGATCAACCGGATTTTTTCACCCGACAGTTGCCAGAACCGCCCGAGCGCCGGGCGCAGGTCAGCGGCGGCCAATGTTGGGTCAATCGTGAGCATAAAAATTCAAAGGAAAAAACAACGTGGCCAGTTCAACTTTGCGGCGTTTGGGCGAGCGCCACGGCCTCGCGCGTGAGCGTGGTGATTTTCGCCCAGTCGCGGTTCTTCAGCAAATCGGCCTTCACCATCCAGGTGCCGCCGCAGGCGACGATTTTCGGGAACGCCAGATACTCGCGCAAATTCCCCGGCTCAATGCCCCCGGTCGGGATGAAGCGCATCATGCTATACGGCGCGGCGATGGCCTTCAGGTAACTCAGCCCGCCGCAGGCTTCGGCGGGGAAAAACTTGACCACGTCGAGACCATGTTCCAGCGCCATTTCGATGCTCGTCGGGTCGCTGACCCCCGGCGTGATCGGGATGCCATGGCTTACGCAATAGGCGACCACGCGCGGGTTGAAACCCGGTGTCACAATAAACTGCGCCCCGGCGTCCGCGGCGGCCTGCGCCTGCTCCGGCTTGAGCACCGTGCCCGCGCCCACCAACATGCCGGGAATTTTCGCGATCGCGCGAATGGCCTCCAACGCCGCCGCCGTGCGGAACGTGATCTCCGCGCACGGCAACCCCCCGGCCAACAGGGCCTCGGCCAGCGGCTGGGCGTCGCCGGCGTTTTCCAGGACAATGACAGGAATCACGCGCATCTGCGCGAGACGGGCAATTACTTCAGAAGTCTTCATGCGGGGGAGTTAAGCAACAACCCCCACGATGCCCGCCCGCCGTCCGAAAAACAACCCTAAGATGCAAAAAAACGCAGGAATCGGGCCTCAAGCCTGCAAAAGCGGATGGGCAAGGTGATAGGGTAGAGGAGGTTAAGAAGAGTGGGTGTCTCTGCATTAGCCAGCTAGACCGAGGCAGGCTTGACGACGGCCCTTCGCAAGACGATTCTTAGCTGGTAGGCTCTCGGGCCTAAACATCTAAAATGCCAGTTCTCGAAACACAGCCTGCGATTGAATGCAAAACTCAGGCGTCTCTCCACGAGTTGGGCCAGTTTTTGACCCCTACCCACGTTGCGGAATTCATGGCATCGCTATTTGAGGCCCAATGGAGCCATTGGGAACTTTTGGATGCAGGAGCCGGAGCTGGCGCATTGACGGCTGCACTCGTGCGCCAAATATGTGTTGGGCGGCATAAACCCAAGAGCATCGCGGTCACTGCTTTTGAGTTGGATCCGGCCATGTTCGAGCCGTTGCGGAACACTATGGCGGAATGCAAGCGCCTCTGCAACCGAGCCGGGATCGATTTCTCATCCACGCTGCGTTTCGAGGATTTTATCGAAACCACTGCGCCAATGGTGTCGGGAGATCTGTTTTCGGGCCAACCCTTGCAATTCAATGCCGCCATTGTCAATCCACCATACCGCAAAATTCGGAGCGATTCGCCGGCGCGCCAGGCCTTGCGCTCCGCCGTGATCGAAACGAGCAACCTTTACACCGGTTTCGTCGCCCTCATCACCAAACTGCTGATCAAGGGTGGGGAACTGGTTGCCATCACCCCGCGAAGTTTTTGCAACGGGCCTTACTTTAGGCCGTTTCGTGAGGACTTCCTAAAAACCATGTCCTTGCGCCGCTTACACGTCTTCGATTCGCGTTCGGCGGCGTTCTCCCAGGACGACGTGCTCCAGGAAAACATTATTGTCCATGCGGTCAAAGGCGTGCCGAAGGCACGGCAAGTGACGATTTCAACCAGCAGCGGCGAGCCGCACGGCGCAGTCAATTCGAGACCAGTGGATTTCGGCGAGGTGGTTCTCCCAAACGATCCTGCGCAATTCATCCATCTGCAAGTGGACGAGAAGCACTTCGACGCAAAATCAGCCATGGCGGGACTGGATGCCTCGCTTGCTGATCTGGGCCTCGGCGTGTCAACCGGACGCGTGGTGGATTTTCGCGCCACGTCCTACCTGCGCGAGCAACCCGGCAAAGAGACTGTGCCGCTCATTTATCCCTGTCATTTCAACGGCGGATTCGTGCATTGGCCCCTCGCGCCCTCGCGCAAGCCCAATGCCATCCTGAACGATTCCCGCACCCGCGATCTCCTCGTGCCCGCAGGTGTATATGTTCTGGTCAAACGATTCACCGCCAAAGAGGAACGGCGGCGGGTCGTAGCCTGCATCTACGACTCCCAACGCATTCCTGCGTCCTTGGTGGGATTTGAAAATCACCTTAATTATTTCCATGTAAACGGACACGGCCTGTCGCTGGATTTGGCCAAGGGCTTGGCGGCGTTCTTGAATTCTACGGTCGTGGATGTGTATTTCCGGCAATTCAGCGGCCATACCCAGGTGAACGCCACCGATCTTCGCTCGCTAAATTACCCTTCTTCCGCAACGCTGAAACGGCTCGGGCGGAAAATTACCGACCCCGGGATGGCCCAAGACCAACTCGACAACTTCCTGGAGAAGGAACTATTCTAATGGCCGCCTCCAAACAAAACATCCTGGCGAAAGCACGGGCCCAAAAACTATCCGAAGCGGTGGAAGTTTTGCGGGCGCTTCATTTCACGGGCCGGCAAAGTAACGAGGTGGCCGGCTACACGCTTTTGGCGCTGCTGGATTTGGAGTCGTTGCAACCTTGGAGCGAGGCGAAAAGTCCCTTGCGCGGGATCACGCCCATCATTGAATTCGTGGACCGGGCCTATGGCTTGCGCTATGCGCCCAATACCCGCGAGACCATCCGCGATGAAGCGGTCAAACACTTTGCCGACGCCGGCCTGATCCTGCGCAACCCGGATGATCCGGCCCGGCCCACCAATAGCGGCAAAACAGTTTATCAGATCGAACCACACGCGCTGGAACTTTTGGCATCCTTTGATAGCTTGGACTGGAAACCAAAGCTGGCTGTCTATCTGAAAAGTAGGGAAAAAATCCGCGCCGAATTGCAGCGGGACCGGCAGTTGGCGCGGATTCCAGTTAAATTACCTTCGGGAAAGACAATCTCAATATCTCCCGGCGGACAAAATCCACTCATCAAAACGGTCATCGAGGAATTTTGTGCGCGTTTTGTTCCAGGTGGTATCGTTGTTTACATCGGCGACACCGAAAACAAGTTTTTGCATCTGGACACGACGTATTTGGAGGGCTTGGGCGTGGCTATTCCCGCGCCTGCCATCATGCCGGATGTAGTGATTCACGATTCGCGTCGAAACTGGGTGCTCCTTATCGAAGCGGTGACGAGCGCCGGCCCCGTGGATGGCAAACGACGGAAGGAATTGAAGGTGCTATTCGCGGGCTGCAAGGCCGGGTTGGTTTTTGTAACTGCCTTTGCCAGTCGTGAAGCCATGCGCAGCTTCCTCACCCAAATCTCTTGGGAAACGGAAGTCTGGATCGCCGACAATCCTGATCATCTCATCCACTTTAACGGCGAACGGTTTTTGGGGCCGTATCCCGATGTCGCGCAGTAATTGCCCCCCTACTTCCCGCCCTCCAGCTTATAGACCTCGCTGCCCGCCAGCAAAAAGGCCCCGACGCCGTAGGGCGTGCTGCTGTTCTCCGGGAAGCCGCTCGGTTGGGCGCCGACGGGCTGCACATGGATCAGTTCGCCATCGGGCAACACGCTTTCCATCAGTGCGTCCCAGCCCTTGAGCACCACCGGCTCATATTCCACGCGGTCAAGCAAACCTTGGTTGATGCCCCACGCCAGCGCGTAGGTGAAAAAGCCGCTGCCGCTGGTTTCCTTTTGCGGGTGCGACGCCGGGTCGAGCAGGCCCGTCCGCCACAGCCCATCCGCTTGCTGCAACGATTTGATTTTGTCGGCCATGTCGTGGAATTGCTTGACGTATTTCGCGCGATTGGGGTAGTCCGCCGGCATATAGTCCAGCAGGCGCGCCAGCCCGGCGATCACCCAGCCATTGCCGCGCGACCAGAATATTTTTTCCCCATTCGGCTCCCGTTGGGTGAAAAAAGTGCTGTCGCGGTAGTAAAGGTGCTCGTCCTTGTCATAAAGGTAGTTCGAGGTCACCCACCAGCGCCGATCCGCCGAGTCGAGGTATTTCGGGTCGCCCGTCACTTTGCTCAGGCGCGCCCACACCGGCGGATCCATGAACAACGCATCGCACCACGACCAGCGGTCGTTGCGGTCGGAGCGGCTGTAGTCCAGGTTGTCGTCCTTGGGGTAATCGAGAATCTCGTCAAAGCGCTGCCGGGTCGGCTGGACCATGTCCGGGTCTTTTTTTAGTTCATAAAGCTCCAGATACAACTGCCCGACGGCGTGGTCGTCGGCATTGTAATCGTGGGTTCCAAGTTGCCAATGGTTCTTCACGCCCTGCGCCATCATCAGGTCGTAGTATTTTGGATCCTGGTTGATTTTAGCCAGGGCCAGCGCTCCATCATAAAAGGCCGCGTAAACCCACCCATTTTCCGGATCAACAGTGGGGTTTGCCAGTTGCCAATCGGCGGCCCGGCGCATGCTGTCCAGCACGGCATTCGGCGTATGCGCGATGGGCGCGCTTGGGGTGGTTGTCGAGGATTGGGTCGAGTTCGGCGTTGCGGCAAGGGGATTGTCAATCGGCGAGGCTGGCGCATTCAACGTTGTATCCGGTGCCTCGACATGCCCATGAAAAGCGCTCGTTGTGACCTGGTAGGTGTTGTCACAGCCGGCGCCCGCAAGGGCGACCGCCAAGAGCATGGCCAAAGTGAGGGGTGCCCGGCGAAAGGGGACGGGAATAGCGCGCAAGAGAATCAAGGCCATCGGAAGGGTGGGAACACATACGACTATGAAATGCCCAAAGTGTCAAGGCGCGAACTTATGTTTCGATGGCCGGGAATCAGCTTGTATCGGCATGGCAAAAGTTATAAACTGTCCATTCGCGTTTTACCTAGCCCATTGTCTGCCATGACTATGCTCATCATCGCCGTGCTTGTCACGGTGCTGGTTTCAGCCCTGTGCTCGACCATCGAGGCTATGCTGTTGAGCACGACTGCGGGCGAAATTGAGGCCCTCAAGTCCCACTCGCCACGCGCAGGAATGCTGCTGGCCCAATGCCGCGAACGGCTTGACGAAAGCATCTCCGCCATCCTGACCTTTAACACCGTCGCCAACACCCTCGGCTCCTTCGTTTGCGGCGCATTGGCCCAGCAAATTTTTGCCGAGTGGCGCTATGCCTTTGCCGCTGGCATGACCGTCGGCCTGCTCATTTTCGGCGAAATCCTGCCCAAAAACCTCGGCGTGTTGCACCGCGCCCGCCTGCGGCCCATCCTTGTCTGGGTGCTCTATGGCATGCGGCTCGCCACCCGCCCGCTGCTGTGGGTCGTGCGCCCCCTGCTCACCCGCTTTCTTGGCAAAACCAAGATCGAAGGCGACGCCTCGCAGGAAATCGCCTTCCTCGCCGTGCGCGAGGCCCAGCAGGGCAACATTACCGTCCAGGAAAGCAAGCTCATCGCCAACGCCCTCAAGCTCGATGAGGTCCACATCCGTGACATCATGACCCCACGCATCGTCGTCACTGCCATCGAAAAATCCCGCACCATTGGCGAAGTCTTCCGCGAGCTGCCCAACATCCCCTTCGCCCGTCTCCCCGTTTACGACGGCAAAACGGACAACATCGTCGGCCTCGCCCGCCGGCGCGACCTGCTCAAGGCCAAGGCCGCCGACCAGGACCACCTCACCGTCGGCGCCCTAATGCACCCCGTCGTCTTTGTGCCCGAAACCGCCACCGCCGCGACCACCCTCCAGCAGTTTCTCAAAAACCACCAGCAAATCGCCGTCGTGGTGGACGAATACGGCTCCCTCGCCGGCGTCGTCTCGATGGAGGACATTTTCGAGAACCTCCTCGGCGCGGAATTTTTCGAGAAGGACGACTTGGCCGTGGACATGCGCGAACTGGCCCGCCGCCGCCAGCGCCTCGGTCCTGCCGCTCCCGCCGGCCCCGTCGCCGTTCCCCCGCCCGCATCCGACCAGGCCCGCAAGACCGGGTAGCAAAAAAATATCCTTGCATTCGGCCCTGAATCCATTAATCATGGTGCCTGCTTGATTGATAGTTAGTTACGCGATTTGGTGGATTGTCAGGCGGGTTAAAGGCCCGGTGACGATTCGAAACCCGGCATTTCGGGAACAGAGCGTTTGCTTCCGGTAGATCAAAGTATCAATAGTATGAGTTCTAAATTGTATGTCGGTAATCTCGACTTCAACACCTCGGAGGGCGAGTTGCGTGACTTGTTCGCCCAGCATGGTGCTGTGTCTGAAGTGTTCATGGCCATGGATAAATTCACGGGCCGCCCGCGCGGCTTTGCGTTTGTCACCATGGGTTCGGACGCTGAAGCCAAGGCGGCCATTGCGGCCATCCACGGCACCAAAGTCGGCAGCCGTGACCTGACCGTTAACGAAGCCCGTCCCCGCGAAGAACGCTCCGACCGTCCCGCTTATGGCGGCGGTGGTGGCGGCGGTGGTGGTCGCTCCTACGGCGGCGGCGGTGGCGGCGGTGGTTATGGTGGCGACCGTGGCGGAGAACGCCGCGAACGTCGTTACTAAAGTCATTGCCAAATCCGAGCTAACCCCTCGTTTTTTACCAAGGCGAAGCCCCCTCCCGGGCTTCGCCTTTTTGTTGGGCGAGGGCATCGCTCACCCGCCCGCGACCAAGCCAAGCGAATGACCGCCCCCCATTTTTCTCATCCTCCATCCGCCATCGCGCTCTTGCCAACCTCCGAAAACAACCTAAAATCCCCCCCATGTCAGCCACTGCCACCAGCAATCTTCTGAGTGTCTCAGACTACCTCTTGTTGCCCGAGGGCGGCCCGCGCATTCAACTGATTGAGGGAGATTTTTTTATGGCCCCCAGCCCCCGCAAATCCCATCAAAACATTGGCGGAACGATTTTCATCTTGCTCCATGAGCATGTGAAGCGCAGTCGAAAGGGCGCGGTGATGATTGCCCCCTTTGACGTGTATCTGGACGACAACAACGTTTACCAGCCCGACGTCCTCTATGTCGCCGCTGCCCGCGAAAAGAAAATCCTGCTTGATGACGGCGTCCACGGCGCGCCCGACCTCGTGGTCGAAGTACTCTCCCCCAGCACCGCGCGACTCGACAAGGACGCCAAACGCCGCGTCTATGCCCGCGCCGGCGTCCTTGAAATGTGGTTGATTGATCCCGAATTGCGCTCAGTGCAAATTTACCGATTTAAGGAAAATGCCGACCGCCCCGTCGCCTATTTGGAACTCGCCGACACCCTCACCACCCCGCTCCTGCCCGGCTTCTCCGTCAAACTCGATAAAGTCTTCGGCGCATAAAAAATAGCTGGCGACAACGCGCCTCTTGTGTTTACGCCGCAAAGCCTTCGTATTTTTCCCAACGGGTGCCGTTCCAGCGGAGAAAACATCGCGATAGCGGCTTATCCGCATGTTCAATCGCCTTGGATGTGCATCGCCGTAATTCGCCGAGATTCTCGTTCGTCGAATCGCCCGTAACGAAGACAACATCTCGAGGAGGGACGGAAGCAACAATTTGGCCTGAAACCATGGGGGCGATGGATTCCCAGATTTCCGGAAGCAGAATTAAGGTGGCTTCATAATTTCCTCCAGCAGTGAGCATAATGACGTTTGCGCCTTCATGTGCCCGAACTTCGAGCTTTAATGCCCGAAGGTTATCCAACGCCCGGTCGTGCAGCTCATCCTTGGAAACGCCCAGCCGCAGCAAATCACGATTGGCTACTATTTGGAAATGCGTTTCCAGATCGAAGGCGTAAAAGATCATCAAATCAGCAACCAACTTTCGCTCCACGGGTGAATCATTAGGGGCCAGCGTGACATCGGCGGGGCCTGATTTGGGCAACGCCACATAGATACGTGGAACAACAACGTCCAGTGTCTCTCGAAGATGCAGTGACATGGTCCAGCAGATGTTTAATTCAGCATTCAGAAATCAGCACTCCACATTCCGCACTCACGCCCCCGCCTCCTCCGCCGCGTCCACCAGCGCGAACATCAATTCCGCCGAGGACACGACCTTGCCCTCCACTTTGCAGACCCCTTCGGCCACGGCGATTTTCAGCCCGCGATGCTTGACCAGCTTCACCTGCACCTCCAACTGGTCGCCCGGCACCACCGCCTGGCGGAACTTGATTTTGTCCGCGCTCATGAAAAACGCGATTTTGCCCTCCGCCGACACCCGCCGCAGCATGAGAATCCCCGCCGCCTGCGCCATCGCCTCGAGCTGGAGCACGCCCGGCATCACCGGGTGGCCGGGAAAATGCCCCATGAAATACGGCTCGTTGATCGTCACGTTCTTCACCGCGATCAGTTCGTCCTCGCTGAGGATTTGCGTGACGCGGTCAATCATGATGAACGGGTAGCGGTGCGGCAGCAGGTCGAGAATCTGGCGCACGTCCAGCGTCTTCGCATCCGGCGCGACGATTTTTTTCGCGTCAATTTTCGCGGGCTTTTTCCCTTCCTTCGCCTCGGTCATCGCCAGATGCAGCGCCTGCGTCAGCCGCGCGTTGAGCGCGTGGCCCGGCCGCACCGCGATGATGTGCGCCTTCAGCGGCAGCCCCAGCAGCGCAATGTCGCCCACGATGTCAAGGATCTTGTGCCGCACGAACTCCTCCTTGAAGCGCAGCGGCTCCTTCGAAATGATTTTATCGCCCTTGATCACGATGGCCGAGTCGAGGCTCCCGCCCTGGATTTTGCCGAGCTTGAGCAGCTCCTCGATGTCCTCGTAAATGGTGAATGTGCGCGCGGGCGCGATTTGCGCCGCGTAGCTGTCCGGGTCAATATCGAGCGACAGGTGCTGCGTGTGGATGCCCCGGTCGTCGGCCGACGTGCAGGTGATCTTCAACCCATCATACGGAATCGCGATGATCGAGCGGTTGCCCTCCGAAATGCACACCGGCTCCTTCAGCACAAAATATTTGCGGTCCTTCGCCTGCTCCACCGCCTCCGCCTGTTGCAGCAGCAGGACAAACGGCCGGGCCGAGCCATCCAAGATCGGCGGCTCGCTTGCGTCCAGCTCCACCAGCACATTATCAATCCCCAGCCCGCTCAGCGCGCTCAGCACATGCTCGACCGTGTGGACTTTCGCGTGGCCCGACGACAGCGTCGTCGAGCGCACCAATTCCGTGACGTGCTCGACGTTCGCGCGAATCTCCGGCTTGCCATAAAGGTCAATGCGCCGGAAGACGACCCCATGGTCCTCGGCGGCGGGTTTGAAGGTGAGGTGGACTTCCTCCCCGGTGTGCAGCGACGTGCCCTTGGTCGAGACCTCGCGCAAAATGGTGCGTTGCTTCATGCCTTAAATCCCTGACCCTAGCAGCCTTCCGCCGATTGTAAAGAAAGGAAACAGCAACGTGACGGCTCGTCCTCCCGCAATTTAATTGCCAAACCCACGCGGTCTCGTTAGTTTGTCACAATGGGCTTGGCCTTCGCTATGTTGACCTTGCGCAATCCGCGTTATCCCGATTTGGAACCCGTGCAAGTCGAGGCGCTGGCGGACAGCGGCTCCGTGCATCTTTGTGTGCCCGAGCATGTCGCCATCCAGTTGCGGCTCGAGGAATATGACCGCAAGGAAGTCACGCTCGCGGACGGCAGCAAACGGATGGTTCCCTATGTCGGGCCGATTGAACTGCGCTTCAAAAACCGCGTCGGCCTCGGCGGCGCCTTGGCCTTTGGCGACCAGGTTTTGCTCGGCGCCATCCCCATCGAGGACATGGATCTGGTCATCCTCCCCAAGGAACGCCGCGTGGACGTCAACCCCCTCAATCCCAATGTCGCTTGTTCCATCGTGAAATAGGGCCGGCGGGGTTACCGGGCTTGGGGGTGGGGGAGCAAATGGCCTTATACCCATTTCATGACGCTTTTGGACTTCCCTCGAAGCCGTTCCATACGGTCCATCCAGTCCATATAGTCCACAAACGATTGAGAAAGAGTATTATTCTTCAGGAATAAACGGCCTGATGTAACGCGTGACATATTCCGGCGAGAATTCCGCGTCCACAATCCCCCGGTTGATTGCGTCAATATACCATTGTTGCGGTCTGCCTGTTCTGGTCTCCGGGTCAATATAAACCAGCACCCCCGGTATAATTTCCCCATTGTGCTCCACGGGGATATAATCCTTCACATACAACCCACGTTCGACCCCCTCAAATTCATCCAATGCTTCCTCGTTCTCATCGGTAATCCGGTAAAGAAAACCCTCGACATAATCCGGCTTGGATTTCCTGATGCTCGCATAGGTCCGCGAGGTGATATACCAAAAATATCCGCGCAGGATCGCCCGGCCCCGGCGTTCATTGCCGGGGCATCGCTCATCCATTTGCTCCCGGAAAAGGTTCGAGCCGTAGGCGAAATAAAGTTTCATCATTTTGGTTTCTATTTTTTCCTCATTGTCTCTTTCAGCAATTCAGCCTCTAAAGAAGGGCGTTCTGGGTAATGTTCTTTACATGCAAGTAAATGACTCAGAGTTAGTCCTGCAACTTCTGCTTCTGCATCCAAAAGGCGACGAATCACAGCCGCTCGACCAAAAAGGCAGGCTGCACATAGAGCTTGGTTTAACTCTTTTGGGGTGAATGGAACTCCTAATCCTAATAGGCTATTTACGATATTTAAATTGCCGTTTTCGCTCGCCACGCAGAGTGCATACATTATCCTAATCCTTACTGCATCTCCGCCATCTTCTCTATAATCATTCAGCAACTGGCCTGCATTCATTCTTCCGATGATCTTGGCATATAAGTCAATGGGCGTTGGCATGGGAGCAGGAGGTTAACAGTAGAGTATTGGATAGAAAAATTAAGCTACCAGTGCGAGGATTTTATTTGTAATATCCTTTGAGCAGCCTTTTGGCCTCGTCGGCCCACTCCGAAAATTTAAGCAGAGCGGACAGCACATCGCCATCGTGCATGACCAAATCCATCTGCGCGGCCAATCCGGGACTGGGGTTTAGATTAAACTCCTCCCTGAGTTTATTCCAGAGCCAAATTGAAGCCACGGACAATTCAACGTTTGTTGTCGGAGCGCCATCTTCGTTAGGAAGATACATCTTCCCATAGACGCCGTGAAGTCGATCCTGTTTTTGTTTGGCCTCAGTCTTTGATGGGTATTGGTGATACCAGTATTCATTTCCGTTTTGCGGTTCAAAAAGGCACCAAGCCACGGCGACAATAAACGCCTTTGTATGCTTCTTGCACGAAGACCTTGGCAATGGCGGCATGCGGTCATCTAGCCCTTCGCCGATGGTCAGAATATATGGGTCGTTTAGAACGGTATAGACAATAAAACCCTCGTCTATTATTTGCTTGCGTGGTGCTATTACCGTCCAGTCTTCTTGACCAGCAACCCGTCGGCGTCGAGGGTGACCTTGAGGCGGATAACCTGGATCTATTTGAATCCATTGCTCAGGAATTAGCACTTGGGTTCGAAGGTCGTTGGCAGTTGGCATTTTTGACGGATGTGTTGATGTTTATAAAGCCGGTTGGGTTGTGTTTCGCACCCTAGATGATACTCGTTTCGTGCCTCGACTTGAGGGGTTTTTTATGAGACTTGTGCAACGATTTATTGTTTAATGACTTAAACATGATTATTTTTTGAGGATTGTCCGGGATTGGAGATCGGGTGACGCGAGGCTAGATAGGCGCTCACCCACCCCCGCCATTCCCGTATTGCACCGCCCGCCCGCGCCCGCCATGCTCGGCGCAAACCCGCGAATCCTCCCCGACCCGCCCATGGCCCGCGCGCGCAAACCCGCCCCCCACCGCCCCGCTCCGCGGACGCCGCCCGCCTGCCCGCTGCTCTACGCGGCGTCCGACACCAACGCCGACCAATACTATTTCGGCCGCTTTTTCGCGCCCGACGCCTACCTCGCCTTTGGCCCACGCGGCCAGCGCGTCGCCGTCCTGAACCCGCTCGAATATGGTCGCGCGCTCAAGGAATCCAGCTACGACACCGTCCTGCGCCTCGACGAATGGCAGAAAAAAGCCCGCGAGACTTTCCGCCGCCCCGATACCGGTATCGCGCACATCGTCAAACTCCTCGCGCGCGAATACGGCGTCCGCCGCTTCATCGTGCCGCCGGAATTTCCCGCCGGCCTCCTGACCAAACTGCGCGCGCTGCAAATCCCCGTGGAAGTCAGCGACGGGCCGCTCTTCCCCGAACGCGCCATCAAGAACAAGGAAGAAGCCGCCCTCGTGCGCGAAGGTTGTGAAGCCTGTGCCGCCGGCCTCTGGGCGGCCGAAAAAGCCCTCCGCCGCAGCGTCGCCAAGCGCAACGGCGAACTCTACTTCGAAGGCAAGTCCCTCACCTCGGAAGCCCTGCGCTTTCTCGTGGATGTCGCCTGCCTCGAAAACGGCGCCGTTGCGCAAAACACCATTGTCGCTGGCGGCCAGCAGGCCTGCGACCCGCACTGCCGCGGCTCCGGCCCCTTGCGCGCCAGCGATTTGATCATCGTGGACGTGTTTCCGCGCGTCATGGAATCCGGCTACTTCGGCGACATGACGCGCACCTTCCTCAAAGGCCGCGCCAGCGAACCCCAGCGCGCGTTGGTGGACGCCGTGCGCCGCGCCCAAAAAATCGCGATCAAAAAACTCCGCCCCGGCGTCACCGGCAAAAAAGTCCACCAGGCCGTGCAAAAATATTTCACCAAGCTCGGCTACGAAACGCGGTACAAGCCCACGCACGTCGAAGGCTTTTTCCACGGCACCGGCCACGGCCTTGGCCTCGACATCCACGAACCGCCGCGCGTCAACCTCTCCGGCGGCCGCCTCCTCAAAGGCACCATCATCACCATTGAGCCGGGCCTGTATTATCCCGGCCTCGGCGGCTGCCGCATCGAGGACGTCGTCCAAATCACCGACGACGGCTGCCGGCTGCTCTCGGATTACGACTACAATTGGGAATTGCGCTGAAGAATGCTGCGTGCTGAATTCTGAATGCCCGAAGCAGATTTCTGATTGCTGAATGCTGATTGCTGAACAAACTCCATTCCAAACTGAATTATCCTTTATATTCTTTTTCATTTCCGGTTGTTTTCCTGCCACCCTTCCGGCAATTCCAGGCAATCTGAAATCACAAATCTGAAATTTGAAAACAGCACTCTGCATTCAGAATTCAGCATTCAGAATTCAGAACTCCCCCACCCCCATGCGCCCCCTCCTCGCCAAATTTCCAGCCCTGCGCGCCGTGGTCGTCGGCGACGTAATGCTCGACGAGTATATTTGGGGCCACGCCCACCGCCTCTCGCCCGAAGCGCCCGTCCCCGTCGTCGCCGTCGAGCGCGAGACCTACGTCGCGGGCGGCTCGGCCAATGTGGCTCTGAACCTCGTTTCCTTCGGCGCCAAAGCCGAATTGTGCGGCTGGATCGGCCAGGACGCCGCCGGCGAAAAATTGCGCGCCAAGCTGGCCGAGGCCAAGGTCTCCTTCGACGCCCGCTTCGCGCGCCCGGAAACTCCCACCATCGTCAAAACGCGCATTATTGCCGGCCACCAGCAACTCTGCCGCCTCGACCGCGAATCCTCGACCACCCACTACGCACTGGCCGGTGCGGCACCCGGCTGGATCGAGAAAAAGCTAACTGGCGCTGCCGCCCTCATCTTTTCCGATTACGCCAAAGGCGCGCTCAGCACCGAACTCCTGACCCATCTGGCCCAAGCCGCGCAGAAAAAAGGCGTCTTCGTCGCGCTCGACCCCAAGCCGCGCCGCCCGCTCGAAGTGCGCGGCCTCGATTTGCTCACCCCCAACTGGAAGGAAGCGCTCGAAATGGTCGGCTATTCCCCCGATCTCCCGCCCTCCACCATGCCGTCTTTCGACGCCGTGGTCGAACGCATTGACCACAAATACATGCCGAAATACCTGGTCATCACCCTCGGTGAAAAAGGCATGTTGCTCCGTGCCCCCGGGGAGAAATACAAGATCATCAAAACCTACGCGCGCGAAGTCTTCGACGTCACCGGCGCGGGCGACACCGTCATCGCCGCGCTCACCCTCGCCCTCGCTGCGGGCGTGAGCCTTGCCGACGCCGCCCACTTCGCCAACACCGCCGCCGGCGTCGTCGTCGGCAAATTCGGCACCGCCACCGCCACGCCGGAAGAAATCTTCAATTATCATCCATAATTAAAGAATGGAAGATGGAAAAAGTATCCTCTTCGCATTATCAACCCCATTACTCCCATTCTTCCCATCCTTCCCATGAAAATTCCTGCAAACACGAAACCCGGCCAACTCCGCCGCGAATCCGACAGCATGGGCCCCATGGACGTGCCCGCCGACCGCTATTGGGGCGCGCAGACGGCCCGCTCCCTCATCTATTTCGCCATCGGTGCCGACCTCATGCCGCGCGAAGTCGTCCACGCCATGGGCACGTTGAAAAAGGCTGCTGCGCTCGCCAACCAGCAGCTCGGCAAGCTCCCGCTCGATCTCGCGAAATTCATCACCACCGCCGCGGACGAGGTTATCCGCGGCGAATTAGACGACCATTTTCCCCTCAGCGTTTGGCAGACGGGCAGCGGCACCCAGTCGAATATGAACGCCAACGAGGTCATCTCCAACCGCGCCATCGAACTGGCTGGCGGTCTGCTCGGCTCGAAAAAGCCCGTGCACCCGAACGACCATGTGAACATGTCACAGTCTTCGAACGACACGTTCCCCACCGCGATGCACGTCGCCGCCGCGCTCGATTTGAAACACCGCCTGCGCCCCGCCGTCAGTGAGTTGCGCGAGGCCCTCGCCGCCAAGGCCCAGCAGTATGCCAACCTCATCAAGTCCGGCCGCACCCATTTGATGGACGCCACGCCCATCACCCTCGGCCAGGAATTCTCCGGCTACGTCGCCCAATTGGATGACGACCTGCGCCGCCTCGACCAAGTTCTGCCCGACCTGTGTAAACTAGCCATCGGGGGCACCGCCGTCGGCACCGGCCTCAACACCCACCCGCGCTTCGCCGAACTCGTCTGCGCCGAAATCGCCCGCGAAACGAAACTGCCCTTCGTTTCAGCGGAAAACAAATTCGCCGCGCTTGCTGCGCATGATGCCGTCGTCGCCGCCAGCGGCGCGGCCCGCACGCTCGCCTGCTCGCTCATGAAAATCGCCAACGACATCCGCTGGATGGGTTCCGGCCCGCGTTGCGGCCTCGGCGAGCTGAGCCTGCCCGAAAACGAACCCGGCAGCTCCATCATGCCCGGCAAGGTCAACCCCACGCAATGCGAGGCGCTGACCATGGTCTGCGTGCAAGTTCTCGGCAACGATGCCGCCATCGCCTTCGCCGGCACGCAGGGCAACTTCGAGCTGAACGTCTTCAAGCCCGTGATGATTTACAATTTCCTGCACAGCACGCGCCTGCTCGCCGACTCCTGCCGCAGCTTCACCACCCATTGCATCGCCGGCCTAGAGCCGAACATCGCGCAACTCCACCAAAACATGGAACGCTCGCTCATGCTCGTCACCGCCCTCAGCCCGCACGTCGGCTACGACCAGGCCGCCAAAATCGCGCACCACGCCCACCACCATCACACCACGCTCAAGGAAGCCGCCCTCGCCCTCGGCGGCCTCGACGCCGCCACCTTCGACCGCCTCGTCCGCCCCGAAGACATGCTCGGGCCCAAAGAATAAGCACCCGACAACCACGGCAGAACCTTCCTGGCCAGACCCGCCATGCCGAAGCTTTACGAATATTTCGGGCTGAGAGTTTTCTTTTATGCAAACGAGCATTTGCCCGTGCATGTCCACGGATTCAAAGCCGGCCGGGAATCGAAGGCGGAGTTGATTTTCATTAATGGCAAGATTGTCGAAATCCGTTTGGCCGCAGTGGCCGGAATGTTGCCTTTGGCGCCGAAGGATCTGGCCGATTTTCGTTTGCTGGTGGAAAGCCGGGTTGGAGAAATTTCAGAAAAATGGGCCGACTTTTTCGTCTTCCATCTTCACGTCACCCCCCGTTAAGATTCTGCGTCGTCTAAAATGAACGCCACGGCCCCATCAGTCATCCAGCTCGACCGCGCCACGCTGGCCGGCCCGCACAAGCTGCGCCTGGAGTTCGCGGACGGCAAGGTTACTACGGTGGCTTTTGGCCCTTTCCTGCGCGCGTCCCGCCATCCCGATTTGCGCCGTTATCTAAAAAAGGAGAACTTTTCCCGCTTTGTCGTCGAAGACGGCCAGCTCCATTGGGACGATTTTGATTTGGTCTTCCCTCTCGCCCAACTTTACGAGGGAAAAATCGCGATTAAAAGCGCGGAGACGCAGGCTCCGGCACCCCGGCGGTTGGATTCAGCGCCGCCTTTGCGCCGAGAATGGCGGCTGGCGAGAAAATTTTTCCCTTTAAGGCGCGGACTTCTCGGGCCGTGGCCCGATGAAAAGGCCACCCAGTTCGCGCATGGATTTATTAGCTGGCCGAGAGTAGGAATTTCGCAATGCTTCAATTCCCGGACATAAACGTCAGATCCATCCCGACCAGCAGCGCCAGTATCAGCCCGAAATACATCCCCGCCATGATAAAGCGCTGCGGGGTGGCAACCTCGAAGTAGCGCTGTTGCGCCGCGGTTCTGCTGCGAAACAGCGAAAACAGCCGGCGCAGGCCCATGAGCAGGATAATAATCAGCAGCAAACTCGGTTGGTAGATTAAGTAAGCCACCATCATCAAATAGCCCACGATCCACAACCACGGCGACAGCGCGGTCACAATGCGCCCACCATCGAGCGGGCTGACCGGCGCCAGGTTGAACAAGTTGATGAAAAATCCGGTCCATGCCAGCGCGCGATACATCGGGTTTCCCGTCAGCAAATAAATCATTTCGCACGCCCCCGCGCCCACCGTGCCAAGCATGGGCCCGCCGATGCCTACGCACGCCTCCACCCACGCGTTGCGCGGCGATTCCTTTAGCAGAATTACGGCGCCCATGAAGGGAATGAACATCGGCGCGCCCACGCGCAGGCCGAAGTATTTCGCCACCAGCAAGTGCCCGCATTCATGCACGAAAATCAAAATCACAAATCCCACGCCAAACCACCAGCCATACAATTGTGCGTAAACCCACATCGAGATCAGCATCGTCCCCCCCGTTTTCAAGAACGGCCACCCAAACTTTAAAATCGCGAAGATCGCCACCTTGAACGTGGACAGAAATTTCATGATCATCACCCCCGCCGCCCCCAGCGGTGCCAGCAGCTTTTGCAGCCACGTCTTTTTCTTCGCCGGCAACATCGGTGGGGTGCGTGGCGCCATCGGCGCGCCCAGCGGCCCCGGCGCGGCGGGCGGCGGCGTGGGCGGAAGCGGATTCTCCGGCATCGGTTCCATTCTCCCAAGGCTTGAACAACTCCGCCCCAACGTCAAATTCGTTCTCCACCTCGCCCTCCGCCCGTAAGCCCAAAAGCCGCAGTTGAAACCACGGATTTCACGGATAGCACAGATCACCAAAGGGATGGAGGTTTTTGCTTGTCCTCCCACTGGGAAAAGAGATTTTTGCCGAAATTGTCGCTCAAGTTCTTGCATCCGTGCAATCCGTGGTCAAATTAGTCTTTGGAAATTAGGATAAGACTCGCCTTCACCCGCCCGCGAATTATTTTCAACCCCTTGCCCGCCACTCCCATGCCTGCCTTTTTTCGCCGGAGCCTCCGCGCCTTCGCCTGGCTCGCCGCCGGGCTGCTCTGCGCCTGCGCCAACAAAACCAAGCAGGCCGCCGACCACGCCCAGTCCGGTCTGGATAAATACAACAAGGGCGATCTCACCGGCGCGCTCGCCGACCTCGACCAGGCCATTGCCCTCGCGCCCACCCCGTCCGCGGAGTATTTCAACGACCGCGGCATGGTCAAACTCGCCCGCAACGATTTCCCCGGCGCCATCGCCGATGCCACCCAGGCCACCGTCCTCGACCCCGCTTTCGGCCCCGCCTTCGGCAACCGCGCCCTCGCCGAACAGGACAAAGGCGACTTGCCCGCCGCCGCCGCCGACTTCACCAAAGCCATCCAGCTCCAGCCCGCCTTCGCCCCCTATTACGGCTACCGCGGCGAACTCCGCCAGAACCAGAACGACTTCCCTGGCGCAGTGGAAGACTACGACAAATTCATCTCCCTGCAACCCGCCGCCGCGCCCTTTGTGCAGCTCTACCGTAACGTCCTCCTCCGCCGCCTCGGGCGCGACCCCGGCGACCTCGCCGCCGCCAGCTCCACCTGGAAGGACGCCTGGCTTCAAGCACTCGCGCTCTTCCTCACTGGCAAAATGACCGAAGCCGACCTGCTCACCGCCTCACAAAAAGGGCCCAACGACACCGCCACCGACCGCCAGTGCCAGGCCAATTATTTCATCGGCGAACTCCACCTCATCAACCACGACCCTGCTGGCGCGCGCCCCTTCATTGCCACCAGCGCCGCGCTCGAAGGCACCAACTGCGACGAATACGGCTTCGCCCGCACCGAACTCGCCCGCTTGGCTCAAACCAGTCCCGATAATGTTCATTAAACGCGTTTGCTCAGCATCCGCGGCCAATGAGTGAGTTGGAAAGCCAGGCAATCTAAACTCCAAGCGCGGGAGCAGCTGCCACCACTGCACAGGGTAGCATTGCCGCGTCCTTCATGCCGTGGATGATTTTTTTGTCGGCCGGGCAGAAGGTGGCGAGTGCGCCGCCGAGCCGCGTATGCTCCCCATGCGCAAAGTAAAACGGGCACAGGCGCAGGCGGCCTTCCATTTCGTAAACCCGGCCTTCCGCGTCATACACCGCGTGTTTCAACCGCATCGGTTTCTTGTAGTCCTGCAATATATGAAGTGTGTGCGGCGCCATGGCGCAGGCGTGACGCAGGGCATTGAGCCACTCGTCGCGCGGCACGTCGCTGCCCAGCACGACCGACCGCGCGCCCCAGGCCGTCTCATGGAAACCGCTGGCTTTAAGGATGAGGTTGCGTTCCTTTTGCGAGGCCTCCGCCAGTTGCTCCCAGCGGTGGATGGGTTTGCCCGCGACCCACGGGGCGTCGAGCACCGCGTTGGGCGGCAGTTCAACGGGGTCCACTACCCATGAGTGAGGTACGAGTTTTTTCAGAATGGGCCAAGAGCCGCGCGGCAGATTTTCACGCCAGAAATCCTCCAGCTGCGGATGATGCAGCAGCGCCAGCGCCAGCTTCTCCTCCTGAAACGCACGCATTGGTGGTGTGACAACGACTTCGCCCGCCTCGGCCGCAGCGATGATAAAGTTGGCCGTGCGCACGTTTTCGAGATCAAACAATTCAAAAAAGCGGTAGAGCACGTCAATCTGCTCGGGATTTCCGTCCACCGGCGCGCAGAGTGTCGGGCCGAGCGGCATGATTTCCGTCGGGTGCAGCACATGGACGCGGTGGCCGCGCTCGCGCAGGCGCGCCGCCAGCCAGGTAAACTCGGGGCGGTAGGTCGCGGCTTCGTCGCTGACCACAATGGCGATGAACGGCTCGTGCTTTTTCGGCGCGAGGGCGGCGAGCGCGTTGTAAAATTCGTCCAGCAGCAAATCGTTCGCGCCCAGCACGCCCGCGCCGGGCTGGTCGTAGAGCCGGTTCAAGAACGCGGTGAGGCCGAGGCCGCCGGGCACGGCGTCAATTTCAGTCAGGGCGAACCCCTCCTCGGTCAGCAGCAGGTCGGGCCGCAGCACAACGGGAAATTTATTTTTCGTGGCGGCGTGGCGCTGGTGGGCGATGAGGCGTTCGGGCTTGCCGCGGTCGAGGTAGCCCGCCACCCACGGGGCGAGCAGCTCACGGTTACGGAGCAAATTTTTTCCCTGCCAGGACCGGGTATAAAGAATTTCTAGCGCGCGCAGGAAGGCCAGGCAGGCCTCGCCAATGCGTTCGAGTTCCGAGAACTGCGCGGGTGTGAGCGGCCACGCCGCGGGCGCCAGCCGCCAGGTCTTGTCCTGGAACAGTGGCTGGCGCACGAAGGTATCGCGCAGAAAAGGAAAGGCGAGAGGCTCCATGAATGCAAAAAATCAATTCACGAAACCTGAATAACGAACCAAAGGCAAGCGGAGAGCGGCAGGCGGCAGAGGCGACTGAAGCGACTGAGGGTCATGGCAAATTGCTGATGGCTGATTCCCGAATACCGGCCGCCTCAACGCCGCCGGCGCATCTGGCTCGTGGCCATGAGATAGATGAAGAACATCACGAGCCACTCCATCAGAATCAACAAAGTCAGCTCGTCGCAGCCGAGCGAGCGCAGGAAGACCAGATACATCGCGCTCGAACCCATGGCGCAAATGCCGAGCAGCGCCGCGAGCAGTCTTTGGCGCGCGCGGAGTTTTTGCGCCTGGCGGCTGGTCTCGTCGTCGCTGGTTGGCATGGGGGAAATAATTAAGCGGCGGTCAATCCGCCTCCGCTGATTTTGATGCCGTAAACATAATCGCCAACTTTTTGCTCGGGTAGCGTGAGATTCAGGCCCATGGCGTCGCGGGTGAATTTTATGGGCTCGCTCATTCCGAGAAGGTTGACGCGATCGATATGTCCCATCGCGAAACGTGAGCCGTTGGCCAGGGACGTGATGGTGAGTTTGCCGTCCGCGGGCCAGCCCAAGGCGAAGGCATAGAGCGTGTCGCCTTTCTGCATGAAGCGGATGTCCTGCGCGCCGAAGGTGGTTTTCCCTTCGTTAAAGCCTTGGGCGCGGGGCGCGGCGCCGACGGCGGGTTTGGTGGACGGGCCTTCGCCGTAGATTTTCCACGGGCGCGTCGCGTAAATGCCTTCGCTGTTGATGTCCATCCAGGCGGTGAAATCGGCAAGGAATTTGAGCTCGTCGGCGTCGGGTTCGCCGGAGCCGGGCAGTGGGATGTTGAGCTGGAGGTTGCCGTTCTTGCTCACGTTGTCCACCAACGTGCGCGCGACCGTCGCGGCGGTTTTGTAGCCGTGCGCATCAAGGATGCTGCGCTTGTAATGCCAGTCGCCGATGCAGGTGTCGGTCTGCCAGGGTTGCGCCAGCAGGTCGAGGGGCGAGCCGCGTTCATAATCCCAGACCATGCACTTACGGTAAACGTCATTGGTCAGCACCTTCCCGGTTATGATGGCGTCGAGGGTGCCATGTTTGGCGATGCTTGTGTTGTAAAGATGGGCGGCGATGCGCAGGCCCACGTCGCTGACTGGATAAAGGGGCAGGATGGTGTCGTCGAAATAAAGCAGGTCGGGTTGGTGCTGGTCAATGAGGTCAATCGTGCGGCGGAAAAATTTTTCGCAGTAGGCCGCGTCGGGCAGCACGACGCTGCCGTCGTTTGGCCAGTCCCAGTTGGGGGTGGTGTTGGTGGACCGGCTGGGGGCGTGGTTTTGCGCGTAAAGCTCCTGCGGGTCCAGGCCTTCCCACCAAAGCCCTTGGCCGTCGGCCTTGGTCATTTTGCCATCGTAGGGCACGCCGGCGAGCGGGCCGGCCACATCGGCGCTTTGCGCAGGCTCATACCACATCCACGAATGTGCGGCATGCGAGCTGACTGCGAAGCGTAGTCCGGCATTGCGGGCCGCCTTGGCCCAGCCGCCGACCAGGTCTTTTTTCGGCCCAACCGCCACGGAGTTCCACGGCTGGTATTTCGAGTTCCAGAGGTCGAGGTTGTCGTGGTGGTTGGCCAATGCGCAAAAATATTTCGCGCCCGCGCGTTTATAAAGGCCGAGGAGGTGCTCGGGGTCCCACTTATCCGCCTTCCAGGTATTAATGACATCCTTGAAGCCGAATTTCGAGGGATGGCCGTAGTTTTTGACCTGGTAGGTGTAGTCAATGTCCGGCTTGCCCGTATTTGGGTCGGGCTGGCGGCCCCGGGCGCTCTCCGAGGATATATACATGTAGCGCGCATACCAATCGCCCTGCTCCGGCTGGCACTGCGGCCCCCAGTGGGCCCAGATGCCGAATTTGGCGTCGCGAAACCAGTCCGGCGTCTGAAAATTGGCCAGTGATTCCCATATCGGCTGAAACGGCCCGGCCGCAATGGGTAGGTTGCTCGACGGCGGCACGATGGGCACGGACGCGCCGAGGGAAACCGCGGCGGCGGAAGCGCGCGAGCAAAAGCGCGGCGCGGCCCAAGTGGCGGCGGTGGCGAGTGCGGATTGCTTGATAAACCGGCGGCGGGTGAGGGGCATGGGGGTGGTGGATGGGCACCAGGATGAAAGATGAAGGAAAACACAAAGGCAAGCGAGAGAACGAAACTGGCTCGTTCCAAGGCCGCCAGCACTCACGAATGGGGTGCTGATTCATTTGACTTTTTCAAGAAAATGGGGAACATTGCAGCCCTTAGGCTGCCTAATCTTTTACACGCCATGAATGCACTCAAAACCCTTCTCGGCGGCCTCCGGCGCCTGTTCTCGTCCGCCCACCTGGCCGGCCTTCTGGCGGCACCGTGTTTATGGCCGGTGTATTACCCACGCCGCTCGAAGCCCAGGTGCATCGTGGCTTCTTTGGGGGCCGTGGTTTTATCGGGCCGAGATTTGGCATCGGGCTGGGCGTGGGATTTGGCTTGGGGCTGATCGGCGGCTTGGCCTATACCAATGTCTACGGCGTTGATCAGAATGTGTATGTGTATCCTGAGGCCCCGCCCGTTTATTATTACGCGCCCCAAGTCGCTCCGCAATATGTGGTGGTGCAATCCGCCCCCGCCGTTCAACAAGCTGTGCCGGTTGCCGCCGCGCCTGCTTCTCCCACCCCGGCCGCTACGCAGGCCGCGCCCGTTGCTCCTTCACCCACCGCCGCTGCGCAAAATACACCCACTCCCGTGATCGCGGGCAAAACCGGCCGGATAGTTTACGACTCGAACGCCAAACCCGTCGGCGTCATCGTCCTCAACGCCGACGGCTCCCAGGAATTTATTCCGCTGACCCAGTAAGCGGGCGATTTAGCATGTGAGGTCGGATCGCGCGCCCTTACTCCTCAATTTTCACGTCCTTGTTGCGTTTGAGGGGGCAGCCGGCGCGCAGCCAGGCGTTGATGAAGCCGTCGAGGTCGCCGTCCATCACCGCCTGCACGTTGCCGGTTTCGTAGCCCGTGCGCAGGTCCTTGACCAACTGATAGGGCTGGAAAACGTAGCTGCGGATTTGGTGGCCCCAGCCGATGTCGCCCTTCTCGCCGTAGAAACGCTCCATCTCCGCGCGCTTTTCGTCCTGGATTTTTTCATAGAGGCGCGACTTGAGCGTCTTCATCGCGCGGTCCTTGTTCTTGTGCTGCGAGCGCTCCGTCTGGCAGGTGACGACGAGGTTGGTGGGGATGTGCGTGATGCGGATCGCCGATTCGGTTTTGTTGACGTGCTGGCCGCCTTTGCCGCTCGAGCGGTAGGTGTCAATGCGCAGGTCGCTCTCGGGAATTTCGATGGCCACGTCGTCGTCGAGTTCGGCCACGACATCCACCGAGGCGAACGACGTGTGGCGGCGCTTGTTGGCGTCGAAGGGGCTGATGCGCACGAGGCGGTGGACGCCGCGCTCGGCCTTCGCGTAGCCGTAGGCGTAGGGGCCGATGACCCGGAACGTCGCGCGCGACAGCCCGGCTTCCTCACCCGGCATGAGGTCTTCGATCTCGACCTGAAAGCCGCGGCGCTCGGCCCAGCGTGTGTAGGTGCGCAGCAGCATTTCCGCCCAGTCGCACGACTCGGTGCCGCCCGCGCCGGCATGGACCGTGATGATGGCGTTGGACTTGTCGTGCGGCCCGGTGAGGAAGGACTCGATTTCGAGCTTGTCCATGTCCGCGAGCATCGTTGTCGCGGTGGCGGCGGCTTCCTTGACGTAGTCGGCGACGTCCTTCTCCTCGCCCTCCTGGATCAGGTCCACCATCGCCTGCAAATCGTCGAGCCGCTTGCGGAAGGCGGCGACGGGCGTGTAAATGTTCTTTAGCCGGTTGGCTTCGGCGATGACGGCGCGGGCGTCCTCCGGACGATCCCAAAAACCATGGGCCGCCATTTTGGCCTCGAGGGCGGCGAAGGCGCGCTGCTTTTCCTCAACGTCAAAGAAACCTCCACAGGTAACCCGCCCGGCGGTGGAGTTCGTCGAGCTGTGTGCGGACTTCGGGAGCAAGGAGCATGGGAGAAGGAGACGCCTTTATGTCTTGTTTTTCCAATAAAACAACAATTTTAGAACGCACCCATTGGCATGGATTCCAACCAAAACAATGTCAAATGGGGGGGCGTTAAATCTGAGTTTAAAGCCCGTTGGTCGAAAGCCGCTAAACAAACGCCCACCACCGAACCGGGCCCTAACCCGGCGGATAAACGTAACCCAATTGACCCCGTAATTTTTCTTGAAATATATTCCTTTAGGGGTATATAGTAATGCAATGCAGCTTGTCCGCATCTACCAGTGCCTCTGCGACCGCACGCGCTTGCGCCTCCTCAATCTATTGCGGCACGGCCCGCTCTGCGTGTGCCACCTCCAGGCCATCCTCCGCGAGCCGCAGGTCAAGGTGTCCAAGCACCTGCGCTATCTCAAGGCCCGCGGGATGGTCGAGTCGCGCAAGGCCGGCAATTGGCGGATTTACCGTCTGCCCGCGCGCCGTTCGCCCGCCCTCACGGCCAACCTGCGCTGCCTCCAAGATTGCACGACGGAAGACGCCACTTTTCGCACCGACACCGCCAAACTGAATAAAATGCGTGACCGCTTCGTGCGCACCAACCCCCGCTCGGCGTCCCTCCGCACCAGGACGCGCTCGCCAACTGCCTGTGCCTGCTAAAAACTTCCCATGTCCTCCCCATCCCCCAAAAAAGTCCTCTTCCTGTGCACGGGCAATTCCGCGCGCAGCATTATCGCCGAATACCTCCTCCGCGCCAAAGGCGGCCAACGTTTCGAAACCTACAGCGCCGGCGCGCATCCCACGGGCCGCGTCCATCCGCTCGCCATCTGGGTGCTCAAGAAAAAATACCTGATCGACGCCAGCGCGGCCCGCAGCAAGTCGTGGGACGAGTTTCGCGCGGTGAAATTCGGCTTCGTCATCACCGTTTGCGACCACGCGCGCGAGTCCTGCCCTCTCTGGCCTGGCCAGCCCGTCATCGCGCATTGGGGTTCGCCCGACCCGGCGGCGGCCGAGGGCACGGAGGAGGAAAAACAGCGGGTTTTTATCAACGTCGCCTCGCAAATCAACCGGCGCATTGAATTATTCTGCGCGCTGCCAGAGGAGAAACTCACCGCGCTGAAATTGGCTGAGATCGGTGGTCAATTTAAACTCGCCGGTGCCGCACAATTGGCCCATTGAAAACATTTTCCCTTCCATGGCCGCCGCCGGCGTGGGCCGTGGGCGAATTCTTCGGCACGTTCCTGCTCGTCTTTTTCGGCTGTGGGAGCGTGGCCGCCGCCGTGCTGCTCAACGCACAGGTGGGAATTTTTCAAGTCGCCATTGTTTGGGGGTTGGGCATCGCCATCGCCATCCACCTCACCGGCGGTCTCAGCGGCGCGCATTTGAACCCGGCCGTGACGACCGCGCTGGCCGCGTGGAATGATTTTCCCTGGAAGAAAGTTCCGGGTTACATTGTGGCGCAAATGTTTGGCGCGCTGGCCGCCAGCGCGCTGCTGTATGTCCTTTATGCCGGCGCCTTGACCGCCTTTGAAACCGCGCACGGCATCACCCGCGGCGCACCCGGCAGCGAAGCCTCCGCGATGATTTTCGGCGAATACTTTCCCAATCCCGGTGGCCGGCCCCTGTCACCCCTCGGCCCCGCCGTGATTGCCTGGCCCGCGGCGTTCTTGACCGAGATGTCCGGCACGGCGATTCTACTGCTGGTGATTCTCGGCGTGACGGACGAACGCAACCGCGCGCGCCCCGCCCTCCTGGTCCCGCTGGCCATCGGGCTGACCATCACCCTGCTCATTTCACTTTTTGGCCCGCTGACCATGGCCTGTTTCAACCCCGCACGCGACTTTGCGCCACGCGTGTTCAGCGCGCTGGTAGGGTGGGGTGCCGTGCCGTTTACCACCAATGGCAGCGGCTGGCTCACCGTGTATATTGCCGCGCCCCTGTTCGGCGGTTGGTGCGGTGGCGGTATTTACCACGTATTTTTCAAGCCCAACTACGCTTGCGAAAACTAGGTGTGGCGGCTCCCAGGCTTTTCCATGCCTACCCACCTTTGGATGGCGGGCCGAGAGGCATGGCCGGTGGGGAAGGTTGCTTCGCCACCGCCGGGCTTGCGCGAAACAGCCGCGGGAAAAACTCCGCCATGTATTGCTGCCAGATCGCGTAATTATGCACCCCCTCGGTCGGGTTCCAGATGTGGTTGATTTGGTGGGCCGTGAGAACTTGATCAAGCCGTTCGGAGCCGGCAAAATTGGTATCCTGTCGCCCGCAGCCCAGCCACAATACCGCGATTTTGGCATTCGTCCCCTTTGGATCATTGAGCAGCGCGGGATACTGGGACTCCATGGCGCGGAAACCGTTCGGGCACAACGCGCCGACGGCGCTGAATTGCTCCAGGTGGTCGAAAAATATGGCCAGGGCCTGTTCCGCGCCCATGGACATGCCCGCGACCGCGCGATGGTCCCGGTCGGGAATGGTGCGATACTGGTCGTCGACCATGGGCATGATATCCTGGAGCAGGTATTTTTCGAACAAGGCGGTATTGTTGACGCCGGGTCTCGTCGTCCCATAGGGCACGGCGTAACCAAAGGGCATGACGATGATCATGGGCGCCGCCTTGTTTTCGGCCACCAGGTTGTCGAGCATGAAGTTCACCTGGCCGACCGCCGTCCAGCCAAACTGCGTGTCATTCGAGCCGTGCAGCAGGTAGAGCACCGGGTAGCGCCGGTTGCGCTCTGCGGCATAGCCGGGCGGCGTGTAAACCACCAGCGAGCGGGTTTCGCCATCAAGCACCATGGATTTATGCCAGACGGTCTCCACGCTGCCGTGCGGCATGTCGCGCAATTGCCAGAGCGCCGGTGGGTCGGCCGGCACCTCCACCAAGCTGGCCGAACCACGATCCCGGAGTTTGATGCGCGGATTGCCAGGGTCGGCCATCGCGATGCCATCCACGGTGAACGAATAAATGTAAATGGCTGGGGCCAACGGGCCGACCGTCAGGCTCCAGACCCCGTTCTCCCCCTTTTCCAGGGGTTGTGCGCCGGTTTGCCATTGCCAGTCGGCTGTTAAGGTCACTGCGGAGGCCTGCGGCGCCGCGATGCGAAAGGTGACCGTGTGATCCGGATGCACCACGGGCGAAACCATTGCCGCCGGCGTCTGGCCGCGCAGAGGCATCGCCGCCAGCGCGAACAAGAATAGAAAGACGGTTTTCATGCCATCGCAAACCCGGCCATAACCAGCCTGCGCCGTCTTTTAGGTAAGCTTCAATTTGCCCGTGCTGTCGCCGAGTTTGTCATCCGAAGCGCCGGCGTGGTCGAGCATCGAAAGCCACAGATTGTTGATGGGCGTGCCCTTGGCATCCATGTGGCGCCCGGTGTTGATCGTTCCGCCACCCTTGCCAAAGAGGACCAGCGGCAGCACGTCATGATTGTGCCGGTTGCCATCGCTGATGCCGCCGCCATACGCGATCAGGGAGTTGTCGAGAATCGAGCCGTTGCCCTCCTGGATCGAGTCCAGTTTTTGGAGCAGGTAGGCCGCGTGCGAAACGTGGAAGGCGTTGATCTTTTGCAGCAACGCCATCTTTTTCGGGTCCCCGCCATGGTGCGAGGTGCCGTGGTGCGGCACGTCGGCATCGGCCCAGGGATATTGTTGGTTGCTGCCTTCGTCGGCGAAGGGGAGGGTGATGACGCGCGTCAGGTCGGCCTGGAAGGCCAGCACCATCATGTCCAATATCAACTTCGCATGGGTTGGGTAATTCGTGTTGTTATTGATCACGCTGTCCTTGTCGGACGAGGGCGTGACCTCGGGGCGCACCGCGCCGTCGGGCAATTTCGGGGGCGCTTCAGTGGCCGCGCGTTGGATGCGCAGCTCAATTTCCCGCACCGCGGTCAAATACTCATCCAGTTTGTCCTTGTCGGTTGAGGTGAGTTGCTTTTGCACGCGGTTGGCGTTGTTGAGGATATTGTCCAAAACGCTTTTGTTGTCTGCTTCGCGCCGGGCGCGCGCTTCCGCCGTTTCGCGGGGGTCGTTGTTGGAAAAAAGCCGGTCGAACACGGACTGCGGGTTGCAATCCTTGACCATGGGCGTTTTTTCGTTGTGCCAGGAAAGGTTGTGCGAATAGGCGCAGCTGTAGCCGTTGTCGCATGTGCCAACCTGCCGGCCTTCTTCGACGCCCAGTTCCAGCGAGGCAAATTTGGTCAGGTGCCCAATGCGGTCCGCGGCGGCCTGGTCGGCGGAAAGGCCTGCCTTGATGCCGGCGCCCTCGGCTTTGCGGGGCTGGCAACCGGTCAGATACGCGGACTGCGCGCGGGCGTGGTCGCCCGGCCCGTCGCCATTTTGGTTCGCCTTGTCGCAAACCAGCCCGCTGATGACGAGCATCTTTTCCCGGTAGGCCGCGAGGCCGCTCAGCGTGGGCGTCAATGCATAATCGGTGCCAAAAGTCGCGGGCGTCCAGTTCTGCATGTCAATGCCGTTGGGGACATACAGCCACGCCAGGCGGCGTGGTCCGGCGGCGGCTTGGGCCACCGCTGCACTGGAGATCGCGCCAAAGGCGCGGGTGGGTAGCAGGGATTCGAGGAACGGCAGGGCCATGGCTGTGCCGAGTCCGCGCAATACGGTCCGGCGGGATAGGAGGGTGGTATTCATGATTTGTCTCCAGGTTTGGGGTGGTCTCCACTTTTTGAAATATCGGCCGTTTGCGCGGTGGTGTCTGCCTCGGGGCCGCGGCGTTTTTGGAAGGCATCGCTGTGGGCGACGGCCTTCACCAGGTCGGAAAACTTGTCGCCATGTTTTTGCATTTCGGTGACGATGTTGTCCAGAGTGCGCTTGTCCGAGGGCTCCGTCCCACGCCCGAGGGCATAGATAAGCAGTTTGTCTGCCAGACAATGGCAAAATTGGTCTTTTTGCAAGACCAGAATCTGCTTCAGTTGCTTCGCTCCATTGAAGGTTGTGCCGTCGGGCAGGGTGCCGGAGGCGTCAATCGGTGTCTTGGTGCCATCCACTGTGCGCCACTGGCCGATGGCGTCAAAGTTTTCCAGGCTAAAGCCGATGGCGTCCATCCGCTCGTGGCACGCGGCGCAGGTGGGGTTGGCGCGATGCTGTTCCATTTGCTGGCGCAGGGTGCCGGTGAGCTGCTTTTCATTATCCAGCACGGGCACATTGGGCGGGGGTGGCGGGGGCGCGGCGTCCAGCAGGTTTTCTAGCACCCATTTGCCGCGCTGCACCGGGGACGTGCGGCTGTTATACGACGTGATGGTCAACACGCTCGCCTGGGTGATTACCCCCCCCGCGGCGAATCCGGCGGGAAGGTGACGCGCTGGAACGCATCGCCAGTAATGCCGGGGATCCCGTAGAACTTCGCCAGCCGCTCGTTGACGAAGCTGTAGTTGGCGTTGATGAAATCGAGCACGTTGCGATCTTCGTCCTTGATGCTCGAGAAAAACAACTGAGTTTCCTTAAGCATGGACTCGCGCAGCTCGGGGTCAAAGGCGGGATACAAGGTCGGGTCGGGACTGACGTTTTGCACCTGCCGCAGCCGCAGCCACTGCCCGGCAAAGTTATCCACCAGCGCCTGCGATTTCGGGCTTTTGAGCATGCGCTCGATTTGCGCGTCAAGGTGGGCGCGCAACTGGCCCTTGGCCGCAAGCGCAAATAACTCGTCGTCCGGCATGGAACTCCAAATGAAATACGAAAGGCGCGAGGCCAACTCATATTCGTTGAGCGTGTGGACGTTCCCCGGCTCGCCCGGTTGCGGGTCCTGCTCGACGCGGAAGAGAAAATTCGGATTCGTCAGCACCGCCTGCAAAACCACGCTCATGTCGTCTTCCAGGGAGCGATCCGGCGCGTCCACCGACGCATAGAGGTCCATCAGCGACTTCACTTCCTCCTCCGTGGCCGGCCGCCGGAACGCGCGGGTGGCGAAATTGCGGATGATTTTTTCCGCCGCCTGGGCCTTGGTCACCGTGGCGGAAGGTTGCGCCACCATGATGCGATGGTAGCTTTCCGGCATCCGGTCGGGCGTCGGCGCCTCCGGCCCTTCCACCGAAAAAAAGATCACTGCCAGGGTCGCATTTCCCGTGATGGATTTCGGTGGCGGGGGGCGGCCTCCGGGGGGGATATTGCGCACCGTTCCCGCCGAACCAGCCGGGGCTGCGCCACGGGCTCCGGTGCCGGCGGCGGCGACCACACTGCCGGCCGTCGCCGCGGGGTTGTTGACGGCCGCCGCGAGCGCCGCCGCCCCCGAATTGCCTGCCGGGGTCGGAGTCGAAGCTGCGGGCTGTGCTGTTGCAACCGCTGTGGAATCGGTTGCTTTCGGCGCTGCATCATTCGCTGCCACCGGCGACGAAGCCGCGGGTGCGGCGGCGGCCGGGGCCGTTGTTGCCGCTACCGGCGCGGTCGCTCCGGACGTGGCTGCCACCGGGGCGGCCGTGGTATCTGCCGTTTTCGCAGCGGCCGCAGCGGCATCTGCCGCCTTTTTGGCATCCAGCGCCGCCAGGTATTGCTCCTTCGTCGTATTGCTGCGGAAAGAAAGGTAGATGCGGTGCTTGCCGGCGGTGACGTGAACAGGATCCGTCGCCACCACCTTGGCATTGTCTATTCCGGTATTGATGGAAAACGGCGCCTTGCCGACTGGCTGGGTGTCCACGTAGAAGGACGCCTTCGCCGGGCCATCGTTGCCTTGGAGACCATAGCCGCGGAAACTGAAGATGTAATCGCCGTCCACCGGGAAATCGTAGTCGGTATAGACATTGCCATAATATTCAAAAACCCGGCCCACTGGATTGGGCGGCGCGCGTCCACCACTGCCTCCGCGCCCCGCCACCACCGCCTTCGGGTCGGATTTCGGGAAATCTCCCTCGGCTGTCGCGCCGTCAAACTGCTTGATCGGCGGCGGCAGCACCGGTTCGGCGAATAACGCCTTCTTGAGGGACGTCGAGGCGGCCGTAATGTATTTCTCCAGCAAAACCGGCGCAATGGACAACACGTCGCCATTGTTGTCGAAGCCATAACCGGCGTCATCCACCGGAAAGGCATCGGCGGGATTATAATCCAGCGCCAGCAAATCGCGTATGGTATTATTATATTCAGCGCGGTTGAGCCGGTGCAGGGTGACACGGCCCGGGTCAATCGGCCCGCTCATGTAAAACTTCGTCGTATAGGCGTCTATCCACGCCGTGGCCGTGTGATACTCATTCTCCGTCGGCCGCGCCTCGTCTTTGGGCGGCATCTTGCGCGCGGTCAGCATCTTGAGCGCGCGCTCAAAAGTCGGCATGCCTTTGGCCAAATCGCTGTCGCTGTTGAACAAATCCAGGCGCACGCCCGACTCCGAGTCGTCCGGGCCGTGGCATTCGTAGCAGTGCGCGGCAAAAAAGGGCTGTACCGTTTTTTGGAATTCCGCAAAATTCAGCGCCAGAGGCGGTGCCACCGGCGGCGTCAATTTCGAGGACTTCGACGAGCCCGTATTACCTTGGGGCATGGTGCAAGCCAGCATCCCCAAGCCGAGGGTCGTTAAGGCGATACCCAAGCGTCGGAACGGCGGCTTTTTACGGCGCACCAGTTTCCGCATTGCTTGGTGGGGTTTACCAAGGCTAGACATAAATAGAATTGTCCAGAGTTTACAGGCACTCGCCGAGGGTTGACAAGCAAGTTTTACTGCTATTTTAGAACTCCTGAAAAAGCCCCCGAGTCTCCGGGAGCCAATCTCTCCGGCCTCAACGATCTCAATGAAACCCCATTCCTCCCTCCTGTTTGTCATTCCCGCGCTTGCTGCGTTGGCCTTGGTCGCCTGCGCCGGCGCCCCCGCCACCCCGTCGGCGGTCGCGCAACCGCCTCCCGCCCCATCATCGGATTCTATACCGGCTCCTACCCCCTCTGTCCCACCGCCAACTGTTGTGGCTGTGGCCGCCGCGCCCGCCAACGCTGTGCCCGCCACTCCTGTGCAAGTGTCGGTTCCCGCCACTTCCGCAGCCACCATCGCCAAAATCGATTTTGATCAGCAGGTTAAACCCATTTTTGATTACTATTGCTACCAATGCCACGGCAATGGGAAGCAACGCGGGGGCGTGCGCCTCGACGTCAAAGCCAGCGTCTTCATGCACGTCACCCCCGGCGATCCCGACCGCAGCGATGTTTACCGCGCCATCACCCGCTCCCCCAACGCCAGCGACCACATGCCGCCGGTCTCCGAGGATCAGCCCAGCGACGATGAAATTGCCACAATCAAACAATGGATCGTCGAGGGCGCCAACTGGCCGGATCCGTAGTCCGTTATATCGTATCCAAGTCAGCCACCGCACCGCAGGTGTTTGCTCCAAGAGGGATGCATTAAGTTTGTAATAATTGCTGTCATTTTAAGTTACCCACGCTTTATGGCGCTGTCGTCCGGGCGGATGCAGCCGCATGAAAGAATACATTGGCCGGCCGCAGTCTCCGCCTCAGCGAAAATACTGCTTGAGTCTTGTAGCTTGAGCCGGGAATAGTGACGCGCATGGGTCAGGCCAAGTCCAATCACGCCCCCGCGCCCGGCTGCTGGCTCAACGCGACCGTGCTGGGCATCGGCCTCGCCTCACTGTTGAGCGACTGGTCGCATGAGACGGCCACGACGATTCTGCCCGCATTTCTGGCCTCGATGGGCGTGGCGGCGGCGTGGGTGGGCCTCATCGAGGGCACCGCCGACGGGCTTTCCAGCCTCGCTAAACTTGGTTCCGGACATTGGACGGACCGGCTCGCGCGGCGCAAACCGGTCATGGTGTGCGGCTACGCCGTCACGGCGCTGGCGACGGCGACTTTTGGTTTCGCGAGCAGCGCGTGGCAGGTGTTGTTGTCGCGCTGCACGGCGTGGCTGGGGCGGGGCGTGCGCACGCCGGTGCGCAAGGCGATGCTGGCCGCGGCGGTGACGCGCGAAACTTACGGCCGCGCCTTCGGCTTCGAGCGCATGATGGACACCTGCGGCGCCATCGCCGGGCCGCTGAGCGCATATTTTTTGCTGCAAGCCTTTGCGCACCACTATCCACCGGTTTTTTTCTGCACGCTGGTGCCCGGTTTGGCCGCGGTGCTGGCCGTGGCCTTTCTGGTCAAAGAGCGCAAGCGCCCGCACATCAAAAGCATTTCCTTTGGCGAAGGCCTGCGCGGCCTGCCGACGCAGTATCGAAAATTCCTGCTGGCGGCGGGGCTGTTTGGCGCGGGGGATTGCGCGCCCACGCTGCTCATCCTGCTGGCCGCGCAGGAACTGACGCCGGTTTACGGCGCGGCCCGGGCCGCCAGCGCGGCGGTCGCGCTCTATGTTTTGCACAACATCCTTTATGCCGCCTTCGCGTTCATCGCCGGCTGGCTCGCGGACCACTTTTCCAAAGTGTTCCTGCTCGGCGCGAGTTACGGTTTGGCGGCGGTGATGGCGCTCTTGATTATCGCGCCGCCGCCGGGCCTGGGGGTTTTGGCAGCCGTGTTTATTTTGAACGGCATCCACGTCGGCATGAACGAGACGCTCGAAGACTCCTTAAGCGCCGAGTTGGTGGAGGAATCCCGCCATGGGATGGCCTTTGGCGTGCTGGCGACCGTCAACGGGGTGGGGGACTTTATTTCAAGCGTGGCCGTCGGCGCGTTGTGGAGCGCGTTCGGCGTGCGCGTGGCCTTTGGCTACAGCTTGGTGCTGTTCCTGGCGGGAGCAGTGTTGGTCGGGCGCATCGGCGTGCTTCGACCCGCGAGGAAGGATTCACCGCCAAGTCGCTAAGAACGCAAAGAGTACTCTTCGAGTTGAAGCAGTCCTTTGCGCTCTTCGCGCCTTGGCGGAGAAAATTTTTGCTTTCCTCCTTTTTCCATTTTATCTCTATTGTCTCCCTTTTCACCCATGTCCGGCCCCGACATCGCCAAAGCCTACGACCCGAGCCAGGTCGAGCAACGCTGGTATCAAGCGTGGCTCGACGCGCGCGCGTTTGCGGGCGTCGCCGACCCGGCGCACCCGGAGCGCGCCTTCTGCATCGTCATCCCGCCGCCGAACGTCACCGGCGTGCTGACCATGGGCCACGTCCTCAACAACACCATCCAGGACATCCTTGCGCGGCGCGCACGGCAGGAAGGCAAGGCGGTGCTGTGGCTGCCGGGGACGGACCACGCCGGGCTTTCCACGCAGACCCGCGTCGAAAGGGAATTGCGCAAGGAGGGCCTCGACCGCCGCAAAATGGGCCGCGAAAAATTCCTCGCGCGCGTGGTCGAATGGCGCGACAAACACGGCGGCATCATCATCGAGCAACTCAAGCGTCTCGGCTGCTCCTGCGATTGGGCGCGCACCGTCCACACGCTCGATCCGGCCTACAGCCGCGCGGTGCTGGCGGCGTTTGTGAAACTTTACGAGCGCGGTTACATCTATCGTGGCAAGCGCATGGTCAATTGGTGCCCGGCCTCGCAAACCGCGCTGTCCGACGAGGAGGTGATCCCGAAGGCGCAAAAGGGTTTGCTCTACCACATGCGCTACGAAATCGTCGAGCGCCCCGGCGAATTTATCAATATCGCCACCACGCGCCCCGAAACGCTAATGGGCGATACCGCCGTCGCGGTGCATCCCGACGATCCGCGTTATGCGCACCTGCGCGGCGCGCATGTCTGGCGGCCGTTTCCCCGCGCGCAAATTCCGATCGTTTTTGACACGGCGGCGGACAAGGATTTCGGCTCCGGCGCGCTCAAGGTCACGCCCGCGCACGACCGGGTGGACTTCGAAATCGGCCAGCGGCACAACCTGCCCATCATCGAGGTGATTGACGCGGGCGGGAAACTCACCGCGCTGGCGGGCGAGGAGTTTGTCGGGATGGAGCGTTTCAAGGCGCGCAAAGTGGCCGCCGAAAAATTGAGGGAACTGGGCTTGCTGGTGAAGGAGGAGCCGTATGAGAACAACGTCGGCTTCTCCGAGCGCGCGGACGTGCCCATCGAGCCGCGCCTGTCCGAACAGTGGTTTTTGAAATACCCGCGAATTGAAGAAGCAAAGGCGGCGGTAGCCAAGGGGTATATTCGTTTTATTCCCGATCATTGGACGAAAGTTTATGCAAACTGGCTCGACAAAATTCAGGACTGGTGCAT
Organism: uncultured Verrucomicrobiae bacterium; assembly: GCA_963765205.1. Lineage (GTDB taxonomy): Bacteria > Verrucomicrobiota > Verrucomicrobiia > Opitutales > JABDGR01 > JABDGR01. The sequence goes on along the minus strand of CAVXVB010000009.1, from coordinate 1,230,010 downwards.
CTCGCGCCAGGTCTGGTGGGGCCATCGCATTCCGGTCTGGTATAAAAAGGGTGCGGACCGCGCCGACTCGGCCAACCGCCACGTCTCGGTGGACGGCCCGCCCGACCCGCAGAATTGGGAGCAAGACGAGGACTCGCTCGACACCTGGGCCTCGTCGTGGCTCTGGCCGTTTGCGACCATGGGCTGGCCCGAGCCAAACGCGCAACAAGCGGAAGAGTTGAAATTCTGGTATCCGACGAGCGACCTGGTGACCGGGCCGGACATTATTTTCTTCTGGGTCGCGCGCATGATCATCGCCGGCCTCGAATTCATGTCGCCTTCAGAAGAACAAAATAAAACGAGAATTGAACGGGAAAATGCCCCATTATCCGAAGCAATTATCAGAAAATGCATTCCATTTGAACGCGTTTATTTCACCGGCATCATCCGCGACAAGCAGGGGCGTAAGATGTCGAAAAGCCTCGGCAATTCTCCCGATCCGATTGACCTCATCAACAAATACGGGGCGGACGGCCTGCGCTTCGGCACCATGAACAGCGCCCCGCAGGGCAATGACATTCTCTTCGACGAAAGTAATGTAGAATTGGGAAGAAATTTTTGTAACAAAATTTGGAATGCTGCTCGGTTTCGCCAAATGTCAGGCCCTTCTGGTGACAGCGCTTCAATCGAGGCAATTTTAGCACGAGTTGATCCTGCGCAGATGGACAAGGACGACCACGGGATACTCGGACGATTGAATGATACTCACTTCGGAGTTAAACAAGTATTCAGCCTCGACTTAATATCCGCCACTTACCGCTTCAATCTAGCTACGCGTGACCTCTACACGTTCTTCTGGGGAGACTATTGTGATTGGTATATCGAGGCAACAAAAACAAGACTAACGAATGAGGCAAACCGAACACACGTGTTGGCTGTTATGGATTTATGCGTGCGTCAGTTTCTAATCTTGTTGCATCCATTTATGCCATTTATCACAGAGGAATTGTGGCATCTGCTTGGATATGGGCAACAATTTCAGATGATTGGAAATGCCAATGCTGGCGATTATAATGAATTATTTCGAATGTTTAAGAGTCGTGGCATTGAGCTAAACAAGGCTGAGGCCAATATGCTGCCGATGCGCCGCCAGTTCGTTTCGCAAGCTCTAGGACTTAAGGCTCAAAGAAATCTGGCGTCACGCCGTGACATGAAATTTTTGTTACAAGGCAAATACTTTCAATACGAAGAAATTTCAAACGACATGGAAAAATTACTGCGAATGACAGGTGCCTCCGAGATAGGCTTTCTACAGATTGAGTTTCCGGCCCCCGCAGAATCCGTCGCAGCGATTACTCCTTTTGGCACACTTCATCTGGTTCTTGAGGGCCTAATTGACAAAACCGCCGAACGCGCCCGCCTAACCAAAGAACTCGACCAACTTGACAAAGTCATCGCCGGCAGCGAAGCGCGGCTGGCCAACGAGGCCTTCACGTCGAAGGCGCCAGCGAATGTCATCGAGGGCGCGCGCAAGCAGTTCGCCGAGAACCAGGCCAAGCGCGAGGAATTCCGTCGCTTGCTCGCCGCACTAGGATAGGAATTTTTCAACCATAGGGAACACAGCGAACGCGGAGAGATATAGTTTTGGATTTCAGGTTTCGAGTTGAATTTCCTCCGTGTCCTCCGTGCTCTCCGTGGTTAAGTTCTTAATGGTAGTGTCCTGAATCGGGGCTGTTGCCTGAATCATTAATCGCGTAGGTCACACTAACGACCAACAGTCGAGCGGCGCAGGCAATATTTCCCCAACCAAGGATGCCGTCAGTCGAAAAATGTTCCGGATAGGATGATGCGCGGCGGCGGCTACGGTCAAAACGGCCGCGAGGCCCGTGCGGGAGGCTCGTTGGATGATCTTTTTCACGTTTTGCGCCGCCGCAATCAGATGGTCCTGGATGCTTTGCCGCCACAGCCGCCGATACCGCGCCCGCTTGAAATGATGGTTCTGCGCCGCCTGGCCAAAGCTTCCTTCAATCAGGGTCATTCGCCGGCGGCGGTCACGCTTGGCCGCGGGGCTGTCCGCTTGGGCCCAACCTTGCAGGAGGAACTCATGACCGTCAGGCCGCACAATCAGGCGGGTCTGGGAGGGGTGCGCCGTCTTGGTGCATCGGTGGCGCAAGGGACAGGCCTGGCAGACGGCGGTGTCCGCGCGGTAATACCAGCCTTGCTCGTTTTTGTTGTAGCCCCGCCGCGTGAGGGCCCGCCCGGCGGGACAGCGGAAGGCGTCGGTCGCCGCGTCATAACGAAATTCGGTCACATGGAAAACCCCGTGCTTTTCGGCCATGCCTTTCGAGCGCAGCGGCTTCATGTGCGTGCGCGCGCCCAAGGCTTGAAGGTGCCGAAAGTTTTCCCGCGTCCCGTAATGCTGGTCGCCAATCACTGTCTTGGCCGCGAGGCCGCTGGTGCGGTGATGCTGTTCCACCAGCGCCGGCAGACAGTTGCCATCCCGGATGTGTCCGGGAGTGGTTTCCACCGCCGTGATCACACCGCATCGGTTGTCCACCACCCGATGGCTCTTGTAACGCGGCTTCGCGACGGCATACGCGCTGCGCGGGTCGCGGGCGACGAGCGTCGCGTCCGGGTCCGTCCGGCTGAAGTTGGTCCGGTGCCGCGGGATGGTGCGCCGTTCCTCCTCGCCAATTTCAAACTTGGACTCCTCGACCGCGTAGGCGGCCCGCAACGCGGCCACGAGCTCGGGGGTGGTGCTGGTCAACGAGCCTCGCGCCGCGTCGGCGTCCACCAGGCTGCTGTCCAGGTGGATCTTCCTGCTGTCCACCAGCCCCAACGCGACGCATTGCGTAACCGTGCGCACAAAGAACCGCTCGAAGGTGGCCCGTCCCCAGCGAACGCGCGCCTTGGACAAAACACTGTGGTCGGGAATCTCATCATCCAGCCCATAGCCCAGAAACCACAAGTAATCGAGCCGCTCCGTACGATGCGCAGCAACTCACGCTCGCTCTTTACACCGTCAAGAAAGAGCAAAAACAGCAGTTTAAGGATCACGACCGGGTCCACCGACTCGTTCCCATTGTGCCCGTAACAGTGGGCCACCTCGTCGCGGACCCAGGCGAAGTCGATTTGTTCCCGAATGGCTCGCAACGGGTTGTCCCGCCGCACCCGGCGATCCAAATCCACACTGTAGTTGAACATTTGCTTCTGCGGGTCCTGGGCTCCCATCATAATGGCCTACAGGACAGCATCTTACATGCCATCATCGTGACTTGGGCCGAAATTGATTGGATTTGGGCAACAGCCCCAATCTTTCGCACATTGGGTCTGGGCAGTTGGTGGCGTAGTTGAGGTTTTGTTGGTTTTGGGTGGTTTGGCTCCTGCGGAGGGAGGGCGCAGCCCGACCGGAGCAGGAGCCAAGGAAGGTTTATTTTTACGCGGTGTTCATGGTTGGGCTGGCCGATTCCTCGGTGGCGTTATGGCCGCGCAGACGGCCCATGTCGAGGTAGCGTTTCGCGCCCCACTTCGTGCCGGCCACGTGGCGCAGTCGCGCCGCCACGAGCATCAGTGCGCTTTGGCCATCGGGGAAGGCGCCGACCACACGGGTGCGCCGCCGGATTTCCCGCATCAGCCGTTCGAGCGGATTATTCGTGCGCAGGCAGCGCCAGTGTTCGCTGGGGTAGTCCATGTAGGCCAGCGTTTCGCCGAGGCCGTCGTGGACCAGTTGCGCCGCGTTGGCCAGCTTCATTTCCCGCAGGCGCGCCACCACCGCCACGGTCTTTTGCTTCGCCGCCGCGGCGTCCTCCTGGGCGTGGATGGCTTTGAGCAGCGCGGAGACTTCGCGCACTTTGCTCGTGGGCACCGCCGTCCAGACGTTGCGGTAGAAGTGGACAATGCAGCGTTGCCACTGGGCGGCGGTGAAGGTCTCGCCGAGAGCCTCCACCAGGCCGAGGCACTTGTCGCTGATCACCAGTCTCACGCCGGTTAACCCGCGCGCCTTGAGCTGGCGCAGGAACCCCAGCCAGCTCGCCTTGTCCGCCTTCGACCCTTCGCTCACCCCGAGAATCTCGCGGTAGCCGTCCGCGTTCACCCCGATGGCCACCAGGATGCTCACGTTCTTCACCTCGCCGCCCCAACTGCGCTTCAGCCAGATGCCGTCCAGGTAAACATACGGATGCGTCCCCTCCAGCGGCCGGTTCCGCCATTGCTCGATGGTGCCGGCGATCTTCTGGTTCAACTCGCTCACCGTGCTGGAACTCACCCGCGTCCCCCACAGCGCTTCCGTGATGTCTTCGACCCGGCCCACGGACACGCCCGCCAGATACAGTTCCACCAGCGCTTCTTCCACGCTGATCTCGCGGCGCTTATACCGTTCGATAATGGCCGTCTCGAACGGCAGCGAGCGCAGTTTGGGCACCTTCAGTGTCACTTCGCCCGCCTTCGTGTGCAGTTGACGCTCGTAATGGCCGGCACGCGTGTCCACGCGGTCGGGCGAATGCGCGTAGCGCTTCGCCCCGCACAGTTGGTCGGCCTCGGCATCCAGCAACGCGTTCAAGGTCTCCTCGTCCGTCCCGCGCACCACCTGATCCAGATGGCTCTTGAGCGTGGCACGGTCAATCGAGATTACATTGTCCGGCAGGGAGGGCGGCGGCAGCGAAGCCGCACCTTCCCGAGAAGAAGTCGGGTCAGTCGTCTGACTCAAAGCCGGACGACTGGTGGAGAACCCTGCACTCTTGCTCAAGGTGAAAATGCTCCAATATGACGATCCGGAACGTTATATCCTGCCGCAGGACTTCGCTGACGATCTACCCCAGACCACCGCTATCTCCTCGGGAGATCCGGTTGCGCCGGCGGCCCCTGAGTCGGCCGTCATTAAACCTGGACGCGGAGCGTTCAAGGCCATTGCCCCTTTTATTGGAACCTGGCTCAAAAAAGAGGCGGATGCCGCCAATCAACTTCTGCTCGTCCTTGCCCTCACCGTGGATAGCGAAATTGCCAAGATACAAGTCGAACTGCTCGATGAAAAGAGGCCGGTAATCGACGAATTGCGTGGTAAATGGCGGGGAGTCCATATGGACTACCCCAGCGAACACTGGCGCTGCCTGCGCACCAACAATCCGCTCGAACGGCTCATGCGCGAGATAAGACGGCGCACCCGTGCCGTCGGCGCCTTCCCCGATGGCCAAAGCGCACTGATACTCGTGGCGGCGCGACTGCGCCACGTGGCCGGCACGAAGTGGGGCGCGAAACGCTACCTCGACATGGGCCGTCTGCGCGGCCATAACGCCACCGAGGAATCGGCCAGCCCAACCATGAACACCGCGTAAAAATAAACCTTCCTTGGCTCCTGCTCCGGTCGGGCTACGCCCTCCCTCCGCAGGAGCCAAACCACCCAAAACCAACAAAACCTCAACTACGCCACCAACTGCCCAGACCCAATGTGCGAAAGATTCAGGACACTACCCAAAAAGGCGACTCAGCGTGGAACACGGAAGGCAATAGACACGGTTGGCGGCGGATTTAGGCCCGAAACAGACTTTCCAGTTGGCAAGCGAGATGCATCCGGGCAAACATTCCTATGCTCCTGCGATGCCCAACCGATTTTACAACGATGCGGATTTCGCCCTGCTCGACGCCGCCTCGCCCCGCGGCCTGCGCGAGGAGGGCGACCCGCGCACGCCGTTCGCGGTGGACCGCGACCGCGTGATTTTTTCGTCGGTCTTCCGGCGGTTGCAGTCCAAAACGCAGGTTTTCCAGTCGGGCGAATATGATTTTTACCGCACGCGCCTCACCCACTCGATTGAGGTGGCGCGCATCGGGCGCTCGATTGCGGAATTCCTCAACGCGAGCCAAGCGGAACTCGGGCCGGACTTTTACGTGGACCCGGATTTGGTCGAGGCTATCGGCCTGACGCACGACATCGGCCACCCGCCCTTCGGCCACATTGGCGAGCGGCGGCTGCACGCGCTGATGGCGGGCTGGGGCGGCTTCGAGGGCAATGCGCAGACCCTGCGGCTGCTGGCCGAGCGGTTCTACGAGCGACCAAAACAGGCGCGCGGGCTGAACCCGACGCGGGCGTTTCTTGACGGCGTGACGAAATACAAGGCGCTCTTCCGCGAGGCGGGCGCGGGCGGCCTGTCGCCCCAGCATCATTTTCTCTACGACGAGCAGGAATACTTGCGCGATTTCGCCCTCGGCGGGGCACCGGGCACGCAAGCTTGCCGCGCGCACGCCGACCTCAACGAATGTAAATCTCTCGAATGCCAGATCATGGACTGGGCCGACGACACCGCCTATTGCCTGCACGACATCCTCGACGGCGTGAAGGCGCGCTTCATCACCATTGAGTCAGCCCGGCATTGGGCGGAGGAAAAAGGATTCGCCGTTGACCGGAAAAATCCTTGGTTCGAGGACTTGCTGAAACTCATCCACGACGAGCGGCTGGAGCCGGCCTTCAATGCGAAAATCGGTCAGTTCATCCGCGCCTGCCGCCTTGCGCCGCGCCGGCACCCGCTGGCGGCCGCGACCCAGCGCTACGCGTGGAACCTCGCCATCGCCCCCGCGATTGTGGCCGAGGCCGATTTTTACAAAAAGCTCGCGTATGATGTCATCTTCCAGTCGCCCTCCATTTTGCAAATCGAATTCAAGGGCGGCTTCATCATTGACCGGCTGTTTGGCGCGCTGCGCGAGCATTGCATCGAGCCGCCGCAGCCCAAGCTCGCGTTCCTGCCAGCGCGGTGGAACGCTGCCCTACGCGAGGCCAAAACCGAGGCGGCCCGCGCGCGGCTGGTGTGCGATTTCCTGGCGGATTTAACCGACGGCGCGGCCATCCGCCTCTACCGGCGTTTGTTTGATCCGGCCTTCGGCTCGATTACGGATTTGACGTAGGGGGCTGCGTCGCGCGTGACCCAATGCGTGTTTTATCCGTCGAACGAATCCCGCGCACGACGCTCAAGACGAGCGGGCCCCAGCGCAAAACGGTGCCGAGAATCTTCCGGCGGGGTAAAGCTTTGCGCGAGGCCAGGAGGCCCAGCGGCATAGCCGCAGCTTGGGCCAGCGGTGCCAGTCGCCGCCAAAAGGCCAGCGCCCGTTCGAGCCACTCCAAGGGCTTCGTCACGCGGACGGCCGCCTCGACGCATTGCATACGGCGCAACGCAATGTCCCGCCGGAGCGCGACCTTGTGGGCGGCCAGTTGGGTCAGTTCTCGCTGCGGATACATGCGCGGTCTTCCTCGATTTCTTGAAGGGTGGCCGCGAATGGGTTGGGCTGGCGCGCCAGAAAGCCGCGAAATGCGATAATGATCACGACCAGCGCCCCCGCGTAGATGACCGTCAGCCCGCCGAGCACCGCCAGGCGGGAACTTTCCCAGAAGAGATAAACCAGTGTCAGACTGGCGAAGGTGATCGCCATCATGCCGGTAAAAACGGCTGCGCTCAGCCAGATAAATGTTTGCATCTGCCGGAACTTTTCCTCCCGCAGCTCAACCGTGAACAGCTCAATCCGCTCGTGGGCGCCCGCAAGGAAACCGTCCCCCAATGTCCGCAGCGAACTGAGATAACCAACGGAAGCTGCGGTCGAAGTCGTGGTCTTCATGGACGGAAGCGGTTATTTGCTGCGCCGCCCAATCAGCACGCCAAGGGCGACGCCCAAACCGAGCGCGATGGCCAGTGATTGGTAGGGATTCTCGCGGATGGTCGCGTCGGTGTATTTGGCCCCGGCGACGACTTTTTGCTTCGCGCCGTCGTAGATTTCGCCGAATCGCTCCTGGGCGGCGCAGAATCGCGCGCGCAACTGGCCGAGCGCCTCGGTCGAGTGTTCGGCTAGGGAGCCAGCCATTAGCGTCTCGGCTTCGACGACAAGGGCCTGCAGTTCATTGAGGAGATCTTTGGCGGTGGGAGCAGTGTCGATGTTGTTTTTCATGATAATTTCTTTTGATTTTGGATTTAAAATGGAGTCCATGGGCTGGGCGCGGCGTCCGGCTCAAGCATTCGGCTTGCGGCCGAACAGCAGCGAGACCGCAAATAGTACAAGGAAAATGAGGAAGAGAACCCGGGCGAACATGGCCGCAGTGCCCGCGATAACCCCGAAACCGAGGACGCCTGCGATGATGGCGATGAGTAGGAATAAAATGGCGTAGTTTAACATGGAATTTGGTGGGGAAAGGTTGGATGCAGTGAGTTAGACTAGGCGGATTTTGAGCCGGTCAGCAGGCCACCGGCGCCGACGGCGGCGAGAATGACGCCCCCGATCAGCATCCAGATGGATTTTTCCGTGGGTGAACCAGTGAAAAACTTGGAGAAATCCGAGCCAATGGAGTTCGAGGCATGGACGCCGAAGCCTATGAGGGCGACGCCAGCCAGCAGCAGGACGAGGGAGGTGATTTTATTCATATATTTAAGAGTTAAGTGTTTGGATGGACAAAAAATATTTAGCCAACCAGCGCCTGGTGGTTGTCAATCAGCGCGTGGAGCATAATGACGGCCTGTTCATGCTGGTTGATGATCTCCTTGAGAAAGCCGATATTGCTGCCAGGCTCCTGGCCTTCAAGGCGGAGCTGCCCGATCAATTCCTCATGCATGGTCAATAACTCGAAGAGCATGTAATTTGAAAAAGGGCCGGGTGCCGAATCGAAGGAAGCCTGGACGGGGGGAAGGGAGGCAAGGAGGTTATTCATCGAAAATGAGATGGATAAGAACAACCCTCAAAGGTTGGCCTTGATTTTATCGAGAATCTCCTGGGACATCGGCTGGTCGCCAAAGGTGCCGACCCGAATGTCCACCTTGGTCAGGTTGTCGCCTACCTTAGTCACGACCACTTCGATGCTGTCGCCTTTCGCGTCATGGGTCGTCAGCGTGTCGGACAGCGCGTCTTTGCGTTCTTCCGGCTGGGCAAATTGCAACTGGGAGATCGCCCTGTTGCTGGCGGTAACGACGGCATCGTAGCTGTAGCCCAGCGAAACTTCGAGTTTGCCGTCCACATAAGCGACGGTGCCGGCGGCGGCACCGCCCACGGCGGCCACCGCAAAGAGGAAGCAGCCCGAGGAGAGAAGCAAATTGGCGGCCAGTAAAACGGTGGCCAAATTGCGGACGAGATTAAAGGTTTTTTTCATGCAAGCGTAGAATACACCATCATTGCCTGCGCCGCTATGGGGCGTTACCCTACTTTCATGGCCAGCGTTTACCTAATTCGTGGCGACCAGCATAGTCAGGGAACCCAGCTAGACTAGTTGAGGGTACTCCGCCGCGACCAAACGAGTCAGGTGCCGACCAGAAAAAACATCACCCCGTTCGCCAAGCAGAGCATGTCGAACAAAAATTGGTGCGGGCTGCCGGGGAGAACGTGATGAAGTCCGAGAATCTGATCGTTAATCAAGCCCTCGAGGAAATTAAATGCCCTACTCCCCGCCAGCATGGAGCCCAGCAACACCCGGCCACTCACCACCGGTCCAGCCGCGCTCGCGGCGAGAAACAGCATCTAGGGTGTTTGGATTGTTTAGGTATGCGTGAAAGTCAGCGGGTCTGATCAGGATGGTCGCCGCTCAATCGCGTCGCGTTCCGTTTTGGGAGATTCGCCCGGGTTGGCCAGCGCACTGGCCGCCATGGCCGGCGGTGTTTTTGCGAGCATGACTTCAACCGGGCTTACCCCGGACTCCTCGCGGGCCTTTTTGGCAAGCCGTTCGAAACGTGCCTTGATACGGTCCAGTTCATCTTCGGATAATTCCTCAATGTCCAGCAGGGTGTTTTGCGCCGTCTTGGTGGCGCGGATCAATTCATCGAGTTTTAGCTGCACCGCCTCACTCTCCCGGTTCTGGGCGTTGCGAATTAAAAAAATCATCAAGAACGTGACGATGTTCGTGATGGTGTTGATGACCAGCAACCAGGTGTTGCCCGAGCGAAACAAGGGTCCGGTCAGCGACCAGATTATAATCGTGGCGAGGGCGACGGCGAACGCCGGGGGATGGCCGCTCGCGCGTACCACCGCGCGGGCAAATTTCTGGAAGCCGCCGAGCAGGCGGGCGCCCAACAGCCGTTCTAACTTGGGTTGTGCGTTGTTTTTCATGCAGGAGCCGTCAGTCGGCCAGGAAAATTAAAGCGCGCTTGCAGAAAACCGTCCACTTTTCCACACTGCGGGTTTCAACGCCGTCAAGCGGGTCATCGTTGCAGAAAACCCCTCGACCATGACGCCCGGCGCGTAGCTCGATTTCTTTTCCTCCTACCCAGCACCAAGCTGACGCAAGCCAGAACCACCAGCCCGCGTAGGAAGGGTTCGCAACAAATCATCGGCTTTTACGCGACTTTTGTTTTGGCCATGGAGCGGCGGCGCCAGAAAACCAAGCCCAGCGCGCCAGAGGGGCATCAGCCAAAGCACCGCGGACGGCTCCGGAACGGGCACGATGTCGCCCAGCCCATTATACATCAAGCCGCTGTTCCAACCACTGGGGCTGGCGCCGGGGTCGGAATCAAATGTATTGTCGCTGAGGGTGTTGATGGTCTGCGCCAAGGCGCGGCCGCTGCCATCGGTGCCGTCGCCGAAAGTGATGGCACTGCTTGCCAGGAAGTTTCCGATGATCTCATCGTCCGCGCCGAAAGTGATGAACGTTCCCGCGTCCCAGTAGATGCCGGCATCGCTGCCGACGTTCAGATTGGTCACCAGGATATTCGCATTTGCACCGGCGGTGAACGAGGAACCGATTTGGAATACCCACACCGGGTTGGTCTCGCCATTGGCATTCAGCGTGAGGTTGGTGCTCAAGGCCAGCGTCGCCGCAACGTCAAACGTATACACGCCCGGTAACAGCGTCATCCCGCCCAGATCCTGATTGCTCAAGTTTGCCGTGGACGCCATGAGGTCCAGCTTGGTTTCGACGTTGGTGAGATCCGTCAGCGCCGGGGTGATTATCGCCGGGTCGGTGACAATTACTCCCCCGTTGGTGACGGTCCCCGCCGGGTTAAAGCCGGTGATCGCGGTCGAGCCAACGTCCCCGCTCATGATATCCGTGGGCCCGCCATTGCTTACGCCCGTGCCGCCGAGGATCGCAAAGTTGCCCGCCGATTTCAAGATGGTCTGGGCGGACGCAGCGGCCGGGATGCAAAGCAACGCGGTGAGCGCGATAACCGGAAAGGGAACAACTCGAATCAGACGATAAATTTTCATGGTTTCCATGCTACGCTATTTGGGCGACATCTGCTATGGGGCGTTACCCTACCTCGAGCCGCGGAAACACTCTCCGGCCCAAAACATTATTATACAGACAGATACATTGAAAGTAACACGATTCACCAACATGATTCTGCTGACAGATTGCGGCGTGCGCCCTTGGCTGCAAAGGGGCCCACTTCCGTGGCCAACGGCAAACCGCCACTTTACGCGGCCAGCTTTTTTGCCACCAACCGGCGCCGCCAGAGCACCACGCCCAGTGCGCTGAGGGGCGCCAGCCAGAGAAACGCGGCCGGCTCCGGCACGGTAATGGGCACCACCGCGCCCTGGGGATTATACGTCAAGCCGGCGTCATAGCCACTGCCACCGGGATTGCCCGTGGAATTGAAGTCGGAGGCCGTGGCAATGCTGACGCCGGCTTGGGCCAGCAGACGGCCGCCCAGGCCGCTGTCCAGACCGTCAAAGGTAATGCTGGTGCCCGCCAGGTAATTTCCCAGCACCGTGCTGTTGGCGCCGATGGTGATGCCGCCCGTGTAAGCGTTCCAGTAAACGCCGACGCCGCTGCCGTTGTTAACGGTATTCTCCAAGACGACGGCCGAATCTTCGGATGTGGTGAGCGAGGCGTAGATGTTGAAAACCCAGACCGCGTTGGCCTCGCCATTGGCGTTGAGTGTGAGGGTCCCGTCCAACGCCGCCGACATGGGGCTAATCGTATACACGCCCGGCAGCAAAGTCAGCCCACCAAACTCCCCGGAGACGATGTTGTCCCCGGTACCGGTCGGCATGCCATACAAACCATTTGAGGCCTTGATCAAATCCAGTTGCGCTTGGGTAGTGACTGGATCAGCCACGAATTCCGAGCCCACATCCACCCCCGGCGGGAAACCGCTGATGACGGTGCCCGCGCCAATGTTCCCGGTGATCATCGAGGTCCCGGAATTGGACACGGCGGTGCCGCCGAGCAGGGCGAAATTGCCCGCGGTCAGCAAAATCTGGGCCGAACTCGTCGCCGGGGCGATGAGCAACACCGCAAGTGTAACCATGGGCAAAGGAATAAGGGAGCGAATTTTCACAAGAGGCAGTATACACTAGGCGTGTTCCAACCGCCATGGGGTAATACCCTACCAAAGTTTTTACCCTACCGCCCACGCGCCAAGTCCGCTTGACCGTCGGAATGGCGCTCAAATTCGCAGCCAAACTGACCTCACTGCCATTCAGTTAAGCAAAATGGCTCCGGCTTAGACAATCGTGAATTGGACGCTGTTCTCGATGACCCCGGCTGAGATCGCGTAGCGCGTCAGCCCGGCGGTGTCATGAATATTGAGCTTGTCCATGAGTTGCTGCCGGTGCTTCTCGACGGTCTTGATGCTGATGTTAAGGGCTGCCGCGATCTGTTTGTTGGCCGCGCCCTCGGCCACGAGTTGCAGCACTTCGGATTCGCGCGAAGTCAGGCGGTGGCCGTGGGCCTTGAGCAGCCCGTCCCGGTCGCGTGGCTGGCCTTGGGCATCACGCATGCGTTTGGCAATCGCCGGGCTGAAAAACGTTTTGCCCTGGGCGACTTCGGTGATCGCCTTGGTCAAGATTTCGGCGGACGATTGTTTTTCGAGGAAGCCGGCCACGCCGGCCTCGTTCATGCGCTCCACATACACGTCGTCGCTGTGTGCGGACAGAATGATCACCTTGGCCGCCGGATTGGCGGCGAGGATTTGCCGCGTCGCCTCCAAGCCATTGAGCACCGGCATGGCAATGTCCATCAGGATGACATCGGGCCGCGAGGCCAGCGCCAGCTCGACCGCTTCACAGCCTGTGCGCGCCTCGGCGACCACCTTAAAATGGCCGTCCGCGTTGAGCAGTGCGCACAGACCCTGCCGCACAATGGCGTGGTCTTCGGCCAGCAATACCGTAATTTGTATGGGAGGATTCATTTTTTTGTTTTCTCCGGGGTGAAGGGGATTTCGGCGCACACGGTCGTGCCCATGCCGACGGCGGATTTGATGGTCAAGCTGCCGCCGACCATTTCGACCCGCTCTTTCATGCCCATCAAGCCCAGGCGGCTGGGTGATTTGGCCCCGAAAACCTTTTCGACTTGGAAAGATTTCCCATTGTCGCTGATTTCCATCCGAATCGCGCCCGAAATCTTGGTGATGCTGATTTTGACCTGGGTGGCGTGCGCGTGGCGGGCGACATTGGTGAGCGCCTCCTGCGCCACGCGGAACAGCACCGTGCGCTTGGCCGTGCCCAAGGCCTCGACCCCACCGAACGCCGTCATCTGGATTTTGAGCTTTTTCCGCTCCGCCAGGCTTTTGCTATACGCATGGAGGGCGGGAATCAGGCCCAAGTCGTCCAGCACGGCCGGCCGCAGTTCGCGGGCGAAGCGATGCACCGCGTTCACGGAATTCTCCACCAATCGCTGGGTGCGGGCGATTTTCTCCTTGAAGGTGTGCAAGCCGACGGAGGCGCCCTTGCCCAGGGCCGCCAACTCGACGTTGATGCCGACCAGCGTTTGCACCACCTCGTCGTGCAGCTCGCGGCTGATCTCCTTGCGTTCCTCCTCCTGCGCCATGATGATCTGCCGCGTCAGCTGGCGGAGTTTCTTCTGCATGGCCTGCGACTCCATAAATAACTTGTGATACTTCTCCTTGCCTTCGCGGATGACGACCTCGCCCACCTTGCGGCGCGTGATTTCCTGCTCCAGTTCGCGGTTGCCCGCGGCCAGCGCTGCCGTGTGCAGGCGCAGCGTCTCGTTGATCTGCTGCAAATGCTGGTGGGCCACGTGCGTGGCGCGGTAGGATGCCTCCAGCGGAATGAGCACCTGGGTGAAAAAATAGCCCGCCCGCTTGATCGCGCCGCTGCGCAGGTTGGCGAAATCATACGAGGGGGACAGGGCGATCAGGGCCCGTTCGTGCATGAGGGCCAGGTCCATCGTCAGCAGCCCGCCGGCCACGGCTTCGCGACCCAAACCTTGCGCATGATCGCCGTTCCCCGCGCTTTTCCCGCTCAAGTGGTCGCGCAGCCCCGCCAAGTAGCGCGCCGGCAATTGCTTGCGAGCGTTCTTTCGCAGAAGTTCGTTTCCAATAGTCATATTGCAAAGGTTCATCCGGCGACTGCCACTCTTTAATTATATTCCATTAACCATGGTTCGTCAAGAAGGCGAGCAGCCGGCCAACACCGCGCATTAAACACGAGATGGTGCCGGCTGGCGATGGGGTAAAACCCTACTCGCCACCGCTGGTGGCTTGGGTGTGAACGGGTTATCTCTGGTGGGGTAATGCCCCATATCGCGCCCGCTTGTTATCGTCTATATTACCTTCAAGTAATTTAACAACCCACTCACTATGAAAGAAAATAATATGAAACAGCACCTATCCATTCTCACCGGCGGACTGCTGGTCTTGAGTCTGCCTTTGCAGGTTCAAGCCCAGAACACGCCCTCGCCCATCCCGCCCTCGTCTATTTCCGCCGAAGGGAATTTTGGCCCGAAAACCAAATGGAACGACCTCACCGAAATTAAGGTGACCAATACGCAAGGCGAAGTCCTGGGCCGCATCCAGGACCTCACGCTTGATTTGTCCAACGGCCGCATCGTTGAGGTGTTGGTGGTCTCCGGCCAGACCTTGCGCATGGGCGGCAAGACGGTCGCAGTGCCGCCGACGGCTTTGATGGCTGACTCGCAGAAAAAGGTATATGTGCTCGATGTGACGGCGGAAGCGTGGAAAGACGCGCCCGCCTTTGACTTGTCCAAATGGGCGGCCTCGACGCAGACCGATGAAATCGCCGCCGCTTATCACTATTTTGCGCAGGAGCCCCCCTTTCTGCTCACGGGCGAGGCGCCCGGCCGCACCATGGCGTCCGATCGGCCCGTCACGAGCCTCGGGATTGTGGAGCGCATGAGCAAGCTCATCAATATGCCGGTGGATAATATGCAGGGCAAGAACCTCGGCAAATTGCAATCCCTGGTGGTGGACGTGCCGAATGGGCGCATCCTCAACGCCTACATCAATGCCAGCAACTTTGGGACGCCCCTTGAATTCTCCACGGTCATTGCGCCCACGATGCTCAGCTTCAACGACAAACGCAACGAGTTGCTGCTGGATGTCTCCAAAGTGGCGTATGACAAGGAACCCAATGTCATCTTTCAAGATGGCTCCGCCGGGCAGGTCGTCGCTTCCCGCGAACAAGCGGCCACCGGTCCGCACACCGACGTGGCCCTCGTGCAAGGCACGAGCTATCGCGACATCAACATCACGGCGAAAATTGACAGTGCGATTCAAGCCGGTGACCTGGCCTCCTGGGGGGTGGAAGTGGCCACGCTGAATGGCCGGGTTACGCTGCGCGGCTCCGTCAACAACCAAGGCACCAAGGACAGCATCGGCGCCCTCGCCATTGCGGTCGTCAACTTGGATAACGTGGACAACCAAATCATGGTGCCGGGCATGCCCGCGGTGAATACACCGGCAGTGGTGATTAATCCTCCGCAGGCGGCGCTCTAAAACGATAATCAAGGCGTCTCCCCAAGAGGCGCGCAAGCAGTTTGCCAACGGGCCTCCGGAATTACCGGAGGCCCGTTTGTGCATGGGGCATTCACTACCGTGCGGCGCTTATGCCCGCGGATGCGCCTGGCGGTGCGCTTCCTGGAGGCGGGCGATGCCGACGTGGGTGTAAATTTGCGTGGTCGAGAGGCGCGCGTGGCCGAGCATCTCCTGCACGGCCCGCAGGTCCGCGCCGCTGTTCAATAAATGCGTGGCAAAGGAATGGCGGAGTTTGTGCGGCGATAAATCGAGCGGCAACCCGGCGAGCTTCAAAAACATTTTCAGGCGCAATTGCACCCAGCGGGGATAGACGCCCCGGCCTTTTTTATCCGTGAACACCGGCGCGTTGAAAGCCGCGGCAGGCATGAAAGTGGCGCGGTGCGCGCGCAGGGCCTCGACCGCCATCGCGCCGAGGGGACACAGGCGCTCCTTGTTGCCTTTGCCGCGCACACGCGCGACGCCATCGTCCAAATCAAGTTGGCCCCAGGTGAGGCCGGCCAGTTCGCTCACGCGCAGGCCCGCGCCGTATAAGACTTCGAGCATGACGCAGTCGCGGCTCACTGCGAAGGCGCGTTCCCTCACGCCGCCTTCACCGGTCTGGTTTTCCGCGAGGCGTGCGGGAATGGCGAGGAGTGTGCGCATCTGTTCCTCGGTCAGGAACAGCGGCAATTTTTTCGGAAGTTTCGGCAGCACCAGCCCAACCCACGGGCTGGCCGGCACCTGCCCGCGCCGCAGGAGAAATTTCCAAAACGCGCGCAGGGCTGAAACATGCAAATGCACCGTCCGGCGGTCGAGCCGTCGCTGGCTTTCGATGACGAAGCCGCGCGCGTGCAGGCGCGTCACCTGCGCGGGGGCCAAGGCGCGGCCTTCGCTTTGCCGCAGCCAGAGAAAGAATCCGCGCACGGCTTGCGCGTAATTGCGCGCGGTGTTTGGGGAAAGGCGCCGCTCGCCGCGCAATTCATCGAGAAACGCCTCCAGGTGCGGCACACTGGCGGAAAGGGGTGGCGGAGTGGCGGGCGGGTCGCCGGGCATGGATGCGCAGTCGGGCAAAAAATGGTGTTGGGGCCGGAATTAGGCTGGTCGGCGCGGGCGCGCGGGGAGTAAGCGCGGTCAGTTCTTCATCACGAAATTCTGCCGGATGTAATCCAAGTCCGCCTGGAGGTCTTTTAATTCGGCGGACCAATAACACTCGGTCACAATGATATTGTGGTGGTCGCTGCTGAAGATGAAAACCTTGATGCCGCCGGGATAGGTGTCCAGAATTTTGCCCTTGAGGTCCATGCCGGTGCCCTTGAACTGGCCCCACGCATCCAGCGTCGTCTTTGTCTCCGCCTCGATGGCGGAGCCGTCGAGGTTTTGAATGGTCGAACCCAGCAATTTGGTGGTGTCGTCGGTTTTGTCCACAATCTCGAAGGTCACATAGCTGTTTTTTTTGCCCGGGCCGTTGATCGTGAAATGGCTTTCCGCATTATAGTCCGGGTCGTCGGTGGCCTCCTTCCAGCCAGTCGGGTATTTGAGGGTGAAGTTCTTGCGGTCGATGATCTTGCAATCCTCCTTGGTCGAGGGGGCGGCTTGAGCTGTGGCCTCTGTTTTGGGCGGCCCATCCGCCCTGGTCGGAGCGTCTGCCTTGGTTGGAGCCTCGGTCTTGGTCGGTCCATCCGCCTTGGTCGGAGCATCCGCCCTAACCGGAGCAGTTGCACTAATCGGAGCAGTTGCGTTAACCGGGGTGTCTGGACTGACGGGGGAATCGGTCGCCCGCATGGTCGTCAGCAACACCAACCCACCGCACAATGCCATGACGGCGATGGCGCAGAAGTAGCGGCGCAAGCCAGCGGCGGAAGGCAAAAATTTCATTGCTGGGAAGCGTGGGATAGCATCGGCGCGCCCAAATTTGGGCGACCGACCGCCACGCCTCGTCTAGCCCCGTCATCATTACGCAATCAACGCCAAAGGCAACCTTCATTTTCACTTCCGGCATTTTACCCTAATCCTCGCTGGCCGCCGTTTATAAGTTCCGTGCGCGGGTAAAAAAAGGGAGGTGCGGGTCGGAATCGAACCGACGTGTGGGAGTTTTGCAGACTCCGGCCTTACCACTTGGCTACCGCACCATCACCAGCCTAGGCGCCACTACAACGCGCCCAGGCCGGCTTTTCAAGCGTATTTCGCTATTCCTCACAGGCTGAACGTGACGCTGGCCTTGAGCCGGAATGTCGGGACGGCTTGAAATCCGTCGTCGTAGTGCAGCATGACGGGAATTTCCGCCTGGACGTGCGCGGCGAGGACTTTATTCCACTCAAAGATCACGTTCGGCCCCACCTCGACCAAGGAAACGAAGGTGTCGCTGGTGCCGCTGCCTTGAACAGTGTCGGCGGCCTTGTATTCGCCCTCGGCCAGGAGTTGCAGGGCCAAGTCGTGCGCATCGTCCCGCCAAACGCGGTAGCCTGGTCCAGCACTCCAACCCAGTTCGTTCGAGTAGCGGTAGCCGGCGTAGCCTTGGCTGCGAATGGTGTAGTCCACGTCAGCCGTGAAGAGGAGCCGCTGCCAGTCGTAGTCAATGCCGGTGGCCAGGATTCCGTCCACCGAGCCGCTGCCCAGCGCCAGGTCGTGCCCACCGGAAGCGGCGGCCGGCCCGTTCAAGTTGGAAGCCGCGGCGTTGGGGTCTTCCTGCGCCAGCAGATGGTCATCGCCGGTGGGCAGCTTGATTCCGCCGGACACGCGCCAGCTAAAGTCCGAGTCAGCCGTTTCCTTCTCGAAGGCGGTGTAATTGACGATCAATCGGATGTCGCCCAGGCCGTTGACTTCGCCGCTAAACAACGTGTTGTTCAACGTTTCAATCTGGTAGGAACGGTAGATGTAGGGCACGTTCAACTGCACATTCAAATCCGGATTGATTTGATAGCCAAAGATGAACTGCGTGATGAAACTATTTTCCCATTGATTGGTCGAAACGCCGGCGGGCACGTTCTTCAACGTGCCGTAGTCGGTATACTGCTGCACGAGATTCATAAAGAAGTAGGACTGCGGTTCGGGGCCGGTGCCGGCGGCGCCCTTGGTAAACACCACGTCGGAAAACAACCCACCCGGGTCGCAAAACTCACAACCACATGAATCGCAGGCCCACAGGGACGCCGCGGAAAGAACAAACAAGGATACGGGAATAAGATATTTTTTCATGACATTTGAATTAACTGGGCCGCGATTCCAACAGAAACCCGCAGCCGATTACTTTAACGGAAACTGGCGCATCCACAGGACACGCCCACCAAGGGCCGCGGGCTCACCGCTTGGAACTCACGCGCCCGCCGCCCGATCATGATAAATCTCCCGGAAACCTCCGGGACGAGTTTAGGCCCACCGCGGAGGCGGCAATTCCGGCTGGGCCGTCGCGCTTGCGATAAACGCCACTGGTTCAGTCCACCCGCCATTCTGAATTTCTGTGGGTTGCACCACCAAATTGACCGGCTGCGGGAAAGGCAGCAGAACGCGGAGGCTGGAAACCGCCGTGCCCGCCATGCTATCGCGGTCTTTTTCCGCCCCCGCCACTAATTTGCATAAGGAGCAGGGATATTGCCCGCTGAAAGTAAGGTGCCGCGACGTCTCTGCATTGTAAACTTCGCGATATTGGGCATACATCCGCGCCCACGCCACCGCCTGCACCAAGGGCAAATGCAAGTTCCCCGCCACGGCCACCGCCATGATGAGCAGAAGGGCAAACCCGCGTTGGAACCAGGCACGCACGATGCGCCCACATTGCGCACGAGGTTGTCCCCTGTCAATTTCGATTTTACTCGGCGCGGACTTGCCTTCCCGCCGCCGCCAGCCTAACTTCGCGTTGCTCCTAAATTCAAAATGCCGTCAAAAATTTTTGACCCGCCCGATGTCCTCATTGTGAGCTACCAGCGCAGTGGCACGCATTTTTTGGAGGCGTCCCTCGGCAGCCATCCCCTCGTCCACGGGCGAGGCGAATGCGTGCATCGCTATCAATTACACGCCGGCAACCGCGCACTGTGCACCCGGCACCGGCGCGACGGCATCTTCGCCAACCGGCCCGGCTTGCTCAACACCGCCATCGTGATGTATTCCCAAATCGAAACATTCGAGCAACTGTGCGGCTCGATTTTCAATTTCAAAACCATCCACTTGCTGCGCGACCCGGAGCAGGTCGCGCGCAGTTGCGGCCAGCGCCGCGCCAACCGGAAGTTTTACGGCGCGCAGTGCAAGGCGCATTATCAACTCGGCGATGTCCCGCCCCCCAACCGCCCCTTCGAGGTCAATCCGGACCGCTTGCGCAAAATTATCGTCGAGCAGCAAAAACACACCAGGCTCCTCGCCGCGCACCCCGACCTGCTTACCCTCCGCTACGAGGAACTGACCGGCAACGCGCAGGTGAATGAACTACCGAAAAAATACGCCCGGAAAATCCTGAAGTTTCTGGATTTGCCCTATCAGCCCCTGCGCAACCGGCTGCTGAAGACGGGGCAGCTAATTCAGCGTGATGTATCGAGCAACCCGCGCAAATAGCCACCATAGGCAGAGTGGCCGTGGCGGGTGATTTGCTGTTCCAACTGGGCGCGGGTGATCCATTTTTGGCGGAAGGCGATTTCCTCCAGGCAGGCGATCTTCAGGCCCTGGCGCTGTTCGAGGACTTGGACGAATTGCGCGGCGTCGAGCAGGGAGTCGGGCGTGCCGGTGTCGAGCCACGCGGTGCCCCGCCCCAGCAACTCGACCCGCAATTTTCCCCGCTCCAGATACAGCCGGTTCAAGTCGGTGATTTCGAGTTCGCCGCGTTTAGACGGTTTTAATTGGCGGGCGAGGCGGACGGCGTCGCGGTCATAAAAATACAGCCCGGGGACGGCATATTGGGATTTCGGCTGGGTGGGCTTTTCATCGAGGGATCGCACCGCGCCGTTGGCGCCGAACTCGACGACGCCATAGGCGGAGGGGTTGGCGACGTGGTAGCCAAAGATGGTTGCACCGCGGGCATTGGTGTCGGCGGCCCGCAGCGATTTCACGAAATCGTGGCCGTAGAAGAGATTGTCGCCGAGGATGAGCGCGGACGGGGCCGCGCCAAGAAAATCCGCCCCGATGAGGAAAGCCTGCGCCAGGCCTCCGGGCTCGGGTTGCTCCGCGTAACTAAGCCGGAGGCCGAATTGCCCGCCGTCACCCAGCAGGCGCTCGAAGAGTAGTCGGTCGGCCGGGGTCGTGATGACGAGAATTTCCCGAATGCCGGCCAGCATGAGCACCGAGAGCGGGTAATAAATCATCGGCTTGTCATAGACAGGCATGAGTTGCTTGGAAACCGCCTGGGTGAGCGGAAACAAGCGGGTGCCGGAGCCGCCGGCGAGGATGATGCCTTTGCGCTTCATGGGGAGGAGGGGGGCGCGCCCAGACGCGCACGCGCGTATTTGCGCTGGGTGATTTCATCGCACCAGGGGCGGTTCGTCAAATACCACTCGACAGTCTTGGCGAGGCCGGTGGCGAACGATTCGACCGGCGCCCAACCGAGTGCGCGGCGGATTTTAGCGGCGTCCAGGGCGTAGCGGCGGTCGTGGCCGGGCCGGTCGGCGACAAAGGTGATTTGCTTGAAATAACTCCGGCCGTCCTTGCGCGGGGCGCGGGCGTCAAGCAGCGCGCAAACCTGGCGGACTACGTTCAGATTGGCGAGTGTCTGGCCCGCGCTGACATTGTAAGTTTCGCCAATTTTACCCTCGCGCAACACGCGCCAGATGGCGGCGCAATGATCCTCGACATAAATCCAGTCGCGCACCTGCTGGCCGTCGCCATAAACCGGAATGGGCTTGTTTTCGAGCGCGTTGAGGATGACCAGCGGAATGAGTTTTTCCGGAAATTGAAACGGGCCAAAATTGTTGGTCGAATTAATCGTGAGCACGGGCAATTGGTAGGTTCGCCCATACGCGCGCACAAGGTGGTCGCTGGCGGCTTTCGAGGCGGCGTAGGGTGAATTGGGCGCGTAGGGCGATGCTTCCGTGGCGGGCAGGCTGCCTTCCGGCAAATCGCCAAACACTTCATCGGTTGAAATGTGGAGGAAGCGAAACGATTTTTTTTCCGCTTCACCGAGACCGCGCCAATAGCTCCTGGCCGCGTCGAGCAGGCGCAACGACCCCAGCACGTTGGTCTGCGCAAACGGCTCGGGCGAATCAATGGAACGATCCACATGCGACTCGGCGGCAAATTGGACGATGGCTTTGATACGCTGCTGCTTCAGCAATTCCCCCACCAGCGCACTATCGCCAATATCGCCATGGACAAAAACATAGCGCGGGTCGGCAGCCACATCGGCCAGGTTGGCTAGGTTGCCGGCGTAAGTGAGCAGGTCGAGGTTCACTAACCGTTGTAACGACGAATCTTTCTCCGCCAGGCGCTGGCGGATAAAGTTGCTGCCGATAAAGCCGCAGCCGCCGGTGACAAGCAGGTTCATGGTCGCAGGATGGTCAGGCTGCCTTTTGCCATTGGCGCAGGTCGCGCGCGATGGCTTCGTGAACTTCCGTCAATCGGATGCCGGCGCGAGCCAGTTTCGAGGAATCGAGCACACAATGCGAGCGGGGTGTTTTGGCCGCGACCCGCCTGAACTCCTCCTCGCTGTCGAAATAAGCAAACTCCTTCGGGCAGACACCGCTGCGCTGGATCAGCTCGACGACTTCCGGAGTGGTTACACGGCCGGGATTGGTAACGTTATAAGTGCCGAAGGGCAGGCGCCGTTCCCAACAGGCCCAGGTGGCGGCGGCAAATTCCTGTCGTTCAGACAGCGAGTTCGTCACGGACAGCAGCCGGGAATAGCGCATGAGTTTGCTCAGATAATTGCGCGGATGGTCGAGCTGGTCAAACGGCATCCGCAGGCGCCATATATAAATGTTGGGCTGGCCGGCCAACACTTCTTCGCCCAGGGCCTTGGTTCCACTATAGAACGAGCACGGACCGGCCCGGAAAGTGAAGTTGGGCATGTCTTCCTCGGTAAAGCCCGCGCCATCCGGGCGCGCGCCCGCATAAATACACCCGGAGGAAATATGCGCCCACGGAATACCCGCCGCCGCACAGGCCTCCGCGATGCGCCCCGGTAGCACGGCGTTGGCGGCCAGGCACTCCGTCTTGTGCAGCTCGCAGGCGTCCACGGTCGGCTGGCCGGTGAAGCCGGCGGCGTTGATGAGAAATTCCGGGCGGCCGGCGCGCAGGGCGGCGAGCAGGACGGCGGGTTGGGTGTAGTCCACTTCGGCGCGGGTGAGGCTGGCGAAGGGCACGCCTTTTTCGCGCAGCAATTTTTGATACGCCTGGCCAACATATCCCGCACCGCCCAGAAGGTAGATCATGACGGCCCGGCCCCAGCCGGGACGCAGGCAAGGTGAGGCCGGTGGGTGGCTTTGTCAAAGATATAGGCAGGGCGGCTCATTTATGCAAGGTTTTGGGCGATTCGCGGTTGTTGTTTGGACGGTGTTAAGATTCCTTTCTGAATTTATATCCGAAATGCTCGATATCCTTCGCAAAACGCTCGCGAATCCATTCCGCCGACTCCTCGTCGTAATAAGTGCTGTAGTGCCGCCGCCGGTGGGAATTGTTGGTGTGCGGCAACGCCGGAATGGGCCGCAGGCCGATGATGCGGCAGGCCTTGCGAAAATCACTTTCCAACAACTCAAACCGCCCCACAAAGTCCATGCACAAGCCGCCTTTATTATCCTGCAAATACTCAAATTGGCAGGCGGCCAGATCGTGGCCATACCGGCATTGCTTGCTTGCACAATAAATGCGGAGGTTTTCCTTGAAGGTCTGGCCGGGCAACAGCGTGCGGGCGCTGCCGGCGCGCAGAAATTCAATTTGCGACACAGCCCGGGCCCAGGGATTGCGCACAAAAGTGAATTTGAAATACTCGCCCAGACGGAGATACTTCGCCATCTCCAACAGTTTCGAGTGCTGCCGGCCGCGGCTCCCATGGAGCCAGTGCCGCGACCGCTCCACCCGGGAGAGTTCCTGCCAGGACTGCGCCAGCGTGGTTCGCGGGATGAGCGCCTGCTCCACGCTGGTCCCGCCACACCGGGGAATGTGGATGAAGATGAAGGGCGTTGGCTTCCAGGCGAGCATGATCAAAAAAGAATTTCGGCGGCCTTCAAGCGTCATCAAAGGTGTATCCAAAAAAATCAATGTCGCGTTGGAATCGCTTGGCTACCAGCGCCCGCGTCCGCCGAGTGTAAAAGCTTTGGTAGTCTTTCGGGCGCCCGACATTAACTTTCGGGAGCGGGCCGGGCGGCAGGCCCAGCTGCTGCTGGACGCGGGCGAAATCCCGGTCCAGCGCTTCAAAGCGCCCGATAAAATTGACCGCGACCTTGCCGTGCTCATCCGTGAAATAGTCCAGTTGGTTGCGGACCAGGCTTTTCGCGTAACGAAATTTTCCCTTGGTTTCGACCACGGGCTGCTGGCATTTTGTCAGGAATTCCTCAAAAGTCGTGGCGTGGTCCCGGACATACCGCCAAAATTTGCCCCCTTCGTCCGTGGGGCTTTCCATGATCATGCAATACCAGGAGACCAGGCGGGCCCAGGGGTTGCGCACAAAACCAAAGGAGTAAAAGTTGTCCCAGCGCGGGCGGCCGAGTTTCTGGATGCCGTCCACGGTGTAAGCGTGGCGGGGCAGCATTTGGCGTAAATCGGGCACGTTTTTTTTCAAATAGAGATCCATGCTCCGGCCGGCGGTTTTTTGGCAATGGATGAAAATGAAACGATACTGGCGGGAAATATTCATGGTTCGGGCTGCGCGGGGCTGGTCGGTGCGCTCCCTAAGCAACCCATGGCCAATAGAGCAAGAGCGGGGCCGGCCGGTCAAGGTTTTCCCGTCGCGTCTTCCGGTGACTGTGATGCGGAAGCAAGATTTTTTTGCCTTGGTGCCCGGGATGGCGGGCGGTATCCTGTGTGCGTCTGGCGAATAAATTTTCTCCGGCCTTCCATGCCGAAACCCCACCCGCAGCGCCTCATCACCGCACCGTCGCCGATCCAGGTTCATGGGCCGTTGACCAAGCCGGCGGCCATCCGGCTGGCTGCTAAAATCAGGCCTTTGCTGAAGCGGCAGGCTTACCCCCTGGTGATCTCAATCAATTGCGGCGGCGGCGAATTGGAGGCGTTTTACCGGCTCAGGCAATTGTTGGCGCCGGTCCCACCGGACGCGGCCGGTGCCGAAAATCATCACCTTCGCCCAGTGCGCGCATAGCGCGGCCGCGTGCCTGCTGGTCATTGGGCACCGGGCCTATGCGCGCAAGAACGCCCATTTGCATTTTCACGGCGTGCGATACCCGCGCCTGAAAAAGATTCAGGCCTTCAACCGGGAAAAGGCGCTGACCCTGGCCCTGCGGCTGGACCGGGAAAATCGGCGACTGGCCTGGATGCTGGCGGAACGGGTGCTGGGCCGGATCGTGGAACGGAGCGGGCTGCGCAGGGCGGAAAGCGCCCCACGGGCGGAACCTGCGGAATTTTTGCAACGCCATCTCGCGGAGGTTGGCCGGCAGTTGACTGCGACTGCGTCCAGGAAACTGCTGGAAGTGACGTTCGCCCGCTGGCGGTTAATTTTCGCGGTGGCCTCGCTCTTGCCATTGCGCCGGCCACCCAAAGACCCAGCCGATCGGGCGGCTCTGGACGCCGTCGTCTGCAAAGCCGCTTTGGATTTTGTGACGCGGGACGCCGGCTGGGTCAGCCGGGCGGGAACCGCTCACGGCCTGGCGGAGCTGATGATGGATTTCCTTCTCCTGCACAACCTCACCCACAACCAGCACCCGGCGGTGGTGCATGACCTGGCCAAAACCTTCCGCGGCGACTTTTTTGCCGAAACCGAACACGCGGTTTACGAACGGATGCGTCTTGAAAATCCCAGGGCCGCACGGGTGTTCCTGTTGCAATCCACCAAACCCTATTTACGGGTCCTGTGGTATTTTGCCTTTGTCCTGTGCCACGAATTATTAGCGGGTGAGCATACGCTGCCCGCGGTGGACGCCTATGGGCTGGGTTTGATAGATGGCGTGCAGGACTGCGGCCCGCCCTGGAATTCGCCATGAACTTGCGGCACTATTTCGACCGGGTGGTGTTAATCAACTTGAAAAGACGGCCCGACCGGCTTGCCCAGGTCCGGCGCGCGTTGCTCGCCTGTCGGTGGCCCTTTCAAGCTCCCGAAATATTCGCGGCGGTGGATGGCCACGTCCGGCGTCCGCCTCCCCGGTGGCCCCACAATGCCGCCAGTTGGGCCTGTCTGAAATCGCACCAACTGGTTTTGAACAAAGCCCTCGCCGACCAGGTGAAAAACATTTTGATCCTCGAAGATGACGTCTGCTTTGCCGATAACTTTCCTGCGGCGGTCCGGAAGTTTTTGCGCGCCGTGCCGGATGATTGGGATCAACTCATGCTGGGCGGCCAGCATGTTAATTTGCATGGCAAGCCCACCCTCGTGCAGCCGGGGGTTTACCGCTGCACCGATTGCGAACGCACCCACTGTTACGCCGTGCGCGGCCCCTACCTGCGCAAACTTGTCCGGCGGCTGGCCCGCGGCGGAAAATTTAATGGCGCAACTTACTTAGACTGGATCATGGGCCGCGACCCGGACCTGCAGCTCGCGCACCGGGTGTATGCCCCGCAATTTTTTCTCGTTGGCCAGGAGCGTGGAACCTCCGATATTTTCGGCTTGGCCTTGCCGCGAAAATTTTGGAATCCGCCGGGACCCGACCTGGTGGTGATCAACCTTCATGCCCCCGCGCGGGTTGCCTTCGCCCTGGCACGGCAAGGTTGGTGTTTTGGGCGCGGCGGCGGGCGTGGCAGCAATCTTGATGACAAATTGAACCAGGTGTTTGCCGAGACCACGCACGATCCCGCAGCCCGGCGGGAAAAACTGCGCGAATGGATTAAGGTCATGCAATGGGAACTCGCCGCCGACCCCACTTTGTATTGCACCGTCTGGCATCCCGCGGCGACGCCCCACCTCGTGAAAGCAGCTTCGCTATGGCCCGTTTGGGAAATTACCGCCACGAGCACGGACGAAGCGCTCAAAAAACTTGCGGAAGCCAAACGCCTCGCCATGCACTCCCGGTTTCGGTCCAGGTAAAGACCCCAGATTCGGCATTTTACCGGGCAAAAACAGACTCATCTTAGCAGCGTAATATTTCTACTTACAAAACTTTTTCACCATTTGTCCGCTTGACTTTGCTTAAGCGATCGCCATACTTGGCGATAAGTATTTCAACCCACCCCTGCAATCATCACCCATGAAAACCCGGCGTAAACCAGTTTCGAAATCCCTTTCCAAAAAGCGCGTGCGGAAGTTCACCAAGCGCTGGCTGGATTCCATTGACATTTCCGAGATGGCCCTCGACGGCTCGGATAACAACGGGGGCAGCATTGAACTGACGGATAACTCCGGAGACATCATGGGCATCGGCGCCTACGTGCAGGCTAATTAACTTGCGCTTCCCTCTCGCGATTATCCTTTTCGACCCACCCAAGCACCCATTACCTATGAAAACCCGGCGTCAATCCGTTACCAAGACTGTTTCCCCCAAGCGTGTTCCGAAGTCCCCCAAGCGCTGGCTGGAGGCCCATGACGTTTCCGCCATGGCTCTGAGCGGTTCAGTGCAAACCGTGCAAAACTCCCAAGCGGTGTATCTGCAGTTGCATTCGTCCTCCGGCAGTGACAATTGCGCCTTTTTGATTACGAACAGCCCCGCGAGCGGGTTTCAGATTGTGGCTGCCTCGACCCTGCCCTTGGAGGGTCACACTTCGTGGGCCTATCAAGCAGGCACCCCGGTGCATTTGGAAATCTCCATCACCCCCGGAAGTGGCGTGGTCACCTTTTGGAAAGATGGCAGCCCGGTTTGCGCAACGTCAAGAAATGGCAGCTTTGCCGGCGGGGCATCCAACGCCCGTTTTGGCAGCCGCGCCGCCCCTGGCGACCGTTTACTGCGGGCCGCCTTCTCCGGAGTTCAAATCGCCCAAGCCACGCTGAAGAACAACACCTACAACATCAAATACCGCGCGCCCAAGTTTGCCAAGAACGCGCAGTCCCTGTTCAAAACGAATGGGACTTACCAAGTGAAGACCACCAGCAAGAAAGCGTTCACTTTTTACCAATAAATTATCTTCCCGCCGCACTGTCCGCCTCCTCCCCCTTATTCTTTTATTCCCATGAAAAACAGCCAAGCATCGCGCCGTAAATTTTTGTTCGGTCTGGGTGTGGCCGCCGCGGCCCTGCCGGTGGCCCAGACCTTGAATTTGACCAAGTCGGCTGCGACCACGGTCAATCCGCAAAAGCCGCTTGCGAGCACCGGGCCGCGCAACTCCGGCGCTAATATGGAGCCCCATTGGAAACTTCTGGCCAAGGACTGGCGGAAACTTTCCCAAACAAAATTAAAAGGGGTTCTTTCCCCCGGTTTTATGAATATGATTCAGCGCCGATTGGATGCGTAAAACCGGCCTCTTCGCGATTTTTTAAATAATTTTCGCAATTTTCTTTGCCTCTGCCTCATTATTTTGAGTCCAGGTATTTCCCCTAGAAGTGGGTTTGTAGCGGGCCGATTTTGAATGGATGGGGCAGGGCGGTTCTTATTGGAATTCAGCACCCCCACGGCCGTCGCTTGCCTGCAAAATAATCGGTCCGATCTTGCGTGGCCCCGATGACTGCGGCCTTGACCGCCGCGGTCCTGGCTCGTAGCAGATGAGTCTGGTGCCTATGGATTTCTCCAAAGTGGTTTTTCTCGGTGGCGACGCCGCCCGGTTCGCCAGCGTGCAAATTCGTTGTGTGGACCTGGCCCAACGCCTCGGCTGCGATTTTCTCTTGGATGCGGGAACTGCGGCGGCCATTCCCGACCGGTATACCGTGTTCGTCTGCGTCAAGCCGCGCCTCCGCGCGAAGGAACTGCGCCAACTGGCCCGGCGTGGCCAGGTCGTCTGGGACATCATTGATGCCTTTCCACCACGGGAAGATGTGGCCGTGTATGTCGCCAGCAATTCCCTCACGCAGGAATTGTTTGATGACTATGGCCGCGTTGAAGTCATTCCGCACCATCATTGCAACTTTGAAGGGCGGCCCAATCCCCCGGACCTCCGGCGGCCCGTCTGGCTGGGTTCGCGCCACTGGCTCCCGAGTCTGCGCGGGTTTGCCCACGACACCCATTTTATCGGCGGCCTCACCCGCGAGGATGTTGTCAAGATTTTCCGCCAAACCGGCATCGGGCTGAATCTGCGCGGGCGCAAGCTGCTCCGCGCCCAGGCGCCCCGGCCGGCGGGGAAATTGCGCTGGCGCCGGGTGCGCGACCAGTTTGACTTCCATATTGCCATCAACTCCGGCATCAAGCTCATTAATTGCATCGGCTTCGGCATCCCCTCTATTTCCAGCGACGAGCCGGCCTACCACGAAATGGGCGCGAACTGCACAATCTTTTCCACTCTTCGCGATTGTCCCCGCTGGGTGCGCGCCCTCCAGCAGGACGACGACCTGTATCGCGAACTCCGCCGGTGCTGCCTCCGGCGGGCGCGCCGGTTCCACATTGATGGCATTGCTGAAAAATATAGAATATTATTCAACTCGTTGTGATTCCCGCCTCCCGCCCATGAGCAACTTTGTGGTGTATACCGCCATTACCCGGGGCTACGACGCCTTGCAGAGCCCGCCGCCCCTCTGGCAGGGGGCGGCGGATTTTGTCGCGTTTGCGGACGGCGCGCGGCCCGCGCCGGGCTGGGCCATCCGTCCGCTTTACCACCGCTTTCGCGATCCCTGCCGCAACGCCAAAATCCACAAATTGCTGCCGCACGAGTATTTTCCGAAGGCCGAATACAGCCTGTGGATTGACGGCTCCATCGTGATCACGTCCACCCTCCCGCTCGAACAATGGGCCGCCGCCTACCTCCGCGAGCACGACCTGGCGGTTTTCAAGCATCCCAACCGCGCCTGCATCTACGAGGAAGCCAGGTATTGCCTGCACAAGCGGCTGGACCGGCGCGAAATAATTGACCGGCAAATGCAGAAGTATTTTGAGGCGGGTTATCCCCCAAGGAATGGCTTGGTGGAGTGCACCATCCTGCTGCGGCGGCATACCCCGGCCATCCGCCGTTTCAACGAAGCTTGGTATGCGGAAATCAAGGCCCACTCGCGCCGCGACCAGCTCAGTTTTAATTACGTCGCCCGTCAATTGGGCCTCTCGTATGCTTTTCTACCAGGCACGGTGTCGAATAATCCCCACTTCTTCCGCCGGGGCCACCTCGGCCCGCGCTCCCGGCCCCGGTAAGCCCGCTGCCTTCCTCCCCGGGACTGTCATGATCAATCTTGTCTTTCTCTACTACGACAATCCGCAAATGCTGCGCTTGCAGTTGGATTGTTGGAATGCCTACCCCGCCGCGATGAAAACTCTGCCGCACATTTTGCTCATTGATGACGGTAGTCCCCACACCCGCGCCGCGGACATTGTCCGCCAGACCAAATGCCGCGTGCCCATCCAGGTCTTCCGCATCCAGGAGGACATTCCCTGGAATTTCGCCGGCGCGCGCAATCTCGGCTGCCACCACGCCCGCGGCTGGATTTACGTCTCCGATATTGACACCTTGCTCTGCCCGGAGGACGCCCACCAACTGTTCGCCGGCGCGCCCTTGCAGCGCGAGGCCTTCTACCTGCCCAAACGCATCTGGCTGGGCAGCCAGGCTGAAGCGCGTCCTGGCATTGTCAACCTGCTGTTTCATAAAAGCAAATATCTCGAAATCGGCGGCTACGATGAAGACTATGCCGGGCATTATGGCCGGGAGGAAACGGATTATTACAACCGCTTGCGGCGGGTCGCGCGCAAAATCCCGCGCAACGATGTCATCATCCGCGTGGTGTCGCCCAATTTCATCCCGGATGCGCACACGCATGGCCGCTTGCGCGACAAAACCCGCAACAGCGCGCTCTACGAGCAAAAACAGGCCGCCGGGTTTCCCAACCCCGTCAATCCGCTCCGGTTTACATGGGAGAGGGTGCTTTGACTCCACCCGGACTGTTTGATTCTAGCCGCGGCTTGGCTTGGTGGTGGGAATTGCCCGCTTCCTTCGGTGCTTCTACACTCCGCCCTTGCCAGCCACGCAGCGGCCGGGTAGAGGGTTAAATTCGCGCGGGGGCCGGCTTTGGCGCCCGCGCCTCCACTTCACCCGACGACCCTCCCCGGCCATGGCCAAGGATTTCCTTAAAGGCGCGCGCGACGCCTACGACGTGATCGTCATCGGCAGCGGCCTCGGCGGGCTGACCGGCGGCAATTACCTGGCCAAGCTCGGCCATTCCGTGCTCGTGCTCGAGCACCACTACCAGTTCGGCGGCCTCGCCACCTGGTTCACGCGCAAACACGGCCACATCTTCGACATCTCCCTCCACGGCTTCCCCATCGGCATGATCAAGTCCTGCCGCAAATACTGGACGAAGGAAATCTCCGACCGCATCGGGCAACTCGCCGACATCCGCTTCGTCAACCCGCAGTTCAACCTCCAGACCACCTTCGACCGCGCGGACTTCACCCGCCTGCTCACCGAGCAATTTCGCGTCCCCGCCGGGCGCGTCGCCGCGTTTTTCGAGCACCTGCGGCGGATGAATTATTACGACCGCGACCCGCGCACCACGCGCGAGCTGTTCGAGGAATTTTTCTCCGGCCGCGACGACGTGCACCGCCTGCTGCTCGAACCCATCGCCTACGCCAACGGCTCGACGCTCGACGACCCCGCCATCACCTACGGCATCGTCTTTTCCAATTTCATGAGCAAGGGCGTGTATATTTTTCGTGGCGGTACCGACCTGCTCATCGGCCTCATGGCCGCCGAACTGCGCAAAAACGGCGCGGACCTGCGCCACCGCTGCCTCGTCGAGCGTGTGCTCACCGAACCCGGCCCCGACGGCCGCCTGCGCGTGCGCGGCGTCCTCGTCAACGGCCGCGAAATCCGCTGCCGCGCCGTGCTCTCGAACTCGAATATCAAGAACACGCTATTCGATTTGCTGGGCCGCGAGAATTTGCCGCCCGCCTACGCCGCCGAGGCCGATGCCGTGCGCATCAATTCGAGTTCCTGCCAGGTGTATATGGGCATCCGCGCCGGCGAAAGCATCCCGCACATCGGCGACCTCGTCTTCACCTCCGACGCCCCGCGCTTCACCAGCGACGAGCTGACCGATTTCCACACCACCAGCCGCACCTATTCGGTGTATTACCCCGACACGCGCCCGCAGATCCCGGAGCCGCGCTACGCGGTCGTCGCCTCGATCAACGCGCGCTGGCAGGACTGGGCCGGCCTGGGCGAAGCCGATTACGCGAAACACAAGCAGCGCCTGATTGACGAATCCCTCGCCGGCCTCGAACGCTTCATCCCCGGCGTGCGCGAAAAAATTGACTGGCTCGAAGCCGCCACGCCGCGCACCGTGCAGCGCTATGTGCGCCACTGGGGCGGCACGTCCTTCGGCACGAAATTCGAGGGCCTCAAAGTCTCGATGGATTTGCCGGAGCAGGTGCCGGGATTATATCACGCCGGTTCCGTCGGCATCATCATGTCCGGCTGGCTCGGCACCATCAACTACGGCGTCATCACCGCCAGCAAGATGGACTCGTTTTTGTTGGAAGCAAGGCGCAAGGCCGTTCCCGCGCTGGCGGCGTTATAAGAATGCAGCTTGAAATTTAAGCCGCCTTGGGCCATCATGCCGCCATGAGCACCGTGCAGGAAATCGAAGCCGCGATCTTGAAACTGCCGAAATACGATTTCGAGTCGCTGGCCGTCTGGTTCGACCACCAGCGGGAAACCGACTTTGACCGGCAACTCGCGGCGGACGCGAAGTCGGGCCGGTTGGATGCCCTTTATCAGCGTGCCCAGGACCAAAGCGCCGGCCAACTGGATCAGCCCCTCGATGAATTCCTCCGTCAGCGCCGCGTTTCGTGAGGCTCTGGCCGCGTTGCCGGTCGAAATTCAAGAACTCGCGTTCAAGAATTTCGCGCTTTGGCAGGCCAATCCCCGCCATCCATCGCTCCAATTTAAAAAGGTTGGCGCTTATTGGTCGGTGCGCATCGGGAGGGACTACCGCGCGCTGGCCACTCTGGAAGGCGAAACCTTTCGCTGGTTTTGGGTGGGAGCACACCGGGAATACGAAAAATGGTTGTAATCCAATCCGAAGGGCACATTGGCATCTTTTTTCTTTCGTGGACGGCTATAGTGCCCTGAACGGATATGTAGTTGTGTTTTATGCGGCATTGGTCAAATTGTCTTACGATGAAGCTACCCCGCACCCTGCCAGCGCTGCCGTATTTTGCTGCTGGCTTGCTGTTTTCCGGCTGCGCATTCTCGCCGCGTCCCGCGGCGTTCAAATTCGACCAGCCAATTGCGGCGATTGAGCCTGCCAAGACTGAAACAATCATTCCCCCTAACGTGGACAGGCCATCGGGCCAGATCATGGCCTTGACTGTGGTTGACGATGTCGAGTTGGTTGCTAGCGATGGCTCGTGTCAGACCCTCAAACGCGGACAAATCTTCACGGAGGGCAACACCGTCAGGACGCTGCCTGGCAGCAATGTCCTGATCGTGTTTTCCAACGGCGTGGTCATGGAAATCTACGAAAACTCAGAGATGCAGGTTACTCAATTCAAACAAGAGAAATTTGATGCACAAATGGATGGCACCTTCCTGCGCCTTAATAAAGACCCCAGCAAATCCACGACCTTAATTAACCTACGCAGTGGTAGCGTCATGTGCGAGGTCAAGAAAATCAACCGGGGTGAAGGTTCGAAGTTCAACATCTACACCCCAGTTGGCTCATTTGCCGTGCTTGGAACGGTTTTCACCATTTCCCTGGCACGCAATCCAGCCGGACAACTTACCGAATTGGTGGAGAGTTGTTTTCTTGGAGGTTTAGAATTTTCGGCTGACGCTAAATTGGCGCCCGAGAATCCCCGGTCT
This sequence comes from uncultured Verrucomicrobiae bacterium, assembly GCA_963765205.1. Classification (GTDB taxonomy): domain Bacteria; phylum Verrucomicrobiota; class Verrucomicrobiia; order Opitutales; family JABDGR01; genus JABDGR01. The sequence goes on along the minus strand of CAVXVB010000009.1, from coordinate 1,196,420 downwards.
GCAATATCCTCGTCGGTTGAACTTTTGACAAGCGGAGGTAGCCAAATCACCCTGAATATGTCAACCGATCCTGCGACAGGTCTTATTCGCGGAGGCACATTTATCGGCGCAAAGCTGCCCCGGCAAATATCCCAGGAGATGGTGGATGAGTTGGTTGACGCCGTTAATACTGCGACAACGACAGGTCTGCCCGCACAGCCTCCTCCGACTGTGCCGGGAGGAATTGCACCTTCGTATTATCCAGTAGAAGCATTGATGGACTTTCAAATCACGCCACAAATTAGTTCTGCCATGGCCGCCTCTCATGATTTACCGATTGGACCCCCCGCGCCCATTGTGCTGCCAACGACGCCGCTGACGAAGGTCGGCGATTGTCAGTAGGCAATACATCGGAAATGAGCCGGTAGCCTCATTTCGGCGTCGCACTCCAAGGCATTGGCGATTGAATCTAGATGGCGTTGCTTTTTTGGAGTTGGCGGGGACTCGGGGCGTGTTATCGTGGGAGTTTCATCGCTGCGCTTGGCCGCGGCGTTTCTTCCTGCTCTTTATATGAACGACATCACCCGCGCAATCCCGCACCGCCCGCCGTTTTTGTTCGTGGACGAAATCGTGCAGGAGCGCGCCGACGGCCTCATTGCCCGGCGCACTTTTCGCGCGGACGACTTTTTTTACGCCGGCCATTATCCCGGCAACCCCATCACGCCCGGCGTGATTTTATGCGAGGCGGCGTTCCAGACTGCGGCGGTTTTTCTGGTGCGCAAGCTCGTCGCGCAGGGCCACAGCGCCGCGGGGCTGACGCCCGTGCTCTCGCGCATTGGCGAGGCGAAATTCAAGCGCATGGTCAAGCCGGGCGATACCATCGAAATCGAAGTGACCGAAAAAGAGACCGTGCAAAAATTCCATTTTCTGCGCGGCGTCTTGCGCAAGGACGGCAAACCCGTGCTCGCCCTCGAATTCGCCCTGGCCTTGCTGCCCGCAGGCGAAACCGAGTAAAACCATTCTTCCCCTAACTCCCCTCCATCCCATGTCATTTCTTGGCATCGCAGGGCGCACTTACTTGGTCACCGGCGTGGCCAACAAGAAAAGCGTCGCCTGGCACGTCGCGCAGACGCTCGAAGCCGAGGGCGCGCGGGTCGTTTACAGCGTGCGCTCGGCGGGCCGTAAGGATTCGCTCGCCAAGCATCTCATCGGGAAAACAGTGCTAGTCTGCGATGTCGAGGACGAGGCGCAAATCCCCGCGCTGGCCGCCGCCGCCGCCCCACACGGGCCATTCGACGGCTTGCTCCACTCTATCGCGTGGGCGAATTTCGCCCAGGGCGTGAAACCCTTCCACGAATCGCCCCGCGCGGATTTTCTGCAAGCCTGCGCGATTTCGTGCTTTTCACTCGTCGAATTGGCGCGCGCCTTCAAGCCGCATTTTCGCCGCGACGCCTCGGTGGTCGCCATCGGCATCTCCTCGCAAGTCGCGGTCGAGAATTATGGCTACATGGCGCCGATCAAGGCCGCGCTCGACTCTTCCGTGCGCCTGCTCGCGAAATCCTTCAGCGCCGATTCCGAGGTGCGCTTCAACACGGTCAACGCCGGGCCGCTAAAGACCAGCGCCTCCGCCGGCATCCCTGGCTATCTCGAACATTATTTGTTTGCCGAGAAACTCACCTTCCGCAAGCGCGCGGTCGAAACGCGCGAAGTCGCCGACGCCGCGGTGTATTTGCTCAGCCCCCGCGCCAGCGGCATCAACGGCCAAGGCCTCGTCGTCAACGCCGGCCTTGATTGGAATTATTTCGACCGCGAGGTCGTCCACGCCGCCACGCGGCCCGCCGCCCCCGGAGCGGCCCGGCCATGAAATTTTCTTCTGCCGCCCTCGCGGCACTCGCCTACGCGCTGCCGCCGGAGACGTGGACATCCGCCGCGCTCGAAGCGAAGCTCGCGCCGCTCTACCAGCGCCTGCGCCTGCCGGAAGGCCGCCTCGAATTGATGACCGGCATCCGCGAACGGCGATTCTGGCCCGCAAATTTTGCGCCGTCACAAGCTTCTGCCGCCGCCGGAAAAAAGTTGCTCGAGCAGACTAAAATTGACCCGCGTGAAATTGATTTGCTCGCGCATTGCGCCGTCTGCCGCGACCGGCTCGAGCCGGCGACGGCGGCCTACGCGCACCAGTTGCTCGGCCTCGGGCCGCACACGCAGATTTTCGATTTGTCGAACGCGTGTCTCGGTTTTGTGAACGGCCTCGCCGTCGCCGCCTCGATGATTGACGGCGGCCAGGTGCGCCGCGCGCTGCTCGTGGCCGGGGAAAACGGTCGGCCCCTCGTCGAGCGCACGCTCGCGCGCCTCAACGACGGCACGCTCGACCGCCAGCAGATCAAGCCCTACTTCGCCAACCTCACCATTGGCGCGGGTGCGGTTGCCGCGCTGGTGGTGCATAAAAATGTCGCGCCGCCGAACGCGCTGCGCCTCCTCGCCAGCGTCGTGGAAACCGACACTTCGGCCAGCAATCTCTGCGAGGGCGACACCGCCGGCGGCGGCCTCGACATGCAGACCGACAGCGAAGCGTTGCTCGAAGCGGGCGTGGAAGTCGCCGCGCGCTGCTGGGTGCGTTTCAAGGCGGAAACCGGCTGGGATGAGAAAACGCCGGACATCGTCATCTGCCACCAAGTCGGCAAACAGCACCAGCGGCGGTTGTTCGACCGCCTCGGTCTCGACGACGCCAAGGATTTTTCTACGTTTGCCTGGCTCGGCAACGTCGGCTCCGTCTCCCTGCCCATCACCCTCGCGCGCGCCGCCGAGGAAGGCCGCCTGCGCCCCGGCGCCAAAATCGCCCTGCTGGGCATCGGCAGCGGCCTGAGTTGCCAGATGATGGCGCTGCAGGCTTAATTTCTTCCCGCGATGACCACCGCCGCCGAACTGCCGCCCGACGTGCGCGCGCTTTACCCCTTCGCGCCCCACTGGCTGGAAACGCCCGCCGGCCGGTTGCACTATGTGGACGAAGGCCCGCGCGACATGGACACCGCCGTCATCTGCGTCCACGGCAACCCGACGTGGTCGTTCATGTATCGCGATGTAATTAAGGCCCTCGCGCCGAAATTTCGCGTGCTGGCGATTGACCATCTCGGCTGCGGATTATCGGATAAGCCACAAAACTATTCGTATCGGTTGCGCGACCACATTGAAAACCTCGCTGGTCTTGCCGCCACGGTCACCCAGCCCAAACTGTATTTCATCGTGCATGACTGGGGTGGCCCGATCGGCCTCGCGGTCGCTGAGCGCCTGGCGGACCGGGTGGGGAAACTCGTGGTGATGAACACCGCCGCGTTTTCCGGCCCGTGTCCCTTGCGCATTCGACTTTGCCGCGCACCGATTTTGGGCCCGCTGCTCGTGCGCGGCTTGAATGGCTTCGCCGGACCGGCCGCGTGTATGGCGGTGGCGCGACCGTTGGCCCCCGCAGTCAAACGCGGTTTTTTGTTTCCTTATCGCTCCTGGCGCAGTCGCGTCGCAGTACTGCGATTCGTGGAGGACATTCCGTTGGAGCCGGGGCACCCAAGCTTGCCCACCTTGCGCGCCACTGAAACGGATTTGGAAAAACTGCGCGGCAAGCCGCTGCTCCTGGCCTGGGGCCTGCGCGATTTTTGCTTTTCACCCGTCTATCTGGCGGAATGGCGGCGGCGTTTTCCCGCGGCGCTGGTGCGCGAATTTCCGGAGGCCGGCCACTACCTGCTCGAAGACGCGGGTGCGAAACTCATCCCTCAAATCACGGAATTCTTGACGCGGTAAGCCAGTTCCGGCCGCGGTGGCTGTCGTCCGGAATTGTCCGACAATTCCCGCAGATAACCCGCCAGTGTGTCCCAGGCGTGGTTCAACTGTGCGTCCTCGAAGCGCCATTGCCAGTTACCCGTGGACGTGCCGGGGAGGTTGAAACGCGCGCTGGAACCCAGTCCGAAAATATCCTGCAAGGGCGCGACCGCCAGGCGGCAAACCGATTTGTAGGCCGCGTGAATCAAGTCCCACTGCGGCGCTTCGCCACTCGAACGCAGGTAACGCCGGAATTCGTCCTGGATTTCCGGCCCGGCGGCTCGATACCAACCCACCGTCGTGTCGTTGTCGTGCGTGCCTGAATAAATCACGCAATTCGGATTAACATTGTGTGGCAAATAAAAATTATCGGAGCCGCTGCCGAAGGCGAATTGCAGCACCGCCATGCCCGGCAGCCCCGTCGCCTCGCGCAGGGCGATGACCGGCTCGGTGACGAAACCGAGGTCTTCCGCGATGATGCGGGCTTCCGGGACTTTTTCGCGCAACTCGGTAAAGAACGGCAAGCCCGGGCCGTTTTCCCAAAAACCCTCGCGGGCGTCCGCCGCGGCGGCATCCACCGACCAATACGCCTCGAAACCGCGGAAGTGGTCCAGCCGCAGCACGTCATACAATTCGAAATTCACGCGGAACCGGTCCATCCACCAGTCATAATGCCGCGCGCGCAGGGCCTGCCAGTCGTAGAGCGGGTTGCCCCAGAGCTGGCCAAGCGGCGAAAAATAATCCGGCGGCACCGCCGCCACGCGCAGCGGCCGTCCCGTGCGGTGGTCGAGTTGGAAAATCTCCGGCGTGGCCCACACATCCGCGCTGTCGAGGGCGACGAAGATGGGAATATCGCCGATGATGCCCACGCCCCGCCGTGCCGCATACTCGCGCAACTTCCCCCATTGGGCATAAAACAAAAACTGGAAAAACTGCTGCGCGCCCACGTTGTCGGCAATTTCCCGGGTTAACGGGCGGCTGAGTGCCGCGCGATAGCTGCGCCATTCCGCCGGCCACGCCTGCCAGGGCTGGCCGCCAAAATGCTGCTTGAGTGCGGAAAACAGCGCATACGGATGCAGCCAGCCATGCCGCTCTGCGCAAAACTGGTCGAAGTCGCCGTAGTCGGCCAGCACGTCGCGCGCGAGTTGGAAGCGCTCGTAGGCCTTCCGCAGCATCGGCCAGAACAGCGGATAGAGTCGCCCGAAATCCGCATGTGCATGGGGCAAGGACCGCAGCGGCGCGACCTCCTCTTCCGTCAGCAAATGCCGTTCAATCAAAGGAGTTAAGTCCACCAAATAGGCGTTGCCTGCAAAGGCCGAAAAACACTGGTACGGCGAATCGCCGAAGCCCGTGGGCCCCAGCGGGCAGATTTGCCAGTAGCGCGTGTGCGTGTCGGCCAGGAAATCAATGAAGCGGCGGGCCGGCGCGCCCAGATTGCCGATGCCGAACGGCCCCGGCAAGGCCGTGGGATGGAGCAAAATCCCGGCGGCGCGTTCTTGCAGCCAGGGAAACAAAGGCGCGGTTGGGTCGGGCATCAACCACTCAGCCTAATCATTCTAATGAGCGATTGACAAGCGGGATGTGCAGGTGGCGACCGGGAAAATTTTGGGCGTGCAGAGGATCGTCATTCCCTGCTAAGGTTGGCCCCCATGCAGGCACAAGCGTCATCGCTCAAGTTCCAGTGGGCCAGGTTGCCATCCGGGGTTCGTTACGTCAGTGAAGTGCTCGCCTATGTTGCGCTGTTTTACGCCCTCCAGCAAATTGGCCTGATTTTTGCGACCGACCGCATCAACAACAATGTCACCCCGGTGCGGCCGGGCGCGGGCGTCGCGCTGGCAATCATCCTGTGGCGCGGCTACCGGTTTTGGCCCGCGATGTGGGTTACGGGGGTTTTGTCGCAATACCATCTCACCCATGATTTGCTCGAAGCGCTCATTCTCGCGTCCGGCGGCACCCTCATCAGCCTGGCGGGCGTCTGGCTGGTGCGGCATTATGTGGGGCGGCGCATTGATTTTGGTTCCATCCGCAGTGTGTTGGGTTTTCTCTGGTGGGGTGGGGTGGTGCGGGCCGTCCTGCTTTCGACCTGGAGCGTGGGCCGGCTTTTTTGCTGGGCAAAATTAGCGCGGCCGAATTCCCGCTCGAATGGACGACCAATTTTGTCGGCATCGCCATGGGCGTCGCCGTTTTTGGGTCGTTTGTTCTCAATTGGGCGCAACCTTCGACTACCGGGGAAGGCGAGGCCTCGTGGGGCGAAACCCTCCTGCTCTATCTGTTGCTGGTGGTGGCGACCGTGGCCGACTTTTTGTCCCAATTGCCTCTGAGCTTCCTGCCGTTTCCGCTGCTGGTCTGGGCCGGATTGCGGCTGGAGGCCCGCGCCCTGACCACGGCCATCGTGGTCGTCGTGCTGTCGGCGCTGGCCTGTGTCATGGAGGGTTACATGCCATTTGGCCTGGCTGGCGAAGACGCCAAGCATTCGGAATTACTCATTGTACTGCAGATTTTCATTGTTTGCGCCGCTGGCACGGCGATGGTGCTGGGCGCCGTGGCCGCGCAACGTCGGCGCAACCTCCGCGCCTCCGCCGAATTGTCCTCGTTCCAGCAAGCCGTCCTCGACGGCTCCAACTTCTCCATTATTGTCACAGATGACGCCGGCATCATCACCAGTGTGAACCGCGGCTCCGAACGCCTGCTCGGCTACACAGAAAAAGAATTGCTGGGCCGCACGTCCGAGTTTTTGCACGACCCCGCCGAAGTCGCCGCCCGCGCCCACGAACTCTCCACCGAGATGGGTCAGCCTATCGCGGGCTTTGAAACCTTCGTGGCCCTGCCACGCCGCGGCCACGCCGATGAACGCGAATGGACGTATCTTCGCCGCGACGGCTCCCGCCTGCCCGTCTTTCTCTCCGTGACGCCGCTGCAGCCGGTGCATGGGCACGCGCGCGGCTTCCTCGGCATAGCCGTCGACGTCACCGAGCGCAAGCAGGCGGAGGTGCAAATGGTGGCGTCGAAGATCGCCGCGGAACAGGCCAACCGCGCCAAATCAGAGTTTCTCGCCAACATCTCGCACGAAATCCGCACGCCGATGAATTCCATTCTCGGCTTTGCAGAGCTGCTCCAGCGTCATCTGCGGGATCCCGCCATGAAAAAACAAGCCCTCGCCATTTTTTCCAGCGGGCAGACCTTGCTGCAACTGATCAATGATCTCCTCGATTTGTCCAAAGTCGAAGCCGGCCGCCTCGAACTCCAGCCCGGCCAGGTGGACGTGCGGGTGCTCGCGGCGGAAATGCGCCAGTTCTTTTCCCTGAAAGCCGAGGAGAAAGGCCTCGCCATCGTCACCCAATTTCAAGGGCCGACGAGCGGATTGTTCCATCTGGACGAAGTGCGCGTGCGCCAGATTTTATTCAACCTCATCGGTAACGCCTTGAAATTTACCGAGCGCGGCCATGTGGTGCTCACGGTCGAGGCCGAGGCTGATGCGCCCGGGCGCAGTCGGCTCCATTTCGAGGTGCGCGACACCGGCGTCGGCATTCCTTGTGAGCAATTGGCCCGCCTCTTTATTCCCTTCGAGCAGCGGGTTGGCCAAAGCACCCGTAAATATGGTGGCACCGGCTTGGGTCTGAGCATTAGCCGCCGTCTCGCCGAACTGATGGGTGGCTCCTTGCTGGCCTCCAGTGAGTTGGATGCCGGCAGCGTGTTCCGCCTAACGCTGCCCAATGTGCTCCACGATCCTGCACCCCAGGAGCCGGATTTCCCACTCCTCCCGGCCCTCGCCGAGTCCGTGGTGCATCCCGGCCCGACTGCACTGCGCGAGGAAAAACCCCTTACGCCTGCCGCTGCCATCGCCTGGCAGCATTGCGCCGACCAGGCCGCCGGTCCTTGGATGTTGACTTGGACAACGCTCTTGCAAGCGCCCCTGTTTGCCGATGTTGAGCAGTTCGCCGACCTCCTTTTGAACGCCTCCGGTGATAACACGCCTGAAATCTTGCGCAATTATGGCCGCCGTCTTTCCGAACAGGCCCGCGATTTCGAGGTCGAGGAAATGGCGCTTTCGCTGCGTGAATTCCCCCAATTGGCGGCTAAATTGCGTCGCGGGCCGGCTGCCGCCCGGGGTGCCCTTGCGCCGCATGCGGGGCGATGAGAGCCCGGACTTCAATTTCGATGCCACAATCCGGCAAACCCTACATTCTCCTCGTGGATGATACCGAGGCCAATCTGCGTGTGCTCGGCCCGCTGCTGCACGCCGAAGGCTGGGCGGTGGCCGCCGCCACCCGTGGTGCACAGGCCCTGCAATTCATTACGCAACGCCGGCCTGACCTCATTCTGCTTGATGTCATGATGCCGGAGATGGACGGCTTCGAAGTCTGCCGCCGCCTCCGGGCGGACCCCGCCACCCGTGATTTGCCCATTCTTTTCATCACTGCGCTTACCGAAGAAGAAAATATTGTGCGGGGATTCCGCGAAGGAGCGCAGGACTATATAGCCAAACCCTTCCGCCCGACTGAACTGATCGCCCGCGTCCGCACCCAACTGGCCCTGCGCCACGCGACCCGGCGCGCCGAACAACAGGCCGCCGACCTTGCGCGGCTTAATGCGGATAAAGACCGCTTCTACTCCATCATCGCCCACGACCTGCGCAGTCCGCTGGCGGGCCTGCTCGGCCTGTCCGAAACCCTCGCCGCACACTTGGCCGAGTTTTCCCCCGCCGAGGTGGCCGGCTCCGCCGGGGAAATGGCCAAGTCGGCCCGCAATCTTTACCAACTGCTGGAAAATCTCCTGGAGTGGTCGCAGTTGCAGACCGGCCGCATGGAGTTTCGCCCGGAATTGTTGGATCTGCCGGCTTTGCTCCGTGAATTGGCCGAATTATTCAACCAGGCCGCGCAACAGAAAGGGGTGAAACTGTGCCTTGAACTCCAGCCCGCCGCAGCTTGGGGCGATCGCCGCATGATGCTCACGGTTTTCCGCAACCTGCTCTCCAACGCCCTCAAGTTCACCCCGTCTGGAGGCCTCGTCACCCTGCGCTGTGCTGTGCATGGCGGAAAGACGGTGGGGGAGGTGAGCGATACCGGCGCAGGCCTCCCGCCCGCGCTGCTCGAAAGCCTGTTTACCCCTGGCGCCAAACCGGTCAGCCAGCCGGGTATCCACCGGCGAACTCGGCACGGGCCTCGGTCTTGTCCTCTGCCGCGAACTGCTGGACCGTGCCGGGGGCACCCTGGCCGCGCGCAGCAACCCCGGCCCGGGCAGTGTTTTCGCTGTCACCCTGCCCGCGCCGCCGGCTGGCGGGGCCTGATTTTTTATTATTGCAACTATTTTGCATTTGCTGGATAGTTGCGGAATGAAGCAATGCCCCATCGCTGCGCGCCTGGCGCGGGCCGCCCTGATCTTCGCCCTGGCCGGTTTGGCTGGGTGCGGGGTCACCCGCCCCGCGCCCGCGGCGTTCACCGTCGTGGCGGAGTTTTATCCCATCTATGTCGAGACCTTGAACGTCATCGGTGGGACCCCCGGAGTCGCCGTCACCAATATGGTGCCAACCACCACCGGCTGCCCGGAGGACTACCAACTCCGGCCAGGGGATTTGCAGACCCTCTCCGAGGCCAACGTCTTCATCGTCAACGGCGCTGGCCTGGAAGGCTATCTCGACAAGGTTGCCGCGCAGTTCTCCCGGGTGAAAGTGGTCAATGCCAGCGCGGACATTCCACTACTCACGATTGACGGCGAAATTAATCCGCACGTTTGGGTGTCTCCGGCCCTCGCGGCCCGGCAGACCCGGGCCATTGCCACGGCTCTGGCCGCGGCTGATCCCGTCCATGCCGCGCTCTATCAACAAAACGGCGAGGCCTACGCCGTGAAACTTGAAGCCCTCGCCGCCCGCCTGCGCGAGAGCCTCGCCACCGCGCCTATTCACCAGATTGTCGCCTTTCATGATTCAATGCCCTATCTTGCGCGCGACCTGGGCCTGGAGATTCTCGCCGTCATGGAACCCGCGCCCGGCCAGAATCCCAGCCCCCGCGATCTGGCCAACGTGGTGGCCCGCGTGCGCTCCGCCCATGGCCCCGTCGCCCTGCTCACGGAAATTGACTCCACCAACCCCGCGGCGGAAATTATCAGCCGCGATTTGCACCAACCGCTTTACCAACTCGACACCGTCACCGGCGGCCCGCTCGACCCCGTGCTGGCCAAAGACGCCTACTTGCAAGCCATGGAGAAAAACCTTGTGATGTTGCGCACAGCGTTCGGTCTTGATAAACTGCCGCAAACGGCACCCACGCCACCTTAGGGACATGTCGACTTTGTCCGAAACTTTTCCCTCCGCACCCACCCCGCACGCCCCGTGCGGTGCTTGTCTCACCCATGTGGATCATTTGGGGGTGCGCCTCGACGGGCAGGTGATCTTGGATGACTTGACATTTGACTTGCACTGCGGGGAAATCACCGCCTTGGTCGGTCCCAACGGCGCTGGCAAGACGACGTTGCTGCGCGCCCTGCTGGGCGAGGTGCCCTATACGGGCAGTTGTCATTTTCACGGCGGCCCGGGCCATGCTGCGCGCCAGCTCGTCATCGGCTATGTCCCGCAGCGTTTGGCCTTCGACCGCGCCGCGCCGATCACCGTCGCCGACCTGTTTGCCCTCGCTGCGGGCACCCGCCCGGTTTTTTTCGGTTTGTCGGCCAAAGCCCGTGCGGCGGCCCATGCCGTGTTGGAGGAAGTGGACGCCGGCCATTTGCGGGACCGCCGCTTGGGCGAGTTGTCCGGCGGCGAATTGCAACGCGTGCTCCTGGCGCTTTCCTTGTGTCCCGAGCCGGATCTGTTGTTGCTCGACGAGCCTCAACAGGGCCTCGACGCTGCGGGACTTGAACGATTCCATGAAGTTGTCGCGCGCCTGCGCGGGCGCTTCGACCTGGCGGTGGTGCTGGTTTCCCACGACCTGGCGGGTGTGGCGCGGGTGGCCGACCGGGTGTTCCTGCTGGACCGCCGCCTCCTCGCCGTCGGCCCGCCTGCGGAGGTGCTGCAAAAGATGGCGGCCGGCTCCGGAAAATCTCAAATCTGAAATTTTAAATCTGAAATCCAAGGCAATAAACAACACGGAATAGCATTTTTATTCATGTCCTTTCTTTCGCATCTCTGGCACCATCTCATCGGCGGGCTGCCCTGGGCGTGGGCGCAGTATCCCTGGATTCGCAAGGCGTTGCTCGCGGTGTTGCTGGCGGCGCCGTTGTTCGCGCTTATCGGCACGCAGGTGGTCGGGCTGCGCCTGGTCTTTTTTTCCGACACGCTCGGCCACGCGGCGCTGGCAGGCTTGGGCATCGGGGTCGTCGCCGGTCTGGTCCACCCGTGGTGGGCGATGCTCACCTGGGCCGTGGCCATCGCCTTGCTGATGACTTATGTTCAGCGGCGCTCCCGTGCGGCGATGGACACGGTGCTCGGCGTGTTCATGGCCTTTTCCGTCGCGTTGGGCATCGCGCTCTTGTCGCATAACAACCAGACGAAACAATTGCTCAATTACTTGGTGGGCGATGTGCTCAGCATTACCGCCCAGGGCTTGGCCGGGCTGGCGGTGGCGCTCGTGGCCGCTGGCCTCCTCGCGCTGCGCTGGTTCAACGCGTTGGCGTTGACCGGCCTGAACCTCTCCCTGGCCGGCAGCCGCGGCGTGCGCGTGGCGTGGGTGCAAGCCGGTTTTGCCGTCCTCGTCGCCATCGCCGTCACGATGGTGATACCCTGGATCGGCTTGCTCCTCATCAATGCCTTTCTGGTTTTGCCGGCGGCGGCCGCGCGGTTGCTGGCGCGCAATATGGGCCAATACTTGGCCTGGGCGGTTTGTCTCGCGCTGGCGGCGGGGGTCGGCGGCCTGATTTCATCTTATTATTGGAACACCCCCACCGGCGCGACCATCGTGCTTTGGTCGGTGGGTTTTTACGCCAGTGCGCTCATTTTTCATCCCCGGCCAGCCCACGGCACCGGCCCGGAATCGGCGGAGACCTGACATTCATTTTGCAGGTTACGACCACGCTTCGTTGGAACAAACTGGTCTTTACAAGGTTTGTAGGTTACAATTAACTCATAAATCGCCTCACCATGAAACGCACGCACATTATTTTTCTGACGGTTGGCTTGCTGGCCGGTCTTGGCGCCGCGGCTGGGACATTGGCCGCCCAGAATTCGGCGCCGGCGAAAACCGCCGCCATCAACTACAATTTCGACACCTCGGCCCTGGACCGCACCAACCAAGGATTCCTCGCCAGTTACTCCGACATGCTCGACAAAGTTACGCCCGGTGTCGTCGGCGTCTATCCTTCGAGCAAAATTAATCCCGACACCATTCAGCCGCCCGCGGGCACCGGTGGCCGCCGTGGCAATGGCCGTCGCGGGGGAGGCGCCGGAACTGGTGGTGGTGGCGCGGGCACGGGAGGTGGCGCGGGCACCGGCGGAGGTGGATTCGGGGGCGGTGGGGGATTTGGTGGTGGCGGTGGGTTTGGCGGCGGCACCCAAGCGCAGCAACTTCCGCCCAACAAGCCCGACTGGTCGGATGGCAACTCCATCGACTATTGGGTCATGGGCGTTGGCTCGGGTTGCATCATTTCCGCCGATGGCTATATCCTCACCAACCATCACGTCATCGCGGACAACGTGGTCAATTTCGGTGGCGGCCGATCGGTCACCGTCAAGGTGGATGCAGTCCTGATTAAAATGCCGGATGGTCGCGAATATCCCGCCCAAATCATTGGCAGTGACGAAGCGACCGACCTCGCCCTCCTCAAAATCAACGCCCAGAACCTGCCGACTATCAAAATGGCGGACAGTGACAAGTCACGCGTCGGTGACATTGTCTTTGCCATTGGCAACCCGATGGACGTTGGCCTCACCGTGACCCATGGCATCATCTCCGCCATCGGTCGCAGCCAGGTCAGTTCTTCAGACGACCCCAGCGACTCAAAGGTTCACATTGAGAGCTTCATCCAGACCGATGCCTCCATCAACGAAGGCAACTCCGGTGGCCCGTTGGTGGACGTGCAGGGCCGCCTCATCGGCCTCAATTCGGAAATCCTTTCCTCTTCGAATGATGGGGGCAGCATCGGCATCGGTTTTGCGGTTCCCTCCAACCTCGCCCGCCATGTGGCGGACGACCTGATCAAAGACGGCAAGGTCAACCACGGTGTGCTTGGGGTGGTATCCCAGGAGGTGGATCACAATCTGGCCCAAATCATGGACATACCCAATACCCATGGCGCCATTGTGACTGAGACAACAGAAGGCTCCCCCGCGGCGAAGGCGGGCCTTCAGCGCTATGATGCTGTCGTCAAAGTCAACGACAACGAGGTGGATACCCCGGAGAAGCTGAGCTACCTCGTCGCGATGGACGATCCCGGCACCGCCATCAACCTGACGGTCTTGCGCGATGGCAAACCGAAAGTCCTCAATGTGGTTTTGGGTGACTATGACAAACTCTACCCGGCCAAAACGAACCCCGCCCCCGCGACGCCTCCGGTTGTTCCATCCCCGCCGGCGGCCCCCGCGCGCAACAATGGTGAATTGCTGACCGGCGTGTCGCTCCTGCCGCTGACTCCCGACCTGCGCGACGATGCCATGCCCTCATATGTCAATGGGCTGGTCGTTGAACAAGTCGATCCTAAATTATCCCCCTACTACAACCTGTTCCGTTCCGGCACGGTCATCATGGAAGTGAATAAAAAACCCGTGGGCACGATTGCGGAGTTGAAGGCCCAGCTCAAACCGGGCGAACTCAATATGTTCTATATCTACGCTCCGGAAACCTCCACCCGCATCTACGACCCGCTGACGGGCAACCGTGTTTCCCATACCATCGCCGCCCACACGGAATTGGTTACGGAAGCGGTGCAGAAAAGCGATGCAATATCGAACCGCTAATCAACTGGTCAGGGATTAATCCTCCGCCAAATTGGCGAAGAGCAAGTCCAGTAGGATGGCGTCCTTGACGCCGGGGGCGCTTTCGACGCCGCTGTTGACATCAATGGTCCTCGCGCCGGAGGAACGCAGGGCGGCGCGAATGTTTTCCGGGCGCAAGCCGCCGGAGAGCACCCAGTGGTGCGTGGGGTGGCTTTCCGACAGGGCGCGGAAATGCGACCAGTCACCCGTGCGGCCGGAACCGCCATAGGTGCCTTTTTGATAAGTATCGAGCAGCAGAGTTTGCGCGGCGGCGAGGGCGGCGGCGGGAAAGTCCTCGCCTGGCGGCAAGCGCGGCGCGAGCCAAAGGCGCTCCACGCCCACTTCGTCCAGCCAGCCCATGAGTGCGGCGTCCCCGACTTCGCCGGGGTCGTAATGCACCTGGAAAAAGTCGAAGCCTTGTGCGCGTTGCTTTTTCAATTGACCGGGTTCGGGCGCGACACTGACGGCGACCCGCTGGCCGGCGGGAAAGGCGGCCAGCAGCTTATCCAGCGACGCATCCGGAACATACCGCGGGGAGGCGGCATGGAGGACGATCCCAAAATAGTCGGCCCCCAATTCCCGCGCCAGCCGCGCGTCGGCGGGGCGGGTGAGGCCGCAAATTTTAACGCGCGGGCGCATGATGAAAAATAAGTCTGGAGACGCCGCTGGCCGACAAAAGAAAAGGGCGGCGCCCAAGCTGGGGTGCGGGGGTTAAAAGAGTATAATCCAATTGGAGGAAATAATCCAAAAAAATCCTTTATATTTTATCTGCCTAAGAGCCTAATTAGCGCAAAGTTAATGCCGCCCGTGCGCCCTGGAAATGCGCGCCGGGCCAACCCGGGAGGGCGCGCAACTATAATGGGTTTTGGAAATCGGCAAAAGTTACGGTTTGATGGCAAGTTTCGCGCGCACCGCTTCAGTAAGGCCGTCCAGCGAATGTTCGGGGGCCTCGATGTCCACGGGGATTTTGTGTTTGCGCAGGGCGGCGGCGGTGAGCGGGCCGATGGCGCAGGCCAGCGGGCGGCGCGCGCCGGGCGCGAGGGCGAGATGCTTGGTTTGTTGGACGAAGGACTCGACGGTCGAGGCGCTGGTGAAGGCGATGGCGGCGGCCCCGTGGGCGCGGAAGGATTCGGCGGCGGGGTCGCGCGACAAATCTGTCAGGTCGGTGCGGTAAACCTGAAAGAGGTCCACAATGGCGCGCGCTTCGGCTTCGAGGCGGTGGGGGAGGGTCTCGCGGTTGCGGCTGCCGGTGACGACGAGGACGCGGAGATTTTCCAGCGAGTCGTGTGCGATGAGCGCGTCGGTGAGCGCGTCGGCGGTGGCGACGTTGGGGCGGAGGGTGACTTCGAGGTGGTGTTTTTCGACTTCACGAGCCGTGGCCGCGCCGAGGCAGGCGAATTTCATGGGCCCGAGCGCGCGCACGTCGCGGCAGCGGCGCATCACTTCCTCGAGAAAATAGCGCGCGCCGTTCGGGCTGGTGAAGACGCCCCATTCGTAGGTGGCGAGTTCGCCGAAAATGTCGTCGGCGATCTTGGGGTCAATGTCCGGGTGGATTTCGATGAGGGGCAGTTCGAGCACGTCGGCGCCCAGCTCCTCGAATTTGTGGCGCAGTTCGCCGGCTTGTTCGCGGGCGCGGGGCACGACGATGCGTTGGCCAAACAGCGGGCGCGCCTCGAACCAGCTGATGCTGTGCGTGGCCGCGACCGCTGCGCCAATAATGACGACCGCGGGCGCGCCGAGGCCCGCCTGCGCCACCGCTGTGACGAGTTCGCCAACCGAGGTAAAAAGGGTTTTTTGCCGCGGGGTGGTGGCCCATTGGACGACGGCGGCGGGAGTATCGGCGGCGAGACCGCCGGCGCGCAGCTCGGCGGTAATGCGTTCGAGCTGGCCCATCGCCATGTAGAGGCAGAGCGTGCCGCCGAGGTTGGCGAATTTTTTGAGGTCCACGCGCAGGGCGTGTTTCTCCTGGTCTTCGTGGCCGGTGAGGAAGCAGAGCGAGGAGGCGTAGTCGCGGTGCGTGAGGGGGAGGCCGGCGTAGGCGGCGGCGGCCAGCGCGGCGGTGACGCCGGGTACGATTCCAAAGGCCACGCCGTCGTGCGCGAGGCGCTGGGCCTCCTCGCCGCCGCGGCCAAAGATAAACGGGTCGCCGCCCTTGAGGCGCACGATGATTTTGCCGGCTTTCGCGCGGGCGACGATCAAGTCCTCGATTTCATCCTGGGGGATGGCGTGCAGGTGCGGGTCTTTGCCGACGTAAACCAATTCGCAACCAGGCTTGACCCAGGCGCGCAGCTCGGGGTTGACGAGCCGGTCATAGACGAGCACATCGCAGCGGGCGATGAGTTCCCGGGCGCGGAGGGTGACGAGGCCGGGGTCGCCCGGGCCGGCGCCAACGAGGTAAACGGAAGCAGACATTGGAAGGATGAGGGATGAAGGAGGAAGGTAGGAGTCAGAATACAGGAATCAGAAGTCAGAAGTCAGAGTCAAGAATCGGGAGTTAGAAGCTAGAAGTTAGAAGATGGGAGGTAGAAGGGAAGCTTGGAAATGATGGAAAGGACAAGGGAGATGAGGACGAAGGGTGGAGGCGGAAGTTGGATGGGCCCCCCATGCAATTCTGATCGGATTGAGTTGGACTGGGTCGAACTGGGTGCGACCAAGCCGGTTAGGAGAGAGGGGGGCAGGGAGACAAGTCTGTCTGTGTGTGGGGGGGTATGTGTGGGGAGGGGGGTAGAGTCTCGAATTGGAAATATTTCGTAGGTGATCCGTCTGGGCCGCACGAACCCAACCCGAAGCGTGAGTGTCCATAGATTCCTTGAATCAACTCCCCAACCCCCTACACCCTAAAAGGCAAATTTCTATCAATTTTAGATATTTTATTTCGCCCTGCCGGGCTGGGACATTGTTATACTGCCATCTATAAAAGCCCAGCGCCACAAAATGCGTCAATTGCTCCAAGTCAGCCATTTGGCCTCTCGAAAGCCATTGCCTTTTCGAGCGAATGGGATAATGGAGGAGGAAAGTTTACCCCCTTTTACCCCCTCCGTCATGACCTTATCGCATTCCCGCAAGGTGCTTGTTTATTTTTCAATTCTCCCGTTTGGCTGGGCTGCGCTGGCTTTGGCGCAAAGCGCGCCTCCGGCCGCGCCGCAAGCGTCCGCGCCCGCGGCCTCCAACGCCCAATCGGCGGAATCGAAATCGGCCGATGCCACGCCCGACAATTTGAAGCATTACCTCATCACCGACTACGGCGCGGTGGGCGACGGCACGACCATGAACACGGCTTTCATTCAAAAGGCGATTGACACGGCCACCGCGGCCGGCGGCGGCATCCTCGAAATCCCCAAGGGCACGTTCCTGAGCGGCTCGATCTTTCTTAAAAAGGGCGTCGAGCTTTACCTCGACGAGGGCGCGGAACTGCTCGGCTCGCCGAACATCGAGGACTACCCGAAGCAAATGACACGCATCGAAGGGCACTCCGAGCCGTGGCGCCTCGCACTGGTCAATGTCTCGAACATGGACCATGTGCGCATCGGCGGGACGGGCCAGCTCAACGGCAATGGCGCGCCCTTCTGGGCGTTGTTTTATGCGCGGCGCCGCGCCAACCCCGCCACGACGAACCTCGATGTTGAGCGCGCCCGGCTGATGTTCATTGACCACTGCTCGGACGTGCGCGTCGAGGGCATTTCCTTCCAGGATTCCGGCTTTTGGAATTTGCACCTCTATCTTTGCCATGACGTCCACGTCGTCGGATTACACATCAACGCCGCTTCCCCCTCCACCGGCGGCATGAGCCCCAGCACCGACGGCATTGACATTGACACCTGCCAGAACGTCACCGTCCAGAAATGCCAGATTTCCAACAACGACGACGACATCGGGATCAAGGGCAGCAAAGGCCCGCTGGCGGACAAACTGGGCGATCTGCCGGACGAAAACATCACCATCGAGGACTGCACCATCGGCGACGGCAATGGCCTGCTCACCTGCGGCAGCGAGGACACGATCGTGCGCAACGTCATCGTGCGCAACTGCACCATCACCGGCAACGCCAAGATGCTCAACCTCAAGATGCGCCCCGACACGCCCCAACATTATTCGAACATCACTGTGGACGGCGTCAAGCTCAGTGGCACCGGCAGCATCATCACCGTCGCGCCGTGGACGCAATTCTTCGACCTGCAGGGCCAGCCGGGGCCGGCACGCACGGCAGACCATATCACGGTTCGCAACATCACCGGCAGCTTCGGCTCCTTTGGCTCGATTCGCGGCAACGTGGCCAACCCCGCGGCGGGAACCCTCGGCGACACCCTCACTGATTTCAAGTTCGAAAACATCAATGTCACGCTTCGGAACCCCACGCTTTCGCGCGGAGAAGTGGCGAATTTCACCTTCAGCAACGTGGTCGTAAACGGCCAGACTGTGGAAGCGCCCCCCGCCACCGCCGGAGGTAGGGGAGGCCGGGGCCGCGGTGGGCCGCCGGGGCCAGCCGCATCGGCCACCGCGCCCACGTCCTCGGCAACCTCGCCGACCAGCCCAACCAGCGCGCCGCCGGCGACGACGCAATAATAAAGCCGCCCGGCGGGTCGTGGTGAATTTTGTTTGCGTCCAATCAATTTAAGGCGCACATTTTGGGCGTTCTTTTTAATGGTGCGTGGCCTCCTGCGTGGAGGTTGCGCGCTCACCAAACCTGTCCAGCAAACGGAAGTCCGTGCAAATCGGACGCGGTCGCGCCGCTGTAACCGGTCGCGCCGCCTGCCAGAGCCACTGTCCCGCCGTAGGCGGGGTGGGAAGGCGCAGGCGGCCTTTACCGGAAGCCAGAAGACGAGTTGGGCGGGTGCTAACCTCGGATGCTTTCGCGATTAAACGTCCGGGCCAAGGAGGATGATCAACTCGGGGATGGAGCGCGTCTATTTCAGGTGTGCTTGCGCCCGGGGGTTTCGCGCTTTGCGCCTGGGCGGATACATCGGGGAAGCGTCTGCGCTGGCCCGCGCGTCACGGGCCGCATGCCTCCCATGTTTATCTTTTCAAAACAGATTTATTTTAATAAGAGATTTGCCTGCTGCGGCGTCATTCTGCGGCGCTTTTCGCTTGCCGGACTGGGCCTGGCCTTCGGCCTGACCAGCCCCGCCCATGCCTGGGTCACGCTTGATTTACCGGACTTGACCACGTCCGCCGAACACGGCGGCGCGCTGGCTTTTTCCCAATTGCCCGACGGCCAGTTGGTTTACGGCAATGACAACACGCTGTATTTGCAGAACAGCTTCGGATTGAGCAATCTGACGGAATTTGCCACGCCGCCGGATGTGGACCCTAGTTTCATCAGCGTGCTCAACAGCACCACAGCGGTGGTCGGCGCGGGGCAGTTCGTCAACACGCCCGTTTACCAGTTCAACCCCTCGAATCCGGCCACACCAAATTACACCAGCAACGTGACCATCCAAAATTTCTCCGCCGCGCCCGCCAGTGGATCGAGCTATTACGTCGCCGGCGAGAACGACATCAACGGAAACAACGCGATCAGCTATGTTACGCTTAACGGCACTCAGCAATTGGTCGTGGACCCGGCCGGGCAATACAGCGCAGGCCTGGCGGTGGACAGCGGGGGCAGCCTCTATGTCGGCGACAACGATAACAACAGTGTTTACGAATTCACCGCGGCGCAGGTGCTCAACGCCGTGGCCCACTCGACGGTGTTAACGTTGGCCCAAGGCCAGCTCCTCTATACATTTTCCGCAGATGTGGTTGGCAGCCTTGCGGTGGATGCCGAGGGTCGCATCTGGGCGGCGGGCTACGGGGCGCCGGGATTTTTTTGGTATAACCCGGCAAGTGGACTCAGCGGCATGTTTGACCCCGAGGATGCGGCGGCCGATCCCGACAGCGCCTACACGCTCAGTACGTTTTCCACCAACGGCACCGGTTACGTGAGCTATGTCTGGCAGTCGGATTTCTCGAACGGCAGCACAGTTGTCTACGGCTACGACACGGTGCAAGATGTGCCAGAGCCGGCGTCTTCCGCGCTCTTGGCGGCGCTGGCGGCCGGCGCGGTGGCTTGGTGGCAACGCCGGCGCCAGGCAGTTCATACATGTGAGTAGCAATTTACCGAACTGATGAACGCACGCAATTACCGGGCGGTAAAATTCTTCCTTGCGCTCGTTTGGGCGCTGGGGGAGTGCGGCGCTCTGCCCGCACAATTGATCTCGCCCAACTGGCCACCACCGCTACCCGCTGGGCCGTATGCCTTTGGTTATGATCCGGGTAATGGTTCGGCTGTGGACGAGCCAATTCCCGGCTTCGTCGGCCCGGCGGGCCCGGGCATCGCGCCCTATGGCGGAGAAAACCTCGAACAAACCGTCAATCCCGCGTTTGTCGAGTGGGCCTCGTCGGTCGTCAATTACGCGCCTGCGCGGCCGGACGTGATTGATGCGGATTTTCTTGATCCTACCACGGCGCTTGGAGCGGTGACGGGGAATGTCTTTGGCGTGGTCTCCCTCTGGCGACCTTTCCGCCGCCGATATTGCCGAAGACGCCGCGCCCGGCTCGCTCACTCTCGGCTTTGCCACGCCGATTGCCGACGGCCCGGGACCTGATTTTGTCGTGTTTGGCAACGCCTTTAGTGTCCGGGGCCAAGCCAACCAGGTATTTTCCAAGCTCGCCTACGTCGAAGTTTCCAGCGACGGCGTGAATTTCGCGCGCTTCCCCGCTGTGGACACGAATCCGAAGCCGCTGCAAAACCCCTGGTCCTACATGGTGTCCAATCCCACGCTGATCTACAATCTCTTCGGCAAGGCGGTGAACGGTTATGGAGTTTCCTGGGGCGTGCCGTTTGACTTGGCCGAACTTAGCCAGCACCCGCTCGTTGCCGCCGGCCTGCTCGATTTGCAAAATGTGCGTTTCGTGCGTTTGGTTGCGGTGGTCGGCAACGGCGCGTATTCGACCGACGCCTACGGGCATCCGATCTACGACCCTTGGCCGACTTCCGGCTCGCCGGGGCCGGAAGTGCAGGCCATAGGGGTGCTCAATGTCGCACCTCCGCCCAATCCGTCTGCGGCCAACTCAACCACACCGCCGGTGGCGGTTAATTCCGCTCAGTTGGGCGGCGCGAATGAGTCGGTTTCCGCCGCCGGCATGGAGATCAATAATCCTGCCCACATTACTGTGCGGACCGCGCCTGCTTCCGTCGTTAATGGTTATTCTGGTTTGAGCTTTTCCCTGCCGAACTATGCCAACGTCACCCCCGCCGATTTATCCTCTCCATCTTTGGATGCCGCTATGCCCTCCGCCGACGTTGCGGTGGATGGCGGCAATACTACCGACGCCCCGCTCGCGTCTCCCGGTGGGTCTCCCGCTTCCTCTGCGCGAAGCTCGGTCACGATGGGTGCTGCCGATGTCGCTGCGTCCTCCCGGTCAGCCGCAGGCTCTTCTGGTTCACGGGTGGCTGGTTCAGGCGCGGAAACTGACTCTGCCAGTTCTTCAGTGTCTCCCTCCCGCATGCCGTTGGCAGGAAATGTGTTGGCGCCATTGCCGTCAGAATCCACTCGCGGGTTTTCTACCGGCTGGCTCTTAACCATCTCCGTTCTGGCCTTGGCGTTCCTCGCCGGCTTGGTCGGGTGGAAGCGGCTCGCGCACTGATATTAGGATGAGACATTATGGGCCACCAAGCGCATGAAGAAGGACATTGGCCCGTGTCGCCGCGGCCCTGCTGGACCGTCCTTGAAGTGCTGGTGGGTCTCTTCGTTGGGCTGGTGCTGGCCGGCTTGCTCGCTTGGGCGGGGCAGCTGGCGCGCGAGCGGGTCTGGTCGGCCAAGTCCGCAGCCAACCTGCGCCTGCTGGCCCAGGCGAACTTGCATTACGCCGCCGACCACGGTGGGTCCTTCTGCCCGGCCCAGGAACCCAACGACCTGATTCGCTGGCATGGCGGGCGGGCCACCATCCACGCTAGGTTCGACCCCGCCCAAGGCTACCTCTATCCCTACCTGCGGGACGGCGGCGCATCGCTGCTGTGTCCGCTCTTTCAGCGCTATCCGGCCAGCCCCGAAAGCTTTGAAGCGGGTGCGGGTGATTTCGGTTATAATGAAATGTATATCGGGGGCACCCCCGCCAATCGCTTTACCCCGGAAAAAATCACCAATGTGACCAACCCCGCGCGCACCATCATGTTCACCGACACTGGCCTGCCTCGCGCCCACGGCCTCCAGGAATATCCGTTTTGTGAGCCTTTTCAGGCCGTGAATCCCGATGGTTCACTGGGCGCCGTCTTGACCCCCAGCGTGCAATTCCGCCACCAGGGTTTCACCCATGTCGCGTGGTGCGACGGCTCTGTCACCGCCGAACTGCCCGCGCGCCTCGGCGGGGTCAATCTCTACGGCGGCGACGCCGCCCAATATCTCGTGGGCTGGCTGGGCCCTTCCCTCAATAACGGTTGGTGGAATTCGCGACAAACCACCGGCCCCTGATTAGACAAAAAAACAGGCAGGCAGCGTGCTGCTGCCTGCCTGAGATTGCGGTAGCCGCCGACGAAAATCCATCGATATAAAAACACCAGATAACTCCCCGGAGAATCCTCCTGGGGAGGATCCCCACACGAATTGCCGGTAAGCATATCCGATGAATCCCGTCTGCGGGCAGCCCAGGGAATTAACCACCAAACTTCTTCGAGCCTTCGGCGGCTTTGACCCCGCGTTCGCCCGCCAAGGATTCCAAGACAGTGGCGATGAAGTTCGAACGGTTGCGGTTTTCCACCTCCGCCATCTCATCGATTTTGCCCACGAGCCCTTCGGGAAGACTGATGGAGATTTGCGTCATGCCGGGGGCACGCGCGCGAATTTTGCGTTTCTTAGCCATAATTTGTTTTGTTGCTGGATTTGTTCTTGGTTGGTATCCATTATCGTCAATTTATAAAGACGACTGGATTAACATAAGCCCACTACATTAAAAGCGCAAGCAATTTTCCAACACTCGTTCGAATTTTTTCCGTGCCTCGCAGACAGCGCCTGTGACGGGTGCGGAACGCACCGCAAATAGCCTTGCTAATATGGATGATTATCCCTATGTATAACGGGGTCAATCATTAATGTATTCCTAACGGGTGCAGTCAGGGGAGGTAACGACTTAACAACGTGTCCGCAATGTCCGAAGGCGTGGGCGCCATCGCGATCCCAGCCTCCCGCATGGCCGCGATTTTGGCGGCGGCCGAGCCGCTCGAGCCGGAAACAATGGCCCCGGCATGGCCCATGCGGCGGCCGGGCGGGGCGGTGGCCCCGGCAATGAACCCCGCCACGGGCTTGCGCACTTCCGCTTTGATATAGGCGGCGGCTTCTTCTTCTGCGGAGCCCCCAATTTCGCCTATCATAATGATGGCTTCCGTGAGTGGGTCCTCATTGAGCAAACGCACGGCGTCGAGATGACTCGTGCCGTTGACGGGGTCGCCGCCAATGCCGATGCAGGTGCTTTGCCCCAGGCCGCGTTTCGTGATTTGCCAGACGGCTTCGTAAGTTAACGTGCCGGAGCGCGAAACAATGCCGACTTTGCCGGGCCGGTGAATATAGCCCGGCATGATGCCGATTTTGCATTCGCCAGGCGTGATGATGCCGGGGCAATTCGGGCCGATCAGGCGCGTGGCGCTGCGCGCCAGGCGATCCTTGACCAGCAGCATGTCGCGCACCGGGATGCCTTCCGTGACGCAGACCATCAGCGGCAACCCGGCGTCCATCGCCTCCAGCAGGGAATCCGCGGCGAACGCCGGCGGCACAAACACCATCGAGGCGTTTGCGCCCGTGTGCTCAACGGCTTCGCGCACCGTGTTGAATATCGGCACCCGTCCAAAAACTTCTGCCCCCCGCGCCCAGGTGTGACGCCCGCGACAACGTTCGTCCCATATTCCAGGCATTGCTGTGCGTGAAAGCTGCCGGCTTTACCGGTGATGCCTTGCACCAGCAGGCGGGTGCCTTTATTGACCAGGACGCTCATGGGTAGGGATGGAAAATGGAAGATGGAAAATGGAAAATGGAAAAAGAAGAGGGAAGCGGAAAAATTAAAAATGTGGCTGGAAATGACATTGGTGAGGGGGGTGCGATTTTTTCCATTTTCCTTTTTTCCATCTGCCATTCACGCCTTTAATGCCGCCACGATCTTTTGCGCGGCGTCCGCCAGCGAGTCGGCCGCCGTCAGGGCGAGGCCGCTCTGCGCGAGGATTTCTCGCCCCAGCTCAACGTTGGTGCCCTCGAGGCGCACCACCAGCGGAACTTGGAGCTGCGTGGTGCGCGCCGCAGCGATGACACCGCGGGCAATGATGTCGCACTTCATGATGCCCCCAAAAATGTTCACCAGGATGCCCTTCACCGCCGGGTCGCTCAAGATGATGCGGAACGCCGCGGTGACCTGCTCCTCCGTCGCCCCGCCGCCCACATCGAGGAAGTTCGCCGGCGTGCCGCCGAAGTATTGGATGATGTCCATCGTCGCCATCGCCAGGCCCGCCCCATTGACCAGGCAGGCGATGTTGCCGTCCAACGCGATGTAATTGAGGTTGGATTTCGAGGCCTCGATCTCCTTCGGGTCCTCCTCGTTCAGATCGCGCAGCGCTTGAATATCAGGGTGGCGGAACAGCGCGTTGTCGTCAAACGACACCTTGGCGTCGAGCGCCTCCACCCGCCCGGCCGGCGTGACGATGAGGGGGTTGATCTCGACCATCGCGCAATCCTTGTCCCAAAAAAGCTTGTAGACGCCTTCGAGCAGCTTGCCGAATTGCTTAATTTGCTCTTCGCCCAAGCCCAGTCGGTAGCTGATTTCCCGCGCTTGGAACGCGCGCAGGCCCAGCGCCGGGTCCACTTGCCGGCGCAAAATTTTGTCCGGCATCTGCGCCGCGACCTGCTCAATGTCCATGCCCCCTTCGGTCGAGGCAATAATGACCGGCTGGCTGGTGGCGCGGTCGAGCAGGATGGCTAGGTAGTATTCCTTGGCAATGTCCGTGGCCTCGGTGAAAAAAATCGTCTGCACTTTGCGGCCCGCCGGGCCGGTTTGGTGGGTGACGAGCGTGTTGCCCAGCATCCGCAGGGCAAACTCCTTGGCCTGGGCCGCACTGCCGGCGATTTTCACGCCCCCGGCAAAACCATCGGTAAACTTGCCCTTGCCGCGCCCCCCCGCGTGAATCTGGCTCTTCACCACTATTTTCCCCGCCGGCAATTGTGCCAGGGCGGCGTCAATTTCCTCCGGCGTTTTCGCCACCGCGCCCCGCGCTACCGCCACCCCGTAGTCCCGGAAAAGATGTTTGGCCTGGTATTCGTGGATGTTCATGCGGGCGGAGCGTTGTGGCGAGGGGCAAAACGGTCTTGATTATCGCGACTCGGCTGCTTTGACAATTCCAAAAATCATCGGGACCGTCATCCGGCTCCCAGCGTCTGTTGCTGCACCGCGGTGATTTCCGCCGCGCCCAGCCGCGCCAGCGCCACCAGCGCGTCCAGCTCCTCGCCGGAAAACGTCGCCTCTTCGCCTGAGCTTTGAATTTCGACGAAGCGCCCCGCGCCGGTCAGCACAATGTTCGCGTCCACCGCGGCGTCCCGGTCCTCGAGGTAATTGAGGTCAAGGACGGCGCGCCCGCGCCACATACCCGCGCTCACCGCCGCGACCGAATCAGTGAAAATGCTCGCCTTGAGTTTGCCCTCCGCCCGCAGCTTTTGCTCCGCCAGCCGCGCGGCGACATAGGCGCCGGAAATCGCCGCTGTGCGCGTCCCGCCATCGGCCTGGAGCACGTCGCAGTCCACCCACAGCGTCATCCCCGGCAGCTTGGACAAATCCACCACCGCGCGCAGCGCCCGGCCGATGAGGCGCTGGATTTCGACCGTACGCCCGTCCAGCTTGCCGCGCGCAATGTCGCGCGGCTTGCGCTCGAGCGTCGAGTAGGGCAGCAGCGAATACTCCGCCGACAGCCACCCGCCGGGCACACGCTGCTGCGTCATCCACGGGGGCACCCGGTCCTCGATCATCGCCGCGCAGATCACCGCCGTGTCCCCAAACCGTGCCAGGACGGAGCCATGCGCGTGCGGAGCAATCCCCGGCGCGAACGACACCGCGCGCATTTGGTTCACGGCGCGGCCATCAGGGCGGGAGAAGGGTGGGGCGGAATCATCCGGCATATCCCGGATTAAACCCGCCTGCCTGGCGCGGCGCAATCTTTTGCGCAGTATGTTCGCCAAATATCGCCCTTGGGGATTAGGCCGCCACCGGCGCCGCTAACCCAGCTTCTTGGTGGCCAAAGGTCGGTGGAAGGACGCCACATGGCCGAGGCCGCCGACGCAGTCTGATTGGGTCGCCGCGGCGAGTTCGGCGCACTGGTCGCGCAGGAGGTCGCGGCCTTCGGAAAAGCGCACCTTGACCAGCTCCATGCGCCGGAGGGCGAGATCGAGTTCCTTGACCAAGGCAGGGGTGACGCCGCTGCGGCCGACTTTCACAGCGGGCTTGAGCGTTTGCGCGCGGGCGCGCCAGGCGGCTTTTTCGGCGGAGGTCATGGATTTAGCGGATTTGTTCACGAAAGTTTTTTAACACGGCGTCAAGTTGCGCGGCGTCCTTGCCGCCGCCTTGGGCGAAGTCCGGCTTACCGCCGCCTTTGCCGCCCAACCGCGCGCAGAGGTCGCCGACGATTTTCCCGGCGGCGTGGCCCGCGGCAATAGCCTCCGGCGAGCACAGCGCGACGACGCCGGTTTTGCCGTCCGCCGCGCAGCCGAGGACAACGACGCCGGGGCCGATTTTTTTGCCCGCCTGCACGGCGATGTCGCGCAGGCTGCCAGGCGGCGCGTCCACCACGGCCACGATGAATTTGAGCGCGCCTTTGACGATGGCTGCGGCGGCCAGATTGTCGGCGAGGCCGGCGGCGTTTTTCTGCTGCTCGGCCCGGCGGGATTTTTCGATGGCGGCTTTTTGGTCGGTGAGGGCTTGCTGGAGGTCGCGCACGCGTTGATCGAGGGCTTGCGCGGTTTCAATGTCGGGCGTGCCGGCGGGGAGGGGAATCGCCGCGCCGGAAAATTTTCCGCCAAGGTCGGCGAGCGACTTTTCGAGTTCGCGTGCTTCCTGGGCCAGTTGGACGACGGCGGTTGCCGCGGCTTCGCCCGCGACGGCCTCGATGCGGCGCACACCGGCGGCGATGGCGCTTTCGTGCAGAATTTTGAAGAGGCCGATGTCGCCGGTTTGGCGCACATGCGTGCCGCCGCACAATTCCATCGAGTAACCGTCGAGGCGCGGGTGGAGTTTGCCGTGCGCGTCTTTATCGGCGTGGCCGCCGATTTGCACGACGCGCACGACGTCGCCGTATTTGTCGCCGAAAAACTGCATGACCTCCGGGCGGCCCTTCACGTCGGCGTAGGGGAAATCGCCCCATGAGACCGGCGCGTTTTCGCGCACGCGGGCGTTGACGAGTTTTTCGATTTCCGCGATTTGCGCGGGCGTCAGCGCGGCGCTGTTGAAGTCGAAGGTCAACTTGTCCGGCCCGACGGAGGAACCCTTCTGCGTCGCGTCGCGGCTGACCACCTCGTGCAGCGCCCAGTGCAGCAGGTGCGTCACGGTGTGGTGGCGTTCGATGGCGGCGCGGCGGGGGCCGTCCACCTTGACCGTCACATGCGCGCCCGCCTGCGGAGCTTCGCCGCCCTCGATGAAATGCAGCCAGGTTGCGCCGGATTTTTGCGTGTTGGTGATGCGCCAATGGTGGCCGGAACTTTCCAGTTCGCCCGTGTCGCCCGCCTGCCCGCCCATCTCCGCATAGCAAACGGAATTGTTCACGACTACGACCGTCTTGTCCTTCACCACCACGACCTCCTGCACATCCGCGCCGATGTGATTGTGGTCATAGCCCAGAAAATGCGTCGGCGTCTTGGCTTCGATTTGGGAAAGTTCGATGACGGTCTTTTTCTGCGCGGCGCGCGCGCGGGCGCGCTGCATTTCCATGCAAATGTTAAATCCCTCGAAATCGACAAGCAAACCACGTTCACGAGCCTTTAATGCGGTCAAATCCACAGGAAAGCCGTAGGTGTCATAGAGAAGAAAGGCAAATTCTCCAGTTATACAATTTTTAGTTTCGCCTTTGATTAAATTTGCGAGCCTTACAGCGTGGACTTTTATGGAAACCCCATTTGGGTCTTTAATGTGAAAAGTATATTCACCACCAGCCGCAGCAGTTATTTGAGATCCACGTTCAGTTGCATGAGTTAAAATTGCTAAACCACGATCGATGGTTTTATTAAACGACGCTTCTTCGCTAAAGATCACATCCTTTACTTTCGTAAGATTAGTTCGAATTTCAGGAAAAACACTTCCCATTGTTGAAGCCAAAACATTAACCAATTTATAAAAGAACGGTTCTTGGAACCCGAGAGTGCGTCCATAACTTATTGCCCGGCGCAAAATTCGGCGCAGAACGTAATTGCGGTCGTTGTTGCCGGGGAGGATGCCATCCGCAATGGCGAAACTCAGGGTGCGGATGTGGTCGGCAATGACGCGGAAGGCCACGTCAATCTGGATTTGTTCCTTGGTCGGGAATTCTTCGTCCCGGGGAGCGCGACCGTCCCGGTCGCCCTGCTGCGCGTCTCGCGCAGTAGATGCTTGGTCGGGCGTCCACAACCACGCGTAATCCTCGCCTTCCTTGACCAAACCATCCTTCCCGGGATTTGCACAGACATACTTGAATTTCTCCCACAAATCCGCCTCGCCGCGAATCTGCCAGTCGAAAGATTCATTTTCCCAAACTTGTCCGCTGCCGCCCTCCAGCTTGTTGATTTCGTGCGCGGTGAAGGACTTGATGGAATGCAAAATATCCGTTAGCCCCCAAAAAACGGGGTTGTCATTCTGGGATCGCTCCTTGATTTGCGGTTCGAAAAGCAAATGGACATGATCGGGCATGACGCAGGCCACATAGATTTGGTAGCGGTTTTGGTGATGGCCGAAGAGGAGGCTTTTGAGAACCAAATCGCGGGCGCGGGGGGACAGGGGGCGGCGTTCGTGGGTCGAAAAGGTGGCCATGTATTTCGACCAGGGGCGTTCGAAGTGGGGGAGGCGGCGCTTGTGGTAAAGGACGGGGGCGGCTGGTGCCGTCGGCGGGACGCCGACGGCGGCGACCGGGACGGTCGCGCTCCCCGGGACAGAAGAATCGAGCGCATGACCGGGGGCGGGAGAAACGACGGTTTTTTCCGTGGTGGAAGATGACGGAGAAGAATAGGAAGAAGGAGAAGCTGGCGCTGAGACAGGCTGCGGTAATGTCGAGGTGTATTGCTTGCCGCTGAGTTTTTCGATTTCGTCGAAGATGGGGCGGAAGATGTCGGTTTCGTAGTTCGAGATTTTCGCGTTTGGGAAATCGGTGAAATTCTTGGTGCCCTGGATGATGCTCGTCACACGCTCGAAGCCCATGCCGGTGTCCACGTGTTTCGCAGATAATGGGTCGAACGCCCATTCGATTGGAATATCGATATAATGACCCGAGACAATTTCCTCGCGTTTATACTTGGTGATTCTAGCGTTGAATTGGATGAAGACGAGGTTCCAGATTTCGATGCAGCGGGCGTCGCCTTTATTGACGAGCGCGCCTTGCGTGTCGCCTGCCGGGGTCAAATCCACATGCAATTCGCTGCACGGGCCGCAGGGGCCGGTGTCGCCCATCATCCAGAAATTGTCCTTTTTGTTGCCGCTGACGATATGGATTTTGGGGTCGAGTCCGGCACGGCGAAAATGGCCGGCCCACACGTCCCAGGCCTCCTGGTCGAAGTCGCTGGGGTCGCCTTTCGATTTATCGGGGCTATAAACCGTGGCGTAGAGCCGGTTCGCGGGAAATTTCCAAATTTCGGTGATCAATTCCCAAGCCCAGTCAATGGCCTCCTTTTTGAAATAGTCGCCGAAGGACCAGTTGCCGAGCATTTCGAAAAACGTGTGGTGGTAGGTGTCGAGGCCGACGTCCTCGAGATCGTTGTGTTTGCCGCCGGCGCGGATGCACTTCTGCGTGTCGGCGGCGCGGGTGTCGAGGCCCGGCGTCGCGCCGGCCCATTTCGAGACGTCCGCGCGGCGCTCGCCGAGGAAGATCGGCACGAACTGGTTCATGCCCGCGTTGGTGAAGAGCAGGTTCGGCGAGTCCGGCAGCAGCGACGAGGAGGGCACGACGGTGTGGCCCTTCGACCGGAAGAAGTCGAGGAACGACTGGCGAATTTGGGAAGAAGTCATGATCAAAATTCAACATCCAACATCGAACGCTCAACATCCAACATCCAATGAAAGGCAGCCAAGCGTTTTTGCCTTTTTATTGGATGTTGGATGTTCGATATTGGGCGTTGGATGTTGAGTGTTGGATGTTCAGAGTTTTGCGAGGATGGCCGCGCCCATTTCCTTGGTGCCGACGGAGGGTTGGCCGAAGGCGATGTCGCCGGTGCGGGTGCCGGTGGTGACAGTGTTGCGGACGGCTTTTTCGATGGCGGCGGCGGGGGCTTCCAGGCCGAAGCTGTGGCGCAGCATGAGCGCGACGCTCAAAATTTGCGCGCAGGGGTTGGCGAGGTTTTTGCCCGCGAGGTCGGGCGCGGTGCCACCGGCCGGCTCATACAGACCGAAGGGGAAGCCGTGGCGGTTGTGCCCCGCGCCGAGGCTGGCCGAGGCGAGCATCCCGAGCGAGCCGCAGACGACGGCCATCTCGTCGGAGAGGATGTCGCCGAACATGTTTTCGGTGACGATCACGTCGAACTGGTTGGGGTCGCGCGCGAGCTGCATCGCCGCGTTGTCCACGTAAAGGTGCGAGAGCGTGATGGCGGGATAGTTTTTCGCGACGTAGTCCACGACCGTTTTGCGCCAGAGGACGGAAGTTTCGAGCACATTGGCCTTGTCCACCGAGCAGAGGCGTTTCCCGCGGCCGAGCGCGGCGCGGCAGGCGACTTCGGTGATGCGCTCGATTTCGCTCTTTTTGTAAACCATGGTGTCCACGGCCTCGATGTCGCCGTCAGGGAGGGTGCGCGTTTGCTTGGGCTGGCCGAAGTAAATGCCGCCGGTCAATTCGCGCACGCAGACCATGTCAATGCCGTTGGGGATGCGTTCGCGTTTGAGCGGCGAGGCGTCCACCAACTCGGGGTAGAGCAGGCCGGGGCGCAGGTTGGCGAACAATTTGAATTCCTTGCGCAGGGGGAGGAGCGCGCCGCGCTCGGGCTGCTCCTTGGGCGGGAGCTTTTCCCATTTGGGGCCGCCGACGGAGCCGAACAAAATCGCGTCGGCCGCGCGGCAGGCGTCGAGCGTGGCGGCGGGCAGGGGCGAGCCATGCCGGTCAATGGCGATGCCGCCCACGTCCCAGGTCGCGTGCTCGACGGTGAAACCGTGCTGGGCGGCGGATTTCGCCAAAATTTGCAGGGCGACGGCCATGACTTCGGGGCCGATGCCGTCACCGGGCAGGATGGCGATGCGCAGGTTATTCATGGAGGAAAAGTGGTGGGCGGGGCTGGGAGCGTCCCGGCCAAAGGGAACAGCAAAGCGGGAATTGCCCGGCCGGGCAAAGCGAAAAATCGCCCCGGCGAAAATAGGCCAAAGCCCCGCCAGTTTCCTGTTGCCAGCGGGCGCGCCGCGCGGCCAGCCTTGCGCCCTGTGCAGATTCAGACCTTTCCCCTTCCTCCGCTCGACACCAACGCCTACCTGCTCTTCGCGCCGGGCCGCGACGACGCCGTGCTGGTGGACGCCCCGCCGGGCGCGCTCACGGCGATTTTGCCGGCCCTGGCCCAAAGCCATCGGCGGCTGACGGCGCTGCTGCTCACGCACGGCCACTGGGACCACATGGCCGATGCCGCGGCCTGCCGCGCGGCGGGCGCCGTTGTTTACGCGCACGCCGACGACCGCGACTGGATCGAGAACCCGATGCAGCAGGCGGGGTTCATGCTGCCGGGGCTCGACATCGAACCGGCGCGCGTGGACCATTTTATCAAGGCTGGAGAAATTTTGGACATCGCGGGTCTGCGCTTCGAAGTGCGCCATGTTCCCGGCCACGCGCCGGGCAACGTCGTGTTTTATAATGCGGAAGCGAACGCCGCATTTGTCGGCGATGCGATTTTCGCGGGTGCGGTGGGCCGGCCGGATTTGCCCGGCGGCGACTGGCGGCAACTGGAAAATTCGATTCGCACGCAAATTTACACGCTGCCCGGCGGCACGGTTTTGTATCCCGGCCACGGCCCGGCCACGACCCTGGCCCGCGAACGCGCCACAAACATGTTCGTGCGCGGCTGAAATTTTGTTTATAGCCGAACCATGAGCGCCGAAAACCAGACGGGCTTGATGCGCCGCGCCCTCGAAGCCGCCCGCCGCGGCTGGGGCGCGACGCATCCGAATCCGATGGTCGGCGCCCTGATCGTCGAGCACGGCCGCGTGGTGGCCGATGGTTATCACGCGCGCGCTGGCGAACCGCACGCGGAAGTCGTGGCCCTCACCAACCTGGGCCGCGCGCCGGCGCCGGGGGCGACGCTGTATGTCACCCTCGAACCGTGCTCGACCACCGGCCGCACGCCGCCTTGCACGGAGGCCATCATTCGCGCCGGGATCAAGCGCGTCGTCGCCGGCGCGGCGGATCCGAACCCGCAGCATTTGGGCCGCGGGTTTGCGCTGTTGCGCGCCGCGGGTGTTGAAGTGGTCGAGGGCGTGCTCGCCGAGGAATGCACCGATCTGAATTTTATTTTCAATCATTGGATCACCAAAGAGACGCCGCTGATCGCCGGGAAAATCGTGACGACGCTGGATGGCCGCGTGGCGACGAGCACGGGTGAGAGCCAGTGGATCACGGGCGCGGCGGCGCGGCGCGACGCGATGCGCTGGCGGCGGCTGTTTCCGGCGATTGGCGTCGGCGCGGGCACAGTGCTGGCGGACAACCCACGGCTCACCAGCCGAAATCGGCACGAGCGTGTGGTGCCCGCAACGCTTCATTTTCGACCGCACCTTGCGGACGGTGACGAAACCGCTGCCCCATGTTTATGCGGACGAGTATCGGAAGCAAACCGTGGTGCTGGCCGGCCGCCGGCCCGACCGCCAGCGCGAGGCGGAATTGGAAAAGCAGGGCGTGGAAGTTTTTCCGGCGCCCGCGCTGTTTGGCTACGATTGGATTCCCGCGTTGCGGGAATTTTGCGAAGGCGTGGAAATGCCGGCGGTTTTGCTCGAAGGTGGGCCGACCTTGTTGAGCGCGTTTTTGCGGGCACGGGAAATGAATTATTTGTTCGCCTACCGCGCGCCGAAGTTTTTTGCCGATGAAAACTCCCAGCCCGCTTTCAGCGGGTCGTTCTGCGAACGTTTGACCGACGCCTATACGCTGGCCGACGTGCGGCACGCCACCTTGGGCGACGACCAGTTGCTGCGCGGACGAGTGGTTTATCCCTGATGGGGAGGAATGATATGGAGACCACGATTTATCTGGCCACCGGCAACGCGCACAAGCTGCGGGAACTCCAGCAGATGTTCGCGGCGGCGGCGCTGTCGTGGACGGTGGCTGGCGCGGCGGCGCTGGGCGGGATGCCGCCGGTGGATGAAAACGCGGGGACGTTTTCCGGCAACGCGCTGCTCAAGGCGCGTGCGCTACGCAAGTTCGCGCGAACCGGAGCGTGGGTGCTGGCCGACGACAGCGGGTTGGAAGTCCAGGCGCTGGGCGGCGCGCCGGGGGTGCACTCGGCGCGCTACGCGGGCGCGGGCGCGCGGGACGGCGCAAACACGGAAAAATTGCTGCGTGCGCTGGAAATTATTCCCGACGCCGCGCGCGCGGCGCGGTTCGAATGCGTGCTCGCGTTGCTCGGCCCCGGCGGCGAGGAAAAGATATTCGAAGGCGAGTGCCGCGGGCGCATCGGGCGGACACCGGCGGGCGGCGGCGGCTTCGGCTACGACCCGGTGTTTTTCCCCGAGGGCTTCGACAAAACCTTCGCCGAACTGGGCGACGACGTGAAAAACCAAATCAGCCACCGCGCCCGGGCGCTGCGGAAATTATTCAA
Source organism: uncultured Verrucomicrobiae bacterium (assembly GCA_963765205.1). GTDB lineage: Bacteria > Verrucomicrobiota > Verrucomicrobiia > Opitutales > JABDGR01 > JABDGR01. The sequence goes on along the minus strand of CAVXVB010000009.1, from coordinate 1,162,784 downwards.
CTTTCTCCAAACGCAATAGTAACCCCCCTCACGCCGGGACGGCGGCGCCGAGTTCCTCGAGTTGCTGGCAGACTTCGTCAATGAGGAAGCCGGGGGTCGAGGCACCGGCGGTGACGCCGACGACGGAGTATTTGCGCAATTGTTCGAGGTCCAGCTCGGCGGCGGTCTCGACGTGGAAGCAGGGCAGGCCTTGTTTTTCGACGAGGGCCGCGAGCTTGACGGTGTTGGCCGAGTGGCGGCCGCCGATGACGACGATGGCCTGCGCGCCTTCCTGCGCGAGCACCAGCACGTCGCTCTGCCGTTCCTTGGTCGCGCCGCAAATCGTGTCGAACACCAGCGCGGCGGGATATTTTGATTTCAGGTAGCGGGAGAGCCGTTCAAATTCGTCGGTATACATGGTGGACTGCGTGACCATGCACACTTTGTCGCCGAGCGGGGGCAGCGCGTCAATGTCGGCCTGGTTGTTGATGACGTGGCCGCTGCCTTCGGTGTAGCCCATGAGGCCGATGACCTCGGGGTGTTTCGGGTCGCCGAAAATGACGGTGGTGTAGCCTTTTTTCGCGTGGATGCGGATTTTGCCGGCGATGATGCCCACGTCCGGGCAGGTGGCATCCTTGAATTCCATGCCGAGGTTTTTCAAATAGCCCCGGCGCTCGGGCGAAATGCCGTGGGCGCGCACGACCATCACGGCGCTTTTCTTTTTATCCTCCGCGATGGCGATGTCGGACTGGCTTTGGTAGTCGCCGACCTCGTTGATGCCGTCGGCCAGCAGCTTTTCCATCATCTGGCGGTTGTGGATGAGCGGCCCGTCGGTGTAAACCTGGCGGTGGGACTTGACGGCGAACTCGCGCGCGATGTCAATGGCACGCTCGACGCCCCAGCAAAAGCCGGCGCTCTTGGCACGGATAACCTTCATATCCCGAACGTTAGGGCAGAAGTGGGTGGCTGTCAAACGGAAAGGAACACGCCGGTTTGCGGAAGGCGTTGGCGACTGAGGGGGCTGAGGCGACAAAGGGATTAATATCCGCGCGCAACCTTCTGCTTGGCCCCTGCTGGGCCTTAGAACGGGCGCTCAAAAAGCGGGAACCACCAAAATGTCCACATGCGATATTCGGCATGAATGGGTGGCAGAGACGTTGGGCCGGTGAAGTAAAGATTTAATTCCCAATTACCAGTCGCGTTTCCATCGTCATTTTTTCGAGAAGAACCATGGAAAGAAAGCAGCTTTCGCATCCAAGGTGTAGGACTGCTTTTATTCATGTTATCAAAAAATTCACTATTTTGAACTCCGAAGCTATACCGCTTACCCGAAGGTGAAACCGCATACGAACGATCCACGTCGATGTTTGGCTTCTGGCTCGGATCTGACGTATTTGTGAGCACATCGACTATCGCGTCGCTATAACTGGGAAGAATCCTTATTGCTCCACCAGTCGAGGTTATCATTTCATGCTGCGGTATTGGCACGCAGCCTATGAGCAACAAAGGAAACAACATTACGCCACCGAGTATTGAACACTTAATAATGATCAGCTTCAAATAAAGAAAGCTGGCCTTAAAATTGAGTTTGTTTTCCACCATGCTCATTTGAAAAATCACGGGCATTACATAGGCCTCTCTTGTGGAATTTCCGGGGGCTGTTTAAAATACCATTTACCGTTGATTTTAACAAAGACCAAGGGGATCTTGGGGCCGGTGCTCGTGCCTGTGTAGGTGCCATTGACCAAATCGGTCGCCTCCGGCAGTGTGAAGATGTAAGTGGCTTCGTCGCCGTTGGCATTAAAAGTCGGGGTCTGCTTTTCAAGGGCCTCATAAGATCCGGCTGCGGGTTCGCTAATCATGCGCCATCGCCGTTCCATTTCGGGATCTCGGTTCGCCGCGTCCAGCTTTGGTTGTACTATTTTTTGAAATTGCTGGGTATACTCGGGGCCAATTTTGGCCCAAATTTCGGGCGGTGTGTATGTTTGCACCATCCGCAGATTATCGCCCGCCCGCACTAAACGCACGAGGTCCGGGATGACGGTTTTCAAGTCGGTCTGCGGGTCGGCTTTGGGTTGACTTTCGGCGACGGGCGCAGCGTCGGGTTTCGGCGCGGGAGAAGCGATGGGTTGGGCGATGATTGACGGCGCTATCTCCTTGGGTGCGGCATCAACCTTAGCCAGCATCGGCGTTGGCGCCAACTGTTCCGGGGCTGCCTCCGTTAGCCTAATCTTGGGCAATATCGAGTAGCCAACACAACAGCCAATGGTGATCCATGCCAGGTTCGGCAGCAGGCCAACGAGAGGCATTGCAATCCATTTCTCCTTTTTCATAATCGCGCGAATCGCGGCCGCAGCTCCGAAAAGTCCCACGAGGCCGCCCCCCATTAGGGCAAACATAAAAATGATGAAAGACAGTGAACTAATGTCGGGGTTATCGCTATTTTTCGCAAAACAGCAAACTAGATACCCAAGAACAAGATAGCTAATCGGGAGACCGAGCGACACCAGCCCCCAAAAGGATGGGAGGCGATTTGCCAAGGGCTTTGTTGCCGGGGTGTTCATGGATCGGTTGGAATTCTGGCAGAATGTTGGAAGGCAGCAAGGGTGGAATGGAGTGCTGAATTACTGATATTCTTGCTACAAAATTTATTATTTTTTGAGTTATAAGTGACATGCCCTCGTCGGAATGCAAAATTTGGCAAAACTGCCGCAGCGCCGGTGCCCACGTTAAAACAAAGCGCCACCAAGCCCAAGAATAGCGCGAACGGGCTTGAAAATTGCGGGTAATTTATTCATGTGGCTGTGTAGTCATCATTTCCCATGCCAGGAATTCGGGGAAACTGCCAACGCCTTGGCAGAAAATATCTTAAGGAATAAACCCGCCCTCGAATTGTTTTTTCTCTCGACATAAAATGCCGGGTAGCAGGCAGGGAATGCCGACTGGGAGAGTGTGTCGCGATAAAGAATGGATTGATGACTGGGGGTGGCAACTTGGGGCTTTATAACTGAAGAAGATTCGCGTTTTTGGGGTTGCCGGGGCATGGGGGTGGGGGGTTAAATCCCACGCAGTGTTTCGGGTTTCGAGTTTCGGGCTGGAAAGAGGAAGGAACCGCAGATTGCGCAGATTCTCGCAGATGACTCCTCGCTTGGTGCGCCTGTTCCCGAGCTTACCCCCGGTCGCCACCCGCCCGATGCGCGAAGCGGTGGTGGGTAAGCAGTTACCGACCGGGTCCCTCGAACAATCAACCGCCCCCACGGCGGCTGCGACCATTGGCTGCGGGCGACGGGGCGGGCGTGTTCAATTCATTGACGATGCTGGCGAAAATGGCTTGGGCGTCGGGCAGTTTACCGGGGCTGACGTAAACGGCGACGGTGGTCATGCCGGCGTCCTTCGACGGCGAGAGGTCGATTTCCACATACACGTCGAGCACGCCGCGTCCGTAAACAATCGTTTTGTCGGTGGAGTCACCGGTGTGGAAATAGTTGAGGTCGCCGAGCGAGCGGATGCCGGCCTGGAAGGCGTCCGGGATGCTGCCCTTGACGTCGCCGGTCATGGTCAGGCCGCCGGTGAAAACGTCCTTTTTGAACGTGGCGATATTGCTGCCCTGCGGGCTGACCGCAATTTCGGTCGAGCAGCCGGCGAGGGCGAGGGTGAGCAAAAGCAGGGCAGGGCGAAACGCGGTGCGCATATTCATCCCGGGAAAAACACACACTCAGGCGGCTAAAGTCAAGAGTCTATCCATGGCCGGCCGCCGGGCTGGCACCGGGCGGACGTTCCCCGTAATACTTGACCAGGCCCGCGACGACGGCGTCGCCGTATTCCACGAAGATGTTTTTGCGCGCCACGCCGTTGAAGACCCGCGTGCCGGCGTATTCACCGGCCTGGATACGCGCGTAGCCTTCGAGGCTGTTGGCGACATAGGGTTCAAGGAAAATCACCGGGCAGCGGTAGAGCCGGTCGGCCAGCACATTGCGGCCCCAGACGTAGCCGCTGCCGCCGAGCGCGATGCCGACGGGGCTAGAATAACCCGAGGCGGGCTGCCCGAAAATGGGGACGGCGCCCGCGGCCATCGCGCGGGCCACGGCCAATTCCTCGTCGCCCGCGCCGCTGGCGATGCGCTCGACCATGGCGAGCCGCTGTTCTTCATTAGCCACCTCGGCGGGTTCATAGGAGCCGTTGACCATGATATGAAAATGCTGCGGCCGGTCCACCAGGGCGGGGTGTTGCGGATCAGGCCAGTCCACGGCGTCCAGATGCAGGCAGATCACGAGGTCGGGTTGGAGGACTTCGTTGACGCGCTGGGCGCGCGCGTGGATTTCGCGGTTGAGGAAGGCCTCCATGGCGGCCCAGTTGGCGGGGTGGACATCCTCGATTTTCTCGCCGGTGAGCGGGCCGGGGCGGTCGCGCACCATGGTCACTTGCGCGCCGAGGGCTTCCAGGCGCGGCTTGAGCAATTGGGCCACGCGCAGGGCGAGGTCGCCTTCCTGCACGGGCGGGTCGCCGTTAAAACTGAACGAGCGCGCTTCCATCGGGCCCCACGCTCCGCCCAGATGGCCCGGGTCGAGCGCCACGCGCAAGCCGGCCAGCGGGTGGTCGGGTGTCGCCGGTCCCAATTCACTGAGCGGGCGCCAATAGCGCGCGCCGGACGGCGGGGTGGGGCGGGGGGCGTCCGGCGCGCGCGTCTGCAAATAAAAGAATGACGGTGATTTATCCGCATCCATCCGCACGGCGAGAGCGTGGCCGTCGGGAGTGATTTCAAGATAGTTCTGGGCGGCGCCGTTGGGGGCAAAGCGCCCGTTTAGCGCCGCGCGCCATTCGTCGGGGGTGAGCGCGCCTTGGAAAGGAGCAAGCCGGGCCACGCCGGTGCTCGGCGGGGCGGGCGTGGCGCAACCGGCCAGCAGCAATCCGGCCAGCAACAGCCCACAGCGCGCGGCGTCAAACATGATGCCGGAAGATTGCCGCGCCGACCGTGCCCAAGGCAAGCGGATTACAATTTTTTAACGAAGTTGCTCAAACTCACCGGGCCTTCCCCTGTGTTCTGGTGGGTGAAAGATTTTGCGGGACAGAGTTGCTTTGCCGCCGCTTCTCTGAGTAGAATTCAAACTCCCGTATAAAAAAGACCCTCCATGTCTGGAAAAATCCTGGTCCTCGACGACGAACAAAATTACGCCGAAATGCTGCGCGACCTGCTCGTGCAGGAGGGCTTTTGCGCTGAAATGGTGACGCGCCCCCTCGACGCGCTGAAGGCCCTCGACTCCGAGGAATATGGCCTCGTGGTGGCCGATTATAAAATGCCGGTCATGGACGGCGCGGACTTCATGGAACGCGCCCGCTCGCGCCTGCCCAACCTCCCCATCATCATGGTCTCCGGTCTGATGAACACGCCCGAGTTGGTCAAAGTCGCCAACATGGACGTAACTCTCGTGCTGGAAAAACCGCTCGACATCAAGGTTTTCATCAACCACGTCCGCCGTTTCGTACAACCCATGAGCGACGAGGAACGCTCCCATGCCCAAGCCGCGCTCGACCAGGCCGCCGAGAGCGCTCCGTCCACCCATCCCCCGCTCAAACATCTGGCCGACGGCACGGACGCCTCGCAACGCTTTGCCAAACAATTGTGGGACGCGACGCGCATGGACCGCTATCTCTTTGTCGGCGCGCCGCCCGGCGCGGAACTCGAACTGATCACCTGCGAGCTTTCCGACTGGTTTGGCTTTGCCAACCTGCCCATTCATCAATTTTCCATCGGGCAGATCGAATCGCTCGAAGTCCTGCAAACCATCCGCGAGCTGCCCGGCCAGAGCCAGGTCAGCAAACTCGTGGCGGTCACGGATTTTGGCGAAGCCACGCGCAGCCAGGTGGACCTGCTGCAAAAATTGCTGGCGGCGGACCCGAAGTTTCTGCCCGCCGGGCGCGAAGTGTCCTGGGTCTTCTTTCTCGACATCACGCGCTACCCGCAACTGCTGCCTGAGACCAGCCCCGAGATTTTCAACCTCGTCAAAAAGCACCTTGTCGTCCTGCCCCCGTTGCGCGATCGGCTGACCGACCTCGCCACCTACCTGAAACAGCACCTCGCCATCTTTGCCGGCCGCGAGGAAAACCCGATGCGCGCCCGCCTCTCCCCCGCCGCCGTCGCCGTGCTGCTCGGCCATTCGTGGCCCGGCAATTACACCGAAGTGGTGGACGTGGCGCGCCGCATTGCCGCCACCGAGCGCGACGAACCCCTGTCTGCGCTGCAGGCCGCCCAAATCCTCGGCTATGACGCCCCCGCGCCCGCCGGCCTCGGCGCGTATTTGCTGCACCGCCAGCGTGAATTTATCGAAGATGCCGCCCGCCGCCTTGGTGCCGAAACCGCGAACGTGTTGCAAAGCCTCAAGCTCGACCCCGCCCGGCTGCCCGCCTCCGGCAAGCTCGACGAATTGGGGTTGTTGTATCCGGAATTGGTGCCGGGCCGGTGAGGTCAGTCGAAAGTCAGATGGCGGGTTGTGTTTAAAGCCCAAGCCAAGGCACCGCCAAGACGCAAAGAACGCAAAGGAGCTTTTTTGTCCGAATTGACAGAATGGGCAGAATTTATTCCTGGTGTTCTTTGCGCCTCAGCGGTGAAAGATAGTTTCACAACGGCCCCCCAAACCCCCATGCTACTCATCCTTGCGCAGGGCGCGGTCTTCCTTCAGAATTCAGCAATCAGCACTCAGCATTTCTAATTCTCCCCCCCTCCCCATGCCCCTCGCCCGCATCCAGGCGGCCGTCGTGACCGGCCTCAAGACTCTCGGTAAATTGACCGAGACGCAGGCCGCCGCGTTGCTCGATTCCCAGGAGGACATTTCCGGCGAGAGCCTCGGCAAATTGCTCCAGTCCGAATTCAAGGTTTCCGATTTTGCGCTGCTGACGGCCCGCAGCCGCGCCTTCGGCCTCAGCCCGTTTCCCGTGCGTAATTTTCAGGTGGACGAACTGACCTTCCAAAAACTGGACCGCGATTTCTGCCGCGAGCACAAAGTACTGCCCGTTGGCTCGGCCGGCCCGTTCATCATCGTCGCGCTGGCCAACCCCTTCAACCTCCAGGTCACGCGCAAAATCGCCGAAATCACGAAGCAGAAAGTTTCCCTCCTGCTCGCGCCCGAGGCGGAGCTGCTCGAATTGCTCGAAGACAAAAAGGAGCAGGCCACCTCCGTCGGCTTTGGCGACGTGTTCCAGGCGCTCGGCATGGAGTCGGAATTCGACGAGGCCGAGATCAGCGAGGGTGCGCTCGAGGACGAGGAGTCCGCCCCGGTCATCACGTTGGTCAACCGCATCATCGAGGACGCCTTTTATTCCGGCGGCAGCGACATCCACATTGAGCCGTCCGAGAAAACCACGCGCGTGCGCGTGCGCATTGACGGCAACTGCCACGAAAAACTCACTGTTCCCGCCAAGGTTTCCGGCGCACTCATCGCGCGGCTCAAGGTCATGGCCAACCTGGACATCGCGGAAAAGCGCCTGCCGCAGGATGGCCGCATCGTCTTCAAGCAATTCACCCGCAAGAATCTCGACATTGACCTGCGTGTCTCGACCGCGCCGCTCAACTATGGCGAAGGCGTAGTCATGCGCATCCTCGACAAGCAGAAGTCCACGCTGCCGCTGCCGGCGCTGGGCTTCGAGCCGGAAAACCTCGCGCTTTACCGCGGTCTCATCCAGCGGCCCTTCGGCATGGTGCTCCATTGCGGGCCAACTGGCTCGGGCAAGTCCATGACGCTCTATTCCGCGCTCAATGAAATCAACGCGCCGGACATCGTCATCCGCACGGCCGAGGACCCGATTGAATATACGCTGCCCGGCATCTGCCAGATGCAAATGCACCGCAAAATCGGCCTGACCTTCGCCGCCGCGCTGCGCGCGTTTTTGCGCCAGGACCCGGACATCATCCTCGTCGGCGAAATTCGCGACCACGAAACCGCCGGCATTGCCGTCGAGGCCGCCCTCACCGGCCACATGCTTTTTTCGACCCTGCACACCAACGACGCGCCCTCGACGGTGGCGCGCCTCACGGAAATGAAAGTCGAGCCGTTCATGGTCTCGGCGGCCATCGTGTGCGTGTGCGCGCAACGCCTGATGCGCCGGGTATGCAAGGCCTGCAAGCAATCGTATGAACCCACGGGCCGCGAGGCGGAGATTTTGCAAAAAGCGCTGCAGTGGCAGGGGCCGATTTTCCGCGCCAATCCCGAAGGCTGCCCGGCCTGCGGGCGCAGCGGCTACAAAGGCCGCGTCGGCATCCACGAATTGATGGCCACCAGCGAAGGCCTCATCGAGGCCATCAACAAGGAATCCGAGACCGCCCTGCTCAAGCGCGTCGCGATGCTCAACGGCATGTCCACCCTCCACCAGGACAGCATGAAAAAAGTCCGCGCCGGCCTCTCCACCATGGCCGAGGCGATTGCCAACGTGCCGCCGGACATGGAAGACCTCGACGCCATCCGCGAGGAATTCGCCATCGAAGCCGAGGTCAAGGCCCAGGCCGAAGCCGCGCGCAAGGAAAAGATCGCCGGCTTCAAGCGCCAGCGCCTCCAAAACGTCAGAGACAAAGCGGCGGCGGACGCCGCCCAGACCGGGGCGGAAGTCAGTTCATGAATCTGGCGGTGGCAGACTCTTGATTATAGTTTCAAAGAGCGGGCGGCTGCCGCCAGCTCCCCGTCAGAGGTTGTAAGTGACGTTGCCGACGACGGCGCTGGTGAGCGAGATTTGCGTGGCATCCTTCGTCAGGTGCAGGGTCGTGTAATTTTCGTCCACGACGGGTGCGAGATTGCGAATGAGTTTGTCCGTTCCGGTGCCGACGATGTCGGTGTAGGAGGCCTGTGTGGCGCCATGCTGCAACATATACCCTTGGGAGGCGCTGGCGAATTGGCGCAAATTGTTCGAGATGACCTTGATGCGGGACTGCTGGCGAACTTTGGCGAATGCGGGAATCGCCATCGCCGCCAGCAGGCCGATGACGACCGGAATGAAGACCAGGCCAACAATGCTCAAAATGCCCATCAATTTGTAATAAAAGCGCACGCCATCAAGGGCGCCGTTCAAATCCTCCTTGCGGCCGCTGGCGCGCGCGGCGTCCGCCTTGACGGCCGCCCGCCACACGATGACACCTAGCCAGATGGGCGCCCACGCGATGAGGATGCCCCAGATGCTCAGCACGTAAAGACCGCCCACAATATACATCATAACGGCGAGAAGTTTCATCCAGCCGCTGGACGAGGCCAAAGTCGTGGTCAGGGATTTGATGGTTTCCTGCTCGCCTCCGGACGCCGGCGTGGGCGCGTAGGCCGACGTGGGCGCCGGGGTCGGCGGCAAAGTTCCGCCCTCAATCAGCTCAGGCACGGTGCCGAGCGGCACATAACCGCCACCCTCAGTGGAGCGGACCTGGGATTGGGCGTTGGCGCGGTTGTCGGCCCGCCATTGGCAGATTTGCTCCGCGCTTACGGGGCCGTATTCTTTGCCGTCGGCGCCGAGGAAAAAATAATTGGCCATGGGGAATGGGTGATGAGCGGCAGAAGCTGTGCCTATCTGGCTTCCGGGAGCAAGGCAAGTGGCATTTATTCGCCGGATGTTATCCAATGTTTTGGAGAAGGTGACGACCATTCGTGGGGCGGTTGCCTTGATGACCGCAAAGTTCTTCTTTTATACTGCAAACCCGTAAAATGCCCGAATCTTTACTGACTGGCTGCGTCGCCCAACGGCGAGAACCACGGCATGCAAGTAATAAATCCATTTGCCACGGAGCCTGCGGATGTTCTTCGTTAAGCCATGCCTGTTCCCCTGTTGGATTTGAAACGCCAGAACCTCGCCCTCGAAGCCGACTTGAAGGCCGCCTTCGAGCGCGTGCTGTATTCCGGCTATTATATTTTCGGCCCCGAGCACGCCGCGTTCGAGCGCGAGTGCGCCCAGTTCCTCGGCGTGCCCCATGCGCTGGGCGTTTCCTCGGGGACGGACGCATTGCTGCTCGCCCTCATGGCCCTCAACATCGGGCCGGGCGACGAGGTGTTGGTGCCCAATTTCACTTTCTTTGCCACCGCCGGGTGTGTCGCGCGCGTGGGCGCCACGCCGGTGTTTGTGGACGTGTGCCCGGCTTGCTTCAACCTTGACGTGGCCGACGCCGCGAAAAAAGCCACCGCGCGCACCAAGGCCATCATTCCCGTGCACCTTTATGGCCAGACGGCGGATATGGACGGCGTGCTGGCGCTGGCGCGGGCGCACAAACTCGCCGTTATCGAAGACGCCGCGCAATCCTTCGGGGCGAAATATCAGGGCCGCCAGGCCGGCACGCTTGGCACTTGCGGCGCGTATAGTTTTTACCCGTCGAAGAATCTCGGCGCGCTGGGCGACGCCGGTTTGCTCTGCACCCACGACGTTGATTTTGCCGAGCGCGCAACCGTGCTGCGGCTGCACGGGATGAAGCCCAAGTATCATCATCCCTTCATCGGCGGCAATTTCCGTCTCGATGCCCTCCAGGCCGCGTTGCTGCGTGCCAAGCTGCCGCATTATGCCGGCTACACCCAGGCCCGCCAGGCCAACGCCGCGTGGTATACTGAGCAGCTCGCGCGGGTGCCCGGCATCGCTGTCGCCCGCCCGGAGGATTGCCACCTGCACCCCGCGCACGCCACCACGGCTCCAGCGAGTCCTGCGCCCAAAATCACGCTGCCCGCCGCTAATCCTGGCAACGACCACATCTGGAACCAATACACCCTGCGCGTCCACGACCCCGGCCGGCGCGACGCCCTCGTCGCCTATTTGTCGGAACGTAAAATCGGCTCGGACATCTATTATCCGGTGCCGCTCGACCGGCAGCCATGTTTCCAGAACGTCGGCCGCGGCGGCGAAAACTGCATGCGCTCGCACCTCTTGGCCGGCGAGGTTTTGAGCATCCCCATTTTCCCCGAACTCACGGCCGCCGAGCGCGCCGAAGTCGCCGCGGCGATTGAGTCTTTCGCCCGCGCGGGTTAAATCACTTCTCCGATCATGGACATCTGGTTTCATCCCGCCCGCGAGCTGGACGGCGTCGTCCGCGCCGCCGCCGCGCGCACGCCCGGCTTTGCCGCCGGCTTCGCGCCCGACATTCGTCCGGCCGACCCGCGCCATGCCGATTTCCAGGCCAACGGCGTCCTCGGTTTCGCCAAGGCACAGAAGCAAAATCCCCGCACGCTCGGCACGGCGCTCGCGGAAACCCTGCGCGCGGACCCGGCCCTCGACCCCGCGCTTATGCAAATCGAAGTCGCCGGCCCGGGCTTCATCAATTTTAAGCTCACGCCGGCGTTTCTGCTCGCGTGGCTGCGGCGCTACCGCAACGAATCGGCGTTTCGCGAAGGCGCGGGCGGGCTGTATCACGGGCACACGATCGTGGCGGATTACCCCTCACCGAATGTCGCCAAGCAAATGCACGTCGGCCACCTGCGCCCGATGGTCATTGGCGAGGCGATTTCGCGCCTCCTGGCGTTTTGCGGCGCGCGCGTCATCCGCGACAACCACCTGGGCGATTGGGGCACGAATTTCGGCGTGCTGATTCTCGAACTGAAAGAATCGCAAATCCAGCTCCCCGCCGACCCGGAGGAGGCCGTCGGGCTGCTCGACCAACTCTACAAAATTGGCGCGGCCAAGGCGCAGGACAAAGGCGGCGCGGGGGCCGAGCGCGCCCGCGCGGAATTGGTGAAACTCCAAAACGGCGATCCCGAAAACACGCGCATCTGGGAGCAAATTGTCGCCGTCAGCAACCGTGCCGCCGAGGCCGTTTACCAAATGCTCGACGTCACCATCGAGCACACGCTGGGCGAATCTTTTTACCGGGATAAAGTCGAACACATTTACGATGAATTGACGAAATATCAGCTCGCCGAAACCAGCGAAGGCGCGTTGGTGGTTTTCCATCCCGAGCACCCACGCTTTAAGGAGCAGCCGTTCATCATTCGCAAAAGCGACGGGGCGAGCAACTACGCCTCGACCGACCTGGCCACGGTGCTCTACCGCGTCGAGCGGTGGCACGCCGACGAAATCATTTACTTCACCGACGGCCGCCAGCGCGACCATTTCGAGCAATTGTTTTTAACCGCGGACAAATGGTTCCATGCGGCGAGCCGGCCGGTGCCGCGCTTGCGCCACGTGTGGTGGGGTACGATTCTGGGCGAGGACGGCCGCGCCATCAAAACCAGGAGCGGCGAAACGCTCAAGCTGCTCGACGTGCTGGCGGAGGCGCAGGTGCGCGCCCGCGCCATCGTCGCCGAAAAAAATCCCAACCTGCCCGACGCGGAGAAAGACCACATCGCGCGCGTCGTCGGCCTTGGAGCGGTGAAATACGCGGACCTGCGCCAGGACCGCACTTCCGATTACGAATTCGCTTGGGACAAATTGCTGGCGCTCGACGGCAACACGGCCCCCTACCTGCTCTATGCCGTCGCGCGGCTGCACAGCATTTTCCGCAAGGCGGGCCGCTCGCCCGACGATGCCACGGACGAAGCCGTGGCTGATGTTTTCCAAACCCCCGCGGAAATCGCGCTCGCGCGCAAGCTCGCCGCGCTGCCATCGGTGCTGGAAGCCACGCTGGCCGACTTGCGTCCGCATTTTCTTTGCACATATCTGTATGAACTCGCCGGCGAATTTTCCACGTTTTACAGCGCCGACCGCGTGATGGTCGAGGAACCGCCCGTGCGCGCACGCCGCTTCCTGCTCTGCGCGCGCACCCTCCGCGTGCTGGAGACCGGCCTGCGCACGCTTGGGCTGGAAACGCTGGAACGTATGTGACCCAATTTTTGCAAACGCCCGTTTAAAGTATCGCTTGACCGCTGCGCGCTTGAAGTTTAGCTTTGATTTCTTAATTCTGCCTTCTTAACTCTTACCTACCTTCCCCCCATGGCTATCTTCGCACCCGACCTCACCAAACGCGCGCCGCGCAGCCCGCGCGTGCGCCTCGGCGGCTTCGCCGTCCTCCCCCGCGTGCTGGACAAATGCCGCGCCACCATCGCCAAGACCAATGGCGAGTTCAATTATAATTGCCCGCTCGACCAGCGATTCCTCGAGTTCGTCGGCATTGACGCCGCCAAACTCCAAAAGGAAGTCGCCAAGGGCAGGAGCGACAGCGAAATTCTGGCTTGGATTGAAAAGCACGCCAAGCACCACCGCTGCCCGGGCGAAATTCATTTGTGGTCATCGTTGATGGAGCAGCGCGCCCCGAGCAACGTGGAGATGCGCACCTATTACAACGAAGCGCAAACGAAACTCGCCCCCAAACGCGCCGATCTGGTCACGTTTTTCGACCTGCTTGACGTGGATGACTATGTAACTTTCGGCGGCCAGCCGTAGTTGGATGGGCGGTCGGTCAGCTTGGATCGTGCAGGCGTTTTCTGTTGTCAACGGACGTTTTGTGCCGGTGTCGCGCGCGCGCTTAAATTTGCGCGCAGTGTTGTTTGTCTCTTTAACACATTGCCCGGCATGAAGTTAAAGCTAACTGCGTCGTTTTGGCCCAAAAGATTTCGGTGTGCTGGCATCCGGTATGCAACGGAGGAATGGCAACCCATTTCCTCCCATGCACCATTTTCCCGGACTCGACATATTTGCGTTAGTGTGGCTTATCAGCTTGGGTGGCGGCGCGGGACTTGTTAGGTTCGGCTCGTCCGCGCGCGGCACCCAACCCGGCCGCCGCGCTCCGCTTCTCTTTGCCCACGCCTCCATGCCCGCCGATTCCCAAACCTGGCTTGCCAAAATCCTCACCGCGTGCGCGCGGCCAATCGTGCGCCTCTTTTACAAGGTGCGGATCGAGGGTCTGGAAAATCTGCCGCGTGAAGGCGGCGTGCTGGTGGCGTCCGACCATTTTTCGTATGTGGACGTGGTGCTGCTGGTGGCCGCCAGCCCGCGGCCGCTGCGGACGCTGGCGTGGGGCGGGTTCATGCGCCACGCGTTTTTTCGCGCGATTTTCCGCGTCTTCGGCACGCTGCCGATCAGCCCGGACAATGCGCGCGCCTCGCTCAAGGAAGCCGCGCGCCTGCTCGAGGAAGGCGCGGCGATTTTGATTTTTCCCGAGGGCCAGATTTCGCGCACGGGCGAATTGCAGCAAATCGAGGGCGGTTTCAATTTACTCGCGCGGCACTCGGGCCGGCCGGTGGTGCCGGTGCATCTGGCGGGCGTGTGGGGTTCGATTTTCAGCTTCGAGCGCGGGAAGTTTTTTTGGAAATGGCCATTGCGTCTGCCCTATCCCGTCGTGCTGCGCTTCGGCCCGCCGATTGCGGCGGACGCCGCCACGGTGCAAAACCTCCGCCAGGCCCTCGTCGCGCTGGCCCAGCCCAGCGACCCGGTTAACGCGCCCCTGGCCATTCCGCCGCCCCCCCCGGCGGTCGCCCCGGCGGCACCCGCGCCCGTCGCACCGCCTTCGCCGCCGCGCCAGCCGCCCGGCGCGCCGCTGCTGGACCTCGATGAGGCGAAATTCATCGAGCGCCCGGAATTCGCCGGGCATCTGGGCGAGGCGCTGGTGCGCGCGCTGAAAGGCTACACCGGGGGCGACGCGATTGTGGATTACACCACCGACCACGCGCAACGCATCGGCCCGGTGAAGCTCCTCGCTCTCTCGCTCGCGCTCGCCCAACGCCTGCGCCGCGAGGTGCCGGAGCCGCGCGTGGGCATCGTCCTGCCGCCGAGCCTCGGCGGCCTGGTCGCCAACTACGCGGTCATGCTCGCGGGCAAGACGCCGGTCAACTTGAATTTCACCATCGGCAAGGGCGCGCTCGAACATTCCCTGCACAAGGCCGGCATCAAGACCACGATCACCGACAAAACCTTCCGCGAGAAAATTACCACGCGTATCCACGACCTGCCGTGGTCGGAGCGCGTGCTCAATCTGCGGGACGAAATCGCCGCGCTCTCCAAACTCAAGCTGCTGGGCTGGGTGCTGGCGGCGAAGTTTTGCTCCGCCAGCTTTCTGCTGCGCCTCGGGCGCGTCCCGCGCGAGGGCGGCGACCGCGAAGCCGGCCTGCTCTTTACCAGCGGCAGCTCCGGCGAGCCGAAGGGCGTCGTGCTCACGCACCGCAACATCCTGGGCAATTGCGCGCAGATTGACGCCAGCGGCATCCTGCCCGCGCATGAAATCCTGCTCGCCAACCTGCCGATTTTTCACAGCTTCGGATTCACCATTAATTTGTGGTATGCCATCCAGCGCGGCCTGCGCGTCGTCACCGTGCCCTCGCCGCTCGATGTGCACAAATGCCTCGACGCCATCGCGGGGGAAAAAGCCACCGTGCTGCTGGGCACGCCGACGTTTTTCCGCGCCTACCTCAAGCGGGCCGAGCCGCGCCAGTTCGTCACCGTGAAGTTCGTCGTCGCCGGCGCGGAGAAGACGCCGGCCGGTTTCCACGAGGAATGGGAAAAACACTTCGGCAGCCAATACTGCGAAGGCTATGGGCTGACGGAGACTTCGCCGGTTGTGGCCGTCAACCTCCCCGCGCTGCCTGGCGAAAGCGCCGAGTCTGTGCGCCTGAAAAAACGCCTCGGCTCGGTCGGAAAGCTCTTTCCCGGCTCGGCCGCGCGCATCGTGGATCCCGACACCGGTGCGGACAAGGGTTTCAATGATGTCGGCATCCTCTGGCTCAAAGGCGTCAATATTTTCCCCGGCTACCTCGAACAACCGGAGGCGACCACCGCGGCCTTCAATACCGGCTGGTTTGTCACCGGCGATTTGGCAAAATTGGACGAGGACGGCTTTTTGTATATCGAAGGCCGCCTCTCGCGCTTTTCGAAAATCGGCGGCGAAATGGTCCCGCACGGCACGGTCGAGGCCGCGGTCGCAGAAGCCCTCGGGCTGGCGCCCGGCGACGCGGCCTCCCACGTCGCCATCGCTGCCCGCCCCGACGCGGCGAAAGGCGAGGCGCTGGTGCTCCTTACGACATTGGACATCAAGGGCGACGAACTGCGCGGCAAACTTTCCGCGAAAGGCCTGGCGAACCTCTGGATTCCCCGCATCATCAAAAAAGTAGACGCCATCCCCATCCTCGGCACCGGCAAGCTGGACTTGAAAAAATTGAAGGAATTGGCGAAGGAGTGAAATCGATGAAAAATTGTTTACTCTTCTTAATCGCAACACTTTTTGTCTTATTTGGGCAAACGGGCTGTGATATGATTGAAATTGGAACGGCTGTCTCACCATTTCAGTGGACACACATATATGGTAAGGTTATTGATCAAAATGGAGCGCCTATTGCCGGCGTTAATGTAACGGTTACGACATCATATCTGAGAGGCTATGGGCAAGGCATCAATGAATACAAGACCAGCACAGACAACCAAGGCGGATTCGGTGTCCTTGCAAACGGGTACACTCCAAGATATGATTTTCACAAGGATGGTTATGCATTTGACAAAGACGTGAGGGATTTTCCCGGCAACACCGTAGTCCCTATTGGCGAGAACTCTGCGGAAAAGCCCTTCATCTTTCCCATGTGGAAATTGAGTGGCGTCGAGCCGTGGATCGTGTCCGAGAAGCACTATGTCATAAGCCCAGACGAAAAAGATTACACCATTGATCTTATCCAGGGCAATGTAAGCGAGAGCAATCCAGTCGGTGATTTTCGGGTCAACATCAAACAATCAGGGCAAATGTTTCAGGATGGATCTTTCAAATGGGCGTTTGTGATGAAAGCGATTGACGGAGGCTTTATAGAATGCCAACCGGACACTTTTCACTATGAAGCTCCAGAAAGCGGATATAACGCAAAACTTGAATACACGATGGGGCCGATTATGTCGCGTTCCAGACCTGCGTGGAGCGGTTTTTACCTCGAAAGTCGTGGCGGTAAGGTTTATGGGCGTTTTTTGATTGAAATCTCGCTTCAGAAAGACGGCACGTTCGATTTGAAGATCGAATCCATTATCAATCCCAATGGTTCTCGAAATTTGGAGTTCAATGTGGGCAAGACGGTTATACCAGGTCAGAGCGATGGCTTCTGGTAGTTTGCGGACGCCTTGGAAAGGCGTCCCTACCCATGGACATGAGGTTGATGTTGCTATTGGCCACGCCTTAACTGGCACGGGGCTTGCTTGGTTCTTGGTTGCCCGCCGCCGGTCTCGGCCTGCGTGAACGGGCGGTCGTTGGCCGGCCACCCCCCGCGTCAACGACATTTTAACACATTCTCCACCCTCTTGTTCCAGTCCCTTATCCCATGAAACTTATCAAAGCCATCATCAAACCCTTCAAGCTGGAAGAAGTCAAAGAAGCCTTGGCCGAAATCGGCGTCGAAGGCATGACGGTCACGGAGGTCAAGGGGTTTGGCCGGCAAAAGGGCCACACGGAAATTTACCGCGGCAGCGAATACACCGTGGACTTTCTGCCCAAGGTGATGCTGGACATCGCGGTCTCGTCCGAACTCGCGCCCAAAGTGGTCGAGACCATTGCGGCGGCGGCGAAAACGGGCAAAATCGGCGACGGCAAACTTTTCGTGCTGCCCATCGAGGAAGCCGTCCGCATCCGCACGGATGAAAAAGGGAAAGCGGCGTTATAGGCGGGCAGGCATTTTTAAGCTGGTTTTTTCACCGCGAAGGCGCGCAGGGCGCAAAGAATGTTTTTACACAAATGACTTCCTTGGCGTCTTAGCGGTGAATGGCTTTGGGTTTTTGCAATACATTGCCATCCGTGGTTTGGCTTGTCTTCACAACGAGGTACAGTAGGGTCGGGGAGAGCTGCTTACGCCCCGCTCCATGAACAAATACCTCACGGAATTCATCGGCACCTTTTTTCTCGTCTTCACCGTTGGTTGCTCGGTGATTGGCGGGGCCGCGATGCCGCCGCTGGCCATCGGCGCGGTGCTGATGGTGATGGTTTACGCCGGCGGGCACATTTCCGGCGGCCATTACGATCCCGCGGTGACGCTCGCGGTCGCCTTGCGCGGGCGCTGCCCGATGAAAGACGTCGGCCCGTATTGGGGCGCGCAAATTCTTGGCGCGATCGTGGCCGGTATGTGCGTGCAATACCTCTATCACGCCGGCAACTTGCCCCCGAGCCTCGACGTGGCCAAAGGCTTGCTCGCTGAATTCCTCTTCACCTTCGCCCTGTGCTACGTGTTCTTGAACGTCGTCACCACCAAGGCCACGGCGGGTAATTCCTATTACGGCCTGGCCATCGGGTTCACCGTCCTGGCTGGCACGTTTGCCGTCGGCCCGGTTTCCGGCGGCGCCTTCAACCCCGCCGTCGCCGTCGGCATCAGCGTCATGGGCCTGTCGCCGTGGACGGACCTGTGGGTCTTCCTGCTCGCCAATTTTGCCGGCGGGGCCGCCGCGGCGGCGGTGTTCAAGATGAACAACCCCACGGATGTTTAACCCCCTGAATTTTTTCCTTTGCAGTGGGTGGGGTGAGCGTGTAGGGTGGTCGGGTCTTATCGCCTTATGAAACTCATCACCGCTGTCATCAAACCGTTCAAGCTCGAGGAAGTTAAAGAAGCCCTGGCCGAAATCGGCATCGAGGGCATGACCGTCACGGAGGTCAAGGGCTTTGGCCGCCAAAAAGGCCACACCGAAATCTACCGCGGCAGCGAATACACCGTGGATTTTCTGCCCAAGGTCAAAGTCGAGATCGCCGTCGCCACCGACAGCGTCTCGAAAACCATCGCCGCCATCTCCCGCGCGGCCAAGACCGGCAAAATCGGCGATGGCAAAATATTCGTCACCGCCGTCGAGGAGGTCGTCCGCATCCGCACTGACGAACGCGGCGAATCGGCCTTGTAGGGCGCGTCTGCCAACGGCCATGAAAACGCCCGTTCACCCATTCGTAGCGCGGTGCTTCAGCCCGCGCATCTTTTCTTAAGGGTGCTGCAGAGCGCGGGCTAAAGCACCGCGCTACAAGTTGCATCAGTTCGAAGCCACGATCCAGGCCGCCTCCTGGAGCCACCGCCCTCCTCACTGCCCACCGAGGATCCCATTTATGGAAGTCATCTTTCTGGGCACGGGCACCTCGCAAGGCGTGCCGATGATCGCGCAGCCGCCCGGCACCCTCGACCTGGCCAACCCGCGCAACTGGCGCACCCGCTCCAGCATCCACATCGTCTTGGGCGGCACGCGCATCCAGGTGGACGCCGCGCAGGAATTCCGCCTCCAGTGCATCCGCGAGGACATCCGCGCGCTCGACCTCTTCATCCTCACCCACGGCCACGCCGACCACATCCTGGGTATGGACGACCTGCGCCGCTTTTGCGACCAGTTGCCCGACCATGTGCTGCCGGTTTACAGCACCCCCGCGGGCCTCGAACGCGTGCGGCAAATCTACCCCTACGCGATGGGCGCGCGCCCGGCCTCGAAAGGCTACCCCTGTTTTGGCGCGCGCGAAATGCCCCGCCGCCTCGAAGTCCCCGGCGGCGTCATCCATTCGATTTTGCTGCCGCATTTTGACTGGGAGACGCTCGGCCTCGTCTTCGAGGAAGCGGGCACCGGGCGTAAGTTCGTCTATTATTGCGACTGCAAGGAAGTCGGCGAACCGGCGCGGGCGCTCGCGCGCGGGGCCGACGTGGTGGTGCTCGACGGCCTGCGCCCGCACGCGCACCACTCGCACATGACGATTGCCGAAGCCGTCGCCGTCGCGCAAGCCATCGGCGCGCCGCAAACCTACCTCACGCATATGACCTTCCAAGTGGACCACGACGCCACCGAGGCGACCCTGCCGCCCAACATCCGCCTCGCGTATGACGGGTTGCGGTTGCAGTGGTGAGGGACAAAATTTGCTTTGCGCCCTTGGCGTCTTGGCGGCGAACCGATGTAATGCTTCTCGCTAACCCGCCACCGCAATCTTCGCCGCCGCCGGGTGGGTTTCATGAAAGACGCCGAGTTTGCGGTATTTTTGATAACGTTGGTCGAGGAGGGTCTGGGGCGGCAGGGCGGTGAGGCGGGCGAGGTTTTGCAGCAGCGCGGCTTTCAAATTTTTCGCGGCGGCGGCGGGGTCGAGGTGCGCGCCGCCGAGGGGCTCGGGCACGATGGCGTCCACGATGCCGGCTTTCAGGAGCTTGTCGGCGGTCATTTGCAGGGCCTCGGCCGCGCGCGGGGCGTGGGCGCGATCCTTCCACAAAATCGCTGCGCAACCTTCGGGCGAGATCACCGAGTAGTAGGCGTTTTGCAGAATAAGGACGACATCGGCCACGGCGATGCCGAGCGCGCCACCGGAACCGCCTTCGCCGATGACGGTCGCGATGATCGGCGTGCCGAGGATGCTCATCTCGCGCAGATTGACGGCAATCGCCTCGGCGACGTGGCGCTCCTCGGCGCCGATGCCGGGATAGGCGCCGGGCGTGTCCACCAGCGAAATGACGGGAAGATGGAATTTTTCGGCAAGGCGCATGAGGCGGAGGGCCTTGCGGTAGCCTTCGGGATTGGGGCAGCCGAAATTGCGGCGCAGATTCTCCTTCGTATTCCGGCCCTTTTGCTGGGCGAGCAGCATGACGGGCTGGCCGTCGAGGAAGGCCGGGCCGCCGATGAGCGCCTGGTCATCGCGATAGAGCCGGTCGCCGTGCAATTCCTGAAAGCCCTCGAAAATCAGGTTAATGTAATCGAGCGCGTAGGGCCGCTGCGGGTGGCGCGCCAACTGCACCTTTTGCCAGGAAGTCAGGTTTTTATGGATTCTGGCCTTGGCGGCTTCCAGCTTCCCCTCGACGGCGCGGATTTCCTCGCTCAGGTCGAGCAGATCCTCTTCCGCCTGCCGGCGGAGGTCCTGCAACTGCAATTCCAGCTCATGCAGCGGCTTCTCGAAGTCCAGCGTGAACTTGGGCTTGATCATAGGCAGAGGCCAGATTACCCGCCCTCCCCGGCCCCTGTCAACCCACCGGGGTGGACAAGCGCCGCGGTCTTCGATACAGTGGGGGGCGATGAAAGGCGAAGTCGTTTACTTGTATGCCTTTGACGTGGCGAACGAGATCGTCACGGCGCGCGTGCGCGAAGTCCTGTCCGAGAAGCCCTTCCCGTTCGAAATCCGGATGGACCACACGCTGCCCAAGGACATGCCCCTCTACAAGCCGCTGGCCATCGCCCCGGCGCCCCTGTCGTCCCCGCTGCGCTGCGAGCCGGTGCGCCTGCTCGTCCGCATTTACGATGTCGGCGTCGTCACGGTCATGATGCGCGTCGCCCACGCTGCCGCCACCCTCGGCGAGCTGATGCCCTACCACCATCCCGTCCTCGACGATGGCCGCACGCTCGATACCGTGGCCCGCGACCTGTGCGCCCAAGTTTGTGCCAGCCTCGAGGAATATATGACCAACCGCTCGACTTTCGAGATGATCCCCGAGGCCTACACCGTCTTTTGCCTGTCCGACCTCGGCGGCCCGCGCGACGCCACCCAATGGCTCAATGAAAACCGCCGCGCCGCCGCCGGCCTGCTCAGCGAAACCGCGCCGGAGCGCCTCAGCGAGGCCCAGGTTGTCGAAGTCCTCCGCATCCAGCGCTCCTTTGAAAACACCGACCTGGTCGTGGTGGATTGGGATGCCGCGCTCGTCGCCGACCTCGAAGGCTACCTGGACGACGTGCTCTACGCCATCGAATTGGCCAACCTCCAGCTCGAGGAACTGCGTGTGATGGACCGCCGCCTCGACGAATACCTCGACCGCGCCTACGATGATTTGGATCGCCCGCGCCTGCCGCTTTTCGGATCGCCCTCCATCTCGCTGCGCCACCTGCGCCACTTCCGCATGGACGTGACCAAGCTCACTGACGAAATCACGCACATCACGAAATTCTTCGGCGACTGGCACCTGGCGCGCGTTTACCTCGGCGCGCGCGAGCGCTTCTACCTCGATCAATGGCGCGCCAGCGTCGAGCAGCGGCTGGCCCAGATTGACCGGCTCTACAGCGTCGTCCACGCCGAAACCAACGAGCAACGCATGTTGTGGCTCGAAGTCATCGTCGTCATCTTCTTCGCCGTGGATTTATGGATCATCATCAAAGGCAACAAATGAAAACCAGCGAACCCATTGACCCACGCGTGGACATCGGCCACGTCCACCTCAAGGTCGCGGACCTCCAGCGCGCGCTGGATTTTTACTGCGGCGTGCTCGGCTTCCAGTTGACGCAGCGGATGGGCGGACAGGCGGCGTTCGTCAGCGCGGGCGGCTACCACCATCACATTGGCCTGAACACCTGGGAAAGCCTCGGCGGGTCCCCGCCGCCGCCCGGCGCAACCGGCCTCTACCACACCGCCATCCGCTACCCCGACCGCCGCGCGCTGGCCGGCGCGCTCCGGCGTTTGCAACGCGCGAACATCCCGCTCGACGGCGCGGCCGACCACGGCGTCAGCGAGGCGCTCTACCTGCGCGACCCCGACGAAAACGGCGTCGAGCTTTATTGGGACCGCCCCCGCGCCGACTGGCCGCGCACGCCATCGGGAGAATTAA
This sequence comes from uncultured Verrucomicrobiae bacterium, assembly GCA_963765205.1. Taxonomy (GTDB): domain Bacteria; phylum Verrucomicrobiota; class Verrucomicrobiia; order Opitutales; family JABDGR01; genus JABDGR01. The sequence continues at coordinate 1,140,444 of CAVXVB010000009.1, read as the reverse complement.
ATATGTATAGCCACCGGCTGAATTTGGCGGAGTTGCTGAAGGAATAAAAGACGCTGCTTTCTTCTCTCAAGGATAGAGTCTTTTATGTAAACCGCTGAAGAACTCCCCTTTAAAGTTTTCGAATTTATTCTCGGATAAGTGCTGCATAATAACGCCCAGACCAGAAACCGCGTTAAGCACATTACCTAAATTACCCTCTCGATAGTTTTTTAATCGGTTATGTTTCACTTTGTTATATGAGTCCCACCAAGTCGGAATTGACTTTGACCATCCCAACCAAGGTTCTAATTTTATATGGTATCGGTTTATGAGGACTGACTCTCTCTCTATGGATGGAAATTTGCTTGAAACAATCGTTCTATACTCGGGAATTTTCCTTGGGTGCTTGGTTGGATCGATTCGATGGCATAATTCTTTTAGCGCGACATCTACTTCAGATCCTGCGGCCAAAAGTAATCTGACAAGCTCCAGTGAATAGGTCTTAAAATTGTCCTCATGAAATTCGATGTATCTTGAATATCGTTCAAGATCTTGCTCGAGGGCCAAAAAATAATCTAGATTTAACGGTGTCATTGTCTTGGCTGCTTCAAATCCTCTTTCCAGCCCAGCATCCGGGCTTGCGCGCCGAAGTGCTCGGCCTGGGGCTTGTCGCCCATCTCCATGTAGATGCGCGAGAGCGAGGTGTTGATGTGGATGTCGTCCGGGCGCAGCTCGCGCGCCTTAAGCGCGGCGGCCAGGGCCTGCGGCAAATCGCGCGAGGAGAAATATATTTCCGCGAGCGCGTGGTGGGCGGGGAAAAATTCCGCGTCCGCCGCCAGCGCATCCTTAATTTTTCTGATGGCCGATTGCAAGTCGCCCAGGGTGAAGTCTAGCACGGCCTCCTCGACCAGCGTTTGCGGGTCGCGTTTGCGGTTGGGGTCGAGTTCGCGGAGGGACATGGGGGAAGAGGGACAGAGGGACAGAGGGACAGAGGGACAGAGGGACAGAGGGACAGAGGGACAGAGGGACAGAGGGACAGAGGGACAGAGGGACAGAGGGACAGAGGACTTCGTTGCGGTCTAGCAGGTTACGATGGCCGGGTCAATTTTTGGTGGAGACTGGAGAGCATCCGTTCAATTTCACGGGTGCGTTCATGAATTTCAGCAAAACGCACTTTGGAAAGATAACCCAAGTTCATGGCTATTTCGAGTTGGGTGTCCAATTCATAAAGTGAGCCGGTGGCAATCTGCACAAAACGGGTATAATCCGCGCGCGAACGCCGGGCGTAGCCTTCAGCGAGATTGGAGGGAATGGAAACCGCGCAAGGCCGCATTTGGCCGGACAGCCCATAGATTTCTTCTTTTGGGAAAAGACGGCTGACCTGATAGACCTCCGTCACCAAAGCCATCGCTTTTTGCCAGACGAGCAAATCGCGGAATGTCTTGATGGCAGCGGTCATATCTTTGTTGCCTGTGAAGTTGGATTTCTTCCCTTTGTGCCTTTGTCCCTCTGTCCCTTTGCCCCTTCTTAGCCGGCATTCAACAGACGCAAATGCTCCCCGATGTGTTTGGTCAGAAATTCGCAGTGCAGGTCCGCGTGCTTGGTCAGGATTTCCAGTATCGCGTCCTTGAAGAGGCGGCCGGAGTCCGTTTTTCCCAGCGTCAGCGTCGAGCCGAAAGTGACGTGGAGCAACTGGCGCCCGGTCGTCTCGTTCAGGTAAACGCGCTCGTAATCCTTGGGCTTGGTTTTCGCCAGCGCGGCGACGCCCGCGTCCGTCGCGGAAATATGGTAGCTCTGCTTGTCTTGGGCAAAGCGTCCGGCGTCATACGCGGCAATCTCGCCGAACAGCTTCGGGTCCACGCGCACGACGACGCGCAGGGCCTCGAGGTAATTCGTGCCCGCCGTCTTCAGGTGCAGGCGCGTGCCGCAGACGCGGCCGATAATCGGATAAATCGAAAACTTGTCCGAGCCGGAGTGGATGGAGATTTTATACGGCCCGAATTTTTCCGCGATGGCGGCGTGGACGCGGAGCTGCTTCTCGAACTTCTTCAGGTCGCCCTTGTAATCAATCCCCTTTTCAAAATCGCCGATGAAGCGCGGCGCGAGCGACACGACGTGCTTCACCTTGCGCCGGCGCAGCTCCAGCGCCCAGAACAGGTGTTCGAGCGGTTTGGTCGGCGTGTCGGTCTCGTCCACGGAAACCTCGATTTCATAAGGCCGCTTCACCGTTTTTTTCAGATGGGCCGACAGCAGAGCGACCTGCTTGATGGCGCGGCCGTATTTCACTGCGGCGCGGTGCAGGCCCTCGCGCTCGAATTTCAATTTGCCGCCGTCCTTGCCGGCGTCGTGCGAGCCTTTCAGATACTCCGCGTCGAAACCCTTCGGGAACACCCCGTCCTTGAGCAGCGCGGCGACTTCCGCGGCGAGCGCAGCCTTGCCGAGTTTGTCCGCTTTGTTGTTGACGAAGGGCGAGGGGTCGAGCGTGAAAAACGTGAAACCCGCCGCGGCCGTCTTGTCTATGTCCTCGGTGGTCTTGAGGTGGTCGGCGTCCGCGCCCCACGGGTCGGTGAAGTTCGCGGCGGCGAGGCTGCGCTGCGCGGCGGCGATGACTTCCTCCGGGCTGCGCTGCGTGCGCGTCATCTCGCGGATGGACTGCTGGGCAAAGATGCCGGAAAAGCCCTGGCCATACTTGCGCAAGGCGGCGATGTGGCCGGGACCGGCGAGGCCGAGCCGGTCGCCAAAGCCGAAGGATTTGTTCAAGCCAGAGGGTGACGGGAGTGGGGAGGGACATGGAGGGGAGAGAAGGGGGAGGTAGGAGGTGAAAGGTAGAAGGTAGAATCTGTAACGCAAAAGGCAAAATTAAAAATCGGGGGAAAAATGCGCCTAAATCGAAACTCCGCGGTAGCAAAACCAGCCAACCGGCCAGCCTCTGTTGCCGCACGGCTTTGGCCTTGCCTCGTTCGTTTCGCCGCCTATCGTGAAACCCTTTCCCTTCTTCCATGATACGCGTTTTGGTCACCACCACCTCGTTGCAGGACACCCCCGGTCCGCACCACGATAAACTGGCCGCCGCCGGCCTCGAACTCGTTTGCGAGCGCGGCCCGTTGCCCGAATCGCGAATGCTCGAACTGGCCGGCTCGTTCGACGCCTTCCTCTGCGGTGACGACGCCATCACCCGCGCCGTCATCGAGAAGTCCCTGCCGCGCCTGCGCATCATCGCCAAATACGGCATCGGCGTGGACAAAATTGACGTGGCCGCCGCGACCGCGCACGGCATCCCCATCACCTTCACGCCTGGCGTCAACCACACCACCGTCGCCGAGCATTGCTTCGGCCTGATGCTGTGCCTGAGCAAGCATTTCGTCGAGGAAATCAATTACACTCGCGCGGGCCAGTGGAAGCGCCTCACCGGCCACGAACTGTTCGGCAAGACCCTCGGCATCGTCGGCCTCGGGCGCATCGGCAAGGAAATGGCGATTCGCGGGCAGGCCTTCGGCATGATCCCCCTCGGCTATGACGTTTATTGGGACGAAAAATTCGCCACCACCTACGAAGTCAGCCGCGCCCCGAGCCTCGACGATTTGCTCAAGGCCTCCGACGTTGTTTCGCTGCACACCAACCTCACGCCCGAGACGCAGGAAATGATCAACCCGCGTTCCCTGACGCTGATGAAAAAAGGCGCGCTGCTCATCAATTGCGGCCGCGGGGAACTCGTGTCCAACGCCGCGCTCCTCGCCGCGCTCGAGAGCGGCCAGCTCGGTGGCTACGGCGCGGACGTGCTGGATGTCGAGCCGCCGCCCGCCGACCACCCGCTGCTCAAGGCGAAAAATTGCGTCATCACGCCGCACGTCGCCTCGCGCACCTACGAAAGCGTCCAGCGCCAGGCCGGCATGGCGGTCGAGAACCTCCTCCTCGCCCTCCGCGGCAAAAAACCCCTCGCGCAAGTCAACCAAGTCCCCATCCCCCTGCCGCGTTGATTTATCGGCAGTCTTGGTTTTCTCTTTTCCATTTTACATCTTCCATTTTCCATTCATGCCTGAAACCTTCCACGTCGTCCCCCCCGCGCGCCACAACGCCACCCTCGCCGCCGCCTACCAAAAGCGCGGCTACACCGCCGCCGAGGCCGCCGCCGCCACCCGCGTCGCCGAGAACGCGTCGCGCCACGGCATCCGCACGCACAACGGCCTCAAGGCCCTTCACCTCGACGACCATTTCGGCTCCGGCGCGGGCGGTTGCGTCCCCGGCGCGCAGGTCGAGAAAATCCCCAGCCGCTTCGCCGCCGCGGAAATTTGGAACGCGAATAAAAAGCTTGGCCAAGCCGTCGCGGTCGAGGCCATTGAGACGTGCATCGCCCTCGCCGATAAATACGGCGTCGGCCAGGTCTCGGTGGACAACGCCTTTCATTATCTCTGGGGCGGCGGCTACGTGATGGAGGCCGCCCAACGCGGCTACCTCGCCTACACCAACTGCACCGCCGCGCTCGCCGAAGTCGTCCCGTTCGGCGGCCGACGGGCGACGCTCGGCACCAACCCGCACTCATGGGGCTTCCCGACCACCGAGGCGCTCGGCTTTCCCATCGTGGTGGACTGGGCCACGTCCGTCGTCGCGATGGGCCGCGTGCAACAATTGTTGCGCGAAGGCAAGCAACTCCCGCCCGACGCCGCCGTGGACAAGGACGGCAAAGTCACGACCGACCCGGCCAAGGTCGCGGCGCTGCTGCCCTTCGGCCAGCACAAAGGCTACGGCCTTTCGCTCATCAACGAAATCGTCGCCGCGTTCATCGGCGGCTCGCTGCCCACGCTTCGCTGCCGCGCCTTCAGCCCCGGCGAAAAGAACACCCCCTGTTTCTTTTTCCAGGTCATCCATCCCGAGGCGATGTCCGCGGGCGCGTTTGCCGGCGGCCGCTCGCAGGCGGCGAACGTCAAGGCCGTGCTGCGCGACATCCTCGCCGGCGGCAACGAAAACTGCCTCGTCCCCGGCCAGTTGGAAGCCCAGGCCGCCGCGAAATGCGCGCGCTTCGGCGGTCTGCTCTTCTCCGCCGCGGAAATCGCCGCCTTCGACGAAATCGCCGCCGCCTGCGGCCAACCCCGCTGGAAGCTTGAGGAGTTCAAAGAGGCCAAAGAGTGATGGTAAAATGCGAAGAGCAGAATATGACCTCCAGGTTCTTTTTCGCATTCTTTGCTCCTTTGCGGTGAATATTTAGAGTCGCCCCAATTGAGACTAAATTGAGAATAAAGACTTGACCGGGCGGAAATGCGGGGCTAAATTGAGTGGCATCAATCACCCTTTTCCACCGCAATCGCCATGGTCAAAAGTCTTTTCGAAAAAGTTTGGGACGCGCACGCCGTTCGCACGCTGCCGAACGGGCAGACGCAGTTATTCATCGGCACCCACCTCATCCATGAGGTGACCAGCCCGCAGGCCTTTGGCATGATGCGCGACCTCGGCCTGAAGGTGCTCTACCCCAAGCGCACCTTCGCGACCGTGGACCACATTGTCCCGACCGACGAGCGCGCCGAGCCGTTTTCCGACCCGCTGGCCGACGCGATGATCAAGGATTTGCGCAAGAACTGCCGCGATTGCGGCATCACGTTCTTCGACCTCAATAGCGGCCACCAGGGCATCATCCACATCGTCGGCCCCGAGCAGGGCATCACCCAGCCGGGCACGACCATCGCGTGCGGCGACTCGCACACCTCCACCCACGGCGCGTTCGGCGCGATCGCCTTCGGCATCGGCACCAGCCAGGTGCGCGACGTGCTCGCCACGCAGACGATGGCGTTGGACAAAATGAAGGTCTGCCGCATCAATGTGGGCGGAAAACTCGGCCGCGGCGTCTACGCGAAGGACGTGATTCTGCACATCATCCGCCTGCTGGGTGTCAACGGCGGCCTGGGCTTCGCCTACGAATACGGCGGCGAGGTCTTCGACCGCTTCACCATGGAAGAACGCATGACGGTGTGCAACATGTCCATCGAAGGCGGCGCGCGCTGCGGCTATGTGAACCCCGACGAGACCACGTTCGCCTACCTGAAGGGCCGGCCTTATTGCCCCAAGGGCGCGGACTGGGACGCGGCCGTCCTCCGCTGGCGTGCCACGGCCTCCGACGCGGGCTGCGCCTACGACAAAGTCGTCAACATCCGCGCCGAAGATATCAGCCCGACGGTGACGTGGGGCATCAATCCCGGCCAGGCCGTGTTCATCCACGAAAAATTGCCCGAGCCGGATTCGCTGCCGGAAAAAGACCGCGCCACCGCGCGCGAGGCCTTCACGCACATGAAACTCTCGCCCGGCCAGCCCATCAAGGGCACCAAGGTGGACGTCGTGTTTTTGGGCAGTTGCACCAACGGGCGCCTCTCGGATTTGCAGGAAGTCGCGCGACTGGTGAAGGGCCACCACGTCAAGGCCGGCGTCAAGGCCATCGTCGTGCCCGGCTCGCAGGGCGTGAGCAAACTCGCCGAGGAAATGGGCCTGGCGGACACGTTCCGCGCCGCCGGCTTTGAATGGCGTGGCGCGGGCTGCTCGATGTGCCTGGCCATGAACCCGGACAAACTCGTCGGCGACCAATTGTGCGCCAGTTCGAGCAACCGCAATTTCAAAGGCCGCCAAGGCAGCCCGACCGGCCGCACGATCTTGATGAGCCCCGCCATGGTCGCCGCCGCCGCCGTCACCGGCGTCATCAGTGACGCCAGAGAAGTATTTAAGAATTAGGAATTAAGATTTATGAAAAAAAGTAATTTCGCCATTCGGTTTGCGGCGATCATTTCATAAATCATAAATCTGAAATCATAAATTTCCCTCCCATGTCCCTCTCCAAAATCACCTCCGTCACCGGCCGTGGCGTGTTCGTGCCCGGCGCCGATATTGACACGGATCGCATCATCCCGGCGCGGTTCATGAAGTGCGTCACCTTCGACGGCCTCGGCGAATTCGCCTTCTACGACGAGCGCAAAAACGCCGACGGCTCGGACAAGCCGCACCCGCTCAACGACCCGCGCTTCCGGGGCGCGAGCATCCTGCTCAGCGGCTCGAACTTCGGCTGCGGCTCCTCGCGCGAGCACGCCCCGCAGTCCCTCTATCGTTTTGGCTTCCGCGCGATTCTCGCGGAAAGTTTCGCGGAGATTTTCTTCGGCAACTCGATCACGCTCGGGATGCCCTGCCTGAAGCTGGCCCGCGCCGATTTGCTGGCCCTGGCCGCGCTGATCGAAAAAAATTCCGCCGCCGAAATCCTGGTGGACGTGCAAAACAAGTTGGTCACCTGCGCGGGGAAAACTTACGCGGCCTGCCTGCCCGACTCGGCGCACATGGCCCTCGTCAACGGCAAGTGGGACGCCATCGCCGATCTGCTCGACGGCCTGCCCCAGGTCGCCCGCGTCGCCCAGTCGCTCGCCTATGTGCATTGAAGGGAACGATGAATGGACGCGAGGTCATGGGAATGGCGGAGGTCATGTCGCAGACGAGGTTGCAATCGGGTAGAGTAACCCATATCAATCCTCTGCGAGGACTTTATGGCTCTTTCCAGCGAAGAGGTTGCGTTAATCATCCTGGTGGCTGTGGATGCGGAACAAAACCGCAACCCCGCGGATGTGCGCGGGCGTCGGCCCCTCGGGGTGCTGACCAAGCAATTAATCCAGCGGCATCACTGGCAGGAACTGGATTTTTTGCAGGGCTGGGGCCTGGTGATTTCGGAAAAATTGGCCGAAGTGCAGGAGCACGAAGGCAATTTTTATCCCACCCTGACGAACACGGGCCGGGCCTTTATCGAAGAGCAACAGGTCAACATATACAAAGCGGCCAACCGCAGGCCATTGTTCGAAAGCCGGCATTGGCCCTATGTCATTTTGCTCGTGCTGATGGCCATTCGATTTGGACTGATTTTGTGGGAGGCGCGTTAGGCCAGTGATAGGTCGAAATGGCATTCTCTGAATGTGGATGGTGATTAGTTTGCCTTCTGGATGATTATGGCCATAAACAAAATCATGGCTTTGATTTTGCTTCTGATCATGGCGTTTGTTGGAATTGTATTCGTGCAAAAGTTGCGCACGAAGAAAAACTTACGCGCGTTGGCAGGCCGATTGGGCTTTTCTACCACACCGGATGTTCGCATTCCTGGCATCAAGCGGTCGTGCAAAACGCGGATTTTCGATGGACTTTTCAATAATGGCGATTTGCCAAATGAGGTAGGCATCACCGGGCAGTTGCGAGGCAAACAGGTTCGATTTTCCGTATTCACCACGCCTAAGGCTAGGGGCAATAATTACTGGATGGAAATGGCGGTGGCCGTGCGGGCCAACGAATTCACCTTCTGTATTCATCAGAACAACATTTCCGCGAATGTGACAGAATCGCGTGCTGGTCTCAGAATCAAGATTGGGGACGAGGAGCTTGACCGACGTTTACGCATCCTCACAAACGACGCCAATAAGATGAAAACGTTGTTGAAACCCGGATTGCGCAAAGAAATAGACGAATCGCTGGCCTATATCGCGGAATTTTGCCTTGAATTCGGCTGGCTGCGTTATCGCGAATGGGGCAACTTCATCACCTATCCCAACGCCAAACGAATAGGGCGGTATGAGAGCATGCTTCCGCTGATGTCCGACCTGGCCGATGCCATCGAAGCCATCGCCGATAAGGCTTAGAGCTTATCCGTAAATAAGGATTGCGTTGAGAAGGCGGCGGGATAAACTGCGGGGATGCCGCGACTATCCTCCTGGGAAATCTCTGATGAATTCTGGGCCAAAGTCGAGCCTTTGGTTCCCGCGCGCGCCGGCCGGAAGGCGGGCGGGCGCTACCGTCGCGCCGCAGGCGCGGGCCGCAAGGCCCTCGCGCCTCGACGCATCTTCGAGGCGGTGGTTTACGTGCTGCGCACGGGTTGCCAGTGGAAAGCGCTGTCCAAGGCCCGGTATGGCAGCGCCAGTTCCGTGCACAAATACTTTCAGCAGTGGCACGCCGCCGGATTCTTCGAGGCGTTGTGGCGGGCCGGTCTGGCCGACTACGATGAATTGGAGGGCATCGCGTGGCGGTGGCAAAGCATCGATGGCTCCCTGGTCAAGGCCCCTCTGGCGCGCGAAGCGGTGGGAGCCAACCCCACCGACCGGGGAAAAAAATGGGAGCAAGCGCAGCGTGCTGGTGGACGCCCGTGGCGTCCCGCTGTCGCTCATCGTCGCCGGGGCCAATGAACACGACGTGACGCTGGTGCGCCGCACGTTGCGCCAGCGCCACGACCGGCGCACGGCCCATTTGTGTGCCGACAAGGGTTACTGGGGGAAACCGGGCCTGCGCACCATGCGCCAATACGGCTACCGTCCGCATGTGCCTGCCCGCGGAGCCAAACCAGCCCCGCGCCGATCCACCGGCCAAGCCCGTCGCTGGGTGGTGGAACGCACCGCTTCCTGGCTCAACCGCTACCGCAAACTCCTCGTGCGGTTTGAGAAAACCGCCGCCTCCCACGAAGCCTTGCTCTGTCTCGCCAGCGCGCTTATTGTTTGCAGACGAACAACTTTTATTTACGGATAAGCTCTTAGTCCAAACTCGGTCAAAACGGCTTCCCCATGGGTTGGGACTTGATAAAATCGGCGGCCTTGCTTTCATAAATCGTCTGCCGCCCATACTGCCGGTTGGAACCGGCCCAATCCATCCTCCCATGCCCCTCCCACCTCACTATCAAACCGTGATGCCCTACCTCATCGTGGAAGGCGCGGAAAAGTTCATCCACTTCACTCAAAAAACGATTACCGCGGTCGAGCAATTGCGCGTGCCCCGCGCGCCCGGCGTGATCATGCACGCCGAGATTAATATCGGCGGCTCCACGATCATGCTGGCGGATGCCACCGAGCAATACCCGCACCGCCCGGCGGGCCTGTTTGTCTATGTGCCGGATGCCGACGAAACCTATGCGCGGGCATTGCGCGCGGGCGCGACGCCAGTCAGCCCGCTCGCCGACCAGCCCTACGGCCGTTCCGGCGGCGTGCTCGACCCCTTTGGCAACACTTGGTGGATCACGTCCGGGAAGTGATTATAAACTTTGGCGGGGATGGGCTTGCCATGACCCAGGAAAGCGGCGAAAGTTTGTTATATGTTTGTCATTGCTGCGAGAGGCGAGCCGCCGAGCTGGGAGGTCGGGCTGGCTATTGGGGCGATTGTGGTCTTGGCATGGGTGCTCACTTTATGGCAATATTCGCGCGTAAAGGGAAGTCTGCGCGCGCTCGCGGAACGGTTGGGGTTCACGGTCACGCCGGATTGCCGCATTCCGTCGCTCGCTCGCTCATGCAACAATCAGATGTTTGCTGAATCCATGGAATTTGGCATCCAGGGGCAGCTGCGGGGACGGACAGTGAGGTTTTCCAGATATGTCACTGGCCACGGAAAGGGGAAACAAGTGTGGGTGGAATTGGCGGTGACCACGCAGGCCAACTCATTCACCTTCTCTCTGACGCCGGAAACAATCTTCACAAAGATTGGCGAATTGCTGGGTAATCAGGAAATTAAAATTGGTGACGCTGAGTTCGACCAACAGTGGCGCATACAGGCCAACGATGTCGCAACCTTGCATACCTTGCTCACGCCTAAATTGCGCGAAAATATTGATCAACCTTCCGCCAAAATCGGCAATTTTATCCTTGAAAACGACTGGATCCGCCATCGTGAATGGGGCGATTTTTTCAATGCCGCAAGAGTGGCCCGTTTGGAGTCCATGATCGGTTTGATGTGCGATCTCGCTGATGCTATTGAAGTCGCCGCGAAAAACGTACGCCGTTACCGCCCGTCCCACCACCCGCGTATGACGACGACAAAAAAGACGACGACTGGGGTGAGGCCTCCCCGGATTATGACCGCAGCCCATGAAAAAGGCTTCCCCGCGCGGCGCATTCTGCTAAAAAGGTCGTTTCCCTGTGTCTTCTTCCGCCAGTTCTTCCTCCGCCGCCCCGCGCCTGCGCGTGCGGCCCAAAAACGCCGCCGAACGCATCGTTGTCACCGGCCTCGGCCTCACTGCGCCCAACGGCAACACGCTCGCCGAATTCCGCGCCAACCTCCTCGCCGGCCGGCCGAATATCCAGCGCCTGCCCATCCGCTACATGGGCGAAATCCTCGCCGGGGCCTGCAATTACGACGCGCTGAAATACCAGAAGCGCAAAGAGGTCCGCAACGGCACCCGCGCCGGCAGCATCGCCATTTATTGCGCGCGCGAAGCCCTCGCCGACGCCGGACTCGACCTCGCGCGGCTCGACTGCGCCCGCGCCGGTGTTTATATCGGCATCACCGAGCACGGCAACGTCGAGACCGAGAACGAAATTTATAACATCTCGCAGTTCAACTACGACACGAAATATTGGACGCACCACCACAACCCCCGCACCGTTGCCAACAACCCCGCGGGTGAAGTGACCATCAATCTCGGCCTCACCGGCCCGCATTACACCATCGGCGCCGCCTGCGCCGCCGGGAACGCCGGCCTCATCCAGGCCGCGCAGATGCTGCGCCTCGGCGAGGTGGACGTCGCCCTCGCCGGCGGCGTCAGCGAAAGCATCCACACCTTCGGCATCTTCGCCGCGTTCAAGGCCCAGGGCGCGCTCGCCCACCACGACGATCCCAACAAAGCCTCGCGCCCCTTCGACCGCGACCGCAACGGCATCGTCATCTCCGAGGGCGGCGCGCTCTACGTCGTCGAACGCCTGAGCGACGCCCTCGCCCGCGGCGCGCGCATTATTTGTGAAATCGCCGGCTACCAGATGAACTCCGACGCCACCGACGCCGTGCTGCCCAACCCCGACCGCCAGGCCGAGTGCATGGCCGCCGCCATCGCGCGCAGTGGTCTCGCCCCCGCGGACATCGGCCTTGTCTCGACCCACGCCACCGCCACGCACCAGGGCGACGCGCAGGAATGCGCCGCGCTGCGCCGCGTCTTTGAAGCGTGCGCGGACACTTATTTCAACAACACCAAAAGCTTCATCGGCCACGCCATGGGCGCGGCCGGCGCGCTCGAACTCGCCGGCAATTTGCCCACCTTTGCCGACGGCTTGGTTCATCCAACAATAAACTTGGATAACCTTGACCCCGCGTGCGAATTGCATAATCTGGTGGTTGGCCAGCCGCGGGCCGTCCCCCGCGTGCGCGCCATCCTCAACAATTCCTTCGGCATGCTCGGCATCAACTCCGCCGTCGTCGTCACCTCCTTTCCCTAACCATTTATGGCTACCAAAAAATCCAGCAAGCACAGCAAAACCAGCTCCAAAACGAGCGCCAAGAAGAGCGCCAAGAAAAAGAAGTAGAGCCGCCTGCCGGCCCGCCCGTCATCCGAGGCGCCGATTCACTTTCCTGGCACCCAAACGCTGAGTACTTCTCTAAACCCATGCCCGCCACCGCCACCACTGCCGACGACGTTCAAAAAAATTGTCCTGGCGATCATCGCCGACATCGCGCCCGACGAGGACTTGAACAACATCAAGCCCGAGGTCCGCCTGCGCGAGCAGCTCGAACTCGACTCGATGGACTTCCTCGACATCGTCATGGAACTCCGCAAAAAATACGGCATCGAAGTCCCCGAAGCCGATTACCCCAAGCTGGCCACCCTCGATAGCTGCGCGGAGTATTTGCTGCCGAAGTTTGGGAAGTGAGATTTGTTTGACACCCGTGAAAATTTTTTAACACGGAGGATAAACTTGTGAATCAAACAATCAGTCTTTCGTTTCGTTACACGGAGGCTGATTATGTATGTGCTCTACGCTCACATTATGCATCCATCTTGCGCCTCCGGATGGATATTTTTGTTGTCATGGCGTTAGTCGCATTCGGGAGTTATTGTTTGTTCGAGCCGACACTGCATTGGTTGGGAGTATTCAGTTTAATAGGATCGGGATTGTTTACATTTCTCCTGTTTGCGGCCTTTTTCATTTTACCACGATGGCTTTTCCGCCGTGAACTAAAATTTCGAGATGACTATGCCCTTACGTTCTCATCTGACGACATTCACTTCCGCACCAAGGGCATTGACTCACATCTCCAATGGAGCATGTATACACGGGCGATTGTGGATCCTCGGTCTTACATTCTTTACTATGGTGAACGTAATTTTACAGTGATTCCTAAGCGGGTATTCGAGGACACCGAGCAGATGCAGGGCTTCGAGCAGATTTTAATTCAACACGTTCACAAAATTAATTGGAAAAAGTAGGATTCTGGCTTTACATCAAAAATCGTTGACAACCAAAACGGTTCCATTATGGTTCCACTATGGCAACCATTACTCTCAAAGGCGTTCCTTCCTCTTTGCACCGTGCATTGAAGCGCCGCGCGGCAAAAAACCGGCGTAGTCTCAACAGCGAGATTCTTATCATATTTGAGGAGGCCTATGGGGCCGAAGCCAAAACGCCGGAGGCGATCAGGCTTAGGGCAAAGAGACTTCGCGATTCCCAAAAATTCACGACTACGCCCGAAGAAATTGACGCCGCCAAGCGCGCAGGCCGGGAATGACGTAGCGTGGTGCTTCAGCCCGCGCTTTTTGATTGAGTGTTAGGCGCGGAATATCAAATCTCTACCCACGTTCGCGTCCGCATTTTGCATTTCACATTTTGTGTTTTACATTCCGTACTCCGCTGTCCACGTTCCAAACTTCACCCTCTGCCCCATGCAAATCCTCGAATTCGCCTTCGTTTGCTATTCCGTGACCGACTTGCCGCGGGCGCGGAATTTTTATGAGAAAATCCTCGGCTTCCAGCCCGCCAAGACCTGGGTGGACGGCGCCAAGGGTTGGATCGAATACGAACTCGGCCCGCACACACTCGCCATCACCAACATGGCCGACGGCGACGACTGGAAGCCCGGGCCGGGCGGCGGCGCCGTGGCCCTCGAAGTCGCCGACTTTGACCAGGCCATCGCGGAACTCAAAGCCGCCGAGGTGAAATTCGCCATCGAGCCGACGCACACTCCCGTCTGCCGCATGGCCATCATCTGCGACCCCGACGGCGGCAAAATCTGCATCCACCAGCGCAATCCGGTGAAGTTGCCGAATGTGGCGTGAAAGTTTGAATGTAAAGGCAACTTAGCGCGACGTGAAAATTTTTCCCTGCCGCTGATACCCAATTCATGGTTGTGTCTTGGGTGCGGTAGGCTAGTTTGGATTTGCTGCGTTGTTCCACCATGCGTATTCCTGTCCTTGCGGGTAAGATCAAACGGCGGCTGCTGGTTAATTTCCGCGCCGATCCTGAAGTTGTCCAACGCTTCCTGCCCTCGCCATTCCGTCCCAAACTTTTCCACGATTATGCGGTGGTCGGGGTCTGCCTTATTCGGCTGGAGCAAATCCGTCCGGCAGCATTTCCCGGTTTTCTGGGCATCTCGAGCGAGAACGCGGCTCATCGCATTTCCGTCGAATGGACGGACGCAAGCGGTGCGACCAAGGAAGGCGTCTACATTCCCCGGCGCGACACGGGATCGTCTCTGAACCGCCTGGCGGGCGGGCGCATTTTCCCCGGTGAGCATCATCCCGCCCGGTTAGAGGTTCGGGACGACGGCCAGGCATTTGATTTTCGAATGGAGTCGAACGACCGCACTGTGCAGGTTCATGTGGTGGGACGGCAGGTGGCGGATCTGCCCAACGATTCGTGTTTCAAGTCCCTCGCCGCAGCGTCGGCGTTTTTCGAGGGCGGCTCCGTCGGTTATTCGGTCACACGTGACGTGGGCCGCCTGGACGGCCTGCGGCTGGAAACGACTGGGTGGTGTGTATCCCCTCTGGCTGTGGGTGAAGTGTATTCGAGTTTTTTCAGTGAACGGAAAATTTTTCCGGAAAACAGCGTGATTTACGACCACACACTAATCATGCGCGATGTGGCGCACACCTGGCATTTGGCGCCAGAGTTGCCGAGCATGGCCTGCGCCTGCGCTTAGGCCAGGTTGAACGTTGAATGTTGAGCGTTAAGTGTTGAGCGTTTATACATCTCTCTCCCGCACTCCGCGCTCCCCGCTCCGCGCTACTTCCATGGCCATGCCCGCCCATTCGCACTACGACGCCGTCATCATCGGCGCGGGCATGTCCGGCCTCGCCGCGGGCATCCGGCTGGCGCTCTTCGAGAAAAAAGTCGTCATCCTCGAACGCCACAACGCACCGGGCGGCCTGAACAGCTTTTATTTCAAGGACGGGCACAAGCACGACGTGGGCCTGCACGCGATGACGAACTTCGTGCCCCCCGGCCCCCGCGCCAAGGGCGCGCCGCTGACCAAGGTTTTCCGCCAGCTCCGCCTCACACGCGAGGACTTCGACCTCGCCGAGCAGCGCGGCTCGCGCATCGCCTGGCCGGGCGAGAGCCTGCGCTTCACCAACGATTTCGCCGTGCTCGAAAGCGAAGTCGCCCGCGCCTTTCCGTCCGAAATTGACGACTTTCGCCGCCTCGCCACCGCTATGCGTGCCGCCGCGGCGGAAGCGGTTGCGCTCGACGCCGCGCCGCGCTCCGCCCGCGCCGTCCTCGGCGAATTTCTGCGCGACCCCGTGCTGGCCGACATGCTCTTGCTGCCGCTGATGTATTACGGCAGCGCGCAGGAGCACGACATGGAGTGGCCGCAGTTTTGCATCATGTGGCAGGCGCTTTACTTCGAGGGCTTTGCGCGGCCCTTCGAGGGTGTGCGCCGCGTCCTCCGCGCGCTCACCGATAAATACCGCGCGCTGGGCGGCGAGCGCTGCATGAAGTGCGGCGTCGCGCAATTGCGCGCGCGCGCCGGGCGCGTCGCGGAAATCGTCTTGGACGACGGCCATATGCTCACCGCCGACAAAATCATTTCGAGCGCGGGCCTCGTCGAAACGCTGCGGCTGTGCGACGACCAGCCGACACAAATCGAAACACAATCCATTGGTCGCCTTTCATTTGTCGAGACCATCACACTGTTCGACCGCCAGCCGCGCGAATTCGGCTGGGACGAGACGATCATTTTCTTCAACGACGCCGAGCGCCTGCATTACGCGCGGCCCGACGATCTGGTGGACCCGCGCAGCGGCGTGATTTGCGTGCCCAACAATTATCACTACAGCGGCGGCCGCCAGTTGCCCGAGGGGATTCTGCGCGTGACCGCGCAGGCCAATTTCGACCAGTGGATGCAACTCGCGCCCGACGCGGAGGCCTACGCCGCTGAAAAAAAACGCTGGTTCGACCTTCTCCAAACCGAGGCGCGGAAATTTCTCGGAGGAAAAAACCCGGAAACCCTGCCCGTGCGCACACTGGCGACGGATATGTTCACGCCCCGCACGGTGCTGCATTTCACCGGGCACCTCGCGGGCGCGATTTACGGCGCCTCGCGCAAAGTGCGTGACGGGCGCACGCACCTGGCGAATCTGTTCCTGTGCGGCACCGACCAGGGCTTTCTGGGCATCACCGGCGCAATACTCAGCGGCATTACCATGGCCAACGTCCACGTCCTCGGCGCGGGCGGGCGGGATTAAATTTCACTTCGTATTCGCCCGCAAATACTCCAGCACGCGCAGCACGGCCGGCTCGTCGGGTGCGAGGGTGGGGCGGATGGCGAAGAGCGCGCGCACCGCGGTTTCGTAGGCAATCTCCCGCCCGGTTTCCTGCTTCCACAAATGCCGCGCATAGCGCACCGTTCGGTCAATCAGCTTCAGATTGCTCGGGCGCACATAGGTCATCAGATTGCCCTGGCAGCGGCCCAGCCGGGCCATGACGGCGGTCGAGTGCGCGTTGAGCAATAGCTTCAAAAACAAATGCGCGGTGAGCTGGCCGCCGGTGGGACGGGGAAAGACGGACTTGATTTCCCCCAGCCGCAGGCTGATGGCCTCGAGTCCGACTTCCACCTCCACGATCGCCGTGGTCGCGCGCCGCGTCAAAACCCGGTCGGAAAAATCGTAGCCCTCGAGCCACGCGCGCGCGGTGAGTTTTTCGAGGCCAGACCATTCGAGCGTGCGCGGTTCGCGCCGCAGCAGCGCGCGCCAGGCGGTGGGGGCGTCGCGCGCGCCGGGCCGGTGCAGGTAGGTCAGGCTGGCGGGCTGGGCCGGGGCCAGGGTGTTTTCAAACGCGGCGAGGCTGAACGTCGGCGCGCGCTCGGTGGTGTCGGTCAGCGTCGTCAGTCCGGCGGAGCGCGTGCGGTAGAGCGTGAGCCGGTTATCTTTATAAATATCTGCCTCGGCGGCGGTCAGCGGGGCGAGCGCGGCAAAATCGGCGGCGCGCGTGAATTCCAAAAACGCCGCGAGGGCGGCAGGGATTTTTTCGGGATCGCGGTGGTGTTTCAGCGCGAGGCCCACGGCAGCGAGCAGTACCGTGCTGGCCTGCATCCGCGTGCTCCCGGCCAGTGCCATCGGCCCGACGTGAAGGTTGAGCTTGCGAATGCGCGCGTCGTCCAGCACCCGGCGCGAGCGTGCGGCCACGCGCCGCAGTTGCGCGTCCGGGTTGCAATACAGGAACCACGGCGCGTGGCCCGAAACCGCGGCCGCGCGCTCGGCGGCGCCGATGACCCACGGCGTCTCGCCCCCCTCGGTCGCGGCGATCAGCAGATCACCCCCGCTAAAGCCCAGCTCGTCAAGCTGGCGCGCACCATAGTCGGGAAAGTCCTCGAAATTCTCAATCGAGCGGATGAGCGCCGCGTCGCCCCCAGCCATGAACCCGATGACGCGCGCCGCCAATTTGGCGGGCAGCATCCCGGCGCGGCCCAGCCATTCGGCCGTGAGTGACAGGCGCCCTGTCGCGCCGCAGCCGCAGAGGAAAACCCGTCGGCCTGCCGCGAAAGTCGCGGCCACCGCCTCCGCCAGTTCCGCGACGCCCGTGGCCTTTTCCCGAGATTTCTCCAGCGCCAGCACGTCCACGGCTTGCAGCGCCCGCAACGCCGCCGGCAAATCCCGCCGCGCTTGGTCGGACAAATGCGCTGTCAGCGGATGGAAACCCTCGGTGTCTAGCGCGCCCAACTGATATTCGGCGGCCAGGGCAAGGAATTCGTCGGCGGTGTTGGCGGTGGGCACGGGAAGAAAGGGCGGAATTAAGAATAAAGAATTAAAAAAAAGAAAACAAAGGCAAAACGGAACCGCGCGCATATACACTAGAACCTATCTCAAATTCGACGAACAAGCAAAAATCTACCCATTTTCTACCAACCTCGGATAGCGCGCTAGAGGGAAGCCGCTTTCCAGGATCCATAAAAATGGGTCAAATTTCTGCATATAATCGAATTTGAGATAGGTTCTAAAATGACGCTGCGCCCATGGCTTGCGACCATCTAAAGGAAAATTACTCCAACTCCACCCGTTAAATTCCACACTTCACACTACTTGGGAAACACCAGGTCCACCCAGATAAGGCGGTGGTCGCTGGCGGTTTCGCTCTCGGGCACGTCCTCGATGCCACCGGGAGCTTTTTGCAGCGGCACGAGGGCGGGCGATAGGAGGATGTAATCCGAGCGGTCGTATTCATCGGCGCGCGCGTAGGCGGAGGACCAGGTTTCGCCGCGGGAGTCGGCATCGGGCGAAATGGTCAGCAGCGGTTTTCCGTCAAGTTCGGTAAAGCGCTTGAGCGGCGGCGAATCGCGCGCGTCGTTGAAATCGCCGACCACGGCCACCAGGCCGGTCGCCAGCGGCTGCTCCTGGCGCACCACGTCGCGCACCACGCGGGCCTCGCCGTCGCGCTGGGTGGCGCTTTGCGGGTCGCCGGCGGTATCAAGGCGGCTTTTAAGATGCACGACGTAGAGCGCCCAGGGCCGGCCATTGGTAACGAGGTCCACTTCGAGCAGGCCGCGGCTGACCATTTTTTCCACGCCACCGTTCTTATAGGAAATACTTTCATGCGGATGCACCGCCGCGAACGGCACACGCGAGAGGAGGGCCACGTGGCGGTCAGGGTCCGGGCCGTGGACGAGCGCGGAGTAGGTGTAGGTCAGCCCTTCGGCGGCGAGGTCGCGACGCAGTTCCTCCAGCTCCGGCTCCAGGCCCATTTCCTCGAGGGCCAGAATATCGGGATGGGCGGCGCGGATGACGGCGCGCAGGGCGGTTTTCTTGGCTTCGGGCTTGGGCCAGTCGGGTTTGTATCCGCCGTCAATTTGACGATTAATTGAATTGTAATTACGGATGTTATAGGTTGCCAGACGCAGCGTGATGGTGGAGTCAACGGCGGGCGGGGCAGGCGGGGGTGGCGCGCTTTTGGAGCAGGAAGCAGTTATAATTAAAAGCATGAACCACGCCGCCGAAACAATCCGGCGGCGCGAGCAGGCGCGGGCGGCGGGCGGCGGCGGATTCATGCGGCGGCGGACGCCGCGGGCGCGCGCAGGGCGGTCTCGCGCTCGAGGAGTGTGGGGTGGGAATAGTGAAAAAAGGAATAGGCTGGGTGCGGAGTCAGGTTGCTGAGATTTTTCTCGTGCAGTTTGCGCAAGGCGGTGACGAGCGGCGCGGCCTCGCCCAGCGCGGCGCGGGCAAAGGCGTCGGCCTCGTATTCATGGTGGCGCGACCACACGTTGCCGAGCGGATGCAGCCAGAAGGTGACCAGCCCGGTGGCCAGCACGAACAAGAGCAGGGCCACCGGCATCCCCGCGGAGGGCGGGAAACGAAAGCCGGTGTAAAACCAATCCTGCCCGGCCAACCAGGCCAGCAGCCCAAACGCCACGAGCGAGGCCACGCCTGAAAGCAGGAACATCTTGGGCACATGCCCGCGCCGGTAGTGGCCGATTTCGTGCGCGAGCACGGCCTCGAGTTCGCGCTGGGTAAGTTGCGCAATAAGCGTGTCATAAAATACGATGCGCCGGAACCGCCCGAAGCCGGTGAAGAAGGCGTTCGAGTGGGTCGAGCGCTTGCTGCCGTCCATCACGTCAATCGCCGCGCAGCGGAAGCCGGTGCGGTGGGCCAGTTCGAGCAGGCATTCGCGCAGTTCGCCTTCCGGCATCGGCGTCAATTTGTTGAACAGGGGCATGATCAGGCGCGGGGCCAGCGCGACCATGATGAGTTGGAAAATCATCAACGCCGCCCAGGCCCACAGCCACCACCACTGCGGCTGCCAATGGAAAAACCAGAGCACCAGGCACAGCAGCGGATAGCCGAACACGAGGCCCACCGCCGCGCCTTTCAACAAATCCACGACCCATAGCGCGGGAGTGCTTTTATTGAAACCAAAGCCCGCTTCGAGCCGGAACTGCGCCCACCAGCCCCACGGCAAATCCGGCAGCGCCAAAATGACGCCCAGCGTGCACAGCGCCGCCGCCTGCCCCCACAGCGACGCGCCAAAAATCCCCGCGAGAAAATGATAAACCGGCGGCAGCAACCCCAAGCCGAGCCAGACAAAGAGCCAGACGGCTTCATACCAGCCCTGCCATTGGCCGAACCAATTTTTGGCCAGTGTATAGTCCACTGCGCGCCGGTAGGTGGCGTCATCCATCACAGCGCGCAGGCCCTCCGGCGGCGCGGCGGCGTGGGCGCGCACGTAACGGCGGTTCAAGGTGTCGAGGAAGGTGTCCGCCGCCACGCGCGCCACGAGCAGTGCGGTGAAGACTGACAAAACAGGGGTCCAAGTCATACACGAGATACTTAACCATGAATGACCCAGATGTCACGGATGAGTTTCGCCATGACCATCCGTGCTATACGGGCAATCCGTGGTCAAAAATCCGCGCTTTCCACGGCTGTCCTCAACCCTTCTCTGAATGCAGGGCGATACGATTACCTTCGCTGTCGAGGATGACGGAGCGGAAGCCGTAGGGGCCGATCATGTGCTTTTTCTGCAAAACTTTGCCGCCCTTCTTGGCCGCAGCCTTTTCGGCTTTGTCATGTCGCGCGCCGACACTCAAGTAAATCAGCGGGCCGGTTTTCGAGGGTTTATTGCCCTTGAGTTTGCAGAGACAGCGGAGGACGTTCTGGCTCTCGTGGGGCAGCAGGCTCATCTTGAAGCCTGAAAACGATTCCTTTTTGACCTTCACGCCGAGCACGGCGGAATAAAACTTGATCGCGCGATCAAGATTGACGACGGGAATATCCTTCCAACAAATGGTGTTGGCGCTCATGGGGGATGACTGGGAGGGAGGCGATGATTGATATTTTCATGCACGAGCGCCAGCCAAATAAATGGCGATGGTTGGGAGTCACGGGCAAAAGCCCGAGCTTGTTTCTCATTTCAAATCTAATATTTCAAAACTCAAACAATCTGAATTCTGAATCCTGACTTCTTTCTCCTGCATTCTGACTTCTTAATGCTTAAATTTTAATGCTTACTTCCCCTTTGCCCCATCCGCAGCGCGCCAGAGATACCAGGCAGCGAGAGTGCGGTGCGGCGCCCATTTTTTCCCGTCGCGGGCGACGCGCTCCGGGCTGGGCATTTGGCGCAAGCCGTGGGCGATTTGAAAGCCGCGCCGGATGCCGAGGTCGTTCACGGGCAAAATATCCGGCCGGCCGAGGTTGAAAATCAGGAGCATCTCGACCGTCCACGGCCCGACGCCTTTGATGGCGGTGAAGACCTCGACGAGTTGTGCGTCGGTTAGCTCGTCGCATTGGGCGAGCGTGGGGACGAGGCCGTCGCGCGCGCGTCGGGCGAGGTCGCGAATGGCGTTGGCCTTGGCCTCGGAGAGGCCGGCACTACGCAGTTTTTTCACCGAGGCGGCGAGAACATCGCGCGGCGCGGGGAAGCGCTCACCGTTTTTGCTGAAGAGTTTTTTGAACCGGCCGAGAATCACCTCGGCCACGCGCCCGCTGAGTTGCTGGTAGATAATGGCCTGTGCGATGGACTGGAAGGTCGGTTGCCGGCGGGGGGTGAGCGTGGGCGGGCCGGCCTGCGTGATGACGCGTTTCATCACGGGGTCGCTACGCAGATGTTTCAGGGCGGGGCGGTGCATGGGGTAACGACGCAAAGAGCAGTTTAGGGATGGGCGGACGAAGGCGCGGAGGCGGATGCCGTTGCGGATGCCTGCACAGGCGCGGCGCTGGCGCCAGCCGAAGCGGCCGGGCTGGCGGGTTTGGCATCCGGCAGGGCGGGATGCAGGCGGCTTTTGCTGAAAAAATCCCAAATTTTTTCTTCGACGCGCGGGTCCCATTGGTGACCCCAGCCGGGAATCTCAAGGTAGGTGACCGGGTGGCCGGCGCTTTCGTAAACCAGGCGTGCGCTGCGGGCCAGACTCACGTTAAAAATCGGGTCGGCATCGCCGTGAATAATCATCACAGGAAACTTGCGGGCGGATTGAATGAAATTGAGGTCGAACTGCCCCAACTCGCCCGAATGGGCCGCGACCGCCGCGATGATGCTCGCCCGCTCGCGCGCCAGCAAGTGCGCAAAATACGCGCCGTTGGACATGCCGGTCAGGTAAATCGCGTCCGGGTCAATCCGGTATTGGGCCTGCATTTTCGCCAGTAGCGCGTCGAAAAACCGCAAATCCGCAATGGCCCGCTCCGGCGCCAGCGCCCAAGCCGTGACCACCTGGTTTTGCCCTGGAATCATCTGCCCCGCCGCGGCCGGGAAAACGAGGATGAATTTATGCTCTGCCGCCAGGGCGGGCAGCGTCGAGACCGTGGCAAAATGGTCCTTGTTGTCCTCGCCCATGCCGTGGAAGGCAAAGACGATGGGCGCGGGCTTCGACAAGTCCAGCGTGTCCGGCACGACCAGCCGATACTCGCGCGTCTCGTCGTTGACGGTGATTTTCTCGTCGGGAAACGTGCCAGCCTTGCCGGAAAATGCCGGCGCATCGGCAGCCCAAACAAAATTGGCGCCGGCAAGCAGGCCAAATGCCGCCAAACAGATCCCTGGAATGCCACACTTCATGGCCCGTGATTTTAGTGCTTAAAATGCCGCACGCCAGTAAAAACCATGGCGAGGTTGTGCGCGTCGGCGGCGGCGATGACCTCCGGGTCGCGCATTGAGCCGCCGGGTTGCACGGCGGCGGTGGCCCCGGCCTGGGCGGCCGCGACCAAGCCGTCAGGAAAGGGAAAAAAGGCGTCCGAGGCGACAATCGAACCTTGCAGGGACAGGCCGGCCTCACCCGCTTTCCAGACGGCGATTTTTGACGAATCCACGCGCGACATTTGCCCCGCGCCGACGCCGAGCGTGCGTTCCGCCGCCGCGTAAACAATCGCGTTCGACTTGACGTGCCGGACAACGCGCCAGCCGAATTGCAGGGCGGCCCACTCGGCTTCGGTCGGCGCGCGCTTGGTGACTACTTTCCAGGCGGATGGGCTGATAGGCTTGTAGTCGCGATCCTGCACGAGCACGCCGCCGACCACGCTGCGCAGTTCGAGCAGCGTTTCGGCGCGCAGGTTCGATTTCGCCACCATCAGGCGCAAATTCTTCTTCTTCGCGAAGATTGCGCGCGCCGCGTCGTCAAAGCCCGGCGCGATGATGACTTCGCTGAAAATTTCCGCGATGGCCTTCGCGAGCGGCTCGTCCACCGTGCGGTTGACGACAATGATGCCGCCGAAGGGCGCCTGGCGGTCGGTCGCATAGGCCTGCTCCCAGGCTTCGAGGAGGGTCGGCGCGCTGGCAACGCCGCAGGGATTGGTGTGCTTGAGGATGGCGACGGTGGGCTTCTCGAATTCGCCGATGAGATAGGCCGCCGAGGTGATGTCCAAAATATTATTGTAGGATAGCTCCTTACCCTGAAGCTGGTCAAAACATTCGCCGAAGGAGCCGTAGAGCGCCGCGCGCTGGTGCGGGTTTTCGCCGTAGCGCAAGTTCTGCACCTTGGGGAGCCCGAGCGTGAATTTTGCGGGGAAGCCGGCGATGGCATCCAGGTCCGGCGCACCGCCCGGCGGCGCGGCGAGGTAGGCCGCAATGGCGGTGTCGTAAGCGCCGGTGCGCTGAAAAACTTTCAGAGCGAGTTCGCGCCGCAGGGCTGCCAACTGCACTTCGTCATCGAGCGCCGCGAGCACACGCACGTAGTCTGCGGGGTCGCAGACGACGGTGACGGCTGCGTGGTTTTTCGCCGCGCTGCGCAACATCGAGGGGCCGCCGATGTCAATGTTTTCGATGGCCTCCTCGAAAGTACAATGCGGTTTGGCGACGGTCTGCTCGAAGGGGTAAAGGTTGACCACGACCAAATCAATCAGGCCGATGCCGTGGGCTTGGGCCTGGGCGAGGTGCTCGGGCAGGTCGCGCCGGCAGAGGAGGCCGCCGTGGATTTTGGGATGCAGCGTCTTGACGCGCCCATCCATCATCTCGGGAAAGCCGGTGTATTCGCTCACGTCCGTGACCGCGAGGCCCGCCTCGCGCAGGAGCTTCGCTGTGCCGCCGGTCGAGAGCAGTTGGTAGCCGCGGCCCGCGAGCGCGCGGGCGAAGTCGGCGAGGCCGGATTTGTCACTGACGGAGAGCAGGGCGCGTTTTTCCATACCCCGCCAGTCTTGGCGCACCGCCCCGGACGGCAAGAATGAAAAGCGAGGAACTAGCCCTTCCGCCGATGCGAACCATTGACGTGCTGCTTAGGTAAGCTGGAATCCCGTTTGGATGTATCGAGAGCGGAACTCACCAACATCCTGCCCGAACGCATGGCAAATGGAAAGGTTCCTTCATCGTCACCCAAATTCATGCCGGAAAGCTGGGCTACAGGCACTTTTTTCCCATTGAACAGAACTTCACCCGCTTTTAAGTGAATCATAATGCTGGCAACCTAACTGGTTTTTTGGAGTTTGCAAGTCCGTAAATTTGATCGCACACCTTCCAACCTGGTTGTTCGGCATGAAAATCCATGGCCAGGAGAATGAAATCGCATCGTTTTCTTAAGCCAAGGGTCTTTTTGTAATAATCCGCCGCTCGACCTTTCTTGGATTCGATAAAGATCAAATTCGCCCCTAATAATTGCCATGCGACAATGCCCACGGTTTCCATCATAAATTTGCCAAAATTTTTGGTTTTTCGTGTCGGTTCCAGAAATTCCTGCGTCTTGGTCAGCCAATCCAAATAGACATTCCGTTTCCAAGTGACGTGAAAGAATGCCAGTCCGGCGATCTGCTGATTTACCCTCCAGATGAGGACCGCTCCAAATTCCGGACATTTCTTCAGACAGAAGCGCCGGAGATCGGCCTCACTCGAGGCAAAACATCTGCGTCTTTTATAATCTGCAACTTCTTTCCAAAGGTTATCCAAAACGTTAAAAGATAATTTTTGGATGAGGGTGAATTTTTTGCCATCTTTACGCGGATAGATAATGGATTCAGTTTCATCCAAGTCCATTGGCGCAGCAAAACCCGCCGTCATTTCGACTTTCCGCCCATTTGCATCCTCGGTGAACTTGGTCAGCATCGGAGCAGTTTTTTGATTCCGCCCCGGACGGCAAGAAGGAAAAGCATCCGACCGGGCCGCCGGCTTCCGTTCACTCTTCTTATATCTTGCTCCCATGCACGCCTGCGTCCTTCAGGTGCGCGCGCGAGGCCGGCTCGAGGTGGATCAGCACTTCGACGACTTCAGGGTGTTTTTCCAAAATGGCTTTTTTGACGTGGCGGGCAATGTCGTGGCCGGCCTCGACCGTCAACTGCGGGTCCACCTGCAGGTGCAAATCCACTTCATATAAATCGCCGATGCGGCGCGTGCGGAATTGATGATACGCCACCGCGCCCGGCACGGCCAGGATGTGCTCGCGCAGGTCGTTGATCATCTCCGGCCCAGGGGCGGTGTCGAGCAGGTCGGCGCAGGATTGCCACAAAATTTTCACGCCAAACGCCGCCAGGTAGCCGCCGATTAACAGGCCGGCGGCCTGGTCCAGAAACGCCCAGCGCGAGCCGCCGTAACGCGTCATGGCAATCGCCGCGACCACCAGCAGCGACGCGAGCGCGTCGGCGCGATGGTCGAGCGCGCTGACCGTGAGCACGCGCAGTTTCAGCCGCCGGGCTTCGCGCGCGGCGTAACGATAAAAAAATTCCTTCACGACCATCGCCAACAGCGCGACCCACAACGCCGCTGGCCCGGGCGCCGTCGCGACGGCCTCGCGCAAATGTTGCACGGAATTCCCAATCAGCATGGCGCAGCACCCGAGCAACAGCACGGCGACGAACAGGCACGCCAGGCTGGCAAATTTGTGGTGGCCGTAGGGGTGGTTTTCATCGCCCGGCTGTTCGGCGACCTTCAACCCGAGCAGCGCGGCGATGTCGCCGGCCAAATCCGCCAGGCTGTGCAGACCGTCGGCCACCAGCGCCTGCGATTGGGCGAAGATTCCGACGCCTATTTTCACCGCCGCCAGCGCGACGTTGACGAGCAGGCTCCGCCACACCACCGCGAGGCCCTCGTGGTAATTGGAAAACGGCGGTTGGGAATTGGCGGCCATGAATAGGGCGCGGGCAACTACGACCACACGCCTTGCTTGAGCATCGCACGCGTGGCCGCACCCGCCCAGTCTTTATTCGCCGCCGGATTCGCCGGGCTGGGGTGCGGGATGCGCCCAATCGCCACGCCATGCCCGAGCAGAGCCTGCCGCGCGCGCTCCTCGGCAAAGGCTCCCACCCCGACCACCCAGTCCGCGCGGACATCCGCGACCACGCGGCGCAAATGCGTGTCGCACGCCGCGAATAATTGCTCGGCGGCCTCGCCTTTGAATTTGTCCGGCGTCAGGTTGCGCCCGCCTTCGTCCAAAAACAGCAGCGGGCAGTAATTGAAGACGAAATGCTGTTTGAAGAAATTTTCCGCCGGGCCGAAGCGCTGCGCGAACCAGCCCCAGAGGCGCTTGCCGCTGACCTCCGAGCGCTTGCAGGCGAAGCCCAGCACGGGGCGCTTGGGGTGCGCGCGCTCCGGCTGGTCCACCGGCATGACGACGCCGACCCAATCGCGCACGGCCTTCACCTCGCCGAACGGCACGCCCGTCTGCGCCATGCCGAACGGCCCCGGGTTCATGCCGAGGAAGACGACGCGCTTCTCGCCCCCGCCATGCCGGCGCAAATACGCCTCGTGCGCCCGCCACGCATATTCCAGCGGGCGGTAAACATAGGCGACCGGCGGCCCGAATTTCAGCTTCGCCGTCCGTTCCCTGAGTTCGAGGGCGGCCTCCACCAGTTCCTGGGCAGTGTCCATGCGCGCCGCCCAACATTCGCCAACCCACGCGCGGAGTCAAACGAAACCGGCAGGATCTGCGGGGGTAAAACTGTCTGAATGGAAAAAGCCTTTTGTCGGTAGTCCCGATTTAGCGTTAGGCATAAAGGTATTCGTATTTCGACCACCACCCATCCTCTAAATCCCAATGGCTCATGCTATGCTTCCCCGAATCCATAAAACACAAAAAAAAGTCGCGGCAGGCAATGGGAGGGGTTTTCGTAATGGGGCGTTAAAAGTTGAGCGTTTTATTCGTCAAGGAATTTCATCTTTCTCCACATTCTACACCCCGCACTCCTATTTCACTTCCGCCCCAGGCTCCGTCGCGCCGCCTCCGCCGCGCCGATGATGCCCGCGTTGTTGCCCAGCGCCGCCAGCGCCGTCGCGCAGGGCACCGTCAACAGCGGCATGAATTTCTCGCCCTTCTTCGTTGCGCCGCCGCCAATGATGATCAGTTCCGGCCAGACCAGCCGCTGGATGTATTTCAGATAGCGGTCAAACCGCTTCGCCCACGCCTTCCATGACAAATCCTGCTCCTGGCGCGCCCGGTCGGAGACGAGGTCCTCCGCGTCACAGATTTTGCCCGTGTCCTTGTCCTTCATCTTCACATGGCCCAGCTCCGTGCTCGGGATGAGCTGGCCGTTGTAGAAAAACCCGCAACCGATCCCGGTCCCCACCGTGATGAGAATCACCACGCCCTGCCGCCCCTTGCCCGCGCCGAACGTGACTTCGGCCAAACCCGCCGCGTCCGCGTCATTGATCACATGCGCCGGGCAACCCGTGCGCTCCTGCACCAGCCGCGCAAAATCCACGCCTATCAGCGTCTCGTCCAGGTTCGCGGCCATCATGATGCGCCCTTGGTTGATCACCCCCGGGAAACCACAGCCAATCGGGCCGGTCCATTGAAAATGTTTGGCAATGGCGCTTAGCACGTCACCGATGGCCGCCGGGGTGGCGGGTTGGGGGAGTGTCAATGCGCACGCGCTCGCCCACCAGCGTACCCTTGGTCAAGTCCACGATGCCTCCTTTGATTCCGGTCCCACCGATGTCTATGCCCAACAACAAGTTGCTATTTTTTCTCGACTTGGACATAACGTTAATGAAATTAGTTATTATAAATTTGGCCAAAATTTGGCGGATAATCTTTCCCCATCGCCCCCAGTTTTTACCTAAACCAACGTCCATGGAAAGCATAATTTCGCCAAATGCGCTGCGAATGGCTTTGCCATCCAAGTCCGGCACGGGTTGGGTAGGTGAACACCTGCTTATTTTTTCTATTAATCTTGAAAAAAATGACTTGCCAGCCGGGCGTTGGTGGGATAGAAATAGACCCGGTTTAAGGAATTACCCTTCAACCGTTTCGGCTCCATTTATAAATATTTATGACTATGAAACATCTAAAAATTTACCTCGCTGCGTTGTTGGCCTTTCTGGCCTTCCCGCATACCTCGCTGGCGCAGACCATGGCCAATGGCAAAGTCCAGGCTGTTATTGTGGTCGGTGATGTTCAGTTGATCGCCCCGGATGGCACTTCCTCCGCACTCAAGCGCGGTCAAACCTTCGAGCAAGGCAACAAAGTTCAGGCCGGCAAGGGTGCCAATGCCCTCTTGGTCATGTCCAATGGCGCCACGCTTCACGTCAAGGCCGAAACCACGCTCGACGTGGCCTCGTTCCAGCAAGCTCCGTTTGACGAAGCCGCCGAAGGCACCTTCCTCCGCCTCACCAAAGACCCCAGCAAATCCGACACCGACCTCAAATTGAGCTCCGGCTCCTTGCAGGGTGAAGTTAAGAAACTTGACACCGGTGCAGGCTCGAAGTTCACCGTGGACACCCCGGCCGGGTCCGCCGGTATTCGCGGCACCATCATTGACATCACCATCGTCCGCAACGCCGCGGGCCAGGTCACTGGCATCATTGCCACCTGTGTGGTGGGATCGATGACATTTACGCCGGGGGTGACGACGACCACGACTTCGGCGAACGGCACCTCCACCACCGTCACCAACGCCAACATTAACACCGCCGCCACGATTACGGTGAATCTGACGGTGAATCCGAACACTGGTTTGATTACTGCGGGCAACATGGTGGGCGCCAACCTCAGCACCACGGCAGCCCAGGATTTGGCGAACACCTTGAACGACGTCACCAACACGGCGCTGGTGCAGGCCGGTTTGCCCGCGCAGCCCCCGCCTTCGATTCCGCCTTCCGGTGGTGTGACCACCTCGAATGGAACCCAAACCATTAATCTGACTCCGGCTGCTCCCGCCACCACCGGCGCCAGCACCGGCAGCCCGGTCTCCAATCCGCAGAACGCCACCACGCCCTCGGTGCAACCGACCTAACCCGGTTGGTCTGCTGCGCGCGGAATTGAAAAACAATTCCGCTCTCGAACCCCGGTTGCCCCGCGCAACCGGGGTTCATTTTTTGAAGTGGTCTTTTGGCCCTGAAATTTCCACATTATCGTCATGCGCCTGCTGATCTTCAGTTGTTCGCTCAATGCCTCCAGCCGCAGCGCCCAACTCGCGCAGTTGGCACTGGCGGACTGCCGCGCTGAGGGCCGCGACGCCGAATTGATCGCCCTCGAACCGCTCAAGCTCCCCGTCTGCGACGGCGACGGCGTGTATCAGTTGCCCGCCGTCGTCGCGCTCGCGGAAAAAATCCGCGCCGCCCGCGGCATCATTCTCGCCCTGCCCGTCTACAATTACGGCATAAACGCGGCGGCCAAGAACCTCGTCGAACTCAGCGGCGACGCGTGGACAGGCAAGGTCGTCGGCTTCATCTGCGCCGCCGGCGGCCCCGGCAGCTACATGAGCGTCATGCCTTTCGCCAACAGCCTCATGCTCGATTTCCGCTGCGTCATCGCCCCGCGCTTCGTTTACGCCACCACCCAGGATTTTGCCGACGAGCAACTCGCTGACGACGGCGACCTGCGCCGCCGCCTGCGCGGCCTCACCCGCAACGTCGCCGCCTTCGCCCAGGCGCTCGACGGCCTCACCGGCTGAATGCAAGACTTTCACCGCGAAGGAGCAAAGATCGCTAAGAATAATTTCAGGTCCATCCTGTCCATTTCGTCCATTCCGTCAAAAATCCTCCTTAGCGATCTTCGCGCCTTTGCGGTGAACGTTTTTAATAATCATGCTCGAAGTTGCCTCCATAGCAGTCTCCCCTTCCCCGCTGCCCTGGTTTGGCGCGGGGCGCTTTCCGCTCTACCTCGCCCCCATGGCCGGCTTTACCGACAGCCCCTTCCGCCGCCTCTGCAAGGAGCAAGGCGCGGACGTGCTCGTCACCGAATTCGCCAACGCCGAGGGCCTCGTGCGCGGCACCGAAGCCGTCTGGCAGGACTTGTATTTCACGCCCGCGGAACGCCCACTTGGCGTCCAGCTTTTCGGCGGCGACCCCGCCCTCATGGCCGAGGCCGCGCGCCAGGTCGTCGCCCGGCTGCGCCCGGATTTTGTGGACCTCAATTTCGGCTGCCCGGCGGACAAGGTCACCTGCCGCAACGCCGGCTCCTCGCTGCTGCGTGATTTGCCCCTCCTCGAAAAAATCGCCGCCGCCGTTGTGCGCGCGGTGGACGTTCCCGTCACCGCGAAAATCCGCCTCGGCTGGGACGAACGCTCCATCGTCGCCCCCGAGGCTGCCCGCTGCCTCGCCGGCGCAGGCATCTGCGCCCTCGCCGTGCATGGCCGCACCAAGGAACAGGGCTACCGCGGCGGCGCGGACTGGGCGGTCATTGCTGCGGTGGCTGAAGCCGTCGCCATCCCCGTCATCGGCAACGGCAGCGTGGACGCGCCCGAGATGGCCGCCCGCCAGCGGCGGGACACTGCGCTGGCCGGCCTGATGGTCGGCCGCGCCGCCCTCGGTTACCCCTGGATTTTCCGTGAAATCAAGGCCGGTCTGGCCGGCGCGCCGCGCCCACCCGCGCCGACCCTCGCCGAACGCTGGGCCGCCATGCTGCGCTATGCGGACGACCGCCTCGCGCAACTCGGCCGCGACCCCGCCACCACCAACCTGGGCGGAATGCGCGCCATATTCAAAAGCATGGTCAAGGATTTTCCCGAAGCCGCCGTCCTGCGCGCCACCCTCGAACGCGTGCGCACCCGCGCCGAACTCGGCGAGCACGCCGCCACGCACCTCGCCAAATGGGAAAGAATCCCCGCCTAACCGCGCTCCGGCGGTGCTGCAGGATCATCACTCCAGGATCATCACCCTCGGGTATTTGTGCCCTTGGGCGCTAAACATACTTCCCTTCCTCCCATTAATCCCCTTCTAATACGGATAGAC
The DNA here is from genome assembly GCA_963765205.1 of uncultured Verrucomicrobiae bacterium. Lineage (GTDB taxonomy): Bacteria > Verrucomicrobiota > Verrucomicrobiia > Opitutales > JABDGR01 > JABDGR01. The sequence continues at coordinate 1,109,221 of CAVXVB010000009.1, read as the reverse complement.
AAATAATCCCGAACGCAACTTCGGCTCAAACCAGGTGCTCTTGGGCGGCATGATTTGCCCCGCGTCCGCCACTTCCATCATCTGCTCCAACGGCACCGGCCGCATCGAAAACGCCGCCGCATACGCGCCCGAGTCCACCAGCTTCATCAATTCCGCCGTCCCCCGGATGCCCCCCACAAAGTCAATGCGCGTGTCCGTCCGCGGGTCCACAATCCCCAGGATCGGCCCCAGCACGCGATCCTGCAGCACATTCGCGTCCAACCGCGCCAGCGGATCCTTCCCCTTGGGCAGGTCGAACTTCAGCCCATGCCAATGCTTCTCGAGGTAAAGCGAAACCTGCCCCGGAAACTCCGGCTCCGGCGCTGGCGCCCCCGTCACCTTGCACGCCGTCCGCAGCCGCTCCAGAAATTCCGCCGGTGACAACCCGTTCAAGTCCTTCACCACGCGGTTGTAGGGCAGAATCCGCAGGCTCGACGCCGGAAAAATGCACGCCGGAAACCAGTTGTAAGTCTCCTCCCCCGTGTGCCGCGGGTTCTCCGCCCGCAGCTCCTTGCCCGCCCGCCAAGCGCTTGCCGCCCGGTGGTGGCCGTCCGCAATATACGCCGTGGGCACCTTCGCAAACGCCGCGATGACATCCCCCACCGCCGAACCCGTCACCCGCCAGGCCACATGCCGCACTTGGTTCTCATCTATGAAATCATAAAGCGGCTTGCCCTCGCCCAGGTCGCTCAGCAAGTCGTCCGTCGCCGCATTGTCGCGAAACGCGAGGAACACCAGCCCCGCCTGCACGCCCAGCGTCCGGATGTGCCGCAGGCGGTCGTTCTCCTTCACCTGCCGCGTCGTCTCATGCTTCTTGATCACGTTCCGCTCGTAATCATCCACATGGCAACCCACCACAAACCCCCGCTGGACGTGTTCCTTCCAATGCTGCTCATAAATGTAAATCGCCGGCACGCTGTCGCGGTTGAGGTGCTCCTCCTTGCGCAGCTTGGCCAGGTGTTGCTTCGCCCCCTCATACACCGCGTCGCTGTAGGGATCGGTGCCCAGCGGCAGGTCTATCTCCGCGCGCGACACATGCAGGAAGCTCAGCGGGTTGTCCTTTGCCAGCGCCCGCGCCTCCGCCGTGCTCAGCGTGTCATACGGCGGCGCGGCCACGCGGCCGGCTTCATGGGGTGGCGGACGGTCAACTCGGAGGGCTTGGATGCGCATGGGAAGGGAAAGAGGAGCAGATGAAGGTAGGAGGTGGAATGTAGAAGGTTGAATCCAAAATGGAAAGAGTGAAGTGAAGGTCTGGCGCTAACGTGCGGTAGAGTAAAATGCACTACGCTGGGGCTTTGCCTTTCGCCCCGTCAGAGCGAAAAGCGTTTCCAGCCCGGTGAAAAATCCCTATGGCAGGGCATCAACCTATCAAACCCACCCAACCTTCCCAGCCCAGCCAACCAAGCATTACAACTTTTGCCAATTATCGTTTACCCTGCGCCTTGATGCTGAGCCACCGCCCTGTGCATGCCTTTCCTTTAAACGCAATCGGAAACCTCGCCAACTGCCGGCCCCCCCCACACACACCAAAACCATGTAAAAACAAAATAAATCAGAGTAAATCAAACCAGATCAAACCAAAATTTGAAAGGAAAAAGCCCCCGGCAACCGTCGTCGGAAGGCCCCCGCCCCCCCAGTTAAAACACCCGTTTGCCAAAAATCCCGCCCGGACTTGACGCCGGGGGTGAACCTCGCCCACAATATCCCCATGAAATTCACCCCCCTCGGCCGCTCCGGCCTCAAGGTCTCGCGTCTCTGCCTGGGCACGATGAACTTTGGCCCGCTCACTTCCGACGCCGATGCCTTTGCCATCATGGACGCCGCGCTCGCCGCCGGCGTCAATTTCTTTGACACTGCCGACGTCTATGGCTGGAAAAAAGGCGAGGGCGTCACCGAAAAAATCGTGGGCCGCTGGCTCGGGCAGGGTGGGGGACGCCGTGAACGCATCGTCCTCGCCACCAAGGTCTTCGCCGCCATGTATCGCGAGGATCAATTCGACCCGAACTGGGACCGCGGCCTCTCCGCGCGCAAAATCATCCAGGGCTGCGAGAACAGCCTCCGCCGCATGCAGACGGAATACATTGACCTCTACCAGATGCACCATATTGACCGCCGCTGCCCGTTCGACGAAATCTGGCAGGCGATGGAGACCCTCGTTGCCCAGGGCAAAATCCTCTACGTCGGCTCCTCGAATTTCGCCGGCTGGGACATCGCGACGGCCTGCCTGACCGCCCGCGGCCGGCGCTTTCAGGGCCTGATCTCCGAGCAGAGCCTCTACAATTTGACCGAACGCACCCTCGAACTCGAAGTGCTCCCCGCCTGCAAACATTACGGCGTCGGCGTGATTCCCTGGAGCCCCCTCGCCGGGGGCCTGCTCGGCGGCGCGTTGCAAAAAGCCAAGGAAGGCCGCCGCGCCGACGCGGACACGGTGAAGGAAATCGAAAAACTTCGCCCCCAACTCGAAAAATACGAAGCCCTCTGCGCGCAGCTCGGCCAACCCCCGGCGGTCGTCGCATTGGCGTGGCTGTTGCACCAGCCTGTCGTCGCCGCGCCCATCATCGGCCCGCGCACCCTCGCGCAATTCGACGCCGCGCGCGCCGCCCTCGAACTCCCGCTCTCCGCCGAAACGCTCGCGCAGATCGACACCATCTGGCCAGGTCCGGGCGGCGAAGCCCCCAACGCCTATGCCTGGTAACCCTCAGTCGGATCCGGGGGTTGAAATCATTGGCGAACGGGGCGGCGATGTGCCGATGTTTGCCCGCTCCGGCGCGCTCATGGCCATTCTGCGCCTCGCCGTGCCGACCGTCCTCGCGCTGCTCCTGCACTCGGCGCTCCTGGCCGAGGAAGCCGCGCTCATCGGCAAAGTCAGCGCAACCAAGCTCGCCGGCGCCGCACTGGTCTTTCCCTGGCTGACCCTGCTCGGCATGATGGCCGCGGGCGGCTTGGGCGGCGGCGTGGCCTCGGCGATTTCGCGCGCGATGGGCGCGGGCCGGCGGCACGAGGTGATTGAATTGATCGTCCACGCCGTGCTGCTGGGCGGCGTCGTGGGCGCCGTGATGTCCGGCGGCCTGGCCATCTGGTGCCGCGAGATTTTTGCCTGGCAGGGCGGCACGGGCGAAGTCGCCGCCACCGCCACTGCCTACGGCGTCATCACCCTCGCGGCCGGCACGTTCATGTGGACGTGCAATATCCTGGCCAGCATCTTTCGCGGCCTCGGCAACACCCTCATCCCCTCGAAATGGAACGCCGTGGTGTCGCTTGTCATCGCATGCCTGATTCCGCCTGCGGTGCTTGGCTGGGGTCCGCTGCCGGCCGGCGGCGTGGTCGGCGCGGCGGTGGTGATGGCTATTTATTATTTTGCGCTCACGCTCATTTTCATCTGGCAGTTGCTCAAGCACGAAGTCGGGCGCGCGGGCCGCAACCGGGCAGTCCATTTTTCCTGGCGGCACATCGGGGAAATTCTCCACGTCGGCGGCCCGAGTGCCTTCAACACGCTCCTCTCCGTTGGCACCCAGTTGATGGCGACCGCCATGGCCGCGAAAATCAGCGAAAGCGCGCTCGCCGCCTACGGCGCGGTTACGCGCATCGAGGGCCTGCTCATGCCCTTTGTCTTCGGCATCGGCTCCGCGCTGGTGCCGCTGGTGGGCATGAACGTCGGCGCCGGCGAATGGGGCCAGGTGCGGCGGCTGGCGTGGACGGGGGCGGGCCTGGGTTTCGCAGTGGCCGGTCTGGTCGGCTTGCTCATGTGGATTTTCCCCGCGGCCACCATGCACTTTTTCACAAACGACGCCGCAGCCATCTCGGCCGGCGTCCATTATTTGCACTGGAGCGCCTGGGCCTACGGCTTTTGGGGCCTCGGTGTCGGCATGACGTTTTCCTGCCAGGGCGCGCGGCGGCCCATCACCTCGCTGGTGGCCTCCTCGGCGCGCTGCGTCTATGTCGGCCTCGGCGGCTGGTGGCTGATGCGCCCGCCCGGCCACGGCACCGGCGCGCTCGGCCTCGTCATGGGCTCCTCGGCCATCGTCTTCGGCTTCAGCGCCGTCGCCCTCGGCGGCCCTTTGCTGCCGGAGAAGATGAGGTTCGGGAAAAAGAGCGTGTCGGGGTGATCCAAGGTGAATTACGGCTTCAGTTAAACATCGGGTACCTGCCAGAACCAAAGCCATTGTTCTCCACTTCGTATTGTATCAAAGCCGATCCAATCGGTTTCAAACCCGCCATGCGCGGACACCAAGGCATCCACGGTCGGTTCCACGGCCTGCCAAGTCGCGGCGCTGGCATACCCTAAATCCTTGGAGCCAGGCCCATGTGCCTGCCCAGTGTTAAAATCATAAGCGACCATGACGCCAGGCCGCCCACTGGTTTTGGGAAGGGTCAACATGCAGACGAAAACGGTGCCGTCTTTGGTCCATTTGGCCTCGGCAAATTCATCGCCCAAATCCCAGACAAATTTCAATCGTCCATCCTGGCCTTTGACAAAAACCAGCAATTCGGTGTCAAGCCAGCTTTCATTGACAATTATAATTTGCTTGGCCGGAACCGCTGATGAGCGAAACTCAGTAAAAGGCGGCGCCATAAAAAAGAACAGTTCCTTCGCCCACATCAAGGCAACAAGTACCAACCAGCCTAAAGCCACGATTGGAATGGCCAGTCCTCCGGCGACGAGTCCGCGAAAATAATTTGAACGCGAGGTGAAAAACGGAAAGTAAACGCGAACGCTCCAAGCGACGCCCACCAGCCAGCCGACCACGAGAACGACACTGGCAACCGTATCCACTTCATGCACATAATCAATGGACGTTCGGTCACCCAGCCGCAGCAAGAGCAGGCAGAAAATATCCACAAGCGAAAGCCAAAAATCATAACCACCAGGAACCGCACCATGCCCCCGAGCAACCAATAGAACACATCCCAAAACCGATTCACCCGCGCGCCGCAGGTTTTTTCCCTTTGTAATCCATGCTGAAAAACTTCGCGTCGGATCAGCGTAGCAGGGTAGATCACCGCGCCCGACAAAATCGCAACTACGATCGGAAATAGCATATCCATGGGCGAATCTTTGATGAGTGCAAGAGGTGGCATAATCAACGAAGCTGATACGCCATCGAGAATTTAACCCCACTTATGACTTAAATTCTGGAAAAAATGCGTTATGCGCCTTCTCCTGCCCCACCGTCGTCCGCGGCCCATGGCCGGGGCAAATCACGGTCTCGTCGGGCAGCGAGAAAATCTGCGCGCGGTTGGTGGCCAGCGCCTCGGCGTAGGCTTCCGTGGTGCGCGCGCCGCCCATCGAGCCGGCAAACAGCGCGTCCCCTACCACCGCCACCGGTTGCGCCAGGCCTCGCACGACATAAGTCAGCCCGCACGCCGCGTGGCCGCTGGTGCGCCGCGCCTCGATATGCAGCGAACCGACCGAAAGCGTGGTGCCTTCATTAATCGGCTCCGCGCCCGCCAGGCTCCCGCGCGCACTGACATACGCCCGGGGCCAGCCCAGCTTCTCGCGCAATTCCGCAAAACAGGCGACATGGTCACCATGCGTGTGCGTGATGAGCAGCAGTTCGGCGTGCAGCTTGTTTTCCTTCATAACGGCGAGGATTGGCGCAGGCGTCGTCCCCGTGTCGAACACCACCGCCTGTCGCGCCGTCGGATGCCAGACCACGAAGGCGTTGACTCGAAAATCCTTCCACGCGCTGCTCACCTGCGCCACCCCGGCCAGGTTTGGTACTCGCGGATACCACGTCTTGCGCGCCAGCGCCAGCAGGCTCGGGCCCTGCAACTTCAGCACCGGCGCGACGCGCGCCAGCGCCGCCTCGTCCAGCCGCCCCTTTTTCAGGCCCGCCAACATATCCTGAGCAATGCCCGCCTGCGCGGAGAGCGCACCATCGGCCAGACCCAGGCCGCGCTGGGCCTTGTTCAGCACGTCGTCAAAATTGTCTTCCAAAGACAGGATGGCGGGTTCAGCACACATGGCGGAATTCTCACCGCGCCAGTAGGCAAAAGGCAAAGCAAAACACCCCGGTTTCAGTAAAGGGTGCACCCGGCAGGACTTGAACCTGCAACCTTCTGATCCGTAGTCAGACATTCTATCCAATTGAACTACGGGTGCGAAAAAAAATGAACCGCCAAGGGATTCAAGGTAGGGCGATGGGCCAAAAACGCAAGCAAAATACTGCCGGTTGATTCCTGTCTGCCCCGCTCTCCTTGCCGCCTTTGTTGGTCAGCCGGCGGCTTAAAGCCCGGCTTGCCGGTTCTTCCGGGCCTGGATGAACGAGCGGATGCACAGCACCAAAAACACCACGCATAATACCAGCGTGGCGGACATCGAGAGCAGCTTTAACTGCCGCACGGCGGGTGCGCTGGTCGTGTTAAAAATGGTTCTGACCAATTGCACCGCGTCGCCGATGGCCGCCAGCAACCCCACCATGGCCGCTGCGTGCATCGCATGCTTGCGGGCTTTTTCGCGGAAGGAAACCGCGCCCAGCACCCCCAGCACCACGCCCACCGCGGCGGGAATCAGCGCCGTTGGGCCGACGTGCCCGGTGGTCGGATCGGGATGCCCCATCAGGTAGCCGCCGACGCCGACGAGGATTAACAAAAAAGAAATGACAAGGGTGGGAATGGCCATCATGGAGCCAAGACTGAACCCTGAACGCATAACGTTCAACTCTTAACGTCGAATCAATGCTGAATGCAAAAGGCAAAATGCAGAATTAAAAAAACAGCCCAACCCCATCTTTTGGCCAAGGCCGCCTGCTCAATTCTGCATTCTGCATTTTGACTTCTTAATTTTCTTCCCTCACGCCGCGCTGATTTTCGGCAGGCTCGCGTAGGGGATTTCGATTTCGTGCGGGTGGTGGCGCTTGACTTTCAATAGGCGCGAGCGCCGGCGCAGCTTGCGGTCCAGCTTATCCACCAGCAAATCCATGGATTTATACAAGTCCTCCGACGCCACGCTGACAATGATTTCGGGACCGAGAGGGTAATGTGGCCCTTGGCGACAAACTCCCCCAGATGGTTTTTGCTCGAGGCTCGCTCCAATTCAATCCGCAGGCGAATGATGCGGGTTTCGTGTTTGAATAATCGTTCCATCTTCAATTGCACCGCTTCTTTGAGCGCACTCGTCAGTTCAAGATGGATGCCGGAGATAATCAGTTCATGGCTCATAGTTAGGGAGGTGGGTTATGGGTTGACTGGAAGAGAACAGGCGTTTAGACGGAAACACGCGCACCGACGGCATTACTGGTTGAGACCCCCGCCGGCGTCGCGGGTTCCGCTTTTCGCTTCATGTTTGACGCACAATCCGTGCCAGAATGCCTTGCTCGCTTTGGCGCGGTCGTCGTCACGGGAGCTTCGTCAGGCATCGGAGAGGAATTCGTCACAGCAATCGCAAATGTAAACCCGAAAGCGAAATTTTTCAACCTTTCTCGCACGCCACCCCAAGCCGCCCTCGCCGCCGGGCGGCTCACCCATTGCCCCGCCGACCTTTCCCATGCCGCCGGACAGGAGGCCGCTGCCGCCGTCCTCGAAAAATGGCTGGATGCGGACGGTGGAGTGGGGGAAGTCCTGCTCATCAACAACAGCGGCTTCGGCACCTACGGGCCATTCCCGGAGCCAAATCTCGCACGCACGCTCGCCATGGTGGACTTGAACATGCGCGCGCCAGTGAATCTCACCGCGCGGCTGTTATCCCGCCTCCGCGCGCGTGGCGGCGCCGTCATCAACATCGCTTCGACGGCGGCGTTCCAGCCCATGCCCTTCTTCACCACCTATGCCGCGACCAAGTCGTTCGTGCTCAACTGGAGCCTCGGTCTGTGGCGCGAAATGCTTGACTCTAACGTCCATATCCTCTGTGTGTGTCCCGGTCCAACCAGCACAAAGTTTTTCCGTGCCGCGGGATTTGCCGAACCGCCGGTGTCCATCAACATCGGCCAGACCCCGCCGCAGGTGGTCACCGCGTCGCTGCGCGCGCTGGCGGCGCGCCAACCGCTGGTGATTTCTGGCTGGTCTAATAAATTGGGCGCCTGGATTGGCAGCCGCCTGCCGCGGGTCTGGATGACCCGGCTGACCTACATCATCATGCGAAAGTTGCGCCTGAACGCCCTGGCCCGGCAAAAAAATGGCTGAGTCTCCGGTTCCTGCCTCAATTACCCGCCGGGTTCGGCGTGATTGTCAGAGTGATGGATCCATCGCTGTTGACCACTTGGTTTATGGTCTGGCTGTTGATGATGCCGGCGCTCGTCAGGCCGGTGGCCGTGCCGTTCGCCGCAGCATCAATGTTCCTTTGAATGTTCGAGCGCTGTTGATCGGTCACGTTGGCGGATTGCAGGGCGGTTGATGCGGCGGCCGGATCGGTTTTTGCCCACGCCGTCAGCGCCGCGTTCGTTTGGTTGTAGCGCATGGCCGGCGCAGTGATGGTTGATGCCCAGGTATAAGCCATCTGCGGGTCATTGTCGGCCTGGGTTTGGACGATGACGCGCACGGCGTCGTCGCGCGCGCCACTGTCCGCCAGGGTTGAAATCCACTGCGAGGCGGCCTGGGGGTCATTGGTCATCCAGTTTTTGGCAATATTCTCAACCGCCATATTATAGCCGCCGCCCACCGGCAAGACGCTCACGATCTGGGCCGCGGCGGCGGGATCCGTTGTGCTCCAGGCGTCGACAATTTGCGTAAACGTATTGTTCGCGCCGGTTGTTTTGGTCGGCATCGGCAGCAGGCTTTGCGCATCCGCCCAAGCGGTCGTGGCATCGAATTGGGCCATGTTGGACAGCGAGGTGCCCACGGCGTTGTCGCGCGCGGCGCCATCGGGGAGCGTCTGCGCCCAGGCCAGCGAAGCCACGCTGTCGTCCTTGGCCCAGGCCGTTGCCACGCTGGCCACGGCCGCGCTGTAAGTGGGGTCGCCGGCGTATTGTTGCACATAATTGGCGGCGCTGGCCGGGTCCACGCTCGACCAGGAACTGACGATATTTTGCAGTACCTTCTGCTGGGTGGCGGCGGGGGTGTCGCTCGGCAGGTTGTTCATCCAATTCAGGGCCGCCGACACATCCTGCTGCGCCAGCGACGTGGCCAGGCTTGTCATCGCCTGGTCGCGGTTCGCGCCGCTGGGCAGGTTGTTGACATAATCAATCGCCCCTGTTGGATTGGCTTGGATAACCTGTTTTTCCACTGTCGCCAGCGCCAGATCGTGCGGCGTGCCGGTCAGGTTGTTGTTTACCCAAGCCAGGGCCGCGGCGGAATCCTGGGTGGCCCAGGTGCCGATGGCGTTTTGCAAATAAGTGTCGCGCTTTGTGCCCAGCGGCATTTGCGTGATATAGGCCACTGCCGCGCTGGGGTTCATGCTCGCCAGCGAATTCAGCACCGTGCCCACCGCCTGGTCATAGGTGGTTCCGCTGGCGTTGGTATCCAGCCAGGCCAGCGCGGCGGAAGGATCACTGTCTGCCCAGGCGCTTGCCAGCGATTTGATGAGTGCGTTGCGGTTGCTGCTTAGGGGCAGCGTCGCCAAATAGTCCCCCGCAGCCGCCGGATCCTGTGTCGCCAGGCTGCTGAAACTCGATTGAATGAGGCTGTCGCGCTCATTCCCCGGCGGCAGTCCCTGGGCCGATTGCAGGGCTGCAACGGGGTCCACTTCCGACCAGCCACTGTAAACACTTTTCATGGCGGCTCCCCGGGCCAGCCCCGCCGGCATCCCGGCAATCGCGGACATCGCCGCCTGCGGATCCTGCCGCGCCCAAGCCAGAAACACCGTGCTGTAAAGCTGTGTGGACTGCTGGCCGACGGGCAGGTGGCGCAATATATCAAAAGCATTCCCCGGATCACTGTCCGCCAGGTTGTTCAGAATGAGGGACTGCACCGCGCGCCGCTGGGCCATGTTGTCAATCTGGCCCACCGCGGCGAAGGCGGCGGCCGGATCCAGCCGCGACCAGCGGTCGAACAGCGTCTGCAAAATATTTGGGCCTGCCAAACCCGGCGGGATGTTTTTGGCGGCGGCAATCGCCGCCAGTGGGTCCTCCCCCTGCACCCAGTTCGTCAGCACGGCGCTGACCGCCGAGCGGCGGAACGAAAATCTGTTCAACTGCAGGGCGGCGGCCAGCGCGGCTTTCGGGTTCAGGCCTGACCACGCCACAAATACGCTGTCCAAAACTTCCGACTTGCCCGAGCGCAAGGACAGCGTGTTCGCGCACGCCAGCGCGCCGGGCACGTCGCTGCCCACCCATTTGGCAAACACGGCGTCATAAACCATCTGCCGCACATCCGGTTGCGGGCAGTCCTGGACTTCGGCAATCAAAACCCCCAGATCCGGCACCGCCGTTTGATCCACCAGCTTGGCGATGGCGATGGTGCGTTCCCAGCCCTTATACTTGCGCAGAATCGCGGCCAGTTGGCCGTGGGGATCCCACGCGGCGCCTTGGAACGGTGCGCCCTTGGCGGCTTTCGCTGCAGCTTTGGCCGTGGTTTTCAACGGCAGCTTGACGGGGGTTTTGCTGGCCCACATCGCCTGATAATGGCCCATTGCCCAGCCTGTGGCAAAAATCGCGATGACCAAGGCGCCGATTATTGCCCGCCGTTTCCCGTTCGGTGACCGGCTCCGTGTCGGGCGCGGGGCGTTGCCCAATCCGAGGTCATTCGTTCTCATGGCGGCCGGGTGTTTCCGGCATAATCTGCCAGCCCGCCTCGACTGTCAATCTCAATGCCGAAAAGGCCGGGGAGGTCGATCAAATGTCGTCGTGCCTGTAATGGAGTAGGGCGGGGCGTCCTCGACCCGCCGCTTCTTATTTTGATTCTGTCGTTGTCATGTCTTGTTGCCGCAACAACCAAGGCCAGTCCTCCACATTTTTCGTCAGACCTTGCCGTGGGGGATTATTTAAAATGTATAATTCCTTTTCCATGCAACGCCGCCAGGCTCCTTACCCGGTGATCGAAAAAATCCTGCTGCCAGGAAACTCCGGTCGCTTTGGCGGTGTATGATTTCCAAGCCGCAACAACTTTGTGCATGAGCTTCGCTGGCGGAAACGTGAGCAGGCCGTGGAGATGATCCGGCATAATCAGAAACAATCGAACCCACCAGTTGCCCAGTTCGTGATAATGCCGCGCACTGGCCAGCAGGGACTGCGCCACCCGGGGGTTTGCGAGTGGTTGCAGCTTCCGGTGGGCGGCGCAGATGGTGATAAAAAAGATTTCGCCGTCCGGCACCCAAGCCGGCGGATCGTGCGGCAGATTTTTGCGGATGGGAATTATAGGCGGGTTATCCATGTCAGGAGATAATGATTTATGAAATAAGATGGATTGAAAATGAAGACGGCGGGTCGAGGACGCCCCCCTGCCACGCGAAACAATTGCGTGACCCTGATCAGGCTCGATTGGAATTGGGTAGGGCGGGGCGTCCTCGACCCGCCGTCTTAAAACAAATCCGCGTCCGTCACCGCGCCGCGCGAGGCGTTCGAGACGAGTTTCGCATACTTGGCCAGCACGCCGCGCGTTGCGCGGGGCTGCGGCTTCTTCCACGCGCGCAGGCGGGCCTTCATTTCGGCGGGGGAAATTCCCAGGTTGATCTCGCTCTTTTCCGCGTCAATCGTGATGGGGTCGCCCTTGCGCACGATGGCCAGCGGGCCGCCCACCGCCGCCTCGGGCGTGATGTGCCCGACGACGAAGCCGTGGCTGCCGCCGGAAAAGCGTCCGTCGGTGATCAGCGCCACGTCCTGGCCCAGGCCTTTGCCCATCACCGCGGAAGTCGGCGCGAGCATCTCGCGCATCCCCGGCCCGCCGACCGGCCCTTCGTTGCGAATCACAATCACATGCCCGGCTTTGACCTGCCCGGCCAGGATGCCTTGCAGCGCCTTTTCCTCCGATTCATAAATAATCGCCTTGCCGGAAAACCTTTGCCCTTCCTTGCCGGAAATCTTCGCCACTGCGCCCTTGGGCGCGAGGTTTCCATAGAGAATGCGCAGATGGCTGTCGCGCTTGATGGGGCGGTCCAGGGGATAAACAATATCCTGGCCGGCGGGGTAGGGCGCGACGCCCGCCAGATTCTCGCGCATGGTCTGGCCGGTGACCGTCTTCACGTCGCCATGCAGCAATCCGGCGTCGAGCAGCATTTTCAGCAGCGGCGTCAGCCCGCCGATACGGACGAAGTGCGCCATGTTGTATTTGCCGCTGGGCTTGAGGTCGGCCAGCACCGGCACTTTTTTGCCGATACGGGAAAAATCGTCGAGGGTCAGCTTCACATCCGCCGTGTGGGCCATGGCCAGCAGATGCAGCACCGCGTTGGTCGAGCCGCCGAGTGCGATGACGACCGTGATGGCGTTTTCGAACGCCTTTTTTGTCATGATGTCGCGCGGGCGCAGGCCGAGCTTGAGCAAATTCATCACCGCCGCGCCGGCGCGCTGGCAATCCGCCGTCTTGTCCTTCGACACCGCCAGTTGTGCGGAACTATTCGGCAAACTCATCCCCAGCGCCTCAATGGCCGAGGCCATGGTGTTCGCCGTATACATCCCGCCGCAGGAGCCGGGGCCGGGAATCGCGCAACTTTCAATTTCATGCAGTTCCTTCGCATTGATTTTGCCCGCCGCGTGCTGGCCGACCGCCTCGAAGACGCTTACGATGTCCACCGGCTTCTCGCGGTAAATCCCCGGCAAAATCGTCCCGCCATAGACAAATACGGCGGGCCGGTTCAGCCGGGCCATCGCCATCACGCAGCCGGGCATGTTCTTGTCGCAGCCGCCGATAGCTACCAAGCCATCGAAGCCCTCCGCGCAGGCGACTGTCTCGATGGAATCGGCAATGACCTCGCGCGACACCATCGAATAGCGCATCCCCAGCGTGCCCATCGAAATCCCGTCGGATACCGTAATTGTGCCAAAAATGATGGGCTTCGCCCCCGCCGCCTCGACCCCGGCGGCGGCTTCGCGCGCCAGGCCGTCAATATGCATGTTGCATGGCGTGACCATCGCCCACGTCGAGGCGACCCCCACGATCGGCTTCTTGAAATCGGCTTCCTGGAAGCCGACGGTGCGCAGCATCGAGCGGTTGGGCGCGCGGTCGGAACCGTCCACGACGATGGAGGAATAGGCGCGCAGGTTGGGAGCAGTTTTGGGCATGGGTAAAACAGATTGGAGAATGTCGAACTCGGAAACAAGCCCAGACCAGAATATGCTACAATAATGCCCGACGATTCAGTGTTGCCTTGTTGGGCGGCATGACAAAGCTAATTTGCGCTTTCCCCCATGGAATTCAACCTCAAGAAAATCCTCCGCGCGCTGCTGCTCTCCACCTCCGAGCCCTTGTCCATCAAGGACATTCAGGAGGTCATTACGCGCTACCACGAGGAAATCCAGCCTGCCCCTGCCGAACTGGGCGAGGGCGTCGCGGCGTCCGCGCCCGAGTCTTTGATCGCCGCTCCAGATGGCGCGCCCCTCTGGCCGGTCGCCCCCAGCCCCACCGAAGCTTCCGCCCCTGCGGGCCAGGAAGTCATGCAGGACTTGATGGCCCAGGTGCCCACGCTCCTTACCGCCACGCAAATCCGCGAGGCCATGGACGCCATCGCTCAGGAACTCGAAAGCACCGGCGAGATTTGCCGCCTCATTCAAGGCCCCGCCGGTTTCCGCCTCACCGTCGCCCCGGAATACGCGGACTGGGTGCGCCTCCTGCGCGACGCGCCCAAGCCGCTCAAGCTCTCCCAGGCCGCGCTCGAAACGCTCGCGCTCATCGCCTACCGCCAGCCCATCACCCGCGCCGAAATCGAGGCCGTGCGCGGCGTCGCTATTGACAGCGCCCTCGCCCGCCTGCTCGAGCTGGAACTGGTTTACGTCTCCGGCCGCGCGGACTTGCCCGGCCGCCCGATTCAATACGCCTCGACCCCGAAATTCCTCGAATTCTGCGGCATCCGCTCGCTCGAGGAATTGCCCGCGACGGACGTTGTCTCGCCCGCGCAGCTCAACGAATGGATCCGCCGCGCCATCGAACCGGAAGCGCAAGGGCAACTGCTCTCCGACGCGGATGTCGGCCTGCCAGTGGAGGAGGCGGAAGGGACGGAGGAGGCGGCCACCCCACCCATGTCTGCTTAATGCTTTGAACATCCAACATCGAACATCCAACCTTCAACATCCAATGAATAAACTGCGAAAGTCTTGGGCGGTTCTTTATGCGATGTTGGATGTTGGGAGTTGAGCGTTGGATGTTGAGTGTTTGCATGATTGATTTTATTTTTTCTCATGGATTTAGATTCCTTGCGCAAACAGATTGACGCGGTGGACCTCGAAATCATCGAGCGCCTCAACGCGCGCGTGCGCCTGGCCGACGAGGTCGGCCGCGCCAAGCAAAAGCACGGCGCGCACCCCTATGTCCCCAGCCGCGAGGAGGCCGTCTTCGAGCGCCTCATGGCCGCCAACCCCGGCCCGCTCACCGCCGCGGCGCTCAAGGCGATTTACCGCGAAATCATCTCCGCCTCCCTGGCCCTGCAAAAGCAACTCGCCGTCGCCTACCTCGGGCCTGAGGCCACCTTCACCCACCAGGCCGCGCTGAAGAATTTCGGCTCCAGCCTGCGCTTCCAGCCCTGCGCCACCATCCCCGACGTCTTCACCGCTGTCGAGCGCGGCGAGGCCGACCACGGTGTCGTGCCCATCGAGAATTCCACCGAGGGCGCGGTCTTCCATTCGCTCGACATGCTCGTCGAGACCGAATTGAAAATCGTCGCGCAGGTCTTCCTGCCCATTGAGCACTGCCTGATCTCGAAAGAACCGCTCGACAAAATCAAAATCGTCTTTTCACGCGACCAGGCGCTGGGCCAGTGCCGCGAATGGCTGCGGCGCAACCTGCCCGCCGCGCCCGCCGAGGCGATGGACAGCACGGCGGAAGCCGTCCGCCGCGCGCGTGACACGCCGGGCGCAGCCGCCGTCGCCAGCCGCCTCGCCGCCGAGCTTTACGGCGTGCCCATCGTCGCCGCCGGCATCCAGGACCGCGCCGACAATGTGACGCGTTTTCTTGTCCTCGGCCAAAATGTCTCGCCCCCGCTCGGCGCGGGCCGCGACAAAACCAGCCTCGTCTTCTCCCTGCACGACCAGCCCGGCGCGCTCCTGCGGGCGCTCGAGCCCTTCAGCGCGCGCGGCGTCAACCTCTCCAAAATCGAGTCGCGCCCCAGCCGCCAGAAGGTTTGGCATTATTATTTCTTCATAGATTGCGTGGGCCATTGGGAAGACGCCGTCATCCAGGAAGCCGTCACCGCATTGCGGCGTGAATGCCCGTTCGTGAAGTGGCTCGGCAGTTACCCGAACACGAACCATTCCTAACGGCGCGGAATTGCCATGCGACGCAAGTTTGCCATCTTGTTGCTGGCGTTGGCGGCCCTTCGCCTCGGCGCGCAAACCACAGCTGCTCCGGCTGCTGCCCCCACGCCCTCCGCACCTCCGGCGGCTACAGCGTCTCCCGCTGCCGGCTTCCAGCTCGTAACCCCCAGCACGAAGCTCGAAATTTCCGCCCTTCCCGACCCCCGGGACCCGCATTCCTGGATGTGGGCCTACCAGCTCCCCGGTTTTGACGAAAACAATTACCAGACCGCGGTGAACGCTCTTTTGGCGGACTACGAGCGCCGCCTCGGCCGCAAGCTCGTCCCCGGCCCCAAGCGCCGCGCCGGCCTCAAGGTGATGACTAACACCGCCGGTCTGGCCACGCCCCCCGCGCTGGTGCACGCCCTCATCACCGCGCTCGAGGCGCGCGGCTTCCAGCCCGACGAGTTGTTCATCGCGGATCAAAACGAGGACCGCCTTCACGCCGCGGGCTTTCTGCCCCTCGACGCGCCCGAGGGCGAGGGCCGCTTCGATGGCGTGCAGGTCATCGCCTTCGACCGCGGCCGCTATTACAGCCCCAAGTATAACTACCCCAGCAACCTCCCCGCCGCCGACGCGGGCGAGCAACTTGCCGATCAAAAAAAATATGAATGGAAATTCGCCCCCGACCCCCGCTGGTCGCTGCTCCCCGTGCCCTTGCTCCTCGATGTGGATTTTTGGATCAACCTGCCGGTGGGGACGGACGGCGGCGATTTCGGCCTGGAGGGCGCGCTCGTCAACGCCTCCTTGCTCGCGGCGAGCAACACCCAGCGTTTCTTTGCCAACCCCCAGTCCGGCGCGGAGGCCGTGGCCGACATCGCCGCCGTCCCCGAGCTGGTGCGCGGCTGGGTGCTGACGTTCCTCCCGCTCGAACACTTTCAATTCATCGGCGGCCCCCGCTTCAATTCCCTGTATACGGATTCGCTGCCCCTCCTCTTGATGAGCCCCAATCCCGTCATGCTCGACCGCATGCTCTACGACGACATGAGCGAAGCCCGTCTCCGCAACCACCTGCCATATTTCGCGCCGCCCCTCTATCTCGATTACGCCCGCCTCCCCGCCACCCACCTCGGCGACGACGACCCGAAGAAAATGTATCTCGTCCAACTGCCCTGAGCGGCAAGGCGGGTGTGTCCCGGATTTTGTGCAGTCACGGAGTGACAACTCGATATTAGCCGTGGACTTTTAGTCCACGGGAAGGGAATCCCCTCCGCCATGCGTCGCGTAGTGACGCTTGCGATTCCTCCAAACACAATGATCCCCTCCATTCAAGCGTCACTACGCGACGCCGTTCCGGATGGCGGGGGTCCGGAGGTTGAAACCCCCCGGCTAAGTTCGTCGCCTCGCTTTGCGAGGCCAAAATTTCCTCTGTCCTAAAACTAAGACACTACTGACCGGGAGCATCCTAAGATTTCCCATTGTTTTTCGGCAAAATGGGTGTAAGATTAGCTTTTTTCGGTCATTGAGCGCCATGATACCCCGTTCGATAGCCCGTCACTTGGCCGTCCTTGGATTGGCATTGCTGTCCTTGGCAACCGCCCATGGGGAAAGCAATCCAGATGACTTAGCAGCAACAAAAGGCTTGATGGTGAGCAAATTGGAGCCGATGCACACGATTGTCCCAGCCGATGTGCATCAGTTTGACACGAATCGCGGCGGGTATATCGCTGTCATTGAAGCCGTCTATTATAAACTGAACCCGAGAGGCGAAATTGATTTCCCGAATGCTCAGGTTGATTTCCTCGTCTCTAGGGAGATTGGATACCACAAGCCGAACGATCCAGCAAAAATGCTATTTAGCTCGCTTGATCAGCAATACATTAAAGCCTGGATTGCGCAGCATCCGCCCGGGAAAGTTTATTCACTCCCCGTCTTTGCACCGGGGACGACGCACATCGCTGTTTTGCCGTCCTTGTCTCGTGGAGGAACTTTTCTCAGCCCCTACCTAGTTGACACCTCCGGGGTGCTGAAGGGGAAAACCGTCACGGCCATAGACGGGGGAGAAGACAGGATTCTGATGCTGTGCTCCGACGGTACCTTGGCCGCCTGGGGTCCAAATCAAGATGCGGCCGGCTTTGTCCCAGTGTTAGTGGACACTCGGGAGGCGATGAAAGGCAAAAAAGTGACGGCCATCGGACATTATGTGCTGTGTTCGGACGGCTCGCTTTTTACATGGGGAACCGGAGGTTCGCAGAAGGAATTTATTCCCAGGCTAACACTGTTTGATGATGACCGGCTTAAGGGCAAAAAATTCGTTAATGTGTGCGGTGATTGGTTTTTCTGCACCGATGGCACCATGATTATGATGATTGGCAAATCCCCCCCCGCATCTACAACCAAGGCGTGCTCAAAGGGAAAACGGTTACCTCAATGGGTGAATATTATGGGCACTTTGTGGCATTATGTTCCGACGGAACATTGGCCGAATTGCGAGGCGGTTCCCTCGCCTTTAGTCCAGCCGCTCGTCGTGCCGCTGCAGCCAAAGGTTCCGCCTCCGACATTTACATTATTCGCCGAGCCCGACCCGGACGACCTGCTGGCGGGTAAAACCATCGAGCGCTTCTACTCCTCCTCTGGTTCGGCCGCACTCGTATTATATACTGATGGCACGCTGGTCGTGTGGGAAACGCCGGATGCAGCCACTTCAAAGCCACGAATACTGAGCGGAACCGGCGCGCTCGAAGGCAAGACGGTTACTGGCTTTTTCTACCCCGATTTAATCGTGTGCTCCGATGGAACCATAGCCACCTGGGACGGGGCCAACCCGCCGACGGAAGTAAACGTGGTTCCTGCCGGCTTCCTCAAGGGCAAAAAAATCCTGTCCATTGACCAGGGGGTTGTCCTGTTCGAAGAACCCGACCCCGCGAAAGACGCCGTGCCTGCTACGGCAAAAGAGCCGGTTACTCCTACTCAGAATCCTCAAAAAGATACAGTCAGAGGATCAGCTACTGACGGCCATTCACAATAGACGAGTAGTTTTCCATAATTACTACCTTAGGCCTGTTACCTTTCACTTTAAGCCATTTCATTTCAAACCAGGGGACATTATGCGCACGCGAACCAAAGTCATGGCTGCCATGGTGCTCCTGGTTTTGGTTGCCGTGTTGACACCTTTAATCTGGAAGCACCCCGCCGCCAGCGCGCCGCCACCCACCACAACCGCGCCCAAGCCTGTCACGTTCGCGGAGATGAAGCCCGACCTGCCGGTTCTGGTTGCGCCGCCAGAGAAGGTTCCGACATCACACACAATCGCACTGCCTGGCCCGGTGGTGCCTGTCACGACCGCCCCAGGCGTCTCCGAGGCGGACACGGTGGCTTTGCGGGAAATGGCGGGGCAGATAGCCCGCCTAATTGAAGCGGGCGACTTCGACGGCATGGCCCAATATATGGAGCCGGAGCCGGCCAAGGAAGCAAAGCAATCGCTGGAGTGGGAGCAAGCCGGACCGCACGGGGCAGTATGGCTGCAAATGTTGGCGCGCGCCTTTGAATCGTTTCAAGATCAGACGCCCATGCCGTTGTCCACTCCAGACCGTGTCTACTTTCAGGACACGACCATGTTAGGGGCGATCACATATCCAAGGTATAATTTTACACCCGAGGAGCTGGCGACTTTAAATACCATTAACGTGATTTTTTACCAAAAAGACGGCCAATGGTATCTCGCCCGGGACTCGTTCGGCATGCTGGTTAATGCAACCCGGCGGGCTCCGCTGCCCGAAGGCACCACGACGGCGACCGCCTCGCCCTAGATTGGTGATTGTGCCCACAAAACAGTTATCCGCCACAACCGGAAAAAACTCGCGCAGAGTCGCAGAGACGCAGAGTAAAGAATTCAGCAAAAAACTTGCACCCCGTAATCATTTCTTCCTCTGCGTCTCTGCGACTCTGCGCGAGAAATTCCTGACCAGAGCTTCCATTAAGCCAAGGGATAATTCCCAAAATTTAAGCCCGCCATCACTTCGCCTCCGCCTCGACCCACTTCACGCTGTGGTCGCCGGTGACGGCGACCGTTTCCGGCGGGGAGTTGATTTTGAAAAACGACCACGGGCCGGGCTGGAATGGGTATTTTTCAATCACGCGCTCATCAATTTCCACGCCCAGGCCGGGCGTCTTGGGCACGACCAAATGGCCGTTTTCGATCACGAGCGGCTCGCGCAAAATTTCATCGGCCAGTGGGAAGGGATACATGCCGGGCCGGCCATTGTTCGCGTGGCAAGGGTATTCAAGCCATTCGACCACGTTTTCTGGCCAGCAAATGCCCAGGTGCGCGGCGGCGAGGACTTCGAGCGTCGTCCCCCAGCTATGGAAGGCGAACCGCAGCCCGTGCTTCGCCACGCCCGCGAAAACACGTTGGCCCATTGCGAATCCGCCCTGGCAGCACACATCCATCTGGATGTAGTCCGCCGCGTGCGTCTCCATCAAATCGGTGAAGCCGGACTCCTCCTGCTCGTGCTCGCCGGTGGCAATGGGGAGAATTTTGGCCGCGCGCAATTTCCGGTAGGCGGCGTGGTCGTCCGGCGGCAGGGGTTCTTCGAGCCAGGTTGGCTGATACCGCGCCATCGCGCGGGCAAGCTGGCTGATGGTTTCCGCGGAATAACTCTTGTCGCCCATGCGCCACCAGGAGTGCGCGTCAATCATCAGGCCGAATTGCGGGCCGGTGGCTTTCCGCATGAGCGCCACCGTCTCCAAATCCTGGTCGGGGCCGCGCGCCGGGCGCATTTTATAAGCGGGAAAGCCCATCCCGGCGACGGCCGCGGCCTCCTCGGCATACCTTTCCGGCGCCATATACATGCCCGCGCTGCCATAGAGCTTGATGCGGTCGCGCTTCCGGCCACCAATCAATTCCGAAAGCGGGCACCCCGCGTCCTTCGCCGCCAAATCCATCAGCGCGATTTCCACGGCACGGTAGGTCTTGGTGATTTCCAAGTCGCCGCGAAAGGCGAGCGTCTCCCATTTCCGCGGGTCCTGGCCGAGCAGAAACGGCCGGATCGTTTCGTGGATCTCCCGCGCGGCGCGCTCATGCGCGGGGCCGGGCGCGTAGCCCGTAAGCCCATTGTCCGCACGCACGCGGATGAGCATGGCGTCGCGCTTCAAAATCGTGCGTTCGCCGTTATAAAACGGCAGCCGCAGCGGAGCCGGCAGCGGGCAGGAGAGCAAAATTCCCTCAACGTTCGTAATTTTCATTCTGGGTATGTGGGGTAAGTCATTACCACAACAAAAACGCAAAAGACGCATAGAAGAGACAATGCAGGGGTCTCGTTGAGTGTTTATTTTGAGTCTTTTGCGTTTTTTGTGGTTAAAATATTTTAAAAATATTTCTGCGAGCATCCGGCTTTTTCCATCTTCTATTTTCCATCTTCCATTTATTTCACTTCGGCTGAAAGCCCGGCACGCCGAATTGCCAGAAATAAAACGCCATCGTATCGGCGTATTCTTCGAGGACTTGCTCGCGGGTCGAGCCGATGCCATGGCCGGCCTCGTAATCCACGCGCAACAGCACCAGCGGTGCGCCGACCTGCTGCAGACGCGCGGCGAACTTGCCTGGCATCCAGGGCGGCACGCGCGGGTCGTTGATGCCGGTAGTCAGCAGGGTGGGCGGATATTTGACGCCGTCCTGGACGTGCAGGTAGGCGTCCATTTCGTATAAGCCCTTGAAGCCATCCGGGTCGGTGACGGTGCCGAATTCGGAAATGTTGGGCACGCCGTTGGAATCTGTTTCCGCGCGCACGGCGTTGAACATGCCCACGTCGCCCACGACTGCGCCGAAGAGATCCGGCCGCTCCGTCATTGCGCGGCCGACGGTGATGCCGCCCGCGCTGCCGCCGTTGATGCCGAGCTTGGGCGTCTCCGTGTAACGGTGCGCGATGAGCCATTGCGCGCAGGCGATGAGGTCCTTCCAGGTGTTGGGTTTATTGAGTTTCTGGCCGGCGATATGCCATTCCTCGCCAAACGCGCCGCCGCCGCGCACATGGGCGATGGCGTAAATGCCGCCGCGATCATACCAGGGCTTGAAAATCGGGCTGTAATACACGTCATCCACGATGCCGTAGGAGCCGTAAGCTTCGAGCCAGCAGGGGTTCGTGCCGTCGAGCGGCATGTCTTTTCTATGCACGATGGACATCGGAATCATCACGCCGTCGGCGGCGGGCACGCGCACTTCCTCGGCCACCAAGTCGCCGGGCTGGTCGTATGGCCCGCGCGGCTGCAGATGCGTGTCGCTCATCGCGTTCGTGGTCGAGTCGTAAGCGTAATAGCCGCCGACATCCACCCACGAAGTCAGGTGCATCTTCGCGCCGTCCAGGCGGCTGTTGGTTGCTAAGTCGTCCAGCCCGCCCTTGAGTGGCAGGTCAATTTCCTGCGGTTTCGCTTCAGGTGTGTAGGCCACCCGCTGCAGGCGATTGATGCCGCCGTCCAGCAACGTGACATAAAGTCCGTCGCGCGCCTCGGCAAGGTCCTCAATCACGGCTTCGCCGGGCGGGATGACCACGTCGGCGTGGGCGAAATCGGGCGCGCTCGCTTTCGTGTGCAATAATTTGTAGCGCGGGGCATCCTTATGGGTCAGGACATAGAGTTCATCGCCGTGTGCAACGAACTGCGTGATGTCGTCGTCCAGATCGAATAATTTTTTCCAATCGGGCGTGCCGGCGTCGAGCGCGGCGTAGGTCGTGACATAAACCGTGATTTCCTGCTCCACCCCATCCACCACGACGCCATAAACGTGCGAGTCGCCAGTACTCGAGGCCCAGCATCGGAATTTTTTCGGACGGGATTTTCGGCGAACCCGGCGCGTCCGAGCCGAAGACGAACGGTCCTTGGCCAGGTCGGTGCCCAGTTGGTGGTAGCGGATTTGGCTGTCCTGATAGAGCAGGGTCGGGTCGGCGTTGGCCGGGCGCTTCTTGAGCTGGTTGTAATAAAAGCCGCTTTCGTCGTCACGCCACCCGACGTAGCCGAACCGCGCGCGCTCAATCGCCAGGCCGAGGTCCTTACCCGTCGCGACTTCGAGGACGCGGATTGTCGCGTCTTCCGAACCACCGTGCGAAACGCCGACGGCCACGTAGCGGCCATTCGGCGACGGCGCGTAGAAATTGATTGCCACCGGCGCGCCGTCCGCACCCTTGAGCGTGTCGGGGTCGAGCAGCATGGTTTCCGGCGCGTCCTCGCTCGCGCGCGTGTAGAGTTTGAACTGGTTTTCGCCGGCCCTGCGCTCTTCGTAGAAAATCCGTCCCGGCACCTCGCTCAAATCGCTGACGCGGTAGGGCGCGGCGTTGGAGAGCTGGCGCATTTCATCCAGCAGCGCCGCGCGGCCCGGAATGCTGTCGAGCACCGCCCGCGTGTGGTTGGCCTGGGCCTTGAACCACGCCTGCACCTCCGGGTTGGTTTTCACATTTTCAAAATAACGGAACTGATCGGTCACCGGCGTGCCGAAGTAGGTGTCCACGACCGGCCGCGGCTGGGCGACGGGCGCGGGCGGAATGGAAGCGCAGCCGGCCAAACCGGCCAGCACAAAGAGGGTAAGGAAGCGGACGCAGTTGTTTTTCATGGGTCGGGAAAATGGCAGCAATCCCGCAAACTAAGTTCTTGCCCCGTTTGGGACAATCCAAAAACCGCGCGGCCTCTTGAGTCTTTTTCCACCCCAAAAAAATCAGCCTGCGCGGTGAGGCGCAGGCTGACAAGAGGGAAACAGTTTCGCGGGTGAATTCGCTACTGGATCGGCACGAATTCCTGCTTGCCATCCGGGTCGGTAACCATGACGCCGACGGGCTTGCCGTTCGAGTCATACATGATTTTGCCGGTCTTGGACGACATGGGGGTGGAACTTGAAGCGGTCGGCGCGGGCGCGGGCGCCGGCGCCACGGTGTTGGCCGGCGCGGCCATCATGACCGTCGGAGCGGGGGTGGCCGGCTGAACCATCACCATTTGCTGCACCGGGGGCACCACAACGCACTCATTCAGCACCACGCCCGTGGGCGAAGTTTGATAGGCGACGAAAGCGCCGGCGGGCACACGCGGCACCACCACAACCGGACCGGCTGGGCCGGAACTCACCAGTGCGACGTTTTGCGGCAGCGACTCCGCGACAAAATACCCCGGCGGCAGCGTCGAGACGACCGGCACGCCTGCTTCCAAACCATAGACCGGGGTGTTCACCGGCAGGCCGAGCAGGTTGGCCACCTCGATGGTCGTGATTTCACCCAGGCCCCAGGCCACGGCATCCACTGCGGGATGCAACAGCAAGTCCAGCAACGAAGCGCGGCTGACGATCCGCGCTCCCGGGCCATAAGGACTCACAAAAACAAAGGCGCGGCGATCAGGACCGACATAGAAGCGCGGGCCGAGCCGGGGATCAATGTCCACATGCAAGTCGCGTCCCGGGCCGTGATCGCGATCCATGGGTGGTTGAGCGTGTGCGGTGGTGGGCAGCAGCGAGGCCAGCATCGTCACGGCGAGAACGCCAGTGGCGAGAGTTGAAGACAAACGCTTTGACAGAAGTCCGAAGCGGGTGGTTGAGAATGGTGTATTCATAGACATGAAGGATTCGAGGTTATGGACAAGTCTGGCGCTGAATAAGTTCCCGCGTCAATGGCAAAGACCGCTAAAAACAATTAAAACGGTCGTTTTAAATATATTTTTAACACGTATGGCCAGTCCAGCGAAGGATTGCGTCGCGCGGGAAACCCGCCATTGTGCAGGTGGATGATACTCCGCAGGTTACATTTGCAAAACTTTCGCAATATTTCGCTCGCGCAACTGACGTTCGGCGGGAGCCGGACATTTTTTGCCGGGCCGAATGGACAAGGAAAGACCAATGCGCTTGAGGCGGCGGGCTTGCTGGGCGCGCTGCGCTCGTTTCGCGGCGCGGAACCGCGCGATTTAATCCGGCACGGCGCGGCGGAGGCGCGCGTGTGGTGTGCGCTGGAACATGAGCGCGACGGCGCCGTGGAAATCGAAATCGTGATCCGGCCGCGGATGCGCGAGGTGTCCATCAATGGGGCGCGGTGCGCTCGGCTGGCGGAATTGCTGGGGCGCTTCCCCGTAGTGGCGCTGTCGTCACATGATTTGCAATTGGTGCGCGGCGGGCCGCAAACCCGGCGCCGCGCGCTGGATTTGGCTCTATCATCGTTGGATGAAAAAGTACTTCACGGCCCTGCGGCGCTACCACGCCGCCTTGGACCAGCGCAATGCGTTGTGGCGCGGGCCGCGCGCGTCCGGCGCGGAGGCCTTGGCGGCGTTCGAGGCGGTGATGGCGCCGGAGGCAGCGACGCTCGTCGCCGCGCGGGCCGCGGCCGGCGCGGAACTGGGCGCGCATTTGACGACGGCTTACGACCGGCTGACGGGGGGCGCGCCGGAAAAACCGGCCCTCGTCTATTTGCCGGACGCCACGCCCGACTCGCCGGCCGCGTGGCGCGCATTGTGGGAAGGGTCTCGCGCACGCGATTTGGTAATGAAAACTACGACGCGCGGGCCGCACCGCGACGATTTTGCCTTTCAGCTCAATAGCCTCGGCGCGAAGTCCTTTGGCTCGGAAGGTCAGCAGCGGGGGTTGGTGGTCGCGTGGCGACTAGCGGAGGCGGCGTGGCAACATGTGCGCACGGGCATCGCGCCGTTGGTGCTGGCCGATGACGTGCTGGGCGAACTGGACCCAGCGCGGCGCGCGGGTTTTTGGCGTGCGGCGCGCGAGGCCGCCCAAGTCCTCGCCACGGGCACGATCCCGCCGCCGACGGACGATGTGGCGTGGGAGGTGTGGACGGTAGCCAAGGGTGAGTTTTTCCAACGCGGAGTATCGGAATAATTTCTAGTTTATAGTTTCTAGTTTTTGGTTCACCATCAACCAAGAACCAAGAACCAAAGCACTTTCCCATGCCCCGAAATTTACGCCGCGCGCTGTGGACCGCCAAGGTGCTGGGGCAGCTCCCCGCGCGCCGCGAGTCCGACGACGACGAGGCCCTCGCCGCGTCCTATCAACGCCGCGCCTTTCAAGGCGTCGTGCTGGGCATTGACCCAAGCTTGCGCGGAACGGGGCTGGCGCTGGTTGAGTTTGCACCAGAGGGCACGCGGATGCTCTACAGCCAGACGGTGAGGGTGCCGGCCAAACTGCCGCTGCCGGCGTGTTTGGCCGAGATTTTCCACGCGGTCGCGGAGGCGCTGGGCCGCACCTGCGTCAAACACGCAGCCATTGAGGAAACAATTTTCGTGCAGAACCGGCGGGCTGTCCACATCCTCGGCGCGGCGCGCGGGGCCGCCATCGCGGCGGCGGCAGTGGCGGGCGTGGAAGTTTTCGAATACGCCCCGCTCCGGATCAAGCAGGCCGTGGTGGGCTTCGGCCGCGCCAGCAAAGAACAGGTGGCCCGCACCGTCATGCAGCATCTGAATTTAAAAACCGCCCTCCCCGCCGACGAAGCCGACGCCGCCGCGACCGCCTTGTGTCACGCGTTTACCTGGCGGGGGTGAAATTCACCCCGCCGCCTGCAAGCTTTCCGGCGCGACGATTTTATTGAGCGCCTCCCGGAGGGAAAAAAGTTGGGCGGTGTTGTCGTTCGCGTCGGCGTTGATGCTTTGGACATGGAATGTGTCAATGGCGACGCCCCGCTCGGTCGAGATGCGGGCAAACGTGATGTCGAAATGGTGGTCGGAGATGGCTTTGGTGATCAGGTAGAGGAGGCCGATCTGGTCGCTGGCCTGCACTTCAATGATGGTGCGCTTCTGCGAGAGTTCCTGGTAAATATCTATGCTCGGCGGCAGCGGCGCGCTCAGGCGGTCCTGCGTCCGCAGGTAGGAAAGCTCGCGGTGTTTCCGGGCCTGGGCGAGGATTTCCGGCAGCAGATCCTTGTTGTGGAGCAGCGAATCCTTGACGGCCTGCTCGAAGACTTCGCGCGCGCGCGGGTTTTGCACCGGGCCGCCGCCCGGGTCGGTCACGAGAAACGTGTCAATCGCGATGTGATCGGTGCGCGAGATGGCTTTGACACTGAGAATGTTCACCCCCGCCACCGTGAAGGCGCCGGACAGGCGGAAAAACAAACCCGCCCGGTCCCACGTCACCACATTCACGACCGTGAGGGCCTGATCCCGGTCGTCCTGCCAGTCAATGACCGGGACGAGGGAGCCGATGGATTCCGCCTGGGCGATGTTGTGCAGCAGCCGGTTCACCATGCCGAGATGCAGAAACACTTCGGCCGGCGTCGAGTGGACAAAATATCGCTCCGGGAGGACGTTGAAGTGCGCCTCGATTTCCTCGGGCGCAATGCTTCCCTGGTTGAGGGCCATGATTTCTTTAAGCATCGTTTGCTTTCTTTCTTGATGCCGGGCATGCGCGACCTCCCGACCTTCGAGCACCTCGAGGGTCGCGGCAAAAAGCCGGTGGTGCAAAATCTGTTTGTAGCCGTTCCATAGCGAAACCGCCGTGCCCCGGGCGTCGCAATACGTCAGCACATAAAGGTAGCGGAGCACGTCGGGCTCGCCCACTACTTCGGCAAACGTGACCGCGGTGCCTGGGTCATCCACGTCGTATCTCTGCCAGAATCGTGCCATTTCCAAATGGTGCTTGATTATGAACAAAATTGTCTCGATGGACTTGGCCTCCAGCCCCAGGCGCACCAGCAGCGGCTCGGCGAGGCGCACGCCGCTCACGGCGTGGTCCACGATGCCTGCCCCCTTGCCAATGTCGTGGAGCAGCATCATCAGGTAGGTGATCCATGGCTTGGTCGTCTTGCGGATCTCATGGTCAAACGTTCGGGTGATGTCGTCATACGCCGCAAAGACGCCATCTAACTCCTTGATGGTGTTAAGGGTATGAATGTCCGCCGTGTAGCGGTGGTAATACTCATGCTGCACCAGGCAGGTCAGCCCATTAAACTCGGGCAGGAACCTCCCCAGCACGCCCAGTTCGTGCATCAAGGCCAGGGTGGGGTAGACCTGCCCGAGTTCCTGCAGGATGGCCAGAAAGCTGCGCGCCGCATGGGGGTCGGCCTGGATTGCGGGCGTGATCAGCGCCAGGTGGCTGCGAATGAGCAACATAAGCTCAAAATCAAGCGTCGCGTTCATTTGCTGCGCGATGCGGAACACACGGATGAGGCGCGTCGGGTCCTCCTTGAACACCTGCGGGTTTTCGCACGCGAGGGTGTTGCCCGTCACTACAAAGCCGTCCACGCGCTTCTGGCGGGTTTGGCGCCGCGCCATGAGGAAGTTCTTGATCGAAAGCTTCCAGGACGATTGCTCCTCGCCGACAATCGCCAGCCGCCGTTCGAGAATCGCCGACAACTGGTAAATCGTCTGCGCGTGCTGGTAATAGTCGCGCATGAACACTTCGACCCGGCGAAACACGTTTTCCTGCCGGTAGCCGAGGTTGAACGCCGTCTGCGGCTGTCGCTCCAAGTCCAGCAGGTCCGTGGCATGGGAACTGAGAAAATGCAGCTCATTGCGCGTGCGCAGCAGAAAATCATAGGCGGCGTGCAGCGCGTCGCGCTCCCCCGGCTGCAGGAACTGGCGTTCGACCAGCTCGTCCAGCGTGGCGGCATTCAGCCGGATGCGCGCCATCCACAGGATGTTGTGATAATCGCGCAGGCCCCCGACCCCGTTCTTGATTTCCGGCTCCTGCAGGAAGACTGTGTTGCCGTATTTCGCCCGCCGCGCCGCCTGATCCAGCAGGCGGGCCTTGATGTATTCGTGCGGCGATTCCCCGCGGCAAAAATTTCCATATGCCTGCTCGAAAATCTGGTAGAGACTGGTTGACCCGGTTACCAGCCGCGTCTCCAGCAGGGCGTTCTTCGTCGAGATGTCGGCCTTCGCCTCCTCCATCGCTTCCTTGATCGTGCGCGTCGAGTGCCCGATTTTCAGGCCCAAATCCCACAGCGGATACAAAATTTCGTCCGTGTAGGCTTTTTGGACGGGCTCCAGCACCTTGGCCTTCACCCCCTGTGGGAAGAGAAACATCAAGTCCACGTCGCTGTGGGGGCACAGTTCCGCCCGCCCGTAACCACCCAGCGCCACGATGGAAGTCTGCACCGGCAGCGGGCCATGCGCCGCTTCGTAGGCCTGGTTGGCAAACCGGCCCAGCAGCTCCACCACCACGTCCATGACCGCCGAGCGTTCATGCGTGACCGCCAGGCCCGACGCGCCTGCCCGGTGGGCTTGAAACAGCCGTTCGTGCTCCTGGTGGAGGAACAGCTTGAAGAGCGGCAGCCGCTCGGCCTTGGTCAGCTTTTGCGCCGGGCGCAGGATGGCTTCCGCATGCTCGCGCAAGCGAGGCAGCACTGGAGATGTGGTGGCCGCGTCGGACATGAACCACCAACTTAGCAGACTGGGGGGAGTGTCTGGCAATCACGAAGCGCGCCTCATCGCCTCACCGGTGCCCGCAAACCTGCGACCGCCGCCGCCCGGCTTTATTGGCCGGCCGGAAAAAATTATTTTTCCCGAGGCAGACAATCCTCGATTTCGCCCGGCAGCCTGAGGGGGTCCGGCGGCCGGAATTGAAACCGTGCGGCCCCCACGAACCACGAACCGTCAACCGTGAACCAAAACCGGCCTTCCCAAATCGTTTCCCTCTCTGCGCCTTGGCGGCTCTGCGCGAGATAATTCAGTTTTCCTCCTCCAGCGCCGTCACCGGATCAATCAACACCCAGCATGCCGCGCCGATTAGATATACCCCCGCCGTGATCAGAAACGCCACTGTCCACGCGTGCGGCGCGGGCAGATTCCCCGTCGCGGCCTTCGCGTTTTGCAGAATAAAGCCCGCCACTATCGGGCCGACAACCCCGCCCAAGTTGCCCATCATGTTCATGCTGCCCGACAACGCGCCCGCGTGCCGCCCCCCCACATCCATGCACGCGCCCCACGCGCTCGCCATGACCAGGTCCACCGAAAAGCTCGCCACCCCGAGCGCCGCCACCGCCAGCACGTCATTTTCAATCCTTGTAAACACCACCATCATCACGCTGGCCACGAGCAACCCGCTGCCGGCCACCATGCGCCGCGCGCGCCGGACATTGCCCCACTTTGCGGCGAGCCGCTGCATCAGCCAGCCCCCGGCAAAACATCCAATCCCGCCCAAAAATGTCGGCAGTCCCGCCAGTCCCGCGCTCTTTAACAAATCCACATGCCGGGCCTCTTGCAAATACGTCGGCAGCCAGGTGATGTAGAAATACCATCCGTAAGCCATGCAAAAATATTGCAGCCACAACAACCACACCGACCCGCTGCCCAGCAATCGCCTCCACGGCACCTGCGCCTCGCTCGGCGCGTTGGCTTCCGCCCCGTCCATCCGCGCCAGCTCCGCCGCGTTAACCGCCCGGTGCCCATGCGGCCGGTCGCTAAACCAAAAGTAAAACACCGCCGCCCAAACCACCCCCAGCAGACTCAGCAACCCGAAGGCCCAGCGCCAGTTCACCAACGTCAGGGTCAGCGCCATCACCGACGGCGCAATCGCCGCGCCCCAGCGCCCGCAGCACCACAAAATGCCCTGCGCCCGCCCGCGTTCCGACGACGGCAGCCAGATGGTGATGATTTTCGTGAGATTCGGAAAGCAACCCGCTTCGCCCGCGCCAAACAGCAGCCGGCAGGTGATCAGCGAACCCAGATTCCACACCCAGCCCGTGGCCGCGGTGAAGAACGACCACATCAGCACCACTTTCAAAAGCACATTCCGCGGCCCAAACCGGTCGCCCAGCCGGCCCATCGGAATTTCCAGCAGCGCATAAGTCAGCGTGAATGCCGAAAAAACCAAGCTCATTTCGCTCTTTGTGAGGCCCAGACTCTGCTCGATGTTCGGCGCGGCCTGCGAAATCGTCGCCCGTTCGACAAACGAAATCACCGACAATGCCGTCACCAACCCCAGCACCACATGCCGGGCCCGCGTGGGCCGCTGGCTGTTTTCCGATGGACTCGCGCGGGCGGACATCCGCCTTACTTAACGACGCCCGCCCCAGGAATCGAACCCTGATTTTGGGCCTCAAAACGGTCCACAGGCCGATCCCATTATTCCCCATTGCCCGGCTCCTCGGCCCCCACAAACGCAAACCGCGCCACGCTCTTGCCCTTGGGGCCCACCACCGTCCCCGTAAAATTCTTCAGCGGGCGAATCCACAATGGGCAGCCTCCCCGCGCATACAGCCGCACATAAACCACGAACGCTTCCTCCGTCTCGGAATGCCGGGCCACCCCCAGCACCAAATAATGCGGGCCTTTGTAATGGCGGTAAACGCCCCCGCGCATCGCGGAGCCGCGCAGGGTCTTTTTTTTGCGCTTCATGAATAAAAGGTCTTCCCTCGAGCCATTTCAGCGCCCCGCCCCCGTCCCGCACAAGCCTAATCGAGTTTCACCCTACGCATAAAAATTTGACCCTCGCGCCGCGGGCTGCGAAGCTGGTTGTTTATTCCCAGATGCAAAACGTTGTCGTCGAAGAACCTTATGTGCCTGTGCCGCCCCGGCGCGGCTCGCTCTGGCCGTGGATGTGCAGCCACATCCTGCCTTGGTTCCTGCGCAAGGAATACGGCATAGTCCACTACGATTTCATGCACCTCGACCGTCTCCGCGCTTCCCTCCGCGCCGGCCACGCCATCGTCCTCATGCCCAATCATTGCCGCGACGAGGACGGCCTGGTCATGGGCCGTCTCTCCTGCGAAATGCGCTCCTGGTTTTATTACATGTCGAGCTGGCACCTCTTTAAACAAAGCCGGGCCAAGGCCTTCCTGCTCCCGCGCGTTGGCGTCTTCAGCGTCTATCGCGAAGGCGCGGACCGCGCCGCCGTGAAAACTTCCGTCGGCATCCTCGCCCACGCCGAGCGCCCGCTCGTCATTTTCCCCGAGGGCTTTTTGGGCCGCACCAATGACCGCCTCAACGCCCTGATGGACGGCCCGGCGCTCATCGCCCGCGTCGCCGCCAAAAAACGCGCGCAAGCCAACCCCCCCGGCCAACTCGTCGTCCACCCCGTCGCCCTGCGTTACCATGTGCGCGGCCCGCTCGAACCCGGCGTCGCCGGCGTCCTTGCCGAGATCGAGCACCGCCTCGGCGGCCCATCCAACCCCCAACTTTCCCTGCGCGACCGCGTCGAAAAAATCGGCGACGCCTTGCTGGCCAAAAAAGAAGTTCAATACCTCGGCCAAACGCAAACCGGCTCGCGCGCGGCCCGTCTCGCCCGCATCATCCAGGTTCTCCTGCGCCCCCTCGAAGACGAATGGGTCGGTGCCCGCCACGACGACGAACCCGTCCAGGCCCGCGTCCGCCGCCTCCGCGCCGCCATCGTCCCCGCCATGGTCGAGGGCGGCATCACCGAAGCCGAGCGCCATCGCCGCTGGCAGCACCTCGCCGACATCTACCTCGCGCAGCAACTCGATAACTATCCCCCCGATTATATTGACGGCCAGCCTTCGCCCGAGCGCCTCCTCGAAACCATCGAACGCTTCCAGGAAGACCTCACCGACAAACTCCAGCCCTACGTTCCCCTCGGCGTCACCATTAGCATCGGCGAAGCCATCGTCGTCAATCCCGGCCGCGAACCCCATGGTGCCAACGACCCCTTGTTGCACGCCGTCGAGAGCCAGTTGCGCACTATGCTCGGCCTGACCGCCGCGCCCTCCCCAAACCTGAGCATTAAAAATTGAGCGACAACGCAGATCCCAATGTCCGGCAACTTGAATGCGAAACCCGAAACTCAAAACCCGAAACTAAATCTCGGCCGCCCCCTCGTCATCGGCCGCGAACCGCCCGTGCGCGGTGTAGCCGCCCTCGATTTGGGCGCAGAAAAACCCGTCGGACTCGGCCCCGCGAACACTTCGCCGACCTTCAGCTTCAAGGCCTCGTTGCCATGCTTCACGAACGACCCCGCATGCCGGAATTGGATGATGTTGCCATCCCCATTCTGCAACACAAACACATAGCCCTTGTAATGGTAACCCGGCTGGTTCGGCGCCGCGTTCGCTGCGTCCATTATTGCCGGCCCCACGAATTCAAAATTTCCCCTCGCTGCCAAGTCACCCGAAAATTTTTGTACCGCCAGCACAATATACCGCCTGCGCGGGCCGGTTTCCTGCCCGATTAACACCAGCGTGCCTTGGAGATTCTTGAAATTCCATAACGTTTCCTTGTTCGCCAAATTAACCTTCGCCGCCAATTGGCCGGGGCTGCTCGCATCGTCCGTCGCCGGGCCGGCCGGCGCCACCGCGATTTTGATTTCAATATCCGAGTCCGTCGTCGCGGTCCCCTCCCGCGCTTCCTCCGCTGTCGGCTTCCACGCGCGCGCCGCCGCCTGCTCTTCCGGCGAAAGCGCGGAAAGTTCAAAACTGTAATTTTTGCCATCCCGCCGCACGATCACCTCCCCATTTTTCAGCGACTGCACCTCATCTGTGGAAAACCCCCGGTCTGTGTTGGCCGGCGCGCCCGGTGCATTCGTCGCCGCCGCGATTGAAACAAAAAATAACGCCCCCACCCCTGTGGCCGTTGCACGCCAAAACCCCGCAGGCAACATCCATTTGACGACTTTGAATAAAGGGGGTAGGCCGGGTCGGAGCATGGCTCAAAAGTTCGGGGTGGGGTGGTGCATATGCTGTGTCTTGAACCCGCGCGGTTTCAAACAAAAAAATCCGCCCCTGTGCAAAATTCGCAGTTCACAGTTCGACCGATCCTGTTACTATCGCCCTCCAGCCCGCTCTCCTTAAGGCCTTTTTGAGAGCGTTAGGCCATGGATCAAAAAGCCCGAACAACCACGGATGGCACGGATAACACGGATGCGATTCGGCCACCAGATCGTGGCTTGGTCTCTTTATCCGTGCTATCCGTGCCATCCGTGGTTTAATGGTAAAACCGCCCCCAAGCCCCGCGCCCAACCTCTTGCCGTGAACCTGCTGCACCGCTACATCTTCCGGCAAGTCGCCGCCGCCACGCTCCTGGCCGTCGGCCTCTTTGTCTTCGTCCTCGTGCTCGGCAACGTCATGCGCGAAGTGCTCGACCGCATGGCCAGCGGCGAGATTGACCTGTCCATGTTCCTTTACCTGCTCGCCCTGCTCATTCCCGGCGTCGTGCCTTACGCGCTCCCCCTCGGCCTGCTCACCGCCGTCCTCCTCGTCGTCGGGCGGCTCTGCGCCCAGCGCGAATACACCGCCATGCGCGCCGCCGGCTTGAACCTCTGGTCCCTCGCCGCCCCCATTCTCCTCTTCGCCTGCCTCGGCGTCCTCTTCTGCCTCTTCATCAACTTCGACTACGCCCCCGCCGCCGACCGCGCCTACAAATCCGCCGTCGCCAATTACCTCCGCCACAACCCCACGCGCCTCTTCCAGCCCGGCGCGGACGTGGCGGAATTCCCCGGCTACCTCATCCACGTCGGCGCCCGCGACGGTGATCAATTGGAAAAGCTGTGGGTTTATAAACTCGACAGCCAACACCGCCCGACGGATGCCATCCATGCCAACCGCGGCCACCTTGATTATGATCCCCAAACGGACATCGTCACCCTCGTGCTCCAGGACGGCTTCGTGCAAACCTTCAACCGCGCCGACCCGGAAAACATGCTCGACGACACCGCGCCCGCCACCAAGTTCGACGACCTCACCGAACCCATGTCCCTGACCAAGCTCCTTGGCGCGCCGCCGACCTTCTCCAAGCTCTCCCTCCAAACCCTCGGCGAACTCCTCACCCTCCGCGACCAATCCCCGCCCAACAACCCGCATCCCACGGCCAAAGATGTCAACATCTGGCGCATGGACGTGCAGATGCAAATTCAGCGCGACTTCGCGGGCGCATTCTCTGTTCTCGCCCTCGCGCTCGTTGGCCTGCCCCTGGCTCTGCGCGTCGGCCGCGCGGAAAGCTTCGCCAACCTCACCCTCGCGCTCGGCCTTGCGCTCTTATATTATTTCCTGCTCTTTTCCATCACCCTCCTGCGCACCCATCCCGAACTCCGCCCCGACCTCCTCCTCTGGCTCCCCAATTTTATCTTCGAGGCCCTCGGCGGCTGGCTCCTCTACCGCGCCGCCCAAAGGTAAGGTCATGTGAGAGGTCAATGGTTGAAATGGAGTCAAAGGATGTCACCAACTTTGAAATACCACTTCCCGTCAATTTTTTGAAGGACCAAGATGCGCTGCATCATCGGAACCTGCGCGCCGGGAGGAACAAAACGAAGGTATGGCATTGTCATTTGATAGGTTGCCTCGTCGCCGGTGACATTAATTTTAGGCGTCTGGTCTTTCAGCGATAGCCATGCCAAGGTTACACCTTGGTAAAACTCCTGTTCTGCTGGATCCGTCACCCATTCATGCATTTGCTCCTCCTTCTTCGCTTTTTGTTCTGGTGTCCACTGGGCAAGTATATCCGGCGACATATATTTTTCAAATACGGAGATCGGATCGTCAGCTTAGAGCAGGCTGACGATGTCATCAATGGAAGTGCCTAATTCTGTCTGTGGGTCAACTTTGGCAGGCTCCGCGATGACGGCTTGCGATACGGTTGCGGACTTGTTTGCCTGTGACACAATTGGCGCAGAAATTTGTGTTATAAGCGGCGCAGGTTTTGGTGCGGGTGAAGCCGTCTTTGCATTTGTGCTGGTGGTAATTTCCCGTGACGATTGTGGACGAAATAGCAAAATGGCGGCAACTATCAATGTGATGACCGCCACGACGAGTAATTTTGATTTGGTGCTCATAAGAAGAAATTTCAAGAAAAAGCTTTCGACTGCGACGCCTGTGCCAACTCCTACGCCAGGGCCAACAGTCACCCCCGCCAGCGCCGCCCCGGCCACACCCACTGCCAGCCCCGCCGGCGCGGCCTGCACGGAATTCGCCGCGATCGTCGCCCCGAGCAACGCCGCCGACGCCGTCACGCCCCGCCGCGCAAAATGCCCCCGGATTTTTTCCAACGCCCGCTCCACCCGCTTTTGCGCGGCATTCTCGCTCAAGTCCAGCGCCTCGCCCGTGTCGCGCAAACTTTTGCCCTCAAAAAAACGCAGCACCACCGCATCGGCTTCGATGGGCTTGAGTTCCCGCATCGCCTCGTCCAGCAGCGGGGCGACGGCCTCCCAGGCCGCCGGCGAATTATCGTCGAGCAGTTGGCGGTTCATGGCTTCGGTCTCCCGTTGTTGGCGGCGTTGTTCCGTGCGCACCGCTTGCGCCGCCGTGTTGCGCGTGGCCGCATACAACCACCCCGCCAGCGCCGCCGGCTGGCGCACCCGCGCCGGCGACCGCGCCAGCCCGATAAAGACCGTCTGCGCCACGTCCTGGGCCAGGTGCGCGTCGCCCACCATCCGCCGCGCGGTCGAATACACCAGGTCAATATGCCGCGCCACCAACGCCGTGAACGCCGCTTCCGAGCGGCGCTCCACGTATTCCTGCAATAATTCGGCGTCTTCCACGGGGGCTATACTATACAGTAGCCGCCCACCTTGGAAATCCGCCAATTTTCAGGAAATTTTTTGTCCGGGGACCGTTTGATTTACCGCAAAAAAACGCAAAATACGTAGAGCCAGAATCCCCATTTTGCGTGTTTTGTGGTTAAATGGATCGGGCATTGTCTTTTTGCAGTTGTTGGGGGTCGGCGGAGTGGCCGCCCCCCTCACTTCGACTCATCCTCCACCATGTAGCGGCTCGTCCCATTGCGCCAGACCAGCACCACGACCTTCGGCCCCTTGATTTGGTCGCTCAATTTCACCGCCTGGTCGGCGTCGGCCACCGGCTGGCGGTTCAGCTCCGTGATCACGTCGCCCTCCTGCAAACCCGACCGGGCCGACGCGCTGTTCGGGTCCACGTCCGTGATTACCGCTCCGGTCACATTGGTCGGCAGTTGAAATTCCGCGCGAATCTGCTGCGTGATGTCCGCGACCGTCACGCCATTCAACACCCCGTCGTCCTTGGACGCACTGGGGGTCGCGCTCTGCCCGTCGTTGCTCTGCCTCCCATGCCGGATGTTTCCGGCGACCCGCGTCGCCGGTTGCGCCGCCAGTTTGACCTTTACTGTGTTCGTCTTGCCATTGCGCAGGTATTCCACGGTCACTTCCGCCCCCGGCGCCAGGTTGCCCACCGCCAGGGAGAGATGCCGCGCGTCGGTGATCGCCTCGCCGTTGATTTTGGTGATCACGTCACCTTGCTTCAGGCCCGCGTTGTCCGCCGGCGTGCCCGGCGATACGTCCGCCAGCAGCGCCCCGCTCGATGCGCCAAATTGCGCCGCCAGATCAGATGACAGGTCCTGGGGGCTGACTCCCAAAAACCCGCGCTCGACCAGCCCCGTGCTCACCAGTTGCTCGGCAATCGTGCGCACCAGATTGATTGGAATGGCAAAACCCACCCCGCTCGATTCGCCGCTGTCGCTCAAAATCGCCGTGTTCAGACCCACCACGCGTCCCTCGGCGTCCACCAGCGCGCCGCCGGAGTTGCCTGGGTTGATCGGCGCGTCCGTCTGGATAAAATCCTCGTAGGCCTCAATCCCCAGGTCGCCGCGCCCCAGTGCGCTCACAATCCCATGCGTCACCGTCATGCCGATGCCGAACGGATTGCCCATGGCAAACACCACGTCGCCCACCTGCAACTGGTCGCTGTTGCCCAGCGTGACCGCCGGCAGGCCCGTCGCGTCAATTTTCAACAAGGCCACATCCACCTTCGCATCCCGCCCCACGATGGTCGCGGTGTAATCCTTTTTCGGCTCGCCGAAAGAAACTGTCACCTCATCCGCCCCATCCACCACATGGTTGTTGGTCAGGATATAGCCGTCGCTGCTCACGATGATGCCCGAGCCAAGGCTCTGCTCGGTTAAATTCCGCGGCATCATGTTCCTTGGCAAGTTGCCGCCGAAGTAGCGCTGGATGATCGGATTGTTCGGGTCTATATTCATCCCCGGCTGGCGCAGCGTCTTGCTCGACGAAATATAAACGACGCTCGGCGACGCCTTTTTCACCTCGCCCGCGTAGCTCACCGGCTCGGACGCGTTGCGATCCAGCGCCTTGTTGTCAATTTGGAACTTCAGCGGCGGATGGGAACTGGGGTTGTCGGTCACGGCAAAGGCCGCGAGGCCCCCGCCCAGCGTGGTCAAAAGCAAAACCGCCAGCGTGTTTTTCGAAAAAACTTTGATTTTCATGGAGTTAGGTTGTGGAAGGTTATGGGCCAATCCGGCCCTGTTCCGCCCACCGCGCCTCCTCAACGAAGGACCGCAGCTTGCGCGGAACAGACCATTTGACCACCCCCCGCGCCCCAGGTTCGATTCCTGAAATTTTTTTTACATTTTCCCGCCGGAACCCGAAACCTGCGCCCAAGATTACCAATTCCATGACCCCTTCGAACTTCTGTCGAAGCCCATCCATCTGGTCCATCCCGTCCATCTAATCAATCCCGTCCACGTAGTCCCTATATCGTCCTCCCCGGTCTCCATTCTGAAAATTCTGTTAATTCTGTCTAAACTCTCTGTCTTTCGCAACACGCCCCCTCACTTGGTCCACGTCTTCACCACCACGCCATCCTTGAACTCGACCGACGTGGTCTGTTCCACATGGGACGATTTATTCACCGAGAAAATGAAGATGAAATTGGCCGCTTTGTCCTGGTTTTGCGTATACTTATATTCCCACACATCCTGGCCGTTGCCCAAGTCCAAAGTGTCGCTCGGAGAGCCCAAAAGTTGCACTACGCTATCCTTCGTCGCCCCGGGCTTGACCTGCGCCAGTTGATCGGCGCTTACTTGCTTGCCCGTGACCCGCGACGTGTCATTCGTCGAGAAGACACACCCCGCGAGCGCCACGCCCGCCAGAGCGATGGCCGCCATGCCCAGCAGGCGAAAATGACGAATGAATTCCACAGGAAGCGAAGCGATGAATTTCATGGAGAGGGATGGTTTGGTTTGAGTTAGGTTAATGAAGTTTACCGTTCAACCCTATAGACTGTGCTAATTCGAAAAGGTTCACCATTACCGAAAAATAATCAAGACCCAACCGATCAAACTCATCCAACGCAGCCAGCCGAGCCAATGCATTCATTTTCTGCCCGGACATTTTATGTTAGACTCCCAACTGCTCTGTACAAAAAACACCCGAGGGCCGTCGCTTGCCGACGACCCCTGCTTGGAATCAAGAAAATGCCTGTTTTCTACAGAGCAACTCCCAACATGAATCCCTCGTCCCGTTCTTCTCCCCATTCCGTATTCAGCACTCAGAATTTACCCCCCCCTCCCCCAGCGAAAAACGCCAAAGAATACTCCCCATGAAACCAATCCCGAAACAGGAAAATGTCCCCGATCATGATTCGCCTGCCCCCGCCTGGTGCGCCCCACTCGCCGCGCTCGAACAGCGTCATACCGACCGCCTCGCGCAGTTGGAGGAGCGTGTCGCCGCCGCCGACCTCAGTGGCCAGGTGCAAAACCTCCGTTGAATCATTCCGCCCGCGTCACAACCTTCCAGTCGTTGTCATAGAGCACCGACGGCGCGTAACCCGGATTGGACGGCCCCGGCAGCCGCAACCTCAACAGGCGCAAGTGCGCGGCTGTTTCGTTCGCCAGTTGCGCGTCGTAGAGCGCCAGGTCCAGCTTCGCCGGATCGAAGCCGGGCTGTCGCCGGCTCAATATCAAATCCGCAAAAGTATTGGTGGGATAAAACGTGTGCAGCTCGATTATGGTCTGCGTGTCATACGGCCCGCCGTCATTCGGGTCCGGGCCGGTGCCAGTTGGACCCGTATAGGCCGAGGCCGGCGCCCCGCTCAGAAAATTCCGCCAGTGCGGATGGCCCCACAAGTTGTCGCCGCGCCGCGCCAGCACCACCATCGCCAAAATCTGGAACTGCAAATTCCCCGCTGCCGAGCCATCGGCGGTCAACTGGCCCTTTTCATCAAGGCCCCAATCGAGAAAACTCTGCGCCAGTTCCGCGTCGGCGGCGTAGCCTTCGGCGTCAAAGCCCGGCGTGCCCTCAATCGCCGCCAGCGCGAGCAAATGGCTCAGGCCATTCCCCGCCGTCGGTCGCCGGCCATAGGTCGCCTTGGCGATGACGCGCTGCATCAAGGCAATTTGGTCGGGGGTCATCCAATGCCCGGCAAAATCCAATGCCAATCCCAGATCAAGTTGCGCGGCCAAGTCGCCCATGCCCTGCCATAGCGTCGCCGTATATTTCGCCAGCGTCGGCACGAAATTGAACTCGTTCGGCGAGGCCGCGAGCACGTCATCCACGCGCGGTTCGAGGGTCTTGTAATAATTGTAAATGGCGTTAGCGGCCATCTTCCCATGCTCGTCGTCGCCGGACAGCAGGCAATACAGCGCCATCGAAACCAGGCAATTCGTCGGGTAATTCACGTTGCCGGAGAAAA
Source organism: uncultured Verrucomicrobiae bacterium (assembly GCA_963765205.1). Taxonomy (GTDB): domain Bacteria; phylum Verrucomicrobiota; class Verrucomicrobiia; order Opitutales; family JABDGR01; genus JABDGR01. The sequence goes on along the minus strand of CAVXVB010000009.1, from coordinate 1,069,623 downwards.
TTCCCGCGCCCGCGCCTTCGCCGGTGTAGTCAGTCATCTGGCCGGCCGCAAGCCGTTGAAACATCTGCCCGTCTGCCGTCTTGGGATCCCACCAGGTCGCTTTCAACAACGCCTCCGTTTCGGCGAGGGACATCTGCATGATGCGGCTGTTGGTCACGCGATCCTTGAGGGCCGGCAGATCCTCCGGGCTGAACAGCAGGCGGGGGTAAACGCCGGGCGCTGGCACTTGGCTGCCCAGCATCTTAACCTCGAAGCCGTCAAAATTATACGCCGCGCGCGGGATGACCGCCGGTTTGGGCGCGGGCGCGAACGCAGGCAGCGGCCGCAGGTATTTCAACGCGACCTTCTCGCTGGCGAATTTTTCCGGCATGTCAAAGGCGGAAATGGTGTCGTCGAGCAGGTTCAATTCGTGCGAGGTGTAATCGAAGTCCGGTTTATACCCGGCACAGGCCAGACCGCTGGGATCGTAGAAATAATGCAGCCCCGCGGCCGCCGCGGCGTCGGCGAAATCCACCCATGTTTTGCCATTGACCTGGATGGTGCGCGCCGAGGCGGCCGGCGTGTAGGCCGGGCGTGGGATATTATACACCCACCGGTCGCGCAGGTAATCCGGCGGCGCGTCCACTTGCACGCTTTGAAGCGACAGGTAGCCGGCAAACGAAGCGGGCACATAAACCTCGCCATCGCTCAGCACCGGCTCGGTGTGCAGCGGGTCCTGGTCGTCCAACGGCACGCGATGGCCGAGCACGAACCCGTAGCGGCTCCCGGCAAACACGGCAAACTGGTTGCTGATTTTATAAACGCCCGCCGCAATCCCCGTGCGCGTATAGGCCCAGCCACTGTTCTGCCTGAGCAAGGCCGGCGGCTGGCCCAGAATGGGTTGCGCCCGCAGCGGGGCGGTTAAGCCCAGCAAGAGAGCGGCCAGGGCGGGCAGGCGGACGAAAAATCGGGCAAAGCGCATAACAAGGAAAATAGACGACTCGCGCGGGGTGACAATCCCGAAAGCCGTTTCAGGTTGATTTCAAACGGTCGTCCGTGCTTGAATGTGAACCATGCATACCGGCGAATCCACCCTTACCCTGCGAGTCGGGGACGGCACCACGATGGCGGCCTACGTCGCGCGTCCGCGCGGTCCGGGGCCGTTTCCCGGCCTGATTGTGTTTCCCGAGGCGTTTGGCGTAAACCACCACATCCGTGACGTGGCCGACCGGTTTGCCGCCGAAGGCTACCTCGCCATCGCTCCCGAGTTGTTCCATCGCACCGCGCCGCCAGGCTTCGCGGGTCCTACACGGATTTTTCCTCGGTGCTACCGCACATGAACGCGGTGAACGAAACCACCCTCGAACACGACTCGCGCGCGGCGTGGGACTGGCTGCACGCGCAGCCGCAACTGCGCGCGGGCGCCGTGGCCTGCATTGGCTATTGCCTCGGCGGGCGCACGGCCTTCATCGCGAACAGCATCCTCCCCTTCCGGGCGGCGATTTCGTATTACGGCGGCGGCATCGCGCCGGCCCTGCTCAAGCGCGCTCCCGCCCAGCACGGGCCGCTGCTGCTGTTCTGGGGCGGTTTGGACAAACATATTCTGCCCGAGCACACCGCCCAAGTCGCCGCTGCGCTCCGCCAGGCCGCCAAGCCCCATATCAACGTCGAGGTCTCCTACGCCGACCACGGCTTTTTCTGCGACGAGCGCGCAACCTACCATCCCCAGGCCGCTGCCGAAGCCTGGGCGCTGACCCTGGCGTTCTTAAGGGAAAAGTTGAAGGGTTATTCCTGAACAAGTTAAATGAATAAATTTAGCGGGAAAGAGCCAGCCGCCGTGCTTATCCGTCAAATAAACCCAGTTATTTACGCATGCAAAAAAGACGGGACCGCACCATCTGGGCAGGCCGGGGATTCCGACCTGTGGGAACACCGATAATTTGCCGGACAATTGTTGGTCCGCGTATTTGCCCGCCGCCGGGCGCGGATTGCGCTTGGCAAAATTTGCCCGCCAAGTAGTCTTCCTTCTCGCCTTTCTCCATGCTTTGGGCTTTAGATTAGTTCCGTTACACACAGCAATCCGCCTTATTCATAAACAATGGGACACCGCATCCTCATTCTCGACGACGACATGGACTTTAACAGCCTGCTGACGGATATCTTCAGCCAGGCCGGTTACAATGTGACGCCGGAGTTGGACCCGCAGAAAGCCCTGGCACTCATCCGGCAGTTCACCTTCGATTTGGTGGTGACCGACCAGCGCATGCCGGGGATCAGTGGGAAGGATTTTCTGCGGGAGCTGAAAAAGGTCCAGCCGCGCACGCCGATCATCATGGTGTCGGGGTTTTTGGACAACGAGACGATCCGTGACTTGATCCGTGAGGGGGTGGGTGGGGTGTTCCTGAAGCCGCTGAACGTTTTCTCGTTGCTCAAGCGCACGGCCAAGCTGCTTGAACAGGTCAACGGCACCGCCCCGCGACCGGGCGAGCCGGACGCAGATGCCGTTGGCCAACCCGAGTTCCACCATGCGCTGCCTTTTGCCTTTACTTCCTTCCCCTGTCGCGCCGCGAAATCGGCCGAATTCGCGCACAAGCTTTATGCCCTGCGCAATTTTAAAAGCTATTTGACGCTGACCGGCCCGCGCGGGACCAATTTCGCCGCAGTGTGCCGGGACTTCGAGGCGCTGCGGGAAAAGCTTGAGGAGCGCTTTCTCTACCTCACGAACACGATGGTCGAAACGAACAATTTGCTGCGCCTGCTCCATGAACAGGTGGAGTGCGACCGCGTGACGCTTTGTTTCCTGGAAACGGACACGCTCGACCTTGAACGCCAGCGCCTGCTGCCGCAAATCGCACGGCGCAACGGAGCATTCGCCGGCCTGAAAACGGCCACCCGCTTTATTTTCTGCCTATCGGAAAGCCTTGATTCGCTCTATGACCGCGGGCTGATTGATGAAAACCTTTATTTGCTCACCAGTTCCTCCGAGCTAGCCGTGCCCGGGCTGGAGGAGGCGCGGGACGACATTCCCTTGCTGGCGCAGCAAATCCTCGTGCGCGAAGCCGCCACGCGCCAACTGGGCGCGGTGCCCAAGCTGGATGTCTCGGCCAAATCGTATCTGCGTGACCGGGCCTGGCCGGGCAACTACAACGAATTGCAACAGGTGGCCTTGGGTGCGTTGGGCCAGTCGCGCAAAAACACCATCACCCGCGAGAGCCTGGAAAAGGCTAACCTTCCCGGCCACGCCCCGGTGGTGGAATTGCGCCAGCATTTGTCCCGGCTGCGCGACGAATATGCGGAGGCCACGGCCATTCTTTGCGAGGACGACGAGTCGGCGACCGCGCAGGCGCTGGGCCTTGATCGCACTGCCACCGGGCAATTGCTCGCGAAGAAATAACACTGGGGGAGGCGGGATAATGGCTGGCACCCGTTTTGGGGAAGTAACCAGTAGTCAAAATTAGGTCGGGTAATGCCCCATGGCGCGGATGGCGGTGGCAGGGTATCATGATGGCATGATAACCATAAAAGTTTTTGCCTGAACAATCCTTGCGGGATGCTGGGCGCCATGCTCCTCGGGATGCTGGCATTGAGCGGCTGCGGTGCGCGGTCAGCGACCGGTGGCACGTATGTGCCCGCCCCGCCCCCGGTGGTGGTGGCGGCGTCCCCGCCCGTAGTCTATGTGACGCCCCCGCCGGTCTATATTGAGCCAGTGCCGGTGTATGTGGAGCCGGAGCCGACGATGGTTTTGGGAGGCGAAATTGTGGTTCCGATTGTGGTGGGCGGCGACCATGGTGGCGGTCCACGCGATGCTGGCGCGCGGGATAACCAGCCGCGGGACGATTGGGGACGTTAACCAGGAGCAGGATTTCCCTTCCGCCCATATGCTCAGCGAAAAAGACGCCGGATGGTTTCCCTATTGGATTGCGCCAGGTCTTTTCTGGTTGACCGGCAGATGCTCGGCGGTGGGAACGTAATACATCATCAGCACCCAGCCGAGGAAGACGGGATACAACCCGATGGAGACGGCGGCGGAACCGGCGATGCCCAGGACGACGCCGAGCCAGACCGGCAGGAAGTTGAGCACGACCAGCCCGCACACGGGCAACACCACGAAAAGAAACGCGACGACATAGCCAATGGACGTGGTGCCGAGTGTGAAACCATCTTCGCCGCCGTGCGCAAGGCCACAGTGCGGACATTGAGGATGGAGCCTGAACCAGGAGCGCAACTGGCCACCACTGTCGCAATTCGGACAGTGCAGCAGAAGGCAGCGTTTGGCGACTTCAGCGCGGGAGACGTTCATCAGGAAATTAAGAAGCATGAATTAAGAATTAAGAAACGTAGAAAAGCAAAGCAAACGATGGAGCAGGGCAGCAACCAGGCGGATGGTGAAACGGGGAACCGAGCTTGGGAAATGGCGGTTTGGTTGGTTTTGCACCCAACTTCACACTTCACACTTCACATTCCACACTTCACACTGCCTTGCATGAGGGCTTGTTCTTCCGCGAAATTTTTCCCCTGCGCAGCCGTCTGGCTGACGAGCCTGGCGTGGGCGCCTGCGGCCTCGTCGCCACCCGGCCCGGGCAGCATGACGGATTTCCAATTTGCCGGCGGCTATGGCCCGGATGGTTACAAGACTTGGGATATTTCCGGGGCAAAGGCGCAGCGGGCCACGGCAGAAAACGTCCCGGTGGAGATTACAGGCATGAAACTGCTTTTGTATGCGGGCGGTTCGTCGCTGCCGATAGAAACCACTATCGTCAGCTCGCAGGCGACGGTGGAAACCGGCCAGAGCCTGGTGCGGGGCAGCGACAAATTGTATATCTATGGTGCCAACGACAGCTATCAGGTGACGGGCAACGACTGGTTTTGGGACGGCAAGGACGCCACCAACCAGCACATTCATTTGGGCCGCAGCGTTTATGTCAATTTCCAAGGCAAGTCGGCGGCGACCGCCGCACCGCCAATTCTAATATTGAGCGATGAGTTGGATATCTATCAGAAAGCCGACGCTCAGGGCCGGCCGCAAAACGAGTTTGATTTTTCGGGCAACGTCAATGTCAAGGATGGCGACAGCCGCACGACCTGCCAGCGGCTGGTGGTGCTCGCCGAGCGCAGCGCCGCGGCGAACCCGGCGGCGCCCGCGGAAGCGCGCGCGATCGCCCCACCCGCGAGTTTGGAGGTGGGACCGGTCGAGCACATCGTGGCCACGGACCAGGTGGAGGTTACCCAGGGTGATCTCGACGCGAATGGCCAGCAGGCGGAAATGTTTCCCGCGGAGCATCGCGTCGTGTTGTCGGGCTCGCCGCAGATGCGGGATCACAAGAGTGACTCGATTGTGGAGGGGGGCGTGATCACCTGGTTTCGCGACCAGCAGGAGATTCAGGTGGACCCGCCGACGGATGCGCCCGGTGCGCCGGGTCGGGTGCGGGTGTCCCTGCCCCCGCTGGTAACTTACCAGGCGGTTGCGCCAGCAAGGGGGGAGGCCGATCCGGCGCGGCTTGTCATCACGGGCGCATCCTTGCGCGGCCAATTTGGCCTAAGCCAGCGCCGCTTTGATGTCGAAAAATCCGTTCATGTCGAAGACCCCGACTTGACTGTGGACGCGGACCAACTCGACGCGGAGTTCAACCCGGTCGCCCCTGCGGTCATCAGCGCCCCGAGTTCAGGGGTGGCCGCCGACCTGCCGCAAGTTGGCCAATTGAACCATCTGGGAATGCACGGCAACGTGACCATCCGGCAATATGGCAACGCCACCAACCAGCAGCCGATTTTGGTCACCCGCACACCGCAGGCAGAGATTCTGCCCGCGCAGAATGAAGTCCTCCTCAGTGGCGGCCCGCGAGTGGTGGATACGCAAAGTTCAGCGGTGCTGGAGGGCGAACGCATCACGCTCGCCCGCGACGGGCAATCCGCGAGCGTGACCGGGAGCACGGAACACCCGGTGCGATTGCAGTTGCCGACGATCCCGGGTTTGGGGAGTGCATCGGGTCCGGACGAAAAAACGATGGTGACTAGCGACCACGTGGAAATGCAGCGGAACGCAAACACCACCGTTTTCACCTTCAATGGAAATGTTCTTGCCCACGCGAGCGATTTGGAACTCAAGTGCCAAACGCTCGAGGCGGACACCGACAATGCGCCGTCGTCGCCAGCAGCGGACCCCCTTGCACCCGCGGCCCAGTTTGACAAGATTCGGGAATTGGTGGCGCGCAACCAGGTGGAAATCACCCAAAACGACTATCAGGCGCACGCCGCGCGCGCGGAGATTTTTCCGCGGGCCAGCGTGGATACGACCGGCGCGGCGGCGGACGCGCAATCCTACCGCTCGGTGCAATTGTATGGCGCCTCGGAGGGAGCCACTGGCCCCACGCGGCCCGAGGTCGAGCTGCCACCCTTGCATGGGGTAAACCTGGGCTCCACGCCGACGGGCGGATTGACCGTCACGCCCAACACCACGCCGACCATCATCTCGAGCGACCAGCAGTCGTTGTTAAGCAGCCCCACCAACAGCACTTATTATTTCGAGGGTAACGTGCAAGTGGACGGCGGCAGCATGACGGCGAGTTGCGATAAGATGATCGCCTTCGGTGTGCCTGCGACGGAGACGGATCCAACCCAACCCGGCGCCACCAAGATGACGCTGGAGCGCATCCTCATGGAGGGCGCGGTGCGGATCGTGCAAGGCACGATGGTTTCCACCGCCGACCACGCGGAGATTTTGCCGAACCAGAAACCACCGATTGCCACGCTCTCGGAAAATGTCGTGGTGGTGGACCCGGCCCGCAATTTGAACCTGAATCACGCCGATGTGATCATCCACCTCGACACCCGTCAGGCCGAGGCCGTGACCCCACCCGCTCAGCCCGGCCAGAAAGCCGTACGACCGACTTTTACAGTCCAGACGGGAGCAAACCCTTTTGACAAGGGCACAAAACCCGGCGATAAACCTGCGGCCGGCTCCTCGCCTTGAACCATGCCCATTTCTGCGCCCAGCCCCCAGCATCCACCCCTGCCGCCCGCCCCGGCGGTGATTGAGGCGCGCGATCTGCACAAGGTTTACGGGGCGCGCGAAGTGGTGCGCGGGGTGAATTTGCGCGTAAGCGGCGGGGAGATTGTCGGCTTGCTCGGCCCGAATGGCGCGGGCAAAACGACGACCTTCTACATGATCGTGGGACTGGCGCCCGCGTCCAAGGGCACCGTGCTGCTGGATGGCGTGGAGATCACGGGGCTGCCGATGTATCGGCGCGCTCGGCTGGGCTTGGGCTACCTGCCCCAGGAGTCGTCGGTGTTTCGCAAGCTGACCGTCTGGGAGAACATTCAGGCGATTGTCGAGACGCTGGCCACCCCGCGTGCGGAGCAGGCGGATCTGATTCGCTCATTGTTGCAGGAACTCAACTTGCTGGAACTCGCCGGACAGAAGGCCTACACGCTCAGTGGCGGCGAACGGCGGCGGCTCGAGATTACCCGCGCGCTGGTGGTGCGGCCGCGATTCTTGCTGCTGGATGAGCCGTTCAGCGGCGTGGACCCGATCAGCGTGCGCGAGGTGCAGGACATCGTCGTGGGCCTGAAAGCCAAGGGGATCGGCGTGCTGATCACCGACCACAACGTGCGCGAGACCTTGCGCATCGTGGACCGGGCCTACCTCATCCACGAGGGGCGCGTGCTCTGCGAAGGTCCGCGCGAGGCCCTGGTCAACGACCCCCAGGCGCGGCGTTTCTACCTCGGCGAACATTTCCAGTTGTAAAATCCCCGCAAATGGCGTTGGCTTGCCGCCCCGCCTTTCCGCTCCAACTTCTCTTCGTCATGGCCGCGCGCGATTCGCACCAAATTCTCGAGACCCTCACGGTGCGTGAGTTTTACAACTCGTTCAAAAAAAACCTCGAACTCGAAATGGTGGTGGGCGAAAGTGGGCTCGACAAGATCATTGGGGAAAAAAGCATCAACCGCCCGGCGCTGGCGCTGACGGGCTATTTCAAGTATTTTGCGAACAAGCGCATCCAGTTGTTCGGCGCGGGCGAAATGGGCTACCTGCGCGACCTGCGGGAGAAAACCCAGGAATTGATCGTCGGACAAATCCTGGCCAAGGACATTCCGTGTATTGTGATTTCGCGCAACCTGGCACCCACGCGCCCGCTCCTGCGCGCGGCGAAATCGGCCAACGTGCCGCTGATCCGCACCCCGCTCAACACGAAGGACTTCACGGCCCAGTCCACCGTGCTGCTCGAGGAAAAATTCGCCCCGCGCATCGCCGTGCATGGCACGCTGGTGGACATCAAGGGCGTCGGCACGCTGCTGCGCGGCAAAAGCGGAGTGGGGAAAAGCGAGTGCGCGCTGGCCCTGGTTGAGCGCGGGCATAGTTTGGTTTCCGATGATATAACCTATGTGCGACTGGTCGGCGAGCGTGAGCTGGTCGGCAAAAGCGCGGACTTGAACCGCGGCTACATGGAGTGCCGCGGGCTGGGCATCATCAACATCGCCGAGCTGTTCGGCGTGCGCTCGGTGCGGCTGGACAAGCGTTTGGACCTCGTGGTGACTTTTGCCGACTACGAGCCAGGGATGGAGGAGGACCGCACGGGGCTGGAGCAGCACTACCATACGATTTTAGGTTTGGAAATTCCGCACATCCAGATTCCCGTGCGGCCCGGGCGCGACCTGGCGCGACTGGTCGAAGTGGCGGCGCTGGTGCAGGCCCTGAAGGCCATCGGGCATGATTCGGCGAAGGAATTTAACGAGCGTTTAATTGCTCATATGGCGGCAGCAGCGGCCCGTTCCACTCCGAAGCAACACGATTAGCCAAACAGATGTTTGAATTCATTTTCAGCATGTTTTTTACCGGCTCCTACCGTGCCGCTCCGCTGCCCGCGCGCAAAGCGGTGGGGCGGGGCTGCCAGGAGGCAAAAGTTATACGCATGGAGCTTGTGAATAACTTGTGGAAAACTTCCGAAAAGTTCTCCTTGCCAAGGGTGGCGCAAATTCAGTTACCTATTTGTCACTTGCCCAATCCGGCGAATTTTCGCAAAGATGCTCTCCCGAAGTTTCTCTGCGAAGCCTTCGTCCCTCCTGCAGGCAACGATTATAACCAATTCCAATCCAATATCTTATGAATATCCACCTTTTCCCCTCCCTCCGCAATCGCAAGTTAACTTAGACACGCTCAACGAGTTGCACATTCCCTCGCGGCCCGTGCTCCCGGGCTGCTGGTGTCACAAAATGCCCTCGCTCTCCCTAGTGTGAATATCCAACCTGTTTGCCCACTTTCCCCAATGTCCCTTAAAACCCTGCCCCAAACCCTGTGGGCAGCTTTGCAAAACGATTTTCAGACCCTGTTTCCGAGTGAAGTTTACAAGGCTTGGTTCGAGCCGATTGTGTGCCTGGCGGAAGACGCCCACTCGATTGTGCTCGGAATGCCCAGTGACTTCGCCCTGATTTGGGTCCAGGAAAACTATTGCGATTTGCTGCAACGCCGACTGAACCTGGCCGCCGGCCAGCCCATTGAGTTGACCATGAAGGTGGCGACTCCGGTGGCGGTGGCGCCGGCCGCCATCCCCGTCTCACGCCTGCAGGAAACCGCGCCGGGCCGCGCCCGCGCGCGCCACTCGGCCAGCGATGAGGGCTTGCCGATCAACCCGCGTTACACTTTTGAGAATTTCGTGGTCGGCCCCGGCAACCAACTCGCGCATGCCGCCTGCATCGCCGTGGCCAACGCACCTGCGCGCGCCTACAACCCCGTCTTTCTTTACGGGGAGACGGGCTTGGGCAAAACCCACCTCATGCACGCCGTGGCGCACTGCATCATCCAGATGAACCCCGACGCACGGGCGGCCTACATCTCGACCGAAAAGTTCACCAACGAATACATCAAGGCGATCCAGGACAATTCGGTCACGCGCTTCCGCCAGCGTTACCGCAGCGTGGACGCGCTGCTGATTGACGACGTGCACTTTCTCACCGGCAAGGAGCGCATCCAGGAGGAGTTCTTCCACACCTTCAACGAATTGTTCGAGTCCGGCCGGCAGATTCTGCTCTCGAGCGACCGCCCCGCCAGCGAGATTGCCAAGCTCGAGGCCCGCCTGGTCTCCCGTTTCCAATGGGGCATGATGGCGGACATCCAGCCGCCGGACCTGGAAACGCGCGTGGCGATCCTCAGCACCAAGGCGCGCACCCTTGATCTGGATTTGCCGGCGGACGTGATCCAGTTCCTCGCTGAGCGCGTGACACGCAACGTGCGCCGCATGGAGGGCGCACTGACCCAGATTGCGGGCGTCGCGCGGTTGATGAAGACGACCCTGGATGTGCCCACCGTCGAGCGGCTGCTGCAGAACATGCTCAACGAGGAGGCGCAGAACCAGGTTACCATGGAAAAAATCCAGGCGGTCGTCACCAAGTATTACGAGCTGCGCGCGGGGGACATGCTCTCCCGCCGGCGTCCGCAGAACATCGCCTTTCCGCGCCAGGTGGCGATGTATCTGTGCCGCATGTTCACCGGGCATTCCTTGCAGGAAATCGGCGACGCCTTTGGCGGACGCGACCACGGGACCGTTATCCACGCCTGCAAAACGGTCGAGAACATGATGGACCAGGACGCCTCGGCCAAACGCACCGTCGACGTGCTGAGCAAGCAGCTCGGACAGCGGATCTAAATCGGGTTGCAGGTTGGAAGGTTGCAAGTTGCCTGTTGGGTGTGCCTTTCGTTTCAGTTCTTTACCTGCAACTGGCAACCTGCCAATCTGTAACCTTCGTCAACCTGCAACTTTTCAACTTGCAACCTGCAACTCAGTCCCCCATGGCCCTTTCCCTCACCGAAGATCAAAAAGCCCAAGTTACGAAATGGGTTACCGAAGGCGCGACGCTGGCCGCGGTGCAAAAACGCCTGGCGAGCGAACTGTCCCTCTCGCTGACCTACATGGACACGCGCTTCCTGCTGGATGACTTGAACCTGACGGTCAAAGATGCGCCGCAGAAAACCGCCGTCACCGCAGATTTGACGAAGGAACCCCCGCCGCCGGTGGCCGGCCCGGGTGCGGCGGCGTCCGGCGCGGGCAAGGTGCGGGTGTCGGTGGACAAAATTGTCCGCCCCGGCGCGGCGCTCAGCGGCAGCGTGACGTTCAGCGACGGCCAATCGGCGGAATGGCATTTGGACCAGGCCGGGCGGCTCGGCCTTGTGCCCAAGACAAAGGGCTACCAGCCCAAGCCGCCAGACTTGCAGGAATTTCAATACGCCTTGCAGGATGAGCTGGCGCGGCTGGGATATTAATAAGGATGAAGGATGAGGGATGAAGTGGCGGCAAAGGAAAATTCACCGCAAAGGCGCGAAGAGCGCAAAGGATGTGATTGGTGCAAGGTTTTCCTTTGGCCTCCTTGCGGCTTTGCGGTGAAAATCCGTTTAATCCCACGCGTTTTGCCAGATTTCGACTTCACCAGGAAGGCCGTGGTGGGTGAGGGCTTCGGTTATTTGTGCAAGGGTAGGTTCGCGGATGCGGTGTTTGGGGTCGCCGGGCCAGATTGGGTTGGCTAATCGGGCGAGGTGCCAGGCGGCCCAGGCGCGGGCGCGGCGGGGTGCGGCACGCGGGCCGCGGATACGCCCGGCAAGATGCTGGTAATGGACGCGGGGGTTGCCGACGAGGGCGGCATGGCTGGCGGTGTCCATGATCCAGCGGAGGGCGCGGTAGGGCGGGGGCCAGGCGGCGAGGATGGGGTCGCCTGGCGGGAGGTCGGCCAGCAGAGCGCGGTCCACGGCGAGGAGGGCGCGGGCGGCGAGGCCGCGTTGCCAGAGGTGCTGCCCGTAGGTGAGCGCCGTGAGATAAAATTCCGCGCCACGTTCGCCGCCGTGGCGGCGGAGGTCGCGCCAGTCCATTTTTTCGGGGGCGGGGGGGAGGTGGGGGCAGGCGGGGGGCATGGAGTTAGTTTCGAGTTTTGAGTTTCGAGTTTCGAGTTAAATCACCGCGAAGGCGCGAAGAGCGCGAAGGGGGTTGTTGATGCAAATCCTTTCTTTGCGATCTTCGTTTCTTTGCGGTGAATGGTTTCTCCGAATAAAGAGCGCGCAATTAACTTTCCTACGGGGGGCTTTTTTCCTAGCGTGTTCGGGTCTTTATGAACGAACCGCTTGAACCGACTGGAACCGAGGAGGGGGCTGGGCCGTCCGACGCGGGCGCGCTGCCGCCGCCGCCGAAGCGGCGGGTCAATGAGGTGAGTTGGTGGCGGTATGCGCTGCTGCTGCCGGTGGCGTGGGTGGTGCGGTTGTGGGCGGCGACATTGCGGTTCGACATCACGGAGCAGGAGCAGGCGTGGCTGAGTTACCGCGAGCAGCCGATCATCCTGGCGACGTGGCACAACCGGTTGTTCATCGTGGGCGAGGTGCAGCGGCGCTACCGGAAGGGGCAGCGGCTGGTGGCGTTGATCAGCGCGAGCCGGGATGGGGCGTGGCTGGCGGCGTTTTTCAAGTTGCTGAACATTGATTGCGTGCGCGGGTCGAGCAGTTGGCGGGGAATGCAGGCGTTGCGCGAGCTGCTGGCGGCGCGGGAGACGGGCGCGGATGTGGGCATTACGCCGGACGGGCCGCGGGGGCCGTGTTACGAGGTGAAGCCAGGGATGCTCCTGCTGGCGCGGCTGTCCCATGCGCCGATGATTTTGTATTCGGCGCGGTTCCAATCGGCGCGGCGGTTGCACAGTTGGGACCGGTTCTACCTGCCGCGGCCGTTTTCGACGGTACAGATCAACGTGCGCTTCCTCAGCAGTTACGCGACCCTCGGCGCCGACGGCGAAACGGCGGTGCGCGAGCTGCGGCGGCGGATGATGGAAATTACGGAGGATGAGTAGGGGCGTGAGTTGCAAGTTGCAGGTTGCAGACGATGCATGGCACTCGTCACAATTGTCATCCTCAAATGTTCCCACGCGCCTGCCCCCCCACCCGCACTTACCACGGCGGGAACTGGGGGGCGGTGAGGGAGGTTTCGCCGGGGACGGCGATGCGGTCGGGACCCAAGGCCCAATGGGCGTCGTTGCGGACGAATTTGTAGGTGATGGGGCCGTCGCCGGCGGGGCACGACCAGGTCCATTCATCCTTTTTCAGGTTGTCCATGAGGACGCCAACGTCCCAACTGAGGCCGCCGCCGTGGCCGCGGAGATAGACACTGTTGCCCCAGCCAACGTCAATTTTGGCGACGATGGTGGTTTTTTTGCCGGTGGCTTTGGCCACGGGCTTGGCGGCGGCTTTTTGGGCGGGCGCGGGAGCCGGTTTGACGGCTTCTTTAATGGGGGCTTTTTTGGCGGCCACCGGTTTTGTGGTTGTAGTCTTGGTAGGCATGTTGGTGAGCAAGAGCCGGGGCCAAACTCCTGGTTACCCTTACATAGCATACTAAAAGCCAAGTTGAAAAGGTTTTTCGGTCGGGAAGGGTGCGGCTGGGCTGGTTTTGGACTAAAACCTGCTAAGGTTTAACGTCCTATCTCGACATGGGGGGCGAAAGCGGCTTGGCTGGGTGACTGGCCGGTTGCCGCCCCCTCATCTCTTGTCCCCATGGCTATCCACGTTGCCCTTACGCATCGCACCCACTACCGGTATGACCGGCCGGTCACGCTCTCGCCGCAGATCATCCGGCTGCGGCCCGCGCCGCATACGCGGACGGCGATACTGAGCTATGCGCTGAACGTCGAGCCGGCGGGGCATTTCCTGAACTGGCAGCAGGACCCGCATGGGAATTACCAGGCGCGGGTGGTGTTTCCGGAAACGGTGCGGGAATTCAAGGTCGAGGTGGACTTGGTGGCGGAGATGGCGGTGCTCAATCCATTTGATTTTTTTGTCGAGCCTTATGCGGATGATTACCCTTTTGAATATGATGCGGACTTGAAGCGGGACCTCGCGCCGTATCTGCCGCCGACGGCGGACGGGCCGAAGTTGCGCGAGTTGTTGTCGTGGGTGGAGCCGGTCGAAAAAGAACACGGTGAACTTCGTGGTGGACCTGAACCAGCAGTTGCGCAAGATTGTGGATTACGTCATCCGGCTGGAGCCGGGCGTGCAAACGCCCGAGGAGACGCTGACGTTGCGGAAGGGGTCGTGCCGGGACTCGGCGTGGCTGCTGGTGCAGTTGTTGCGGCATCTGGGGCTGGCGGCGCGGTTCGTGTCGGGGTATTTGATCCAGCTCAAGGCGGATGTAAAATCGCTGGACGGGCCGTCGGGCGCGGAGGCGGATTTCACGGATTTGCATGCGTGGACGGAGGTTTATCTGCCGGGGGCGGGCTGGATTGGGCTGGACCCGACTTCGGGTTTGCTGGCGGGCGAGGGGCATATTCCGTTGGCGGCCACGCCGGCGCCAGGGAGCGCCGCGCCGATCTCGGGCGGTTTGTCCAAGTGCGAGACAACGTTCGAGTATTTCATGGGGGTGCAGCGCATCTACGAGTCGCCGCGGGTGACGAAGCCGTATACGGACGAGCAATGGCAGTCCATCGAGTCGCTGGGGCACGGGATTGACACGATTTTCCACGCCCACGATTTGCGCCTCACGATGGGCGGCGAGCCGACGTTCATTTCGATTGACGACATGGATGGCCCGGAATGGAACACGACGGCGGTGGGCCCGCTGAAGCGCAAGTTGTCGGCGACGCTGATCAAGCGCTTGCGCGACCGGTTTGCGCCGGGCGGCTTGATGCACTGGGGGATGGGTAAATGGTATCCGGGCGAATCGCTGCCGCGCTGGTCGGACGCGTGTTTCTGGCGCAAGGATGGCGCGCCGATTTGGGAGAATCCGGCGCTGGTGGGTGATTTTGAAAAGAATTATGGCTTTGACGCGGCGCGGGCGGAGAAGTTTGCGCGCGAACTGGTGGGGCGGCTGGGCGTGAACGCGCGCTGGCTGATGCCGGCGTTCGAGGACATCTGGTATTATTTGTGGAAGGAGCGCAAATTGCCGGCGAACGTGGACCCGTTCAAAAGCAATCTCAAGGACCCGGAGGAGCGCCGGCAGCTGACGAAAATTTTCGAGGAGGGCTTGGGGGCGGTGAAGGGCTACGTGCTGCCGCTGCAACGCAAGGAGGGGGACTTTGGGCCGTTTTGGGCGAGCGGGCCGTGGTTTTTGCGCCAGGAACATTGCTTTCTGATTCCGGGGGATTCGCCGATTGGCTTCCGGTTGCCGGCGGAATCAACGCCGTGGGCCGCGCCGGCCGACTATTATTATGTGGTGACGCCCGACCCGCAGGCGCCGCAGCCGCCGTTGCCGTCGCGCGAGCAGATGCTGATGCAACTGAGCATTCCGGCGGCGGGCCATGGTGGGCGCGCGCCAGGGACGCCGGGCGGGAGTGGCGGCGCGGGCGGGGGTCGCGGTGTGGGTGAGGGAGGCCTGGGCACCTTGCACGGGCAGCCGCAACCCGGGCGCGAGACGGGACGCAGCCCGCTGGCCTTGCCGGGGCCGCAGCAATCAGCGAGCTGGATCGTGCGCACGGCGTTGTGCGTCGAGCCGCGCGACGGGAAATTATTCGTCTTCATGCCGCCGCTGCCGACGACGGAGGATTACCTGGATCTGACAGCGCGCATCGAGGCCACGGCGGCGGCGCTGGATACGCCGGTGCTCATCGAGGGCTACCCGCCGCCGTATGACCACCGGCTCAATGTCCTCAAGGTCACGCCGGACCCGGGCGTGATCGAGGTCAACGTGCAGCCGGCGCACAACTGGACCGAGCTGGTGGACATCACGACGGGGCTATACGAGGACGCGCATTACACGCGGCTGGGCACCGAGAAGTTCATGATTGACGGCCGGCACACCGGCACCGGGGGCGGCAATCATATTGTGATTGGCGGCGCAACGCCGGCGGACAGCCCGCTGCTGCGCCGGCCGGATTTGCTGGCGAGCTTGATCGCCTACTGGCACCAGCATCCGTCGCTGTCGTATTTATTTTCCGGGCTGTTCATCGGGCCGACGAGCCAGGCGCCGCGCGTGGACGAGGCGCGCAACGACTCGCTCTACGAGCTGGAAATCGCGTTCGCCAAGTTGCGCGAGGCGCGCGGCGGGCCGCCGTGGCTGGTGGACCGGATTTTGCGCAACCTGCTCATTGACGTGGCGGGCAACACTCACCGCGCGGAATTTTGCATTGATAAACTTTACAGCCCCGAGGGGACGACCGGGCGGCTGGGCCTGCTGGAAATGCGGGCGTTCGAGATGCCGCCGCACGCGCGGATGAGCCTCGCGCAGCAGTTGCTCTTGCGCGGGCTGGTCGCGCGGTTTGCGGAGCAGCCGTATGAGCCCGCGCGGCTGACGCGCTGGGGCACGGAATTGCACGACCGCTGGATGCTGCCGCATTTTGTGTGGCAGGATTTTGGCGACGTGCTGGGCGAATTGCGCGAGCACGGGCTGGCGTTCGACGACGCGTGGTTTGCGCCGCACTTTGAGTTCAAGTTTCCGTTCTACGGCAAGACGCACTACCGCGAGGTCGAGCTGGAGCTGCGCCACGCGCTCGAGCCGTGGCACGTCATGGGCGAGACGGGCGCGGCGGGCAACACGGTGCGGTTCGTGGACAGCTCGGTCGAGCGGATGCAGGTGCGGGCGCGCGGGCTGAACCCGGAGCGTTACATGGTCGCCTGCAACGGGCGGCGGGTGCCGCTGCACAACACGGGGACGGTCGGCGAATACGTGGCGGGGGTGCGTTACCGCGCGTGGCAGCCGCCGGAATGTTTGCACCCGACGATCAAGTCGAACGCGCCGCTGGTGTTTGACTTGATTGACGCGTGGAACGGGCGGGCGGTGGGCGGCTGCACCTATCACGTCGCGCATCCGGGCGGGCGCAATTACGTGACCTTCCCGGTGAACGCCTACGAGGCGGAGAGCCGGCGGCTGGCGCGGTATTTTCCGACCGGGCACACAGCGGGGCCGCTCGCGGCACTGCCGCGCGAGGAAATGCTGCCGGAGTTCCCCTTCACGCTGGATTTGCGCACGCCGGTGGCGGGTGTGTGAAGCGGATTTTCACCGCGAAGGCGCAAAGAGCGCGAAGCTAAATTCTACTTCGCCGGCGGGGCAGAGGCCAGGGGGATGCGGCCGGTGGCGTGGGCGAGGTTGGCGATGGAGGCGCCGAGGTTGGCGTCGGTCTGGACTTGCTGCTGGCGGGCGGTGGCGAGGTTGCTGAGGGCGGTGAGGAGGTCCACGTACCGAATTCAGGCCGGCGTCATAGCCTTTGCTGATGGCGTTGTAGGCTTCCTGCTGGGCGTCCACTTGCGCTTTGGCGGCGCCGACTTGCTGGAGGGCGCTTTTGTAGGAGTAGAAATAATTCCAGATGTCGGTGACGACTTTGAGTTCCTGGGCGCGGAGGTTGGCGCGCGCGGCTTCGGCCTGGTTTTCGGCGTTAAGGATGGCGTAGGTTTTCTCGAAGCCGGTGAAAATCTGCCAGGATAATTCAAGGCCGACTTGATAGCTGTTGGAGGGGTTGCCGATGGTGGCGCCACCGGATTCGTTGCTGTAGCTGCCGTTGGCAAAGGCGGAGACGACGGGCTTTTGGTCGTCTTTGGCGGCTTCGACGTTGAATTGGGACTGGCGGAGGTTGGCGTAGGCGGCCATCAGGTCGGGTCGTTGGCGCATGGCGGCGGCCATGAGGTTGTCAATGTTGGTGTCGAGCGTCGAGGTGTCGGCCATGGTCTGGCTGCGCTCGATGTTGAAGTTGGCGGTGACGGCGATGCCGAGGGTTTGGGCGAGTTGGGCGCGGGTGGTTTCGACCTGCGCTTGGGCAAGGTAAAGCTGGTATTCGGCGCTTTGGACCTGGGCGAAGGCCTGGCGTTCGTCCTGCGTGGTGCCAAGGCCGGCGTCAAGGCGCGTCTTGGCGGCATTGTAAGTGGTGTTGGCGTCGTCGAGGGTGGCCTGAGCGGCGGCGACAAAGCCTTCGGCGGCGTCGAAGTTGTAGTAGGCGAGTTCGGCGGAGAGGATAACGTCTTCGATTTGCTGGTTGTAGTTGTAGTCGGCGGCGTAGAGGGCTTGGCGGGAGGATTCGGTGAGGGCGTAGTTCTTGCCGAAATTCCAGAGGACGTAGTTGATTTCGATGGCCGGCCCGTAGGAGGTCGAGTAGGTGGTGCCCGCCGCGAAAGTCTCGCCGTTAAGACCGACGACGCGTTCCTTGTCGCGTTGCACCGTGGCGTTGACGGAAACTTGGGGGTAATATTGGCTGTTGGTCTCGCCGAGTTGGGCAGCGGCGGCTTTGGCGTTATACCAAGCGGCGCGGGTGAGGGGGCTGTTGGTGAGGGCGATGTCCACCAAGGCGGGCAAGGTCAAGTTGCCGCCGACGACATTGGGGGGGGGGGCGGGCAGGGCGAGAGGTTGCGAAGGCTGGGCACGCTCGACGGGCTGCCAGTATTCCTGCGGGCTGGCGGCGACTTCCTTGTCCACGTCCACACAGCCGGCACAGAGGGCGGCGAGGGCGGCGGTGAAGAATACGGGGCGCAAGATGTTCATGAGCGGAGGCGGCGGCAATCAGGCGTGTTGCGGTTGGGCAGGCGGAGGCGCGGGCGGCGGGGTGGTTGTATCCTTGTGGCGGCGGGCGAAGAAGGGGGTGCGATCGAGGACATGGGTTTGCAACCACTCGAAACCGAGGTAGGTCACGGGCGTGACGTAAAGGGTGACGAGTTGCGAGACGAGCAGGCCGCCGCAGATGGCGAGACCGAGAGGCTGGCGCGACGCGGAATCCGCACCATAACCGACGGCGAGAGGGAGCGAGCCGAAAAAGGCGGCGCAGGTGGTCATAATGATGGGGCGGAAGCGTTCGAGGCAAGCTTCGTGGACAGCGTCCACCGGAGTGCGGCCCTCGGCCTGGCGCATGATGGCGAAGTCAATCATCATGATGGCGTTTTTCTTGACGATGCCGGCGAGCATGAAAAGGCCAATCCAGCCGAAGAGGGACAACTCCTGATGGAACAGCGCCAGGGTCGCCAGACCGCCGACAATGGCCGGAGGGATGGACAGCAGCACGGTGACGGGGTGGATGTAGCTCTCATACAGCACGCCGAGGATGATATACATCACAAAGACGGCGACGATGGCCATCAACCCCATTTGCACCACCGTCTGGTGAAAGACCAGGGCGTCGCCCTGGAAGCCGCCGGTGATGCCCGGGGGGACGAGTTTGGTGGCGGTTTGGTCAATGAAGTCGGTGGCGGTGCCGATGGCCACGCCGGGGGGGATGTCGAAAAAAATGGTGACGGAAGTGAAACCTTGGAAGTGGTTGACGGCGAGGGGGCCGAGGGTGACTTTGGACGAGGCAACGGTGTGGAAGGGCACGAGTTTGCTGCCGAGGGCATCACTGAGGAAGCTGGAGTCGGAATAGAGCGGGGTTTGGTTAACCAGGGAGTTGAAATAGATGTCATTGAGGTTGCTGGCCTTGGCCCGGAATTGGGGTGCGGCTTCGACGACGACCCAGTATTGCAGGTAGTCACTTTTAATCAAATAGGAGTAATTCTGTGAGTAGGCGTTGCCGATGTTTTGGGCCATGGTGGTGGCGCCGACGCCATAACCGGAGGCCTGGTCCCGGTTCACATTCACTTCCAACTGGCGGTTGTCGGGCCAATAGTCGGAACTTACCCGGGTGAACAAATCGCGCCGCTGGCGCATGGCGCCCATCATGGCCATGGCGCTGGAATAAACCTTGTTCTTGTCCAGCCCATAGAGGAGGTAGGCGTAACCACCCTGGGTGGTGCTGACAACGCCGGCGCTGATTTGGAGGCTGGCGCGGGGGCGGATGGCGGGGATGACGCCGGGGATTTTGCTCATTTCGGCGCTGATTTGATCGTTCACCACCTGAATGGATGGGCGCGGCTTGACCTTGGGGTCGTCGAGGGCGATGAAGGTGATGCCGGTGTTGGAATTAGTGCGCGAGGAAAAGCCGCTGACGGTGACAAACCCGGCGACATGGTCGTTTTTACTGATGGCCTGGACGATGCCATCCTGCATTTGTTGCATTTGGTGCGGGGAAGTGTCGGTGTCCGCAAGCCAGGCGCCGAAGATGAAGCCGCTATCGCCGACGGGGAGAAAGGACTTGGGCACCATGTTGTAGAACAGGATGACACCAAAAAAACAGGCGAAGTAGGCCAGGACGGAAAAATACCAGTGCTTGAGGGCGAAGGTGAGCGTGGGGCTGTAAATTTTAAGGAACAAGTCCTCGATATGGTGGGCGGTGCGCTCGAGCCAACTGCGAGTGGCAACGTTGTATTCCTTAAGCAGGCGCGAGCACATCATGGGCGTCAGCGTCAGCGACACGACGCCGGAGGCGACGACGGCCACGATGATGGTGACGCCGAATTCGCGGAAGACGCGGCCCATCATGCCGCCCATGCCGACCAGGGGGATGAAAACGGAGCCGAGCGAAAGGGTCATCGCCAGGATGGTGAAGCTGATTTCCTTGGCGCCGGCAAAGACCGCATCCCAAACTTTTTCGCCCGCCTCCATGCGGCGGACCATGTTTTCCAAAAAGACGATGGCGTCGTCAATCAGGAAGCCGACGGAGAGGGTCAGGGCCATGAGTGAAAGATTGTCCAGCGAGTAACCGCAGAGATTCATGACCACGAACGTCAACAACAGCGACATGGGCAGCGCGACGGCGGGGATGATGGTGTCGCGCACGCGCCCGAGGAAGAGGAACACGACCAGGACGACGAGCACGAAGGCGATGAGCAAGGTCACGTCCACATCCGCGAGGGAGTGCTCGATGTTAATGGCGCGGTTGTAAATGGGAATGAGCTGGATGGACGGGGGCATGCTGGCGCGGACGACGGGGAGCAACTTGAGCACGCCGTTCGCGACATCAATGTTGTTGGCCCCGCTGGCCTTGACGACGGCGAGCACACAGCCGACCGAGCCGGGCTGGAGGCCGCGGGCGGTGTAAGCCATTTTCAAGTCTTCCATCTGCACGGAGTCCACGCAATCGGCGACATCGCGGAGAAAGACGGGCGCGCCGTCCTTGTAGGCGATGATGATGTTGGCGTAGTCGGCGGCTTTGCTGAGCTGGGTCTGGGGCTTGACAGTGAGCTGGATGGTGCCCCCTTTGAGTTCACCCGCGCTTTGGAGCGAGGTGCCGGCCTGGACGGCGGTGTTGATGTCGCTGAAGGTCAAGCCGCGGGCGAACAATTTGCGCGGGTCCACTTCGATGCGGACGGCGCGGGGCGAGCCGTAAACATTGACGCTGGCGACGCCGTCCACGGTTTGGATGCGTTGGGCGACATTGGTGTAGGCATAATCGTAGAGGTCGGTCGCGGTCATCGAATACGAGATCATGCCGAAGAAGATGACCGGCAGGTCGTTGGGGTTGACCTTTTGAAAGGTGGGCGGGGAGGGGAGATCTTGCGGGAGGCTGCCCGCCGCGGCTTGGATGGCCGCCTGCACGTCGGAGGCCGCGCCGTCAATGGATTTGTCGAGGTGGAACTGGAGGGTGATGGTGGAACTGCCGAGGGCGTTGTTGGAGGCGACCAGTTCGATGCCGGGAATTTGGAGGAATTGCTGTTCGAGCGGCGAGGCGACGTTGTTGGCCATCACTTCGGGGCTGGCGCCGGGGTAGGCGACGGTGACTTTGATAATCGGATAATCCACCGTGGGCAGGTCGCTCACCGGCATCGCCAGGTAGGAATAAACGCCGGCGACCGCCACGGCGAGGAAGACCAGCATGGTCATCACCGGGCGGTTGATAAACGGTTCGGACAGGCTTTTCATGGTCAACAGGGCGCGGGTGGCGGGAAGGCGCGGCAGAAGAAAGAGGGCAGTGGATTACTACTTGGTGGCGCTGTCGCTGGCGACGGCAGGGGCACCAGAAGCGGCGGAAGCGGCGGGGGTCGACGCCGTGGGCTTGCCGTCCAAATCCACAACATTCAGCGGCATGGTGGGGGCGAGAAAGACCTGGCCTTCGGTGACGACTTGTTCGCCGGACTTGAGGCCGGAAGTGATGACTTTGGTGCCGTCTTCCTGGGTTTGGCCGGTTTGCACGATACGCATTTGGGCGACGGGCGGCCCACCCGGCTTGTCCGACGGAGCCACCACAAAGACAAATTCACCTTGCTGGCTGAGCATCACCGCTGATTCCGGAACCAGCACGGCGTTTGGAATGGTGTTGAGCAGGATGCGCACATGGATGGGCTGGTTGGGCCAAAACAGGAGATTGTCATTTGGGAGGGTCGCACGCAGGGGCACGGTGCCCGTAGTGCTGCCCACGGCGTTGCCAAGGATGGTCAGTTCGCCATCGCGCTGGGCCTTGGCGTCGGACAGGCTGGACACATGCACGGCGAGCTTGCCGCCATTGTCATTGAAGCGCTGGCGCAAGGCGGGAAAATCCGATTCGGAGATGACGAAGTCCGCATAAATGGGGTCCATCGTCTGGATGGTGGTGATGGGCACGTCGTTGACTTTGACGACGTTGCCGACATTGATGCGGAAGGTGCCGACCATGCCGTCCACCGGGGCGGTGATGGTGGTGTAATCCAGGTTGATTTGGGCGGTTTGCAAGAGGGCTTGGTCCTGTTCCAACTGGCCCTGGAGCGCGTCCACTTGGGCGGAAAAGGTGTCAATTTGTTCCTGTGAGACGAGTTTTTGGGGCAGGAGGAGCTTATTGCGCTCCAAGGTATCATTCGCGAGTTTGAGGTTGGCGTTGTCCGTGGCCACCTGGCCCTCGGCTTTTTTGACCGCGGCTTCGAAGGGGGGTTGGAAGATCACGGCCAGCTTGTCCCCTTTTTTCACCATCGAACCTTGCTGGAAGGGCATTTCGACAATCTGGCCTTCAACTTGGGACACAATGTTGATGGATTGGGAGGCCGTGGTCACGCCGTCGGCGTCAAGGTATTGCGGCACGTCGCGGGTGATGGCGGTGGCGGCGGTGACGGCCTTGGGGGGCATGGCCGGCATGGCGGAGGCGGCGGTGTTGGGCTTGCTGCAAGCGGCGAGCAGAGCCAGAAAGGCGACCAGCGGCAGCGCCCAGGCGCACCGGGGCGGGGAGGGAAAAGTGATACCGGAGGCATTCATAAAAATAGCGGCGGCGGAGAAGGTCGCGGGTTCGGCGGGAGGGCGAGCCGTGTTAACTATGGTTCGCGGCGTTTGGTGTCAAGCGGAAATCAAACGGTTGTTTGAAATGCGGGGCAAGCCTTATCCCGGCTGCGTTTAAGCAGGATGCGTTAAATAAACATTAACCAGCCGGCGCTAAACCTTTTGCACCAGGCCGGCCTTGAGCACTTTGACCGAGACCCACACGCGCTTAATCTGCCCGCTGGGGAGCTTGACGCGGATGCGCTGGAGATTGGGGCGGAAGGCGCGGCGCGTGCGCTTGGTCACGTGGGTGCCGATGCCGCCGGCTTTTTTGAAGACGCCACGGCGGTGGACGATGCTTCCTTTGGTCGGGCCTTTGCCAGTAACAGAACAGATGCGGGACATATAAGTAAATGTTGAGGGTCGAAGAGATGTAGGGAATGGGTGAACAAAGTGAATTTCGGGCAGGGTGGCAAGGGAAAAAGGTTGGCTTTTCGAGCTTGTGCGGGCAAAATCGTTGGCTATAGGATTGGTCTGACGGAGGGTCTTTCCTTTGGCGAGTTGTGTTTCGTTGACTGCGAAAGCTTTTGTCCGCCCCCTTCAATTCTGGCTAAATGCTCGCCACCATGCATCGTTGCCGCGCTCTGCTTTTCTGGATCATCACGGGTTTGGCCGCGTTGTTGCCCGTTCGCGGGTTGGCCCAGGCGTTGACGCCGACCGCGTATCTCCAGGGCACGGTGACCAACAACGGCAGCCCGGTGGCCGGCGTGACGGTCAGCGCCGAGGACGAAAATAACGACCAGGTCCAGACGGTCAGCGGCGCCAATGGCACGTTCAGTCTCGGGGTCATTAGCGAGTATTGGACGCTTAATTTCAGCTGCAGCAACACGAGCCTGATTTTCCCCAGTTTTAATTACGATGTCACGAACGGCGAAAATATCACCAACATCGCCGCCGTGGCGCTGACGGCCAGCGAACAAATCTCCGGCTCGGTCGTAGGCTCCAACAGCCAGGCGATCCCCGCAGCCCCGGTGACGGCCAGCATCTATCTCAACGGCGGCGATTATACGGTCGGCGGCGTCACCAACAGCCAGGGGAACTACTCGCTGGGGGTGGCCAACGGCACTTGGGAGGTCAGCGTGTCCCCGTCCGGTTACATCCAGCCCAATGCGCAGAGTATCGTGGTCAACGGCGCGAATCAGACGGCCAATTTCACGGTGCCCGTCACCGCGTATCTCAACGGCACGGTGACGGACAACGGCGCCCCCGTGGCGGGCGTGACCATTGGCGCCTATGACGAAAACAACGATTATGTCTCCATCACCAGCGGGGCGGATGGCACGTTCAGCCTGGGGGTGATCGCCGGAAATTGGACGCTGTATTTCTACGACTATGATTCGGAGGTGATTCTCCCCACTTCGACTTTTTCCTATGCGGTTACGGACGGCGTGAACATCACCAACATCTCCATCCCGGTGCTGGAAGCCACCGCGCAAATCTCCGGCAACATCGTGGACCCGTTGAACCAGCCCATCATCACGCAGCCCTACGTGACGGCCAATGCCACCGTCAACAACATCACTTATTCCGTCAGCGGGTCCGCGGGCAGCGCGGGCAATTACTCGCTCGGGGTCGCCAACGGCGCCTGGCAGGTCGGCGTGACCACGCAAAGCGGTGTGAACCCCCTGGCGCAAAATGTCGTGGTTAACGGGGAGAATCAGACAGCCAATTTCACGGTGCCATTCACCACTTATTTGGAGGGCGCGGTGACGGACAATGGCAGCCCGGTGGCGGGCGTGACCATCAGCGGGTATGACGAAAACGACGATTATGTGGCGGCGACCAGCGCCGCCAATGGCACGTTCAACCTGGGGGTCATCGGCGGGGATTGGACGCTGTATTTCGGCAGCAACAACTCGCAGGTGATTTTTCCCACCACGACCTATTCCTACACGGTGACGGACGGCGCGAACATTACCAACATCGCCATTCCAGTGCTCGAGGCGACTGAGCAAATTTCCGGCGCCATCTTTGACGCCGACGGCCAGCCGCTGGCCACCAATGCGGGGATAACGGCCACGGCCACCCTCAATGGGAACACTTACACCGTCAGCGGCGACACGGGCTACATTACTGTGGATGGCGCCACGGTCAGCGACGGCAATTACTCGCTCGGGGTGGCCAACGGCGCCTGGCAGGTCAGCGTGTCCACGGAAAGCGGCGTCAACCCCCTGGCGCAAAATATCGTGGTCAACGGGGCGAATCAGACGGCCAATTTCACGGTGCCCACCACCACGGCGCTGCTGGGCGTGGTGACGGACAACGGCAGCCCGGTGGCCGGCGTGACCATCGGCGCGGAGGACGAAAACTACGATTACGTCCAAACCACCAGCGCGGCCAACGGGACCTTCCACCTCGGGGTCATCGGCGGGAATTGGACGCTCTATTTGAGCAGCAATGACCCAAATATGATTTTTCCCACGACGACTTTTTCCTACCCGGTCACGGACGGCGTGAACATCACCAACATCACCATTCCGGTGCTGGAGGCGAACGAGCAAATCTCCGGCCTGGTGCTGGACGAGCACGACGACCCGGTTGCCTCGGCCTCCGTCACGGCCAGCCTCACCAGCAACGGCGTGACCTATTCCGTCACCGCCTACACGGGCAGCAACGGCCTTTACGCCCTGGGCGTCGCCAACGGCAGTTGGCAGGTGAGCGTGTCCACGCCCGATGATGACAACCCGGCGCCGCAGCAGGTGGTGGTCAACGGCGCGAGCCAGGTGGCCGATTTTACGCAGCCCGTGCCCACCGCGCCCGCCTTCACCGCGCCGCCGCAAAACCTCACGCTCTTGGTGGGGCAAAGCGGCAATTTCTCGCTTGCGGCGAGCGGGGTGCCCGCGCCCACCTACCAGTGGCAAATCTCGACGGATGCCGGCAACACCTGGAGCAACCTGAGCGACAACGCCACCTACGGCGGCTCGGCCACCGCGACGCTCGAAGTGGACGACGCCACCGCCGATTTGTCCGGCTGCCAGTTCCAGTGTCTGGTGACCAATTCCGTGAGCACGGTTATCTCGAATATTTCCACACTGACCATTAACACCCTGCCCTCGACGACTTGGGGGCAGACCTATTTTACGACCGAGCAACTCGGGAATGAGGCCATCTCCGGCCCCACGGCCAGCCCGGCGGGCGACGGCATTCCCAATCTGATGAAATATGCGTTTGATCTCAGCCCCTGGGTGAACGGCGGGCCGATTTGCCGCAACCCACCGTCGTGGATGGCCAACTGACGCTGACCTTCACCGCCCTCCAGAGCGACATCGCCTACACGGTCGAGGCGAGCACGGATTTGGTCAACTGGAGCACAGATGACGTGACACTGCAATCCGACGGCAACGAGATCACCGCCAGCTACCCGCTCACCGGCAATACGCCCGCCTTTATGCACGTCGTCGTTTCGCCGGCGCCGGTCGTGCCCGCGTCCGGTTCCGGCGAGCCGACCCTCGGAGTCATCGGGGTCAATTACTCTTATACGCCGCCCCCGCCCTCGGGATTGGGCAGCGGCATAACCTGGTCCTTGGCGTCCGGCTCCACGCTGCCGCCGGGGCTGAGTTTGAACACCACGACGGGCGAAATCACGGGGATAACCAATGTCACCGGGGTTTACACGATTACGCTGCAAGCCACGGATCAAAACGGCAATGTTTCCACTGTCACCATTACCTTGACCTTCGTGCATCACGGTCGGGGCGCGCCCATCGTGCAAATTTACCCGATCACCCTCAACCTCGTGCTGCCGGATGATACGGCGCAAACCTTTACCATCGCGAACGTCGGCCCGGTCGGCAGCGTGATGAATTACACCGTGCAGAATGACGGCTACCTCAGTCTCGACGGAAGCACCGGTGCAATTGGCGGTTCGCTCAACGCGGGGGAATCGGCCTCGGTTTCCGTGAGCATCCAGTCGCAATTCGTCAATGATGATTACGTCTTTGAAAATGCCACTCTGTTAGCCAATGTCTATACGCCGGGCGCCTCCAACTACGTCAAGATACCCGTCTCCATCAATGTTTACACCGAGCAGGAATTGGCCAATAATTTGCTCGGCGAATGGAGCGGCACTTGGACAAGCACAGCAAATGATAATGTTATTGACGACGAATTAGGATATAACCAGTTTCCATTGTTACAGTCTACGGCAAATAATGGAACTTGGACACTGGATTTGCAGTCGGTTGATGTGGCGAACTTAACAGCTACCGGCACGTTAACCTGGGATGGCACGATTACTTATTGGACATATTATTCAGCATACTATGGTTTTAGCTACACGACCAATATTCATTTCGTCTTACCTTTCACCACATTTTTTACTTATTACACTCAGAATGAAAGGCAATTTGCCCTCGATTTACAAAATTATACAACTTATGTTCCTGCCAGTTATGTTGGGCCAATAATTTTAGATAGCCCTCCTGGGATTGTCGAAAATGGAGTCTATTATCCTGCCCAAATTGAAAGTCTTAACATGGAAATATTTTTTAACGCTCTTACGGGAGGATTTAATCCAGGTCAATTAGGTGTTGCCAATCCTGTTATAAGTAGTCCGTTTTCCATTGGAATAGGTACTGATACCGGTGTAGGCGGTGTTGTTGGTATTCTACATACCCCCCCAAATCCAAATAGCAGCGGGAATGATGATACGTTAGGAGATAGTAACCTTGAAGGAGTTTTGACGAGCGGTTCCCATGTGTCCGCTCCGTGAGGGGCCAAAATAGGAGAGGCCAAGCAAGATGACATGAGGCGGTCGACGTCAGGGCTTGGACCTATACGTTGACCGTTGCATGAATACACCACCGAATAAGATTCTTACGCTAGAGCGTTTTAGATAAAACTATAGCCGCAGTGGGCAAACCAATGGGCGGCGTCCTGGGCCAAGATGGGGTCAGGCTTTACCTCATTACCTAAGATTTTGAAAAAACGGCCGAAGTTTTTGATCAAGGTGCAGGGCGGAAGTGATTTTGTTTGGCACGGCGGGTTTCGTCGCAACAAAAAGGAGGGTGGTGCCTTGTAATACTATTTATCAAATGAATTTAAACGATATTGCCATGGAGGGTATAGGCGCAATCGGCGCATTTCTTCAGTCCCGGGGAGCGCGACCGTCCCGGTCGCTGCGGTCGGCGTCTCGCCGACCGCTTTCGGCATAAACCGGCAAAGCTGGACGCATCTCCGAATTGCGAAGATGTCCTCGGCGGGACACCGAGGACGGCGGGCGGGACACCCGCGCTCTCCGGGACGAAAACCTTGCATCCTCAAGTCCCAAAAGAATTCAGACTGGGTATTCCAACCTGTAACTTCCAACCTGAAACCGGCAACCCCTCCCGATATAAATTTCTTTGCTTATTCGGCCTAAATGTGACCTATATTTGCAGATACCCCATGCTTACCATCTCGTCCATCCCGAACGTTAACTGCCTTTGGGGGGAAATTGTGGCTGGGACATTGTCGCGCCTGGGGGTGCGGCACGCGGTGATTGCGCCGGGGTCGCGGTCGGCGCCACTGGTGTGGGGGCTGGCGCGGCAGGAGGGGTGGGCGGCGATTTCCGTGCTGGATGAGCGGTCGGCGGCGTTTTACGCGCTGGGGCTGGCGCGGGCGTCGGGGCGCGCGGTGGCGCTGGTTTGCACGTCGGGCACGGCAGCGGCGAATTTCTTCCCGGCGGTGATCGAGGCGAGCTTGGGCGGGGTTCCTTTATTGGTGCTCACGGCTGACCGGCCGCCGGAATTGCGCGATTGCGCGGCGGGGCAGGCGATTGACCAGACGAAAATTTACGGCCACTACCCGCGCTGGCAGCATGAGGTCGCGCTGCCGGAGAACCGGCTCGAGCTTTTACGGTATTTGCGGCAGACGCTGGTGCAGGCGTGGGCGCGCGCGCATCAGCCTTGGCCGGGGCCGGTGCATTTGAATTTTCCGTTTCGTGAACCATTGGCGCCGGTGGCGCAGGCGGGTTTCACCGCGCCGGCGCGGGTGGATTTGCAAAGCATATTGAGCGGGGTGGAGCAGGAGGTGGGGCAAGGCGAAGGGACGGCGGCGGGTTTTTCCTCCGCGGCGAGAGAGGTGTTGTCTGCGAAAGCGGGGGTTATTATCGCCGGGCCGGCGCAACCGGCGGACCGCGAAAGGTATGTCAAACAACTCGCGGGGTGTGCAAAGCGGCGCGGCTGGCCGATTCTGGCGGACGCGCTCAGTCCGCTGCGCCATGCGCCTGAGCTGGCGTCGCAAATCATCGGTCATTACGATTTAATTTTGCGTTCGCCAAAACATTCGGCGAATCTCCCTCCGGAAGCAGTGATCCAACTGGGGCCGCTCCCGACGAGCAAGGTGTTGCGCGCGTGGCTGGGACAGTGGCACGCGCCGACGCTGATTATCCACGACGGGCCGGACAATGTGGACCCGCTGCATCGCGGGGCGCATTACTGGCGCGGGTCGCTGGCGCAGTTGAGCACGGCGGACGCGAAACCGCCGGCGGCGGATAAGGCTTACCGGGCGCGCTGGCGGCAGCGGGAGGGCGCGGCGGCCGACGCGGTGGCGCAGCGTTTCGCCGCGCTGGAGCCGCTCTTCGAGGGCAAGGCGGCGTGGGTGTTGTCGCGCAAGTTGCCGGAGGCGACGCCGGTGTTCGTGGCCAGCTCGATGCCGGTGCGCGATTGCGAATTTTTCTGGGAGGCGGGCCGCGGACAGCATTTGTATTTTAACCGCGGCGCGAACGGGATTGACGGCACGGCCTCGACGGCGCTGGGCATGGCGCACGCGACGGGAAAACCGACCGTGCTCTACACCGGCGACCTGGCGCTGCTGCACGACCAGAACGGTTTGCTGGCGGCACGCGAGTTGCCGCCGGGGGCGAGCCTGACCATCGTGTGCGTCAACAACGACGGCGGCGGGATTTTCGAGCACCTGCCGATCGCGCAATTCGACCCGCCCTTCGAACGTTTCTTCGCTACGCCGCAAGGGGTGGACTTCAAAAAGCTCGCGGCGCTTTATAATTTTGACTATCAGCGCCCGAAGAATTGGCGGGAATTCGAGCGCGGGCTGCTGCCGCTGCCCAAAAGCGGCGTGCGCCTCATTGAATTGCGCACGAACCGCAAGCGCGACGCGGCGTTCCGCGCGGCCATGGCCCAGCACTTTAACGGTATATGATAATGTTGTGTTTGCGCGGCTCGATGGTTTTATAGAAAACATCTTTGCGCCCTTTGCGTCTTCGCGGTAAACCTCCCTCCTCCATGAACTGGCAAACAGTCCGCGACTACGAGGATATCCTCTACCACAAGTGCGACGGCGTCGCCAAAGTGACGATCAACCGGCCGCACAAGCGCAATGCGTTCCGGCCCGAGACGGTGTTCGAGATGGTGGACGCCTTCATTGACGCGCGCGAGGACCCGGCCATCGGCGTCGTGCTGCTGACGGGCGCGGGGCCGCACACGGATGGGCAATACGCTTTTTGCTCCGGGGGCGACCAGAGCGTGCGCGGCCCGGCGGGGTATGTGGATAAGCGCGGGACGCCGCGGCTCAACGTGCTCGATTTGCAGCGGCTGATCCGCTCGATGCCCAAGGTGGTCATCGCGCTGGTGGCGGGCTACGCCATCGGCGGCGGGCATGTTTTGCAGGTGATTTGCGACCTGACTATTGCGGCGGACAACGCGGTTTTTGGCCAGACCGGCCCGAAGGTCGGGAGTTTTGACGGCGGATTCGGCGCGAGCTACCTGGCGCGCATTGTCGGGCAGAAAAAGGCGCGCGAGCTGTGGTATCTATGCCGCCAATATAACGCCGCCGAGGCGCGGGACATGGGTTTGGTGAACAAGGTCGTGCCGGTTGCGCAACTGGAAGCGGAAGGCGTGCAATGGGCGCAGGAAATCCTGGCGAAAAGCCCGCTGGCGATCCGCTGTCTCAAGTCCGCCTTCAATGCGGACGTGGACGGCCAGGCGGGCTTGCAAGAGCTTGCGGGGAACGCGACGTTGCTCTATTACCTCACAGAGGAGGGCGCGGAGGGCCAACGCGCGTTTCTGGAAAAACGCCCACCGAACTTCCGCCGCTATCCCTGGCTGCCTTGATTTATAATCCTATTTCTTATGAACAATTCATTTTCAACAACGCAAGGCCGCCGGCGGTGGGCGGTCGCGTTGCTCGCCGTGTCGCTGTGGCTGGCGGGTTGCGACGCCTTTAACGAAGCCTATTACAATGCGCAACACACCGATGATAATGCCGCCCTGGGCGAGCAGCTCATGGACCAGCATTACCTCAATGGCGATTTGACGCCGGACCAGTTCCACCAACAGGTGCAGGTGTTCAATCCGGATGCGCCGTTGCCCAAGAATCCAAATTCGACCCCGCCCAAAGCCGCCGATTCGACCCAACCCATTGGCGCCGACCCGACCCAGCCCGCGCCGCCGGTGGCGACCAGCCCGTAGAAGCGGTCCGCGCTCAAAGTCAACCTGTGTTCATTGCCCAGATGGCAAAAAGTGGCTTTAAAGCCGCAGGTTTAAGCTAAGGATTGGCGGGGTAGCTGCCGAATTCCGCCAGACCGAGGCGATTACCGGCGGGGTCGGTGAAGAGCGCAAAGGTGACAACGCCGGGCACCACCGTGCGCGGGGTGACCATGTGCCCGCCCGCGGCCTCGATCTGCTTCAACGCCGCCGTGACATCCGGCACGCCGATATAGAAAATCTTTTCCGGCGGGTCTTGCCGGATGCCGCCCCGGAGGCCGCCGGTGGACGCGGCGGCGATGGTGGAATTGGCATCAATATTCCAGCCGAACACGGTGGTATAAAAATCCTTGAGCCGCGGGCCATCCGGCCCCGCGACTTCAAAATAAACGAGCGGCGCACCCGCATGGGCGGCGGGCTGCGGCGGGTTGGCCACACAGCCGGCTACAATCAAGGAGCTGGCCGCGAGAGCCAGGAATTGAAGGGTGGTTTTCATGTTCAGGAAGTTGGTAGTGGAGACTGCGGTCCAATGCCGCCAAATCGAGACGGTTGCTTGTGCGTTGGGTAATGTAAGCGTCTAGATGTGTTGCTGACAAGATTAGCGCTCAGACCTATTTTATACAAGCTTGTCGGTGTGCTCAAATTTTTTTTTACTGCGCGCGTAGATAATCACGCCGCCCAAAAGAATTGCCAGGAATCCTAGTAATACTTCAACCAACACAATCCTGCTCAAAGGAATTGGTAGTCGCGAAACACGCGCAGGTTCATCCATGGAAACATTTTCGTAGCCAGGTGGCGGTTGAATTGGCCCAGTCAAAAACTTCATTGATGCATCTGGATATTTCCATTCGATGACCACCCAGAGCATGGCATTGTTGACGGTTAAAGTTGGTGCAGTTTGAAGTCCAACATGAACAGATAGGCGATCATTGATTACTTTGATCGCACCCCAATCACCATCTCGATCCCTGCCAGTAATATTATTTGATCCATCTGTGGGGAGTTGTAAATCGTGGCATATTTGCTTCATATCTTTGTCAGCTTCTAATCGAGGCTTTGTGTGATATGTAATATCTATCCTATCGATTTCGTTTTTCGCCAGTACGGAAATCTGTACCATTTCAGGCTGCAAACGAACGCTTGTATTGCCGGGCAAAAGAATTCGAAAATCTTCGTTCATTAGGACGCAAGTGTAATTTTCCAAGCCGGGCAAACGCCATGGCCTTAAACCTCCATCAAAAAATGCTTTCAGATTATTGTCTTGGCGCAGGTCAACAGTGTGGGCTGCCTCCGTCGTCACGTCAGCCAGAGACGTTAACGTCAAAAATAAGACCGTGATAACAGCGAATTTATTTTTCCACGATGACATAAATGGAGTTTAAGGTCAGAACTGTGGTTAAGCTTTCCGATTTATACGTGACTCGGCAAGCATTGGTTTGCCAGAGATTCTCGACCGATTCGAAGCGTGGACAGTTATTACTCGATTTTGCTCCGTAGAAAACACCCGAAGGTCCCCTGTCAGGCATCGAGGAAATGCAGTTTTCTACAGAGCAACAACCAGCAGGCAGGCCGCTTTCCGCTTGCCAAGGGCGGGCGGGGTTTTTTATGCTGAACCTTCCGCCGTCGCCGGCTTCGGCTGGGGTGATGGCGGAGTGGCGGTTCCAACCGCGCCGGGCTAGCTCAATGGTAGAGCAGTTGACTCTTAATCAATTGGTTCGGGGTTCAAGTCCCCGGTCCGGCACCACTTTCAAAACCATCGCGCGCGTCGTTAAGAATTTCAGGCCGGGAGAATTTCGCCGCCGAGGGTTTGCTGCTGCACGAGGTTTTGGTAGAGGGGGCTGGTTTGCATCAACTCGGCGTGGGAGCCTTGCGCGGCGAGGCGGCCCTGGTCAAAGACGAGAATCAATTTCGCGCTGCGAATGGTGCTGAGGCGGTGAGCAATGGAGATCACGGTGCGGCCTTGCATCAGGTCGGCCAGCGCGGTCTGGATGGCTTTTTCGCTTTCGATGTCGAGGGCCGACGTGGCTTCGTCGAGGAGGAGCACGGGGGCGTTCTTCAAAAAGGCGCGCGCCAGGGCGAGGCGCTGCTTTTGGCCGCCGGAGAGCCGGTCGCCGCGGTCGCCGGCGAGGGTCTGGTAACCGTCGGCAAAGCCACGGATGAAACTGTCGGCATAGGCGCGCCGGGCGGCCTCGATCACCTCCGCTTCGCTCGCGCCGGGGCGGCCGAGGCGGATGTTTTCCAGGAGCGACAAATCAAAGAGCACCGGGTGTTGCGACACAACCGCAACGTGTCGGCGCAAGTCCACCTGGCGCACGTCACGCACGTCCACGCCATCGAGCGTGACGCGGCCCTGGCGCACTTCGTAAAAGCGCGGGATGAGTTTGGCGAAGGTGCTTTTGCCCGCGCCGCTGTGGCCGACGAGCGCGCAGTTGCAGCCGGCGGGAATCGTCACCGTCACATCGTGCAGCACGGGCGTTTCGCCGTAGGCGAAGACGACGTGGTCGAAAGTGATTTCGCCGCGCACGCGGTCGAGCACCTTCGGATGGGGCGGGTCCTGGATGTCGGGCTGGATCGCAAAAAAATCCTGGAGGCGCTGGAGGTTGGGCTTGGCCTGGTGGAGGGTATTGAGGATCTGGCCGATGCGCTTGATCGGGTCGAAGGCGAAATAGAGCGCCATGCCAAAGGCCGTGAAGGTGGCGAACGAAATCCCGCGCGCCCAGGCGTAAACGAAGATGCCGCTGATGAGCAGCGCGACCACCGTCTCCATGCTCGGCTGCTGGAGCAGGAGGTATTTTTTGATTTTGAATTGCGAGTGGAGCATCGCGCGCAATTTCTCCTCGAAGCCGCGCTTCTGCGCCTCCTCGAGGCTGAAGGAGCGGATTTCATGGATGCCGTTGAAATTTTCCCAGATGTGCTGCGCGATGGTCGAGGAATGCTCCGTCCATTCGCGCGAGCGGCGGCGGAGCTTGCGCCCGAGGATGCGCACGGGCAGCAGGCACACCGGCGCGACAATGAGGAAGGCGACGACAAAGCCGATCTCGTGGTTGACGATCGAAAGCCAGATGATGGCCGAGAGGGCGAAGACGGCTTGGAAGGGCTGGCGCAGCAAATCGGGCGCGGTGTCGAGGATGGACCATTGCACGAGCATCGTGTCGCGGTTGAGGCGCATTTGCAGGTCGCCGCGCTGGTGTGTGTCAAAAAACGCCATCGGCATCGCCTGCAAATGGTCGAAGACATCCTGCTGGATGCTGCGCGAGAATTCGACGGCGACGCGCGTGGACAACAGGCCGCTCGCGTAGCCGAAGGCCGCGCGCACCAGGAACATCAAGGGCACGAGCGCGGCCAGCAAAATCACCTCACCCAGCCCGGCGTGCAGAGCGGTCACGACAACCGGGACGTTTTCGTTGCCGATTGTTTTTTTTATACTATCGGAGACATTCGCCTGGTCCTCGTCGGCCTGGCTGTCGAATTTGATTTCCAGCGCGAAGTTGCCGGAGGATGGGGCCGGGGTGGATGGGCGGCCGAGCTTGGCCAAAAAGCGGTGCAACCAGCTCGAGGGCGGTTCCGGGGGCGGTGGTTCCTGAATGACGCTCACGCTGTCCACGCCGGGAATCGCCAGCAATGGCCCGGACAGGCGCGTGCCGACATTGAAGGCCTGCTCCTCGCTGATCGTGGGCAAACTGGGCGGCGTTGGCAACGCCTTGCCCTGGTCGGCGAGCATGATTTCCACCGGCGCGGCGCTGTTTGCATTGGCGCCAAAGGCCCGGCCCAGCACATTGTTGAAGAGCAGGGGCAGGCCGATGCCGCTGCTGGAACCCGCGACGATGCCGCAGAGGGTCGCCAGGATCAGCGCCCTTCGGTGCGGACGCAGATACTTAAAAAAGGGTTGGTAAACTTTGAACAAGGGAAAAGACCATTCAATCCGGCGGCGTGCCGCGCGCAACTCTGAATCTTTATTTCCGCAGCACGGCCCAGAGGTTGTCCGACAGGGGCCAGCGGTCGCCCAGCGTGCAGCGGGCGACGCGGAAACCGCAGTCGCCCGCCAGCCGCGCGAGGCTGCGCGGCGTGAAATAATTGACGTGGTCGGGATGGCGGAAGCCGCACCATTTGGCCCCGCGCACGACACGGGTGACGCACCCGTAATTCGGGTACCTTGACAATGACCGGGGCGCCCGCGCGCAAGACGCGCCGCAGCTCACGCAGCAGGAGCGCCGGCTGCGTCTCATGTTCGAGGAAGCCGCTCAGCAGCGCGGCATCGAGCGACTCCGGCGCCAACTGGGCCAGCCCGGCGATGGCGTTGGCCTGCACCACGCGACCGCCCCGCGCCCGCGCGAGCGCGTTTGCCTGCGCGGCCAGCGCGCGGGAGATTTCGATGCCGTGCGGCTCGTAACGGCCGGCCGGCAGCCGGCTGATGACCCCGCCGCCCCCGCACCCGATATCGAGCACCTTCCCGCTCGGCAACTCGCGGAACAGCAGCGCCGTCAGCTTGTCGCGCTTGAGCACGCGCTGGCGGAAATGGCGGAACGCGCGGCTGAGGCGCTTGGCCAGCGGCCGTCGGCATCGCGCCGGGCCTCTTCGGCCGCTGAAGTTTTTTCCCACGCGAAATTCTCCTCCAGCGCCACATACCCCGGCGGATTTTCCAGGTAAACAAACCCGCACCCCGCGCAAGTCTTCAACTCCCACGGCGCCTGGCTATAAGGGCTGGCCGGCTGGGCGCGGTTGTCCGAACTGCACAATGGGCAGCAACGCAAAGCGGTTTCAACAGCGGCAGGCATGGGGTGGGGTGGGGAAAAACAGTGGCGGCAAGGCAACACGCGGTCAACCGTGCGGGTGGGAGAATGCGGGACCGTCGGGAATTACAACCCCTTTCAGCCATGCCCAGCGTTCGTGCCGTGTCACCCGCGAGGCATCCCATGGGAGTGGCCTCGGGATAAAACCCGGCCCGCCACCCATCCGATTGAGGTGCGGATGCAGGCCGTCTGGCAAACGTAGGCCGTTGCCAAAATCAACCGGTAGACAACGGAATAAATCTGGACGTTCCAAATGCAGAAAACTCGTCAGCCAGTGCCGCATGAATGCATAAAGCAGGTCTATTGAACGATTGCCGCCGCGATGCATAAGTTTGTGGAAATGGGGATTGCCATCGTAACAATGCAGCGCCTTCGCTTCCAGCCAACCGGTGTAACGAGCGGGCAATTCGAGATCGAAAAAGCGTGAAACTTCGGCGCAGACAGATTCGGCGATTGCCCACGGCATGAGGAACGTTTCGCGTTCCATGCCAGCCGGGAGCGTCGACCGCCAAGCGCGGAAGTCGGCTTTAAATTGGTCTCCGTTCGCCTTCCGCGCCGCAGCAGGGCCGTGCTTTTTGCGTGACGATGCGCGGACGGTCTGGGTCGTTCGTTGACTTGGGTGAGGCTGAGCAAGTTGGGTTTTCATGCGGTGGCTCCTTCTACGATTTTGATTTCGTCCTCGGTCAAACCGTAAAGGTCATAGACCAGCGCGTCGATTTGCCGGCTCAGTGAGGCACATTTTTTTTCGTAATAACTCTTGTCCTTGTCGGTTTGCGCGCCAGCCAGTTGCTTCTGCGCGGCCAGCATTTGTTCCACCAGTTGGACAATGCGGGCGTAGCGGGCCTCGGCAGCCTTAAATTCAAGTATTGGCAGCTCAGCCAGATGGCCGCGTTTTACTTGCGCCAGAGCTTCTCCTCGTTCTGGATTAAGCACATTTTGGTAAAACCAATTCAAGAGGGTCGAGTTGATCAGCCCCAGGATAAACCTTAAATCCAATGCGTCTGCACGCGGAACCATGGTGTAAAGATTGTCGCGCACAATAAATTGTTCACGATCAAGGGTGGCGATCAAGGAGTCGCCAGTTTGGCGAACAATAATTTTGACGCTTGCGTCGTAATCCGCTGAATAGCGTGGCTCGGCCAGCCAGTCGCCAAAACTAATCCAGTAATCCTTGTTCCAGTAGATGGTGTATTTGTTCATCAAACTGCCACGGAGCAGCGGCCGAAAAGTTGAATTTTCCCGCTTCGTGGAAACGAATGGTTTTTCATCAACAACCTTTCGGGTTTGGGGCGGCTTTCCCTTGCCCACTTGAAACGGTTTCGCGCCTTGGGTAATCCGGCAAACATCGTCCAAGCGCCGAAGTGATTTTAGTTTGTCCGCCAAGCCAATCATTTCCGGCCGCTCGAATATATTTACGGCTTTCCCGTGGCCGTCCCGCCAGCGCTGTTGCGCTATTGGGTAGTTATCCGTGCGTCCGTCTTTTTCCACCAGTGTGATATTGATCATGTCTGCCACATCTGGTTTTTGCTTTCTGAAGATGGCCACCTCGGTGTCAACCGTCGCTTGATGAAAGACCGGGTAACGGTAATGCGCGATGCTCTCGATTTTTGTTTTTTCAAAAATTGCTTTTCGGATTTGCGGTGAAAGTAAATTGAGCAGCCAGGTGTTCGGAATAATCAGGCCTATTAACCCCTTTTCAACGACTAGCGACAAGGCGCGTTCGACAAACAAAAGATAAGTATCAAGTTGGTATTCCTGAAGTTTGAATTTTTGCAACAAATATTCTGATTCAGCCGGGGTGAGAGTTGCCCCGTAGGGCGGATTGCCGACAATGGCGTCAAAGCCACCTGCCAAATTTGATTCGGATGGTCGCGATCCCGTGGTGAGTTTGGCCTTTTTGAGCTTCTTGTAACTGAAAGCACCATGCAATGGTGTGCCAGGCAGGTCAAAACCAAGCGGAGCGGATGGCGGCGGCTCGTGCAATTCATTGGTCAGGCTCTTGCGCTTGAAGATATGCGGGAAGGCGTCCTCGAAATTCATCGCGTTGAGTTTGCGTTCTTCCCCTCCGGCGAACAGTTGCTCGTCCAAAATGTCTGTCCCAATCAGGGAATTTCCGCAGATGATGTTTTTGTTGAGCGGGGGTAAAATTGTTTCGTGGAATTCCAACTGATGTTCGCGGGCGGAGGCTGGTGTTTCGTCCTGCAATAGTTTGAGGTAAAGGGAGAGTTGTGCGACTTCCACAGCTTGCGCGTCTATGTCCACGCCATAAACATTGTTCAGTAGAATTTCCCGTTTTTTTCGCAAGGTTAGATGTAAACCGTCGTCACGCTGTTCGCAATCTGGCCATAGCCCCTTTTTTCCTTTACCTCCTATATTTGCCTTGGCGGGATTGTCGTTGTAATACTTGGTGTGGTAGCGGAGCAGACAATCGTAAATGCCCAGAAGGAATGAACCGCTGCCGCAGGCGATGTCAGCAAAGCGTAACTTTTCAATTTGTGCCGGTGTTTTGCCCTCAATTAACCTGCCCACGGTGTTTTCGACGATGTAGTGGACTATGTATTCGGGGGTGTAGTAAACGCCGCCGGCCTTGCGCACCTCTGGCTTCTCGACTGGGGTTGCCCGTTTATCAGTTGTGACAATGACCGTCCCAAGAAAACGTTCATAAATGCCGCCGAGAATATGAATGGGGATGGCGTTAAAGTCATAAGGCGAATGGAGGTGACCCAGCCGTTTGCAGATCGAAGCAAAAGTGTCGTCATCAACCTTAAACCAGGGCGAATCCAACAGGTCGTGGTGTTTATAAACGATGCCATTGTAGATGCCGTCCAAGCGACGGGATTCGGCAATAAAGTCCTGCCAGGCCGTTCTTTTGTCGCCGAAATAAGGGATGCGGTTTTGCGGCTCGATATGTTTGTCTTCGAGAAAACGCAGGAAAACCAGCCTATCCAGTGTGCGTTGGGTGAGTTCGGTGAGTTTTTCGCCGTCAAGCTCCGGATTGTTGTTTTTGAAGGAACGGGCGAGGGCTGCACGCTGGTGACCGAGTTCCGCAAGAAATGCTTCGTCCATAGGTTCATCTCCGCCTTTGGCTAAGCCGGGCTTGGCGACGTTGCGTCGTTTTTTGGGGAGCGTTTCCGCAAATTTTTTCAGAGAACCACCTGCCAGGGCTTCGCGGGAGAAGAGCCAGTAGATTTCGGCAAATTTCTCCTGCTCTAGATAATTGGTACAACGGTATTTTCGGATGCATTGCTGCAGCGCGGTTTCTACGTTTGGCATATAGCGGCAATCCACCATCTCAAACTGTTCGAAATTGTGGAGCACGGCAACAGGGGTCTGGCTGCCCCATCCGTAGCGTATGGCTTGGAAGTAATTGTCCCTGGTCGCGATATCTCCAAACGGTTTTTTAGCCTCAACGTAATACTTCACGTTTCGAAAATCGGGACTAAGAAAAAAAGCGTAGTCAGCCTTGCGTTGGGAAGCCCCCTGTCCCTTGCGCTCGACTTTTACTTCCTGCTCGTAAGGATTTTTTTGCGTCTCGTGGTTTACATCCCAGCCCAGCGCGCTCCAGAACTTGTCAATGAAATCGTGGCGGGCTTCCTGCTCCTGATATGCCGGAGAGAGGTAGAATTTCTCGTTGGCTTGGAAATCGGCCACAAGTTGCTTCACCTTCTCAAATGCTTGGTCAAAGTTGGACGGCATGGTCAGTCTTTACGGAGGTTTCGGGGGGTCTGCAATTCGATAATGTAACCGTGATAGAGCTTAAGATGCACTCTGCCTCAGCCAGGGCTGTAACGCCTCGACCACTTGGACGGAGGAGAGTTTCGTGAGGGGCGCGCCGCCGGTGGGCGGGCAGCCAGGGGGTTGCAGGATGACGCGCGGGGCGGCGAAAATCGGGCCGGTGCGCAGGGGATTCGTCGGGCCGTAGAGGGCGATGACGGGCACGCCCAACAGATTCGCCAGGTGCATCCCGCCGGTGTCGTTGCAGACAACCACCGCGCAATCGCCCAGCGCGTCGGCGAATTCGACCAAAGTGGTTTGACCCGCGTGATTGAGAACTTGGTTGGGCGAAAAACCATCCGCCACGGCCTTCGTTATCGGCATATCGTTCGTCGTGCCAAATAGCGTGATCTGCGCGTCGGCACGCACCGCCAGAATGGCCTGAATCAATTCGCGCCAGCGCGCCGCCGGCCAGCGTTTTTCGGGAAAATTTTCCGTGCCGCAAATCAAGCCAATCAAAAGACCGCCCTGGTTCGTCGCGGACGCAGACTTTATTGTAGGGGCGCAGTCTTGCTGCGCCCGCTTGGATGGCATCGTAAACGCCGTCAAATCCAACTCTTCGCGCAGGCCAAAGTGCTGGAAAAATTTCTCCCACACGCGCGTCTGGTGCATTGTCGTTTCATCCAAATCCTCCGGCACGCGCCATTCGTGCGTGAGCAGCGGGCGCCATTTGCCGGGCCGCGTCATCCCAAAGCGCTGCGGCGCGCCGGTGGCCTTCGCGCCCAGATCGCCGCGCAGGGAATTGGTGAAGAAAATATAAGTATCCGGGTATTCCTCACGCAGGCTGCGGAAAAATTGTCGTTGCTCGGAGCCTTTCATCGGCACCGCCAGCATGTGGTCGCCGACGGCCAGTTTTTCGAGCAACGGCCCAAACGCGGCGGGCGCGAGCAGCGTCAGTTCCGCGTCGGGGCGACCCTTCCGCAACGCGCGCAGCAGCGGCAGGGCCATGACCACGTCGCCGAGCCAATTTGGCAGCCGGATGAAAAAGCGCGTGACGCGGGGTGGGGTGGCGAGGCCGAGGCTGGCGAGTTGGGGTGCGAGCAGATTGCGCTTCGATTCGAGCCGGAAGCGCCGCCGCGGCTCGTCCTGATGCCGCCAGCGCGAATGGAGCCAGAGCCAGTCCGGACAGACCTCCTCGCTCGAACGCAATTTCTCTTCGAGCCAGCGGTTCGCGGCAAAAAGCACGGCGTCGCCCCCCGGCGGGTTGACGAGGTATTCGCCGCGGATCGTCGCGCGCAGAAAACCGCGGCGCTCCGGGTAAATGAAGCACGTCCGCGCCTGGCACTTTTCGACGAGCAGCCCGGCGAGTTCGGTGGTCGAACACACGCGCCCGCAAAACAGCGAAAGCGCGCCGCGGTCACCGGCATTCTGGTCGAACAAGACGACGACCGCGCCATTGTGCCGCAGCAAATCAATCGCCTGGAAAAAGCCGGCCTTGCGCGAGAGCAGCCGCAGCCCCCAGCGCTCGCGCGTGGCCTTGACCCAGCGCTCCATGCCCGGCACGTCGAGCGGCCGGTAAATCGCGGCCATGGGCGGCAGCGGCTTGCCATAAAGCATCGGCACCAGCGTATTCGCCTCCATCAGCGAAAAATGCGGCGAAAGCACGACAATTGGCCCCGGCGTCGCCTGGTGCTCGTCCAGCATTCGCCGAAAATCCTCGTCCAGCGGAAACTGCCGCTGCAGCCGCGCCTTCGAGAAATACGGCGAAGCCAGCACAAACAACACCATTTCCAGGCTGCGCCGGGCCGACTCGACGGCGATTTTCCGCCGCCACGCCTCCGTTTTGTCCGGGAAAACATGGTGCAGGTTCGCACGCAGCGTGCGCCGCCGGCCGCTCGGGACGGTGGCGACGAGCCAGCCCAGCGGGCGGCAGCAAGCCGCCAGGACGCTTTCCGGCAGCGCCGCCAGCATGTAGCCGATTCCCGCCAGTAGGTAATAAAGCACGAAAAAAGTTGGATTTGCCGCGCGGCCCCGCCATCGTGCGGGGCGCACCCTTTTGAAATGCTCCGCGTCCTGATAATCAAGCCTTCTTCGTTGGGCGACATCATCCACGGCCTCCAGGTGGCCCAATCTTTGCGGGCGCAAACGACTGACGCGCAGGTGGATTGGGTGGCCGCCAAGGCCTTCGCGCCCCTCGTGCGCGCCTGCCCGGTGGTGGACCGCGTCTATGAATTCGACCGCCACGGGTCGCTGGCGTCATTTGCGCGGCTGGCGAAGGAAATCCGCCGCGAGCAGTATGATTGGGCGCTGGATATGCAAGGGCTGGCCCGCAGCGCGCTTCTCCTGGCCGCCGCGCGCGCGACCCACAAAGCCGGCCGGGCCGATGGCCGCGAGGGCGCGGGCTTGCTCACCCGCCAGCATCCCAGGCTGCCGCCCGGCGGCCGCCACTCCCACGCGCTCGACATCCTGCGCCAATTCCTGCCCCTGCTCGGCTTGAGCGACCGCTTATCCGTCGAGCCACTCGAGTTTTTGGCCACCGAACACCCGGCCTTGTCGCCGGAATGGGCGGAGCGCGGGCCGCTGGTCATGTTTCCCGACAGCCGCGTCAAGAAAAAGGAATGGCCGGGCTTTTATGAATTGACCGAACACCTGCTCAAGCACCGCCCCGATCTCTCGATTGTCTGGGCCGGCAGCACCGGTCCCGAGCCGGAATTGACCTGGCCCGAAGACCGCTTTGCGAACCTGCTGGGCCGCACGGGCCTCGCGGAGTTGCCGGAAATCATCGCCGCCGCGCGCCTCGTCATTTGCAATGATAGCGGCCCAATGCATCTCGCCGCGGCGATGCACCGCCCCGTCGTCGCCCTCTTCGGCCCCACCGACCACGAACGCTTCGGCCCTTATCCCTTGGACAACCCCCGCCACACCATCATCCGCGCCCCGGACGGCAAACTCGCCAAACTCAGCGCGAACATCGTTTTGATGAATGTCGAGAAGGCGTTAAAGAGGTAACTATCTCCCTTTCCCGTCAAAAGTCAAAACCCAATCTTTAGTGTTTGAGATGGTCATTTGCCGAGTTGGAGCTTTCGGATTATTTCCTGATCTTCCATTTCGGCGGTGGATTGCCCCGCTTCACGCCCCGGATTTTCAGTCTCGTCAGGGTGGGGGAGATTCATCATTCTAAACGGTTTTCCCTCCCATGATTGACCTCAAGCTGCTGCGTGAAGAACCCGACCGCGTGCGCAAAACCGTCGCGCGCAAGAAGTTTGCCGTGGACTTTGACGCCGTTTTCGCCGCCGACGCGAAGCGCCGCGCCGCCGTCGCCGAGGCCGAGCAGGCTCGAAGTGAACAGAAGAAGATTCAGGAGAGTTATGTTAAGTCACTCAAACCTCGACCCTTTGAATTAGACGCATTTTCTCAGGCGCAAATATTAAAGTTGTATCAGAAGCAATTCCCTGAAGAAAAATCTTTGCCGAGTTTGAGCAGCTCAGAAGATCTAAAGAATTACTTAAAAGTTTTTTCCACACACGTCAAAGACTTGGAAGCCCTGGCCAAAACCGCCGACGAGGAATGGGATAAAATCGCCCTGACCGTGCCGAACCTCCCGCACGAAAGCGTGCCCGATGGCCGCACCGAGGCCGACAACGTCACCGTCTCAACTTGGGGTGACGTGGCCAAGCTTTCGCCGCACGCCGCGCCGCATTTCGACATTCCGTGGTTTTCGCAGCAGGTGGATTTCGAGCGTGGCGTGAAAGTCACGGGCGCGGGCTTTCCATTCTATGTCGGCGACATGGCGCGGCTGGTGCGCGCGTTGGTGAGCTTCTTCCTCGAAGAGGCACGCCTGGCCGGCTATACGGAAATCTGGTCGCCCCTGATGGTCAACCCCGCCAGCGCCACGGCCACCGGCCAGTTGCCCGACAAGGAAGGCCAGATGTATCACGTCGGCGTGGATAATTTGTATCTCATCCCCACCGCCGAGGTGCCGGTGACGAATTTTTTCCGCGGCGAGATTTTGGGCGAGCAGGATTTGCCGCTCTACCGCTGCGGCTACACGCCCTGTTTCCGGCGCGAGGCCGGCAGTTGG
Organism: uncultured Verrucomicrobiae bacterium; assembly: GCA_963765205.1. Taxonomy (GTDB): domain Bacteria; phylum Verrucomicrobiota; class Verrucomicrobiia; order Opitutales; family JABDGR01; genus JABDGR01. The sequence goes on along the minus strand of CAVXVB010000009.1, from coordinate 1,025,618 downwards.
GGCGCGCATGTCCGCGGCCTCAATCGCCTGCACCAGTTCGACAAGGTCGAACTCGTCAAGTGGGTCAAGCCCGAGACAAGTTTCGAGGAGTTGGAGAAATTGCGCGCCGACGCGGAGCGCCTGCTGCAAAAACTCGGCCTCCCGTATCGCGTGCTGCTGATTTGCGTGGGCGACATCGGCTTCCCGCACGCCAAGCAATACGACCTCGAAGTCTGGGCCGCCGGGCAAAAGCGCTGGCTGGAAGTCTCGAGCTGCTCGAATTTCACGGACTTTCAGGCGCGCCGCGCGGGCATCCGCTACCGCCCCGCCGACGGCGGCAAGCCGGAAGTCGTCCACACGCTTAACGGCTCCGGCCTCGCGGTGCCGCGCGTGCTCGCCGCGATTCTGGAAAACAACCTCGAAGCCGACGGCCGCGTGCGCGTGCCCGCAGTCTTGCATCGCTGGTATGGCGGGGAGACCATCGGCGTTTCGACGAAATGAAATTGACCGTTTTATCAAGGTGGAAATGGGCCAGCGCATCCCTGCGATGCGCGTTTTTTGCTCCCTGAAAAAACAATTTACTTTCCATTTGCCCCGTTTACAATGAGACGTTCGCCATGAATCCAGAATCTAATCAGCTTGCGCCTTCTTCACCTCTGGGACAAAGAAAACCCCGGTGGATTTTCGTCTGGCTGGCTCTGGGAGTGGGGCTGGCCCTTTTAGCGCACCGGTTCATTACGGTGCGGGCGAAGTATGAAAACTGGTCTCCCACCTCAGGCCCCCGTGTTTCCGTGCAAAACCCTCCAGGCCATCCCTCCTCCGGTGCGTGGCGGGCAGAGTTGGTGTCCGGCCCGTCCAGTCCCGTGGCCTTTTTTCCGGATGCACAACGCCAGACCCACGGCCTGCTCGATACCTACAGCGTGGGCCAAGTGCGGGCCAACGCACAAGTGGGCGACCAGGCCGTCCTGGTCACGGCCAATGCCAAAGCCTACTCCCGCACGATGCTGGTCTGGCCCGAGTGGAATTCCGTCCAATTCAGCCGCGAAATTTCGATCAACATTCTGCCGGACGGGACGCTGTATATGAGTGCGGAAGGCCCGACTTCGGCCGCGAACGGCACTGCGTGGGCGGCGATTGACGTGACGGGACACTACCTGCCCAATGGCTGGCTGGTGGTGGCCGCGACCCTGCACGAGGCGAACTGGGACGGACAAGTGGGCTTGGCACAAACCTATCAATGGACGTTCAAAGCCGTGCCAACCGCCTTGGTCGCGGCTAACTGATTGGCTCCCGGAGGAGGCCCCGGAGCTGCAAGGCTGGGCTGGCCTCGGTAATTTCCGCGCGAGGGCTGGGACCGGTCGGAATCAGGAATTGACTAAGCATGGACCGGATTGTATCACCTTTATCGTGAAAACGTTGACGCGCAAACTGGCCAAACGCCCTCCGGCAGCCGATTACCGGCTGACGCCGCGCACGATTGCGATACTGCGCGAGGCCGAAGATCCCAAGACCAAATGGAAAAGTTTTGATTCTGTGGAAGCTTTGATGGCCCATCTTACGCGCCATGAAAAACGTCACCATCACAAGGCGGTTTGACGCCGCCTTTACCCGGATGCTTGGTTCTGGAGAGGTGATTGAGGTGAACTTTCAAGCGTTTGTGGAAGCGTTGCACGAGCATGATCGTCTGCCGCCGGAATGGAACGAGCATCTGTCGACCCGGGAATGGCAGGGATACTGGGATGCGCATTTGGATAATGATGTCGTTATAATCTACAAGCGCGTAGGCCAGGAAGTTCGGCTGACGGATATCGGCAGGCACGAACATATCTTTTTGAATTATCGTCGCAGGGCGGCGCAGCAGGGCCGGTTGCCGGGAGAGTCCAAACTCGAGCGCGATCAATCCACCCGGCGGGCACGGCGGCAAAAGGAAAAGGGTCGCGCTACTTTTGGTCAATGGCCAGGCTGATGGCGGCAGCGGCTCAATCGTCCATGTCCACGCCCCATCAGGTCTCCCCCAAAGTCGGCACACGCCCATGGCGAGTGGCCGCCGCCCGGCTCGGTGCCGCCCTCCCCGTCGTGCGCCTCCATCCGCGGGTGCGGACGTGGCTGGAGCAGCACGCGCGCGAGAACGAAACTTGGGCAGTCGCCGTTTCCGGGGGGGCGGACTCGGTGGCGTCGCTGTTGTTGCTCTGGGCGCATTTTCCGAAAAAGCGAAAGCAGATGCTAGTGCTCCACTTCGACCACGCCCTGCGGCCGGATTCAGCGGACGACGCCAAATTTGTCCAGAAGCTGGCGAAGGCCCTGGGCCTGTCCGTTGCCACCGCGCGGCGCGCGCCGGGCGGCGCGATCAACGAGGCGGCGTTGCGCGAGGCGCGCATGAAGTTTTTCCGCGAACAACTGGCCGCGCATCAGGCCCGCCTCATCTTTTTCGGCCACCAGCGCGACGATATTGCCGAGACCATGTTGATGCGCCTCGCGCGCGGCTTTGGCGCCAGCGGCCTGTGCGCCCCGCGGCCGGTGCGCGAGTTTCCCGATGGTATGGTGCCGTTGCGGCCCTTGCTTGATCTTGAACGTGCTGAATTGCGCGAGGCTTTGCGGAAAGCCGGCGCGGTTTGGCGCGAGGATTCGAGCAACGCCGAAGGACATTACCTGCGCAACCGCCTCCGCCACCAAGTGCTGCCGGCTTGGCAGTTGGCCGAGCCGAACCGTGATTTGAATGCCGGCGCGGCCCGCGCGCGGGCCGCCTTGGAAGAGGACGCCGAGGCGCTCGAAAACCTGACCGAAGCCCTCTTGCGCGATTTGCCGGTGGGTGAGCCTTTGCCGTTGGCGCGGATGGCCGGCCAGCCCCGCGCCATTGTTCGGCGCGCCTTGCATTCGTGGCTCTATCTCAACGAAGCGCGGGAAAGCCTGAACGCCCGGGCCTTCGACACCCTGCTCGAAGCCGTGCTGGCCGCGCAGCCGGGCCGCTGGAGCGCTGGGCCGGGCCGCTGGATGGTGCTGGATAAAGTTAAACTTTTGCTAATGGGCGGCGAAACCGGCGCGAATACACCCTGGGGGCCGTTCCGGTTGACTGCGGGGGAAGCGGTGCAGTTGCCCGACGGCGCGCAATTGTGCGTGCGGCGCGTGGTTGTGGACCTGAAACTGCTCAGGGAATTGCGTGAGGGACAGGTCAACCCCGCCACCCAGGCCTATCTTGCACTGCCGAAAAAATCGGCCGGCTTGGTTCTTTTTGTGCGTTCCTGGCATCCCGGGGACCGCTACCGTCCGCTGGGGGCGCCGGGCCGGCGTAAGCTCCAGGACTTGTTTACCGATAAAAAGATTCCTGCGAAGGAACGACCGCACCTCCCCGTTGTCTGTAATGCTCAAAATGAACCCTTATGGACGCCGGGTTTGCCACCGGTGCACGACCTTCGCCTCACGTCGGCGAACCACGCCGCTCTAGGGTTGACTTATTCACCACCCTGCGAAATAATGAACCGTTTGAGCGTCAAATTATGAGCGATAATTTTACCAATCGAAAGAAAACGAATCCGACGGGCGGTCAGCCGGATCGTTTCAACCCGAAACCGCTGCTGATGTGGGCTGTGGGCATTGTCACGCTCATCGTTTTGTGGTCGGTGATTCCACAATCCACCGGCAAAGAGACGCCGCAGATCTTGACGATCGCGCAAGTTTTACAAAAACTCGATCTCGGCGAGATTAAGGACCTGGAGGTCCGAAATGACCCCACCAGCGGCGGCGGCGACGAGTGGTATACCGTGACCGGCAACTTGAGCTCCAGCACCGACCCAACGGCGAAGGCCCAGCCCTTCACCGCCGCTGGCCGGCTGACCGAGCAGCGTTACACCGATCTGACCAACGGTGGCAAGTCCGGGATCGCGGCCAAGGAAGTCACTGGCAACAATATTTTCCTCAACATCCTGATCGGGCTGCTGCCGTGGTTCATCATCGTGGGCGTCCTTTGGTGGTTGCTCACGAAGCAATTGAAAATGGCCGGCCGTGGCGCGATGGCCTTCGGCAAAAGCCGCGCGCGCATGTTGACGCGGGACCGCGAGCGCATTACCTTTGCCGATGTCGCCGGTTGCGATGAGGCCAAGGAGGAAGTGCAGGAGGTCGTTGAATTTCTCAAGGATCCGAAAAAGTTCCAGCGCATCGGCGGGCGCATCCCCAAAGGCGTCCTTATGGTCGGCCCCCCCGGCACGGGCAAGACCCTGCTGGCCCGGGCCGTGGCGGGCGAGGCCAAGGTGCCCTTCTTCAGCATATCCGGCTCCGACTTCGTCGAAATGTTCGTCGGCGTCGGCGCGGCGCGGGTGCGTGACATGTTCGAGCAGGGCCGCAAAAACGCCCCCTGCATTATCTTTATTGACGAAATTGATGCCGTGGGCCGCCAGCGCGGAGCAGGCTGGGGCGGCGGCAATGACGAGCGCGAACAAACCCTCAACTCCCTCCTCGTCGAAATGGACGGTTTCGACGGCCACGAGGGCGTCATCATCATCGCCGCCACGAACCGCCCCGACGTGCTGGACAACGCCTTGCTGCGCCCCGGCCGCTTTGACCGCCAAATCATCATTGACCTGCCCGACCTCAACGGCCGCACGGAAGTCCTCCGCGTTCACGCCAAAAAGATCAAGCTGGCCAAGGAAGTGGACCTGTCCCTGGCCGCCCGCAACACGCCCGGCTTCTCCGGCGCGGATCTCGCCAACTTGATCAACGAATCCGCCCTCATCGCCGCCCGCTACGGCAAATCCGAAGTGCAAATGACGGATATTGACGAGGCCCGCGAAAAAATCTCCTACGGGCGCGAACGCCGCAAACTCATGGACGCCGACGACAAGAAAATCGTCGCCTACCATGAGGCCGGCCACGCCATTGTCCAGGCTGTCACCGATGACGGCAAACATCCCTTGCACAAAGTGACCATCATCCCCCGCGGCCAGAGCCTCGGCAGCACGATGTTCGCCCCGACCAAGGACATGCTCAATTGGGGCCTCAAGAGCCTGTTGAATAAAATTTGCTGCGGCATGGGCGGCCGCGTCGCGGAAGAACTCGAGTTTGGCGACATCACCAGCGGCGCTTCCGGCGACATCAAGATGGTCACCAAACTCGCCCGCCACATGGTGTGCGAGTGGGGCATGAGCTCGCTCGGCCCCATCGCTTATGGCGACAACCAGGATCAGATTTTCCTCGCCAAGGAACTCAGCCGCAACCACGGCTACAGCGAGGAAACCGCGCGGAAAATCGATTCGGAAATCCACCGCCTGGTGGACGAGCAATACCAGCGCGCCAAGGACATCCTCACGAAAAACCGCACCGCGCTCGACAAGGTGGCCGCGGCCCTGCTCGAATACGAAACCATCGAAGGCCGGCACGTGCATGAAATCCTCGAAACCGGCGCCATCACCTCGCCGATCATCCCACCCCAGCAGCGCAAGCCCGTGACCGTCCCCGGTAAAGAACTCGCGCCCGACAAGGCCAAACGCGCGGGAGAGGATCTCGGCCCCGGCGCCCAACCCGCCGGCATGCCGGCGTGAGCAGGCAGGGCACTCGGCGACTGTGACTGGGGAGCGTTAAAGAATTTGGCTTTCATCCAGCCTAAAAACAATTCCATGAGGCCCTTGGACTTCTATAGAAGCCGTTCCCCATGGTCCATTCAGTCCATATCGTCCATTCAATCCATAACCCATTGGGAAATGGTCTAAACTGAACCCAAGTGCCATCGCGCTTTTGAGTATTCAGCAATCAGTATTCAGAAGTCAGCAATTTGCCTTGGCCCTTCAGTCGCCTCAGCTACCTCAGTCGCTTCAGGGCCCTCCCTCTGCTAGTCCCCGATCCGCGTCTTCGGCAGCCCCATGACGCGCCGGCCGTCCTTCCACTGGCCGCGTTTCTTCATCAACTCGACGCGTTCAAAGCGCTTGAGTACGTTGCGTTTCTTGCCGGAGGCGCCGACGCCGAGGCGGAAGCTGGGATGTTGGGACATGGCGAAAGTAGTGTGTAAAGGGTCAACCTAAACGCCCGCCCCGCCGGCTGCAACCGAAAAATCGGTCTTTCGCTCATTTGGCTCTGGCGGCATGGTGGAGCTTGCCGCGTGCCTTTTTTTGCGCTTTATTGTCCGTTTCCCCGCGCCCCGGCGCGCCACCATGAAGCCCTTTTACATTACCACCGCCATTGATTACGCCAATGGCTCGCCCCACCTCGGCCACGCCTATGAAAAAGTGCTGGCCGACGTGGTGGCGCGCACTCAACGGCTGCGGGGCGCGCCGGTGCATTTCCTGACCGGCCTCGATGAGCACGGCCAGAAGGTCCAGCAATCCGCCCAGGCGCGCGGCATCGAACCCCAGGCCCTGTGCGACGCCGTCGCCCTCGAGTTCCAGACCCTCCTCCGCACCCTCCACATCACCAACGACGACTACCTCCGCACCACCGAGCCGCGCCACAAAAACGTAGTCCGCGCCATCCTGCAAAAACTGTTCGATGCGGGCTTGATTTACCTCGGCGAATACCGCGGCTTTTACAGCGCGCGCCAGGAGCAGTTCCTCCTCGAAAAAGACAAGGTCAACGGCCAGTGGCCGGAAATCTACGGCGAAGTCGTCGAGGTCGTCGAACCCAACTATTTTTTCCCCCTCGAATCACACCGGGCCTGGCTGAACGGTTTTTTGCGCGACCACCCGGATTGGATTTTCCCCGCCTTCCGCCAAAAACAAGTCGTCGAATTCCTCAAGGAGCCGCTCAACGACCTCTGTATCTCGCGCCCCCGCGAACGCCTCGGCTGGGGCATCCCTCTGCCCTTCGACGAAAAATACGTCACCTACGTCTGGTTCGACGCGCTGGTCAATTACGTTTCCGCCGTCGGCTACGGCACGCCGGAGTTCGAGGAACGATGGCCCGCGGACGTGCACGTCATCGGCAAAGACATCCTCGTGCCGCCGCACGCCGTCTATTGGCCGATCATGCTCAAAGCCCTCGGCCTGCCCCTGCCGCAGCGCCTGCTCGTGCATGGCTGGTGGTTCAGCGGCGGCAAAAAAGAATCGAAAACCGACATCGAAAAAGCCAAGGCGGCGGGCGAAGAGCGCTTCAGCCCGCTCGATTTGATTGCCTCGCATGGCGCGGACCCGTTCCGCTATTTCCTCATCCGCGAAATGGCCGTCGGGCAGGACGCGGATTTTTCCCTCAACCAGTTCACCGCCCGCTACAACAGCGAGCTGGCCGACGACCTCGGCAATTGCGTCGCCCGTCTGCTCAATATGGTCGCGCGCTATGCCGCCGGGCGCGTGCCCGCGGCCACGGTTGCTGAGGAACCTGAGCAGACCTTGCGCGCCGAGTGGGAAAAATTCACGCCAGAAATTTACCCGCTTTGCGACGGTTTTCAGTTTCACCTGCTGCTCGAAAAGCTCAATGTCTTCGTCAAAAGCATCAATCGCTACCTGGACGTGCGCGCGCCGTGGAAGCTCGCCAAGTCCGGCAGTCCGGCCGACCCGGCCCGCCTCGCCACGTCGTTGGCGCACCTGGCGGAAGCCGTGCGTCTCGCCGCCGTGACCCTCACCCCGGTCATGCCGGAAGTTTCCGCGCGCATCCTCGCCCTGCTCGGCCAGCCGCCCGTCGAACTCTGGCACGGCCAGCTCGCCTGGGGCGCGACCCTCGCCGGCGCCCCCCTCGGCGAAAAAGTCATTCTCTTTCCGAAACTCGAAGCGGAAAAGAAGGGGGCTTAGTCAACTACGGCCAGACCTAAAACAATTTCCCTTCCGTGTCCTCTGTGTTCTCCGTGGTTAAATCCATCGGCCCTTAAACCGAAACATCATCTGTGCCCCGCGCCTCCCGCCGTGCTGGTACTCGCCGACTTAATCATTTCTTATAATAATTCTGTAAATTCTGTTAATTCTGTCAAAAAAAACCATGCTCCGCGTGCCGGAAGAGCGTTTCCCCCGCCGGGACCCGGCCGCCCTGGCCGGGTTCCTCGACTTTTGCCGCGACGAAGCCCGGCGCGACGGCCGCTCGCGCCTCGGCAACATCTCGCTCGAAGTCCCGCATATTGACCCGCTGGCCGTCTTGCAGTCCATCTACGAACCGCACGAATTGCATTTCTACCTCGAAAAGCCCGCCGAAGGCGAGGCTATCGCCGGGGCGGACGCCGTCGAGTCCGCCACTTTTACCGGGGCAAATCGCTTTGCCGGCGTGCGCGATTGGGCCAGGGAGCTTGACTCGCGCCTTATCACCATTGGCGATCTCGACACCCCGCGCGCCGGACCGCACCTCTTCGCCGGCTTTGCGTTTGCCGAGGAAGCCGCGCCCGGCGCAGTCTTTGCGCCCGCCACGGTATTTTTGCCTCGATGGCAGGTCGCCGCGAGCTTGGGCCGCTATGTGGCAGTCGCCAATGTCCGTGTCGCGCCCGACACCGACGTGGCGGCATTGGCCGCGCGCGTTCAAGCCGCCCATGCCAAATTTTCCGCGTTTCCCTATCACACCCTCGCCGCGCCGGCCAAGCCGTTGCAGCCTACCCAAATTAGCGAAACCGGCGGCGCGGGCTGGTTCGAGGCCGCCGTGGCCGAGGCGCTGAATCGCATCCGCGCCGGCGTGTATCGGAAAATCGTGCTGGCCCGCGCGTTGGACCTTACGCAATCCTCACCCTTTCTGCCGCTCGACGCGCTCAATCACCTGCGCGAAAAGTTTCCCGCCTGTTTCGGGTTTTCACTCGCCAATGGCCGGGGCCAGAGTTTCATCGGCGCTACTCCTGAAAGGCTGGCGCGGGTGCGCGGGCGTGAATTGCTGACCGAGGCCCTGGCCAGTTCCGCGCCACGTGGCGCGACGGCGACCGAGGATACGCGCCTGGGCCGTGATTTGCTCGGTCGCGCCAAGGAGCTCCACGAGCACCAGGTCGTTGTTGAGGCCATCGTGAAACGCCTGCGCGAACTGGGTTTGTTCTCCATTCGCGCCGAGCACGCCCGGCTGTTGTTGCTACCCAACGTCCAGCATTTGTGCTCGCCGGTAAGCGCGACCCTGCCCGACGGCGTGCATCTGCTGGACGTGCTGGCCAGCCTGCACCCCACGCCCGCCGTCGGCGGCCAGCCGCGCCACGCCGCCCAGCCCGACATCGCGCGGCTCGAACGCTTCGACCGCGGCTTGTATGCCGGCGCGGTCGGCTGGTTTGACCCGGCCGGCGACGGTGAGTTCGTCGTCGCCATCCGCTCCGCGCTGATGGACGGCCCCCGCGCGCGGTTGTTCGCCGGGGCCGGCATCGTCGAAGGCTCCGCCCCCGCCGCCGAAAAAGCCGAGACCGATTTGAAACTGGCCGCGCTGCTCGATGCCTTGCGCTGAGGCTCTCGCCGCGTTGCGCCGAGGCTCGACAAGCCCGCTGCGACGTGCCAATGTCGGCAATTTCCGCGCCATGAAAGTCTACATCAACGGCCAATTTTACGAACAGGCGGACGCCAAGGTGTCCGTGCTCGACCATGGGCTGCTCTATGGCGACGGCATCTTTGAGGGCATCCGCCTCTATGACGGCTGCGTTTTCCGGCTAGAGGAGCACCTCGAACGGCTCGAATATTCCGCCAAGGCCCTTCTCTTACAACTGCCTTGGACGCGGAAGGAAATCTCCGCCGCCACCTGCGAAGCCTGCTGCGTGAACAAGCTGAAAGACGGCTACATCCGTCTCGTCGTCACACGCGGCGTGGGCAGCCTGGGCCTGTCGCCCAAATCATGTTCTAATCCGCAGTTGATCATCATTGCGGACAAAATCCAGCTTTACCCGGCGGAGTTTTACGAGCAGGGCCTCAAGATCATTACCGTGCCGACACGCCGCTGCAACCCCGCTGCGCTGCCGCCGACGGTCAAATCGCTCAACTACCTCAACAACATTCTGGCGAAAATCGAGGCGCAGAACCTCGGCTTCCACGAGGCGGTGATGCTGAACGACCAGGGCTACATCGCCGAATGCACGGGCGACAACCTGTTCCTCATCCACAAGGGCCGGCTGCTCACGCCGCCGTTTTCTGCCGGCGCGCTCGCGGGCATCACGCGCGGCGCGGTGCTCGATCTGGCCCGGAGCCTGAAGCTGCCGGTCGAGGAAAAGAACCTCACGCGCTACGACGTTTGGATTGCTGACGAATGCTTCCTCACCGGCACCGGCGCGGAAGTGATCGCTGTCATTGAAATGGACGGCCGCGTCATCGGTTCAGGCAAGCCCGGCCCGGCGACGAAAAAAATCACTGCCGCGTTCAAGCGTCTCGTCAAAAAAGACGGCACGCGAATCTGAGATTCTTCAACATCCAACATCGAACGCCCAACATCGAACATCCAATTTAAGGCAAAAGCAATCCAGTTACTGCCGGGCTTTTATTCTTCATTGGATGTTGAAAGTTCGAAGTTCGATGTTGGATGTTGATTCCCCTTATGTATGACGTGGCTGTCGTTGGATCGGGGCACAATGGCCTGATTGCCGCCGCTTATCTGGCGAAGGCGGGCTGCAAGGTCGCCGTATTTGAACGCCGTCATATCGTCGGCGGCGCGGTCTGCACCCAGGACGACTTGATTCCGGGCTACAAAATTGACGTTGGCTCCTCCGCGCACGTGATGATTCACCAGACGCCCGTGCTGGCGGATTTGGAGCTGGCCCGCTTCGGCCTGGAATACCTGGAGATGGATCCGTGGGCCTGGCATCCGATCGCAGGCACAAACGAGAGCATTAGTTTTTACCGCGACGTGCGGCGCACCTGCGACAGCATCGCCAAAATCAGCCCGCGCGACGCCGACGCCTATGAAAAATTTTGCGAGGCCTGGGGCGAATTGAATGAAGGCGTGTTCGCCGCGTTCCTGCGCCCTCCGACGCCGTGGAATCTCGTCCGTTCGCTCTTCGGGCGTACACTGCGCGGGCACGACCGCACCAATATGCTCCGGTTACTCCTGGCGCCCTATGGCCAGTTGGTCGAGGAGACGTTTTCCCACGAGTCGCTCCGCACGGCCATCATCTGGCTGGCGGCCCAATCCGGCCCGCCTCCGAACGAGGCGGCCAGCGGCGATTTTGCGGGCTGGCACGCGATGTATCACCGCAGCGGCATGAAGCGCGCGCGCGGTGGCAGCGGTGCGCTCACGCAGGCGTTGAAAAAGCGCATTCTCGCCGACGGCGGAGAGGTTTTCGAAAACGCTCCGGTGGCCGCCATTGAGACAGATGGTCGCGGGCGCGCGCGGGGTGTGCGGCTGGAAAACGGCGGGCGTTACGAGGCGCGCGCCGTCATCGCCGCGTGCCATATTAAAACGACGCTCGATAAATTGCTGGCCAATGCGACCGATTTGCCCACGCGCGTGCGCGAACGCTCGGCCACATTGCGGCTGGGCAACGGCTTCGGCATGATTGTGCGCTGCGCGATGAGCGGGCTGCCCGCGTATCCCGGCCAGTCGCTCGACCCGCGCGGAGTGGGCGAATGCCACCAGGGCTTGCAATTGCTATGCCCCTCGCGCGCCGCCATGGCCGACGCCTACGGCGACTGGTCCGCGGGCCGCCCGCCCGCGCGGCCGGTGCCGCTGGTGATGACCTTTTCCGCGCTGGACGACACCCTCGCGCCGCCGGGCCGGCATGTCATGTTCGTCTGGGGCCAGTATCACGCCTACGAATTGCGCAACGGCGAAAAGTGGGACGACATCGCCGAGCGCGAGGCTGACAAGCTGCTGGCGGCCGTCGAGGCCTATGCGCCAGGCACCCAGGCCAAGGTGCTCGACCGTTATATTCAGACGCCGCTCGCCATCGAACGCCTCCACGACATGCACCGCGGCAACGTGATGCACCTCGAAATGAGCATTGACCAGATGTTTACCTTTCGCCCCATGCCAGAGCTTTCCTCCCACCGCGTGCCGGGTATTCGCGGGCTTTACCTTACGGGTGCGAGCACGCACCCCGGCGGCGGCGTCTGGGGCGCCAGCGGCCACAACGTCGCCCACCTCATGCTGCGCGAACGTCGCAAATGGGCGTGAGGGGCGCATCCTTGTTGCACTGCGCGTTTTTTCCCGTTAACTTTACCGCTTGGCCATGACCAAGACAGCCACCAGAACCAAGACCGTCCCGGCGTTCGACGTTGCCGCTGTGCGCGGGGATTTTCCCATTCTCGACACGCAGGTTGGCGCGCACGCGCTCGTTTACCTCGACAATGCCGCCACGGCACAGAAGCCGCAGGCGGTGCTGGATGCCGTCAGCCATTACTACGCCGCGACCAACGCGAACATCCACCGCGGCGTGCATTACCTCAGTGCCGAGGCGACCGACGCCTACGACCGCGCGCGCATCACGGTGGCCCAGTTTCTCAACGCCGCCGAGCCGCGCGAGTGCATTTTTGTGCGCGGCACGACCGAGGGCATCAACTTGGTCGCCGCGAGTTGGGGCCGCACCAACCTGCGCGCGGGCGACGAGATTTTGCTCACCGCCATGGAACACCATGCGAACATCGTGCCGTGGCAGATGGCCGCCGAGGCCACCGGCGCGGTGATCAAGGTCATCCCGGTGACGGATCGCGGCGAACTGGATTTGGCGGGCATTGACAAATTGCTGACGCCGCGCGTGAAGCTGCTGGCGCTCACCCATGTTTCGAATGCGCTGGGCACGATCAACCCCGTGCGCGAACTGATCCGGCGCGCGCGGGCCGTCGGCGCGGTCTCGCTGGTGGACGGCGCGCAATCGGCCGCGCACCTGCGCGTGGACGTGCAGGCGCTGGACTGCGATTTTTACGCCTTTTCCGGCCACAAAGTGTTTGGGCCGACCGGCATCGGCGTGCTCTATGGCAAAGCCGCGCGGTTGGAGAAAATGCCGCCCTACCAAGGCGGCGGCGACATGATCGAGCGCGTCTCGTTCGAGAAAACAACCTATCGCGGCCTGCCGGAACGCTTCGAGGCCGGCACGCCGGACATCAGCGGTGCCATCGGCTTGGCCGCCGCGATCCAGTATCTGGCGAAATTCGACCATGCTGCACTGTCCGCCTACGAAAGCGCCTTGCTGGCCTATGCAACCGATGCTGTGGCCGCCGTGCGGGGCGTGCGCGTCATCGGCGAAGCGCCGGAAAAGGTCGGCGTGCTCTCGTTTGTGATGGACGACGTGCATCCGCACGACATCGGCACAGTGCTCGACAACGAAGGCATCGCCATCCGCGCCGGGCATCACTGCTGCATGCCGCTGATGAAGCGCCTCGGCCTGCCCGGCACCGCGCGGGCCTCGTTTGCCTTTTACAACACCCGCGCGGAGGCGGACCGATTGGCCGCGGCTTTGGTCAAAGTTAGAAAGCTCTTTGCGTGAAAGGATGAAGGCTGAGGGATGAAGGATGAAAAGCAATCAACCTTAAACAAGAAATCCAACACTGATAATCATTTCCTTCATCCTTCATAATTCATCCTTTCTTTCTCCCATGTCCGACGAACTCGACGATCTTTACCAGGACATCATCCTGGACCACCATCGCCGCCCGCGCAACCGCGGGCGGATGGAGGTGCCGTCGGGGGTGGGCGAGGGCTTCAACCCGCTCTGTGGCGATGAATTGTCTGTGTTTGTGAAATTGGTCGGCGACAAAATCGCGGACGTAAAATTCATCGGCCAGGGCTGTGCGATTTCGCAGGCGGCGGCTTCGCTGATGACCGTGCGCGTGAAGGGGAAAACCTTGCCGGAGGCCCGCGCGGAAATCGCGGACATTAAAGCGCTGCTGCTAGGCGACAACGAACCGCCGATCGCGGTGCAGGAGCGGGTCGGCGACGCGATTGCGCTCAAAGGCGTGCGTAAATTCCCCGCGCGCGTCAAATGCGCGACCCTCTCTTGGCACGCGCTGGAGGCGGCGTTGGGCGGCGGCGCGCAAAAGATCACGACTGAGCAGGGTTAGTTTCGAGTTTCGAGTTGAGCAAACGCCGACAACTGTCAGGCTGATTTATAATTATCCATGAGCACGCTCCAGCGATTTGAGGACATTGGGAGTTGGCACAAGGCGCGCCAACTAGCCAATGCCGTGTATGCTGTGGCGCGCAAAGGGGAATTTTCCAGGGATTATGCCTTGCGCGACCAAGTCATTCGATCAGCCATCTCTGGGATGGCCAATATCGCCGAAGGCTTTGATCGCGAGGGCAACCGCGAATTCATCAATTTTCTGGCCACCGCCAAGGCCTCCTTGGCGGAAACCAAATCGCATCTTTACCTGGCCTTGGATCAAAAATACATTTCGCCGGAGGACTTCGCCTGCCTTGATGAGTTGATCGCTGACACCGGACGGCTAATCGGCGGCTTTATGCGCTATCTTCAGCAGTCCACAGTTGCGGGCCGAAAATTCCGCCCCGTTGAAGCAACTCGGAGTATGAAGATTGAAGCCCGAAACTCGAAACTCGAAACTTGAAACTAAAAAATGCTTTCCATCCGTGTCATTCCCTGCCTGGACGTGAACGCCGGGCGCGTCGTCAAGGGCATCAATTTTTTGAATCTAATTGATGCGGGCGACCCCGTCGAATCGGCGAAGAAGTATGAAGACCAGGGCGCGGATGAACTGGTATTTCTCGACATCACGGCCTCGAGCGATGAGCGCGCGATCATGCGCGACGTGGTCGAGCGCACGGCCGGCGAATGTTTCATGCCGCTCACGGTCGGCGGCGGCCTGCGCAGCCTCGATGACATCCGCTTGATGCTCAACGCCGGGGCGGACAAGGTGAGCCTCAACACGGCGGCGCTGCTCGACCCCGACCTGGTGCTGAGGGCGAGCCAAAAATTTGGCAACCAGTGCATCGTGGTGGCGATTGACGCCAAGCGCGAGCCGGGCACGAACCACTGGCGCGTCCACACGCACGGCGGGCGCAAGCCGACCGCGCACGACGCCGTGGCGTGGGCGAAGGAGGTCGTCGCGCGCGGGGCGGGGGAAATTCTGCTCACTAGCATGGACCGCGATGGCACCAAAGACGGCTACGACATCGAACTGACGCGCGCGGTGAGCGAGGCGGTCGAGGTTCCGGTCATCGCTTCGGGCGGCGCGGGCCAACTCGACCATTTTGTGGAGGTGGTCAAAAATGGCGGCGCCAGCGCCGTCCTCGCCGCTTCGCTGTTTCATTTTGGGACATTCACCATTGCGCAGGTCAAGGAGCATCTGCGCGCGGCCAGTCTGCCGGTGCGGGGGCCATAATCTACTCGTCCGCCATGACGATCTGCGGCTGGAACTGGAGGGTGATGCGGTATTGCTGGCCGGGGCGCATCATCAGGGGGTGGTCGCGTTGTAATAATTGAATGTAATGCAGACAGCCCCAATACGTGCGGTAGGAGGGATTCTGTGATACCGTCTCCACGGGCGCCCAGGTGGCCTGGAAGTCGTCCTTGATGACTTCGCAGCGGAGGCTTTCGGGGCCGAGGGTGAGGGTGGTGCCGATGCGGTAGTGCGAGTGCGGCGCGCTGATGGCGAGGACGTAGCGCAGCTTGTCCAGCGAGACCTGGTTGCGGACGGTGAAGATGAATTCGCTGGTGATTTTGTTGCCGGAAAATGTCCACTGCACCTTGCAGGAGCCGAGGCCGGGGGCGAATTGCTCGTCCTTGGTGATTAATTCGGGTTGCTCGTAGCGGAAGAAGAAGGCGTTGCGCAGGCCGAGGCCGGTGGTGCAGCGTTTGCCGTAATAAGCGGGGATGACGACCTTGTCGCCGAACGTCAGCTCGGGCAGCATGATGGGCAGATACATCCCGACGGGCCAGTCGAAGACGCCGGGCGAATGGGGGAAGGCGAGCGAGCCGCTCTGTTTATCGGTGCCGCCGCTGAGCAGCGGAATGGTCACATGCAGCCCGCTGTCGGAATCCTGGTAGATGAAGAGGCCCTGCTCCTTGCGGTGGGACTGGTCGAAGATGATCCAGCGGCTGGTGGTTTTTTGGCCGATGAACTTCGGGTTCATCTCACCGCCGATGGTCTTGGCCAGCCGCGACCACTGGCACAGATAGCGCGCGGCGTCGAAGTTCGCCATGCGCGTGGGGTGGTTGGTGCCGGTCGCGCGTTCGCCGTCGCGGATGACGAGGTAGCCGTGCTCCTGATCCAGGTAGGTGGCGAAGAAGAAATGGAAGAGGCGCCGCAGGATGTCGAAATACTGGGGCTTTTGTTCCTCGGTGATCCAGCCGTCGCGCATGGCCTGGAGGATGAGGCTGATGCAGTGCATCTGGCCGTAGGCGCCGATCCCGCGGCCGTAGTTCCACCCCAGGCCATCCTGGCGCACCAGGTCGGGGAGCAGGCGGAGGTATTTTTCGGCGTGGGTGCGCAGGCTGGGGAGCTTGCGTTCGCGCAGGTGGATGTTCGCGTGCAGTTGGAGGGACGAGCGGATGAAGATGAAGCAGAGCACGCCGTAAACGTCGTAACAGCCGCCAAAGCCGGTCGGATGGTCGTCGAAATAGCCGCCGGAGCTGTTTTCCTTGATGCGCTCCAGGAAACGCTCGATGAGCTTCGCGGTCTCGTCCTTTTTCGAAAGGCCGAGGCTGAAGCGGGCGACGGACTTGGCGATGTTGAAGGCCTGGAGGTGGTTGTCGTAGTCGGTGCGCGCGAGCAGGCGACGGTCGAGCTTCTGGCGCGTTTCCTCGAAGAGACGTTCCCAGACGGGGTTGCGGTCCTTTGCGCAGCCGAAGGAAAGCAGGCCGAGGGCGGCGTAGGCGAGGCCGTTTTCATCCTCCTCCTCGACAAAGGCCTGGGCGGTGACTGTACGGGCGGCGAGGTCCACCAGGTCGAAGGCGCCGAGCTTGGTCTCGCTGGTGGCGCGGAAGAACTCGCCGATGGCGAGGGCGGCGTGGCCCGGCTCGTCGGTGCGGCCGGTTTCGCCCGGGATGGGGGTGATGGAACCGTCCGGGTTAATGGCGTCCAGATTGTGGCCCAGGATGGAGCGGGCCATGTCGAGGCACTGGGCGGCAAAGTTTTGCATTCGGAAGGCGAGCGGTGTTGCACCGCAAAATCAACGGAAAAGGGGTTGAGTAGAGCGGGTTAAACGGGTGTTTGTCAACCGTGAAGAAGAGAAAAAATTGACCCTCATGCGCATTCGTGCCTCAGTGGCGGCATGTGCGCCGAACGCCTGCCCACGCGAGTTTGCCCCTTCGCGAAACTCCACCCTTCGCTCCTCCTGCGCGACGACGAGTTTTTCATGAAACTTGCCTACAACCAGGCCATCGAGGCTTGGCGCGTGGACGAGACTCCGATTGGGGCCGTCATCGAAATCGGCGGTGAAATCATCGCCCAGGCCCACAATCTCGTCGAAAATTCGGGCGACCCCACCGCCCACGCCGAAATCCTCGCGCTCACCCAGGCTGCGAAAGCCCTCGGCGACTGGCGGCTCACCGGCGCGCGCCTCTTTGTCACCAAGGAACCCTGCCCCATGTGCGCCGGCGCCTCCATCATGGCGCGGCTCAGCGAAGTCATCTACGGCGTGCCGGACCAGAAAATGGGCTGCCTCGGCGGCGCGGCCTCGGTGCATGAACTGCCGAAACTCAACCATCGCCTCAAAGTGAGCCGGGGCGTTCTGGCCTCCGAATGCCACGCGCTGCTCAAGGCGTATTTTAAGGAAAAACGGGAGGAGGATTAACATTCACCACAAAGCCACCAAGAGCGCCAAGTAGTTTTTTTTTTGACGGAATAAAAAAAGGGAACTATATACAAAGTTACCCTAAATCCAGCCAAGGCTGAAATACCCTGAATTGCCTTGAAAATGCCTGAAATGAGATGGCATGGACTTATTTTTCTGGTGGCTTGCAAGTGCCATCATTCACATCTTTTATTTTACTTATTTGAATCGCATTGGCGAATTTTAACAGCTTGGGGAAATCTTTCAGTTCAGGAGATTCTAATTTTACTACAGTCCCGTCATTCTTTCTGACGGTGATTTTTCTTTGGCCCCCTTTGTTTTCAAGATAGGTATAGAAGGCTTTTGAAAGCAGCTTTTTACCCCTTCCGAAAAGCCATTGCCACCATTTATATTTCACAATTAAGACTGGATTCGCTCCGCTTGATTCCACCGAATTACACGCCATAGCCGTTTTAGAGAACTCCATTCCTCATCGGAACCCCGGTGCGCCAAGGAAGCTAAAAAAATCATAGAGTCGAAAAAGGGGTCTATGGATTTAGCGGGTAAGTGTTTTTTGAGTTGGTTGAGATTAGGCTTCATGTTTTTTGAGGGTAGGGTCTAAAAATCCCGATTTCGGGGCTTAGGGTAACTTTGTATATAGTTCCCTAAAAAAATTCATTCTTTGCGCTCTTTGCTGCTTCGCGGTGCCCCCCCTAAAACTTCAACCGGCAACTATGCCGGATTTTTTGGTCGTGGGTCAAGGGTGGCGGCGCGATGAGGCGCGTCGGCGGGCCGAGTTTCTCCAATTGCTTCGCGGCAGCTTCTTGGAGCGTTCGCCACCGGCCCCACTCATAGTCCGGCGCGTGGATGACATGATTGAGCACGCTACGCCATTCCAGATACGCCCGCTCGATGTCGCCGGGCCGCAGCATTTCATTGATGAAATGCTGTAGCGTCGCCGGGTTGGCCCGCACGCGCGAGATGACTTCTGCCGCGCCTTCGCCGTATTCCACCGGCACGCCGCGATCCAGATAGCCGGGGCACGTCATGCCTTGATAAGTCAGCCGGCAGAGGCTGCCGAGCTTGCCCCGCGCATGGCCCGCCGCCTCGAAGCGGTGGCCTGCGCGCAAATTCGCCAGGTCGCGCGCAATTTCCGCCACGTCGTATTTTTCATCTTCCAGCGCGGCGGCGACCACGAGGCCCTCGCCGTGGTTGAAGAAGCTAAAAATGATGCCGCGCCGGGTGGGCTGCGCGCGCGCGTCCACCAAACCCAGCCGGAACCAAGTCTCCGCCACGCTGGCCTCCGTCAGCGTCGCCTTCAGGCCCGCCAACTCGGCAAAGTCACCCGTCACCGGCTCGACTTCACGCCGTGGCGGGTTGAGCAATGGCCGGCCCAGCGAATCCACCCGCGCAAACACCTCCGCCTGCGAATAGTCCAGCCGCGCGCTGATCAAGCCGTTGTGCTCGACTATTTCCGCGGGTCGCCCACCGCTGGTGAACATCGGCAGCAGTGGCAGCAGTTGCTTTTCAAACGCCTCCAGTTCCCAATGGCGCGAGGGTGGCGGCGCACTCGGGCGCGTCTGCCGCCAATGGTGGCACAAGCTTTTGTGGACCCATTTCACCAGCGTGATTTTCGCCCGCCCGCTTTCCTTCGGGAACACCGCCAGCGGCACCTGCCGGCCATAACGCGCCTCTTCGCCGCCTAATCGGCATAAGTTCCCCAATTCGACGCCCGCCAACGCCTGCGGGAATTTTAGCGCGGGCATCCAAGCGCCTTCCTCATAGGCCAGCGCCGCGCCAAGTTTGACTTTCACCGGGGGCCGCCGACGTTCCCATTGCCCCGCAGAATTGAGCATCTCGACAATTTTTTGCGGGGAGCCAGCCGCCGTTGCATCGTCGGGAGCCGAGCGCAGGGACCAGGCGCGGGCGGGTCGCTGCGCGGTGGATCCGCCCGCGACTTCTGCAAAAATTTTTCCAGGCCCAATTCCGGCGCATGCTCGGTGAAAAGCCGTTGAGCCAGACCCGCCGCGGCTTGGGCCGGTGATTCGCCCTTTTTGACCGCTTCCTGCATGAATGCCAGAAAACTCGGCCAATCCAACGGGTTTGCGCGCTTGAGCAGCAGCGGACGCGCCTCGCCCAGCCGGGGCTTGCCCGGCGCGACGAGCACATAGCCCTTGTCGTCCAAGCCGCGCCGCCCGGCCCGGCCAAACATCTGCAACAATTCATCCGGCCGCACCAGGCGCGGGCCGCCCGCCGCGACGTATTCGCGGTCGGTGACGAGCACCGAACGCATGGAAAAATTAATGCCCGCCGCCAGTCCCGTCGTCGCCACGACCACGCGCAATTGCCCCGCTTTCGCCAGCGGCTCGACCAACCCCGCGCGTTGCAAATAATTCAGCCCGCTATGGTGGTAGGCGACGCGGTGCCGCAGCAGTTTGCCCAGACGATCGGAAGCCAGCGCCTTTTGCTCCGGTGTGAGCGTTAGAAAATCATCAAGCGGCAGCGCGGCGGCAAGTTTGGCCGCCAACTCTTCGGCCGCGCGGCGCCGGGGCGCAAACACGAGAACAGGACCCAAGCCCGCCAGTAGCGCGCGCGCCAGCAAGCGCGGCCAGAACCCGCGCACCTCGGCGGGCACCCGGTCGGGCAAAGCCTCAAGTTCGATTTCCTCCAGTGGCACCGGGCGCTCCAGGTGGCTGACCAACACGGCATCGCGACCGATGGCGCGCAGCCACTGCACGGTTTTTTCCGGGTTGCCCACGCTGCCACTGAGCAGGAGCAACTGGGTGCTCCGCGCGGCGAGGGCCAGTATCAATTCGTAATTAACCCCGCGCACCGGGTCGCCTAGCATTTGGTATTCATCCACCACCAGCAGGTCCGGGCCTTCGCCGCGCAAGAAACGGCCCTTTTGCGTTTCCAGGGTGGCGACGACCACCGGGGCGTCGAGGTTGTCGGCCACGTCGCCGGTGGCGATGCCCACATTCCAGCCCAACGCGCGCCATTCGTAAAGTTTGTCGTTGGCCAGCGCGCGAGTCGGCACGGTAAACACCGCTTGCTGGCGCCCGCCGGTTTGCGCGAGCAACTCGAAGATATATGTCTTGCCCGCGCCCGTCGGAGCCTGCACCACCACGTCCTGCCCGGTTTGCAGACACCGCAAAGCCTCCTGCTGCCACAGGTCGGGAATCTTCAGGGCAATGTCGAGGCCTTCCACAGCGGGGCAACAAAAGGCTAACGCGCGCCTGGTGCCCGCACAAGGCAAATCGCCCCGCGCCAATGACATTCTTTTGACAAGCCGGCCCCCCAGCGGGCTTGCCTGAATCGGCCCAATCTCCGAGAATAAGCTTGGGTAATTCTGCCCCTGTCCGCCGCTGTGAAACGCCACCTCGTTTTTCTTTACTGGCTGCTTCTGCTGGTCTCCACCCTGGCCATCGGCGGCATGGCGTTCTACCTGCTGCAGCGCGAGAGTGTTCGCTTGCGCGGCATCGCCTCCCAACAGGCCATGCACACGGGCCAAAACATCGTCTCCAAACTCTCGACTATGCTGGAGAACGAGAAGATCGAGACGATGCAGTCGCTCGCCACGGTGCCGGAAGTGGGCCTGAATGATCCGACCTTGCTCACGACCTTGCCGAAACTGGCGAATTAACCATCCCATCGCGCGCAACGTCGTGCTGTTTCAACCGGGCAACGGACTGGTCCTGCCGCAGCCGCGTTCCGACCGCGCCGAGCTGGATCCCTGGTTGCACCGTGGCGGCAGCTGGATCTGGGGCGATGCCGACCAGCCTGCGCAAAATCAGGTGACGATCACCTTGAATTTATCGAAAGGCAATGGCGCCGCCGTCTCCGTCACCCTCCCGGCAATCTCCCGCGCCGGCAATCCCGCCGCTTTCGCCGACGGTGGTAATGCGGAACTCGGTTCTCCCGCGAGCCCACCGCTGGATGACCGCAATCTGCCCACCTCGCCGTCGCTGCTGATCAATGGCTCCTCCGCGAATATCATGCTCACGCCGATTGAAGGCACTGTGGTGCAAAACAGCGGCATGACGATGGACCAGGCCCAGCTGGTTTTTAACCCGGCCAACCAGCACTTTTATGTGATGACCCAGGCCAGTTCGCCGAACAAGCCGGCCTGGGGCTGGAACTTGATCGGCGCCAATGACAACGACAAGCTCTGGTTTGGCTGGATGCGCACCGTCGCCGGCGGCCCGGTGCGCGGCGTGGTGTTGAGTTGGACGGAACTGGCCAAATTCATGAAAGACAGCTTTCCCGAGAAAGTCGAGGATCCCGCCGACGCCTTTGTGCTCTACAATCCGCAGCACGAGGTCGTGGCCTCGGCCGGCGAAGACCCCGCCACGCATCCGGCGTTTCATGGCTTGGAGACGCTCCCGCTCGCGGCGGCGGGCATGCCCGGCTGGCAATTAAAGGTTTTCTTCAACCCCACCGCCAATTTTACCAGTGGCTTCACGGCGGTCAGCACCATCATGGTCACCATTCTGGTCGTGGCCGTCCTCATCGGCGGTACCCTCCTCATGCGCGAGGCCCGGCGCGAAGCCTCCGAAGCCGCGCGCAAAACGAGCTTCGTTTCCAATGTCTCGCACGAGCTCAAAACCCCCCTCACCACCATTCGCATGTATGCCGAGCTGCTCGGCGAAGGCCGTGTGCGCGACCAGCTCAAGCAGAACAACTATCTCGCCACCATCATTGCCGAGAGCCAGCGCCTCACCCGCCTGGTCAACAACGTCCTCGATTTCAGCCGCCTCGAACAGGGCCGCAAACAATACCATCCCGCCGACGTTGCCCTGACCCCCATCATTGACGCCGTCATCAACGCCCAAAAACCGCGCCTCGACGAAGCCGGCTTCACCCTCGGTTGCAGTTATCCCGCCAGCCCGCCAGTCCGCGTCCACGCCGACCGCGACGCCCTTGAGCAAGTGCTGCTCAACCTCATTGACAACGCCCTCAAATACGCCGCCAGCGGCCGCTGGATCGGCATCCACGTCACAACCGATGCCGATTTCGCCTACGTCGCCGTCAGCGACCGCGGCCCCGGCGTCCCCCTCGATCACCGCGAACGCATCTTCGAAACCTTCCACCGCGTGGACGATTCCATCACCGCCAGCCAGCCCGGCGCCGGCCTCGGCCTGAGCATCGCCCGCCGCCTCCTGCGCGACCAGGAAGGCGACCTCACCTACCAAAGCCACGAACCCCACGGCGCCTCCTTCGTCGCCAAAGTCCCCCTCGCCGCCGCCATCTCCGCCGCGAAAATTGCGTGACCGACCACCGAAAATGTGGATTGAAGAGAACCGATTTGCCGCGTAAATCGTTTTGGTTATATTTGTTTAATGAAGGCTTTGGCGCTCATTTTTTTGAGTCTTTGTGTTCTGGTCTCGTTTTACGCCTGCGAGTCCATGCCAAGCCCGCCCCAGAGTCCGATAAATGCCGAGAATCTGTCTTTGGCTGAAGCAATGAAATTGGGGGCGTCCGTTTATATCTGCACGATTGATCGGATTGACTTTGATACCGCGATGGAAGGCACCTCGGTGAATATAAAGCCTGGAATCGTTTATCTGACGGTTGACGAAGTTTTGCGGGGGGCGAGCCGTAAGAACATGGTATTGCCGTTTTATTATTTTTATTCGGGTTCTTTTCCGCCGGTCTGGCCCATCCTGGATGGCGCACTTCATGCCAAGCTGATTTGTGTGGTTGTGCCCAATGCGGTCAATTTCCGCGCCCCGCTTATCCTCAGCGTTCATGAGGTGGAGGCGGCCAGTTGGGCGGAACTTGTTGATCCAAACGAAAGCAATGCGCGCGCATTTAAGGCCGTAATACAAATCTATGACAATAAATCCACGCCTGAAGTGGTCAAAATGTTGGCCGATGCCATGGCGGCCAGTGATCCCCACATATTTGTGTCTCCTGCATATCCCTTTGCCCTCGACCTCGTCATGCTAAAAGCCAGTCAGACGGCGCCTGAAGACGCCCTGCGCTTTGTCCAAGCATATGCAACCCATCCTGACCATCTAACCGCAGAATATCATGCGCACGATGTCATCCACTGGCTGGACGCACACACTGTTCCCTGGAATTCGATGCAGAATGTGAGACAATTTTACATCCGGTGTCTGGTGATGCTGGCCGAGACCGAGCCACCGGACATCCGCCAGGATGCACTGAGTGCCTTGTCCAAAGAAGCCCACACCGGGTTGCACGCCAGCCTCAGCGTCACGGAGAAAGAGGGATTGAAAAAGGTGCTCGATGCAGAGGCAAATTCCTCAGATGCAGCAGTGCAATCCACGGTCAAATATCTGCGTTCCTGGCTCGATGACCAAGAGGCCCCACCCAACGACGCCGGCCATGACAAAATAGATGTCTTCAGTCCACACACACCATAAGCCGTCCATTATTGCGTTAGGTTGACGCAAACACACTTGAAAGAAATACCGGTGAAGGATTTTTGAACGAAAATGCCCAAAAGTGCCTTTTGCCGTGCAATCAGCCGGTGGCGCGTTATCTTTGCCCCATGGCGCTGAGTCTCTTCGCCCCCGCGAAAATCAACCTCTTCCTAGCCGTCACTGGCCGGCGGCCCGACGGCTTTCACGAGCTGATCAGCCTCGTCGCTCCCTTGCAATGGGGCGACACGCTGACGCTCGATCCGCGCCCCGGCGCCACCGCCGACACGCTCGAATGTTCCGACCCCGAGGTGCCCGCCGACGCCTCGAATCTTGTGCTCAAGGCTGCCGCCGCCTTCCGCCGCCGTGGGGACGCCGCGACGCCCCCCGTCCATTTTCACCTGCGCAAGGAAATCCCCGCCGGTGCGGGGCTGGGTGGAGGCAGCAGCGACGCCGCCGCCGCCTTGCGCGGGTTGAACCAGCTCGCCGCGCACCCCCTCAGTCCGGAGGATTTGCGCGCCTGCGCCGCCGAGACCGGCTCCGATGTCCCACTCTTTTTGGAAAACGCTCCAGTCATCATGCGCGGTCGCGGAGAAAAAGTCGAAATCATCTCGGAGACTGCACGGGCGGACTTGCGCGGGCGCGAGTTGCTCGTCTTCAAGCCGCCTTTCGGCATATCCACCGCCTGGGCTTATGGCCGGCTGCGCGAACAGGGCGCTCAGTGGTATCTGCCCGCCGCCGCCGCGGAAAATAAAATCGCCTCTTGGCTTGCCGCGCCCACTTGGGAGACCCTGCCGCTGGAAAATAACCTGGAATATCCCGCCTTTGCCAAATTTGCCGCCTTGCCGGTGTTCGCTCGAGGAATTGCGGGAACGCTTCCAACTCCGGTGCCGGATGAGCGGCAGCGGCAGCGCCTGTTTTGCACTGCTGGAACCCACCAGCCCGCGCGCCGCCATTGTGGAAGCCATCCGCCAAGCCTGGGGCCCTGCCGCATTGATCCGCGCGACCCGCTTGGGTGGTTGAGGCACTCCGGCGAAGTGGGGCCTTACCCAGCAGGTTCCGACCAAAGAAATCGATGAAACCACCGACCTAATTGCTGTCGGACGAGGGCGGGGTGAATCGCGACTGCACCTCTTGCGCCGTCAACACGTCCACGCTACCGTCCACCATCAGAAACAGGCCGTGGGATTGGTAACGGTTGGGGTCGCCGTTGGTATAGATGCTGCCTTGCAGTTCAAATTTGCCATCGTCGCCCGGCGTCATGATGACATCGTTGCTGGTGCCCACGATGATGTTATTGGCTTGTTGTGGCAGCTTGGAAAGCAATTGCCGCTGGGTGGAAAAATCATCCGTGCGATAGGGATTCTTTGGCCCCGCCGGGGCGGCCATATAAGGTCTCGTGTTCATGCCGTAACCGCGTTTGTCGGCCTCCTCGCCGGAATTGGCGATCACCCCGTTGATGGCTTGATATTGCGGGTCCGTGAGCACCCCCGGCCACGCCAGGACCGTCACGGTGTTCGAGCCGGCCACATGCTGCACCTGGCCATCGAGATAATCCACAATTTCCTCCAGCCAGGTCGCCTGGCGGGGGTTGGCGCTATTCGGGGCACTGCCCGGCACGTCGGATTGGCCGTAAATCGGCGCGGGCAGCAAACCCTTGTTGTTGTCATCTTCCGCATACAACGCCAAAGCGTGCCCGATGGATTCCAGATTGGTCGTGCTCTTGGCCTTGCGCGCGGACACCTGCACCGCACCGACGACCGGGACCAGAATACTGGCCAGAATGCCGATGATGCAAATCACCGTCAGCAATTCAACCAAGGTAAAACCCCGGCGCGCCGGCGGAAACATCCGGGCGCGGGTCGAGGCGAAAAAGGCGGGGTGGGGGGGGCGCGACATTGGAAAACAAACAACGGAACGGCGGCTTCACCTCCACGGGCGATGCCGATAGAATAACTATAACTTACCTGCCGACTTTGCGCTCTGCGCGCAAGCGCATAATGCGCTCGCACGCGAATTTACGGCTTGGCCCCGGGTCGAAAATAGACCTACATGTCTGTCTGTAACCACTTGGCAGCATGAGGCCCATTATTCTTCGTTCGCCCAGCGGGGTGGAGGCTCCCGCCTCCTCGCCCTCCCAGCCCTCCTCGGCCCACGCCGCCGGCCCGCTCACCTCGCTACCCCCCGCCGCGCGCATTCTGCGCACCGCGGCGCGCCTCTTCTACGAGCATGGCTACCACGCCATCGGCATCAACCAAATCATTGCCGAAGCCGGTGTCGCCAAAGCCACCTTTTACGCCCACTACCCCTCGAAGGAGTCCCTCGGCGCGGCTTGGCTTGCCCAGCAGCACGAGGCCTGGGTCAGTTGGCTCAATGAGCGCGTCTCGCCCGTGCCTGACGCCCGCCGCCGCGTCGCCGTGCTATTCGACCTGCTAGAAGTCTGGCTGCGCAACAACGAGTTCCGCGGGTGCCCCTTCCTCAACACCAACGCCGAGCAACCCAACCCCCCGGCGGCCCTCCGCGACATTATCCAACAACACAAATCATTTTTGCGTGATTACATGCGCAACCTCGTCCGCGCCGCCCTGCCGGGCCGCCTGGAAGCGGACCGCCTGGCCCTCGCCGCCTACCTCCTCTTTTGCGGCGCCATCAGCGAAGCCCAAGTCTTCCGCGACCCCTGGCCCGTCCGCACCGCCGCCCAGACCATTTTAGGGTGGTTTTAACTTTCGAGGTGTCGCGGACGAAGACCCTTTCTTACTTTTGCGTCCTTCGCGGCTTTGCGGTGAACCCCTCTTTTCTCTCTCACCCGCAAAACGCTGGCGCGCCCTGCACGGCCAGTGTGCCTGTGCGTCCGTCAATTTCCCGCGCCTCCACGTCGCACGCCGGCACGGCCGCGCGGTTGCGCAGCAAGCATTCCGCCTGCTCCTCCAATTTCACCCATTCGACGCCCGCCCCCTTGGCCGTGGTCAGCAAAGCTTTGAATAATTCCAGATGCCGCTGGCCCTCCAATTCGGCGTGGATGGTCAGCACATGCAGGTAATCATCCGGCGCCTCGGTCAGCAACTCGCGGTAGTGGGCGACGATTTTTCCCAGCGGAAATTCCGGACGCCCTAGCAATTCGTCCAGTGTCGGCAGCGTCGTCGGGATTTGCAGAGTCTTAAAAACCTCGCTGCCAACGCGCGGAAAAAACGGGTGTGGTCCGCGTGTGTCACTGCCGTAGAGCAAACCCGCCTCGTCGTAAACGCGGAAGCTGCGAGCGTTTGCCTGCCAGCCCGGCGCGCCCGCCATGCGCGGCTTTTCTCCGAAAATCCGCTCGAACTCCGCCACTGCCTGGCCAAATTCCGCGCGCGTCTTCGCGAGGTCCCAGCGCGCGAGATAATCCTGCCACGCAAAATGGTCCCAGCAATGGATGCCCACCGCGAATCCTTGGTCGCGCACCGCGCGCATGGTGTCCGCATTGCGCTCGCCGATGCGCCAGGCGGGCAGCAGCGTGCCGCTCAGCAACGTGCGCCAGCCGTAATTGCCCGCGACATTCGTGCGCCCGATTTTTTTCAAAAACCCGGGGCGAAACACCCGCCGCACCGCCTTCCCCGTGTTGTCCGGCCCCAGCGAGAACAAAAACGTCGCCGGGCAGCCTGCCGCGCGCAACGCCGCCGCCAACGCCGGAGCGCCCTCCCGCGTACCGCGGTCGGTGTCTACATCCACTTTAATGGCCAGCCGTACGCTCATACAAATAGCAAAATGCGGCGGCCAGGGGCCGACCGTCGAATCGAGCATTCGACGCCCCTAAGCGAAACCGTCGCCGCCCCCTGACGCAAGGCCGAAAATCGGGTAGTTGCCTGATTTGAGGCGGGATTTTTTACAATTGAGAGATTACCCGAATGACAAACTCAATTCGATTAGTCTCCTGTCTCTGCCCGCTTCCGATACCAATTTCCATTGATTTTTATAAAGGTCATTTGCGACTGATCCACTTTGCCTGCCGTGGTGCCATCACGCATCTGGAACGGCTGCTGCGTGATAATATACGTGGCTTCGTCGCCAGCGGAATTAAAATTCGGAGTCTGGGTTTCCATATCCTCATAAGCCTGCGCCAGCGGCCCATACATCATCCGCAACAAATCAGGATTACCTTGAAGATATGTCTGGGAATTTTGCAATTCTTGCAGGTATTGGGGGTCTAATTTGTCCGGTGGTGTATAAGTCTTTTCTAATGTCACAAAATCGCCCTCCCGATACAAACGCGCAATGTCAGTGATTACGGCTGTCAACTCGGCGATAGAACTAGCATTGGGGTCTGGGGATGGCGTCGCGGCGGATTGCGCCGTGGCCATGTCGGGCTTCGGCGCGGGCGACGCAATAGGTGGGGCGATAGCCTGTGGCGCAACCTGTTTGGGAGCTACAGACTTGGTTGGCATCGGCACTTCCGCAATTTTTCCCGGCACTGGCATTGTTGAGCGCGTGAACCACCAAAGGACGCCGCACACGATGGCGACGGCAAGGATAAGCAAGATGAAGTTTTTAGGCTTCATAACACCTCAGCCGTAACCGAGGGGGCTGCGGGCAGCAACCGGAATTACCGACTTGGCCGAAAATCGTCCTGGGCTTGACCAACCCGCCGCCTTCGATTAGCCTCGCTCCCTTTTGCTCTTTCTGCCCGATAGTGTAATGGTAGCACAAGTGATTTTGGTTCACTTTGTCATGGTTCGAATCCATGTCGGGCAACTTTTGTAAACCATCGGCTTATCCATGCTAAGTGATTGAATAACTGCTGGTTAATTCGCAAAAAATCTTGAATCGAGAGGATTATCTTGGTGGATGCTCGCAACCGTGGCATGGAAAAAATCCGCCGCAATTTTTTTGCATAAAGCCTAGCCGCGCGACCTTTGGCGTTCTTCACGCACTTATGGCGACGAAGTGCAATTGCGCTACGAGCTATCCGCCGCCGCAGCCGATGGCCAATTTAGAGCGGGGAGTGCGTTTGCCCGCCAATGGACCCACCATGCAGCGGGTTAAGCTTTATCGTTACCGGTAAGGCGAGGATTTAACTGAAATGAAATCGCTTTTTTGGGATTGCCGGGACTTGGAGGAGGGCCGCACTTTATTGAACTCCAGGTGGAAGCGCCCCCACAACGATGAAGCGCGCTTCCTGGCCGGCGAGGGTCAACGGCACGGTGACATGACCGGCCGTGGACGTCACGCCCTCCACCGGGTGGATCGTGCCTGAGGCAGCGTCCCAGACGGTGACCTGCCCCGTGCCAGCGAGCGTCACTGTGCGTGCCTGGGTGTCGTCAGATTCGTTGAAGAAGAAATAAACTTCGCCGTCCTTCAGGCTGCGGTGAATGTATTTGACGGACGGGCAGGACTGGTCGAGCTTTACGTCGGGCAGCGGCAGCGCGGCGAGGACGCGGTCGGTGATGTTCGGTGACGGTTCAACAAGCGTGGCAAAACTCAAGTCCGGCGGGCCTCCGGCATGGAGAAAATTCTTGTCCACCACCAGGGTGGGGGCGCGGCCGACGAAAATGACCTTGCCGCCGGCGGTGGCAAACGCACGCAGCCGGTCGAGCACCGCCTGGGTGATAACCGTGGAGGTTGGGTAGATGACTGCACGGTAGGTCTGGCCGCTCAAATTGACCAGGCCGCCATCCTTGAGTTGGAGGACGGCAGCCAGCGCGTCGGAATCAACGTGGTCAAAATCAATTTGGTGTTCAAGCAACTGGGTCACGAGGTTGTCCTTGGGCCTGGCCAGCACATCATCGGACTCCTCGTCGCCCATCCACATGCTGTCAGTCGGGTGAAAATAGGCGACCTGCGCCGCGGGGCGGCCGATGGCCAGGAGGTATTGGGAGCGGCTGACATAGGGGCCAATCGACGCGCCGTTGGCAGTGTTGAGGCCGCGGATATTCATGTAGTTCACGCCGCGGACAAGTTGGTAATCGGCGATAAACTTTCCGTTTTGTCCCACGCCGCCGCCTTCTTCCTCCCAGGCTTGCGGATGCCCGTTGACGTGCGCGGCGGAGGCGGCGATCTTCGGAAAATCGGCGACGATGCCCGGGCCAATCTGATTAAGATTGTCAATGCCCGGCACCCCGACGTAGCGCATGTCGCGCCAATAGGAGCCTTCGTTGCTGATCATGCCTTCGCCCCGGCCCATCATTTTTTCCTCATGGTTGAGGTGGAGCATGAACTCCATGTTGCGCGACGTGCACCAGGCGGAGACGCGCTGGTAAAAATTGTCGCGGAACATGGTGCTCCAGACGTCAAAATAGTCGGCCTTAACACGTTGGGCCTCGGGCGGCAACGGGCCTCCTCCAAAGATGAGCGGGATATAGGGCTGGAAATCATACCCCTTCATCGCCTGAAATGTTGCCAAAAGCTTGGGCGTCCAGGGATTGACGTTGGTGAAATCGGTCTCATCGGCGCGGAAGCCGAGGACGGTTTTGCCAAACTCGTCGCCGACCGCCTGTTCGTAAGCGCCGTAAATGACTTTCAGGTAGGTGTCGGTGGCCGCGGGATCCAGGTAGTCAATCAGCGTGTAAAGTCCGTCCTTGCTGGCGCCACGGTCCGACCCGGCGTCATTGCGCGTGGGCGACGTGCGGTAGGCGTGCCGGATAAACGTGATCTCCCAAGAGCCGGCACCGGCGGGGGCCGTCCATTTGAGTTGCCGACCGGCCGGCATGGGCACCACCGTGGGCGCTGGTGTTTGCGCAACCGCGCCTGCTCCTCGGCCGCCACGGCCGCCACGCGCGCCGCCGCCACCGCCGGCGTCCAATACCAAGGTGATGCTTTTTGTGTCGGCTGGCACTTGAATGGCAAACGGCTCGCCCACGGTCAGTGTGTAGCGCACTTCGGCGGTGGGCAACTGGACCACCAAGGTTCCCGCACCACCCCTGGGCACGGTGTATTGGAAATTGCCGTCGGCTGGAATCGGGAAAGTTTGGCCGGTGGCCGGTGCGGCGGCGGCGGGACGGGAATTGGCAACTATGCCCAGCGTGTCCGGCGGCAAAGGTATATCAAGTGTCTGCCCGGCGGCGACGGTGATGCGGGCGTCGCCGACAATGCCCTGCATCCCCAATTGCGGATAATCCTTGCTGATCAAGCCCCCGGCGAAACCGTCAGGATAACCACAATCGCCTTCAATCCACACTTTCAGGCCGCGTTTTTTGCATTCCTGGACGACGAACTTGACCAGATCCAGGTATTCGGGCGAGAGATAGTCAGGCTGCACCCCGCGCGAGTTGTCAATCATGTAGGCCCCGCCGCCATTGGCGGAGATATTGTCAAGGTCCGCCAGGATGCGTTCCTTGGTCTGGAGACCGCCCCAGATGGCCCAATGGATGGCGCCATATTCCTTCGGTGGTTGGGCGAATGCCGCTGCAGCGTCGGCCACCGTCGGCGTGGTGATCTCCTGAAACGGCTGCGTCGCAAACAGCGACAGCGGCAAACCAATCCAGGGAATTAAATTTAAAAAAGTTTTCGGGGTATGCATGGTCGGGGTAATGAGAGGGGGGTGCCTCCCGGGAAGGTGCCTCAAAATGCCTTCCATGTCAAATGCGAGAACCGGCCTGGGCCAACGGGACAACCGCGAAGATGGGGCCAAGGACTGCGCTAGGAAAATTTACGAGGGGGATTTTCGCCGCCGGAGTGCTATCATGAAAAGAATGACGATGGCGAGAGTCGCGCAGGCGAAGCCGAAACCGCCTGCGTGGGAGCCGGGTTGGGCGGGAACCGGGGAATTGGACGGAGCGCGCCGGCCGGCATCCTCCGTGAGGTTGATTTCCCAGTCGAGCTTGTCCGCAGTCTGTTCGCCATAGCCGAGGAAGTTGCGGCCCTCGTTCATGACGAGTGAGTTCATAAATCCAACGTCCATTTTTTTGACAAATAAAGCGGTGAAACGAAACTTGGTTCCGGTCGGCCGTTCATAGATGAAGGTGAATTGCAGGTCGGTTTCTCCTTGCAGGGAAACTTCGACGGCGAGAGGTTCGAGCTTCGCGCCGTCGACGGTGATTTCCAGCATGGAGGGGGCGCAGTTCGCCAGCAGGGGGCGGTATATGCTGTCAAAATTGTCGTCCGTCAGCGCGGGGGCTGGCGGGCTCTCCAGCAGCCGGCGGTAGAGCGTCTGGTTCAGGACGATATCAACCTCGCAATTATCAGGGCGCAGCCAGATGTCCGTGGTGGAAACGTAGGGGTCATGCGCATAGCAGGCCTTGGCGCCCAGCAGCAGCCATGCAGCAACTCGTAACATCGTCCAAGCTCGCGCCTTCAGCGATAGCCGATGTTCCGGGGGCGGGAAGCCGAGGCGAAGAACAGCACTTTGCCGGATGATTTGGGGTTTGAGATTCGACGGGGGGGAAATCATGCCCGAAACGGCCTTTGCCAAACCACTCAAGAGCATGGCCATGCCATGAAGGATGATTTTCAAGCCGTCGGAGTCAACGCCATACCTTGCTGATAGATGACATGGGACAATCAACCTGCGGCACGAGACCTGCGTGTTGATCGCCTGTATGAGAGCTTGCAGTAGATGTTCTTTGTGGTGTCGTGCAGCCCTGGGACAAATCCCCCCGTCGCCCCAAATGACTCTATAAAACAATGCCCATCCAGGCTGCGGTATTGGATGGCTTCCAGAAGGTGCGGGGCTTCGATGTTTTCGGTATATGCGAGGTCTGCGATGGTGCACGCGACCTTAGTCAGGGCCGCAGCGGGCAGTTCAAGCGCAGGAATAATTCTCGGCCAGGTGGTCGCTCAGGCTGGTGGCAAAAGGCTGGCGTCCGGCTAAATCAATGGCCCGCGTCAATCTTTCCTCGTCGAGAATCCAGCGCTTGGTGGTATAGATCGGGTATTTGCCGCGCCATTCATCGGGTGTCAGGTTAACCGTGGTTAAATTTGCGCCGGAGCGTAAAGCCCTGACATAGCCGGCGATGTCGCCATTGCCGAACGCACTGACGGCGGGGATGATATGCCGCGGATTGCGCAGGCGCAACAAGGCCACGCAATTAAGGGCCGTTTCGAGGTCGCCGGCGGGCGCCTTGGCCAGCGGCGTATGACTCCCCGGAATAAAGGGGCTGACGCTGGATCCAGCCAGCGGCAATTCGGAAATCAACTTGAGGGAAGCCGCCAAACTTTCCACGGTTTCGCCCGGCAACCCGGCAATGAAGCCGGAGGAAACCCGCCACCCGGTGGCGGCCAGCCGACGGATGGCATCCAGCCGGCCGGCCAGCTTGCCGGGTGCTTCCAAACGCTGATAACTTTCTTCATCGGCGGTTTCAAATTTAATGATATAAAAAGTGGCGCCGGCCTCGCGCAATTCGTCGCACAATTTAGCGTCGAGCGTCCCCAGCCCGACGCTGAGGCCCAGCTTGGTGTGCCGGCGTAATTCCTTGAGCAGCGGCAGCACAATTTCCCGCACCGCCTTGGGATCCTCGCCGGCCTGCAGGTTAATATCAGTCACATACGCCGGGCGGCGGTTAATGAGGGTTTCGCACAGGACATCCAGCGGGATACGATAACGTTCCAGATCGGACCGGCTGCGCCGCATTCCACAGTAGTGGCAGTTCTGTCGGCAAAAATTGGAAATTTCAACCACCCCGCGGACAAACACCTGGTTGCCAAACTCCGTGCGGGTTAGTGCTTCGGCTTGTTCATGCAGGGACGCCTGCTCTGTCCCGCGCGCCAGCAGCATTTCCAGCAAAGCTGACTGGTCGTCAACCGTGGCAGTCGGCTGGCAAATTTGTAGTGTGGAATTCATGAGGCAACCCGGGATAGGCGAACGTGGAGCCAGCGGCCGACAATGATTGAGGCCGCCACAGTCGCACCCATCACGGAGATTAAAATCAAGGCCGCGCGGGTCGGGTTCCCTTGGGCGGGCAAAGTGCCGATGGCGAGGGCTGCGGTCGCAAAGCCCCCCACCCACAGCAGGGTGATGATTTGATTGGCCTGAAAAAATGAATGCCGCTCCCGGATGTGTTCCGGCGCATAGCGACGGGCATAGGCGAGGGTAAAGGGCCGGCCCGTGACTATTGAAAGGATCGCTGTCAGGGCCAGTATGGCGGGGCACAGGGCAAAGAGAACCGGCGGAGGCAATTTCTGCGTCAGCCCGGTGAAGCCAATGATACTGTAAAGCAAAAAATAAAGCGCGATGCCGGCATCCAGCGGAGGCAGGGCCAGCCGTGCCCGCCAATACAACAGCACAAAAAACGTCAAAGCCAGCGGCGCCGCCCAAAGCGCAGACCATTGCTGAACGACCCCAAATACCAGCCAGGGCAGGATGGCCGTCCACCACGGCAAAGCCAGCGTAAGCGGCGGCTGGGGGCTTTGGCAAAGAAAATTCATACGGGCGACTTTAAAAAATATCAAGGTCCGGTTAATCTCACAAGGCTTGCCCAATCTGGCCGCATGGGGTGTTACCCTACTTTGTTTTTCCGGGTTTTCCTCTTGGACTGTCCGCAACACGGGTCGGTTTGCTGCCCGGCAGGGGGCAATTAATTTGCCAACGCAATGAATGCCTGCCTAAAACATGTGGAACATTATGCACTACCACGCTATTGTAATCGGGGCCGGCCCGGCGGGCAGTTGCGCCGGCGCGGGCCTGGCGCGGGCGGGCGAAAAAGTGCTGGTGGTGGAAAAGGAAAAATTTCCGCGTTTTCGCATCGGCGAATCACTGTTGCCCGCGGGCAACCAGTATCTGCAGAAAATAGGGGCTTGGGAAAAAGTATGCGCGGCCGGTTTTGTCGAAAAATACGGGGCCGAGTTTTATGACGGCCGGACCGGCCACGGCATCCATATCATCTTTGCCAACGGCTTCTTTGGCGGGCCGCCCATGACCTTCCAGGTGGAGCGGGCAATTTTTGACCAGGTATTGTTGGATCACGCCAGTTCGTGTGGCTGCGAAGTGCGGATGGAGACCAGCGTGACCACCGCCCGCCGCGAAAAAAACGCCTGGCGCGTCGAACTGGCGGGTGCTGCCGCCGGCGGCGTCACGGCCGATTATATTTTGGATGCCAGCGGGCGGGATGCGGTGATGGGGCGGATTTTGTCAATGCCGCGCGACGAGTTGAATTATCCCAAGCGCATCGCCATCTATAACCACTTTGCCGGGGTGCAGCGTCGAACTGACCGCCGCGGGGGCAACATCCACATTTTCAGTCTGCCGGGCGGCTGGTTTTGGGTTATCCCGCTGGCCGGCGGCAAAACTTCGGTGGGATTGGTCATGCTGCTGGACGAAGCCGGCGGCGGGCAATTGCGCAACCCGGAGGAAGTTTTTTGGCGCAGAGTCCGTGAGGCCAAACTGCTTCCGGAACTGCTGGAAAAAGCCTCGCCCGTGGACCAGTATCGCGTCACCGCGGATTATTGCTACTGCCATGCTCGTTTTGCGGATGAGCGGCTGTTTATGATTGGCGACGCCGCCAGCTTCATTGACCCAACCTTTTCCACCGGCGTCAGTCTGGCCTGCGCCTCGGCCAGCCGCGCTGTAGAAACTCTGCTGCGCCTGAAGCGCACGGGCCGTCCCTTTAATCGCCGGGAGCAGGCCCGCTTCACCCATTACATGAAGAATCGCATCCGGACGGTGCGTCAGTTGGTGGAGTCATTTTACGACCCGGCGAGCTTTGAGATTTTCATGCAGCCCACCAATCGCTTGAAAGTTTTTCCAGCGGTTAACGCCGTCATGGCCGGTCATCATAGCTTGCCCTGGAGCGCGCGTTGGCGCTTTCAGATTTTTCTCCTGGCTTGCTCCCTCAACCGTTTTATGCGCCATCGGCCCAGCCAGGAGGTGGCCCCATGAATACGGAGCTTACGTCGCCTGCGCTGGACGCGGCCCAACTGCGGCAATTGTTTGATGACAGCGCCGGAATCTATGACCGCGTCGACGCCCTCGGCTCCGGCGGGCGCGGTTTGCGCTACCGGCAGGAGGCGCTGGGCCGCGCTGGCTTGCAACCGGGCGCGCAAGTGCTTGATGTCGCCTGCGGCACCGGCCTGATGAGTCTCGCCGCCCTGCGGTTGACGCACGGGCAGGTGACGCTCGTGGGCGTGGACCCCAGCCCCGGCATGTCCGCCCGGGCTCGGACGAAACTGCCGATGGAATTTCACGAAGGGATTGCGGAAGCGTTGCCGGTGGCCGCCGCCGCGTTTGATTTCGTCATGATGGGTTACGCGTTGCGGCATGTGCCGGACTGGAACCGCGCCTTCCGCGAATTCGCGCGCGTGTTGCGCCCCGGCGGCCGCCTGGTGTTGCTGGAAATCACGCGCCCCGCGAGCCGTGGCGGGCGGCTGGTTTTCGACGGTTATTTTGGCGGTGGGCTGCCAGCCCTGGGCTTGGTGTTCACCGGGCGGCTCAGCGCCTGGCGGCTCTACCGCTATTATTGGCGCACCATGGCCGCCGCCCGCCCGCCCGCCGCGGTGCTCGCCGCCCTTGCTCACGCAGGTTTCGCCGCGGGCCGGCACCGGTTGCAATACGGTTGCATGAGCGAGTATACCGCGACCAGAATTTAATTTCCATTAATCATATGGGAATGCCCAACAATCACGGTGGCGAATTATGGCGGCGGTGGCAGCGAACGGCCGTACGCCGGCCCCGGGCGGGCTTGCTCGTCGATGCTCCGGCTGGCCGCGCCTTCCGCGCTGGGGAAATTACGTCTGCCGCAGAAACCGTGTTTCATTCCGGCCGTTTTGCGGGAACCAGCGGCTGTGTGGCGTGGGTGTTGCCGAATGGGTTGGACTGGCTGGCGGTTTTTTTGGCCGCGCAGAAGGCAAACTGGGCGGCGCTGCCCTTGGATCCTGGTTTTACTGAGCGGCAGGGAAGGGAGTTGGCCGGGCAACTGGGCGCCACGCATTGGTGGAATGGGCAAACCCTTTCGCCGCTGGATCCGGCCACGCGCCGCTGGCGGGGTGCCGCCGTCGTAAAAGCAACCTCGGGCTTCACGGGCCAGGCCGCGGCGGTTCCGTGCGCGGCGCGGCATCTCCTCGCCGATTACCAACACATTCGCGCGGGCATGGGGCTGCGGCTGCGCGATAAAAATCTCGGCCTGATTCCCTTCGGCCATTCGTATGGATTGGGCAACTTGGTGCTGCCGTTGGTGGTGGATGGCATTCCGATTGTCACCGCCGCCGCGTATACCATCGCGCAAATTGCCGAATGGGCCCAACGTTACCACCCGACCGTGTTTCCCTCGGTGCCTGCCGTCTTCAAGGTGCTCGCCGAAACTGCGGGTGCTCACCGCCTCGGTAAACTGCGCCTCGCCATTTCCGCCGGCGCGCCGCTTTCTCCCGCGGTCGCGCAGGCCTTCTCGCGCCGCTTCGGCCGCAAGATTCACAATTTCTACGGTGCTTCTGAAACGGGCGGTATTGGCTATGACCGCACCGGGCGTGCTTCACTCGCCGGCCACAGCGTTGGGCGGCCCTTGCCCGGCGTGCGGATAAAATTGTGCGCGGGTCGGGTGCAGGTGCGCAGCACCGCCGTCGCCACCCCAAATGGGTTGTATCGGTTGCCGGATTGCGGACGCTGGAATGAGGACGGCGAGCTGGTCCTGACGGGAAGGGTGGGACGGCACGCCAACCTGGCCGGTCGCAAAGTCGTCCCGGCGGAAATTGAATCCCTCCTGCGCACCTTGCCCGGGGTGACCGATGCCTGGTGCGGCGTGGGCGTGCGGGTGGGCCGTGATTTTCTCGCCGCCGCCGTGGAAACTTCCGCGCCCGTGTGTGAATTAACCCACGCACTGACCACCCGCCTGCCAACGTGGAAGCAACCCCGGGCGTGGCTCGTGCTGGCCCAATTCCCGCGCACCGCCCGTGGCAAAGTAGACACCCGCGCCCTGGCCGGCCAACTTGGGGTGTGAGGGTCAGACTTGGGTGGCCGGCTTGGCATGGGCCATGACCATTTCGCCTTCAGCCAGCAGGATTTCATCGCGAAAAATCTGGACCTGAAACGTGGCCAGTTCCGGCCACTCGGTGGCGAGGCGGACGACAATTTGCAGATTTTGGCCGGGAAATGCGGGCTGCCGGACGCGAAATTTTTTGATTTCCACCAATTGCAAAGGCGTCGCCGGCGAAAATCCGGTGTGGGCCGCCCATAGCGCACCGGCCGTTTGCGCGCCCATTTCCACGAAGTAAACGGCCGGCAACAATGGCCGCTCCGGAAAATGGTCGCGAAAAATCGGCCAGTCCGGATTCAGCCACACCTTGCCGCGCAGCAAAGGGCCGGCCTCGGGCGCGGAGATTTTATCTACGAGGCGAAACCCCGGGCCATGGGGCAGGAGCGGTTGGTTCATGGGCAGGTGGTTCGAGTGGGATTGCGGAGGCAGGCCCCAGTGATATCCAATCGGAAAAGATAAAGACCAGCGACGTTTTTTCAGCGAAAACAAGCTCGAGTCGTAGCGGGTCGAAGGTGAGCGCATTGACTTCGACCAAAATCCGGCTGGGCTGGCCTGCAACAGTGTTGGGTTTTACCCTCAGTTGAATGCGCATGACATCGTGGTCGCGTTGCGCCGTTTGCGTGAAGTCTTTTTCCCAGGCTGCGGGTGGTTGGCGAAAGAACTCCAGCAAGGAGCGCACCATGGGGGCCGCCGCCACTTGGGGTGACCGACCGGAAAATTTTTGGCCCACCGCGTCTTTTTGAATCCAAACCTGGCCGACGAGCGGCGTGGTGTAGCTCATTTCCAGCGACGCTGGCGCACGGTAGGTAAGGTTGCCCTCGCTCGTAATCGGCGTAAGTAAGTCCGGACTGTGCGCTTCCTGGTGAAAATTGCCGCTCCAGCCGGCGGTGTTGAGGCGATGATCCGCGTAGTTTTTTTGAAACGCGGCCAGTTCGGCATCCGAGACCGGGGTGGCCTGCACCGCAGGTTCCGGCGCCGTCGCGGCGAGAGTATACAATGCGATAAATACAACCGGAAACATGGGATGATTTTGACTCCGGTGGCGTGGAACGCAATTACTTACTCTTGGGCTTCATATTGGCGAGCAACGCCGGCAGCCCCAGCGCCGCGGCTAAAAAGGAACTTAAAATCCCCAGCGCCAATACGACCCCGAAATTGCGCAGCGCTGGCTGCGCGCTGAAACCGCTTGTGCCAAAGCCGATGATGGTGATTATCGCCACGAGCGCGAGGGGTTGGCCCAAACGCTGGCGGGCCGTCCCCCAGCGCTGTCCCTCCTGCCGGATGAAAAGCATGATGAAAATGCAAAAATCTTCCCCCAGGCCAAACAAGATGGGCAGACTGGCGAAGGCGGCCAGCGAAAGTGGTTCATGCACCACGACCAAACCCGCCAGCCACCAGCCCACGCCCGCCGCCATGGCCAGCAGGGTTCGCAACAAATGCGCCATCGAGCCCAGTCCCCACGCCAGTAACGCCAAAATAATGATCATGGCCCACGCCGAGGTCGTGAGCAGATTGTTTTTGATCAACGCGGGCAGGGTGGCCTGCAAGCGGGCGAAGGCGGTGGAGCCGCGCGACCAGATTTCCAGGGCCGGGTCGCCGTGGCTCCAGCCATCCAGCGAATGAAAAAGATTTTGGTAGGGTTCGGCCAAATTCGGCTGAAATCCTTCCGCGGTGAAAACCGGCCCGAGTTCAAACGGTGCACGAGCCGCCCAGATCTGGCGATTGGCCGCCCATGCGCTTTCGTCGCCAGCAATGAATTTCACGGGCAGGTATGCGGCGAGAATGTCCTGCCCGTGTTGGGCTTCGAGTCCCGGCGGGGACATCCGCGACCAGGAAAAGTCATAAATGCTTTCACGATGCCATGCGCTCCAACCCAGCAAGAGCCAGCCGCCGATGAGAAAAAGCCAACCGCATCGCCGCAGCCAAACTGGCGCGGGTTGCTCCGGCTCGGTTATCTCAGCTGGAGGAGTTATCTGCGCGCCCAGGTGGTGCTCCACCCAACTGGCCCAAGGTCCAATCGCCAGCGCGGCCACCACGATCAAACAGACATTGATGAGCACCGCAAACTGCCGCAATCCCGGCAGGGCGCTCGCCGCCAGGCCGCCCAAGCCGACCGCAGTCGTGAGCACGCAAAAAATTAAACTGCGCCGCAGGGTGCGCCAGGTTTCGCCCTCCTTGCGTCCACCGCTCGCAAAATGATGATACACGACTGCGCCATAGTCGGAACACAGTCCCAGCGCCACCGAGGCAAAGGCCACGCTCAGCAGATTGATGCTGCCCCAGATAATTCGCGCCGCCAACAGACCGGCGAGCAAGCCGGCTGCTTGCAGTGCGAACAGAGCCACCAACGGAAACCACGAACGATACGCGATGAGAAAAACCAAAGCGATCAGCGCCCCCGAACTGAGCGTCATGCCAATCATTTCGCGACGCATCTGCAGGCCAATTTCGGTGGCGTAAGCCGCTTCACCCGTCAAGGCGATGCTGCCTGGTGCAAATCCGTTGGCGGCCAGTGCTGCACGCACCGCCGTCACCAGCGGTTCCGCCGTGGCGAGTGTGTTGGCGCGGGCTTTCGGTTCGATCCGCAGAATGGGATTCGGCACGGTGGAAGGCGCCCCGTTCAATCCCGCTGGGGCTGGTGACACCACCCAATCCGCCAGCCCCAGCGGATCATAATGAATGCGGGCCCAGACGGCCGGATCCGGCCAGCCGCTCAACGCGCCCCGCGCGGCCTGCAATTGTGTGCGAACTTCGGCTTCGTTCGTCGCCTTAGCAAATTGCGCAAATCTATCCGGGGGCAATCCGATAAAGACCGCCGCCCAACCTTCGGGTGCGAGCTTGGAAGGGTCGGTCAGGACGTCCGCCTTGGCCACGAGTGGCGAGGCAGCGAGCGCCTCCGCGACGCTCGCGAGGCGCGTGGCGAGTTGCCCGGCGTCTTCCGCTCCAGGATCCACCACCACGCCGAGCAGGCTGAAGTCCTCGCTGCCCCGCGCCTGCCATGCGCGCAAGTCGCGCACGGCGGGCAGGTCGGCGGGGAACAAATCAATCAAGTCGCCTTGCCAGCGCAGGGTAAGTAAGACCCACGCGGCGAGGCCCAGACCCGCCGCCACCAGGACCCCTCGCCGGACAAAATGGATTACCCGGTTGTGCATGGCTGGAACGGGTTGCAAATCGCCGGGCTACGATTGCTCATTGATCCAAGTTTGCAAATCCCCGAGCGAGACGAGGACCCGCCGCACCAAAGCCGGATTCTTCAGCGTCACGCCGTAACGCCGTTCCACGGCCACGGCGAGCTGCAAGGCGTCAATGGAATCCAGCCCCAAGCCGTCCGGGCCGAAGAGCAATTGGTCGGCGCCGATACTTTGTGGTTCGACGCGGAGCAGGGTGTTTTCGACCAGGATAACCCGCAAATCATCGAGGGTCGCCTGATTTTTTGCCATAACCTGACTACTAACTTACTTATTACCGGGTAACGCAAGGTTGTAATGACTCCCAACCCACCGCCGCGACTTGATGGCCGGCCCCCCACAAGGGTAGCACGACCGCAAACTTTTCCTTGGGCGCGCTGGCCAGAATGCGGGCCAAGGTCCACCCCGCTGCGACAGAATGCGCTTCGCCGAGATAGGGCCATGGGGCCGGCCATTCCGGGCGGGCGGGCCGTTGTTTCCAAGCCTCTCGGGCCGGACCAGGCGGCGGCAAGGGGCCGGCACACATCGGCCACGCTGGATCAAAGTCCCCCAAAACTTCGATGAGCGCGGCGGGTGCGGTGGTCTGGCGTCCCCAGGGAAGTCCTGCATGGATTTGAAGATTCCCCTGGGTTTGCGCAGGGCCGTCACGCGTGAGCGCAAACGCCACCGCGCCTTCCGCCGGAAAAACTTTACTCGCCGGGTGAAACCATCCGGCGCGCAAGGAAACCTCCATCATGGCTTCGTCCACCTCTTCCGCGGCGGCTACCACCACCGCATCCACGGTGCCTTGTTCCAGCCAAAGCCCGGCGTTGACCCAGGCTTGCGCCAGCGCGGTGGCATCGCCGACCCAGGCCGACGACGGACCTTCGCGGCCCAACGCGCCGAGCGTGTGATTCAGTGGCGCATTGAAAACCGTCTCCGGAAACCACGCGGGATTGGCGCCATCCAGCCCCGCGCGCACCACTCCTTCGTAAAATTTGCGCGTCAGCGTCAGCACGCCATTGCCAAACGCGACTGACAGGCCGATCGTGGCGCCCGCCGGTAAATTTGCCCGGCGTATCGCTTCATCCACCGCCTCGATCAGAAAAAGCGTCTGAGCCCCGGCGCGGCGCAAGCGCGGGTGCAGGCGCCAGCGCGCCCAACAAGGCAGCGTGAGGTCCACGCAACCCGCCGCCACCGTCGGCGCGGACGGCGCCAGGACCGGCCAATTTTGCCGGCGCGGGACGGTGCCATCGAGCAGGCGCTCGAGGCCCTGGCCCGCCGGGCTGACCGCGCCCAGGCCGGCGATGTTGAAATTAAATTGCATAATCAGGCGGGTAGAAAAACCAGCGCGGCATTCGCGCCGCCAAAGCCGGAGTTGGTGGAGACAAAGGCCCGGCCCTGGGCGCGAATTTCGCGGGACGGGCCAGGCTTGCCGCCAGGTTGGGTATGGGATCAGTCAGCAGCGCGGCTGGCAGCGGCGCGGTGCGGCGCAGGGCCTCAATCGTCAGCGCGGCCTCAATCGTTCCCGCTGCACCCAGCGTATGACCCGTGATGTTTTTGATCGAGCTGATGGCCACGCGCGGCAAATGACCGCCGAACACGCTCTCATAGGCATGGCCCTCGGATTCGTCATTGGCCGGGGTCGCGGTGCCGTGGGTATTGATATAGGCGACTTCTTCCGGTGCCACGCCTGCTTCGGCGAGCGCCTGCTTCAGCGCCTGCTTCAGCGCACTCCCCTGTGGATGGGGATGCGCAATATGGTGCAAATCGGTGGCCTGTCCGTAACCGGCCAGCTGGGCAAGGGGAGTGACTTTGCGCCGGATGACTTCGGCTTCGCTTTCCAGAATCACAAAGGCCGCGCCTTCCCCAAGCCACAATCCGTCGCGCGAAAGTGAAAATGGTCGGCACGTCGTTGGGCTGAGCGCGCGCAGGCAGGAAAATCCGTGAAAGAGCAGCGTGCTGAGTGATTCCGCCCCACCGGCTGCGATGCGTTCCACGCGTCCCGCAGCAATGAGGTTGGCGGCGGTGCCGATCAAATCCGCCCCGCTGGCGCAAGCATTGCTCAACGTGACCGCCGCGCCGCGCAGGCCGTAAGTTTCCTGGAGCGCATGCGGCAGATACCGGGCTTGATAGCGCATGGATGCCGCGATGATGCCGCCCCGCTGGCCGGCGCGGGCGTTGACGACACACGTTTCGCCGTATTCGGTGCCGCCACCGGTGGTGCTGCACCACAAGGGCAACGCCCGGTCAAGACAGCGATTGTCCGCGCCGCGCAATCCCGCCTGGATCAGGGCCGCGTCAAACGCGGTGTGTCCCAGCCGCACAAAACGCGGCCAGCGCACCCGCGGAGGTGCCTGCAGGAGTCCTTGTCGTCCACCTGCGCCGCCACGCGACATTCACAACCACGGATATCAAATCGCTGGACCGGCTTTACCACGGGCCGGCCCCTCGCGATTTGTGTCCACGCAGCTCCGACATCCGCGCCGGCGGCGCTGATCAGGCCAAGGCCGGTGACATACACCGGACGACGGCCACGCCGAGATAGGTGTGTTAATGCCATGGTTTGTGATAGGCAAGGCGCACCCCGACTGCGCCGCCGCGAAAATAAAAAGTGGGTGGATAATTAAACTGGCTTAAAGCTTCATCGAAGACGAGCGTCTGCGCCTTGTCGGGTAGATTTGGATCATAAACTTCAATGTGCCCGGGCGCCCCGGCGGTTTCGCGCGTCGCGAGGACGGCGTGGTTCATGCTCAACCACGGGAAGTTGATCAGCCAAAGCACGGTGGGCCCCTCCTGGGCCAGCAATTGCCGCAATTGGGCCAAAGCCGTGCGTTGATCGCGCGGACTATTCGGCAGAATAATGCGCCAGTTGCCGAAGCGGAAATACGACTGCCACCAACCCCCCAGGTTGGCGCGGAAAGCGTCGGGTTCCGCCGCGCTGGCTTCCCGCAAGTTGGCAAACCCACCCACGGTTACGCGCTCCGGATGGCGCTTGGCGTTGCAGATGGGGCGGGCGACCACGGTGCGAATACACTTGGCCAATTCGGCCGTCGAGGGGCGCGGTTGGTCCGGCGCAAACCGCGCGAATCGCCAGAATTGCGCCGCGGAGCGCGTGAGCACAAAGCAGCGCCGCATATACTTTTCGCCGCCGATCGTCCCTTTCCCTGCTCGCTCCCATCGTGCCCGCCGTTTTCATGGTGCCAGATGGTTTCGTTGGGAAAAGCGAAAACATCGTTACGCAGGCAAAATGGGCGTAGTGGCGCGAGGGTGTTAATGAGCTGAGCGGTACGCCCGAGATTAATCAAGCAGCGAGTATCCTGATCGTCGCAGGTGCGCGGGTGAAAGAGGAATTCCTGGCAGTCCGGCACATTTAACGCCACCGCGCGCCGCACTTCGTCGGGACGCATGGAAAAATTCCGATCCAGTCCCCACAGCCCGGCACTGGCTGCGCCACCCCATTCGTGACGCGGTCGCGTTCCCAATAACCAAGCGCCCACAGCGGTGCTGGTAGCGTAGGGGCCCCGGTCAAAAAAATACGGCCAGCCTAGGCGCAGCCACGCTCCCGGCAGGCGTTCCGCCAGCCGCCACAACGGGCGCCACAGTCGCGGGTGGATTTGCA
Source organism: uncultured Verrucomicrobiae bacterium (assembly GCA_963765205.1). GTDB lineage: Bacteria > Verrucomicrobiota > Verrucomicrobiia > Opitutales > JABDGR01 > JABDGR01. The sequence continues at coordinate 981,085 of CAVXVB010000009.1, read as the reverse complement.
AATGGTGATGTGAATTGATAAAGGATGCGGGCAAGCCGGTGGCGAGAAAAACCTCCAATTGCGCCTGGGCTTCCGCCAAAGCGAGCGAGCGATGGGCCTGGCGCAAGCCAATCGCCCAGCCCGCCGCTGACGGTGACCTGCCCCAGGGCCAAGTCGTCCGCGTGAGTGGCCGCGAATCATTAAAGTGCCAGTGCAGTCCGATGCGCAGGGTGGGGTGGTCGCGCGCCATCGCCACGGCCTCCGCCGTGCCAGGCTGGCCCATCATCAACGCTGCGCCGTGCAGCGCACCCTTAAGATGGGCGTGCAAAATGGCGCGGTTGGTTGTTTCATCCAGCCCAAAATCATCGGCGATGAATAAGAATCTTTCCTTTGGGCTGGGCTTTGGCTCCGGGACGTGCATAGCTTGCGCTGAATGATATACACTTTGCTGGCTTGGTCAATGGCGGCGCTGTGCTGGTGGCTGGCGGCGCATGGTCTGGTGGGAAAATGCCGCCGGACGGCCGGATGGGCGGGTCCCGCGCCTTGGGGAAATGATCACCATCTTTAAGCCGGTGCCGCGTTTGGGGCCCGCCGGCGCCAGCGCGGGGTTGCGCGCCGCCTTGCATTCATTCGTGTGGCAACTGGACAGTGCCACCGAGCTTCTGCTGGGTCTGCACGAGGAGGATCGCGCCGCCGCCCAACCGTGGATCACGCAATTGCAAATGGCCGGCCCGACCGGGCGGGTGCGGGTTTTTTTTCGCGCCGGCGGGGACGTCCACGCCAACGCCAAAATTTCCTGGCTCGAATGGCTGGCCCCGCACGCGCGCGGCCCGTGGTGGCTGTGGAGCGATGCCGACATTGTCGCGCCCGCTGGCTGGCTGGAGCAAGCGCGCCGCGCCGCCTTCCACTTCTCGCACGCGAATTTGGTGACCTTTCCCTATTACGTGCAGACTCCGGCCAATCCCCTCGGCTGGTGGGATGCCGCCTTTGTCAATGCCGAGATGCTTCCCGGCGCGGCTCTGCAAGTGGTGCTCGGTCGCGAGGTGAATTTCGCGTTTGGAGCCGCCATGTTATTTCGCCGCGATATTTTTTTGCGCCAGTGCGATTGGGCGGCATTGGGCCGTCATTTGGCGGATGATTTCGCGGTCGGCCATACCCTGGGGCGGTGCCGCGTGGCGCTCCCCGCACTGGAAACTCTGGCCGAGGAAAGCACTTGGTGGGGCGCCTTGCGTCATTACCAGCGTTGGCACAAAACAATCCGTTGGTGCCAGCCGCTTGGTTATGCCTGCCAATTACTCATCAATCCCCTGTTGGGCTGGTTCGTGGCGGTGCTGATATTTCCCCAGCACGTTATGGCGTGGGTCGGTTTGTTGCTGCAATACGGCGCGGAAATATGGGTGGTGGTGGTGCTCGACCGGCAAGCCAGCGGCCGTCAGTTACTGTCCCTCCCGGCCCTCATCATGTTCGCAACCTGGCCCGTTTTACACTCCGTAATGTGGTTGGTCAGTTGGTTGCCCGTCGGCGTTCGCTGGCGGGGGCGCACCTGGCGGGGGCTGCAACAGCCGGACCGTTAATCACGGGTCGCGACATTTTCTTTTCCTGCGGGCAGGGCCCTCCAGGTTTTATTAAAAGCACGCTGCGGCAATTTAATTTTTTCGATCATCGGGCCAGTCTGCAGCTTTTTCAAAGTCATGTAGGTCAACAGGGTGACCCAGACCCGCGGGATGCGACTGCTGATCATCACCGCCAGTTTATTGGACCAACCGCATACCACCAGAGGTTGACGTGCCGCGAGCGCCCGCAAGGATTCCTGTACGACTTGCCTCGGCGTCTGGCACATCTTTTCCGACACGGGCGGCTTCGAAAAACCCGCCGCGCGGAAAAAATTAGTGTTGGTTGGCCCCGGGCACACGCACAGCACATGCACTTTGGTGTCGCGCAATTCCCGCCACAAACCCAGGCTCCAATTCATGAGAAACGCCTTGGTGCCGCCATAAAGGGCAAAAAATGGAGTGGGTTGAAAGGCAGCGGTCGCGGAAATGTTAATGACCGCTCCGCCGCGCTCTTTCATGCGTGGGAGCAGCCGGCTCGTGAGCACCACGGGCGCGCGGATGTTTAAATCAATCATTTGCAGGCTGCGTTCCAGCGAAGGCTCGGGAAAAAAACCAAAGGAACCAAAGCCACTATTGTTGATGAGCAGGATGCTTCCCTCCTGGCCCGCTTCATCCAGCCATGCTTCCACCGCCGTGATGGCGGTCTCCTGGCCGGCCGCGCTGGACAGATCCGTCGGGCAATGGCGAAGTTGTCCGGCCCGTCAACGAATCATCGGGCGACGTGCGGGAGAGATTGAAAAACTTCGCTTTGGAGTTCAGGGTCGTGATTACCTTGACGAACTCCTCGCCAATTCCAGAAGATGCGCCGGTGATGACCACGGCGCCGCAGGCCAGCAGGCATTCCGGCCCGGTTTGTGCAGCACACATGGGATTTGAGGAATTGAAACTTCTTGAAGTCTTGGGTTGCGGAATGACCACGGCAATAAAGGCCACCATTGTCTTCGCTTAGTCCTAACGTTTTGCTCCAGTCAGTCAATCTCCGACCAACGAAAAGATGGTGGGTGTTCACCCCATTTCCTTGGTGCCGCCTTTTTCTTATAATCCGTCAAATTAGTCACTGCACTCCGCAGCATTCAACCTGCTCGCACCTCCGCAACCTCCAGCCTGTATCCATAAATCATATGAAATTCCACTATGGCTTCCGAAATTATTCCGTTCTTCGCCGCCAGCCTGCTTGGTCTCGGCTTGACCGGCTGTTTTGCCACCAACAGTTCAAATACCAATATCGCTGGAAAAACCATCCCGGATGATTTGTTCGCCCAAGTCCAACCCGGTAAACCCAAGGATTTTGTGGTCGACCTGCTGGGGTATCCAGCCACAAAAATCACCGAGGACAACGGCCGGGAGGTTTGGCGGTGGGATTACAGCGAAACCAAAACTGCCGCCAAAACTTTCATGATCTTCTACGTGGCCGTGGACCGAACCCACACGACCCAAACCGCTGCGGTCGAGTTCCAGAACGGCGTGGTTGTCAAAACCTGGCGTGAATAAAACGGCGGCCCTATCTAGGACTGCGGCCAGTTGCCTGTTTTAGATTGCGTGGGATCAATTTCTTGGGCGTGGATTTACTGGCATCTATAAAAAAGCGCCCGGTCGAGACTGCGATATTGAATCGCCTCCAGCCTCCTTAATCCTTGGGCGGCCCCGGCGCCGTCCCGTCCCACCCGCCGCCGAGGGCTTTGATCAGCAATACTGTCGAGACGAGCCGTTCGTTCAGAATCTGTTCGGCGGTGAGTTGGTTGGTCAGCAGCGTCCGGAACGCGTCAATGACCGTCAAGTAGTCCACCAGTCCCTGCTGGAACTGCAATTGGGTCAGGCGGACGTAATCCTGCGAGGCTTGCACGGCTGCGGCCTGGGCCTGGGCTTCGTCGGCGCGGGAGTGGAGGTCGGTCAGGGAATTCTCCACATCTTGGTAGGCCGACAGCACCTGGGCGCGATACTGGGCCAGGAATTGGTTATACGAGGCCTGTTGTTGCTCAAGGTTGGCCGCCAGTTTGCCGCCGTTGAAAAGCGGCAGGCTCACGCTCGGCCCCAGCGACCAAATACGGCTGCTCCAATCCAGCAGGTTCGAACTCTTTATGCTTTCAAAACCCGCGTCGCCGGTGAGTGATAATTGCGGATAATATGCGGACATGGCCACGCCGATTTGCGCGCTGGCGGCCGCCAGATTGGCTTCAGCCGCGGCCACATCGGGACGCCGGCGCAGCAAGTCCGCCGGCAAGCCGGCGGGGATGACGGGAGGCTCGACGTGCAACGGGCTGGGCGGGAGCGAGAAATCCGTGGGCGCGCGGTTGGCCAGGATGGCGATGGCGTATTCCTCCTCGTCGCGCTCGCGGGCGGTTTCCAGTTGCTGGGTCTTGGTCGCGTCCAGCAATGCTTCCGCCGAGGCCACGTCCGCCTCGCTTTCCAACCCGGCTTTGAACTGGAGGTTGGTCAAGTCCAGTTGCTTTTGGTAGGTGGCGACGGTGTCCACCAGCGTTTGGTATTGGGCATCGTAGGAGTGCAGGGTGAAATAATCCTGGGCTAGATCCGCTTCGAGGGTTTGCAGTACGACTTCGTAATCGGCCTGCGAAGCCTGCACCTGCGCATTCGCGGCCTCGACCGACCGGCGTACTTGCCCCCAGATGTCCACTTCATAAGTCAAATCGAAGGGTAGTAAATAATTGGTGGACGTGGTGCCGGAGTTCGAAAAGCCGCTGGCGTTGTTGTTGGCCGAGGTATGAGATCGCGTTACGGAAGGGTCGAAGGAAATAACGGGAAAAAACGCGCTCTTGACGCCTTTGGCCGCGGCTCGGGCCTGCTCGACGCTGGCCATGGCGGCCTGGATGGTTTGGTTTTCCTTGACGGCCTGCGTCTCAAGTTGGTCCAACTGTGGGTCGTTAAAGAGCTTCCACCAATCGTGACCCAACTGTGGCGTGGTCGTCTCGGTGGGAGCCGCGCTTTTGTAAGCGGCCGGAATGGGCACGGGGGGCCGTTCATAATTAGGCCCGACCGCCGTGCAGCCGGCCACGGCTGCGGCGAAGAACGCCGTCAGGGGGCGATAACAGGCGAAAGGCCGATGGGTCGGGTCGTGCATGGCAGATTCAAGAATGGGAGACGGGCGCCGAAGGCGTGGCCAGCGGCGATGGAGCCCGCGCCGGCTGGCGGGCGGGGCGCAGACTGCGGCACCAATCCTGGAAACGGTCGAGATAGATATACATCACGGGCGTGGTGTACAAAGTCAGCATCTGGCTGAATAGCAGGCCGCCGACGATGGCGATGCCCAGCGGCCGGCGCAGTTCCGACCCGGTGCCTCCGCCCAGCGCCAGCGGCAAGCCGCCGAGCATCGCAGCCATCGTCGTCATCATAATGGGGCGGAAACGCCGCAGGCAGGCCTGAAAAATGGCGGCCTCGGCGGTCTTGCCCTGGCGCTCTCCTTCGAGCGCGAAGTCTATCATCATGATGGCGTTCTTCTTGACGATGCCGATCAGCAGAATGATGCCGATCAAGGCGATGATACTCAGTTCAGTCTGGAAGACAAGCAGCGCCAGCAGCGCGCCCACGCCAGCCGAAGGCAGCGTCGAAAGAATGGTCACCGGGTGAATTAAACTCTCATACAATATGCCCAAAACAATATACACGCTTACCAACGCCGCCACGATGAGGAGCGGCTCGCTCGCAAGCGAACTTTGGTAGGCCTGCGCCGTGCCGAAAAACTTGCCGCGCAGCGTTGGCGGCACACCCATTTCGCGCTGAGCCTGCGCAATCTCGGTCACCGCGGTGCCCAGCGAAAAACCCGGCGCCAGGTTGAAGGATAGGGTGACCGAGGGAAACTGCCCGGAGTGGTTGACCGCGAGTGAGGTCGTGTTCGGGGCATAGGTGGCAATGGCGTTGAGCGGCACCTGCGCGCCATTGGCCCCGGTGACGTAAACGTATTTCCGGGCGTCTGGGCTTTGCCAGAATTTCGGATCCACCTCCATCACGACGAAATATTGGTTCAATGGTGTATACATGGTGGAAACCTCGCGCTGGCCAAAGGCATCGTAGAGGGAGATGTCCACCGCTTGCGCCGTGATGCCGAGGCGCGCAGCCGTGTCGCGATCCACCGTGAAAGGCGCGGCCAGCCCGCGGTCTTGCTGGTCGCTGCTCACGTCCACTAGGCCAGGCAGATGCTTGATTTTGTCGAGCATTGTGATGGCCCAGGTGTTGAGTTCCGTGAGATCGTCGTCCTGCAAAGTGTATTGATATTGGGCGTTGCTCGCGCGCCCGCCTACTTTTAACTCCTGCACCGTTTGCAAATACAACGTGGCCCCGGGAATGTGCGCCAGCTTGCCGCGCAGCCGGGCGACCACCTGGTCCGCCGTCAGCTTGCGAATGGCCGGCGCTTTGAGCGTCACAAACATGCGGCCGGAATTGATGGCGGACTGCCCGCCGACGGAGGCCAGCAGGGCATCCACGGCCGGGTCTTGCCCGACTTCTTTGGCAATCTGGCTGACCAATTGACGCATGGCCTGGAAAGAGATGTTCTGGTCGCCCACGATGCTGCCTTGGAGCCGCCCGGTATCCTGCTGGGGGAAAAAGCCCTTGGGGATGATGACGTAGAGGAAGATGGTTATGCCGATCGTGGCGAGCGTCACCAGGATCATCAGGAATTGGTGGCGCAGCACCCAGCGGAGGCTCCGCGCATAGCCGCCCAGGATCGCCTCGAAACACCGTTCGCTGGCATGGTAAAGGCGGCCGTGCCGCTGCTCGCTCTGCGGCTTGAGCAGGATGGCGCACATCATCGGCGTCGCCGCGAGGGACACAATCATCGAAATGCCGATGGCCACGGACAGCGTCACCGCGAATTCCCGGAAGAGCCGGCCGACGATGCCGCCCATTAGCAGAATCGGGATGAAGACGGCGATGAGCGATATGCTGATGGATAGGATGGTGAAGCCGATTTCCCGCGCCCCTTGCAACGCCGCGGCGCGCGGCGCCACGCCCTCTTCGATATGGCGGATGATATTCTCTATCACGACAATCGCGTCGTCCACCACGAACCCCGTTGCAATCGTCATCGCCATGAGCGAAAGGTTGTCCACCGTGTAGCCGGCCAGATACATGAACCCAAAGGTGCCAATCAGTGAGACCGGCACGACCATGCAGGGAATGAAGGTTGTGCGCAAGTCGCGCAGAAACACAAACACCACCAGGGCCACCAGGGTCAGTGAACAAAGCATGGTTAGTTGCACGTCATGCACCGAGGCGCGAATGGTGGGCGTGCGGTCCATGCCGACGGAAATTTTGATGTCGGCGGGGATGGTGGCCTGCAGTTCGGGAATGAGCGCGCGCACCCGGTCCACCGTGGCAATGATGTTGGCATTCGGCTCGCGAAAGATGAACACCAGCACCGCGGGCTTGCCGTTGGCCAGTCCCATCGTACGTACGTCTTGGACGGAGTCCGTCACGGTCGCAATATCGGAGAGGCGGACGGGCGCGCCGTTTTTGTAGGCCACAATCAATGGGCGGTATTGCGCGGCCTTAAGTAATTGGTCGGTCGTGCTCAGGGCCACCGTTTGCCGGTCGTTGGCGAGCGAGCCTTTGGGCGTGTTGGCATTGGCGCTGGCCAGGGCCGCGCGCACATTTTCCAGCCCCAGGCCCTCGCTGTTCAGAATCGTTGGATTCACATCCACCCGCACCGCCGGCAACGCGCCGCCGCCCAAACCGACCTGCCCCACGCCTTCGACTTGCGAGATCTTTTGCTGCAAAATGGAGTCCGCGGCGTCATACATTTGCATCGGGCTGTAATTGTCCGAAGTCAGGGCCAGAATTAAAATGGGCGCGTCGGCGGGGTTGACTTTGCGCCAGGTGGGTTTGATCGGCAGATTGGCTGGCAGGTTGCCCGCGGCGGCATTGATGGCCGCCTGCACATCGCGCGCCGCCGCGTCAATGTCGCGATCAAGGTCGAATTGTAACGTGATGGAGGTAGACCCGAGGTAACTGGTCGAAGTCATTTCCGACACGCCGGCGATGCGCGTGAACTGGCGCTCGAGCGGCGTGGCCACGGCCGAAGCCATGGTTTCCGGGCTGGCCCCGGGCAGCGAGGCGGACACGCTGATGGTCGGAAAATTCACTTGCGGCAGCGGCGACACCGGCAGGAAAAAATACGCCAATCCTCCCGCCAGCGCGACCGCGAAGGTCAGCAACGTCGTGCCAATCGGACGGCGAATGAATGGCTCCGAAATGTTCATGACGCTTGCGGAACGGGGGGCGGCGCGGGTGGGGTCGCGGATGACGTGGGTGGCGCTTCTGTCACTGGCTCCGGTTTGGTATCACTGATCAGGCCGATGCGCCGACCTAACCGATCAAAGGCGAGGTAAATCACCGGCGTGGTATACAGCGTGAGCATCTGGCTAAAGATCAAGCCGCCGACGATGGAAATGCCCAGCGGCCGGCGCAGTTCCGCGCCCATGCCCGAGCCGAGCGCCAACGGCACCCCCGCCAGCAGCGCCGCCATCGTCGTCATCAGAATGGGCCGCAGGCGCAGCAGGCACGCCTGGTAAATGGCCTCGCGCGGCGGTTTGCCCTCCTTGCGCTCGGCGTCGAGAGCGAAGTCAATCATCATAATTGCGTTTTTCGCCACGATGCCAATCAGCAGCACAATCCCAATCAAGGCGATGACGCTGAAATCGTTGCCCGTTAGTTGCAGGGCCAGTAACGCGCCGACGGCCGCCGAAGGCAGCGTGGACAGGATGGTCACCGGGTGGATGTAACTTTCGTAGAGCACGCCGAGCACCAGATAGACGGTGATGATGGCCGCCAGAATCAACAACGGCTCGTTCGCCAAAGAGGCCTCGAATGCCTGGGCCGTGCCTTGGAAGGATGCCTCAATGCTGGCCGGCATCGCCAAGTCGCGCTGCACGCCGTCAATCGCTTTCACCGCGTCACCCAGGGACACGTTGGGCGCGAGGTTAAATGAAATGGTCACCACCGGAAACTGTCCCTGATGATTGACGGTCAGTGGCGTGTTCGACCGCTCGATGTGCGCGATGGCGCTCAACGGCACGGCCGTGCCACTGACCGATTGGATGAAAATTTGGTCCAGGTTCTCTGGATTGCGCTGGAATTGCGGGCTGGCCTCCAGGACAACGTGATATTGATTAAGTTGCGTGAAGATGGTCGAAATTTCGCGCTGGCCGAAGGCATCATAGAGCGTCGCGTCAATGGCCTGCGGCGTGATGCCCAGCCGCGAGGCCGTGTCGCGGTCAATGACCAACTGCACCTGCAGCCCAAGATTCTGCTGGTCGCTGGCCACGTCGCGCAACTCCGGCAAATCTTGGAGTTTGGCCACAAAGCGGTCCACCCACGAATGCAATTCGTCCGTGTTGGGGTCTTCCAGCGTGTATTGAAATTGCGTGCGGCTGACACGGTCGTCCACGGTCAAATCCTGCACGGGCTGCATGTAGAGCGTGATGCCGGGGACGGCTTGCGTCAGGATGGGCTGGAGCCGGCGGATCACGTCGCTGGCGCTGATTTTGCGCTCCGCGATGGGCTTGAGGTTGATCTGGATGCGGCCGTTATTAAGCGTGGTGTCAATGCCGTCAATTCCGATGAACGAGGAAAGATTGTCCACCGCCGGATCCTGGAGGATGACTTTGGCCAGCGCCTGCTGCTCCTGGGCCATCGCGGCAAAGGAGGTGCTTTGGGCCGCTTCTGAGATGCCGAGGATTTCGCCCGTGTCCTGCACCGGGAAAAAGCCCTTGGGGATGACAATGTAGAGGTAAGCTGTCAGCGCCAGCGTCGCCACCGCCACGACCAGCGTCGCGGTTTGATGCCGCAAAACCCAGGTGAGCGAGCGGCCATAAGCGTCTATCACCGACTGGAAAAGTCGCTCGGATGCGCGGAAGATCCGGCTTTGCTCGGCGGCCGGCTTGTGGTGCAGTAAACGCGCGCACATCATGGGCGTGAGTGTCAAGGAGACGAACGCCGAAACTAAAATCGTCACGCCCAGCGTGATGGCGAACTCGCGGAACAGCCGCCCCACCACGTCGCCCATGAACAGCAGCGGAATCAGCACCGCGATCAGCGTCACGCTGAGCGAGACGATGGTGAAGCCGATTTGCTCCGCGCCCTTGAAGGCGGCTTGCAGCGGCGGCTCGCCCTCCTCGACGTAGCGGGTGATGTTTTCAATCATCACAATGGCGTCGTCCACCACAAAGCCCGTCGCAATCGTCAGGGCCATCAGGGTCAGGTTGTTCAGGCTGTAGCCGAGCAGGTCCATCACCCCGACGGTGCCGAACAGCGACAGCGGCACCGCCACGCTCGGGATGACGGTGGCCCAAATATTGCGCAAAAACAAAAAGATCACCATCACCACCAGGGCGATGGTCAGGAACAGCTCGAATTTCACATCGGCCACCGAGGCCCGGATCGTGATGGTCTGGTCGGTCAGGATGGAAAGATTCACCGAGGCGGGCAACGAAGCCTGCAACTGCGGCAGCAATTTTTTCACGCGGTCCACGACCTGGATGGTGTTCGCGCCCGGCTGGCGTTGGATGTTAACGATGACGGCCGGCACAAGGTTCATCCAGGCGGCCTGGTTGGTGTCTTCCGTGCCATCAATCACGTTGGCCACGTCCGCGAGCCGCACCGGCGCGCCTTTCACATACGCGACAATGATCGGGCGGTATTGGTCGCTGGACACCAATTGGTCGTTGGCGCCAATGGTGTAGGCCTGGCTTGCGCCGTCAAAATTGCCCTTGGCCTGGTCCACGTTCGCCGCCGCAATGGAGGCGCGCAAACTTTCCAGACTCAGCCCCAGCGACGAGAGCATCGTCGGGTTGGCCTGAATGCGCACCGCCGGCTTTTGCCCGCCACTGATGCTAACCAGTCCGACTCCCGACAGTTGCGAAACTTTGCCCGCCAGCCGCGTGTCAGCCAGGTCTTCTACCTTGGACAGCAGCAGCGTGTTCGAAGTCAACGCCAGCGTCAGCACCGGCGCGTCCGCCGGGTTGACCTTGCTGTAAACCGGCGGGTTGGGCAAATCACTGGGCAGATAGCTGGACGCGGCGTTGATCGCCGCCTGCACTTCCTGCTCGGCCACATCAATGTCCAAATCCAGCGTGAATTGCAGCGTGATGATTGAGCTGCCGTTTGAGCTGGACGAGGTCATCTGGTTCAGCCCCGGCACTTCGCCGAATTGCCGCTCCAGCGGCGCGGTAATCGAGGACGCCATCACCTGCGGGCTGGCCCCCGGATAAAACGTCACCACCTGGATAATCGGGTAATCTACCTCCGGCAGCGCCGAGACCGGCAACTGCAGATACGCCACGCCGCCCGCCAGCAATATCGCCACCATCAGCAGCGAAGTCGCAATGGGCCGCAGAATAAATGGCCGGGACGGACTCATGCGCCGGGCGTCGGGTTGGAAGTTGCAGCAGGCTTGGCGCCGGCTTTGGCGTCGGGTTTCGAGACGGTCACTGCGACGCCCGGTTCCAGCTTGTCAAAGCCGTTGGTCACCACCAACTCCCCGGCGGCCAGGCCGCTCGCGATGACCTCCTGGTCGCCTTCGACGTGGCCCTCCTTGACCGTGCGCTGCTCGATGGTGTTGTCGGCCTTGACCACATAAACAAAGGAGTTTTGAGGTCCGATTTGCACGGCCGCCGTGGGGACGATCACCACGTTGGCCTGCGTATCCAGCAGCAGCCGCACGTTGACAAACTGGCTGGGAAACAACGATTCATTCTCATTCGGGAAAACGGCCTTCAATTGGAAAGTGCCGGAGGTGGGATCAACTTGGTTGGTCAACGCCAGCAAAGTGCCGTCGGCCAGTTTTTTTGACAGCGCGTGGTCGAAGGCCGCCGTGGTCAAAGTCTGGTTCGCCTGTAATTTGGCCTGCACCTCGGGGATGTCGTCCTCGGGTAGGCTGAAAATCACCGTGATCGGCTGCAACTGCGTGATGACGACCAGGCTGGTGTTGGCACTGATCTGGTTGCCCGCGTCCACCAACCGTAGGCCCACGCGGCCATTGATGGGCGCGGTGATTTCACAGTAGGACAGATTCAGTTTGGCGGCGTCCACCTGCCCCTGATCGGTTTTGACATCTCCCTGATACTGCAAAACCAGCGCCTTTTGGGTGTCAATGGTCTGCTGCGGGATGGCCTCTTTGGCCTGCACATAGCGGTCCAACTCCACCTGGGCGTTTTCGAGCAGGGACTGGTCGCGGTCCAACATGCCTTCATCCTGGGTCAGTTGCACCTGAAAAGGCTGCGGGTCAATTTCACACAACAAATCGCCTTGATGTACTTCCTGCCCTTCCTGGTAAGCCACCTTCACCAATTGGCCGCTCACCCGCGCCTGTACCGTGACGGTGTTCAGCGCCGTGACCGACCCCAGGCCGTAAAGGTAAACCGGCATATCCCCGGTCTTGGCGGCGATGACCGTCACCGGCACTCCTTTCGCGGCGGGGGCCGCTTTGGCCGGGCTGCCGCTCGACTGCCCAAAAAAGAAATAAGCCGCCATCCCGCCGAGAATGACGCAAAGGAGGATAATCAACCACCCCCAACCCCGCGAGCCGCCTTTTACTTCAGGCGTGTTCGCTTTCGTGGGCAAAACAGGAGTGGGGGCCGCGGGCGGGGCGGCAGTTGGGCTGGGATTGGGGCGGTCAGAGGCATCTGAATTCATAAATCAAAGGCGCAAGGATCGGTTTTCGATGATCAACAGGGAGTATGACTCATTTTCACCACCGTTAGTTTCTTTGCACAGCCAAAAATGTGCTAAATTTACATATAAATCAAACCTCGAATCGGAACGGAGCGGTGTCCCCACGAGTTGATTTGATCGGTAGGTCACTCAATCTTCCACGCCCAGTCGTTCTGGGGAAGGTGTTTTCTTGTCCCATACCGCCCGTTTGAACCACGCCGGCATCTGGTCGGTTTTCATTTCCAGGACCCGCCCATCGGTAATCTCGGCCAGCCAGGTGTCTGCCTGATTATGGACAGAATTGTCGAATATGTAGGCGCGGTCAGTATGCCGGATGGCTCCCATCAAAAGGTCGAGCGAGCGTTTATAGCGACTCACAATTTTGTCTTCAGGCACCGAATGGCCACCTTGGGCCATCACCCGGTTGCGGACTCGGGAAATGTTAATTTCGGGATCATCGGTTGCAATGTAATAGAGTCAGTCCGGCTTACCCGCAGAGAGGTTCGCCGCGCGCAAACCCAAGTTTTTTCTTTATCTACAGATCATGAAGCGGCGTTTGTCAAAAGCGATGCACAAACCTTTATCACACATTTGAACAAAGTTGATAGCTTCTTAATTCAGATAACTCCGTATGATGAAAGCCCCATCACGGCTTCATTTACTACGGTGGGCGTTGATAAAGTTATTGATGCAGTCCGTTCTGCTGCTACTAAGAATAAACCGAAGTAGTTAGTCTTTAGAGCTTATCCGTAAATAAAAGTTGTTCGTCTGTAAACAATAAGCGCGCTGGCGAGACAGAGCAAGGCTTCGTGGGAGGCGGCGGTTTTCTCAAACCGCACGAGGAGTTTGCGGTAGCGGTTGAGCCAGGAAGCGGTGCGTTCCACCACCCAGCGACGGGCTTGGCCGGTGGATCGGCGCGGGGCTGGTTTGGCTCCGCGGGCAGGCACATGCGGACGGTAGCCGTATTGGCGCATGGTGCGCAGGCCCGGTTTCCCCCAGTAACCCTTGTCGGCACACAAATGGGCCGTGCGCCGGTCGTGGCGCTGGCGCAACGTGCGGCGCACCAGCGTCACGTCGTGTTCATTGGCCCCGGCGACGATGAGCGACAGCGGGACGCCACGGGCGTCCACCAGCACGCTGCGCTTGCTCCCATTTTTTTCCCCGGTCGGTGGGGTTGGCTCCCACCGCTTCGCGCGCCAGAGGGGCCTTGACCAGGGAGCCATCGATGCTTTGCCACCGCCACGCGATGCCCTCCAATTCATCGTAGTCGGCCAGACCGGCCCGCCACAACGCCTCGAAGAATCCGGCGGCGTGCCACTGCTGAAAGTATTTGTGCACGGAACTGGCGCTGCCATACCGGGCCTTGGACAGCGCTTTCCACTGGCAACCCGTGCGCAGCACGTAAACCACCGCCTCGAAGATGCGTCGAGGCGCGAGGGCCTTGCGGCCCGCGCCTGCGGCGCGACGGTAGCGCCCGCCCGCCTTCCGGCCGGCGCGCGCGGGAACCAAAGGCTCGACTTTGGCCCAGAATTCATCAGAGATTTCCCAGGAGGATAGTCGCGGCATCCCCGCAGTTTATCCCGCCGCCTTCTCAACGCAATCCTTATTTACGGATAAGCTCTTAGTCAGTCTCAATTTCACTTCTCCACAATCCCCGCGATCGGGTAATCCCAAGTATCCGAGCGGAAGGGGGCGGCGGGGAAGTCGTAGCTGTTGTAAAGATTGCAGCCCAGGCCTTCGGGATAATCGTCCCAGCCATAGCGCACGGCGACGGGGGCGGGCACATCCGGGCTGCCGACGATGAGCGTGTTGCCGTCAATCTGAGCGGAGGCGTCCGCAAATTTTTGGTCCGTGCCGGCGACCTGGAAGCCTTTGAGCGGGCCGCCCTTGGCCAGCAGGCCGCCGCCGAGGTGCGTGAAGTGGACGACGATGTTGGCGCCTTTCACTTCGATGGATTGATACAGCGGCCCCGAGTATTCGATCTTTTGGCCGTAAGCGTTGGCCAGGGCGATGCACATCAGGCGGTAGCCCAGCGGCGCCTTGTTTTGCGGATGCACATTGGTGGGGTCGCCGAGGTCAATGGTCACGGCCAGCCCGGTGTTGGGCAGCGCGAGCACCGTCTGCTGCTGTTCGCGGATCAGCGGGTTGTTGCTGATGTTCTTCTGGCCGGGCAACTGCACGACATAGAACGGAAAATCATCCTCGCCCCAGCGCGCGCGCCAATCCGTGATCAACACCTTTAGAACGTGCCCGTATAGGTTGAGTCCGGGCGTGCCGCCGACGATGGACTCGCCCTGATACCAAATCGCGCCACGCATCGCATAGGGGATCACCGGGGCGATCATCGCGTTAAACAGCACCGTGGGCATGTGCTGGTCGCGCACCGGGTCGCCCGTCGCGGGGGCGCCGCGGGGTTTGTTGATGGGCGTCGGGCGGATCGGCGCATTGGCTGGGCGGCTGGCGGGGTCGGCGTGGAAATAAGTGTAGGCGGCATCCAGCGCATCCAGCAAGGGCTTGATTTGCGCGTCGCCAGCCATCGCCTCGCGGGAAATCCACGCCTCGGCGGTGCTTGCCCCGCTCGCCAGGGTCAGCACACCCACCGGCACCTTCAATTGCTTGTATAAATCGCGCGCAAACAAATACCCCACGGCGGAGAAATTCCCCACGGTGTCGGGGGAGCAGACCACCCAGGAATCATTCGGCACCGAAGCTTGCGGTTCATAAGCTTTGGTGTCGTGGCCGGTGAACATGCGAATCTGCGGGTAATTGGCGTCGGCGATTTCCCCCTCTTGGTTCAGCACACCGCGATACGGGCCGCTGGCTTGCATCGGAAATACCATGTTGGACTGGCCGGAAGCGACCCACACTTCGCCCACCAACACGTCATCGAGCTTGAGCGGCTGGTCGGTTTTCGAGCCGCTGACGGTCATGGTTTTCCCATCGACCGATACCGCCAGCGGGTCCAGGTCCACGCGCCATTTGCCATCATTGCCGGCCTTGGTCATTTTCTTCTGATCGGCAAATTCGATCGTCACGTCCTCGCCCACGTCCGCCGTGCCCCAGACGGGCACCTTCATGTCCCGCTGCAAGACCATGTGGCTGGTGAACGGGCTGGCAAGCTTGACGTCGGCGTGCAGCGGGGTGGCGCACAAGACCGCGCCGGCGACGAAAAAGGAAGCAAACAGGATTCGGGGCGAAGAAGGGGTTTTCATGGCGGATAGAAGATTGCGCTTAAACAACCCCAAAACCAACAGTTTGACAACACCATTTCACTTCACCGCGGCTCCAGTTTCACCCAGGCCATGGCGGTGGCTTTCGCGTCTTCGATGTCGAGCACGCTGTCGCCAATTGGTTTCAGGATTCGCGCTGTTTCCAATAGTCTGGATGGCGGCTGGCATGAGCGACGGCGGCGATCAGGATACGCTCGTTACGAATGAAATACGCGATGTAGAAAGGAAATCCCGGAAGGTTGACACGGGTAAAGCCGCCGGGACGCTTCCGCCAGTGTAGTGGCTGCCGGACAATGGCTGCACAAACGGTCTCGACCTCCGACCGGAAGCGGATACCCAAGCCTGGAACGCGCTGCTCATAGTATCTCGTGGCCTCCTCGACTTCTTCGGATGCCTCCGGCAGGAACTCCAATCCCGCACTCATCGGTCAGGTGCAATTTGGCGCAGACGGGCGAAAACTTCCGCCGCCGGCACTGGATGTGATTCCCCTGCGTCAAAGCGCTCGATGCGGCGGGCAATCTCGACCGCCCATGCCTCGTCCGCGCCGGGTTCAGGGTCAGGTTCGACGCTGACCAGCAGACGATAAGCCAGTGCGACGCGTTGATCCGGCGGCAGCACGAGGGCGTCGTGGGCCAGCGTATCGAGGGTGGCGGACATGGGGGCAGGCTAGGGCAAAAAACGGTAAGTGTCGAACCGGAAAATTGCGTGAGAACCAAGGTCAAACGACAACTTTAATCCAAAAAACTGGAATCGAAACCACGGATTGAACGGATAGCACAGATAACCAAAAGGATGGGGAGTTTTGATTACTTACCCACCGGGTTAAGGGATTTTTGCAGGAATAGTCACTCAAGTTCTTACATCCGTGCTATCTGTGTAATCCGTGGTAAATCAGTCTGCAGAAATTGGGTTGATTACGCGGTGCTCACCGCGGCTCCAGCTTCACCCAGGCCATGCCGGCGGCTTTCGCCCCTTCGACATCCAGCACGCTGTCGCCGAGCACGACGCACTCACCCGGCTCGACGCCGAGCTGGTGCGCGGCTTCCAGAAACGTGTCGGGCGCCGGCTTGCCGTGCAGGACATCGTCAATCGTCACCACGACCTCGAACAGATGGCTCGCGCCGATGTAATGCAGCGTGCGGTTCACCGCGTCGCGCGTGCCGCCGGAGGCGACGGCGAGGTGCCGTCCGTCTGCCTTGATTTTTTTCGCGAAGGCGAGCACCTCGGGCACGGCTTCGACCGTGTGGTGGATTTCCGCGAGGACGGCGTCCTGCGCGCGCGCGACTTGCGCCGCGTGCAGACGCTCGCCGTGCTGCGTGTTCAGCAGGCCAACAAATTGCTCCGTGCCGCGCCCCGCGTGCGAAATGAAGAGGTCCCAGGTGAAGTCAATTTTCGCGCCATGGTCGGCCAAGGCCTTTTTCCAGGCGCGGTAATGCAGGTGCATGGAAGCCGCCAGCGTGCCGTCGCAGTCGAAGATATAGCCGGCAAACGAGCCGGGGGGAGGGAGGACGATGGACATGAAATTTCTGATTTCTGAATGCTGATTTCTGAATGTCGAATGGCGGATGGCCGCTTCAGGTTGGCAACCGCGCCGGAAAAATTCCGTCGCGCCCGCCCGCCGGAATTCAGCAATCAGAATTCAGCATTCAGCAATCCGACCCTACGCCACCGTCACTTCCTTGCACAGATAAACATCCTGAATGGCATTCAGCAACTTCACGCCTTCCGCCATCGGCCGCTGGAAGGCTTTGCGGCCGGAAATCAGGCCCATCCCGCCCGCGCGTTTGTTGATCACGGCCGTGGTGACGGCTTCGGCGAAGTCATGGGCGCCCGAGGCGCCGCCGGAATTGATGAGGCCCGCGCGGCCCATGTAGCAATTCGCCACCTGGTAGCGGCACAGGTCAATCGGGTGGTCGGTGGTCAACTCGGTGTAAACGCGCTTGTCAATTTTGCCGTAGCTCGAGTCGCCCATTTGCAGCGCGAGGTAGCCGCCGTTGTTTTCCGGCAGCTTCTGCTTGATGATGTCCGCCTGGATGGTGACGCCCAGGTGGTTGGCCTGCCCGGTCAAATCTGCGGAGACGTGGTAGTCCTTGTCCTTTTTGAAGGCCGGGTTGCGCAGGTAGCACCACAGCACGGTGACGAGGCCATAGGCATGCGCCTCGGCAAAGGCGTGCGCCACTTCGACGATCTGGCGGTTCGACTCGGGCGACCCGAAATAAATCGTCGCGCCGACCGCCGCCGCGCCCATCTCGTAGGCTTCCTTCACCGTGCCATACATCACCTGGTCGTAGGTGTTCGGATAGGTGAGGATCTGGTTGTGGTTGATCTTGACGAGGAAGGGGATTTTGTGCGCGTATTTGCGCGCGCACGAGGCCAGCACGCCGAAGGTCGAGGCCACGGCGTTGCATCCGCCTTCGATGGCGAGCTTGACGATGTTCTCGCTGTCAAAATAGTCCGGGTTCTTGGCAAAGCTTGCGCCGCCGGAGTGCTCGATGCCCTGGTCCACCGGCAGGATGGACAAATAGCCCGTGCCCGCGAGCCGGCCGGTGTTGACCAGCCAGTCAAAATTATTCAGGACGCGGTTGTTGCGGTTCGTCGGGCCGAAAATGCGGTCCACGACATCTCCGCCGGGCAGGTGCAGCCGTTCCTTGGCAATGGTCTTGCACTGGTGGTTGAGGAAAAAGTCGGCCTTGTCGCCAAGGCTTTGGGAGATTTGGTCAATGGTGGCGGGCATGGGAGGGATTTTTTATAGCGAAGGCGGCGGCGCACGCAATCTCTTTCGCCAGGAGCCGATGGGCAAGCATTTTGCGCGCCAGCCGGAGGAAAGCGATTCACCGCAAAGAAGCGAAGGGCGCAAAGAAAATTCCAAGGGCATCTAGTCACCAGGCCATTGGCCAGGCTCTTCGTATCCAGAGCGTCAAGGCGAAGTGGGTAATCTGGGTTAGCCCCTATTTCTCGGGCACTGGATTAGAGCTTATTGGCTGGAGCGTGAATTCATTACTGTAGTCGCCCTTTGTCGAAGCAAGGCCATGCTTATTCGCTGCATCAGCGTAAGCATTTAGCAAGTCAGCAGCTTTGGTTTCTTTGAACATTTCTAATTTCGGAAGTATGTAGATAACGCAAATGGGTGGAATTGAGCGGAAAGGGCCTGAATGGCCCGGAATTAAGGGGTTAATTGCTGGGGGGTTTCGGCCAGCCTCCAGGCGGTCTGGGCTTGTCGAAAGACTGTTTGATGGCCTGTTGCCAAGGCATATTGAGCTTCATCGTCTCCGGCTTAGGCCCGGACGATAGCTTATGAACCGTTTGCGGCGCGGTTTTAGGGGTTGTGGAAGATGGCGGGTTTTTCATAAAGAATTGGCGCATGGAAACCGACGAAATTGCATTTAGGATTCTTGAGGCGTTAGAGGCCGAAGGATACCGCGAACCGGATAAGCTAAAGCGTAAGTTGTTAAGTGTGATTTTGGGTGAAGTGATGGAGAAATATAGTCTGAAAGGCGAGCAAATTGACCCCGCCGTGAACTTTATGAAAGTGCATCATTTGATTGATGGTAACTTAACCCAAGACATGAAGGATTTTCATGGTTGGCCGAGTGAAAGGGGATATATAGCTTTGTTGGAAATGAAGCGGCAAATTCAGACGGAAAAATTCGCTGCTGCGGAAAAGATAAAGGCTGATAATGTTTGGACATTGGAAAGGGCAATTAAATGGATTGCGGCTATCGTTGCCCCCGCGGTGCTGTTATGGCAGATTGCAATGCACGCATCTTAGTCATCAATCGGCTTATCCAAACCCAAAGCAGGAGATTGACGAACCCGTTAAGGATTAGACCTGTCCAAAGTTGCCGGATTTCATCGTGAATTTCCGGGGTCATTTATGCCACCCTTTCGTAAGTTAGCCGCTTGCCTTCCGCGCTCTGCATCGCAAGGGCGGTGCGTTGGCCGTCACTCATCTTGCGCGTATTCCAGCGGAAATCAAACTCGGAAACATAGCGGTGAAGATGCTCTTTGCTGACGGCATGGTAGATGCCCGTAATGCCACGCTTCAAAATAGCGAACGAGGATTCCGCCGTGTTGGTGTTGGCATCGCCCCGGACATATTCACCCTCACCGTGGTTTACCGTGGCGTGTCCGCCTGTGAAGCTCTTGCCGATGCCGCGATAGCTCGGAAATTCATCCGTGATAATCTTGGACTTCTGCTCGACACACTGGCGGATTGCGCTTTTGAGCGTGCGCCCCGTCACGTCGGCCACAACCCGGCGGTGAATGTTGCCGTCGCGTTCAACCATGGCAAACACCGGGGTCTTGCTTGTGCCGCGCCCGCGCTTGTGATAACCAGTGCCAGCGCGGGGCCTGCCGCCGATGTAGGTTTCGTCGCACTCGACTTTGCCCTTTAGCAAGGGCGCGGATTCCGGCGTCATGGCGAACCGTATGCGGTGCATGAGGAAAAGGGCGGACTTATAGCTAATCTGGCAATGCCGTTGAATCTCGCGGGCGCTGACGCCCTTCTTTGACGCACAGATACGCCAGAAGGCAAAGCACCAGTGTTTCAGGGGCAGGCGGGAATCCTCATAAACAGAGCCGATGCGAACGGTGTATTGCTCGCCGCAAGCCCGGCAGCGCCACAGATAGCGGCGGTTGCGCGTGCCGTCACGGTTCGTCATCTTATAGACGTTCTTGTCCTCGCAATGCGGGCAGCGTGGGGTTGCGCCCCAGCGTTGCGCCTCCATTAGCTCGACCGCTGCCGTCTCATCAGCGCAAGCCTTGGGCAGCAAATCCCCCACAAGGGGCGTGCGTTCTAACTCCGGGTGATAGTTGCTTGTTTTCATTATCAACATGATACTTGACGCAAAGGCTTTTGTCAAGGGCTAGAATGAAGATTTTTCAATTTTTTTGGCTTGTGGATGCGATAAGGCCGGGACAATTTGGCGCACAAATCGGCATTGCCTCCCAGATGCCCATAGGGTGAGATGTCCAGCCTCCCAGCGCATGAATGCTCCACAAACCGACTTAGCCGCTGCAATGCAGCGTTATCCACTGAAAGATTTTGAGGCCGATTTTGCGGCCTTATTGAAAATGGTAGAGCACGCCATGCCAGACGAATTTGCTGAACGAGCGGCTTTGTATTTTCAGGAGAGGTGCAAGTCGTCATTGTATCATACAGAAAGCCCCAGGAGGGTCTTGGCTGCTTTCAATTTTTTTATGGTAAATAAGCGGGAGTTGAATAAAGGGTCTGCCGGGACGGTTATTGGTAAGGGTCAAGGGATGCTTTCGGGTTTTATGATTCAGGCGATGTATGCTGTTTATGCGGCATCGCCGATAGGTAGGTTAGACGAAAAGATTTTGCCAGATGATATGTTGGCTTTTGCGGAGCATATTAAGGCTGAAAAGTTGTCAAAAAAAGGGGCGAACTAGAACCCATTTGCGTTATCTACATACTTCCGTCTAATTTTATGGGCAAAAATGGGTCAGGTTGTGTTGCCCATTTCCCACTCAGGACGGAAAGCCTGTTCACGCCCTTCCCAAATAACTTCCGTCCTCCGTGCTGACTTTAATAATGTCGCCGGTTTTGACGAAAAGGGGGACGCGGACGGTCATGCCGGTCTCGACCGTGCAGGGCTTTTGCACGTTGCCCGAGGTGTCGCCGCGGATGCCTTCCGGGGCATCGGTGACTTTCATCGTCACGGACGCGCCGAGGTTCACCGTCAGCGGCTTGCCGTCCACAAAGAGCACATCGTAGGACGAGCTGGGCACGAGATACTGGAGGGCGTCGCCCAGAACTTCCTTGCTGAGGTTGATTTCTTCGAAGGTCTGCGGGTCCATGAAGGTGAAGAAGTCGCCGTCGGTGTAGGAGTATTCGAGCTTGCGCACGTCGGTCGAGAGGATTTCGTAGGACTCGCCGACGTTCACGCGCAGGGGCGTGACCTTGCCCGTGCGGATGTTGCGCAGGGTCATCTGGCAGAACGAGCGCATATTCGGCGGCGTGCGGATGGCGTGATCCACGACGAGGCACGGCTCGCCATTGTAGCTGATGACGTTTTTCTTGCGGATGTGGGCGACGACGGGCATGGGAAGAAGGGTCTGAGGGACGGAGGCACTAAGGCACTGGGTTGTCCAAAGCGCACTGGAGATTGGCGAGAAACGGTCTATGCTGGCGGGAGGACGGAAAATGTCAATGACGAACCCCGGAGGATTTTTCTAAGATTGTGCTGGGAGGCGGTTTGCCGCTAGGAACTAGCCAGAAGCGAAAAACCCGGAAAATTCCCCATGTCCACTTTGCCAAAATCAAACCGCGGTCTGCGCCTCGGGCTGACCGGGGGCATGGGCTGCGGCAAGAGCACCGCGGCGGGAATCTTCCGCGAGCTGGGTTTCGGCGTGCTCGAAAGTGATGTCATCGTGCATGAGCTTTGGGAGACGGATGGGGAAGTGCAGCAGGCGGTGTTCAAGCGGTGGGGGAGTAAAATAATGGAAGATGGAAAATGGAAAATGGAAAATGAAGACCAAGAACCGGCCAGCCAGAAAGCACACAAAAAACAACCGGAGGCGTCCGGAGAACAACCTGACTCTCCCGCAGAACAACCTGTATCCTGCAACTTGCAACCGGCAACCCCTTCATCCCTCATCCCTCATCCTTCATCCTTGCGTATTTCCCGCCGCAAGGTGGCGGAGATTGTTTTCGCCGACCCGGCGGAGTTGGACTGGCTCGAAACGCTGTTGCATCCGCGGGTGCGGGCGCGCTGGCAGGCGGCGGTGGCCGCCGACCCCGGCCAGGACTGGGTGGTCGAAATCCCTCTGCTCTTTGAAAAAAGCCTTGCGTCCGAGTTCGATTATACGCTTTGTATAGCCTCTAGCCCAACGCTTCAGGCCAGCCGCCTGGCGGCGCGCGGGCTGGCCCCGGCGGAGGTCGCCGCGCGGCAGGCCCGCCAATGGCCGTTGCGGGATAAGATTGAACGAGCCGACTGGGTGGCGTTCAATGATGGCTCAGTGGATTTTCTGCGCCGCCAGATTGTTCATTTCGCCAGCCAACTTCGCGCTCCCGCCCCCGCAACCCTTCTTTCTCCTCCAACCGCCGCGCGGGAACATTAAATTTTTGAAAATTTTGTTTGATTTTAACGATTGACCCTTGGCTCCCTCTCGTTGGGAGTCTGCTCACCCGTACCCTGCGGCGCTGCTCGCGCCCGCCTTTCCCATTTTTATACCTATGAGTGATTCGGATGACCGTTCCACTGATTCTGCGCCGAAGCGGCGTGGACGCCGCCCCAAACCCGCCAGTTTAAGCAAACCCGTGCCCGCTGGGGCCGAGGAGTCGGATGCTTCGTCCTCCTCCTCGACCAAGCCGGTCAAGCGCGGAAGGCGCGGCAAAACAGCGACGCCGGAGCAATCGGCTGTGCCGATGGCGGAAGCCTCTGTGGACACCGGCCGGGCGACCCGGTGGCGGCGGGAGCAATCCGAACAACCGGTGGTAGAAGCTCCCGCGCCCGAGCGGCGCCCGTCGGAGCCGGCGCCGGAAGTCTTTAGCACATCAGACGAGGATCTGCGCGAGCCAACACCCCGCGTGGAAGCGCCGCCGCCTGTTATTCAGGAAGAGAGCAAACCTGACGCCAGCCCGGTGGGAACGGATAGTCCACCCCCTGCGCGGACAGATGGCGACGGCCAACCGCCGCGCCCCAATGGCCCGCCGCCACAAGGTTATCGCGGCGACCGTAATTATGGCTACGGTGGCGGCGGCGGGGGTGGACGCCCCTGGGAAAAGAAACCGTGGAAGCAGGACAAATACAACCGGGATTTCAAAAAAGGAAAATTTGGGAAACAGTATCCACCGCAAGGCGGCGGGGGTGGCGGCGGGGGCTACAATGCGCCCCACAACCCACCCCATAATCCTCCGAGCAAGCCGCCGGTTTCCTCCTTCAAGCCCAAAAGTTACGGCCAGCCCCGGCGTGGCCAGGACATTGACTCCGGCAGCCTCCAACTGGGCGAATTGCCGGGTTGGGAGTCGTTGCGGCAGATCGAGGAAATTGACCGGATGGCCCAGGAGGCTTCCGCCGCCGGTGGCGAACCGTTGGACTTCAATGAGATTTACCCGCTGATGCTGCCTGAACTCGAGGCCTTGGCGCGTGCCGCCGGGCTGGCGATTCCCCCCGTGCCGCTGCGCCGGCAACTCATCCGCGATTTGCTCAAGGATGCCCGCGCCAAGGAACGACCCATCCGCATCACCGGTATTCTTGATATACTTGACGAAGAGCACGGCATCCTGGCCTACTCGGTGGATAATTTCCGCCTGCGGGGATTAAGCTGTTTCATGCCGCAACGGCTGATTGAGCGCTGGGGCTTGCGCCGCGGGCACGAGGTGGAAGTCTGGGCTAATCCGCCGCGCGAGAATGAAAGCTGCCCGTTCGCGCTGCGGGTCATCAGCGTCAACGGCCGCCCGCCGGAGGACGTGGCGCACATCATCCCCTTCACGGACCTGACGCCGTATTATCCCACGGACCGGTTTTTGATGGAGACCAAGCCCGAGGCGAAATGGGACAACAATTCCATGCGCATCGTGGACCTGCTCACTCCAGTAGGCCTCGGCCAACGCGGGTTGATTGTAGCCGCGCCGCGCACGGGCAAGACGGTGCTTATGCAAGGCATCGCCAACGCCATCCGCGCCAACCGGCCCGACGTGCATATGATTATTCTGCTCGTGGACGAGCGGCCTGAGGAAGTCACCGATTTCCGCCGCACGGTGGATGGCGCGGAGGTCATCTCCTCGACCTTTGACGAAGCGGCGGAGAGCCATGTGCATGCCGCGGAGATGGTGATCGAGAAAGCGCGGCGCATGATCGAATATGGCCGGCATGTCATCATCCTGCTCGACTCGATTACGCGCCTGGCCCGGGCCTACAATACGATGATGCCCAGCAGCGGCAAAATCCTCTCCGGCGGCGTCGAAGCCAGCGCACTGCAAAAGCCCAAACGCTTCTTCGGTTCGGCCCGCAACATCGAAGGCGCCGGCAGCCTCACCATCCTCGCCACCGCGCTCATCGAGACGGGCAGCAAGATGGATGAGGTCATCTTCGAGGAGTTCAAAGGCACCGGCAACATGGAGCTGCATCTGGACCGCGCCTTGTCCGACAAGCGCACCTTCCCGGCCCTCAATTTCGAGAAGAGCGGCACGCGCAAGGAAGAACTGCTCTACCACAAAGACGAGCTGCAAAAAATTTATTCGTTGCGTCGCGCCATGAAAGGTATACCTTCAACCGAAGCGATGGAGATGCTGATCACCCGCGTGAAGAAAACCAAAACCAACGCGGAGTTCCTGCTCGGCATCAACCGCTAGAACCTTCCTCCCCAAACCCCCAATCAGCCCCTTTGCGGCGTTTACCGCGTGACCTCAGCCGACGACTTCGTAATCCAATTGATTCAGGACAAGGGTCTCGCCACGGCCGATGCCGTGGCGTCGGCCCGCGCACAAGTGCGGCCCGACACCCCGCCGGCACAGGTTGATTCGGCCACGATCAACGTCCTCGTGCAGGCCGGTGTGTTCAGCGCCGACAAGGTGTTGGAGACCTTGGCCAAGGAGTTCAACATGGAAGTGGCGCACCTGTCCGATGTCAGCCCCCCACCGGAATTGCTGCGCATGATCAACCGCGACCTGGCCGTGCGCTACAAGGTGTTTCCGATGGAGCAATATGGCAGCCAGCTCAACCTGGCCATTTGCGACCCGTTGAACGTGGACGCTACGGACAGCCTGAGCAAGATGTTCAACATCACGATCAACGCCTACCTGACCACTACGAAGGAAATAGACGACGCCATCGCCCAATATTACGAGACCCCCGCCGGCTCGCACTACGGGGACTTGTTCGAGGGCGAAATTGCTGCCGAGGAAAAAGCCAAGGTGGAGGCCGCCTCGGTGGAGAAGGAAGCAGACGCACCGATCATCAAATACGTGACGATGCTTATTTCAGAGGCCATTAAACGGCGCGCCTCGGACATCCATTTGGAGCCGCTCGAAAAACGCTTTCGCATCCGCTACCGCATTGACGGCGTCTTGCTCGAAATCGAGAATCCGCCCAAGCGTTTGCAGCCGACCATCACGTCGCGCCTCAAGCTGATGGCCAATGTCAGCCTGGCCGAGAAGCGCATCCCGCAGGACGGGCGCATCCAAGTTAAGGTGGCCGGGAAGGAAGTGGACTTGCGCGTGTCGGTGCTGCCGACGGTTTACGGCGAAAGCATCGTCATGCGAATTTTGGACAAGGAAGGCCTCAAGCTGGGCCTGCCGGAACTGGGCTTTTTCTCGGACGACCAGTCGGTGTTCGAGCGCATCGTCACCATGGCCGACGGCATCTTCCTAGTGACGGGGCCGACGGGCTCGGGCAAATCCACGACGTTGTATTCGGCGCTCAATTACATCAACCACCCGGACCGCAAGATCATCACGGTTGAGGATCCGGTGGAATACCAAATGACGGGCATCAACCAGGTGCAGGTGCGCCGCGACGTGGAAATGACTTTCTCCCGCGCCCTGCGTGCTATGCTCCGTCAGGCCCCCAACATCATCATGATTGGGGAAATTCGCGACTTGGAAACCGCCGAAATCTCGATCAACGCTTCTCTGACGGGGCACATGGTCTTCTCGACCCTCCACACCAACGACTCCGCCAGCGCGGTGACGCGCCTGGTGGATATTGGGGTCAAGCCCTTCCTGGTGTCGGCCTCTTTGCGTGCGGCCATGGCCCAGCGCCTGGTGCGCCGGGTATGCTCGGGGTGTAAGAAGCCTTACGTCCCGGAACAGCGGGAATTATTCAGCATTGGCTTGACGGAGGCGCAGGCCGCGCAGGCCACCTTCATGAAAGGCGAAGGCTGCCAGCGCTGCCTAGGCATCGGCTTTCGCGGCCGCATGGGCCTCTTTGAGCTTTTCGTGATCAACCAGGAAGTCCAAGCCATGATTTATGATAACGCCAACCTTGTCCAACTGCGCCAGAAAGCACGCGAACTGGGCATGCGCAACATGCGCGAGGATGGCATCCGCAAAATCACCAGCGGCATGACCACGGTGGACGAAGTTATTTCGGCCACGATGGCTTAACGCCGCAAGTGTTTTAGTGCTTGGTGTTTTCGTCCTTAGTTATTTTAGACCCTACATCGTCAATCCCAGCAAAACGTTGATTAACGAGCAGCCCGGACCCACGCCCTAAAACCCCAAGCACCGGAACACTTCCGCGAGATTGCGCCATGAGCTACGAAATGAACGACCTGTTGAACCTGATGGTGGACGAGGGTGCCTCGGACCTTCACCTGCAGGTGGGCCAGGCGCCCACGTTGCGCCTGTCGGGCGGCATGTCGCCGGTGGACGGCCCGAAGTTGACCCCGGAGGATACCGAGCAACTCATGCGCGCCATCGCCTCCGACCACCACCAGCAAAAGGCCAAGCAGGTCGGCTCGGCGGACTTTGCCTTTGCGTTCATGGACAAGGCGCGCTTCCGTGTGTCGGTGCTCAAGGCCAAAGGGAACTACGGCATGGTTTTGCGCCTCATTCCCTACAAGATGTTTGCGATGCGCGAGCTGGGGTTGCCCGACCGCATCAAGGAATTGCTGGTGCGCCCACGCGGCCTCATCCTTGTTACCGGGCCGACCGGGTCGGGCAAGTCCACGACGCTGGCTTCGATGGTCAACTGGATCAACGAGAACGAGGAAGGCCACATCATCACGGTCGAGGACCCCATCGAGTATTTTCACAATCACAAGAAGTGCATTGTCACGCAGCGCGAGGTCGGGGTGGACGTACCGAGTTTTTCCGAAGCGATTCGCGGGGCCTTGCGCCAGGACCCGGATATCATCCTCGTCGGGGAAATGCGCGATCTGGCGACCATTGAGGCAGCCGTCAGCGCGGCGGAAACCGGCCATCTGGTCTTCGGGACGCTGCACACCACCGGCGCGGCCCGCACCGTGGACCGCATCGTGGATGCATTTCCGGCGAACCAGAAAGATCAAATCCGCACGCAACTGGCCTCGTCGATTATCGCCGTCATTTCCCAGGCGCTCTGCAAAAAAGTGGGCGGCGGGCGCATTGCCAGCTACGAGATCATGATCACGACGGACTCGATTGCCGCCCTCATCCGCGACAACAAGACCTATCGCATCACCTCGGACATCCAGACGGGCGGCGCCCTGGGCATGATCACGCTCGACGCGCACTTGATGAGTCTCTACGCGCGCGGCCTTATCACTGCGGAAACCGCCATCGAGAAATCGCAAATCCCGGATGAAATGCGCAAAAAAGTGCGCGAAACTACCCCCGGCAGCGCGGCCCTGGCCAAAGCCTGATTTCTACCTTTACAACATCCCCGCCCCGCGCGGCCCAGCCCCCAAATCCCACCCACCATGTTTGAAGACCATAATAGCGCCATTTCGGACGTATTATCCAAGAGCGGCCAGTTCAACCAGGACCAGCTCGGAGAATTGCTCCAAACCGCCCAGGACACGGGCAAGAGCCTCGCTGACACCGTCTTGGATGCCAACCTCGTCGAGCGCCCGGTCTTTTTGAAGATGGTGGCCGACTTTCTGCAACTCGAGTTCATGGCGGATGCGCCCGACAGCATCGAAGATTCCGTCGCCAAGTCCATCAAACCCGCCATAGCGCGCATGTATGGAATCGTGCCGGTCCGTCAGGAGGACACGACCATCTTTGTGGTGGCGAAGGATCCTTTCAACCACCGCATTGTGGACGACCTGACTTTTTCCATCGGCAAGGACATCCAGTTGATCGTGATTGACCCGGAGACCATTGAGCGCCTGCTCACCGCCACCTATGGGGAGGAAGATGCTTCGATTGACTCGCTGCTGGACGAAATCAAGACCGCCAACGTGGGCGCCGCCAGCGATGGCGACATGGAAGAGAAAGATCTGGAAAATCTTGCCAACGAGACGCCCATCATCCGCTTCGTGAATCTCGTCATGCAACAGGCCATTCGCGACAAGGCCTCGGACATTCACTTTGAGCCGTTTGAGGATCTCTTTCGCATCCGTTACCGCATCGACGGCGCGCTCTACGAGATGGCCCCGCCGCCCAAGAGCCTGGCCATCCCGGTCATTTCCCGCATCAAGGTGCTGGCCAACCTCAACATTGCCGAGCGGCGCATCCCGCAGGATGGGCGCATCAAGATGACCATTGCCGGGCGCCCGGTGGATCTGCGCGTTTCGACGCTGCCGACCCAGTTCGGCGAAAGCGTCGTCCTCCGCGTGCTCGACAAATCCGTGGTCAATCTGGACTTGGCGAACCTGTCCATGCCGGCGGACGTGATGGAAAGCATCCGCCACCTTGTCAACCTCCCCAATGGCATCTTCATTGTGACTGGCCCCACCGGTTCGGGGAAGACCACGACCCTCTACAGCGCCTTGCGCGAGGTGAACACGGTGGACCTCAAAATTCTCACGGCCGAGGATCCGGTGGAATATGAAATTGACGGCATCATGCAGGTTGCGGTCAACCACAAGGTCGGCCTGGACTTCGCCAAATGCCTGCGTTCGTTCCTGCGCCAGGATCCGGACAAAATCATGGTCGGCGAGATTCGCGACTTGGAAACGGCGCAAATCGCCGTCCAAGCCTCGCTGACCGGCCACGTGGTGCTGGCGACCCTGCACACGAATGACGCGCCCGGTGCGGTCACCCGTATGATTGACATGGGCTTGGAGCCGTTCCTCATTTCCGCGTCGTTGGAAGGGATCTTGGGCCAGCGCCTGGTGCGCCGGATCTGCAAGTCCTGCAAGTCCGCCTATGAGCCGGATCATGAAATGATCGATCTGCTCGGCGCCAATCCCCTGGAAATCGCCGAGAAACAATTCTTCTTCGGCAAAGGGTGCGCTGAATGCAGCCAGACCGGCTACCGCGGCCGCCAGGGACTTTTCGAGCTGATGATATCCACGGACGCCATCCGCGAGCTCATCTCCAAAAAGGCGCCGACCCTCGTCCTCAAGCAAAAGGCCATCGAGCAGGGCATGAGAACCCTGCGGGATGACGGGATGCGAGCTATTTTCGACGGACTCACCACGATAGACGAAGTTTTGAAATATACGTGATAGGAGGGTTGAGGCCCGCCCGTCCGCCGCAGAATTTTCTCGCCAAACCCTTCCGAACCACCAGCATTACCCCACTTCATTCCGCACCACGTTCGCGCCCACCCCCCATGCCCAATTACCGTTACACCGCCATTGACGCGACCGGAGCAAAGAAGTCCGGTAAAGTTGAGGCCTCGTCACCCGACGAGGCCAATGCCAAGCTCTCCCAGATGGGGCTGATGGTGGCCACCATGAAGGAGGAGGGTGGCAAAAAAGGGGGCGCGAAAGCCGCCAAGGCCGGGGGCAAGCCGGGCAAGGCGGGCAAAGGTTTTGCTTTCGGGAAAGTCATCAGCACGGAGAATTTGGCCATTTTCACCCGCCAGTTGGCCACCCTGCTCCAAGCCGGCCTGCCGATCCTGCGCAGCCTGGAGGTGATGATCCGCCAGGAAAAGAACCTGCGCTTCAAGGCCGTCCTGACCAGCCTGGCCGACAACGTGCGTTCGGGCAACAACTTCTCCGACGGCCTCGCGCAGTATCCCAAGGTGTTTGACCGCCTGTTTGTGAACATGGTCAAGGCTGGTGAGGCGGGCGGCGTGCTCGACGTCGTGCTTTCGCGCCTGGCGCGCTTCATGGAAAAGACGGTCAAGACCAATAATAAAATCAAGGCGGCGATGATCTACCCCTCCGTCGTCATCACAGTGGCTTGCGCCATCGTCACGGCGCTGATGATGTTTGTCGTGCCGCGCTTTGAGGCCATCTTCCAGGACATGCTGAAGGGCGCGCCCCTGCCGACGCTGACCATGGTGGTCATCAAAATCAGCAAATTTATCACGCCGACCTCCTGGCTGCGCGGGGTGGGCGACGTGGTGGGCGTGGTTGTCATCGTCATGGGCACCCGTTTCTTTTTCCGCACCCGCTTCGGCAGCCGCCTGCTGGACCGGGTGATCCTCAAGACCCCGAAAATCGGCGACTTTGCCCGCAAGGCCAACATTGCGCGCTTCACCCGCACGTTCGGCACGCTCATGTCCTCGGGCGTCCCCATTTTGCAGGCTCTCAACATCACGCGCGACATCATTGAGAACAGTGTCATTGTCGCCGCGCTGGACCGGGTGCATGACCGGGTGCGCGACGGCGAGCCGCTGGCCGGCCCGCTCGAGCAGCAAAAGATTTTCCCCACCATGGTCACCTCGATGATTGACGTCGGCGAGGAAACGGGCGAGCTGCCCGAGATGCTTAACCGCATCGCCGACAACTACGACGAAGACCTCGACAACGCCGTGGCCGGCCTCACGTCCATCATCGAGCCGATCATGATCGTGTTCCTGGCCGTGGGCGTCGGCACCATCGTCATTGCGCTCTTCCTGCCCATCATCCAAATCATCAAGGATCTCGCCGGCGGCCACAGCGGCTAGGCGGAAGGTGCAAGGTGAAGTGTGCAGTTGAGCGAAGCGTTGAGGCGACCGCACATTATCGCCCGCCGTATGCCAGGCATTACACTCCATACTTTACGCTTCACACTTGAACTCAGGGGATTCGTTTATTTCGCGGTGTTCGGCGTCGAGGCGCCGGGGGGTTGCTTCATCCGGCTGGCGTAGGATTTGGCCAGGGCGTCAAACACATACATTTCCTGATTGGCCGTCGGATGATTTTGGCCGGTAGCGGGGTCGCGGACGTTGGTGAAGAGCGATTGTTGGTTGCCGTCCTGCGTTGGCTCCCAGGAGAACGCGCCAAGGCCCTTGTTGTCGGGGATATTGAACATCATGTCGTTGGCCCAACGCTTGCTCCAATCCAGGCCGTCGGTGGACCAATCGGGTTTCTTGAGGACCACGTTGTTGCGGTTATTGTTGTCCACCTGGTCGTTATCGGTGTTGCGCATACTGCCGCCGTATTCGTCGTTTATAAAATAGAGATTTGGGTAGCTTTTGACCAGCTCCGCAAAGTTGGCGACCTGCTTCGTAATCGGCCCCTGCCACGCCGTGTTCGAGTAGCAGGACTCGCCGAGAATGTCGAACTCGACGCCATGCGACAGCGCGCCGTCCACCCACTGATGCGTGACTTGGTTGTTCCCGCCCTTGTCAATGTGCAGCATGATGATGATGCTCGGGTCCACTTCCTTGGCACCCGCGATGCCGGCCTTGAGCAGCGCCGCCAGGTTATCCCAGTTTTTCGCACTGCCATCGGGGAGCAAAAGGCCGGGGGTGATTTCGTTGCCCGGCTGCACCATGTCCGGCGCCACGCCGGCCGCTTTCATTTTGGCAATGACATCTTTGGTGTAGTCATGCACGGTTTTCACCAAATCGGGAAACGCCAAATCCCGCCAGGCGAGCGGCTTGACCTGCTTGCTGGGGTCGGCCCAACTGTCGCTGTAATGGAAATCGAGCAGCAGCCCCATTCCGGCCGCCTTGATGCGCTTCGCGAACCGGATCGTTTGCTCCAGCCCGCAATAGCCCAACCCGGACCGCGTATCATAACCATCCGACGCCGTCGGATCCACAAAGATGCGCAGGCGGACATAGTTAAAGCCGTGCGACTTCATGATCTGCAAAATGTCCATCACCTGGCCCTTGTCCATGAATTGCGTGCCGCGGTCTTCCGATGCGGGCACGGCCGACAAGTCCGCCCCAATGATGTAGCCTTGGGGCAGCAAAAGTTTCTTGCCCGACGACGCAAATGCGGGCGGGCCACCAACAGGTGAATGGGCGGCGGGGTAATCCGGCACGGCAGAGGCCGACGAAGTGACGGGGGTGGGGCTGCTGTCCGCCGCCTCGGCGGCACGGACACCGGACGCGAGGGCGAGCGCGACCAACAACAGGACGATTTTTGAGGTGGAAGGGCGCATGGGGGGAGTGCCGCAAGGCATTGCGGGATTGGGGTAGGGGTGGGGTGGAACAGAGTAAGACCAATTCCATCACGCTTTTGGACTTCCGCCGAGGCCATTCCCTACCGTCCATCCAGTCCACAAGCGATGGAGAAGTGGCATTATCATCTAATCGGGATTCCAGCCAATTCCATAATTCAACCGATTTGGCAAACGCTTTGCGACCACCAGGAGTTGGGTGCCGGGCGCAAAAAAAACGCCCCCGGCCAGAATCCGGAGGCGTTAGTGTAATGGTGTTTGCAGTTTCCGTTTAAATGGCTTCATCCCGCGGAAATCATTTTCATATTTGAACGTAAAACGTTAAAAGTTGAGCGTTCGCTGCGACAGCGTAAGCCCAGAATGTCCGAACTCCGCAAGTGATTGCTTTCCCGCACGGCCGAATATCGCCTTACTTTTTAATGACATTGGCGATGGTCTTTTGCTGGGCCGGCGTGATCGGAGCGGTGGCCAGGGCGGCTTGGGCGGCGGTCGGGTCTTTCTTCGCCCAAGCGGTGAGGCTGATGACGATTTGGTTGTAGCGGCTGATGTCGTCGCCGATACCTGTGGCCAGCCTATACGCGGCGGCGGGATCGCTAGAGGCTTGGGTCATGACGTATTGCGCCACGGCGGCATCGCGTTCCGCTCCCTGGGGCAAGGTTTGCATCCAAGTGTTGAGGCCGTCGGGATCCTGTTGCGCCCAAGTGGTGGCCACCGCGGTAATGGAGTTTACCCGGGTGCCCGCCGTGGTCAGGTTGAGCGCCGCTTGGGCCGCGCCGGCCGGGTCGGTTTCGGCCCAGGCGGTGATGACTTGCCGGAGCGTGGGGCCATTGATCGCGGTGTTGGCGTTAATCGTGCCTTGCTGTTGGAGAATGACACTGGCTTCCTGCCACGCCGTTTGCGGATCCGTCTGGGCCAGCCCGGTAATCGAACTGCGCACGGCGTTGTCCTGCGTGGGGCCGGCCGGCAGCGCCTGCGCCCAGGCCAACGCGCCAGGTCCATCAACCCCTGCATACGCATAAGCGACCCCGCCAATCGGCCCGGCCAGAGTCGGGTCGGTCGCGAGATTTTGCACATAATTGGCCGCTGCAACCGGGTCCACATTTTTCCAGGCGGTGATGACGCTTTTCATGGCTTGGCTGCGGACGCTGTCAGCCGTGTCGGCGGGCAGATTTTGCACCCAGGTGAGGGCCGCCTGGGTGTCTTGGGCGGCGAGTGAGTCCGCAATGGCCCCGGTGATGCTGTCGCGCGGGCCGCCGGCGGGCATTTGGAGGTAATCGGCCGCCGCTGTGTCGGGATCAACCTTGGCCAGTTGGCTGACGGCGCTCGCCAAAGCGGTATCATGGTCGTTGTCGGTCAGATTGGTGTTCAGCCAGTTGAAGGCGGCGGTCGGGTCGTCTTTGGCATACTGGCCGAGGACGGTTCCATAGTCGGTTTCGCGTTGGGCACTTTCCGGCAACTGCGCGACATAGGCCAGCGCCGCCGCCGGGTCGCTGGCGCTTAAATTGGTCAAAACCCCCGCAATGCTATTAGTGTAGGCCGCGCCTTTGGCATTGGCGCTGAGCCAGGCGAGCGCGGCGGCGGGGTCGGTGTCGCTCCAAGTCTTGATCGTGGAGATGATGAGATTGTTGCGGTAGCTGCCTGGCGGCAGTGTGGCAAGATATTGGGCGGCGGCCTCCGGGTCTTGCTGAACCAATTCATTCAAGACGGATTGTTGGGCGAGGTTGCGCGCCTGGCCTGGCGGCAGGGATTGGATGGCCTGGAGCGCAGCGGCGGGGTCCAGTTCCGCCCAGCCGCTATAAACGCTTTGAGTTGCCGCGTTGCGCACGGCCCCCGGCGGCAGGCTTTGCAGCGTCGCCAGTGCTGCCACCGGGTCCAGCTCGGCCCATGATTTGAAAACGCTGGCATAGAGCTGGGTGTTTTGCTGGCCCACGGGCAGGCTGTGCAAAATGTCGAGCGCTTGCTTGGGGTCGCTGTCGGCGATGGTGGTGATGATGGAGCTTTGCACTGATCGGCGGGTGCTGGCGCTGTCAATCAGGCTCAAATTGGCCAAGGCAGCGGCTGGGTCCATTTCCGCCCACGCCTGAAAAACCGTTAATAGCGGATCGGTTTTGAGCAGGCCTTTGGGCATGCTTTTGGCCGCATTTACAGCATCCAGCGGATGGTCGCCTTGGGCCCAGATGGAGAGGACTTGGCCAACGGCGGCGGCCCGAAACGAAGTCCGGTCCAATTTGGCCGCGGCGGCAAGGGCGCCCGGCGGGTCGTCCGCCGCCCAGGTGGTGAACACGGGGCTGAGCGCCGTTGCTCCCGGGAGAAACCCTGGTTTCTTCGCGGTCGCATAAGCGTAGCTGAGCGCACCGTCCGGATCGGAGTGCGCCCATTTAGAGTTCGCCAGACTGTATACATTCAAACCGATATCGAATTCCGGGCAGGCGGCGGCTTCATCCATCAAGTGGGCCAAATCCGGAACGGCGGTTTCATCCACCAGCTTGAGAATCGCGGCGACGCGGTCCGCGCCTTTATATTTTTTAAGAATATCCGCGAGCGGACCGTGCGGATCCCACGGCAGGTTGTGGGGTAATCCGTTCGCCTTGATCTGACCCGTGCGGGGTGGGGCGGCCGGCCGGGCGCTTTTGGCCGCCAACTCCGTGCGCAGGCGGCTGATTTCCCGCTGTTGCGTAAGGGTGGAGACTGTCGCCGCCGCAATGAAGACGGCAGCAGCCAGGGCGATTTTGGTTTTGGTGGTCATATAGAAAAAAGTTTTTACAACCGAGGCCGAAAACGCTCCCGTGCCTGCGCCGGCGAGTGATGTTCCCGCAACCTGCGCAGCCATCCCGGTGGACAAAGGCACCGCAGCATGGGCGGTTATAGCGGAGGCCAGCAACGTGGCGGTCGTGGTCACGCCCCGGCGGGCAAGGTGCCCGCGCATTTTTTCCAGGGCGCGGTTCACGCGCTGGCACGCGGTTCGTTCATCGAGTCCGAGAATGCGGCCCACTTCGCCGTAGGTCTTGTCTTCAAAAAAGCGCAACAGCAGCGCGTCCTGTTCGCCGCGCTTGAGCTGCCGCATGGCTTCGTCCACCAGGGGGGCGAACTCTTCCCAGGCAGGGTCGGGGGCATTTTGGGTTTCGGCGAATTTCATGGCGCTGGTTTCGCGTTGTTGCCGCCGGTGCTCTTTGCGCAGAGCATCCAGCGCGGCGTGTTGGGTGGCGCGGTAAAGCCAGCCGGAGAGGGACTGGCCTTGGCGGATGGTCCACGCCTTGCGAGCCAACTGGATAAACACGGTCTGGGCCACGTCCTCCGCCGCTTGCGGCTCGCGCACCAGCCGCTGCGCTGTGCCAAGGACAATGGGCAAGTGCCGGGCCACCAATTCGGCGAAGGCCGGCTCCGCTTGGCGCTCGACGTATTCCTGCAACAATTCGCGGTCATCCATGATGGTTTTATAGTAATGACGCCGCTGAACTTGGGAATACTACAGATTTCCGCTCGATTAGGGAAAGTAGCGCAAAAAAAACACCCCCGGAAATCCGGGGGTGTTTGTCGTCGCGCCCATGCGCGGGTTTATTGGCCACTGTCGGCCGGCATCGGTTCGGGCGCCTGATCATGCCCACCACTCAGGCCGCCACGGTCGTTGCCCTGGTCGCGCGGGCGGTCCGGACCCCGGTCGGGGCCGCGATCCGGGCCGCGGTCGCCGCCGCGCTCAAAGCGGTCGCCACCGCGTCCACCACGATCACCACGGTCTCCGTGATCACCACGCCGGGGCGGGCCAAAGCGGTCGCCGCCCCGTCCGCCGCGGTCGCCGCCGCGCTCAAAACGGTCACCACGGTCGCGGGAGGGCGGTTTTTCGGTCGGGGTATAGGGCAGGCCTTGCTGCTCCATAATCGCCGCGCGCCGCGAGAGGCGGCACTTGCCCTTGTCGTCAATGCCGATGCACTTGACCAGCATCTCGTCGCCGAGCTTGCACACGTCTTCCACGCGGTTGACGCGGAAGTCGGCCATTTCGGAAACGTGGACAAGGCCCTCTTTGCCCGGCAGACATTCGACGAACGCGCCGAATTCCTTGATCGAACGGACGATGCCCTTGTAGGTCTTGCCCAATTCAATTTCGGCCGTCATCGCGTCAATTTCGGCCTTCGCGCGTTCCAGGGACTCTTTGCTGTTGGAGAAGATGTTCACGCGGCCCGAATTATCGTCATCAATGTCAATCTGCGCGCCGGAGACTTCCACGATGCGCTTGATGTTCTTGCCGCCGGGGCCGATGAGCATCCCGATCTTCTCGGGATCAATCTTGACCGACACGATGCGCGGGGCGCACTCGCGCAATTCCGTGCGCGGGCCGCTTTGCGTCGCCTGCATAATGTCGAGGATTTTCAGGCGCGCCTCGCGGTTTTGCGCGATGGCTTCCTTGGCGATGCCCAGCGGCAGGCCGTGGATCTTCAAGTCGAGCTGGAAGCCCGTGATGCCTTCGCGCGTGCCGCAAACTTTGAAGTCCATGTCGCCGAAGTGGTCTTCTGCACCGATGATGTCGGTGAGAATTTTATATTCGGTGATGACGCCGCCGTTTTCGCGGGACACCAGACCGACGGAGATGCCCGCCACGGGGGCGAGAATCGGCACGCCGGCGTCCATCAAGCTCAGGCAGCCGCCGCAGACCGAGGCCATCGAGGTCGAGCCGTTCGACTCCATAATTTCGGACACCAGGCGCACGGAGTAGGGGAATTCGTCCTCGGGCGGGATGATGGGCAGCAGGGAACGTTCCGCGAGCGCGCCGTGGCCGATTTCGCGGCGCCCCGGCGAGCCGGTGCGGCCCGTTTCACCCACCGAGAACGGCGGGAAGTTATAATGCAGGATGAACGACTTCGAGCGGGCGCCGCCGGTGATGCCGTCCATTTCCTGCGCGTCCTTGCTCGTGCCCAGGGTGGTGATGACCAGCCCCTGCGTCTCGCCGCGCTGAAACAGCGCCGAGCCATGGACGCGCGGCAGCACGCCGACGTTGCACGAAATCGCGCGCAAGTCTTGCGGTCCGCGGCCATCCACGCGTTTGCCGGAAACGAGGATGTTCTCGCGGTAAACTTTTTCCTGGAGGACTTCGAAGGCCAGGCGCACCTGGTTCTTGTCGTAAGCCGCGCCGAGCTGGCCTTCCAGCGTCTTCTTGGCTTCGTCAATCAACACGCCGACGGCCGTTTCGCGGTCCTGCTTCTTGTCCTGGTGCATGGCGGCCGACAGGCGGCTGCCGGCGATTTGCGTGCAAAGCTCGAGCACCTTCGGATCGGGGGTTTGCAGCTTGAATACGCGCTTTTTCTTGCCGCCGCCCATTTCGTGCAATTTCTTAATCGCGGCGATGACTTTTTGCACTTGGGCGTGCGCGAATTCGAGGGCTTCGATGAAGCGCGCCTCGGGAATCTGGTCCGCGCTGCCTTCGATCATCATCATGTCGCGCTCGTTGCCGACGTAGACGAGATCGAGGCGCGATTCAAACTGCTCCTCGTTGGTGGGGTTGGCGACGAACTGGCCGTTGATTTCGCCGACGCGCACGCAGCCGATGGGGCCGTTCCACGGAATGTCCGAAAGATAAACTGCGGCGGACGCGCCGTTGACCATGAGCACGTCCGGCTCGTTCATCAAGTCGGTCGAGAGGAGGTAGCCGAGGACCTGGACTTCGTTGATGAAGCCGGTCGGGAACAGCGGGCGCAGGGGGCGGTCGCACAGGCGCGAGGTGAGGATTTCCTTCTCGGTCGGGCGGCCTTCGCGCTTGAAGTAGCCGCCGGGGAAGCGGCCGGCCGCAGCGAATTTGTCGCGGTAATCCACGGAGAGCGGAAACCAATCCTGGTCGGGCTTCAGCGAATTGGCCACGGTGGCGGTGACGAGGACGGTGGTCTCACCCTTGACGATGGTGACGGCGCCGTTGGCTTGCCGGGCGATGCTCCCGGACGCGATGGTGATGCCGAGGTCTTCGACCTCGACGGAGTATTGTTGTTTCATGGGATGGGGCGCGCAAGAGGGCGCGCGGTGTTATTTTTTGGATGCAGATGGAAAGGGCAAGCGGGCCTGGCCCAGCACCGCGCAAGGCGGTGGCGTCGGAATGGTTTATTCCGAAACACCCGGGGTCAGACAGCCGGCAAGCACGATGGGAGAACCAGGCGGGGCCTGGGACGATTTTGAGGGACGGGGGGTTACTTGCGCAGGTTCAGTTTCTGGAGCAACTCGGCATACTTCTCCAGATCGTGCTTCTTCAGGTAATTCAGCAGCCGGCGGCGTTTGCTGGTCATTTGCAAAAGGCCGCGGCGGCTGTGAAAATCCTTGCGATGGTCCCGCAAATGCTCGGTCAGATGGGCAATGCGGGCGGTGAGAAGCGCGACTTGCACTTCGCAGGAACCGGTGTCCTTCTCGTGAATACGGAAGTTGGTGATGACGTTCTCTTTATTAACAGCTTCAGGCATGATTTTGTGGATCTTTCGCACGGCCAACTGGAGATCCGAACGGTCGGAACCGCAATTCCAGCGCCTCGCCGAAACTGCCGTTGGGCCGGACCAGACGCGCCAAATTTTAGGTTGGGTGGCGCGCCGGGCCGGGGGCCGCGGAACCGGCGTTCAATGGTGAGATTGGGGTCGCCGACTCTAACGCAAGGGCTAAATAAACCACCTCCCGCGCCCCAACGCAAGCCGATTTTGTGAATAACTCACCCCGCGCGGAAATTTAATGCCTTGATCACGCCGCCGCCGGGCAGCCGGTGGAGGCGGTCCAGGATTTTATGCTGCTGGAATTGCAGTTCCTGCCGCAGCATGGGGTTGTTGACCTGGATGAGCAGGATGCCGCCGCCGACCACGCGCTGGGGGGCACTGCGGTGCGCGGCGTGCTCGCCGACCAGCTGCGTCCAGTGTTTGGCGATGAGGTCTTCGATTTTATCCTGGCCGATTTTATATTTCTGCTCCAGCACCTCAATCAGGTTGCCGAGCGGAAAGGCCGGGCGCAGCTTCGCCACGCTGTGGTCCTCGGGCAGGCCGCGCAGCGTGGCGATGAGGTTGTTGGTCGGGCGGGGGTATTCCACGGGAAGGGTGAAGTGTGGAGTGTGAAGTGCGGAGTTATGAAACTGAAACCGGCGGGAATCAAGGTTTTGGAAAGATGGCCGGCAATTCATCGAGCTTGGCAATCGAGTTGATTGGGGAATCAGCGGCCAGCGGGGCGCGGGCCACCAGGATCGCCTCCCAGCCGGCGTTTTGGGCAGCGCGGTAATCATGGGCATAACTGTCGCCGACGTGCAAGCACGCGGACGAGGAAAGATTGAGCGCGGACTCCACCGCCCGGAAGGCGCGCACATCCGGTTTCTCCGCGCCGATTTCGCTCGAAATGAACACGCGCTCGAATTGGCGCGCCCACCCAAACGCGCCCAGCACGCGGTGCAGGCGCGCATCCCAGTTCGAAAGCACGGCGAGGCGGAGATTCTTTCGCGCAGACAGCGCCACCAGCATTTCTTCAACTCCGGCCAGCACGCGCCAGCGCCGCGCCGCGGCGAATTCCTCCCACAATTCCGCAAAGACTCGCGCAACCAAATTTTCGGGGCATTCCGGTGTCACGCTGCGGCGCACGACTTCGTGCCAGAACGCGCCTTCGGTCGCTTCATTCACCACGGAACGCGGCCGTGTGAAGGTCAGTTCCTTGAATGCCGCGCGGAAACGTTGGTTGAGCAGACCCGGCGTAATGGCAATGTCCGAGCGCGCGAGGATTTCCGCATAAACCTCGCCGACGCCCGGCTGCGGCGTGAGCAAGGTGCCGCCGGCGTCAAACGTCACCGCCCGCACGCGCGCGCAATCCAATTCAAGGCCGGGCATCCGCAACGAGGGTTAGTTATTCAACGTGATCAAAATGCGCAAAAACGCAATCGGGTGGCCAGTCAGGGTGTAAGTGGCGGTGACTTGCTCGCCGCAGTCTTCGACGAGCAGGCTCGGGTCCGTCGTGGTCCAAGTGACCAAGTCCGTGCTGGATTGGACCGTGTAGGTGATGTCACTGGCGGTTTTGTCAAAGACCAGGTGCAAGGCTCCGCCGGACAAAGTGGCCTGCGGCAGGTTTTGCTGCTGGTTCGTGGTCGGGTTGAGGTTAAAGGCGTATTTGACCAAATTTGGGATGCCGTCGCCCACCGGGGTTTCGGTGGCCGTGTTGGGGTCGCCCAACTGGTTGCTCCCAAAGTTGTTCTGCACCCAAACGAGGAAGGGCGAAGGCGCGAAGTTTTGGATGATCGGGTTCGCCGAAGAGCCGTTGACGGTGATCATCACCGTTGGATAAATCTGCGTTCCCGGGAAAACATTCCAAGTGCCGTTGACCACCGGCAAAGAGTAAGTCCCGTTGGAATTAGTGTTGGCGTAAGAAGTGTAACTGAGGCCGCCGATGGTGGTGTTGTTGGTGGTCTGGGCGTTAATGTTGGTGTTGGAGACTGGAGCGCCGTTGCCGTCCAGCACGTTGCCGGTGATGGTGTTGGTCGCATTGAGCACCGCAAAGTAGGGCGTGACGGTGATGTTCGTGCCGTTGGTGACGTTTTCATTCAAACTTTCACTGACGAGATTGGAGAGCGTCGCATTCTGGGTGTCATTGCCACTGCCGTAATCAAGTTGGATGTTCCAACTGCCGCCAAAGACACCGAAGCTAAAGTTGCCACTGTCATCCGTGGTGGTCTGCACCTGGACAAAGTTGCCACTATTGTTGTTTAATTCGGCTTGAATGGGCAGGTTGCCCAGCGCCGTGCTATTGCTGAGGTCGATCACCGTGCCATTGATGTAGGCCGTGACGGTCTGGGTGGTGAAGTTCGCTTCCTGCGCGGTGTTGTTATTCACCGTGAAATTGTTGCCGGAGAACGGCACCAGGCCGTTGAGGGTGGGATTTTTACTGTCCGCGCTGACGTTCCAATTGTCGCCCGAGCCGCCGGTCGGGCCGTTGACGCCCATGTAGTAGTAGCCACTCGCGTTGGTGGTGGCCGTCGCCTGGTTGTTATTCGAGTCACTGCCGTCCAGCAGCACGTTGGCCAAGGGGCTGCCGTTATTGGTGACGGTGCCATAAATGAGCGCATTGACCGCCAGCAGGGACACGGTGATGTTGGTGATCCCGGCGTTCGCGGTGTTGTTATTACCTCCGTTATTCTCGGAATCGGTCTCGGCCGTGGTGGTGGCGGAGGGTTTGTTTTGCGGCCTAAGGTAGCCCAAGGGGGGGAGGCTGTAATCGGAAAAGTCTATATCCCAAGTGTCTGCAACCACCGGGATGACGAACTCGCCATTGTTGTTCGAGAGAGAGGTCGCGATGCTTTGCGTCGAATTGCCCTGCGCAAAAAATTGCACGCTGGAGATGGGATTGGACGTGACGGAGTCCAGCACCTTGCCCGTGATCATGCAGGTGGCGGGCGACACGCCGATATTTTTCCCGCTGAGATTTGTGTTGCTGGTGAGGTCGAAGCTCGGCGCCAACGAAAACGGCGAAACATAGCCCGCAGCAAACCCCAAAAGGGCGTAGTTGCTGCCTAGGGGTGCATTGAGGGTGAAATTACCCGTGGCGTTGGCCACGGTGCCGGCAATAAATGTTTCGTCGCCATTGCTGTCCGTCTGCTGCAACATCGCCACTGGGGCAAAAGGCACCCCCGTGCCATTGCTGGTCACTTGGCCGCTCACGCTCGGGCCGTAGTTGGGCTGGGTGACGGTCAGGATTTGGGTGATGGGAATAAACTCCCCGGTGGGGCTGCCTATCTTAATGATGTAATTACCCGAAATCTGCCCCACTTCGTTTGAAGTGCTGAGATTGATATGGGTGTTTATCGTGCCATTGATGTTGGTATCGTCGCCGGGAATGACGGGGTCGGTCACGCTACCAAACGCGGTGACTTTGTTGTTGGTGACGGCAAATTTTTCCACTAGCGGCTTGCCCGCCTCAACTTTGCCATCGCCATTGGTGTCCAGATAGCGTTGCACGCTCACGGTATCGTTGGAGGTGGTATTCAAGTTGCCGATGGTCAGGACAATGTTGGCCGTGCTGTTGGCCAGCACCGTGTTGGAGGTCACCCCGTTGCCGGAAATGGTTAAGGTGGGCACCACCGTCGGCGCGTTATAGACGTTCAGGATGGCGCCGAAAGTGGTAAACGTCGTGTTGCCCTCGGTGATTTCGCATTTGTATTTGGTGCCGGTGCCGCCATTGTTCAGCGTCAGGTCGGTGTTGTTGACGGTCAGATTGGGCGTCAAGACGCCGCTGTAGGTCGAACTATTGGTCACGGTGGTAAAATTGCCGTTCCCCGTCACGATGCCCCATTGGTAAGAGAGCGTCCCGTTGTCCGCAGAGACGGCAACGACATCAAAGGTGACGGTGGCGTTGGCCGTGCCAATGAACGCGGACTTGTCCGTCGGCAGGCCGGTGACGATGGGTTGGGCGCTCAAATAAGCGGGCAGGGCTGCAGCGAGCAGCGTGATAAGGAGGGCAAAAAGAGAGGTCGAGCGGTGCATGGCGCGAGGATTCAGCGGAAGATTGAAAAATGGTGGAAAATCGTTGGGCAAATGGGAACATCTCAAAGGAGACAAACGCAGCGGCATCTGAACTTACATTATGCCCAAAAAATCGGCAAAAGTAAACCCTTAAAGATAACGGGCATTGGGTCAGTTTGAATTTGGGCAGCTTGGCTTTCGCCCCAACGGGGCGAAGGAATCTAGCCCAGGGCTGAGCGTAGCGAAACCCTGGGAGGCGGAGGACGTAAATAATTTGCCCTCTATATCCGCCCCGGTCTGCGGTTGGACTTACGGCATTATTCGGCTCGATTCTGGTTGCGACGAGGGTATTATATGGGTGGCAATGGGCTTAAGAGTCCTCTTTGGTTCGTTGCCTCTCGCTTGCCCCATCGGTAAGCGCAACATCCTCCACTTTTCACAAGTGACTTTACATCAATCACTAAGCTCAAATGGCAAAAAGCGGGAATAGCCCCCGCCCTACGAAAGACCTTTTTCACGTCATGAAGATTCTATATTTCGCGCATGTGGCGAAGGCACTGGACCGCCGCGAGGATGTGCTGGAAGTGTCCGCGCCGCTCACCGCCGACGCCTTGTGGGAGCGTCTGCTTGCCCTGCGCCCAGGCCTCGCGCCCTACCGCGCCAGCATCCACCTCGCGCGCAACGGCACCTACGCCGGCCCCGCCGGGGAGTTCGCCAACGCCGACGAAGTGGCGCTGATCCCGCCGGTTTCCGGCGGATGACATAAAATATCATGTGGATGGAAATTTTATTCTTGGACGCCGCCTGGGCCGGACCGCCACCGCCACCGGAATGCGTGCGCGGGGTGGCGGGCGCGTGGGCGGAATTCCACGGTTGCGTGCGTGCGATGGAAGCCGGCAAGAAAATCGGCGCGCTGCGCTATGACATTTATGAGGCGATGGCGCGCCGCGTGCTTGCTGCGCATCTGGATGCGCTGGCGAAGAAGCACGGTCTCGTCGCCGCGCGCTTCTGGCATCGCTCGGGGCTGGTGCCGGTTGGCGAGGCCGCGGTTTATGCCGCGGTCGCCGCGCCGCACCGCCGCGAGGCTTTCGCCGCGCTGGCCGAACTCATGGATCTTTTGAAAACCGACGTGCCCATCTGGAAAGTCGAGGTCGTGCCGGCCTGAGGCCGGACCTGCCATGGCGGAAAAAACTCCAGTTTCCGATGCCTCGGTCGCGGATGTGTGGCGACTGCTTGATGAGCGCGTGCAGCCGCTCGCTCCCGAGCGCTTGCCGTTGCTCCAGGCGCACAGGTATTTGCTGGCCACGGAGGTCAAGGCCGATGCCGACCAACCGCCGTTCGACCGCTCGGCGATGGACGGTTACGCGTTTATTCCGTCGGACGCTCCCGCGAAATATCGTGTCATCGGCGTCGTGAAGGCGGGCGAAGTCGCGGCGCGCACGCCGGGTACAGGCGAAGCTTTGCGCATTTTTACGGGTGCAGCGTTGCCGGCGCCCGGCCTCGCGGTCTTGATGCAGGAGGAAGCGCGCGTCGAAGGCGAATTCATTCATGTGAACCGCCGGGTTGAACCGGGCGAGAACGTGCGGGTGCGCGGCAGTGACGCGCGCGCAGGCGAGGTTTTGCTGGCGCAGGGCGCCTATATGGGCGCGGTGGAACTCGCGTTGCTGGCTTCGATTGGCGAGGTGCCCCCGCTGGTCAATGCCATGCCGCGCGTGGCGCACGCGACGACGGGCGACGAAATCGTCCCGCCGGAGTCGGTGCCCGGCCCCGGCCAAATTCGAAACAGCAACCAGGTTTTGATTGCGGCCTTGTTGCAAGGCACGGTGCAGGGCCTCGTCCCGGCGGCCAACATTCATCAGGAGCATTGGGGCGACGACCCAGCGCGCGCCGCGGCGCGGCTGGCCG
This sequence comes from uncultured Verrucomicrobiae bacterium, assembly GCA_963765205.1. Lineage (GTDB taxonomy): Bacteria > Verrucomicrobiota > Verrucomicrobiia > Opitutales > JABDGR01 > JABDGR01. The sequence goes on along the minus strand of CAVXVB010000009.1, from coordinate 936,354 downwards.
CGGAGCCTTTCGCCTCCACTGATGTCGTGCTCATTTCCGGCGGTGCGAGCGTCGGCGAGCACGACTACGCGGCGCGGATTCTCGAAGGCGCGGGTTACGAACTGCCCGTCCGCAAAATCAACAGCCGGCCTGGTCGGCCGCTGCTGGTGGGTTTTCGCGGGCGGCAAATCGCCTTTGGCCTGCCGGGCAACCCGGTCTCGCATTTTGTGTGCTATCATTTGTTCGTCCACCACGCTTTGGCCCGCCTGCGGGGTCTGGATGAATTGCACCGGCTCAAACCATTGGCCCTCGTTGAGCCACTCTTAAACTGCGCGAACCGCCGGCCCACCTACTGGCCCGCCACGCTGACCTACGACAAAACAAAGGGAGTTAACTTAGTCCGCCCGCGGGCGTGGAACAACTCCGGCCATCTGGCCGCGCTGGTCGGCGTGAATGCGCTGATTCTGGTTCCTCCCGACACAATGGAATTGCCGGCGGGCAGCCTGGTTGACACCTTTATCGTCTTTGGCGGATAACGACCCATGAGCAAATCCCGCTTCACCCATCTCGACTCCACCGGCGCCGCGCGCATGGTGGACGTTGCGCCCAAGCCCGTGCAGTCGCGCCGCGCTGTGGCGGAGGCCGTGCTGCGCTGCGCGCCGGCGACGATTGCCCATCTGCGCGAGCACGCCCTGCCCAAGGGCGATGCGATCGCGGTGGCCCGCGTGGCGGGCATCCAGGCCGCCAAGCGTACGGCAGAGTTGATTCCGCTCTGCCACCCGCTGCCGCTGCATCATGCCCGGATTGATTTTGAAGTGGGTGACGACCACATCGTCATCCGCGCCGAGGCGAGCACCGGCGCGCGCACGGGGGTCGAGATGGAGGCGCTGACCGCCGCGAGCGTTGCCGCGCTCGCGCTTTACGACATGTTGAAGAGTGTGGACAAGGGCATGGTTATTGAAAAGGTGCGGTTGCTCAGTAAAACCAAAAAATAAAATGGCCCGTTCCGCAAAGTTGAATTCTCCAACTCCCAGGAAAGCAAAACCACGGGCGCAGCAAGTCTGCGCCCCTACACCAACGCCATCCGTCAAAATCGGCCGCCTCACCATCAGCGACCGCGCCAGCGCGGGCGTGTATGAGGACTTGAGCGGCCCGGCCATCGAGGAAGCGCTGGCCGCGCTCTTTGGCGGCGCGGCGCAATTCGCGCGCGCACTGGTGCCCGACGAACGACCGCAAATTGCCGCGGCGTTGCGGGGCCTGTGCGACGACGAAACTTGCACGCTCGTCGTCACCACCGGGGGCACCGGCCCGGCGGCGCGCGATGTCACGCCGGAGGCCACGCGGGAGGTTTTGGAAAAAGAACTGCCCGGCTTTGGCGAAATCATGCGGATGCGCTCATTCGACATTGCGCCGACGAGCATATTGTCGCGGGCGATGGCGGGGGTGCGCGGTCGATCGCTGGTCATCAACCTGCCCGGCAGCCCGAAGGCCGTGCGCGAGTGCCTGACCATTCTTGCGCCCGCCATTTGCGAGTGCCTGAAGCACTTGCGCGAGTAGGAGAGGCCTCCCGATGAAAAAGCAAGCCCGTCCGGTGCTGGAAGCCCGCTTCCGCCTTTCCGTCGGCCCGCGCTTTGCCTTTGGCCCCGGCCAGGCGGCGTTGCTCGATCACATCCAGCAAGCCGGTTCGATTGCGGATGCGGCCAAAGGGATGGGCATGTCCTATATGCGGGCCTGGCTGCTGGTGAAAAAGATGAACGGCGGTTTCGTCCAGCCGCTGGTGGAGACGGTGCGGGGCGGACGCCGGCGCGGCGGAGCAAAATTGACCGCCACCGGGGCGCGGGTCCTCCACCTTTATCGGGCCATCGAAGCCCAAAGTATGAAGGCCACCCGTCTGGACCGGCAAAGGCTGGTCCGCCTGCTCCGCTTCTGAAAACCGTTATATTTACTTGTATATATCGCCGTTTTTTATTTTGCTGCCCCCATGAACGCCAAAATCTGTCTCGGCTTGATTTGTTATTTGGGGATGCTGGGCCAGCCTGCGCGCGGGGACGAAGTGCTCGTGGCGGCGGCGGCCAGCCTGAAGGACGTGCTGGCGGAACTCGCGCCGCTGTGCCTCAAGCAAACGGACGTGACGCTCACGCCGAATCTCGCCGCCTCCGGCGTGCTGGCCCTGCAAATCAAAAACGGCGCGCCCAGCGACCTTTTTATTTCCGCTGACGATGACACGATGGACGGGCTGGACAAGGCGGGCCTGCTCCAGCCGGGCACCCGCGCCAAACTGCTGGGCAACGCGCTGGTGTTCGTCGTGCCGGCCGACAGCAAATTGAAAATTGCCGATGTAAACGCCCTGACGCAGGACATCATCAAACACATCGGCATCGGCGATCCCGAAACGGTGCCAGCCGGCCATTACGCGACGGAATATCTCGACAAAGCCAAAGTCCTCGGGGCGGTGCAAAGCAAGCTGGTGCCGCTCGACAATGTGCGCACTGTCCTGGCGGCGGTGGTCTCGAATAATGTGGATCTCGGCGTGGTTTACCGCACAGACGCGGCAGCAGAGAAGAAGGTGCGCGAAGTATTTGCGGCCTCCGGGCCAGACGCCCCGGCGATCAATTATCCCATCGCCATTGTGAAGGCCACGCGCCACGCCGCGGCCGCGGCGAAAGTGCGCGACTTTCTGCTCAGTGACGCGGCGCGCGCCGTCTTTGTGCGTTATGGCTTTACGTTGCCGGACAAACCCGCCACGATCCGACCGGCACCCGCTCCGACCTCCGCCTCTGTCCAATGAATTGGGATGTAATACTGTTCACGGTGGCGCTGGCGGTGCTGGCCGTGGCGGTCTCGCTGCCCGGTGCGCTGGCGCTGGCGTGGCTGCTCGCGCGCAAACACTGGCGGGGCAAGGCGCTGGTGGAAACTTTGGTGACGGCGCCGCTGGTGCTTCCGCCAGTGGCGACGGGTTTTGCCCTGCTGTTGCTGTTGGGCCGCAACAGTTGGCTCGGCGTGGCGTTGGAAAATTGGCTGGGAGTGGAGATTGTGTTCACTTGGAAGGCGGTGGTGGTGGCCATGGCGGTGATGTCTTTTCCGCTGGTGGTGCGCACGGCGCGCGTGGGCTTTGAATCGGTGGACGCGCAATTGGAGGACGCGGCGCGGACGTTCGGTGCCGGCCCGTGGAAAGTATTCTGGCAAATCACGCTGCCGTTGGCGCGGCGCGGGGTGCTCGCCGGGGTCATGCTGGGCTTCGCCCGCGCGCTGGGCGAATTCGGCGCGACCATCGTCTTCGCGGGCAACATCCCGGGGTGCACTACCACGATCCCGCTCGCCATTTACACCGATGTGGTGCTCGGGGATAACGCCGCCGCATTGGACTTGATGGCTGCCTCGCTCGTTATAGCCCTAATCGCCGTTGCGCTCAGCGAGCGTTTGGCGCGGCCATTTCCCGGTTCGCAGGTCTCATAGAATGAAGTGAATGCGGATTTACCGGGAAAATTGCAATCAAGTCAGCGGATTTTGACTCCCTATCACTTAGCTGAGGAATATGCCTTAGTTAAGCTGCGGCAAATGAATCCCGATTTGAAAAACAAAAAAAATACACAAGCTGCTTGTATGGATAGTCTTATAAGGTAGATGGTGGTGGAAAGTAACGTTAATAAAACCATGTTTGAAATAGAATGCCAGCAGATGAATATTTGCCGATAAAAAGAATGGATACTACAGGGTTTACCTGATGGGCAGAAGGAAGGAATTACTCTATGCTGGGCGTAAAGCTAACTGCCATGCAATCTCCGCTCTTCGGTATTTTTTCCCCATTTCAACAAGGCAATTCAACGGCCGTGGCCTTGGGTGCGAGTCTGGCGGCACGAGAGTTGGGGTCTCGGATCATTGTATTCCGGCATTTTGGCCTCGTGGATGGATTAAAGCTCGATGGCGTGCTGGCGGACCGGCCCGAAGACCGCCACGACTTGGAGCAACTGGCGAAATGGCATGAACGCGGTGTGCCGATCGTCGTATCGGCCTATGATCTGAACGCGGCCTATGCCCAAATCACAGTGGACAATTCCGGCGCCATCGAAGGCATGGTGGATTATCTCGCGCGCCTCGGCCATCGGGATTTTATTTTTCTGGGCGGCCCCGCCGCCAATCCCGAAAACGAACTGCGCCGCCAGGGCTTCGTACGGGCGCTGGCGCGGATGGGCATCGCATGCCCGCGGGAAAATTTTCTCTCCGCCGGCAACTGGCTGACTACGGATGGCGACGGGGCGATGGAGCAATTTCTGGCCCGCGGCGGGCGCGGCACCGCGGTGGTGTGCGCGAATGACCTGCTGGCCCATGGCGCGATCGTCGCCCTGCAGCGGCATGGCCTCGAGGTGCCGCACGATGTGTCGGTCACGGGCTTCGACAATTTTTCGTTTTGGGAGCATTGCGACCCCGCGTTGCTGGATCCGCCGCTCACCACCGTGGTGCAGCCAGGCTATGAATACGGCTACCAGGCGGTGCAAATGTTGTGGGAGGCGAAGGGGCGGCCCTTTGCGCGCGGGACGCACCGGGTCATCACTCCACATCATGTTTACCGTCAATCATGCCGGGCACTGGCCAACGTGGTGGACGAGACGCTGGCCACCGGTGAGCGCATTCCTCCCGCCATAATCCAGCCCGCTGTCGCGGTGTATATGGATAGCGCCGGGCCGTTCGTGCGGCGGCGCACAAGCGAAATTTTGCGCATGGTCACCGCGACTGCGGCGGCCAGCGCCGACCCGGTGGCCACTCTCCGGCAGGGCGTGCGTGAATTGATCTACCTGGGCAAAAACGACATTTACTTCCATTTCGCCTTGGCCAAACTCGAAACTTACTTCCACGTCGGTCCAGACCGCCTGGCCAGTGTCCAGCAGCGGGAGGATTTTGTCGCGCATTGTCTGTCCGAATTGCGCGCCGAAGGTTACATTGACAATTATCGGGATTATCGTGATTCGGTGGCGAACACCACCCAGCACGTTTTCTCTTCCTTCCAATCCGCCATCACCAGTGTGTCAGAAATAAATGGCGCCGCCGGAGTGCTGGATCAGATTCGGCGCAAGCTGGACATCAAACTCTTTCGCCTGGAGGCGCGCGAAGGGCCACGCCGGGTCTGGTTGGCCCGATCCGGCGCCAAGGCGCAGGAAGCGCCCGCCGCGCTGGTACATGAGCGCCCGGGGCAAGCTTGGGTGGACGATTTGCTGGCCCCCGGTCAAAGCCTGATGCGGATGGGGGTTGCCTTCCAGGGCAAGCAAGTCGGCGTGCTCGACGTAGACTTTGACCAGCGGCGCGCGCTCGACGCCGTGCGGCTGACGAACACCGCGAGCAACCTGCTCTACAGCGCTGTGCTGAGTTCGCGCCTGCTGGAACGCAGCAAAGAATTGGAAGCCCGCACACGCGAACTCGAAGCCGAAAAAGCCAGCGCGGAAGCCGCCTGGCGCGAAGCCGAGCGCGCCGCCACGGTCAAGAGCGAGTTCCTGGCCAACATGAGCCACGAAATCCGCACGCCAATGAACGGCGTTATCGGCATGGTCGAGCTCGCGCTCGACACCCAACTCACCGCCCAGCAACGCGACTACCTTGGCATGGTGCAAAACTCCGCCCACGCGCTCCTGGGCATCGTCAACGACATCCTGGATTTCTCGAAGCTCGAAGCGGGCAAATTTTTCTTGGATGAAGCGCCCTTCTCGCTGCGCGACTGTCTGGACGACACGATGAAGAGCTTCGCCTTGCGCGCGGCGGAAAAGAACCTCGAGTTGGGGGTGCTCGCGCGCACCGACGTGCCCGATGGCTTGGTGGGCGATGCGGGCCGCGTCGCCAAATTGTTTCCAACCTCGTTTCCAACGCGCTCAAATTTACCCCGCAGGGCGAGGTGGTGCTGACGGTGGACAACGAGGGGGAGAGCGCAGGGAAGCGGCAGTTGCATTTCCGCATCCGCGACACCGGCATCGGCATTCCCGCCGACAAGCAGGAAGTGATCTTCGAAGCCTTCCGGCAGGCCGACGGTTCAACCTCGCGGCTTTATGGCGGGACCGGGCTGGGCCTGAGCATTTCCCAGCGGCTCGTCCAGCAAATGGGCGGCCGACTTTGGGTGGAAAGCGAAGTTGGCAAAGGCAGCATTTTCCATTTTTCCATTCTATTACCCGAAGCCAAGTCGGGTATCCCGCGGGACCAACTGGGGGCGGCTGAATCGCTGTGCAACCGGCGCGTCCTGGTGGTGGACGACAATGAAACTAACCGGATCATTCTGCAAACTGTTTTACAAAACTGGGGTGCGCAGGTCACTCTCGCAACGTCCGGCGCAGAGGCGCTGAGCGCCGTCGCGGCATCGGTGTTGGCGGGTCAAGGTTATGACTTAATTTTGCTGGACGCCCTGATGCCGGAAATGGACGGTTTTGACGTGGCCCGGGCCATCAAGCAAAAGTCCGAGTTTCATGGCCCGGCGATTATGATGCTTTCCTCTGCCTATCGGGCGAGCGACCTCCAACGCTGTGACACAATGGGGATTCAAGCCGTGCTGACCAAGCCCGTTGGCCAGCGTGCTTTGCTGCAGGCCATTTGTGGCGCACTCGCCCAGCAAAGGATGAACACCCCACCCGCCGCCGCTCCTGAACCGGTGGCCCCCATCGCGCACGGCGTGCGGGTGCTCGTGGTGGAGGACAACCCGATCAACCGCGAAGTCGCGCGCGGTTTGCTCACCAAGCGCGGCCACCACAGTGTCACCGTCAACGACGGCGCGCAAGCGGTCGCGGAATGGAAGAAAAATTCCTATGACCTTATTTTGATGGATATCCAGATGCCGGTGATGGACGGCCACACCGCGACCCGCCACATCCGGGCTGTGGAAAAAACCCAGGGCGGCCACATTCCCATCATTGCCATGACCGCGCATGCGCTCAAGGGCACGGAGGAGGAATGCCTTTCCTACGGCATGGATGGCTATATTTCCAAGCCGCTGAATCGCGAGCGGTTCCTCGCGCTGGTTGAAAAGTATGGCCGTCCGACCATGGCCGCGCCCAAGGCGGAAGCCCCGAAGCAACCGGTAGTGGAAATCATCGGCGGGGCGGCGAGTTCGCCCTTACCCGTGCCGGCCTTGGTTTCCGCGCAAGTTCCCGCCGCGGCCACATCCGCCGAGGCGCTTGTGTCCGTGGTTGAAGAAACGTCCCCGCTGGTGCAATTTAACAAGATGGCCGAGCACATTGGCTCCGACCCTGAAACCCAACAACAGGTTGTCAACCTCTGCCTGCAAGCCCTGGCGACCAAGTTGCCGCAATTGCGCCGCGCCATGGGGACGGACGATCTGGCAACCATCCAGCGCATCTCGCATTACTTGCGTGGGTCGCTCGGCCTGTTGGGGTTGCCGGCTCTGGTGAAGCTGGGCGAGGAAATTGAATATCATCACGATGATTTGGGCGTGGATCTTTGGCGCCAGCGCTGCGAACAATTCGTCCAATTGCTCGACCGGGTGAACGAGGAACTCCAGCAACTGCGCGCGGCGTGAGGAGCAGGGAGCGGGGAGCAGGAGTTCCTGATTGTTGATTGCTGGTTGATGTTTAAATCGGTTACTGCATTCAGCGATCAGCATTTCTCCTCTGTCTGGATGATTGACGGGCGCGGGTTTGCGCAAGACGATGGGGCCACCCCATGAATGGCAATTCCTGCTGCACTCCGGCCCGCGCGCCGGAGGTGTCCGCGTCCGCGGCGATCGTCGCGGATTCGGATTTCGTGCGCGTGCGTTCCGGGGCACACAGCGGGATGCGGCTAATTCCGGGCGGGGAATTTCTGATGGGTGCGCAGGACGCCGATGGCTGGCCGCACGATGGCGAAGTTCCGGTACGCGCCGTCACGTTGCAACCGTTCCATCTGGACGCCACCTGTGTGACGAATGAACAGTTCAATGAATTCGTCAACGCCACGCGCTACCAGACCGAGGCTGAGCGTTTCGGCTGGTCGTTTGTGTTCCATCTTTTCCTGACGCCTGCGCAATTAGCGCGGGTGACCCAACGCGTGGCGGGCGCGGAATGGTGGTGCCGGGTGGACCGCGCGACCTGGCGGCATCCCGAGGGGCCGGGTTCAAATATCAAACGACGCTGGGACCATCCGGTCGTGCATGTTTCATGGAATGACGCGCGCGCCTACTGCGCCTGGGCGGGCAAGCGTTTGCCGACCGAAGCCGAGTGGGAATGCGCGGCGCGCGGCGGCCTTGTGCAAAAACGTTTCGCCTGGGGCGACGAACTGACGCCGGGCGGCAAGCACATGTGCAACATCTGGCAGGGGCCGTTTCCCTCGCATGACACCGCCGAGGACGGCTACCGCGGCACCGCGCCCGCGAAAAGTTTTTTGGCCAACGGCTACGGCCTCTACAACGTGGCAGGCAACATTTGGGAATGGTGCCACGACTGGTTCAGCGCGAGCTTTCATGTCACCGGTCTGCGCACAGACCCCACCGGTCCGCCAGCGGGCGACCGCAAGGTGATTCGTGGCGGCAGCTACCTCTGCCATCATTCTTATTGCAATCGCTACCGCGTCGGCGCGCGCACCTCGAATACGCCCGACAGCTCGACCGGCAACACCGGCTTTCGCTGTGCGCGCGATGTGTGACTTGGGCGGCGCGCCGTTGTTTTCACGCAAAGCGTTTTTGCGTGGCGCGCAGGAGGAGGCGCTGGAAGAGGATAAACGCCAGCAACAGCGCGCCAGTGATGATACGCGTCCAGGAGGAACTAAGGGTGCCGTCAAAGGCGATGGCGGACTGGATGGTGCCGATGATCAACACCCCACAGAGCGTGCCAAACAGATGGCCGCGACCGCCGGTGAGGAGGGTGCCGCCGATGACCACGACCGCTATCGCGTCGAGTTCTAGGCCAATGCCATAAGTGCAATTGCCCGAACCGGTGATGAGTGTGTTGACCAGCCCGCCCAACGCCGCGGTCGCCCCGCAGGTTGCATAGGCGGCAATCGTCGTCGCGCCCACGGGCAGGCCCATGAGCAGGGCTGATTGCTCGTTGCCGCCGATGGCGAGCAGGTTACGGCCGAAACGGGTGAATTGCGCCACAAGGTAGCCCGCCGCCAGCACCACCAAGAAAATGAAGGCCGGCAGCGGATGCACCATGGCGTCCCCCAGCGGAGCCTTAAAATCCGTCAGACGGACAAAAAACGGCTGTTTCACTGTGATACTGGATTCGCTGATCCAATAGGCGCAGCCGCGCGCGAAAAACATGCCCGCCAGGGTCACCAAAAACGCGGGCTGCTTGAAAAAATGGATCAACGCGCCCATGAACGCGCCAAACGCCGCGCCGAGGGCCAAGCCTGCCAGCAAGGCCGGCAGCGGGTGCCAGCCGTGTCTGGCCACCAAGGCGGCGAAAAAAATATTGGCAAAGCCGGCCACTGCGCCGACGGATAAATCAATGCCGCCCAAAAAAATCACCAGCGTCATCCCCACCGCGATCACTCCCAGGCTGGCGTTGCCGATGAAAAGATCGGCCACGTTGCGCGCGGAGAAAAAATAATCATACCGCAGGCTGGCGGCGGTGAACAACAGAACGAAAATCACCGCCGTCGTCAGTTGCGGCAGCCGGTTGCGCAGCAAGGTATTCATATCGCCCTCCTCCGGCGCAGTCCGCCAAGCCAGCGGCGGGTGGTTTCCGATTGCAGCAGGCACACCACGATGATGAGGACGGCCTTGGGCAGTGGCGCAACCTCCGGGCGCACGCCCACAAAATACATCGTGATGGTCAGGGTTTTCAACATGATGGCGGCCAGATAGGAACCGAGGAAGTTGTACCGGCTGCCGCGGAGGGCGGTGCCGCCGACTACCACCGCAAAGATCGCGTCCAGCTCTAGGTATTGGCCGTCGCTCATGGGGTCGGAATTGCCAATGCTCGAGGTCGCCAGCACCCCTGCCACAGCGGCGCAGAGGCCGCTGACGACGTAAACGAGGCATTTGACGCGTGCGGTGGCCAGCCCGGCAAAGCGGCTGGCGATTTCGTTATCGCCGGCCGCTTCGATGAATAAACTCGCGGCGCTGCGCCGCAGCCCCAGCCACGCCACGAGATACAGCGCGGTGACCACCAACGGGGCCACCGGCAATCCGAGGATGAATCCGGTGCCGAGATAATTATAGGATTCCTGATGGATGAGCACTTGATTGCCCCCCGTGATAAGCGTCGCGATGCCGCGGCCCGCGACCATCAGGATGAGCGTGGCCACAATCGGCTGGATGCGCCCCCACGCCACCAGAACCCCGTTGACCAGGCCGCATAACCCGCCCACTCCAAGGCAGACGGCCAGCACCAGCGGCAGCGAAACCGGGCCCTGCGCCATCATGGTCGCCGCCGTAGCGCCGGTGACCGCCAGGACCGCGCCGACGGACAAATCAATGCCGCCAGTCGCGATCACCAGTGTCATCCCCAGCGACAAAATCAGACCAGGCGAGCCGTTCTTGAGAATATCAATGAGCGTACCGACATAATGCCCGTCACGCTGGGTGATGGTGAAGAAATTTCGGCTGAAAATCAGATTGATCAAGCCGAGCAGCAACAGGCCCGCCAGCGGCCAGACCGCGGGCGATTTCAGCCAGGAACGGTGGCGGGCTTCACTCATGGAGAGGGTGGCGCGCCGGCCATTTCATGCAGCAGACGGTGCAGTTCAATTTCGCCGCCGGTGAGTTCAGCTACTTTGCGGCGCTCGCGCAGGACGGCAATGCGCGAGCTGTTACGAACGACTTCCTCGATTTCAGAGGAAATAAAAAGCACCGCGACGCCATCCGCGCGCAACTGGGTAATGAGCTGCTCGATTTCGGCTTTTGCGCCGATGTCAATGCCGCGGGTGGGCTCGTCGAGGATGATGAGTTCCGGTCGGGTGGCGAGCCAGCGTGCAAGGAGGGCCTTTTGCTGGTTGCCGCCGGAGAGGTTTTTGACCGGCGTCTCGGGACTGCTGGTCTTGATGCGCAAGGCCTGGATGTAGTGGGCGCAAAGTTGGTCCTGCTCGGCGCGCGCGAGCTTACGCCAGGTGCCGCGCTTGGCCTGGAGCGCGAAGATGATGTTCTCGCGCACGGACAGGTTTGGGAGGATGCCTTCGGTCTTGCGGTCTTCGGAGCAAAATGCGAGCCCGAGCGCCACCGCTGCGCGCGGCGAGGATAGTTTCACGGTTTGGCCGCGGATTTTGATTTCGCCGGAGTCCGGGCGGTCAATGCCGAAGAGCAGACGCGCGGTTTCGGTGCGGCCGGAGCCGAGCAGACCGGCGAGGCCGGTCACCTCGCCGCCGCGTAAAGTCAAATCGAGCGGATGCACTGCGCCGCGGCGGCCCATTTGGCGGGCATCGAGCACGGGTGCGGAGGATTTGGCGAGTGGATGGTCCAGAGACGGACGGCTTCCCGCCGTAGCGGGATCTCTACCGTCCGCGTTGTGGCCCTCTTCATCGCGCACTTCGCGGCCGAGCATTTTGCCCACGAGTTCGAGGCGGCCCAATTTTGCCGTCAAGTATTCGCCAACCAATTCGCCGTTGCGCAGGACGGTGAGGCGGTCGGTAATTTCGTAAACCTGATCGAGAAAATGCGTGACGAAGACGATGCCGAGACCCGCCGCACGCAGTTGCCGCATGATTTTGAAAAGCTCGTCCACTTCCTTTTCGTCGAGGCTGGCGGTCGGCTCGTCAAGCACAAGGAGCTTGGCCTGCAAGTCAAGCGCGCGAGCGATGGCGACCATTTGTTGGAGGGCCAACGGCAGCGTGCCCAACTCGGCGTCCACGTCGAGAGCGAGTTCGAGCCGTGCGAGCGCGGCCCGGGCGCGGCGGCGCAGCGCGGGCCAATTTAAGAAGCCTAATTTTCCCGGCTGGCGGCCCAAGCCGATGTTTTCCGCGACCGACAAAGAGGGGATCAAATTCACTTCCTGGTAAACGGTGCTGAGACCCAGACGCTCGGCGTCACGCGGCGAAGCGGGGTGGATGGGCGTGCCGGCTAGACGCACCTCGCCGGCGTCCGGCGCGTAAACACCGGTGAGCACTTTAATAAGCGTGGACTTGCCGGCGCCGTTTTCGCCGAGCAGGGCATGGATTTCGCCCGCGCGCACGGAAAAGTCCACGTTGGACAAAGCCACCACCCCGGGAAACTTTTTCCCAATGCCGCGCATGGCGAGCAACAGCGGCGCTGAGGACTCCACGGCGGCCATGAGCAGTAAGGCTTAATAAGCGCGCGGGGCCTTGAGCACCTCCGCGGCGTTGGTTTTGTCGAAAACGTGATCCGAATTATAAGTGATGGGCGGAATCTGCCCGCCCTTGAGGACTTGCTCAACCGCATCGAAGACGAGGGGGCCGTCCATGGGGTTGCACTCGACCACGCAATTGATTTTACCGTCTACGATGGCTTGGAGGGCCTCTTTTTCACCATCGAGGGAAATGATCATGATATCCTGGCCCGGTTTGAGGCCGGCTTCCTGAATGGCTTGCATCGCGCCCAACGCCATGTCGTCGTTGTGGGCGTAAAGGATATCGAACGATCCAGCGGGGTGTTTCTTGAGGAGGGCTTCCATGACTTGTTTGCCCTGATCGCGTTGAAAGTCGCCGGTTTGCGAATCAATGATGGTCAGGCCGGGCGTATTCGCAATCCCCTCGGCAAACGCCTTCTGGCGGTCATCCGCGGCATCGGAACCCAGATGGCCTGAAAGCTCCACAATCCGCCCCTTGCCCCCCGTGGTTTTGATGAGCCATTCCGCCGCCAGGTGCCCTTCCTTCATAAAATCAGAGCCGATGAAGCCGGCATACAGGGAGGGGTCGGCGCTCAAGGAGCGATCTTCAATAACGACGGGGATGTGGGCGTCTTTCGCTTCCTTAAGCACCTGATCCCAGCCATCCTTGACCGTCGGAGCGATGATAATGGCGTCCACCTTTTGCGTGATGAAATTACGCACAGACGCGATTTCCTTGTCGAGCACGTTGTCGGCAAAAGTAACTTTTAAGTTGATGCCGCGTTTGGCGGCTTCGGACTTGAGTGATTCGGTGTTGGCGGTGCGCCAGCCGCTTTCATCTCCGGTTTGGGCAAAACCCACTGTGATGGTCTTCCCCGCCGGCGCGGAACCAGACGCGGGCGTTGCCGTGCCGGCCGAGTTGTCGGATTTAGAGCAGCCGGCCAGGAGCAGACCGGCGGCAGCGACACCGAGGGCGCAGCGGGAGATGAGGTAGGGGAGGGGTTTCATGGGGAGATGGGTATTTAGACATGAAGCCGGCGGATTGTTCAACGCAAATCCATCCCTCAAGTTGGGCTTGGGATGCGAAATCTCATCGGCGGAAACCAGCCCAATGCGTATTCGTCAGTGGCCCACCAAGGGGAAGAAAAAACAACCGGGAGTGGGTGCAAGTCGGCCCATTATAAACTTTTCCCGCCCAATGATGTTTTCTTGTTCGCTTTTGGGGTTCAGCGGAGTCTCTTTATGTATCTGCGAGAGGACATAGGCAGACCCATTGATGCCGCTCATCGCATCAATCCGTGGTTCTGATTAGTCTTGCCATCGCGGGTGAATTTTAAGCTAACAGACTGTAACCCATAACCCCTCCTAATCATGAGTGACTGGAACCCGCAAGTTGGCCCCAATACCCCGGGTGCCGCGCCCGCCACTCCGCCGCTCTTGGGCACGGTAGGCGGCGGCGAGACCAGGCCGTGCTTTGAATGTGGTAAGATCTTTTCCACGCAGGACATGATCCGCCACGGCGACACCTATGTGTGCGCCAATTGCAAACCCATCTTCATGCAGAAACTGGCGGAAGGCGCGCGGGTCGAAGCCCCCGGGCTGCGCTACGCCGGGTTTTGGATCCGCTTCGCCGCCCAGTTTATTGACATCATCATCCTGAGCTTTGTGGCCGGGATCGTGGGGCTCTTTTTTGGCTTGGGGATGTTTGCCGCCATGGGCGCGCCCTCGCCGACGAAAATTGACATCGGCCTGATGCTCCTCAACTTCCTGTTCACCTTCGTGTTGCGGATGGTCTATGAAACCGTCTGCGTTGGCAAGTGGGGTGCAACGCTGGGCAAGATGGCCTGCAAACTCAAGGTCGTCACGCCCGAGGGCGAAAAAGTCACCTACGCCCGCGCGTTTGGCCGCTTTTTTGGCAAGATGCTCAGCGACTTCACCCTGTATATCGGATATATCATGGTGGCGTTTGATCCCGAGAAACAGGCCCTGCATGACCGCATCTGCCACACCCGCGTGATCTCCACTTAGCTTCCCCATGGCCGCCTTTGTTGTGAAATGCCCGAAGCGCCAGTGCCAGGCGCCGCTGGACAGTGGCATTCTCAACTCGGGGAGACTGACGCCCTGCGCCCTCTGCGGCTCACCGGTCCAGGCGGAGGTTTTTCCGGCTTTGTTCCGTAGCGCGGCGCATGGGGTGGATGGCGAGCGGATTTTACTCGAGGACGAAGCGAGTTGTTTCTACCACCCGCAAAAGAAGGCCGTGCGTCCCTGCGATGGCTGCGGGCGGTTTCTTTGCGCGCTGTGCGATTGCGAATTGAACGGCCAGCATTACTGCCCGTCTTGCCTGGAGGCGGGTCGCAAAAAAGGCAAAATCAAAAGCTTGGAAAACCGCCGGGTCAACTACGACAGCCTGGCGCTGGCCCTCGTCCTCTGGCCGCTCCTGCTCTCCCTGACGGTGGTTCTTTACTTTTCGTTTCTGGCCACCATTTTTACCGCGCCCGCGGCCATTTTCATCGCCATCCGCCACTGGAATTCCCCGCGCAGCTTCGTCCACCGTACCAAGGCCCGCTTGGTAATTGCCATCATTATCGGGGTATTGGAGTTGATTGGATGGGTCGTTGCCATCATCGGCATTATCTATGCCGGCAGCCACCATTTGATTAACTTCCATGGCAGTATTACATTGCCCGTGCCGGGAACTTTTTAGCCCTGCATACGCACATCCATTTTCACCATGCCCGAGCCAGCCTACACCCGTCTGACCCGCTCTCGCCGGCGCACGATCGGCGGCTTTATCAGCGTCTCCGCTGGTCGCGCCAGCCTGTGGCTCGGGCCGGATCATTTGCTGATCATTGACAAAAAGATCGGCTCCGAGGAATACAAACGATTTTATTTCAGCGACATCCAGGCCTTTATCATCCGCCGCACCGACCGCCGGCTGATGACCAGCGTCTTGCTGGGCCTGCCCCTGGCGATGTTTGTCATTACTGCGCTTTTGTGGCATGAGTCGGGGGTCGGATTCTTCAACGGTGGCGACATCTTTTTTGGCCTGCTTGCGTCGGTGCTGGCCGTGCTCTTGCTGATCAACCAGGCGGCGGGGCCGACCGTCCAGACTTATTTGCAAACGGCGGTGCAGATCGAGGAATTGCCGCCGCTCAGCCGGTTGGGGCACGCGTATAGGGCTCTGAATCGGCTCCGGCCGCTGGTGGTGGCGGCGCAGGGCCAGTTGACGCCGGCGGAAATCCCGGAGCGGATGCGCGCCGCGCAGGCGGCGGAAGCGGCGGCCGCACCTCCCCCCTACCACGAAGCTCCGCCGGTCATTGAATCTTAAATCAAACAGCCCGCCACTCCCATGCCCAGCCTGATCCATCAACGCTGCTACAACCACGCCGGACGCGAAGCGGTGGCGCGCTGCCCGGCGTGCGGAAATTTTTTTTGCCGCGAATGCATCACGGAGCACGATGACAAGGTCATTTGCGCCGCCTGTCTGGCTCAACTGGCGCGGGCCGCGCCGGTCTCCCGGCGTAGTCTAGCGTGGGTGCGCTGCGCTGCGGTGGGCTTGACGGGCTTCATCCTGGCCTGGTTCTTTTTCTACGTTCTTGCCGAGGGTTTGCTGCAAATTCCAACATCGTCGCACGAAAATTCCGTGTGGCAAGCCCATTGACGCCTCCGCCCACCATGAAGCGCATCATCCGCCAGAAGCCGGGCCGGGCCGCGACCGACTTGATCGAGGAGGCGACGCACGTCCTGCGCTCGGCGCCGCCGGCGGCGTTGGTCTGCTACTACCTGGGCGCGCTGCCGTTCGTCCTTGGTCTGGTGTATTTTTGGGCGGATATGAGCCTCAATCCCTTGGCACGGAACCACGATGCGGAGGCGGCGCTCGGCCTGGCGTTGTTGTATGGGTGGATGAAATTCTGGCAAAATGTATTTGCGCGGCAAATCTGCGCAAAAATCGCCGGTGTGCCGCCCGCGCCCTGGAGTTTCCGGCGTGCCCAGCGCGTTTGGATGACGCAAATGGCGGTACAACCGTTCGGCCTGCTGCTGGCCGCGCCACCGCTGCTGCTGGTCTGGATTGAAAAAGACCATCTGCGGCAAATTTTTTCCGCCGCCCCGCCACTGGCCATGTTGCTGCTCATGGTTGGACTGGAGATTTGCACGCTGATCTTTTCCGTGCCGATGGCATTCTTTCAACACCTGACGGTGCTGGACGAGGGTGAGGCGCAGCCGCTCGGCACCCTATTGAAAAAGGCCGGCCAGTTTGCGGGATGGTCCCTGCGGCAGAACGCCACCGCGCAGGTGTTGCTGGCCTTGTTTGCCTTCTTTGTGTTTTTGAACTGGATGTCCTTCTGTTACATCCTGCCCCAACTGGCTGAACACCTTTTGGGCATCGAGTCGTCCTTTTCGCGCGCCGGTTCGGCGCTATTGTGGAATTCCACGTTCTTGGCGGCCATCGCCGGGTTGACGTATCTGTGCCTGGACCCTTTGCTCAAGACCATGGCGGCGCTGCGGTGTTTTTATGGCGAAGCCCGGCATTCGGGCCAGGATCTAAAAGTCCGCCTCCAACGCGCGCTAATTGAGGCCCGCTCCACCGTCGCGGCCGTGGCCCTGCTGTTGATGGTGGTTGGAGTCGGCGGGCTGCGGGCCGCCGATGCGCCATCTGCGCCGCCCCTCTCAGCCGCCTCCACCGCAGCGCCATCGTCCCCGCCGACGTCGGTCAGCCCGGGCGGCATCCCGCCGGCGGATCTGGAACATTCCATCGCCAACGTCATCCGCCAGGACAAATACGCCTGGCGGATGCCGCAGGATGCAAACGCGGACGACGGGCAGGATCAGGGCGTGATTGGCCGGTTCATCACCCGGGTCCGCGAAATATTGCATGACTGGCTGGTGAAGGTGCAGGCGCTGCTGCGCCGCTGGTGGGACAAGATTTTTTCCCCGCGCAGCGCCGGCGTGGCAGTATCATCGCTCCTGAGTGGCATGACTTTTTCGCAAGCTTTGTTGTTCCTCTTGATTGCTGTGGTCGTGTGCGCGCTGGCCCTCTTTCTCTATCGGTTTTGGAGTGACCACCGGAAGAATGCCGCGCTCATCACCACCCTTGCGCTCCCCAGCGCGCCCGACCTGGCGGATGAAAATTTTGGCGCCGAGCAATTGCCGGAAGATGGCTGGATCAAGCTGGCGCGCGAGCTGCTGGAGCGCGGCGAATACCGCTTGGCCTTGCGCGCGTTTTACCTTTCCGCGCTGGCGAATCTGGCCGCGCGCAACCTCATCAGCCTGGCCAAATTTAAATCGAACCGCGACTACGAACGCGAGTTGCGCCGCCGCAGCCACGCACTGCCGCAACTGCCGCCGGCGTTTGCCGAGATGGTCGGCACCTTCGAGCGCGTGTGGTATGGCCTGTACGAAGCCAATACGGAGCTGGTGGCCGGGTTTTCCGCACAGACCGACAAATTGAGGAGCGTCGAATGAGAAAATCCGCCGCCATCGCCCTGCTGGCCCTGGGCGCGCTCACGTTTGCCCTGGGTTTGACGTGGCTGCTGCAAATGCGCCTCGACCGGGGCGACGTTTACCCGCCCTATTCCTCGCTGCGCAGCGACCCGCTGGGCACCATGGCCTTTTATGAAAGCCTGGCCGGCATCCCGGGCCTGACGGTGGCGCGCGACTTCAGCGCCACCAATAACCTGTCCGAGACGCCCAATACGGTCTATTTGCATTTGGGCGCGAGCACGGACGAGTGGGCGGAAGTTCCCGGCGATTTGTTCGGCGAAATCGAAAAATTCCTCGCGTGCGGCGGCCGGCTGGTGGTTGTTTTCAAACCGATGCTGGGGGATGTTTTACCCGAAGACGAACCCGTTGCGGCGACCACGGACAACTCCAGCAAACCCGCCAAGCCCATCGCCAAAAAATCCGCCAACGACGACGATGAAGATACCACCGTGGTGCTGAAGGACAAGTGGGGGCTGGAATTCAAATTCGCCGATGTGCTGAGCGAGGATTCCAACCCGTCGGTCACGGTGAACAACGTTTCAGGACTGGCGCTGCCGGCCAAGCTCGAATGGCATAGCGGTCTTTATTTCGCGAATCTCGATCCGGCCTGGCAGAAAATTTACGCCCAGGACCACAATGCCGTTGTGATCGAGCGCCACTTCGGGCCGGGCACCGTCGTGATGGCCACCGACGGCTATTTTTTGAGCAATGAAGCGTTGCGCCTCGACCGCCACGCCAACTGGCTCAGTTGGCTAATTGGCCCGGGCCACAATATCGTGTTCGACGAAGCCCACTTTGGCATCATGGAGGCGCCCGGCGTCGCCGCCCTTATCCGCCGCTATCATTTGGCGGGACTGGTCGGCGCCTTTGCGCTCTTGGCTTTGTTGTTCATTTGGAAAAACAGCACCAGCCTCGTGCCGCCGATCGAGGCCGAAAAAGGCGCTAGTGATGTGCTGGGCCGGGATGCAGCCACAGGATTTGTGAATTTGTTGCGCCGCAACATCCCCGCCGGGGATTTGCTCGAAAAATGCTTTGCCGAATGGAAAAAATCTTCCGCCGCCGCGCGTCCCGGCGTCAAAGTGGCTGAAGTCGAGGCGGTCATCAACGCGGAAAAGGCCCTGCCGCCCCGCGCGCGCGACCCCGTCCAGGCCTATGCGCGCGTGGTGGCGCTGCTCAAGCGCCCCGCTTTCCCCCCCCTCCTCCCGTCCTCGCCAAGCCTTCTTCATCACCATGAATAACGAAAAACTCAAGGAAATCCTTGCCTGCGCCCGGCAAGAAGCCGCCAAGGTCATCATCGGCCAGCATGACGTTATTGAGAAGGCGCTTATCGTCATCTTCACCGGCAACCACGCCCTCATCGAGGGCGTGCCCGGCGTGGCCAAAACCTTGCTGGTGCGCACACTCGCCCAGGTGCTGGGCTGCGACTTTTCGCGCATCCAGTTCACGCCCGACCTGATGCCCGCCGACATCACCGGTACGGGCATCTACAACCTCCAGCGCAACGAATTTTCCGTCGCCAAAGGGCCCATCTTCACCTCGTTTCTGCTGGCCGACGAAATCAACCGCGCTCCGGCGAAAACTCAGTCCGCTTTATTGCAGGCGATGCAGGAGCGCACCGTTACCATTGACCGGGAAACCTACACCCTGCCGTCAAACTTTACGGTTTTTGCCACGCAAAACCCCATCGAATACGAAGGCACCTACCCACTGCCCGAAGCGCAAAAAGACCGCTTTATGCTCAAAATCACCATGGCCGCCCCGGAACGCGCCGATGAACTGCTGCTTGCCCAGCGCACGATGACCAAGGACGCGCCCGAGACGTTGCTGGCTCAAGGCGCGGTGCAGCCCGTCATCCAGGCGGAGGATTTGGTGGCGCTGCGCGAGCAATTGGGCGCCGTCACCCTGCGCGATGAATTGCTCGCCTATTTGGTGGATGTGGTGCGCGCCACGCGCCAGCACGAGAGCGTCCTGGTCGGCGCGGGTCCGCGCGCGACGCAGTCGCTCATCATGGCGGCGCGCGCCTACGCCACGATGTCCGGGCGCGACTTCGTGACGCCGGACGACATCAAGGTGATGGCCCCCCCCGTGCTCGAACACCGCCTCATCTTGCGCCCGGAATTTGAAATCGAGGGCCTGGGCATGAACGAAGTCATCCAACAAATCCTCCAACTGGTCGCCGTCCCGCGATGATCGTGCCGCGCACTAAATTGCTTTTGTGGGTGGCGCTGATCGCGCCACCCTTCGCGCTGTTGGCCGCCACCGGCCCGGCCGGGACGTTGGCAGCGGTGGCGGCGGTCGGCGCGCTCGTCCTCGTCGCAGGGGTGGATGCGCTGGGTGCGCGCGGGAGTTTTGGAGGACTGAGCGTCGTGTTACCCGCGGTGGCGCGTATGTCTAAGGATCGCGACTCGAAATTGGACTTGCAGGTGCGCAACGAGCACCAGCAACCCCTGCGCTTGCGCGTTGGCCTTGCGCTGCCGCGCGAAATTGAATCCGAGCGCGAGGATATTGAAGTCGCGCTGCCGGGCGCAGTCGTGGCGTCGCATTTTGCGTGGCCGTGTTGCCCCCGCCAGCGCGGCTGCTACCACCTCGACGCCGTTTACCTCGAAGCGAGTTCGCCGCTGGGCCTGTGGAGCCTGCGCCAAACCGCGCCCGTCCGCGCGGAAATCCGCGTGTATCCGAATTTGCGGGAAGACCGCCGCAGCCTGGCCGCGCTTTTTTTAAACCGCGGCACGTATGGGACCCACTCGCAGCGACAAGTTGGCAAGGGCCACGAATTCGAGAAACTCCGCGAATATGTGGCCGGTGACGGCTACGAGGACATCCACTGGAAAACCACGGCCAAGCGTGGTCGGCCGATTACCAAAGTTTTTCAAATTGAACGCACGCAGGAGGTCTATGTTGTACTCGATGTCTCGCGGCTCTCCACGCGGCCGGTGGTGCGTGCGCCGGGCGCCACACCCGCGCCCGTCCTCGAACTTTACCTGACCGCCGCGTTGTCGCTGGGTCTGGCGGCCGAGCAGCAGGGCGACTTGTTCGGCGTGCTGGTGTTTGACGACAAAGTCGGCTCCTTCGTGCGCGCGGGCAACGGCGCGGCCCATTATGGCGCCTGCCGGGACAAACTGTATACCCTCCAGCCCAAAATCGTCTCCCCGGATTTTGACGAAATTTGCACGTTCATCCGCCTGCGGATGCGCCGGCGCACGCTGCTGGTGTTTCTCACCGCGCTGGACAATCCCGAACTGGCGTCAAGTTTCGTGAAGAACGTGGAATTGGTCCGCCGGCAACACCTGGTGCTGGTGAATATGCTCCAGCCTCCGGGCGTCGGCCCGCTGTTCACCGCGCTGGACGTAAACACAATGGGCGATTTGTATCAGCGCCTCGGCGGGCACCTGGCGTGGCAGAATTTGCGCGAACTGGAAAAAGTGCTCCAACGGCGCGGCGTGCATTTCTCGCTGCTCAAAAACGAGAAATTCAGCGCGGAACTGGTGTCGCAATACCTGCGCGTCAAACAAAGGCAACTGCTGTGATCATTGACCTCCAGCGCTTTCTCGCCCAGGAGCGCTCCGGCTGGGCCGAACTCGAGGCGCTGCTCGACCGTCTCGAGAGCGACCCGGGCGCAACCATGTCGCTGCAACAAGTTCGGCACTTTCACGAGTTGTATGAACGCGCCTCGGCCGCGCTGGCGAAAATCTCCACTTTTTCCGCCGAGCCGCAAACGCGCCACTACCTGGAGAACCTCGTGGCGCGAGCCTACAGCGAAATTCACGAGACGCGGCAGCCTGCGCGCCGGTTCAGGCTGGGCGAGTGGTTTGCGCGCGAATTACCGCAGACGTTCCGCCGCCATGTGCGCGCCTTCTGGCTGTCCCTCGCCATTACCCTCGTGGGCTGCCTCTTTGGCGCGTTGGCCATCGGGTTGGACCCCGATTCCAAGCCGATGCTCATGCCCTTTGCCGGCCTGATGCAGGACCCAGCCAAGCGTGTGGCCAAAGAGGAGAATGCCACGACTGACAAATATAACGGGGTCAAGGCCACCTTTTCCGCCGAGTTGATGACGCATAACATTCAGGTGTCCATTTTGACGCTGGCTCTCGGCATGACATTCGGGGTGGGGACCATCATTCTGCTGTTTTACAACGGCGTGCTGCTCGGCGCGGTGGCCATGGATTATGCGCGCGCGGGGCAAACAAAATTTCTGCTCGGCTGGCTGCTGCCGCACGGGGCGGTCGAAATCCCTTCGATCATCATCGCCGGGCAGGCGGGGCTGTTGCTCGCGGGTGCTTTGATCGGCTGGGGGCGGCGCGTTCCGCTCAGCGCCCGCCTGCGCGAAATTTCGCACGAAATCCTCACGCTCATCGGGGGCGTGTCGCTGCTGCTCGTCTGGGCGGGATTCGTGGAGGCCTTTCTTTCCCAGTATCACGAGCCAATCATCCCGTATGTGGTGAAAATAGGCTTCGGGTTGGTGGAATTGTGCCTGCTGACCCTTTTCCTGGCCAAATCCGGCACCCGGTCCCCGCCCACCGAACCGCGACCATGACCAGCAACCACCAACTGCGCATCCGCACACCCGAAGGCATTGTGTTTTCGCAATTGCTGGCCGGCGCGCCGACACGTTTCCTCGCCTGGCTGGTGGATGTCCTGTGCATCCTCACCCTGTTGTCCGTATTGCAGGAGATACTGGCGATTGCCGCCCTGCTCAACCACAACCTGGCCACGGCGGTTTTTCTGCTGGGCTATTTCATCATCAGCATCGGCTATTTTATCAGCTTCGAATGGCTCTGGCGCGGGCAGTCCCCCGGCAAGCGCCTGCTGCGGCTGCGGGTGGTGGACGCCGAGGGGCTGCGCCTGCAATTCCACCAAATCGTGACCCGCAATTTATTGCGGTTTGTGGATGCTCTGCCGATTTTTTATTTCCTGGGTGGGGTGGTCTGCTGGTTCAATGGCAAGTGCCAGCGGCTCGGCGACGTTGCGGCCAACACTATCGTCATCCGCCAGCCGCGCCTGGCCGAGCCGGATTTGCAACAACTGCTTGCGGGCAAATTCAACTCGCTGCGGCAGCACCCGCACCTGGCGGCGCGCCTGCGCCAGCAAGTCTCCCCGGCCGAGGCCGCCATTGCGCTTCAAGCCCTCCTGCGCCGCGACGAGTTCGAGGTCGGTGCGCGAGTGGAATTATTCGCCGGCCTCGCGCGGCATTTCGCCGCGAAGACGGCCTTCCCCCCGGAAGCCGCCGACGGCATCACCGATGAGCAATTCATCCGCAACCTCGTGGATATTGTTTACCGGCCCCGGGTGGACCTGCCAGCCGGCGCAGCACGCCCAACCGAACCACTGACC
Organism: uncultured Verrucomicrobiae bacterium; assembly: GCA_963765205.1. Classification (GTDB taxonomy): domain Bacteria; phylum Verrucomicrobiota; class Verrucomicrobiia; order Opitutales; family JABDGR01; genus JABDGR01. Next base: position 913,375 of record CAVXVB010000009.1, on the reverse strand, counting down.
CAGCGCGGATATTTCGCTAAAGGACAAAAATGGCTGCCCGGGGAGGGATCGAACCTCCGACCAAGTGATTAACAGTCACCTGCTCTACCGCTGAGCTACCGGGCAAAACACTTGACTAACAAAGAATTAGACGCGATAAAAAATACATCACTTTAAACTTGTAACCCATTCCTGTAACCCTATAGGATTCGGGGCATGAAAACTCCCCCCTCATCCCCGGCGTCGCCAGAGTATGTGTTAGTAGCTGAATGCCTGTATCGGAATAGCGCATCAAAGGTCTACTATGGACTTCTTAAACGCGGCGGCAAGCAAATCCGTCGTTCCCTGCGCACAAATGACCGGAAACTGGCTGACCGCCGCCTGGCGGAACTCCGCGAAAGGGTGGGGCATATGAGCGCCAACGGTGACGCCTCCCGGCTTACCTTCAACCAGGTAGCCGAGCTCTGGCTGAACGTGTGGAGCGCACACTTGAAACCGGCCTCCATCCTGAGCCTCAAGCACAAGATCAAGCAACTGTCCGACATCTTCGGCCCCATGCCAGTGCGCAGCATTACTCGCACGGTCTGTGAAAATTGGGCCCAGGTGCGCAGCCCGCAAGTGGCGGCGGCGTCCTTCAACCATGATCGGGGGACTTTGAAGCTCATTCTCGACCACGCCAAGCGGGAAGGCCTGATTTTGGACAACCCCGCCGATAGCCTCGTCCGTCGGCGGCCTGATAAACACGCCATTCTGGTGCCTACCCGCGAGCAATTCGAAAAGGTGGTGGCTACTCTGCGCGGGTTGGATATCCGCTACCAGGCGGCGGCGGACCTGGTGGAACTGCTGGCGTATTCCGGGATGCGCAAGGGGGAAGCCAACGCCTTCCGCATGGAGGACGTGGATTTCGACCGGGGCACGTTCAAAGTGACGGGTGGCGAGGTAGGAACCAAGAACCACGAAGCCCGCGTGGTGCCGCTGTTTCCCGTCTTGGGCGCGTTCTTAGAACGCCTGCAACGAGAGCAACCTCGCCCGGCAGACAAGCCCCTGGTGCCGATTGTGGACGCCAAGAAGGCGTTGCATACGGCTTGCAAGCTCAACGGATTTCAGCATTTTACCCACCACTCTCTGCGCCACTACTTCGTAAGCAATGTCATTGAAAAAGGCGTGGACTTCAAAACACTCGCCGCCTGGATCGGCCATAAAGATGGCGGCCTCCTCGTCGCCAAAACCTACGGACATTTGCGGGACACTCATTCATTCGAAATGGCAAAACGGATTACGACATGAAACCAGATTAACCAACAAAGGATGAATTGAAATCCTATCGCCGAAAGGTGAAAGCTGTTTTCAAGCGCAAAAGATTCATTCAAATAATTATTCGCATGACTGGCGAATATCACCAACTTAAAAACGTAAAACCAAATTGTATAAGTGGGAAACTGCGCGAAGCACTCGAACGCACTCCTCCATTAGAAGGATGGAGAAAGGAGATATGGCTCAATTTTGAGAATACAATTTTAAAGTATGCCCATTCAAAACCCGATGACAATAAATTTCATAAATTTGGCGTAGTTACCGCGCTGTGGGTAAACCTTTTGTATGGACTTGAGAAGCGAAGGAAATCTGCCCCAGGAGCACCTACATTACAAGCTGTGGCAAAACAGTTTCTTCCACTCACTAACCCCAGCCAGCTCGCCTTGTCCGCCTTCGACCCTTCGCTCACCCCGAGAATCTCGCGGTAGCCGTCCGCGTTCACCCCGATGGCCACCAGGATGCTCACGTTCTTCACCTCGCCGCCCCAACTGCGCTTCAGCCAGATGCCGTCCAGGTAAACATACGGATGCGTCCCCTCCAGCGGCCGGTTCCGCCATTGCTCGATGGTGCCGGCGATCTTCTGGTTCAACTCGCTCACCGTGCTGGAACTCACCCGCGTCCCCCACAGCGCTTCCGTGATGTCTTCGACCCGGCCCACGGACACGCCCGCCAGATACAGCTCCACCAGCGCTTCTTCCACGCTGATCTCGCGGCGCTTATACCGTTCGATAATGGCCGTCTCGAACGGCAGCGAGCGCAGTTTGGGCACCTTCAGTGTCACTTCGCCCGCCTTCGTGTGCAGTTGACGCTCGTAATGGCCGGCACGCGTGTCCACGCGGTCGGGCGAATGCGCGTAGCGCTTCGCCCCGCACAGTTGGTCGGCCTCGGCATCCAGCAACGCGTTCAAGGTCTCCTCGTCCGTCCCGCGCACCACCTGATCCAGATGGCTCTTGAGCGTGGCACGGTCAATCGAGATTACATTGTCCGGCAGGGAGGGCGGCGGCAGCGAAGCCGCACCTTCCCGAGAAGAAGTCGGGTCAGTCGTCTGACTCATGGGTTTGAAGCCACTCTATACCCCGGCCCCAAATGTGCGAAACTTTCCGGACGTTATCTTCTTAATTACCCAAGCAATGAAACGAGGCAAAAAATCCTCACTCTCCAAGCCGCCCAAAGCAAATCTCCGTGCAGTGTTCGAAACGCACGCGGCCGCCGCGTTGATGTTCATCAAAGACGCGCTGCAACTCCGCAATCATCGCCGCGTGCCACGAATGGCCGGGCGGCGGCGCGTAGGAGGACGAAAGCAGCCGGCCCTTGAGTCCCTCAAAATCGAAATCTTGGGCCACGCCCGGCACCATGCGTCGCTGCATCGGTTGCGGCGCGAAAAACGCGGCCAGCTCCCCGGCCTCCGCGCGCAACACCACCCGGTGCGTCTCGGCCAAATTGTCGGTGCGGAACTCATTGATCAATTTTTCATAGGCGGAGAAAACCCCCGCTGCGTCCGCCTGGCGGTCATTCCAGATCAACACCACTCAGCCTCCCGGCCGCAGGATGCGCTCAAATTCCCGGCGCGTTTCCGCGCGGCGAAACCAGTGAAAGGCCTGCGCTGCGACCACGAAATCCGCCATCTGCGCCCCGAGCGTCGTCGCCTCAGCCGTGCCCCGTTCACGCTGGTGAAATTGCTCCACTGAGCGAGGTATGCTCCCCGGCGGCACGCATCTCGGCATTCCGGCTCAACCCCGTAAACGCGGTGGCCCTCGGCCAGGAACAATTCTGTCAAAAACCCGGTGCCCGAGCCAACATCCACGACGGTGTGTTCCGGCCGCAAACCTATTTCCGCGCGCAGCACTTCCAGCACCGCCGCCGGATAGCGCGGGCGATACCGCACATAATCGGCCACCCGGTTCGAAAAGCGCAGCGTCGGGTCGGTGCTCATGCGCGATCCATCTGGAAAAATTTAATTCGCGGCTGGTCCTTTAAGGGCGGCGAGGATGTCCGGCGAACCTTGGCTGCGAATATCATTGTCGCTCAAAATGCCCTCGGTCGAGTCCTTCATCGCCTGGCGGGGAAAAACAAAAGTCTCCAGCCCCGTGCCGGCAAATTCGAACTTGAGGAATTCGTCTTTGGAATCATTGAGCACCTGCGCCAGGTGTTGCAGGTTTTTGATCGGGATGCCGTTGACACTCTTGACCACCCAGGCGACCGGTTCCTTCTCGTAGCCCAGGTCCAGATCATGGGAAAAGAACGGCGACGCAATGACCACCAGTTGCTCGCCCGGAAAGGCCGGCTTGTCCCCGCGGCGGGTCACCAGCGGGCTGCCGATGAAACTCAGGAATGACATGGCATTCGAGCTGTTCAGGTTGTCCTCAAAGTCATCCGTGGCTGCGGAGAACACCATCGGCCCAAAAATATAATACGACGGATACTTGCCTTCGAGGGACGAGAGCAGCGCCGGGCGCACCGGCGAGACCGGCAGCTCGACCTTCATCTCCTTGCTGTCGCGCACGATCGTCAGCGGCACCTTGCCGTCTTTGGCGTCTTTCTGCACCAGATACTGGAACGCCACGCGCAGGTCATCGCCGAGGTTCACCATGCCCTGATCGTCCACCGGCGTGTCGCCGATCTGTGTGATGATGTCCCATTTCTTGAGCGGATACGCCGGGTCGCTGTCGAACGGCTCGTTGACAATGATGCCATGCACGTCCTTGCCTATTTTCAGGAAAGGCCGCAGGGCTGGATTTTCCAGCGTCTGCAAATCGTCATACATCCCCGGTTTGCCCTGGTATTGGTCGTTGACGAGGCTATGGAGAAACAGCTCGATTTCCTCGTTCGGGATGATGTAGCCGATGTTTTCCGCCCCGCCGAGATGGCTGAACGCCAACCCAATCATCTGGTTGTTGACGACCGCCGGGCCGCCGCTGTTGCCGGGGTTGATGGGCGCGTCCACCTGAATGCGCAGGCCCGCCGTGAACCCGTTGTAAGAGGTAAACTCGATGCGCGAGACTATCCCCTTCGTGATGGAAAGATTGTCGCCGCCCGTCGGGTAGCCGTAAACGAGGACGGGGTCCTTGTTGTCCGGCAGCTTCGACGCGCGCGGCAGCGCCGGGCGGTTGTCAAAAAACGTCGGGTCGTCCACCTTCAGCAAAGCGAGGTCAATCCCCGGCGCAACCGAAAGCACCGTCGCAGTCACCTTCTCGCCGGAGCCGTTGGCCTGCACCTGAATCTGGCTCGCGTAGAGCACCATGTGCGCGTTGGTCAGGATGCGGTGCCCGTTAATGATCACGCCGGTGCCGCTGATGTCACGCGGGGCTTGCTTGCTCCAGGGTTTGAAAACGTCGGGATAGCGCGTGGTCGCAAAAATTTTCACGACGCTCATTTCCACGCCATCCCCGCCGGGGCTGGCGGCGGGCGTCGCCGTCGGCGCCGCGGCGGCGGGCTGGTCGGCGGCAAAATTTCGCAGTGGTAGCGCAAACACCACCGTGAAAAATAAGGCTCGAAGGAGAAACCGCGCATGGGGAAAGCGTAAAAGGAGATAAGGCATGGGAGGATGAGGAATAAAGAACGTCGGGGCCGTCGGGTGGCAAAGGGCTGGAAGTTACGCAGTTTTTGGGCCGTTTGGCGAACCTTTTTTAACCGGGGTAGGCGCGAAAGATTCGTCAACCATCGGCCGGGCAAAAGCTTGCGTTGCGGGCGGTGACGCGTTCTTATGTCCGCACCCCAATTTCCCCAACCCGCCCTCACTCACACCTGTGCCTCGACCATCCCCCGAAAACACGGACGCCAACGCGCTCTTTTTGCAGGAGTGTCTGCGCAATCCCCGGCAAATGGGCGCCATGGCCCCCAGTTCCCCCCGCCTGGCCAAGGCCATGGCGCACTGGCTCCCCGACGATCCTGACGAATTCGTCATCGAACTCGGTCCCGGCACCGGCGTGGTGACGGCGGCGCTGCTCGCGCGCGGTTTGGCCCCCGGCCGCTTGCTGGCCATCGAAAAATCGCCCGAGCTGGCTGCGGCCCTCCAAAAACGCTTCCCGCATATCCGCGTCCTCGCGGGCGACGCCTGCGAGCTGGACGCCCTGCTCCTCCAGCACGCTGGCCGCCGCCACGCGGGTGCGGTCATTTCCAGCCTGCCCCTGCGCTCCTTCCCGAAAGACTTGGAAGAGCGCGTGACTTGTAAAATTCATGAGATTCTGAAGCCCGGCGGCTGCTGGGTTCAATTCACCTACGGCATCCACAAACGCTGGATCAACGGCTCGCACCCCTACGATTTTCATTCCACCCAAGTCGTTTTTTGGAACCTCCCCCCGGCCCGGGTCCTGCGTTATAAAAAGAAGCATACACCGGCCTCGCTGAAGTAACCCTTGCGCGGATCACGCTATGCCTGCCCCGGTGATTACCCCCGCGCAGCGGCGGCTCGTCTTGCTCGCCGCACTGTTGGGCTGGCTGTTCGACGGCCTCGAAATGGGCCTCTTTCCGCTCATCGTGAGGCCGGCGTTGCAGCAGATGCATGGCGCGGACGCGTTGGATGAAACTTTTATCGTGCATTGGATGGGAATTATCACCGCGCTCTTTCTGCTCGGCGCGGCGGCGGGTGGCCTCGTCTTTGGCTGGCTGGGTGACCGCATCGGGCGCGTGCGTGCGCTGAGTGCGAGCATTCTTACTTACTCGCTTTTTACCGGGCTGGTTTGTTTCGCGCGCACGCCCGCCCAACTCGGCGCGCTGCGTTTCGTGGCGGCGCTGGGCATGGGCGGCGAATGGGCGCTCGGTGTCGCGCTGGTCATGGAAGTCTGGCCCGACGCCGATCGCGTCTGGCTCGCGGGCACAATTGGCGCGGTCGGCAACGCGGGTTTTTTGCTCAGTGCCGTGGTGGGCTTGTCCTACGCCATCACGCAGGACTCCTGGCGCTTTGTCACGCTGATTGGCGCGGCCCCTGCGCTGCTGACGTTTTTCATCCGCCGCTACGCGCCCGAATCGCACCGCTGGCAGGCGGCCACCGTGGCCGCGCCGTCCCGGCCTTTGCGGGAAATATTTTCACCGCGCCTTCGACGCCACACAATATTGGCGACGCTCCTCTGCGGCGTAACGCTGATCGGCACCTGGGGCCTCGTGCAGTGGCTGCCGCTGTGGGCCGGAAAGCTGGCCGGCGATGCTTTGCCCAAAGCGAAGGCGTGGACGCAAGCCTGCTCGGCGCTGGGCGCAATGGCGGGCTGCTTCCTTGGCGCATGGCTGGCGAATAAATGCGGTCGCCGCTGGGGCTATTTTATTCTGTGCATCGGTTCCCTCGCCGCGTGCTTCACCTTGTTTGGGGGAACTACAAGTTACGGCGCCGTTTTCCTCGCGCTGACTTTTCTGGCCGGCGGCGTCACGGCGGCGTTTTACGGCCTGCTCCCGCTCTACCTGCCGGAACTTTTCCCGACCCGCGTGCGAGCCACCGCCCAAGGGCTGGCCTACAACGCCGGGCGCGTGCTCGCCGCCCTGGGTGTGTTGCAAATGAGCGCGCTCATGTCCTACTTCGACAACAGCTACGCCCGCGCCGGCGAAGTGCTCTCGCTGATCTATCTCATCGGAATGGTCATCGTCTGGTTCGCGCCGGAAACCCGCGGCCAGCCTTTGCCGGAGTGAAGAATGGAAAATGAAAGATGGAAAAACATAACATGTAGATCCACGGGTATTATTTTCTTTGTTTATTCTTTCCCGCATTTTCCGCGGACCAGCTTGAATTGTCTTGTTCTTCCATTTTCCATCTTCCATTTTCCATTCCTGCATCCGTTCTCCGTGGTTAAGAAAATGAACCCTGCTCCCGCCAACTCCCCCGCCGTCGAGGTCGCCGGCTTGGTGAAAAACTACGGCAAGGTCGAGGCCTTGCGTGGGATTGACCTGACCGTCGGCACCGGCGAGATGTTCGCGCTGCTCGGCCCCAACGGGGCGGGCAAGACCACGCTTTTCTCCATCCTCTGCACCCTGCGCACGCCGACCGCCGGCACCGCCCGCGTCCTCGGCCGCGATGTCGTCGCCGAGCGCGACGCCACCCGCCGCGACATCGGCATCGTTTTCCAGGAGCCAGCCATCGAGCGCAGCCTGACTGTGCGCGACAACCTTCGTCTCATGGGCCAGCTCTACGGCCTCGATGCGGCGGGCGTGCGCCAGCGCACGACCGAATTGCTCGCCCAATTGCAACTGACCGAAGCCGCTGAACGCCCCGCCCAAAATCTTTCTGGCGGCCAGCGCCGCCGCGTCGAGCTGGCCCGCGCCTTGGTCACGGATCCGCGCGTTTTGTTTCTCGATGAAGCCACCCTCGGTCTCAACGTCGAGGCGCGCCGCGGCTTTTGGAAGCAAGTGCGCGGCCTCACCCAATCCGGCCGCACCATCGTTTTTGCCACGCACTACATGGAAGAGGCCGAAGTCGCCGACCGCATCGCGCTCATGTCCGAGGGCAAAATCGTCGCCCTCGACACCCCGCGCAACCTCAAGTCGCGCCTCGGCGGCGGCATCATCCGCCTGCACACCGCCGACGACGCGCAGGCGCGCGACTGGCTCGTGCAGCGCGGCTACCAACCCGCGCCCGGCGTGCAGCCCATCATGCTCGAACACAAAGACCCCGCCGCCATCGTCCCGGTGCTGCTGCGCGACTTGCCCGTCGCAGTCGAGCGCGTCGAAATCCACGCGCCCAGCCTGGAGGATGTCTTTCTCAAAATCACCGGCCGCGGATTGGCCGACGAAACGCCGAAAGCCCCCGCGGGCCGTGGCGGGTGGGGAGGCCGGCCATGAGAGGTATCTGGGCCATCATCGCGCTCGACATGAAGCGGTTCACGCAGGACCGCGTGCGGCTCATCACGGGCCTGATCCAGCCGTTGCTCTATCTTTTTGTGCTCGGGTCCGGCCTCGGTTCGAGCATGACCATGCGGCCTATGGGTGCGGCCATGGCCGCGAACGCGGCGGGCCGCCGCGCCCAATGCCGGCGATTACCGCAGTTTCATTTTTCCCGGCGTCATTTCGCTCGCGCTCCTGTTTGCTGCGACGTTTGCGTCCATCACGATTGTCTTCGACCGCCAAATCGGGTTTTTCAAGGCCGTGCTCGTGTCGCCAGTGGCACGGCCCGCCATTGCGGTGGGCAAGGTTGTGTCCGGCGCGCTGCAAGCGCTCGCGCAGGGCTGTTTGCTCATGTGCTTCCTGCCGTTTTTGAAAATTCATCCCGGCTGGGACGGCGTCCTGCTCGCCATTCCCGCGATGATTCTGGCCGCGCTCACCTTCTCGGCCATGGGTGTGGCTATGGCTTCGCGCTTCACCTCCACCACGGTCTTCCCGATCATGACCAACGCGATCATCCTGCCGATGTTCTTTCTGTCCGGCGCAATGTATCCGTTGCAACCCGCGCCGTCCTGGATGAAAACGCTCGCGCATCTCGACCCCGTGGCCTACGCGGTGGATTTGGTGCGCGGTGCGCTCCTCGGACGCGAACATATGTTTTTCGCCAGCCCCTGGCTCAGCGTCACCGTGCTCGTGGTCTTCATTACTTTGCTCACCTTCTCCGCCATGCGCGTCTTCATGCGCGGCGAGGAACTGGATCTCACCGGCCCCACCCAGTTCAGTTGGCGGCGGTAAAGCCCCAAGACAATTCACCGCCAAGGCGCAGAGCACGCAAAGGGGATTTTTGACGGAATTAGCAGAATTGACCCTTTGCGCTCTTCGCGCCTTCGCGGTGAAAATGAATTTGAGGCGGTCAATCTCCACCTGTTGAATCCGCGCAATTTTTGAGACCCATTCCGGCCTGGCCGACCCCACTCAAATTATAGGTTTGACAACCGCGTGCCTAATGCGCTAACCCGTAAAGGTTTACGGGCAAAGTTCCCGGCCTCTCCTGGGTTCCCGCCCGTCCTTCTGCTTTCCCTATGTCCTCCGACTTCACCTCCACTTCGGGGTCCGGCACCCGCAAATTCATCAAACCGTCCTTCTCCTACCTCATCGAGAAGAAGCGCGACGGCGGTGAATTCTCCGAGGACGAAATCCGTTTCATCGTGGACTCGATTCACGACGAGGAACTGCCTGATTTCCAGCTTTCCGCCCTGGCGATGGCTATTTATTTCAAGGGCCTCTCCGCCCAGGAAACTGCCACCCTCGCCGAGGAAATGATGCTCTCCGGCGAAGTCGTGGACCTCGGCCGCATCTCCCGCCCCAAAATCGCCAAATACTCCACCGGCGGCGTTGGCGATAAAACCTCCCTCGTCCTGCCCCCCCTCGCCGCCGCCTGCGGCGTCGTCATGCCCTGCGTCAACGGCGTGGACGAGGACTATCTCATCACCGCTGTCGAAAAACTGGAAGCCATTCCCGGCTTCCGCGCCGACCTCCCGCTCAAGCAATTTGTCGAGCAGCTCCTCAAAGTCGGCTGCGCCATCTACGCCCCCAACGCCGACATCGCGCCGGTGGACAGCATCCTTTACAAATTGCGCGCCCAGACCGGCACCGTCCCCAGCCTCCAGCTCATCACCGGCAGTGTCCTCGCCAAGAAACTCGCCGAAGGCGCCGAAGGCCTCGCTGTGGACGTCAAGTGGGGTAACGGCTCCTTCATCAAGGACCTCGAACAGGCCAAGCAACTCGCCCGCTCCATCACCCGCGTCGCCCGCGGCATGAAGCGCCGCTGCGTCGCCCTCGTCACCGACATGAACCAGCCCCTTGGCGACACCGTCGGCACCGCCCTCGAAGTCGCCGAAGCCATCAAGCTCCTCAAAGGCGAAGGCCCCGAGGACTTGAAGGACCTCGTCCTCAAGATGGGCATGGAAATCGTTCGCCTCGCCGGCGTCGCCGGCTCGACCCTCTCCGCCAAGCAAACCGTCGAGACCCACCTCGCCGACGGCTCCGCGCTCGCCAAGTTCAAGGAAATGGTCGCGGCCCAGGGCGGCAACACCGCCTTCATTGACGACCCCTCGAAATTCACGCCCGCCAAATACATCCGCAAGCTCCCCGCCCCCAAGCGTGGCTACGTCCACACCATCAACGCCGGCATGATCGCCCACGGCGTGCAAATCCTCGCCGCCAACAAAAAAGGCAAGCCCGACCCCGCCGTCGGCGTCTCCGAAATCAAGAAAGTCGGCACCCAGGTCAAGCAAGGCGAGCCCCTGATGATGATCCATTACAACGACGAATCCAAGCTCGAGGCCTCGCTCGAATACCTCCGCTCCGCCTACCGCCTCGCCCCCAAGCGCCCCACGCCCCCCATCCTCGTCGTCGAACGCGTGGCGTAGAGCGCATGATCGGAGTTGGTGTGCCTCTTTGTCCCGGGGAGCGCGACCGTCCCGGTCGCCACGGTCGGCGTCTCGCCGACCGTTTTTTGTGAAGAGCTGGAAATACAACCCGTGCTGCGGACTTACGAAACTACGATCGCTCAGAAGCATTAAGACTCAATGGGAAGCACGGAGCAGGTTTTTCATCCTCCCCATTGCCGGAGGCTGATTGAAACGCCTACAGATTTGTTGGTTTGCGCGAAACCCAAAATTCCCGCAATACACGACCGTGAACCGAATTGACCTCCAGGGGCGGAATGCGATTGTCACCGGCGGCGCGCGGGGCATCGGCTACGCCATTGTTGAACGCCTCCTCGCGTCCGGCGCGCGGTGCAGCGTGTGGGACCGCGATGCCGCGCGCCTCAAAGCCGCCGCCCAAAAACTCGCCGCGCCCGGCCGCGTGCAAACGATCGTCGTGGATGTGACGGACGCCGCCGCCGTCAAAAAAGCCGCCAATTCAGCGCAACGCAAATTTGGCTCCGTGGACATTCTGGTCAACAACGCGGGCATCGCCGGCGTGTCGAAAAAACTTTGGGAATGTTCGCTTGATGAATGGCGCACCGTCGTCGAGCTTAACCTCCTCGGCGTTTTCTACTGTTGCCACGCCGTCGTGCCGCTCATGCTCGGAAAAAATTACGGGCGCATCGTCAACATTTCCTCCGTCGCTGGCAAGGAAGGCAACCCCAACGCCTCCCATTACAGCGCGGCCAAGGCCGGCGTCATCGGCCTGACCAAATCGCTCGGCAAGGAACTGGCCGCCACCGGCCTCCGCGTCAACTGCGTGACCCCCGCGGTCATCGAAACCGAAATCCTCTCGCAAATTTCCAAGGAGCACCTCGCCTATATGCTGGCCAAAATTCCGCTAGGCCGCCTCGGCCGGGTCGAGGAAGTCGCGGCCCTCGTGGCCTGGCTGTGCTCGGAAGAGTGTTCCTTCACCACCGCCGCCACCTTCGACATCACCGGCGGCCGCGCCACGTATTAATTTTTTTAATTCTGTCAGAAAAACTCTTTCTCTGCGGCTCTGCGCAAGGAATCCGAGGCGCTTGGGTTCGGCGCGCAAGCTTCTATCAATCCGTCGGAACGTGCGCTCCAGCGATTTAGCCATCGCGGTTTTGCGAACGGGCGCCTCGGGCGGGGGATTTAATGCTTTAATCATGGCCAGTCAGGATATCCAACAGCGCGGCGGCCAGCGGGGCAAATCATTTACGCGCCCCACCCGCCACCAACCCGCGCACCAAGAACCCAGAACCCAGAAAGAAATTATCGTCCTGGCCGCCCTTGGGCAAAATCCCGCCCGGCCAGGTAATAAGATGCAGCCTGACCCTGGGCCTTCATCGGAGCAGATGCCCGCGATTTTTCACTTCGACTTCACTTGCTTGGTTGAATCGAATTCGAGATTACGAGAACCAGAGGGATTGAGGTAGATGCTGCCGCCAAAGCTTGTCGGCGGGGGCTGGAAATCGGCCTGCAATCTCACAAATAACCTACCAAATTTCCCATCGGCGGATTTGTAGTAGTAGTTTTTAGTGACGGAATCGACATAATTCTTAAGGTCAAGGCCAGTGCCAATGGTTACAGTTTCCTGGTAACCGTCAGCGGGGGCTTCATAGGGATATGGATCGTGAATTTCAAGCAAACCCCCGCCGGGTACTGTCAAGGTTAGAGTCCATTCAAAGGGCTTGCCACGTTGAATCTGCACCGGATTGCGGATAAATTGGACGTTCAGATCACCACCGCTGGCCACTTCCTTTCCGGTGAGCAAATTATATCGAACCGCCGTGCCATCGCACGGAATGGTGCGGCCGAATGGCGTGTGCACCATCGGCTCGGCACCCTGAAGCTTATACATAACGAAAACAGCTGGATGCGCTGGATCGGCTTTATAGTTGCCCCACCAGTCGAGATATAATTTTGGGTTGAATTCATAACCGGCCTTTTCCAGGCCAAAGCCGAAGCTGAGGCCATGCAGGTTTTCAAACTTGAACAAGCCCTGGCCATCCGTCGTCGTTTCATATATTTCATTTCTGCTTCGATCGCCCCCCGCGCTCAGCAACGTGTTGCCCTCAACTCTCACACCGGAAACGGGATTTCCGTTTTGATCCACCACCTTCCCATAGGCGCTAATCGGCTGGGCATTAGCGGCCTGCTGAACGCCTTGGATGATGTCGTCTTTGCTCACTCCGGCGGCGGCCAATTTAGCCGCTAGGGTCAAGAGGGTCAGGCTGAGGCTGCACCTTCTTATTACCTGAGTTTTGGAAGGATGGGTCATGGCGGAGGGAGGAGATGAGTTTGCTCAGGCAGGTGGGACTACGCGAGCCGAAATGGCCGGCCAGCCGGGGATGCGAGGCTCCGGTCGCATCCTTCAAGTATAACGCAAAGTGGCAATGATTGCGCCTGAGCCGGCGCATGCAACCGCCATTCCGGTTTTTGGCACTTAAGCGTTGAACGTTAAATGTTAAACGTTGAGCGTTCTTACAAACCATACTTAGCGCCTCAGCTCCTTTGCTGCCGCGCCCACGGCAGCCAGGCTCATAGCAGGGGTCAGGCTGCACCTTATTACCTTGAAAAAGCACTCGCACGAGTGGCCCCACGCCGACTTTTAGTCACGTCTTTTGCCATTGGCCCGCTCAGCCCAGGCGGAAGCGGTCAGGTTTTAAGTTTTGCAGGAGGAGGGCCCAAGCACTCCTTTGCGCATTATCGAAGAATATGCAACCGCGCAAGAGACCCGGTCGTGAAATCGGGAAACCCAAGCAACCCCCCAAAAGCGATTTTCTCTCAGTTCCAGTTCCCCATCCAATTCATCCAACGCAACCCACTAACCTCTGCAAAAATATCTTATATCCTATTGTCCGGCAATGATTAAAATAATACCCATCCACCGATTCCCGCGCCGCTAGACAGAGTTGTCTAGTGCATATAGGGGGAGAGGGGGGGGCCATCCCCAAGCAGACAACCTAGTCTAGTGCCGGGGCCGGAGCGGGTCAGGCTCCACTTAATTACCCTGAAAACACACTCGCACAAAAGCCCCGCTCCGACTTTTAGAGCACGTTCATTCGAGTCATAGCCAAAATAGAAACTACATCGCATTACAGTATAATGAGTTGCAGAATTTTTTTCGGCTACAGTTTTGATTATTCCGCTCAAGTCACGCATTTTGCCATCGGCCCGGTCAGCCCGGGAATCCTAGAATCCCAGAAACACCCAGGCGAAGACACACCCGATGACGACGACCAGGAAAATCAAGGCCTGCGTTTGCCATGATGGGGGTGAATTTGTTTCCATGCCGCCTTTTCTACATCCTTTTGGTCTGGGAGTGCAATCACTTCTTCCGGCCCCCAAACGGGATCGGTCATGCCCGCTTTCCTCTCTGCGTCTCCGCTGCTCTGCGCGATGATTTTCTTCCATCCGTCCCGCCCCGGCGGGATCCGTGCCATCCGTGGTTTCCGGTTCCCTCCGTCGCCTTCACGCCTTCGGCGTCAGCGCCGTGTAGAACTGAATCACATAAGGGCACTTCTAACAACTTGGCTTGGGCCACACAAGGGTAATTTTGCGTGATTTTCTAGCGGCATCCGGGAGGGAAGCGCCCGGCATGAGTTGCCCGCGGTGGTTTGGCGGGATGATGAGTGGGTTTCTTGCTCTGAACCGGCAGCGGGGCGCGATTCGTCCGGCTCTAACCGGCACTTTGCAGCCAGGCGTAGCGGTCAAGGTTGTAAACCAGGTTGGCCAGGCCGATTTCAAAACGGGCGCGGGCCAAACCTTTGCGGCGGAACCAGTCTGCCCGCCAGTGGGCCAGCCGGGCGAAGACGTGCTCGACCCGGCTGCGGACGGCGCTTTGGCGGCGGTTGCGTTTTTCCTGCGCGCGGGTCAGCGGATGGCCGCGCCGCGCTTTTTCCAGGATGCGCCCGGCGAGCTTTTTGGTCGCGAGTTGTTTCGCGATGGGCCCGCCGCTGTAGGCGCTGTCGGCGTAAATGACGCGGTCGCCGGGCGCGGCCAGCTCGTCGAGTTTTTGGCTGTCGTGGGTGTTGGCGGGGGTCACCGTGTAGTCCGCCACGAGCTTGCTGCGCGCGTCGGCCTTGGCGTGGTTTTTGTAACCGTAGTGCGCCTGGCCGCCTTGCTCGGTCCAGCGGGCGTCGGCGTCCTGCTGCCGCGCGGCGGGGGGATGCTCCGGCTGGCGCGCGGCGCGCGGGCGCGGGGCCTCGACAAACGTGGCGTCCACGATCTTGCCCTGCTGGCCGATCAGCCCCCGCGCGGCCAGTTGCGCGTTGAACAACTCGAACAACGCCCGCACCCCGTCCGGGCCGAGGCGCTCCTTGAACACCCAGATCGTCTTCTCGTCCGGCGCGGCGTCGCCCGCCCGCAGGCCCATGAACCGCTGGAAGCTGAACCGATCGAGGATTTGAAACTCGGTCTGCGCGTCGCTCAGCCCGTGGAACTTTTGCAGCACCAGCACCTGGAACATCAGCACCGGATCCCACGCCGGACGCCCGCCTTTGGCCCCGTCCTCATAGGCCAGGTGGCGCTCGAGTGGGGCGCGGAAGGCTTCCCAGTCCACCGCCGCCTTCAGCCGGTCCAGACTCGTGCCCCGCGCCGCCAACCCGGCGCAATGCTGGTGATAATCGAACAAACCTCCTTGCGACTCGGATTTTCGGTAGTGCATGTCACGTTCTGTCACCTTGTCTTATCAATGTCAAGCGGCTTGGGGGTTAATAGAGGCGCCCATAATACGTCGCCGGGGTCTTCCCGATGTTCGTCATGTTTTCGTTTTCGTTGGCCGCGTAGAAAATCAACGAACCTGGCGTCGCCGTCTGCTTCTTCCCGTCAATGTTGATTTCGAGCGTGCCCTCCTTGAGGATCACCAACTCCTCCTGCGGATGCCGGTGCAGCGCGCCCGTGTTCTCGCCCGGATTGAGCGTCGAGATATGGCAGTGGAATTTGTCGAGTGTCGGCGTCGGCAAATCAAACACATCGCGCCGCTGGCCGGTGGCCGTCGCGATGGCCTTGAGCGATTCCCACAGGATGACCTGCGAGTTCATTTTGCCCGCCGTGGCGAGGATGGGGGTGGCGGCGGGAGTGCTGCCGACGGCGGGGTTGGGCGCGGGGGTCGGGGTGGGGGAGGGCGTGGGCATGGTGGTGGGTGCGGTGGTTTGCGCACTCACGATGGCGAGAAAAGCCGCAAAGGCAACGAGACAAGGCAGGGATTTCATAGCGGCAAAAGCCTAACCACGACTGCCGCTTTTTCCCAACTCGAAATTGAAACTCGAATCCCAAAACTAATTTCTGCTGACCGGCACAAACTCCTGCGTGCCGTCGGGATGCACCAGGAGCACGCCGATTGGATTGCCCTGTGCATCATAGAGCAACCGGCCCGTGGTGCCGGTGGTCACGGTGGTCGTCGGCGCGGACACGGCGGGCGCGGGCGTCGAAGGCAGGGGCACGGCGGGTGGAACCACCACATACTGCGTACTGACATCCGGCACGTAACTATATTCATAGGGCGGCCAGATGGAATAATCATACCAATACGGGGGATACAGGTAGGAATAGATCAACCCGCCGGCAAACCCCAAACCCAGCCCCCAGCCCCAACCGGGTCCCCAGCCCCAATTTCCCCCCACCCGCAGCCCCGGCCCGTATCCGCCGCGGAATCCGTCGCGGGCGGCTCCGCCTCGGGACGCGCCGCCGCGACCCCCACCACCGCCACCCCGCCCGCCTGCGGCTGCGTTGAGCGGCGTCGCCACCCCTCCGGCCATTGCCACGACCACCATCAGGACTCCTACCCGCAGCCCGGTCAGCCGAAGGTTTTGTTTCGCCAAGCCTATTTTTGAAGTGTTCATGTAATAGAATATACCGCGGAACCGCTAAAACGTAAATGGGTGCGGCCACTCGAAATCGCTAAGGAAAACTCTTAGGCACCCCACCTTTCACTTGGGGCTTAATCAAGCCGTTTCCCAACCAATATTCGAAATTATATCCGCTCACCGCCCGGTCGCCGCTTTATATTGGTCCTGAATGTCGTCGGGGTGCGCCAGCTTTTTGACCGGCCGGCCTTGGTAGGTGGCCTCGATGACCCAGCCCGCGATGTCGGACACCATGGTGCTGGCGGACGAGGTTTCAATACCGGGATATTTGATGGTGGTGGTGGCGGTGTTGGAAATGACTTTTTGCACGGGAGTGGTCTTGACCACGGTGTTGCCGCCGGCGGGAATATCAATGGATTCCGCGCCTTGCGGCGTACTCCAGGTAACTGAACTCGCGCCGGTGCCTTCGAGGGTGGATTTGACGTAAAGGGTGTAATGGATCGTCAATTGCGACAAGGGGGTGCTGTTGACATTATGCACGGTGATTTCGACCCAAGTCGTCGCGGTGGCGCCCGCCGTGACGCTGCCGAGCTGGCGGCTGCTGATCGAGGTGGTGGTGCCATCGCTCGAGGTGGTGCTGATGGTGACCCGGTTGGGGCCGGTCATGAGGGAATTCTCCGGCGAAAAGGTGCCGGTTTTCTGTTCGGCCGCCAAGGTGATGAGGGGCGCAGGCCCGAGCGCCGGGGCAGGGGTGGCCGGCAAGGGGACGCTGGGGGCATGTGGCGGCGGGGTGCCGAACGGCGAGGTAGTCTGTGCGCCCACCATGGCAAGACCGAACATTACAGCAACCAGACAGGGTAGGGGTTTGATGATCATTTTAATATTATAACCCTAAATGGTGGATTTGGCTCCGTAAAAACGCCGTAAATTGAGAATTATAGCCAATGTAAACATGGCTGCAGCCGCGGCGGGCGAATGGTTCAATCCTTTCCTTCCCTGCCATGGTTTCCAGCGATTGTTGCGCCCGCCACGATAGGCTTGCCCCCATGGCTTCCATCGCGATAGAGTCCGCCATTGATCGAAAAAGTTTAGCGCCGGCATAGCTCAGTTGGTAGAGCTAAGGTTTTGTAATTTTAAATGTTACAATTTACTATAGTCGTCTCTTATGCTCTTGAGTGATCAAGTCCATGCCAGGCAGATGCTAGCGGGAATCGTGCCCTTGTCCTGAAAGCTCCAAAAGCATTTTATTTTCGACCGCCGGGTTACACAAACGGGTTACACATTTTGGAAGGCTACATCTTGGCTATTTGCCAATCAACCCGCAGACCGTGGAGACTACCGGGCGTGCGTTCCGCATGCGCTACACCTCCCGGACTTGCGGATTCCTGAATGGCGAGCGGTCGTAGACCCCGGCGCAAGCTCCCCCGGCATATGCTTGTCCGGGGACTGCTTTAAGGCCCGCAATGCCGCAGCCAACACCGCCAGCGTTTCTAGCCGTAATGGATTTCTCCGGTATTAGCGCAACCACGGATTAAACGGTAAGGTGCTTCCTTACAACTTCATCAGTCAGGTGCGCAATCAAACCTTCGGCCACAATCGTGCCACGATCCATGATGTAAAAACTGTCGCCTACGCTCAAACAAAAATCGAGATATTGTTCCACGAGAAGGATGCTTAGTTTTCCTTCTTTTTTAATTTTCAAGAGGGTTTCGCCGATGAGGTCAATGATGTTGGGCTGAATACCCTCGGTCGGCTCGTCCAGAATCAAAATTTTAGGTTCCGTGAGCAAGGCCCGCGCAATGGCCAGTTGCTGCTGTTGGCCGCCGCTCAGCACCCCTCCTTTGCGCTGGAGAAATTCCTTGAGAATGGGAAAGAGTTCCAGCACCCGGTCCACCGGGGCGGTGCTTTTGACCTTGTGGACCACGAGGCTGACCTTTAAATTCTCCCAGACGGTGAGATGCGGAAAAATATCGCGCCCCTGTGGCACATAGCCAATCCCCTGCCGGGCACGGACGTTGGGCGTGAGGCCCATCAAGTCTTTGCCGTCCAGTTTCACCGTGCCGGTGTCCGGCTTCACGAGTCCGACAATGGATTTAAGGGTGGTGGTTTTGCCCACGCCATTGCGCCCCATGAGGCACACCAGACTGCGTTCAGGCACGGTGAGGTTTACGCCGCGCAAAATGCGCGAACCTTGGAGGGAGGCGGTGATGTTGGAAAGTTGCAGCATCGTCAGTTTTTCTTTTTGCGTCCAAGATAGATTTCCATGACTTGTTCGCTGTTTTGCACTTCATCCACCGTGCCTTCGCACAACACCGTGCCACGATGCAGCACGGTGACTTTGCGGGCGATTTGCCGGACAAAGGTCATATCGTGTTCAATGACCACGATACTGTGTTTGCCTTCCAGGCTGAGCAGCAGTTCGCCGGTCTTGTAGGTTTCCTCGTCGGTCATGCCGGCGGCGGGTTCATCCACCAGCAAGAGCTTCGGATTGAGCGCGAGCAACATGCCAATTTCCAGCCATTGTTTTTGCCCATGGCTAAGCGCGCCCGCCTTCCAATCAGCCTTGCCATCCAGCGCGACAGTCTTGAGCACTTCAAAAATCCGGTCCCGGCGTTCCGAGGTGATCCGGGAGAACAGCGTGTTCCACACGCTGCGGCTGCCTTCCAGCGAGAGCCAGATATTTTCAAAGACCGTGTGATCAATGTAAACCGACGGGGTTTGAAATTTTCGCCCGATGCCAAGGCGGGTGATTTCGGCCTCATTCAGTTTGGTCAGGTCCGTATTAGGCGCAAATTCAATTTTTCCGCTGTCCGGTTTGGTGCGGCCGGTGATCAAATCCAACATGCTGCTCTTGCCAGCACCGTTGGGACCGATGATGACCCGCAATTCCCCGTCGTCCATATAAAAGGTGAGATCGGAAATCGCTTTGAAGCCTTCAAAGGACTTGTTCACCTCTTGCAGGGCGAGGATAAATGGTTTGGGTTCGGACATGATCATTTGTCGTTCGATTTCGCCAAAATTTCGCCTGGAGCTGAGGCTGGGAGCGGGTCCGACGGGACCGGGACGGCTTTGGTTTCAGCAGGTTTGACGGCCAGATAACGCCGTTTCAACCCGCGCAATTGCGCGGGCAGTCCGACAATGCCCTTGGGCATGAACAGGGTCACCAAGATAAAAGTCATCCCGAGAAACAACAGCCAGAGGTCGGGATAAGCGCGCGTGGCCCAGCTTTTTAGGGCGTTGATGATGACCGCGCCAATCACGGGGCCAATCAGGGTGCCCCGTCCGCCCACCGAGACCCAAACCACGGCCTCCAATGACTTATCCGTGGCCATTTCACTCGGATTAATAATCCCCACCTGCGGCACATAGAGGGCGCCGGCCAGCCCTGCGATGATGGCGGCC
Source organism: uncultured Verrucomicrobiae bacterium (assembly GCA_963765205.1). Lineage (GTDB taxonomy): Bacteria > Verrucomicrobiota > Verrucomicrobiia > Opitutales > JABDGR01 > JABDGR01. Next base: position 893,610 of record CAVXVB010000009.1, on the reverse strand, counting down.
AGGACAAACACGAACAGCTTGAAGTGCGCGGTGGCATAACCCGAGAAAAGCACGCGATTTTCGCTGTCGCGAATGGCACGCTGAACCTTGCCAAATTTGGTCCCCGTCAGCCATTTGCAAAGGAAGTAAGTTCCCAGCAGCAACAGCACACTGCAAATATAAAGCCCGCGCTGGGTGGCGGGGGTACGCAGGTCGTAACCGGCCAGAAACTTGAAATCCGTGAATCCGTTGTTCCCCCCATGAGCATGCTATTGCGAAAAAACAGCAAACAGGCGGCGTAGGTGAGCGCCTGGGTCAGGATGGAAAAATAGACCCCGCGAATGCGGGCGCGAAAGGCCATGTAGCCAAACACGATGGACAGGACCGCTGGGAGCAGTATGACCATCATCAAGGCAAACGGGAAACTGGAGAACGGTTTCCAAAAGCCGGGCAGTTTGCTCCACCCCAAAAACACGAGAAAATCGGGAATGGGCATGTGGTATTGGCCCAGGTCGCCAATCTCCCGCATGAGATACATGCCCATCATATATCCACCCAAGGCGAAAAACAGACATTGGCCGAGACTAAGCAAGCCGGTGTAGCCCCACAACAAATCCACGCTGATCGCCACAATGCCATAGCAGAGATACTTGCCGTAAAGATTGATGGTGAAGTCACTGACGTGCAGCGGGCTGCCCGGCGCGGTGAGCGCATTTAACCCCGGCATGATTACCAGCAGCACCACGGCCGCCGCCGCCACAAACCACAGCTCGAAATTGGTCGTCTTGGCCCGCATGGTGTCAATCCAGATTTCGGCCACGAATGGAAAACAGTCCGCCTGGCTTCCATTGCAGGAATAAAATGATGCAGACGAGGACGATGATTTTGCCCATTACTGGCGATCCGAACAATTGCTGCAAAACCTGGTCCGCCGTGCCGATGCCTAACGCTGCATAAACCGTGCCAATGATGCTGCCGACCCCGCCCACCACCACCGTCATAAAACTGTCCACAATGTAACTTTGGCCCAAACTCGGCCCCACATTGCCAATTTGCGAAAGAAAGGCCCCGGCCAAGCCAGCCAGCCCGGACCCAAAGGCAAAAGTCATCATGTTCACGCGGCTGGTGCGCACGCCCATGCAAGAAGCCATAGAACGGTTTTGCATCACGGCGCGAATGAGCAGACCCAGGGGCGTTTTGGTGAGCAACAGCCAGGTGCCCAACACAATTAAAAAGGCAAAGGCGATGACGAATACGCGATTATAGCCAAATGAAACGTCATTCACATCGAAGTGGCCCAGCAGCCAGGAGGGCGAGTTGACTTGGACGTTGTTCGCCCCAAAAATCATCCGGAAGAGCTGCTGCATGACGAGGGACACGCCCCAGGTGGCTAAGAGCGACTCGAGCGGACGGCGGTAAAGGTATTGAATGACGGTGCGTTCCAGCACGAGCCCCGCCAGCGCGGCAGTCAGAAAACTGAGTGGAATCGCGAACAAAAAATAACTTTGATAAAACCAGCCCGTGGCGTTCAATCCCGGCAGACTCAGGCCAAAACCGAGTGGTTTGCCCATAACGCTAAAAGGCAAGGTAACAGCAAAGGAAAAGCCAGTGCCGAACAGGTTTTGCACGACATAGCTGGTGTAGGCTCCAATGGCGATCATTTCGCCATGCGCCATGTTGATGACCCCCATCAGGCCAAAGGTGATGGCCAGGCCGAGTGCGACCACCAGGAGAATGGACCAAGACTCAGGCCGTGAAAAATCGTGCCATAGAAATTCACAAACCAAACGTGCCTTTGAATGGAACCAAGAGCCAGATTGGCGGCTTGCACGACATCGCGGCCGGTTTTGGGGTCGGCGGCGAGCCGCTGCAGGTTGTCAAGATTACCGATCGAATTTAAGGCCTGTAATTGCTTGACCGCCGCAATTTGCACGGCCGGTTCGGGGTCGTTGAGTTGCAAAGTGGCGATGCCTTCCATAATTGCTCGTTTCACGGTGGCATCCGTCTCTTTGGCCAGCCTGGCCTGAAGAATGGGAATATAGATGGGTTTTTGTGAATTGCCCAATTTGTTCACCGCCGACCAGCGGCTGTCAACATCGGGGCTGGAGAGGGACAGGGTGTCAATCGTTCGGCTGATAGTGGTGCGCAAACTCATGTCCGTATCCGCGGTGTCCAATTCACTGTCGCCAAAACGCAAATCCTTGCCGCTGGCGTCCTTGACCACCTGCCCATCAATGATACGCAGGGCACGGGCTTTGCCGCTTGCATCCTGCGCGTCTTCCAGCAACACGGGCACCTTGGTGCCATCGGGCGCGGGATACAGGTAAACCTCGTCTCGCGTCCAGGCCGTCAATACGTCTCCCGCAATTTTGGAACCGGTCTCCCCAATGTCGCCAAGCAGTTTTTGCTGCGCGGCTCCCTTGCTCGTGATTACTTGAACGAGAAGCTGGCGGACTGCGGCATCGTCAGGTACAGGAGAATCGGCTCCCACCGCCTTGAGGCACGGCAGCAGCAACAGCAAACCCAATGCAGCAATACATTTCAATAGTTTCTTCATTTAATGTAAAAAGGGGCGGAGCTGGTGCTCCGCCCCCTTGAATTGGAGATCATGTGAATTGACCGTGAACGATTCTTCACTTGGTGGTGGCGGGCGGCGCGGCCGCGGCCAACTTGTCGTCCAAGCCCTTCAGTAGGAACGGCTCACCATATACTTGGTCAAAAGTCTGCAAAATCTTGAACTGGCCGTTGGCTTTGGTTTCACCGATGTAAACGTTCTTCGTGGCGTGGTGATTCGCCTGCATGGTGATTTTGCCACCCGGTCCGGCGAAGCTGTCGTCACCGGATTCCAGCACCGCGCGCACCTTGTCCACATCAAAGGAGTCCGCTTTCTCCACGGCCTGTTTCCACAAATAAACGCCGTCATAGGACAAGACCATAGGACTATCCATCGCGCGCTTTTCCTTGATTACCCCGGGGTGGTCTTCGGTCGCCAGCCAGTCATTCCAGCTTTTGAGGAAGGCCGTGTTTTCAGGGGTGTCCAGCGACATGAAATAAGTCCAGCAGCCGAGTTCACCCACCATGTCCTTGGTCGGCATGCTGCGCAGTTCGTCTTCAGCCAAACTGAAGGAGACCACCGGGCAGTCGGACGGGGTCAATCCCGCGGCGACAATTTCCTTGAAGAAGGGCACGTTGGAGTCGCCATTGATGGTGTTGATCACGCAGGCGTCACCGCTGGAGGCAAACTGCTTGATGTCCGCCACAATCTGCTGAAAGTCGGTATGGCCAAAGGGCACATATTGGCCGGCGGAAATAACCTTGCCATCCGCGTCTTTGCGCAAGCCACCGCCAATATTCTCCACGGGAACACCATGCAGCAGCAGGTATTTGTAAAGAATCAGGTTGGTGGTTTGCGGGTAAACATAGTCGGTGCCGATGAGGTAGAACTTCTTTTTGCCCTGGGCGAGCAGGTAATCCACCGCCGGGGTGGCCTGCTGTCCCACCGCTTCGGCGGTATAGAAGATGTTCTTGGAAAGCTCCTCCCCCTCGTATTGCACGGGATAGAACAGCATGCCATTATCCTTCTCGAACACCGGCAGCACGGACTTGCGGCTCACCGAGGTCCAGCAGCCGAACGTGACGGCCACTTTGTCCTCCTCCAGCAGTTGCTTGGCCTTCTCGGCAAACAAGGGCCAGTTGGAAGCGCCGTCCACCACCACGGGATCAATCATGTATGATTTACCGCCGACTTTAACACCGCCAGCAGCGTTAATTTGGTCGAAGGCAAAAAGCAGCACATCGCGCAGGGAAGTTTCGCTGATGGCCATGGTGCCACTCAGGGAGTGGAGCACGCCCACCTTGACGGTGTCAGGCGGCGGGGCGGCGTCGGCCGCTGCGGCGGGAGATACGAGATTCAGCGTGGCCGCCAGGGCCACAATTGGTAGCAGGTAACTTTTCATGATTTTGAGTTTTAGAGAGTTGGTTTTTAATAGGTTGAAGCTGACTGGTCAAAAAAATGCGGCTTAGAACGAATAAGTCGCGCCGAGCCCGACAATGTATTCGTTTTGTTTGCCGGCAAAGCCACCCGTATACGAGGTGTGGTTCACCCGAAATTCAGGTTGGATTTTCAAGTAGGAGACGGGACGCCAGTTGAACGTAACCGTGAAGCTTTCCAAATTTCCGTTCGGGGATGGCGACAAAATTCCGGAGCCGGGGCCAAACGGGTTCGGACCGCCGTTCAGTCCAACCCCTTCCGGGTCATCCAGATATTCAGCCCGGAAAGCAATGCCGTATTGGGGCGTGAAGTCATACCAGATCCAGCCGCCAATCGACTCTAAATCGCCCGAGGGGTTGCCCTGATTGTGAAAACTAAAGTAGTCGCCCTCAAACCCGGTGCCCAGCTCGGGAGTGATCTGATATCCGCCGATGACCGACCCGCCGTTCGCATCCAAGCCGTCGGCACCCAAGCCGCCAAAGCCGATTAAATTCATCCAGAAATCCTTGGTGGGTTTGAGGTTGATTGAACCCATCGCTTCCTTCTTGTTCGCGTTGCCAACGGGGCCGGCATACAGGCCGTTGTCCACACGCGCGGTCACATCCAGCCAATCCGTGAAAGCATAATCAGCCTGCACGCCGCCGGACGGGCCATTGCCGGTGTAATACCATTGATAACCTTGGGAAAAATTCGGGTTGGCCGCGCCGCCGTCGCCGGATTCCCAATTCAGCAGCGAGATCAATTCGCCCGCCTTGATAATCAAGCCATTTCCGACGGGTACGTTCGTTTCCACGTAGGCCTCACGCAGGTATTGGAAACCCGATATTGGGCCGGTGCTGCCGGAATTCAAAACCGAGGAGTCCTCGCCCGCCATCAACGACACACGGAAAGCCGCACTCCAATCCGTGTCACTGCGCACGGCCGGCGTGCTGGCAAAAGTCAACTTGACCTTGTTGATCGAGAAGTTGTTGTTCTTGTTGTCCCACAAATAGCTGGGTATGCGCTGGGCAGTTTCATTTTCAAGATTGCTGAAATAAGAGGTCTGAACAAAGCCGCTGATCGTGATTTTATCGAGGGACGACACGGGGCTGGGCATCGGCATGGCACTGGGTGCCAAGCCCTGTTTTTGCACCATGGCCTCAAGCGCATTGAGGCGACTGGTCAAGGCTTGATTTTCTTGTTCCAAGCTGGACAAGGTGGGGGCGGTGTCTTGGGCCAGTGCGACAGCGGCACTGCCGAGCAAAACACCCCCGGTTAACAAGCACCGGTGGATCAGTTTGAGCGCAGATGGATTATTCATAGCGACGTATTTCTCCGCTGCAATTCGCGCCTGCTGTGGTTGGAAGATGACATGCTGAAGTGAGCATTCAGCCGGCTTTTGCAGTGAAAAAACGAGTGAGCATAAACGATGCCAAAATGTGACGTTTGCGTTAAGCGATCGGCCAAGAACCGATCGGAATTTTATTTTGCCTATATATCGCAGCGTTATCACGACTGGCCTTATTTATATGCAATATGAAATTGGAATTAACTGGTGCGGACGCTGGAATCACGCCGAATCATCCGCGAAAAATATTGCACGGCTGAGCAAATTCACCTCGGAAATACGCCATTTTCCGACCGGTTAACCTCCCGCCTGCCGGCCCGAGTTTTTGTCATGCGGGAGGGCCGCTCACAACAAAAATTAAACGGAATTGCGACGAAAACAAACGGAATTGCGACAGCCGCTTTTCCAAGTCCTCGCGAATTCGCGCCATCAAGGCCGTGTTTGCCAAGTTTCGTGCGCGTTTTTGCTCAGACCGCTTAATTTTTAACTGACAGCAGGCCGGGTTTTATTTCGTCGTACCGTTTGAGCCGGTAGACCGTAATCGAAACCACCCAACTGGCGACAAAGATGCCGATAATGATGAAGCCCAACGCGCCCAAGTTATCGTTGAGCCCACGAACCGAATTCCAGACGGCCCCATGCAACTCAAAGTGGTCGACCGCCAAGCCCAGCGCCTCAATGCCGCCAACCACCAACGCCACGGCCACCGAGACAAACGTGATGGTCAGGTTGTAATAGAGTTTTCGGATCGGCTTCACGAACGCCCAGCCGTACACGCTCAGCATCAAAATGCTGTCGGTGGTGTCCACCAACGCCATGCCGGTGGTGAAAAGCGCCGGAAAGACCAGAATAGACCAGACGGGCAGCCCGTTGGACGCCTGGGTGGCGGAGATGCCCAGCAGGCCGATTTCCGTCGCCGTGTCGAAGCCCAGGCCAAAGAGAAAACCGAGCGGATACATGTGCCAGCTTTTTTCGATGAGGCGAAATACCCGGCGGAAAATCCGCCCCAAAAAGCCGCACTGGGCAAGAATCAGTTCCAAATCCTCCTCGACATAGCCGCCCCCCGCCTTGACGACCCGGAACATCCGGTAGACCGAAACCAGGACGATCATATTGGCCGCCGCTATCGCCAGAAGAAAAAAGGCGGATACGGAGGTGCCCACCATGCTGCCGATGACATGAACGGGTTCCATGCGGTCCTTGATCGCGGCGGAAGTCACAGCTATGACGAGGGACAGGCCAAACACGACCGTGGAGTGGCCCAAGGAGAAGAAAAGGCCAACGGCCAACGGTCTTTTTCCCTGCTGCATCAGCTTGCGCGTGACATTGTCGATGGCGGCAATATGATCGGCGTCCACCGCATGGCGCAGGCCAAACGTATAGGCCAACAGCGAGGTGCCCAGCAGCAACGGATAAGCATGGAAGGAGATCACCGCCCAAATCCACACCGCCAGGTTTGCCCCGATCAGCAGTCCATAGATGCCCAAAACATTTCCCTTGAGGTTTTTCGGCAGCGGCAAGAGATGTGCGATCATTTTTTAACGAGGTTGGAGGATTCCATGGCCGCAGGCATAATCGTTTACACCGGTTCGCGTCTTAATGATTTCATTGGGTTACGCCTGCTCATTTTTCTCCAGCGGCGGAATGACGATGGGCGATGCCCGCGGCATGCTGCCAGTGATGGATAACGTGGTTCATGATTTCATCAACCCCGAGACCGTGCTTGACTTGCGCGAACACGAACGGGCCGTGGCCGCGCATGAGCCGCGCGTCGCGCTCCATCACGCCCAAATCCGCGCCGATGGCGGCGGCCAGATCCGTTTTGTTGATGACCAGAAGGTCGGACTGCGTGATGCCCGGGCCGCCTTTGCGCGGGATTTTGTCACCCCCGGCCACGTCAATAACGTAGATGGTGTAATCGGCCAGCTCGCGGCTGAAGTGGGCGGCCAGGTTGTCGCCGCCGGATTCCAGCAGCATCAGGTCGGGGTGAAATTGCTGATGGAGTTCCTCCAGCGCCAGCAGGTTGGCGGAAATGTCTTCGCGGATAGCCGCGTGCGGACAGCCGCCGGTTTCCACGGCCCGGATGCGCTCGGCTTCCAGCGCCTGGTTGCGGATGAGGAATTCGCCGTCTTCCCGGGTGAAAATGTCATTGGTGACGGCAGCGATGTTCATTTGCCGGCGCAATTGCCGGCACAGCGCGAGCATCAACGCCGTCTTGCCGCTGCCCACCGGCCCGCCCACGCCGACCGTGAACGCACGCTGGTGGAAATCGCGGTGCAGCGGTTGGTCGCGTTCGTGGAAATGGCCGGGGTGGTCGAGATGTTCGTGCGTGTGGCCATGGCCGTGAGCATGGGTATCTTCGTGGCCATGGTCGTGGTCGTGATGCGTATGGGTTTTCATGGTCAGCTTTGAAACAAGCGGGAGTAGAGGCGGTCTTGGGTTCCCTGCCATAATTCCAGCAACGGCGCCGTTTGGGCCATGGCGGAAACGGGCCAATGCCCGCCGCGGGAAAGTATCTCCCGCGCATGGGGCGCCAAGCGGTGCTGGAGGGCCTGCGCCTCCATGGGGCCAACGATGCCCAGCCGGATGGCGGCGGCAACCAACGCGCGCAAATGCTGGAAAAAGAAAAGGTGGGTCGTATTCATCCGCGGCAGGCCGAGCCGGCGGGCAGTGCCGCCAAATACCGGCGCGAAATGCCCGAAGGGCAGCGAGTGGTGTGCCAAACCGAAAGTTTTTTCCACCACCATCAGGAAAGAGCGGCCCTGTGCGCGGCTGGCGCGGTTGGCCACATGATTAGTGAGAAAGGCGTCGGACAAGCGGTCCAGTTCCGCTCCCTGTTCCGGCGCGTCATGCGCGGCGGCGGCGAACGGCAACGCCGAGTGAGCCAATTGCCGCAGGCTGGCTTCGAGAAAAGACGTTAACTCGGCGGGGTTGCGAATCTCGCCATGTTGCCAGGCGGCTTCCAATCCCACGCTGTGCGCAAAGCCTCCGGTCGGAAAGGCGGAATCCGCGAGTTGCCACAACAGCCAATCCTGGTCCGGCGTTTTCAAAACAGGGAATAGCGTTGGGCCAGCGGGAGCACGCGGACCGGTTGGCACACCAACGGCACGCCATCGGCCGTGACGGCGTAAGTTTCCGGATCGACCGTGATCCGCGGGGTGGCATCGTTCCATTTCATGTCCTTCTTGCCGAGTTTGCGGCAGGCTTGCACGGCGTCAATGCGTTTGCGCAGCCCGTAGCCGGCGGCGACGCCTTGGTCCCGGCAACGCCGGCTGACAAAGGCGATGCACGACGAGCCCGGGCCCGAGCCAAAGGCGCCAAACATCGGGCGCATGAAAACGGGTTGCGGCGTGGGCAAGGAGGCGTTGGGGTCGCCCATCTGCGACCAGGCGATGAAGCCGCCCTTGAGCACCATTTCGGGCTTGGCCCCAAAAAAGGCGGGCCGCCAGAGAACCAAGTCGGCCAGCTTGCCGACCTCCACAGAGCCGATGGCATGCGCCATGCCGTGGGCAATCGCGGGGTTGATGGTGTATTTGGAAATGTAGCGTTTGATCCGCAGATTGTCGTTGCCCGCGGCTTCGCCCGGCAGCGACCCGCGTTGTTGCTTCATCTTGTCCGCCGTTTGCCACGAGCGGGTGATGACTTCGCCGATGCGGCCCATGGCCTGCGAATCGGAACTCATCATGCTGATGGCACCGAGGTCGTGCAGGATATCCTCGGCGGCGATGGTCTCGCCGCGAATGCGGCTCTCGGCGAAGGCGACGTCCTCCGGCAGTTTGCGGTCGAGGTGGTGGCAGAACATCACCATGTCGAGATGCTCGTCGATCGTGTTGACGGTATAGGGGCGCGTCGGATTGGTGGAACTGGGCAGCACGTGCGCCTCACCACAGATGCGAATGATGTCCGGCGCGTGGCCGCCACCGGCGCCTTCGGAGTGGTAAGTATGGATGGTGCGGCCTTTGATCGCGGCGATGGTCGCTTCGACAAAGCCCGATTCGTTCAAGGTGTCGGTATGGATGGTCACCGCCACGTCGTGGTCATCGGCGACGCGCAGGCAGCAATCAATGGCGGCGGGCGTGGTGCCCCAGTCCTCATGGAGCTTCAGGCCGATGGCGCCGCCGAGAATCTGTTCCTGCAATCCTTGCGGCAGGGCGGTGTTGCCTTTGCCGGTGAAGCCAAAATTCAGCGGCAGGGCATCGGTCGACTGCAGCATCCGTTCGAGATAAAACGCGCTCGGCGTGCAGGTGGTGGCGCAAGTCCCGGTGGCCGGGCCGGTGCCGCCGCCCACCATGGTGGTCAGTCCGGCAGCGATGGCCTCATGAGCCTGTTGCGGGCAGATGAAATGAATGTGCGAGTCGATCCCGCCGGCGGTAAGGATCAGCCCCTCGCCGGCGATCACTTCTGTGGTCACCCCGACGATCATGTTTTGGGAGACTCCGGCCATGACATCGGGATTGCCCGCCTTGCCGATCCCGGCAATCAGGCCGTTCTTGATGCCCACGTCGGCTTTGTAAATGCCCGTGTAGTCCACGACGAGGGCGTTGGTAATGACACAATCCAGGCAATCCTCCTGTCCCACGCCGGCGGCCTGGCCCTGGCCTTCGCGAATGGGCTTGCCGCCGCCAAATTTGCACTCGTCGCCGTAGACCGTGTGGTCGCGCTCGACTTGCAGGAGGAGAGAAGTGTCGCCGAGCCGGACGCGATCGCCCGTGGTCGGGCCGAACATCTCGGCGTAATGCTGGCGTTTCATGAGGTGCGACATGGTGGGTCAGGATGATTTGTGGGAAAAACCTTGTTGCGCGATGCGGGTGGCCGCCGCCGCCCTGCCGGCGTCGGAAACCGGGCCACTGGCCAGATTATTGCCGCCGTGGATAACACGCCGGCCGGCGATGTCGACGAGCTGCACGGTTTTGGTTTCGCCCGGCTCGAACCGCACGGCCGTCCCGGCGGGAATGTCCAGGCGTTTGCCGTAGGCCGCGAGCCGGTCAAATTCGAGCGAGGCGTTGGTCTCGATGAAATGGTAGTGGCTGCCCACCTGGACGGGGCGGTCGCCCAGATTGGTGACCGGGAGCTTGATGCTGTTGCGGCCTGCGTTGAGTTCCACGACTCCCTCCGACGCGAGACATTCACCCGGCTCAATATCTGCGACCTCCGGCTTGAACAAGGCGGCGTCCGGCACGGGCAAAAAACTTCCCTGCAACGCCAGGACGAGGTTGCCCTCGGCGGCGGCGATGGGATGGTGCACGGTGATCAATTTGGTGCCGTCGGGAAAAGTTCCCTCAACCTGCACTTCTGTAATCATGGAAGGCACGCCCTCCATCACCTGGTTGCGGCCGAGCAACTGGCGGCCGAGGTCCATCAATTCGGAAACGCTTTTGCTGTCGCGAACGAATTCGAGCAACTGCGTAGCGATCAGCGCGACGGCCTCGGGATGATTGAGGCGCAAGCCGCGCGCCAGCCGTTTTTGCGCCAGGACACCGGCTTGGTGCAGGATTAACTTGTCCAGTTCTCGAGGGTTCAGGTGCATAATAGTTTTACCACTTTCTAGACCACGGGTCGTCACCCAGCAATTTGGGCACAAAGGCGAGTCCGCGATGAATTTCGCGGGCGACTTCCTCGCTACTTTCGCCGGCCACGCGCACGATGACGCCTTCCCGCAGGGGGCTGGCGGTGACGATGAGGCTGGCGCGCCGCGCCACCGGACGGCTGGCCACTTCCGCGAGCCAGTTCGCCGCGGCCTCGGCCACGGAGGCTCCCATGACGACAATGACGGCGACGCAATTAAAGCGGCCCATGCGATGGGTCCCTTCGAGCGGGCCATCGGCCTGATCCAGCAGCAGGGAATCCACCAGCAATCTTTCTCCGCCGACAAAAATTTCGTTCCGGCTTTGCAAACGCGTGAAAATCCAGCGTTCGTTGCGCGCTGTGCGACCGGAGCAAAACCAATCGACCAGCACTAGACTGGCGCCCGCTTGCAGATGAAATTCCTGGCGCTGGGCATAGGCCGAGCCGGCAAAGGACTGGATGGGGTCGGGCGCGAAGACGAGCAGCGAACCGGCTGCGAGCTCGGCCCGGAGCGATTGGCCGCAGGGTAGCTCGCGAGGATTGCGGTAGATTTTGGTGGAAGCCTGCGTGGATAGAAAACAGCGGGCGTCGGCTCCCAGACGAATGGCCATGCTGGTCTCATCCCCCGCCACGAACCCGCCCCCGAAACTGCCCAGGTAGGCCCAGATGCTTTCCCCGCGCGGGCGCGGAACCAGGAGCTTCAGCGGATTCGAGGAACAAACCGTGGTGGCTGCGCTGCGTCCGGCGACTACGTTAACTTCGAGGCGCGCGGTGGTTTTCGCCATGTTCACACGGTTAAATGGTGAATCCTCTTCATCATTTAACGGAACGCTATGCCATGGAACAACCATAACACCACGATTCACTAAACAAAAACGTTCGCCGCATCAAGGCAAAAGTCACCGCCGCAAATGAGCCCACGCGCCAACCATAGCCTGGGAAGTGCCACCATGCCAACATGCACTTTGGGCCATTTTAAAGCGTCACTGAGCACCTTCTCGGCTACTAACCCGTTCTTTTTTCTAGAGCGAACCTCGCCTACGTTCGACTAAACACCCCAATCCCGCTGCGGCGGGACTTGCCCCGGTGAATCACCCGCATACCCGACGGCCTCTTTCATCTGCCATGGTCCGGTTGAAATCGGTCGAGATGCGACCGCTCAAGCTATGTCAAAACATAGTTTTGGCCTCTTCCTTTTGGCCGTCAAGTTCAAGGTTGCTGGCTTCTGGCAGCGAAAGCGACTTGCATTTGGGACTTATTGAGAATTCTAACAAGCTCAGGCCCGCCAACAAAAGCCCCCCCCGCCCGTAAGGGCCGGGGGGCTTTTGTTGGCGGGGCCTCCGAGCCATCTACGCGATCTCGCGAAGCTCCAGAAACGGCACTTGCAGCTTTGGTCTCCAAAAACTCTCGGAGGTGCCGATTTTTCTGGGCTTCTGCTTCTGCATTCATAAAGTAATTCTTTTGGCCATTTCGAAAGAGTGGGTATCGCGGAGGTGGCCGTAGGTTTTGGCGACGAGCAAGCCGCCGTCCTTGTGGCCGACCCAAGCAGCTATGGTCTTGAATTCAACGCCCTTTTCAAGCGCATTACTGACAAAAAAGTGTCTCATGCAATGATTCGTAAAGTGCGGGTAACCGTTGAGCTTGCAAGCGGTGTCCAAAGCGTTCTTGCCGTCGAGGATCGGCACCAGCGGTTTATCTGCCGGACGCGGGCTTTGTGTTTGGAGGCGTTGAACGAACGCGCGGAAGACGGGAAAGAGCGGGACCACACGCATTTCGTGGTTTTTGGTGCCGAGCTCGCCGCCAGTAACGTTGAAGCTCCCGCGCTCAAAATCCACGTCAGCCAGGCCGAAGGCGTTGGCTTCTGCCTTACGCATCCCGGAGTATGCTAGGAGTTCGATAAAATCGGCGGCGTCCTGGTAGCGGATGTCGAGACCGCGCAGGGTGGCAACCAGCTTTTCGAATTGCTCCCGGCTGGGAATGAGCACGGTTGTCTTGCCAAGCTTGCGGCGACCGATGACCTTGGCCGGATTGTCCATGATCAACCCTTCCCGCTGCGCGTATTCCAGCACCGAGAGCATGGTTTCCCGCTCATTGTTGAAGGTGGAGGCCGCGATCTGCGGGCTACGATGCTTGGCCCACTCTTCGCATTGCAGGCGGATAATGCTGCGCACTGGGACGGCTCCGAAGGTGGGGCGCAGTTGCTTGAGGCTGGTTTCCCGGCGCAGCGCCGAGGATGGCTTGAGATGCGACCGCAGGGAATCCAGCCACCGCGCCGCCACTTCGTCAAAGGTCAGGCGGGTCTTGCCTTCGCCGAGGTCGAGCCGGTCAACCTTTTCGCGGAATTCAGCCAAGCGACGTTCCGCCAACTTGCGATCATCGGTCTTGAGGGACCGGCGGATTTGCTTGCCGCTCTTTTTGAGCAGTGCATAATATATGCCTGATGCGTCACTTCGATACAGGCACTCAGCTACCTTGGAATACGTTCGCCCATCCTGGCGGGCGGGGTTTTTTTTGTGGGGATTTCATGCCCGAATACTACCGAGTTACACGAACGGGTGACAACTACTATTTTAGGGTCAAAAATCTATTTTATAACTCGTTGCTTATAAGCAATTTGCCGGCATAGCTCAGTTGGTAGAGCTACGGTTTTGTAAACCGTAGGTCGTCGGTTCGAGTCCGACTGCCGGCTCCATTTTTTGAAGAAGGCACTGAGGCACTTCACTTATAAAACTCCCGGATTTGCGCCTCCGCATAGGCCTCGTCCTCCGGCACGATGTTGCCGATGGCGACGTATTTCTTCAAATTTTCCAGGCAGGTGGCCAGCTCGGCCGCGCGATTCGGGCCGGGTTTGTCGGGCAGCAATTCGCAGCGCAGTTTCACGTCCACCGGGTTTGGTGTCAGGTGCCCGTCCTGCACATGGACGTAAATGTCCGCGGGCGCAAACCCCGGCTTGCTGATGACGACGTGCGTCTCGCGGTCTTTGCCCAGCACGGCCGGGATGGGCGTGGTGCCGGAGTCCACGCCATCAATCGTCACTTTGGCGTTGGCCGGCGCGGAAATGATTTGCACCGTCTCCTCCACGTCGCTGTTCGGCCCGTCGCTGCAAGCACCGGCGAAAAGCAGCGCCCCGGCCGCCAACAGGCCGGCTAGCGACCGCGCTGCGGCAGTCGTCCAAGTTGAGGGGTTTGATTTCATGCTTGAAGCGGGATAATGAACACAACCCCCGGCCCGCGCCATGATAAAATGGTCCTTTTGCGTTAGCGGCTCCAGTCGAGCATGGGCGACAATTTACAGACCCAAACGCCGCCTGACTTCATCCAGTGAAAGCGTCGGTTCCGAACGGGAAATTTCCCGCTCGCGACGGATAATGCGCAAATCTTCGGCATCTTCCAAGTGCTCCTGCAGGCCCACAAACTCATCATACGGCAGAACCACAAAGGTTTTTTTGCCGTCCTCTTCAATGTAGCGGGGATGGAGGGATGGGGCGCTCATCGGTAAGCCTCGCGGCGATGCAAGACACGGTAAACGGTGATTTGCTGGCTGTCGAGATCAAACAAGGCGCGCCATTCACCGGAGCGCAGGCGGTAGCCGGGTTCCTGCTGGGATAATTTCTTTACGTCGGCGGGCAGACCTTGGGCGAGATGGCCCAAGCGCTCCATGACTCGGGCCGCGCCAGCCTGAGGCAGCGCGGCAAGGTCATTCAGGGCGCGTGGTTTGAAACTGACCTGATACGGCGGAGGCATGGCTGGCAAAGGTTCACCGGCTCCAGTCGAGCATCCGCTGGATCGGCGCCCGCGCCTGCTCGAGGATGTCCGGCGGCAACTCGATGCGGGGTTGCAAGTCCCGCAGGCAGGCGTGCAGCTTTTCCAGCGTGTTGAGTTTCATGAAGCGGCAGTCGTTGCACGCGCATTTGTCCGTCGGCGCGGCGATGAAGGTTTTGTCCGGGATTTCGCGGTGCAGCCGGTGCATCATGCCCGACTCGGTCGCCACGATGAAGGCCGGCGCCGGATTGTTGCGGCAGAACGCCACCATTTTTTCCGTGCTGCAAACCTCATCCGCCAGATCGCGCACGGCCAGCACGCATTCCGGGTGGGCGACGACCGGTGCGCCGGGAAACTTCAATTTGATTTTTTCGAGGGCGCGCACGGTGAACAGGACGTGCGCGTAGCAACTCCCCGGCCACAGGCGCATGGCCCTTCCCGTCTGTTGCGCGACCCACTGGCCCAGGTTCTGGTCGGGCACGAACAAAATCTCCCGCTCCGGCGGCACGCGTTGTACGATTTTCACCGCGTTGCTGCTCGTCACGATCACGTCGCTGAGCGCCTTCACCGCCGCCGAGCAATTGATGTAGGCGACCACGTAGAGGCCTGGGTGCGCGGCTTTATAGGCGGCCAGTTTTTCCGCCGGGCATGAGTCCGATAGCGAGCATCCCGCGGCGAGGTCCGGCAGCAGCACAATTTTGCCGGGATTCACGATTTTCGCCGTCTCCGCCATGAAGTGGACGCCGCAAAAAGCGATGACCTCCGCATCGGCCTTGGCCGCCTCGTAGGACAAGCCCAGCGAATCGCCCACGAAATCCGCCACGCGCTGGATTTCCTCGACCTGGTAATTATGCGCGAGGATGACGGCCCGGCGCTCGCGCTTGAGGCGCAGCACCTCCTGCTGCAACGCCGACAACGGCGCCGGCCCGCCCCGCGCGGGCGCGAGGACGTGCGGTTCGTAGTTCAATTCGGGAAGGGCGGCGGGCATGGACAGTCCGAGCTATAAAATTGACTTCTTCCGGCATGACCGCAAACTTGTTTTCCATGGAGCTGAAAATTGTCATTGCCCGCGGTCAGGACGGTTACTTCACCGCCCACTGCCCCTCTTTGAAAAGCTGTTGGTCCCAAGGCCGCACGCGCGCGGCCGCGTTGAAGAATATTCGGGAGGCCATTGACCTTTATCTCGAACCGTCCCCCAAAGAATTAAGTGATATAACGCCGATTCACCATGTTGCGATATTCCCCAGTGTTCCAGATTCCCGCAAGAATTTTGCGGGAGGTGAAGCAAAAAGTATTGATGAATTCGTTAAAATGATAAAAGATGTTATAAGGGACAGAGGCCCAGCTAGTGTTAGTGCAATACCAGAACATTTTGACTTGTTGCGAACGATGCAACTGGTTGTTTGTGGCTATGTTAGCGTCAAGTGAAGCGTTTATTTTTTGAAACGAGGAGACCCAAAGGTTTGTTAAGTGCATAGTTCCGTAAAATCTCCGATTCGTTAAGTCGTATGAGAAGCGATTAGGTCACGACCGCCCCAGCTCGGGATTGGCCTGCGTTTGCGCGCGAATTAGCTCGGCTTCGACTTCCAGAAAAGCCGCGTAGTCGCGCAGCGAGGCCAGGTCGGGGTCTTCGCGCAGTTTGTCCAGATCGCGGTAGCCGGTTTCGACGGCGCGGCGCAGGGCGCGCACGGCGTCGGCCTTGCGGCGCTTGAGCGCGAGCGAGCAGGCGAGGTTGTAATGCGCGATGGGGTTCTGCGGCGTCAGGCGCACCAGCTTGCGATCCATGCGCAAGCCCTCGTCCACGCGGCCCTCTTCCGTGTAAAGGCCGCCGAGCAAGGCAATCACCTCCGGGTAATCCGGATTGTGCTTGAGGACGCCCTCGAAGAACTTGATTTGGAATTGGCGGTCGGGATCGGCCATAAAATGCCTATTTGGCGCGGGTCGAGGAGACGGTCGCGGCCGCGGCGTGCGGGCAGCGGGCGCCGCGCAGCCGGGCGCGGCAGCGGGCCGTGACCTGCAGGCGCTGCGATTCCGGCTCCATGTCGCGCTTGTCACAAACAGTTTTTCCATACCATTCCATGAAGGGCGCATCCACCTCGAAGATCTTGTCACAATCCAGGCAGATGAGCTGGGCCTGGAAGGTGCGGGCGCGCGCGTTGGCCATGTAGTATTTATAGTCGCGGCCCACGTCCACCTCGCGCACCAGGCCGCTCTCGGTCAAAATCGGCAGGCTGCGGTAAACGGTGGCGCGGGACACCGAGTCGTCCAGCGCGCGGGCGCGTTCGAGCAAGTCCTCGGCGGTGAAGTGGTCGTGCTGGTTGAAGGCGGCGTCAAAAATTGCCAGGCGCTGGTTCGTGACGCGCAGGCCCTTGCTGGCGAGAAATTCCTTGAACGTGTCGCGCGGGTTCTCGATGGCCATCGAAGGCTCCGCTGACGGCGCGCGGGGCGGCGGGCCGGAGGTGCCGGTGGCGCTGGAAACAGTGGCGGCCATGCGGGTGAAGGGAAGGGAGGAATCCGTTATTGAGACAAAATTGACACTAAAGCGCCGGAAGGTCAACGTCAGGAAATAGGGTGGGGTAGCCTAGTCGGGCCACCGTCGGGGTTGCCCCCGTGATTTCCACCCTTCAACATCCACCATGTCGCGCGCGAGCGAATTTGATCTTTTTCCGGACTTCCCCCCGGTGGTTGCCCACTCGCGACGCGCCACCGTCGTGCGTGCCACGGATGCCGGCGGGGGCGAGTTGGTCGAAGTCATTCCCCTTGCCGGGGTGGATCACGCGCTGGCCTACCGCCTGCCGCCGCACCTCACGGGCCGCGTGCAGCCCGGCTGCCTGGTGCGCGTGCCGCTGCGCCACACGCCCACGCTCGGCATCGTCGAGCGCCTCGGCACCGCCCAGGATGTGCCCGCCGCAAAAATCAAAAACGTCCTCGAACTCGTTTTTCCCGAGCCGATTTTGACGCCCGATTTGCTCGCGCTCGCGAAATGGATCGCCGCCTATTACCTCGCGCCCATCGAGACGGTCTTCGAAACCATGATTCCCGCGCCCGTGCGCGCGGGCATGGCGCTGCGCATGGAACGGCGGTTGCGCGCGGGCCGCCTCGCGCTCACCGCCGAAGAACTCGCCGCGCTCGAACGCCGCGCGCCCAAACAGGCCGCCGCCTACCGCTTTCTCGCCCAGCAAACCGTCCCCCTCGCGCGCGGCCTGCTCATTGCTCGGCTGAAACTTTCCCCCGCCACGTTCGATACCCTTGTCGAAAAAGGCCTTGCCGAGGAAGTGAAGCAGGAAAACCCGCGCGTCGCCTATGAGGACGAAATCGCCGAAACCGAAGCCGCCGCCGCCGTCGGAAAATTCGAGCTGAACGAACACCAGCAAGCCGCCATTTCCGACATTACGGCGAGCCTCGACGCAAAAAAATTCCAAGTCCATTTGCTGCACGGCATCACCGGCTCGGGCAAAACGGAAGTGTATCTGCGCTCCATCCGCGCGGTGCTCGCGGCGGGCGGCGGCGTCATTTACCTTGTGCCCGAAGTCGCGCTGACTCCGCAGACCGTCGGCCGGCTGCGCTCGGCGCTGGCCGACACCGGCGCGCAGGTCGTCGTCTGGCACAGCCATCTCTCGGCCGGCGAACGCTTCGATTCGTGGATGGCGGTGGCGCGGGGCGAGGCGCGCGTGGTCGTCGGCGCGCGCTCGGCGGTGTTTGCACCGGTGGCGAATTTGCGCCTCATAGTGGTGGACGAGGAGCACGAGCCGGCCTTTAAGCAGGAGGAGGCGCCGCGCTACCACGGGCGCGACGCCGCGGTTTACCGCGCGAAACTCGCCGGGGCGGTCGCCGTGCTCGGCTCCGCCACGCCTGCGCTCGAATCGCTGTTCAACGCGCGCGAGGGCCGCTACAAATTGAACCGCCTGCCCGAGCGCGTGGACGGCCGTTCGCTGCCGCCGATGCGCCTGGTGGATCTGCGCCACCAGAACCGCCGCGCCGGCCCGCTGGTGATTTCGCGCGAACTCGCCGAAGCCCTGCGCGACCGCTTCGATAAGCGCGAGCAAAGCATTTTGTTCCTCAACCGCCGCGGCTATTCCTCGTCGCTGCAATGCCTTGAATGCGGTTTTGTGTCCCATTGCCATAACTGCAGCGTCGCGCTCACTTATCACCGCACCGACGAGCGCCTGCGCTGCCACTGGTGCGGCTATACGGAACCTGCGCCGCGCCGCTGCCCGCAATGCAAAACGGAATCCCTCCGCCAGCGCGGCTCGGGCACGCAACGCGTCGAGGAGGCGGCGCTGCGCGTGCTGCCGCGCGCCAAAATTGTGCGCCTCGACTCCGACACGATGCAAAAGCGCACGCTCTTCCGGCAAATCCTCGCCGATTTCCGCCGCGGCAAAATTGACGTGCTCGTCGGCACGCAGATGATCGCCAAGGGCCTCGACTTCCCCAACGTCACCCTCTGCGGCCTGGTGGACGCCGACCTCTCGCTGCACCAGACGGATTTCCGCGCCAACGAGCGCACGTTTCAGCTCCTCGTGCAAGTCTCCGGTCGCGCGGGCCGCGGGGACACTGCGGGCGAAGTCTTCGTGCAAACCTACACGCCGCACGCCGCGCCCATCCAGTTCGCCAAGCGCGCCGACTTCGACGGCTTTCT
This sequence comes from uncultured Verrucomicrobiae bacterium, assembly GCA_963765205.1. Taxonomy (GTDB): domain Bacteria; phylum Verrucomicrobiota; class Verrucomicrobiia; order Opitutales; family JABDGR01; genus JABDGR01. The sequence goes on along the minus strand of CAVXVB010000009.1, from coordinate 874,348 downwards.
CGACGCCGAACTCGCGCTGCGTCGGGAATACCATTACCCGCCGTCGCGCCGGCTCGTCCGCCATCTGTTTCGCGGCCACAACGCCGAGAAGGTGAAATTTTACGCCGAGCAATGGGCTCGGCGCGCGGAAGCGGTATTGCCCGCCGGGGTCGAACTGCGCGGCCCCGCCCCGCCGCCCCTCGACAAATTAAAAGGCTATTACCGCTTCCAACTCTGGTATTTCACCGACCGCATTTCCCGCATCGCCCCGCTCCTCAGCCAACTCCGCGAGGAGTTTCCCCTGGACAAGGAAGTCTTGGAAACGATTGACGTGGATCCGGTGGATTTGAGCTAAACTGATAAATGGAATTGCTCTTTTGGAGTTGCCGGAGTTCAGGTGCAGGGATTAAATAATTGCGTTTCATTTCTCGTTCAACACTCAGCCCTTAACCCCATACATCCATGCAAACTCCCGAAGGTCTATATACTGAAATCATAGGAAGAATTTATGCAAATGAGTTAATGGGCCAGTATCAGGAACAGCCCGGGTTTAAGGTAAAGGTACGATTTGCAATGCGCAGGGCGAGCGAAGAAGGAAATTTAGATATTGTTAAGAGTTTATTAGGGCTAGGAATTGCCTTCACTCCAGAGGAACTAAATGATGCACTTTGTGTAGCCAGTCTTTTTGGCCATAAGAGAGTGGTTGAAAGCCTATTGAAAAAAGAATTTAAAGTAACCGAAGTAGCAGCTAGACATGCTGCTGTATGTTGTGAAATTAATGATAACGAGGAAAGTCAAAAGATACTAAGAGATGTGCTCAAAAGGTCTATGTCAAAAAACCCAAGATGAAGCTATAAAGCAGCTGATATATCACCGTCGTGAATAATTGGCACGTTGCCAACACGGATAATCTTTCTCGGCTGCTGTCAGGACATGCTGTACAGTTCCCTTTGCCCGAAACAGTTCCAGTACTTTTTTTACGTTGGACATATTTTGTGCTTTATCCAAAAAGCTCCATGTTGCCACTGAGTCGCAAGAGCAGCCCACTGTGCTCACGCCGCTTTGGAGCGGTGGCGCTTGTTCACCCATTGGATGGCCACCACATGATCAGGGTCAATGACGATGATGCCACCCTTTTTGCCTTCCACGACGATGTTGTAGTTTCCAATCAGCGCAAAGTCCGGATGGGGCACGGGGTGTTCCTTGCCATCGGAAGTCCGGATGACATACGCGTTTGCGCTGCGGAGGTATTTTCGTAGCGCTGGCTAAAGCTCAGCGCTACGAAACGAGCAATGTCCCAAAATGCGTCAACACCTATAATAGCGGTTTCAAATCCCCTCGCCGTGGTTGATGAACTCCTCGAGATTGTCCAAGTCGTGTTTCATGGCGCGGGCGGGTTCGGCCTCGGCGGCGCGGCCGACGATGCGCGCGGGGACGCCGGCGACGGTCGCGTGCGGGGGCACGTCGTGCAGCACGACGCTGTTGGCGCCGATTTTCGCGCCTTCGCCGACCACGATGTTGCCCAGGATTTTCGCGCCCGCGCCGATCAGCACGCCGCTGCGGATTTTCGGATGCCGGTCGCCGCATTCCTTGCCCGTGCCGCCGAGCGTCACCCCGTGCAGGATGGACACGTTGTCGGCGATAGCGGACGTTTCGCCCGCGACGAAGCCCGTGGCGTGGTCGAGCAGAATGCCCCCGCCGATGCGCGCCGCCGGGTGGATGTCCACGGCGAAGACTTCGGAGACGAGGCTTTGCAGATACAGCGCGAGGTCGGTGCGCCCGTGGTTCCACAAATGGTGGGCGAAGCGGTGGCACGTCAGCGCGTGAAAGCCCTTGAAATACAAGATCGGCGTGAGCAAATCGCGGCAGGCCGGGTCGCGCTCCTTGATGGCCAGAATGTCCGCCTGGACCTGGAGCTTGAGGTCCGGGCCCGCGGCGAAAATTTCATGGAAGACTTCGAGGAGCTGGCTTTCCGGCGTGGCGTGGTAGGCCAGTTTGCGCGCCAGGCGGATGCTCAGCGCCTCCTCGAGCGACCCGCGCCGCACGAAGACCTCCTCGAGCAACGGCCCGAGGGCTGGCTCGCGCCGGGCCACAGCCGCGGCCTCGGCGCGGACGCGCTCCCAAAAATGATCATGTGGGTTCATGGAAAAAGGGAAAAGTGTGGCAGGGGTGCAACAAAGTTGCCAGTTCCGAGTTTATAGAATTTTGGCCCCCGTGCGGGATGGTTGCCTTTGCGCGCGCGTTTTTCGCCAACTTTCCCTCCACTTCCTTTTGACAAACGGCCAAGCATAGGTTTATCTAAAAGGCTGTTCACAATGGAAACCATCGCCGCCCCTCCCGCCCCCCCCGCGCCTGCGCTCCCCACGCCTGGGCCGACGCCCCCGCCCTGGCGGCGCTACCTGGCCCCGGCGGCGCTGGCGGCCTTTTTCCTTTATGTGGCGATGCTCTATGTCCTCGCCCTTGATCAGCATTACCATTGGGGTCTCTTTCCGACCAAGGCCGACCGCGAACTTTCCGCCCTCGTCACGCAGCTCGACGACCCCGCGCTGACCTCAGATAAGCAAATCGCGCTGATGGACCAAATCGTCAGTTGGAACACCTTCGCCGTCCCCATCCTGATTAACGCCGCCACGCACGACTCCGCGCCGGAACGCGATTACGCGGTCGAGTGTCTTCAGGAAATCTCCCTCAAATTCTACGGCAAGGATATTGCCAATTTGGGCGTGGACCCCGTCAAGCTCAACCAATGGTGGGCCGACCAGCAGGCCGAATGGGCCAGGGCGCAGGCCGAGAAGAAATAGCGTGGCCGTTTTAGGCCCGCTCGGCCTTTTGCGTCAACGCCCAAACCGGCCACCTCATGCCCGTCGCCGCACCCGTCCCCGGTTGCGCCGTCTTTCTGCCCGCCCCGGCCAAGGGCAAATAACGTTTTGCTTTTTTTTAAATTTCCAGCCTGTCTGAACCGCTGTGATTGCCAAGAACTCCCCATCGTCAAAACACCTCGGGCTGTTGATCACCGTCTCCGCGCTGGGCTATTTCGTGGACGTGTTTGACTTGCTGCTCTTCAGCGTCGTACGAAAGCAGAGCCTGCTGGATTTGGGCGTGGCGGATGCCGACACTTTGGCGGTCGGGTTGCGGCTGCTTAACTGGCAGATGGCGGGAATCCTCCTGGGCGGGTTTGTTTGGGGCATGGTGGGCGACAAACGCGGGCGGCTCTCCGTTTTATTTGGCTCCATCATTTTATATTCCGTGGCGAATCTGGCGAACGGTTTTGCCCATTCGGTGGGAGCGTATGAAGCGTGGCGGTTTGTCGCTGGATTTGGCCTGGCCGGCGAATTGGGCGCGGGCGTGACGTTGGTCAGCGAATGCATGTCGGCCGAACGGCGCGGGCTGGGCACCATGCTGATCGCGACGGTGGGGGTGCCGGGGGCAATTTTCGCGGCGTGGGTGGGCCAGGCGTTCAATTGGCACACGGCCTATATGATTGGCGGGGGCATGGGGCTGTTGTTGCTCCTGCTGCGCGTCGGCCTGTATGAATCCGGCCTTTACGACTCCGTGCGCCAGGCCAACATTGTGCGCGGCAGCCTGCCGCTGCTGTTTCGTTCGCCGACGCGCGTTTACCGCTTTCTGTTGTGCATCCTCGCCGGGCTGCCGGCTTATTTGGTGATCGGCATTCTTATCACTTACGCGCCGGAGTTCGGGAAGGCGATGAACCTGAATCCCGTGCCGGTGGCCGGCACGGCCATAACCCTCGCCTACACGGGGCTGACGGTTGGCGGGTTGCTCTGCAACGGCTTGAGCCAGGTCATTCGCCGCCGCCGCGCGGCCCTGATCATCTTTCATCTGCTCGGTTTGATGAGCACGCTCATTTATCTCTATTGGACGCCTGCGAATTTGACCGGGTATTACGAGCGGTGCCTCTTTCTCGGCATTGGCATCGGTTTTTGGGCGCTGATGGTGACCAATGCCGCGGAGCAATTCGGCACCAACCTCCGCGCCACGGTGACGACGGCGGTGCCGAACTTGGTGCGCGGGGCGCTGATCCCAATTTCGTGGGCCTTTGCGTTCGCGCGCGACCGGCTCGGGATTATTGACGGCGCGGCGGTGGTGGGCTGCGCCTGCGTGCTCATCGCCATCGTCGCCGTCGCCCTGTCCCGCGAAACCTTCGGGCGCTCCCTGGATTTTCTCGAAGAATAAGCGGCGCTCAACCAAGACGTGAACTTGCATCCCGGCGCGGAGGAATCGCACGGATTTTCCGCAGTACTACTTTTTTTGGCCGGCTTGACGTTTTCGAGCGCCGCTTCCACGGCCTGGCAGAGGGTCTTCAACACCTTGATGCGGGCGTGATATTTATTATTGGCCTCAACCAGCGTCCACGGCGCGATGGACGTTGAGGTGCGGTCCACCATGTCGCAGACGGCAAGCTCATAGGCGCCCCATTGCTTGCGGTTGCGCCAGTCCTCCGCAGTGATTTTGAAGCGCTTGAAGGCGGTTTTCTCGCGCAATTGGAAGCGCTTGAGCTGCTCCTCCTTGCTGATGGCGAGCCAAAATTTAACCACAATGATGTTGTGGCGCACCATGGCCTGTTCGAAGTCGTTGATTTCGACGTAGGCGCGGTGCCAGTCGGCCTCGCTACAAAACCCTTCGACGCGTTCCACCAGCACGCGACCATACCACGAGCGGTCGAAAAAGGCAAAACGACCGCGCCGCGGCAGATGCCGCCAGAAACGCCAGAGGTAGGGTTGCGCGCGCTCCTCCTCGGTGGGCGCGGCGACCGAAATATTGTGGTAGGACCGCGCGTCGAGCGCGCTGGTCACGCGACGGATGGCGCCGCCCTTGCCGGCAGCGTCATTGCCTTCAAACACCGTGACCACGGAAAGGGATCGGAAACGGGGATCGCGCGCTGCGGCATTGAGGCGGCCCTGCCATTTCTCCAGTTCCGCCTTGTATGCGTCCTTGGTCAGCGGCTGGTTGAGCTTCAGCGCGCGCAGCACGTTCAGGTTGTCCGCAGGCAGCGCCAGCGGCGGCGTGCTGACCGCTGGGACTTTGGCCGGCTGGTCTTTAAGACGCTCGCGCAGGGCGGTCAGCAGGTGGCGGCCCACGGTCAGGGCGCGGTAACGCGGATCCGCAGCCGGGACGACGATCCAGGGCGCTTCGCCCGTCGAGGTCTTGCGCAAAAACGGTTCGCACACGCGGATGAACTTTTTATAAGCCTTGAAATATTCCCATTCGCGCTCGGTGACGCGCCAGCGCGTGGCGGAATCCTTTTCCAGTTGTTTTAGGCGGCGTTTTTGCTGCGGCTTCGAGAGGTGAAACCAGTATTTGAGCAGCAGGACGCCCTCGTCGCACAGCATTTTTTCCAGGCGCACAATTTCGCCAATTTGCTGTGCAAACTCGCCCTCGGTGATATCGCCTTGCACGCGCTGGATGACGGGCATGGTGTGCCAAGCCCCGAAAAAGACGCCGAGTTTGCCCTTCGGCGGCAGCGCGCGCCAAAAGCGCCAGAGGGCGGGCCGCTCGCGCTCTTCATCCGACGGCTCAAAAAAAGCCTGGGTGCTGATGTAGCGCGGGTCCATCCATTCATTGAGCAGATTGACGGTCTCGCCCTTGCCGGCGCCCTCCACGCCGGCAATGAGGATCAAGACGGGAAAGCGGCCACTTTCCTTCAGGTCGTATTGCGCATTGAGGAGTGCCTCGCGCAGCTTCGGCACTTCGCGCTTATACACCGCTTTGTCCACGCGGTGGTCGAGATTGGCGGATTCAAACATGGCAAATGGATTTTGGGGTGGGCGCGGTTAAGCCGCGAGCTTTTTGGCGGCGTCCAGCGTGCGCGCGGTGACTTGGGCGACCTGCCCTTCTCCGGCGATTTCGGCGACCACGCCGGCCTTTTGGTAATACTCGATGAGCGGGCCGGTTTGGCCGTGAAAAGTTTTTAGCCGCGCGCGGACGGTTGTGGGGTTGTCGTCGTCGCGCTGATAGAGCGGGCCGCCGCAATGGTCGCAAATTCCGGGCTGCGCCGGCGGTTTGAAGAGTGTGTGGTAGGGCGTCTGGCAATTGCGGCAGACCAGCCGCCCCGAGAGCCGTTTTACGATTTCGTCGTCGGAAACATTGATATAAATGACGCCGGCAAGATGACGCCCGAGGTGTTCGAGCATGTCCGTGAGCGCCTCGGCTTGATGCATCGTCCTAGGAAAGCCGTCGAGGACGAAGCCGGCCGCGGTGTCCGGTTGTCCCAACCGGGCCTGCACCATCGCGTCCGTGACCTCGTCGGGCACCAATTCACCGCGATCCATGTAGGTCTTGGCGAGGTTGCCCAACTCGGTCTGGCGTTTGAGGTTGTCGCGAAAAAGATCGCCGGTGGCGATATGCGGGAGGTGGAGTTGGTCGCAGAGTTGCTCGGCTTGGGTGCCTTTGCCGCTGCCCGGCCCGCCGACGAGCACGAATCCTCCGCCCTTGGGAATCGGACGTGGGGCGGTCGTTATCTGCGCCGATTTGGGCAATTGCATTAAGGCCGTGGAAACCACGGCCACTGCCAGCGGTTCGCGCCGTGTGAGGGACTCTATCGCTTGGCGTATGTTCTCGAAAACCACCTCGGCGGCGGCCTCCGCCTCCACCACCGCCAGACGATTCGAGGAATGATAATAATCGAGCAGCGGGCCGGTGGTGCGCTGAAAGGCCCGCAAGCGCATTTGAGCGAAGGCCGGATTGTCATCGGGGCGGCGGTCAAGTTTGCCTCCACAACGGTCGCACACCCCCGCTTGCGCGGGAGGAAGATATTCCATGTGATAGGATGCATGGCAGCGTAGGCAGAAATATCTTCCGGTGAGCCGCCGGAGCGCCGTATCCGGGTGGATCTTGAGGTAAATGACGGCGTCGAGGGTGCGCTTCATCCCGGCGAATAATTCGTCAAGAAATCGGGCTTGATAGACCGTGCGCGGAAACCCGTCCAAAATTATTCCCTGCCGCGGGCCAATCCCCGCGAGCCAAGCCTCGACCATGGCGTCCACCACTTCGTCGGGCACCAGTTCGCCTTGGTTCATGTATTTCCGGGCCAGCATACCCAAGGCAGTCCTAGTGGCCAGGTTTTCGCGCAGGATGCCGCCGACATTGAGCGGCGCCAAGCCAAATTGCTGCGTCAGGCGCGCGAGCTGAGTGCCCTTGCCTGACCCGGAGGAGCCGATTAATGCGAAGTTCATGGCTATTTGCGGAAGCGTGCCGCGCTGGTTACTATTAATCGTTTAGCGGCCTTTGAGCTACTGCTATTGCGGCTAATTCTCGCTAAGGATTTTCCCTAGACATTGATGGATTGCGAGCGGGCCAGGGCCGGGCCAGTCTCGTTCCTAGGCGCAGCTGGAACAGCTCGCTTAAGACCGTCATTACGACCCCGATAGAAAAGGTCAACCCCATCCAGGTAAAAATTCCATGAGCAACCCAACGACCAATCAGAAACCCACCGGGCGGGCCCCGATGGGTGCCAGCAGTTTCCCCGGTGACCTCTGGGGCGGGCTGGCGGCGATGCTGGTCGCGCTGCCTTCCTCCATCGCGTTTGGCGTGCTGGTCTACACATCGATTGACCCGGGTCTGGCCGCAGAAGGCGCACGGGCGGGCATCTTCGGCGCAGCGGCGCTCGGCATTGTGGCTCCGCTAGTGGGCCGCAATGGCGGTTTTATTTCCGCGCCGTGCGCGCCAGCCGCCGCCGTCCTCTCGGCCTTGGCGGCGACGCTCAGCGCCAGTGGCGACTTGGATGCCGGACGCGTCACCGCCTTGCTGGGATTGACGGCCTTGCTGGCGGCGCTTTTCCAACTGCTTTATGGGGCGGTGCGTGCCGGCCGCCTCATCAAGTATATCCCGTATCAAGTGGTCACCGGCTATCTTTCCGGTGTGGCAGTGATTATCGCCTTGGGTCAATTGCCGAAACTACTCGGATTACCGAAGGGCGTTGCACTGGGCCGCGGGCTAATCTCGCCGCAATTGTGGCAGTGGCCGGGGATTATCGTTGGTCTCGTGACCATTAGCGTCATGGTCTCCGCCCCACGGTTCACAAAACGGATTCCGGCGGCGATTCTCGGCTTGTTCGCCGGGATTGCGGTCTATTTTGTCCTGGCGCTGTTTATTCCCCATTTACTGCAAGTGACGGGCAACTCCCTGGTGATCGGGCCGATCGAAGCCTCCGGTTCGCTCTTCGGAGCGATTCACGATCGGGCCACTTCCCTGTTTCACGTCGGGACGGCGGATCTCAGCCTGATCTTCATTTCAGCGGTAACGCTGTCCTTGCTGCTCTCCATTGATACGCTCAAAACCGGGGTGGTGCTCGACGCCCTCACCCGGCGCCGGCACAATTCGAACCGCGAACTACTCGCCCAGGGCGCGGCCAACGCCACCTCCTTTCTGATGGGCGGCATGCCAGGCTCGGGCACGATGGGCCCGACCCTCGTCAATTTCACCAGTGGCGGCCGTTCCTTGTGGTCGGGGGTGACTGAAGGTTTGCTCTTGGTGGGCACCTTTCTCCTGTTTAGCAAGCTGATTGCCTGGGTACCCATCGCCGCACTCGCCGGCGTGCTGCTGGCCGTGGCGTGGCGAATGTTTGACCGCGGCGTGTTCCACCTGGCCCGGCAACCCTCGACCCGGGTGGATTTTGCGGTGATACTGACCGTCGTCCTCGTGGCGCAATATGATTTGATTGCCGCGTCCGCCGCCGGCATCTGTTTCGCCATCCTGCTCTTCATTCGGGGACAAATTCGCAGCTCGGTGATTATCCGCAAGCTCGATTTGCGCGCCATGCATTCGAAACGCCGCCGACTTGGGGCCGAAGCCGAACTTCTCGCCCAGCACGGACAAGAGGGGGAGCTGGTGCAGCTCCAAGGCGATTTGTTCTTTGGCACAACCGATCAGCTCTTTTCCGAACTCGATCACGATTTGGCCACCGTGCGGTTCCTGCTCATTGATTTGCGCAAAATCCACTCCATGGATTACACGGCGGCGCACCTGCTTGAACAGATGAAGATGCGCCTCGAGGAGCGGGGCGGGGAACTGCTCTTTAGCGGCATGCCTTCCGGCCTGCCCAGCCGCCGGGACACCGAGATTTACCTGGCCCAGCTCGGCTTGGTGCGCAGCGGCCACGGCATCCGCGTGTTTGACACCCGCGACAGCGCGCTCGAATGGATGGAGGACAAAATCCTGGCCGACGCCGGGTGGCAACCGCAGGAGGAGGCGGCTCCACTAGGTCTCGGTGAAATCGAGATTTTTGCCAAATTCGATGCGGCGACCCTGCAGAATCTGGCCGGGATCATCCATGAGGTTTCCGTGCCGGCGGCGGGCCGCCTCTGTTCCCGCGGCGATCCGGGCGACGAAATATTCTTTGTCCGGCGCGGGCGCATTCTTGCCCTGCTGCCGCTCGCCGGCGGCCGGCGCCATCATATCGCAACTTTTTGCCGGGGCGACTTTTTTGGCGAAATGGCCTTTCTCGACCGCGAACCGCGTTCGGCCGATCTGGAGGCCGAGACGGCGGCCGACCTTTATGTCCTCTCTCGCGCCCACTTTGATGCACTCCTGAAATCCAACCCCGTGCTGGGCAACCGGGTTTTTGAACAACTGGCCTTTGCCATCTCGAAACGATTGCGCACCGCCAACGCGGAATTAAGCATTCTCGAAGAAAGATAGCCGAGTGTGGGTCCGTGAAAGGCGCTAGACCCGACCTATATGAGGATAATCGTGTTTCGGAATTCGATCCCCCAACGGGCCGACGCAAAACATCGCAACTCCCGTTGCCCCCAAAGGCTATTTTCGCACAATAAACATTATGTCTAATTATGTTTCCCCTCGGGGCAACTGTTGTTTTTAGGGCGGAGGACCCATAATTTTGCCATTTACTCCTCTCCCTCCCCACCAGACTGATGTATGGAAAGGCCCCGGCTTCCCTATTGTTGCGGCGCTGGCGTGGCGCCACGCACGATGACTTCCCCTTGATCCACCTGGATGGGAAGTTCTTTGCCGCTGGGTGAGGTTGGCTCATAGGTGCCACTGGGAATAAGGCCTCCCGTCGGCATGATATTTTGGGGTTTGTTCGAGCTTTGCGCGGATGCGGAATGTTGCAAGGGGACGGAGAAACCGTCGGTCGAATCATTGGGGGCCGGGCCACCGTTGCTGGAGGCGCCGAGTGGAACCGACGAGGATGGTGACGTGCCGCGGGTGGGATTATAAGGAATGGTGCCGCCGGTAGTGATAAAGTTCGGGGCGACGGCGGCGCCGCTGCGGGGATGGCTGGTGGGCATGGAGCCGGAGTCGAAGAGGCTGTCTCCGCTGGTAATGTTGCTCAAGGAGCCGCCGGAAACGCTGGGCAGGTCGGTGGCGCCGCCGGCATGGGTGACCGGCAGACCGGGTGCGCTGGAAAAGGAGCCTTGGAATTGGTAACGGTTGATATCCTGCAGGGACAATTCATGGCCAACTTCCGCGAGCTGGGTGCCATTGTCCACGGCGTGAAAGGTGTAGGCGTCGGTGAATTTCGAAGGACCGACCTCGTGCTGGTCCAGTTGGTCGCGGCTGGCAAAATCGTTGAGTGGGGAATTTTTTTGCATGCTGTCCGCCATCTGCGGCTGGTGCATGGGCGATGAGGGAGCCATTTTCAGCGGGAGGTTCGGGCCGAGGGGAAAATTGCTCTTCCACTGAGAGCCGGCCATCTGGCCGTTCAGCGTGCTGAAGGTTTTTTGAAAACTGTTGCCGGTGAGCGTGGCGCGCTTGTCATTCACTGAACTGTCGAGGTTGGGCAGCGTCCCCACGAACATGCTGGGGCCGGAGATGCCCATTTGGCCCGGGCTGATGAGCACGGAGGAAGCCTGGTTGGTCGAAAACGTGCTGCTCATCTCCGTAAAGTCGTTGTGTCTGATCTGTGCGCGCGCGAGGCCAGGCCCGGCGGTGACGAGAATCACCAAGCAGGCGGCGATGCGCCAGAATTGTCTGCGGGGTTGCGCCATGATGGTAAGCTCCTTTCACCTTAGAAGGTTTATTGCGGCTTGGCAATCCTTAGGCTGGAAGTTACTTGAGCGTTTTATGTGTCTGGCATTAACGACCGGCGTCCAGCTCTACCCTCGCCGCAGCGAACGCCTCAGCAAGCGCGGCCCAGTCGGCGGCGGTGGTCTCCCACCCGCCGGAGACGCGCAACGCACGGCGGGCGTCGTCGGGGTCAACCCCCATCGCGGTGAGGACGTGGGAAGGGCCTGCGCGGCCGGTGGCACAGGCGGAGCCGGTCGAAATTTGAAAACCACGCCGGTCGAGCGCGGCGATCCAGCGGGTGTTGGCGTGGCGCGGCGGCAGGAACATCACGGTATTCCACAGCCGGGGGGCATCTTCGCCCACGATAATGACACCGGGCAGGGCGGCGACGAGCGCAACTTCAAAATCGGCGCGCGCCCTCGCCCACTTCGGGGTTTTTGCTGGAAGGTCCGCGGCGCGGGTGGTGAGCGCGGCGAGCATCGCGCGAATGGCGGGTAGATTTTCTGTGCCGGCGCGCCGGCCGTGCTCCTGTTCGCCCCCAAGCTGGCCGTGAAAGCCGGAGCTTTTCGGGATTTTCAGAAAGCCGACGCCTTTGGGGCCGCCAAACTTGTGCCCTGATCCGGTGACAAAATCATATTCAGCAATATCCCGCCATGGCAGTTTTCCGAAAACCTGCGTGGCGTCGCAATGAAAGGGCACGCCGCGCGCGCGGCACTGGCGGGCGGCTTCGGCGCAGGGCTGGAGCACGCCGGTCTCGTTGTTGGCGGCCATCAGGGAGACGACGGCGACGGGGCCGGCGTCGAGCGCGCGGTCAAGGGCATACAGGCGCGCGACCCCGGTGGAATCCACCGGAATCAATTCGACCCGGTGGGGAAACCATTCTTGCGCGGCCTCGAGCACGCTGGGATGTTCGATGGCCGACACGAGGACGCGCGCATCGGGCGGATTTTTCCGCGCGAAATGGGCCAAGACGGCGTTGTTGGCCTCAGTGGCACCGGAGGTAAAGACATATTCCTCGGGCCCGCCCCCGAGGAGCGCGGCCAATTCTTCGCGCGCCGTTTCGAGCAACGCGTGCGCGCGGGCGGCGGCCCGATAGGGACTGGATGGGTTGTGCCAGGACTCTTCGGCGGTTTCCCGGCCCACCGCCAGCGTGGCGGGGTGCGGCGGCGTGGTGGCGTTATGGTCGAAATACGGCATGGCCGGCGGCGGGACCATCACTTCTTCGGCAGGTTGAGAACTTGACCGGGGTGCAGCGATTCGGGGCTGGGCAGTTTGTCGCGATTGGCGTTGTAGATGTCCTGCCAGCGGCTGCGCGTGCCGTAGAGGGTCTGGCTGATGGACATCAGCGTGTCGTGTTCCTTGACGGTGTAAGTGTTCGTGGAGGGAGTCGGAGTGATGGCGGTGACGGAAGCAACCGGCGCGGCCGTGACCGGAACGGACGCGCGCGGGGCGGGAGGGGCGGGATTCGCGATGGGCGTGACGGGCATGACCGTAGCGGGGGTGTTTCCGGAGGGGAGACCACTGGCCGCACGAAAGGCGGATGAGCCTGCCAACTGCTGGCGCAGGTTTTCGTTTTCGGTTTGCAGGGTTTTGATCTGGTCCATCAAGTCGGCTTCGTCATACGCGCTGTCGGGGTGCATCGGCAGGGAGCGGGCAAAGTTCTTTTCGGCGGTCTCAATCAACTGCTTCACGCGCGGCGCCTGCTCGGAATTGGGCTGGGCCACGAGATATTTTTGAAAATGATAGATGGCGGCGATGGGGTCGTTCTTGACATTGAGCAGGAGCAGCCCGGTTTCGAGATGAGATTCGGGGGCGTCGTCCTCGCGGGCCTTGATAACATTCAGGAAGGCGGCCAGCGCGTCGTCGGGGCGGTTTTCCTTGAGCATTTCTTCGCCGTATTGGTATTGCCGGTCGTCCGTCTCCGGGGCGACGACAAGTTTGGTGGCGTTGCCACAGCCCGCAGCCAGACTGAGCGTGAGCAAGGCCAGGGTGGCGCGGCAAAAGCGGCTGGAATGCCGGAGGAAAAACATGCAGGATAATTAGGCCGCAATTTTGCGCGAAGCAATGCTGATTGCGTGGGAATATCCCGTAGCTTTCACCGCAAAACCGCGAAGATCGCAAAAACTGGCTTTACCGCCCAAATTCTCCTTGGCGATCTTCGCTTCTTTGCGGTGAATCCCCTCCCGGCTCATTCACCCATCAACGTCAGCACCAACTGCCGTTGATGGGGGCGGAGGCGGTGCTCCCAGAGGAAAATCCCCTGCCAGGTTCCGAGCAACAGGCGGCCGCCTTGGAACGGGATGATTTCGGCGCTGCGCGTCAGGGCCATTTTGATGTGGGCGGACATGTCGTCCTTGCCTTCGAGGGTGTGGACAAAGTCCGGGTCGCCATCGGGCACCAGTTTGTCCAGATAATGGTGCAAATCGCGCCGCGCCGTGGGGTCGGCGTTTTCCATCAAAACCAGGCTGCAACTGGTGTGCTGGCAAAAGATGGTGACCGTGCCTTCCCGCAGGCCGGAGCGGCGCAGGGCTTCCTCGACTTGCGCGGTGATTTCATGGGTGCCGCGGCCGGGTGTGCGAACGACGAGCAAGTCGGTGCGGACGGGCATGGGCGAGGCTTACTTCACTTTCTCGACCGGCGGCGGCGGCAGAGCCGGATCACCGACGCCGGGGATGAGGCTGGCGGGGGCGGAATCGGGCTTGGGCGCGGTGGCGGCGGTGGGCGGGGTGGTTTTTGCCTCCGTGGCCAATTGCTTATTAAGGTCGGTGGCCAAGGGCATTTCGCCAACGTGCAGCGTCAGTTGGAGATCCTGGCCATCGCGATGCACGCCGAGGGAGACATCCTGGTCGGGGCGGAGGTAGAAAGCAGCCTGGCGCAAATCGGTTTCGTTATTAATGGGGGCGCCATTGAGGGTGCGGACTTCGTCGCCCGTTTTGAGTCCGGCGTCGAGGGCCGGGCCGCCGTAATCCACGCTGGTGACAAAGATATTAACGCCGGAAGCGGTGTCGCTGCGTTGCTCGCCGTGAAAGCCAAGTTGGCCGTAGGCGACTTTGCCGTTGGTTAGCAAATCATCGCGGACCCGCAGGGCGGCGCGCGATGGCAGCACGAGGGAGGAGCGGCTTTCTGTGAGGGAGGCAATCATCATGCCGACCAGGCGGCCTTGCAAATCCACGACGGGCGAACCGCCCTCGCCACCATCGTCGGGGATGTTGGTGCGCAAATAGAGCGTGGGCAATTCGCGATTGCCAACATTGACGTTGTAACCCTGCACGAGACCGGTGGAGGGACCGGGATCCTGGCCTTGTTTGCAGGTAACCGACATGAGCATGGTGGCTTTTTGAGGAAGGTCCGGATGGTCGGCGAGGTCGAGCACCGCAAAATTCTTGGGCAGTGAATCGGCGTGCAACAAGGCCACGTCGGTCACCAAATCGAGGCCTTTCACTTCGGCCGTAAAGCCGACGTTGCCGCTGATCACCCAAACGCGCGTCGCATTTTGCAGGTAATGGGCGTTGGTGGTCAGGATATCGCCGCTGCGTGTAATGAAAAAGCCGGACCAAACATAGGCGGTGGGCGGGGTCTCGGTGGTGGGACCGGGGATGGCGGCATTCACGCTCACGACCGCCGGGCTGATTTTTTCAAACAGGGACGTGTAGCGATCCTGCAGTGCATCCAAAATATCGCCCGATTTAAAGTCGTTGGCTGTTGCGGAAGCCGGGGTCGCAGTCGCCGGTGCGATGACAGGGGGAGCCGACGCCACATCCGCCGGTTGGGGCGATTGCCCAAACGCGGCCCCGGTGCATAGAATTGCCGCCAGGCCAGCGGTCAGTATGCCGGCTGATTTCATTGGTTAATAGGCCGACTCGCGCCAAGCAGCGCCGGAGGCGGTGTAAAGAGCGTCTGAAGCATACCGTTCGCCGTTGGGGCGCTCGGCGGTAAAAACCACTTTCGCCGGGATTTTTGCATTGGCAGGATTCACTGAGGGGTCGAGCGTTGAAACGGCATACTGGGAAGGCGCATCCACTGGCACAACATCAGCCTTTATCGGTGCAGGCAAAACGGAGGCCACATGCACCGGCTCGCTGGGAGTTGGAGACGGCGCCAGGGAAACTTCATTAGCCGCAATTTGAGCAGCGGCCGGCTGGTGCGCAACGATTATAGGAGTGCCGATGCGCCCAGACCAGGAGAAGAAGACTGCCATAAGGGAGGCTGCGCCCGCCGCGAGCCAGCGGGTGCGACGGCCCCAGAACGCCGCCAGCCAGTCCGTGCGCGGAACCGGTTGCGTGAGAGCGCGCCAAACCTTTTCATTGAGTTCACGGTCGAAGCGCATCCAATACTCCGGCCCCGGGCGTTCAAGACGCTTCAGGCGCAGCAGTTCTTCGAGCGTAATTTTACGCGGTGTTGGGGTGGGTTCCGGCATGGCGAAGTTCCCGCAGACGCGGGAGTCAGCGCAGGTAGTCTTGTAAATAGGATTGCAGTTGTTGTTTGGCGTAGTGGAGGCGGGAGCGCACGGTGCCCTCGGAACAGTCCATGACTTGGGCGATTTCCTGGTGACTCAGGCCTTCTATTTCAAAGAGAATCACCACGGTGCGATGATTAAGAGACAAGCGTTGGAGCGCTTCGTTCAATTTTTCCTGCAACTCCTTGATGAGCGTGGGTTTGTCGGCATGGAGCTTGTCCGCCAGGATTTCGGCCAATTCGCTTTGGGAGACTTCCTCGCTGAGGGTTTCGAAGCTGAAAAAGCGGCGCATCCGCGTGCGCTTGAGGTGGGTCAGGGAGGCGTTGACGGCAATGCGGTAGAGCCAGGTAAAAAAGGAGGAATCGCCTTTGAAACGCTGGATGGAGCGGAAGGCTCGGATGAAGGCTTCTTGCGCGAGATCCGAGGCGTCTTCGCGGTTGGCGGTGAGGTTGTAGATTATCGCAAACAGGCGCTCGCGGTATTTCTGAATGAGCACGTCAAAAGCGCGCACATCGCCCGCTTGCACGCGTTGCACCAGAGCCCAATCCACACTGGCCTCGGCCGCATGTTCGGGCGGACTCGAGACCAGGGTTTTCGCGGAGGCAAACAAACGGGACATGGCTGGGCACAAATGTCGTGATTCGGTGGGTGAAAAGCAAGGCTAGAATTGAACTCTGGCGGTAAAAAGGTTAATTTTTACATTTTCCAACCGTCTTTTTTTTCATATTATCGGCGGTTCCCGTGCCCAACCCACTTACTCCCGAAGCCGAACAAGACCTGCGCGAGCAACTTAAGCGTTGCTCGCCGGAAACCGTGCGGGGCGCGTTGCACTACCGCGCCACGGGCGCCCCGGAGGGCGTCAGTGTGGTCATCCTCGGCATCATTGAGCGGTTCCTCGACCCCGAGGTGCGCCCACGCCTGCATGGCGGGGGTGACGGTTTGCGTATTTTCGACGACTTGGGAATTGACTCCCTAACCATGGTAGAGGTTGTGATGCTCGTCGAGGACGTGCTGCAAATCAAAATAAACAACGATGAGTTGCGTGATCTACGCACCATTGGCGACGTGAAGACCTACATTGACTGCCGCATCCGCGGCCTGCCGCTGCCGGAACGACCGGTGCATGTCCACGTCGCGGAAATCATGGCGCTCATGCCGCAGCAGCCGCCGTTCCTGTTCGTGCAGGAGGCCACGCTGCGCTCGGACGAGGCGCGGGGTGTTTATAAGATCGCCGGCGACGAATTTTTCCTCGAAGGCCATTTCAAGAACAACCCGGTGTTGCCGGCCTCGATCATGCTCGAGGCGCTCGGGCAGCTCGCGGTCTTGTTCTTGCTCAAGACCAAGCGGGCGGAGTTGACCGCCCCGGTGTCGCCCACGCGAATATTCTTCACAGCCTGTGACGGCGTGCGCTGCCAGCGCGTGTGCAAGCCGGGCGACCTGCTTACCCTCGTGGTCAAGCCCAAGCGCATCAAGCACCCCCTCGGCCTTTTCGAGGGTCACATCACCTGCGGCACGGAGAAGGTCGCCTTTGCCGAAGAAATTTGCCTGACCTTCGATTACGTGTTGCCAGAGGAAGCGGCTGCGCCACAGACAAATGGCGACGGACAGGTCCATCGCCCAACCGAAGTGGCGTCCCCCACTCTGCCTTCTGAACGCGAACTTACCCCGCCAGTTGGCGGCGCGCAGCTGGGAACACGGCATTTGTAACTGGCGGGAGAGCCGATTTTCCATTTTCCATTTTGCCTTTTGCCTGCTACGGTCGGGTCTTCATGCCCAAGGTAGTCATCACCGGCCTCGGCTTTATCTGCCCGATTGGCAACGACCAGGCGGCGGTGGTGGACAGTCTGCGCCACCTGCGCCACGGCTTGTCGTTGTATCCGCGTTTTGACGCGCCGAATATCCCGGTGCGGGTGGCCGGGTTGGTCAAGGATTTCGCTGTGGAGTCTCCCGACCCCGAGGACTGGACTTTTCCCGACCTTTATAAAATCCGGCGCGAGACCCTGCGTGGCTTCGCGCCGCATGTGCTCTATGGATATTGCGCGCTAACGCAGGCCATCGCCGACGCCAAGCTCGCGCCGGGTGATGTTTCCAACCCGGATACTGGGTTGTTCACGGCCTCGGCGGGTTCGACGCTGATGTTGCATCATAATTTGACACGCTTGGAAAAGCACGGGGTCATGCGTTGTTCACCGCTGGGCATTGTCGCGTCGGTGGTCGGCACGCTCAGTTTCAATCTGGTCGCGGCGTTCAAGGTGCTGGGCTCGTCGTGCGGGTTTGCGTCGGCCTGCGCGTCGTCCGGGCACGCGCTGGGCTTTGCGTGGGAGGAAGTGGCCGCCGGCCGCCAGAAGCGGATGCTCGTCGTCGGAGGTGAAGATGGAAATTTGGAGACAATTTTGCCCTTTGCCGGTATGCGTGCCTTGAGCTTGAACCCGGATCCGAACACCGCGTCGCGGCCCTTCGATAAAGATCGCGACGGCTTTGTCGGCGCGGGCGGGGCGTGCGCGATGGTGCTTGAAACTGAGGAAGAGGCGAAGCGGCGCGGTGCGGAAATTTATTGCGAGATGCCCGGCTGGGGCATGGCGTCCGACGGCCACAATGTCGCGATTTCGCATCCCGAGGGCAGCGGCTTGGCGCAAGCCATGCGCCTCGCGCTACGGCGGGCGGGCTTGCAACCGGGCGATGTGGATTATATCAACGCCCACGCCACTTCTACCCCCATCGGCGACCTTTCCGAACTGCGCGCGCTCAAAACCGTGTTTGGCGTTAATTCTGGCCATGGCCCCGCCATCAGTTCGACCAAGGCGCTGACCGGCCACGGACTGTCACTGGCGAGCATTCTGGAGGCGGTCATCTGCGCAGCGGCCATCAAGCACGGCTTCACCCCCGGCTCGGCGCACATTCATATCCTCGACCCCGAAGCCACTGGCCTGAACATCATCCGCGCCAATCTCGATCAAGGCCCGCGCGTCGCCCTGAGCAACAGCAGCGGGTTCGGCGGCGCCAACGTGGCGCTGGTGCTAAAAGCAATGTAAAAGACAGAGTCCATTGGGGTTAAATACGTTTTATTAATATCCAGACTCAATCCGGCATTTGATTGCCCCTCCCCGACCCAATAAACTCAACTTTTATTCCACCTTCCACCTCCCGCCTTCCTCATGTCCCGCCTGCGCCTTGCTTACCTGTTCACGACCTTTCCCGAGGCGTCGGAGACTTTTTTGCAGCGCGAGGTGCGGGCCATGCGCGCGCAGCCCGTGGATTTCACGCTCCACTCGCTCTGGGGCGGCGCGGAACAATGGGAGGGCTTGGCCGTTGAACGCTTTGATTTGCGGGAATTGCTGAGCCTGTTTTGGTGGTTGCCTTACTGGTTGTGGCGGCGACCACGCGTGCTGCTCGAAATCGCCACCGCCCTCACCCGCCGGCCGCCACCATCGGGGCTGAACGCCGGGGAAAATTTGCTCGGTTTGGGGTTTGCGCTGGTTTACTCGCGGCGATTTGAGATGCTCGCGCAGCGCCTGCATTTGTGCCATGCCGTCTGGGCCACGACGCCCGCCGCTGCCGGGTGGATGCTCGAACGCCTCCTGGGCGTTCCCTACACCATGGGTGCGCACGCCTTCGATGTGTTTCAGCACGGCGGTGACTGGCTGCTCGAAGAAAAGCTGCGCGACGCGCGCCTGATCCACACGACGACCTTGGCAACGCGCGCGCGCCTCCTTGATCGCGGGGCCAACGCTTCGCACATTGTTTTAATTCGCCGCGGCCTCGGTGAAATCCCACCGCTACCGCCACGGCGCGCGCCAGGCCGGGTTTTGCATTTGCTCGCCATCGGGCGGCTCATCCCCAAAAAGGGATTTCCAGAATTGCTGCGGGTGCTGCGGTATTTGCGCGCGAGTGGAATCACCTTCGAGTGCCGCATTATTGGCGGCGGCCCGCTCGAGCGCAACCTGCGCGCGTGCGCGCGTGAACTCGACCTGGAAGATTGCACCCACATCACTGGCGCGCTGGCCTATGGCGAAGTGGCGAAACTCCAGCGCGAGTGGGCGGACGTGTTTTTATTCACGGGCATCGTCGCACCGGACGGCGACCGGGACGGCCTGCCGAATGTCATCCCCGAAGCGATGGTCGCGGGGGTGCCGGTTATCACCAGTCCCATGCCCGGAGCGATGGAGGCGGTGATTCACGGGCAAACAGGTTTTGTCGCTGCATTGGATGATTGGGAGAGCTGGCACGACGCGATTTTGCACGCGATCCGCGACGGAGAGGCAACCGAAGCCATCCGTCGGCGCGCCCATGCCTGGGTGGTGGAAAACTTTGACGCCGCGCGCAATGCCGCGGCGCTCGCCGCAGCGGTGCGTCATGCAGTGATGCGGCATCGAAATGCAGAGCAGTAGGGAGTGTTCGAGACCAGCCAGGGAAGCGACGGCGATAAATTCAGAAATTTTTGATCAAAGCACCCAGGACGGCCTGAAAACGCTGTTTCCGAGGGAGAATCAGGAGGTTTTCGGCGCCTCCCTACAGGATTCCCCGGAGGCATTTACCCGATAACACCCCCACCCGTTCCGGGTTTTTCCCAATGGGCGAATTCCCCGGGTTGGGCGAAGATGAGGAACCATGAATGCCACCTCACTCACCAACGCCTTCCAGCACCTGTTCATCCGCACGCAGCGCGAATTTGTCGCTGCGCCGCAGCTCCTCGGAGCCAGCAGCCCAGCCAAGCCTGCCAGTCGCCCGGCCACTTCAACAAACAGCCCGTGGCGCAAGACCCAGCCATTCTCCAAAAAAGATTTGGCCTCAATAGTGCGCCTGGCGGAGTGGATCTTTCAACCGATTGCCGCCCACAAACAAATCACCCTGAAAGTGGAGATGCCCGCCTCGGCCCTGCTCGCCGAGTGCGACGAAGTCCGCATCCAGCGCGTGCTGGAAAACCTGCTTTCCAATGCCATCAAATACTCCCCGGCGGGCAGCACCATCACCTTGGGCGCGTGCTGCGCAAACGGCGTGGTGCGCCTCTGGGTGGATGACGAAGGCCCGGGTGTGCCGCTTGATGAGCAAAATGAACTGTTCGAAGACGAAGAGCACTTTTTTAGCCTCCTGGACGCGGATGACGCCGGGGCCGATCGCGGGCTGGTCTTGAGCCGGCAAATTATCGCAACCCACCACGGCAAAATCGGGATGCGCAACCGCTGCGAAGGTGGCGCGCATTTTGAATTTCGCCTGCCAGCCGCGCATGCCACCCGCTTTGCCGCCACGAATCAATCCGCTGCGGCCGCGGCGTAAATATTCAAAACACCGACCAACTGCCCTCCTTCCCTAACTCAACCCTGCCATGAGACCCCCTGCTGCCAAAGACCGGTTTGTGTTCCAACTCTGCCTCGGCGCCATGAGCGCCCGGGTGCCGCAATTGCGAGCCGCCTTGCACCGGAGCGATGAGTCCGCCGTGCGCGGCCTCGCGGGCGAATTGCGCAATACGCTGGGCCTGCTCGGCCTGCCCAAGCTGTTTCAACTCAGCCAGGAGATTGAATACCGGCGCGCGGGCTCCGACGCGGAGACGTGGGATGGCCAATGCCACCACTTTTGCAGTCTGCTGGAAAACATCCACTGGTCGCTGCAACAGCAGATGGAGCAGAACTGAGGCGCGTCGATACAGACCAAGCGCGCGGTCGAGATTAAATTTGCCACTCGGCGTCGTGATGGAAATCCACCGCGCCGGAAGTGACGGCCTTGACGTAGCCCGCGCGGATGACGAAGTCGCCAAAGCTCTCGCCGGGATGGCGCTCGGCCGCGTAGCGCTGGATGATGGGCGTCAGTTCCACCACGATTTGTTCGTTGGTGATCGCTTCCTTGTAAAGTTTGTTCAGCCGCGAGCCGTTGTGCGCCGCGCCGAGGTATAAATTGTATTTGCCCGGCACTTTGCCAACGAGGCCGATTTCACCCAGGTAGGGGCGCGCGCAGCCGTTCGGGCAGCCGCTCGAGCGGATGTGGATGGACTGCTCGGCCAGCCCGGCGGCGCGGATGACTTTTTCCAGCTCGTCCACCAGATTCGGCAAATTGCGTTCGCTTTCGGCGAGCGCCAGCCCGCAGGTCGGCAACGCGACGCAGGCGAGGCCGCCGCGCCGCAGGCCCGTGATATTCTGCCAGGTTTGATCGAGACCGTATTCCTGGAGCAGTGCCTCGATGCGCGGACGTTCGGACGGGGCGACGGCGCCGATGATGAGGTTTTGGTTCCCCGTGAGCCGGAAATCGCCGCGGTGGATTTTGGCGATCTCGCGCAGGCCGTCCCGCTGCCGGCCTCGCACACGGCCGCCTTCGATGAACAACGTTAGATGCTGGTTGCCGTCCACGCCGTCCGTCCATCCGTAGCGGTCGCCATTGTCGGTGAAGGTGAAGGGCCGCGCGGTTTCCAATTTGTAGCCGAGGCGCGCTTCGACCTCGCCGCGGAACCAGTCCAGCCCGCGATCCTGAATGGTGTATTTGAGGCGCGCGTGCTTGCGGTCGGAGCGGTCGCCAAAGTCGCGCTGGACGAGCACGACTTTCTCCGCAACGTCCACGATTTGCGCGGGCGTGCAAAAACCCATACGTCGGCCAGGCGCGGATACGTCGCCTTGTTGTTGTGCGACATGCCCATGCCGCCGCCCACCGTGACATTAAAGCCCGCGAGCCGCCCCTCCTCGACAATGGCGATGAAGCCAAGATCGTTCGCGAAAATATCCACGTCGTTGTCCGGCGGGATGGCGATGGCGATTTTGAATTTGCGCGGGAGATAATGCTTGCCGTAAATCGGCTCGACCGGGTCGGACGCGTCGTCCTCGCCGCCGGTGTCGCCGCCGGCCACGCGTTCCTTATCGAGCCAAATTTCGTGGTAGGCGGGCGTGCGCGGGGAAAGGTGCTGCGTCAATTGCAGGGCGTAATCGAGCGCCTGCGCGTGGATGGCGGACAGATGCGGGTTTGGGTTGCACATCACGTTGCGGTTCACGTCGCCGCAAGCCGCGAGCGTGCAAAGCAGCGCCTCGTTGACTTCCTTGATCGAGGCCTTGAGGTTGCCCTTGAGGATGCCGTGCAACTGAAACGCCTGGCGCGTGCTCAGCTTGATGGTGCCGTTGGCGTATTGGCCGGCGATGCGGTCAATTTCCAGCCATTGTGGCGGCGTGCAGACCCCGCCCGGCACGCGCACGCGCACCATGAAAATGAAGGCCTTTTCGAGCTTTTCCTTGCGGCGCGCGTTGCGCAAGTCGCGGTCGTCCTGCAGGTAGGTGCCGTGGAACTTCAGGAGCTGCGAATCCTCCTCCGACACCGCGCCCGTGGACGCGTCCGCCAGGCCCTCCAAGATGGTGCCGCGCAGATAGTGGCTGGCCTCCTTGATGCCCTCGTTTTTCGACGGTTCTTTGACCGCCGGGATGTCTATGCCGGTGTCGGTTATCATGAAAATAAAAAAATGACAGGAGAGAATGGGTTAGGCGATGCCAAACCCTGTCTCGGCGGTGTTTGCGCCTTATCTTTGGTCAATTAGGTAAGATAGTCAAGTAAAAGTTGTCGCCAACGGCGCATGGTCAAAATAGGCATGATTCTTCAGTCCTCGGGGACACGACCGTCCCGGTCGCTGCGGTCGGCGTCCCACCGACCGCTTCTTGTCAAATGGTCTAACGCTCGCCATTGCCTCTTGAAGATATCCGATGAATCTGAAACCATGAAGCCCATGAAGTTGCGGCTTAACGCTTCGGATAAAACGATCCACCGAGCCAAACATCGGGCGCGGAAGCGGAAAACGAGCGCGTCTAAACCGTTGGTGAAGAATCCCGAAAAGGAATCGGAGATCGTCTGGTTAATGGAGTTGAGGCGCACCGATCCCGGCCTCGTGAGATTATATGGCATAGCGAAAGGCGTCAAACTGATTACCAAAGACAAGTATTTTGAGAGAAGCTAACCCTAGTTTGAGTGAATTCGCCTCGCTTAGAAAGAAGGCCGTGGTGGTGGTTGTAATTAAAAACCTTAATTCTTTTGAGCCTTTTTTATTTTTTCCTTGAAAATCGAGGATTTTTTAGTATATTATAGTGCAAGCATTAACCTGTCCTTGAATCAAATTAAATAAAAATGCAACGCGGCTCACCCAACACCGCAACATAAAATCCAGAAGTGCCAATGGAAGTGAATGATAGTTAGGCATTTAGGCGATGGGTCGGCAAATGCCTTTTAAATTAAAAACATTTCACGATTTAGTTTCAGAAATTTAGATGATATGTATGACAATATAAAATCCTAAAAATAATATGAAAAATAAAATTGAAGATTACGAAGAAATTGAGCATCTACTGACGCAAGCCGGTAGTCGAATTAATAAAGCGTCTGTTAGACTTGATGATGACGCAATTCAAGTTAAATTTGCCGATATGGTTAAACATATCGCTAAGTTCACTGAATTGCTGTCACATTTAAGGATCAAATAGCATCAAAACTGGTCTGTTTCTCGATTCTTCCACCATACTTCCGCTCACTCAAGCGACAGCGACGGTTCGAAGGTAGCGGGGTGGGAGGAATCAAAATTCACGACATGGGCGGGGTGGGCCCAGGCGGTGAAGGCGATCATGGCGGCGTTGTCGCCGGTGTGACGGGGTTCGGCGGCGAGGAGGGGGAGATTATGTTTTGCGGCGAGCGCGGCCAGCGCGGCGCGGAGGGTTTGGTTGTTGGCCACGCCGCCGGAGAGGCCGAGGCTGCGCAGAGGCGGGAGATCAGGATCGTCGGATTCGAGCACGGCCGCGGTTTTGGCGGAGAGTTGACCGACGACGGCGGCCTGGTAGCTGGCGCAGAGGTTCGCTTGGGCGTTTTCGATTTGCGCGGGGGTCATTTTTTCGAGGCGGTAGCGCAGGCTGGTTTTCAGGCCCGAGAAACTGAACGGAGTCTGCGCGCGGGCACTCCCCTCCCCGAGCGCGCGCGGAAAATCGTAGGCATGCGCGTCGCCCCGCGCAGCCCATTGCTCGACGAGCGGGCCGCCCGGATACGGCAGGCCCAGCAACTTCGCGCCTTTGTCGAGCGCCTCGCCGGCGGCGTCGTCCACAGTGCGGTTGACGACGCGCAGGCGCCCGCCTTCCTCCAAAATAAACAACAGCGTGTTGCCGCCGGAGACAATCAAGCCAAGGTGTGGCAGCAAGGCGCGCATATTTTCCGCAAAGCGGCCCGGCTCGCGCGCGTGGAGGGTGATGAACGGCGACCAGACATGGCCGCGCAGATGGTTAACACCGGTGAGGGGCACATTTTTAGCGAACGCAAGCGCCTGGCCCAGTGCAAGCCCGAGGGCCAGACAACCGGCCAGGCCCGGCCCATACGTCACGGCGATTTGCGTGACTTGCGCGTATTCCGGTTGCCGGGCGGCGAGGGCCAGCAGCGCGGGAAAACGGTCAAGGTGCTCGCGGCTGGCGAGGTCGGGCACCACGCCGCCATATTCGCGGTGCAGCGCGATCTGGCTGTGGACCCATTCGCCGACGAGGCCGCGCGCGGGGTCGAACAGCGCCAGCGCCGATTCGTCGCACGAGCTTTCAAGGGCGAGAATCATGCGGCAATTTATTTGGCGAAATTCGGGGTGACGGCGCGGATCAGGCTGGCGGCGGTTTCAATTTCCGGGTCGGGCACGGGTGCGTAGCCGAAGGCGGCAACAAAGGTCGCATTCGTGAAACGGTGCAAATCGGGGCGCAGGTCGGAGTTCTGGATGCGTAGCGATTCATGCTCGTCACTTGTTTGGGGGACGAACACGTCGGGTGCAATGCCGTCCAGCGGGATGGAGTGGCCGCTGGGGAGGAAATAGTCTTCGGTGGTCAGGTGGAGTGCGCCACCGTCGCTGAGCGTAATGATGCTTTGCACGACGCTTTTGCCATAGGTGCGCTGGCCAACGAGGACGGCGCGGTGGTGGTCCTGCAAGGCTCCCGCGACAATTTCCGCGGCGCTCGCGGTGTTTTCGTTGACGAGCACGACGACGGGGCCGGCGTAATGCACGTCCTCCGGCTGGTCCAGCGGGGAGCCGTCCACCGACGGCGGCGCCGCCGGCAGCGGCGTCTTCAAACTCTGCACCACGTGGCCGTCCCGGTCTTTCGTGGTGACGATGCTGGAGTTGTCCGGCAACAACGTCTGCAGCATCTTGACCTCGACATCCGCTTCGAGCAAGCCGCCCGTGTTGTCGCGCAAATCAATGATCAGCCCGCGCAGCGTTTCCGGCCCCATCATGCCACTCAGAGTGTCCGCGAATTCGCCGCCCGTGTTGTCGCCAAATTGGGTGACGCGCAGGTAACCGACCCCGTCCGGGCGCACTTCGCTGTCGCGAATGCTCGGCACATCGAAACCCCCGCGTGTGAGCGTTTCCTCCTGGGTGAATTCGCCCGGGCGTTCGCGCCGGACGACCACTTTCGAATTTTCCGGGCCGTGCAACAAATCCGCGACGCCCGCCACGGTGAAGTCGCGCACATCGGTGCCGTCAATGGCCAGAATGCGGTCGTTGGGCTGCCAGCCCTTTTCCGCGGCGGGGCTGCCGCGATAAATGCGGACGATCTGGATGGTGCCGTTGCGTCGCTCGATATCCACGCCTATCCCCACCGGGTGCTGTTTGCTCTCGCGCTCGAATTCCTGGTAACTCTCCGGCGAAAGGTAATCCGTGTAACGATCGAGGCCGTCGAGCACATGGTTGAGGGCCGAGTCGGCCAGTTTGTCATACGTGACCTTGTTGTCGTGGAGGTAATTCTGGTGGGCCACTTCCATGACGCGCCCGACCCGCCACCATTGCTGCCAGAATTGCGGGTCGAACAGCCCGCGCACTTCGCGCCCGCCGGCCAGCAGCGCCGTGTCGAAGTCGCGGTCAAACGCCATGCGCACGAGGAACGCCGTCAACAGAAATAAACCGAGGACGGGCAGGAAGACGCGCTTGAATAGATTGGGCGAACGCGGCACGGTGGGGGGAAGCCGACATTGCAACATGAAGCCCGCCGCCGCGCAAGCGCGTTCCCCCACCCCGCCCAAGCCGGCCATGCGTGCGCGCCTGCGCCTGATGGCGGGGCCAAACGGCGTCTTAAGCTATCGCGATTTCGTGGCCGAGGCGCTCTACGCGCCGGGCCTGGGCTACTACCAGCACGCGGAGCGCGTGCGCGTGGGCCGCGGCGCGGGGACGGATTTCTACACGGCGACCAGCCTGCGGGGCGGGATTTTTGGCCGGCTGTTGCGGGCCGCCGCAGCGAAGCTGATCGAGCCGGAGGCGCCGAAAGATTATGCACTGCTTGAAGTTGGCGCGGAGCCGGGCGCAGGTGTGTTTGGCCGGGACGCCGAGCCCTTCACCCAAATTATCACCCGACGGCTGGGAGACGAACTGAGGCCGCCGGCGCGCAGCGTCATTTTTGCGAATGAGTGGCTCGACGCCCAACCGTTTCACCGATTCGTGTTCCGGCGCGGCGTATGGCGGGAGTTGGGTGTGCGCGTGGACGGCGAAGATTTAGCCGAGGTCGAGTTGGAGGGCATGTCCCCCGCGGCGCAATCCTTGGTGCCGTCCTTGCCCACTGTTGCGCCGGAGGAATACCATCTGGACATATCCCTCGATGCCGAAGAGCTTTTGCGCGAACTCACTGCTGCTCCCTCGCGGGGCGCTATCATCCTTGCCGATTACGGGCACGATTGGGCAGAACTCATTAATGAACGACCCGTCGGCACGGCGCGGGCGTATTACAGACATGAAATTTCGGATGCATTGCTGGCCCGGCCCGGCGAACAGGACCTCACCTGCCACGTCTGCTGGGACCGGCTCGAACGCGTGCTGCAGAAGAACGGCTTTGCCGATGTGCGGGTCGAGCGGCAGGAGGCGTTTTTCATGCGGCACGCGGCGGCGGAAATCGAAAAACTCCTCGCAGAAAACGCCGAGGCGTTTTCCCCTGCACGCCAAACCCTGATGGAATTGCTCCACCCCGCGCACCTCGGGGGGAAGTTTCAGCTACTGGCGGGGAGGCGGAAATAAATCGCTTTGCTATTGCAATCGGCCGGGCGTTTGTTAGCGTAACCATTCTGATTTTGCTCGGGTGGTGGAATTGGCAGACACGTACGCTTGAGGTGCGTATGCCGCAAGGTGTAAGGGTTCAAGTCCCTTCCCGAGCACCCCTTTATTCTCTAATGTAGCGTCGCTTAATGATGCTTGCCGGTAAAATGCAGCGCGACGAAAAAACCGCCAATGAGCAGGATGGCGATCACGATGCTCATGGCGATGCCGGAATAGATTTGGGCCTGCTCATAACTGAGCACGAAGCGCGGCGGGCGCAGGCGCGTGCAATAGCCGGTGACGTGGACTTTTTCCGGGGCGTCGAGTTCCGCCTGGAAGGCGGTGATGGTCGCATACCGCGCGGCGGGCTTGCGTTGCATGGCGTGGAGGACGATTTCCTCGGCCGCCGGGGAGATGGCGGGGTTGATTTGGCGCGGCGCGGCGGGGTCGCCGGCGACGCGCGATTGCGCCATAACCCACGGGTCTTGATGCGTAAAGGGCAATTGGCCGGTGAGCATTTCGTAGAGGATGACACCGATGCTGTAGATGTCGGTGCGCACATCACTGCGGGAGCGTTTGACTTGTTCGGGGGCCATGTATTGGGGCGTGCCAAAGACGGGGGTTTTGTCGGCCAAAAAGTCGAGGCGGCCCGCGATGGGGGAAGCCAGGCCGAAATCCATGATGCGAATGGTATGGTCGCAACACAACATGATATTATCAGGCTTGAGGTCGCGGTGGATGTAACCGCAGTCGTGCAGATGGCGCAGTGCGTCGCAGAGCAGGCTGGCGATTTTCAGCGCGTCGGCTTCCGGGAGCGGGCCGTGCTTGTGGAGCAGGCGCGAGAGCGTGCTGCCGGCCAGGTATTCGGTGACGAGGTAAAGCCGGCTTTTGTCGCCTTCAACGGGGATAAATTTGAGCAGCGAGGGATGGCTTAATTTCAGGCCGATTTGCTCCTCGCGCAGGAAGCGGGCGACGTAGGCGGGGTCGCGTTCAAAGCGCAGGAAGGGGACCTTGATGGCGACTTTGCACCAGTCGTTTTGCTTGTCTTCAGCCAGATAGATGGTGGCCATGCCTCCCTGGCTGATGGGTTCGCCGATGACAAAGCGGCCGTCGAGGATGTGCCCGGGTTGCAACTCCACCCCGGTGGACAGGTCCACCCGGTCATGCTTTTCAGCGAGGTTGCGGCAGGAGGCAATGTCCTCGAGCGGTCGCGGAGTGCACGCGTTCATGTTACGATTATGCCTGAAGGAGGAGACAACGGATAATGAAATGTCCGGGTAAATGCGTTAAGAAAAAATAAACGCCGTGGGCTTCATTTCAACGAATCGGGGAAAAATCCTTGATAGAGGCCCGCCAGCAGCGTGGCGGCAGCAAGCAGGCCCAGAGCGAGGCGGCCCCACTGCGTGGGCGCCAAGGGTGGGGCGGCGGCTTCCGAGCCGACGAGACCAGGCACGCTGGACTGGCGGAAGAGCGCCTCGCGCATCCAGCCAAAATAATAATAAATTGAGATGACCACACCGATGATCGAGACGGCGAGCAGCATATACAGATGGGCCTGGAACGCGGCGTAGAAGAGCAGGAGCTTGCCGATAAAACCCGCCAGCGGTGGAATGCCCGCGAGTGAGCCTAGTCCAATTGCGAGCACCCCGCCAAGGAAGGGCTGGCGCTGGCCGAGTTCGGCGTAGTCACCAAGTTCCTGCGTTTCGTCGCGCGGGCCGGCCACGTGGGCCATGACGCCGAAAACCGCCATCGAACCGAGCAGGTAGGTGAAAAGATAAAACAGCACCGCCCCCGCCGCCCAGGATACTCCTTGCGCCGCCGCTACCACGCCGACGAGCATATAGCCCGCGTGCGCGATGCCGGACAGGCCTATCACCCGCTTGACATTGCGTTGGCCGAGGGCTGCGAGATTGCCATACAAAATCGAGAGCACCGCAATGGTTGAGAGCAGCGGCACCAGGACATCGTGAGCCAGCCACGGCGAGGCAAAGGGGCCGGTGACGAGGTTGAGCAGGACAAAAAAGCCCGCCGCCTTCGAGCCAACCGCCAAATAGGCCGTGGTCGGCGTCGGCGCGCCCTGATAAACATCGGGCACCCAGATCTGAAAGGGCACCACGCCGATTTTGAAGGCCACCCCGCACAACACCAGCGCCACGCCGGTCGCCGCCAGCGGATTGCCGGCGTGGCGCGCGATGGCGCGGCCCAGTTCGAGGAAATTCATCGCGTCGGCCAGGGGCCGGGCGGAGGAATGCGCGCCGGGCGCGGCGGCCACACCGTAGAGGAGCACAATGCCAAACAGCAGGATGGCCGAACTGAGCGCGCCGAGAATCAGGTATTTTAAGCCGGCCTCCAACGAAAGGGCGCTGTTGCGGCCATAAGCGACCAAGACATAGAAGCCGACCGTCACGGTCTCCAGCGCGACGAAGAAGAGCACGAACTGGCTGCTTTGCACGAGCAGCATCATCGCGGCGGCGACCACCAGCATGATGTGGTAAAACTCGATGCGCGGCAGCGTCTGCTTTTTGAAATAAATTTGCGCCAGATAACTGACCGAAAGCGATGTGAGCAGGATGAATACGCGGCCGGCTTGGCCCATTGGCGTCAGCGTGATCAAGCCGCCGAAGAACGGCCAATCCACCATTTTTTCCATGGACGGCTCCGCGCTCTCGTAGCCAATCTGGCCGAGCAGGGCGATGAGGATGACAATCTGGCCGAGCGCCGCGACGCGGGGCACGATCACGTTCTTGTCCTTCTTCAGCACCAAATCCAGCGCCAGCAACAGCAAGGCGAGCAGCCCGAGCATAATCTCGGGCCAGAGCATCAGCCACTGGTTCGTGTCGGTAATGCTTTGATAAATGGCGGGATTCATCGCGGGGAAACGGGCAGGGTCACAGGTGGCTGGGCGGCGCGGACGACGGCACGACTGCCGGATTGGGGCTGCCTTTGTCGGCATAGCCGCCCAAGGGACTCGTGTTTTGGTAAACGGCAGGCAGGGCTTCATTGATGCCGCGGCTGATCGAAGCCGGCCAGAAACCGACCAGCATGAGCACGCCGAGCAAAATCACCGCCGGCCAGCGTTCGCTCGACCGAATATCGGCCACCGGCGCGTCAAACAACGGCTGAAACGCGGGCGAAGGCTCGCCGTAAAAAACGCGGGACACGGCGCGCAGACCGTAGACAGCCGAGATGACAACGCCCAAGGCCGCCGCTGCCGTCATCCAGTGGGAGTATTTCCACAGCGCGACAAACACGCTGAATTCGCCCCAAAAATTTGCAAAGCCTGGCAGGCCGATGCCCGCCATGGTCGCGGCCACAAAGAAACCCGCCAGCACGGGCGCCTTCTGCGCCAGGCCGCCCATCGCGCCGAAGTCGTAGGTGTGCGTGCGGCGATACACCGCGTCTGACAGCAGAAACAACGCGGCGACGGACAGGCCGTGCGCAAACATCAGCAGCACCGCACCGCCCGCGCCGAGCGCGCTCACGCAGGCGATACCGAGGAATATATAGCCCATGTGCATCACCGAGCTGTAGCCGAGCATCATCTTCAAGTCGCGCTGCGCGAGCGTGACTGCGCCGATGATCACGACGTTGCCAAGCGCCAGCCACGCCAGCGTGTGGCCCCAGTCCGCCATGCCGCCCGGCAGCAGCGGCACGGCGATTTGCAGGAGGCCGTATAGCCCGAATTTTTTCAGCACGCCGGCGTGCAGCATCGCCGCCGGCGCGGGCGCGGCGGCATAGCCGGAGGGCGCCCAGGAGTGGAACGGCCAAAGCGACACCAAAATCCCAAACCCAAACAGCAGCAGCGCGAAAATTTTGTGGCCGGAGCCGGCGTCCGCACCCGCCGTCAGGCTCCACGCTCGCAGGCTGACCAAGTCGAAGCTGTGCGCGCCGCTGTGCATGTAGAGCGCCAACAGCCCAAGCAGCGAGAGCATCGCGCCAAGGGTGAGGTAAATCGTCATTTCCAGCGCAGCGGAGCGCCCGCCCGGCCCACCCCACCAACCAATGAGGATGAACGTGGGAATCAGCGCAAATTCATGGAAGAAATAAAAATAGTACAAATTGACCGACGCAAACACGCCGACCGCGCCCGAGACAATGAAAAGCAGCAACCCCCAATAGGCGCAGGGTCGGTCGCTTTGATTATAAAGCGCGTGGATGCCCGCGGCGAGGCCCACCAGACCCGCCAGCACAAACATCGGCATCGAAAGGCCATTCAAGCCCAGCTTGAGCGTGAAGCCGATGAAGCCGAGGCCGAGGTCCAGATCGGAATTGAAAAGAAAGTCCGGCGAGTTGTGGAAGCCGGGGCCGGGGTGCGAGATGATCGGTATTTCGCCGGGGCGCAGGATAAATATATACCAGACGCACAGGCCGGTGAGCGCGGGGGTCACAAAGCCGACCCACGCCACCGCGCGCGCCAGCCACGGTGCCAGTTGCCTGCCTTTGACCAGCAGCAGCAGCCCGGCCGCAAAGGGCACGGCAATCGCCAGGGGCAGGATGAGCGCGTCGCTGGTCATGGATAAAATAAAAAGGTAGGTGGCGCGGCGCGGTTTAGTGAATCGCGAAGGCCCAGAAAAGAATCACGCCGGCGAGGAACCAGTAAACGTAGGCATGGATGCTGCCAACTTGGGCGCGGCGCAGCAGCGAACCAGCCAACCCGGCGAAGCCGCCCGAACCCCAACCCAGGGTAAATTTGAAAACGAGCAAGTCGAGCGCGCCAAGAATATCGCAGACGCGTTGCTGGACTTGCGCGACATACCAATCGTAAACATCGTCGAACCAACCATGGCGTTCGAGGACGTGAAACGCGCCGGGGGCCTTGGCCGCGAGCGCGTCACGATCCTTGACGCTGCGATAAAAAAGATAGGAAGCCGCCAGGCCAGCGAGGATGACGGCAACGTTGATGACTTCCAGCGCGTGGCCCGCGCCTACACTTTCCACGCGCTCATTTATTTTGGCAACAGCATCGAGAAAAACTACGGCGCTCCGCGCGGGAAGCAGGCCCTTCCAGCCGGCGGCCAGGGAAAGAAAACCCAGCACGACCAGCGGCACCGTCATCGCGGGACCGGTTTCGTGCGCGTGCTCGGCGTCCTCACTGCGCGGTGAGCCGAGGAATACGACGGAGAAGAGGCGGGCCGAATACAGGGCCGTGCAAAGCGCGCCGACCAGCACCAAGGCGTAAACACCGTAATAAATCACGCCTTGGTCATGCCCGGCCAAAAACGCGGCGGAGATGATGGAATCCTTCGAATACCCGCCGGAAAAGAAAGGAATCGCGCAGTTGGCCAGGATGGCGAGCAGGAAGGTCAGGCCGGTAATCGGCATTTTCTTGAACAGGCCGCCCATCTTGTAAATGTCCTGTTCGTGGTGGCAGCCGGCAATGACAGAGCCGGCGCCGAGGAAGAGCGTCGCCTTGAAGCAGGCGTGCATCGCCAGGTGGAACATGGCGATTTCCGGATAACCGAGGCCGACCGCGCAAGCCATATAGCCAAGGTGCGAGAGCGTGGAATAGGCGAGGATTTTCTTTATGTCCGTCTGCCCAAGCGCGCACAGGCCGGCAAAGGCCGTCATCGCCGCGCCGCTCCAGGCGATCCAGTGGAGCGTGGCGGGCGCGAGCAGGAAAAAGACCCGCGCCAGAAAATAGATGCCCGCGGCCACCATGGTCGCGGCGTGGATCAACGCGGAGACGGGCGTGGGGCCGGCCATCGCATCGGTCAGCCAGACTTGCAAGGGGAATTGCGCGCTCTTGCCGACGAAGCCGCACATGAGCAGGAAGCCGATGCCGACCGCGGCGGTCGTGCCCAACAGGCCCGGATTGGCGGCGGCGATTTTCCCCAACTCAGCCAAATTGACTGTGCCGTAATGATCCCAGCACCATACAATGCCGAGGATGAAGCCGAAGTCGCCGACGCGGTTGACGATAAAGGCCTTTTTCGAGGCCATGTTGGCGAAATCCGTCTTAAAATAATGCGCGATGAGCAGGTAAGAACTGAAGCCGACCAGTTCCCAAAACACGAACAGCATCACCAAATTATCCGCGACCACGATGCCGAGCATCGAGAACATGAAGATGGACAGGCCGCCGAAAAACCGGCCCTTGCCCTCGTCGTCCGCCATATACCCGACGCTGAAAAGCTGGATCCAGCTCGCGACAAACGAGACCACCAACAGCATCAGCGCCGTCTGGTTGTTGAAATAAAAACCCATCGAAAAGGCGTAATTGCCGAAGCGCAGCCATTCGCGTGACACTTCCAGGGTTTGCCCGTCCCACGAGAGCACGGCATACAGCGACAGCGCCATGATGGCGAAGCCGACGCCCACCGACAGAGCGGCGGCTAGGTTCCCGCGCCGGCGCAGGAACAACACAATCAGCGCCGCCGAGCCGAGCGGCAGCAGCAGAATGACGGTCAATATCTTGGGCAAATCCATGCGGAAAAAATCAGTGCTTGAGGTAATTCAATTCGTCCACCTGCACCGTGCGGCGGCGGCGGTAGAGCGCGACGATGATGGCCAGGCCGACGGCGACTTCCGCCGCAGCGACCGTGATGATAAAGAAGACAAAGAGCGCGCCGTCCATCGTGCCGTAAAAGCGGGAGAAGGCGACCAGCGCCAAGGTTGCGGCCGTGAGCATCAATTCCAGGCACATGTAGATGACGAGCGTGTTCTTGCGCAGAAGCACGCCGAAAAAGCCGATGGCAAATAGAATGCCGGCGACGGTCAGGTAGGCTTGGAGTCCGGGTTGCATGGCGAAATTAGGGATTGGTTTCCGATTCCTGCGCCGGTTCCTTGACCGGGTCGCCCTTGGCGTCCGACGGGCGCTTGCTCAACACAATGACGCCGACCATGGCGATGAGGAGCAGGAAGCCCGCGACTTGGAACGGGAGCATGTAGCGGGTGAAGAGTCCGTAGCCAAACGCCTTGGCGGTGGTGGCGTAGGCCATCGGAGCCTGATCCGTGGGCATGGGCTGAACGTCGGGCAAAACGCCCACGGCGGGAAATTGGTGCGCCAGCCAGATGGCCCCGCCGGCCAGCACCATCAGCGCGGCGATGGCCGCCACAAGGTTCATCTCCGTCACATGAATGCGGCGAGCGGAGGTGTCGAGCAGCATGATGATAAAGAGGAAGAGCACCATGACTGCGCCGGCGTAAACCACGATTTGCAGCACCGCCAGAAAGTAGGCCTGCAGCAGCACAAAGAGCGCCGCCACCCCGGAGAGCGCGACAATCATGCACATGGCGCTGTTCACGGCCTCGCGGTTGAGCACCACGAGCAGCGCGGCGAGGATCGTCAGCGCGGAGAAGAAGTAAAAGAGAAAGGCGGGCAGCATGGCGCGGAAGGGTGGCGGAATACGGGCAAAAGGTTTGATTAAGCGTGGAGCGCGGGGGTTAATCGAGCAAAAAGGCGGCGCTGGTTCAATGATGCGCGCCGCCGGCGGCCTGCTCTTTTTCAGCGGCGAGTTTTTTGTCCCACTTGTAATGGGTGTCGGGCCGCGTGCCGCCGAGTTCGTAGAGCTTGGCCTTGTTATGGACGAGCTGGCCGCGGCTGGTGCCGGTCAGGGAATAAATATCCTGCAACCAGATGGCCTCCTCGGGGCAGACTTCCTCGCACAAGCCGCAGTAAATGCAGCGGAGCATGTTGATGTCGAATTCCTTCGGCGCCTTCTCGACGTGCGCGGTGGGGGCGTCGAAGGGAATGGAGCCAGGGATGATGCGGATGGCCTTGGGCGGGCAGACGAATTCACAAAGCTGGCAAGAGACGCATTTTTCGCGGCCGTTGGGGTCTTTGACGAGCGTGGGCGCGCCGCGGTAGCCGCGCGGAAGCTGCGGGCGCTGCTCGGGGTATTCGAGCGTTTCCTTGCGCCGAAACATATTGAAGAAAGTGATGCGCAGCCCGCCGAGGATTTGCGGCAGGTAGGTGCGCTCCCAAAAGGTCAGGGGTTTGCGTTCGAGGACTTTGGCCATGGTGGTTGCGCGGGGGAGGCGGTTAAAGATTGGGGAAGAGGGCGAAGAAAATGAGGTAGGCGGCAAAGTTCGCCACCGCCAGCGGCAGCAGGACGTTCCAGCCGAGCTTCATTACCTGGTCGTAGCGGAAACGCGGGAGGGTCCAGCGAATCCAGATGAAAAAGAAGACGAAGCAAACCACTTTGGCCAAAAACCAGACGATGGTGAGCACCGAGCCGAGGAGGTTGTGCGGCCAGGGGTCGGCCAGGCCGGGAAAAAAGTTCCAGCCGCCGAAGAAGAGCACGACGAACACCGCCGAACCGACGATCATGTGGGCGTATTCCGCGATGAAGAAAAACCCGAATTTGAAGCTGCCGTATTCTGTGTGGAAACCGCCGACCAGATCGGTCTCCGACTCCGCCATATCGAAGGGCAGGCGGTTCGTCTCGGCAAAAATACAAATCAGAAAAACCAGCGCGGAGATGGGCTGCCAAATGCACAGCCATAAACCGTCTTGCGCCTGCACGATGCGATACAAATTCAGCGGGCTGTCCACGCCGGGCCGGCTCGACCAGAGGAACACGGGCAGCAGCGCGACGCCCATCGCCAGTTCGTAGGAAATCAACTGCGCCGAGGCGCGGATGCCGCCGAGGAACGGGTATTTGCTGTTCGACGCCCAGCCCGCCAGCACCAGCCCGTAAACCCCGAGCGAGCTGATCGCCAGGATGAAGAGCAGGCCGATGTCGAGATTGGCCAGCACGAGCGGTTGCTCCACCAGATTGTGTTTTGCGTCTTCCGACCACCACAGCCCAAACGGCAGCACTGTGCAAGTGGTCAGGGCCGCCACGAGCGAAAGGCAGGGCGCGAGCGTATAGTAAAACTTCTTCACATGCCCAGGCACCACATCTTCCTTGAACAAAAATTTCAATCCATCAGCCATGGGCTGCGAAAAACCAATGCGCTGGAGCATGGTCCCGGCCACGGGAATATAGGCGAGGATGGGCAGTTGCGTGCGATTCGGGCCGACGCGGTTTTGGATCCAACTGCTGATCTTGCGCTCCGCCAACACCGCATACGCGCACATGCCCATCAGCACGCTGATGACCAGCAGCGCGTAGATGGCGTGCAAAACAAGGTAGATTAACAGTTGCAGCATGAAGGAGAGGAAAGAAAATTAACCGGCTTTGACGGCGGTGAGGGCCGCGGGGTCGTAGTGCAGCGATTTGCCTTCGCCAAAGGAAATGTGCGCCCACGCCGAGCCGTCCAGCACCCGGCCTTGCATCCCGATTCCGGCCCACGTCCACCCAGCCAGCGGCGCGAGGGCGGCGGCAAGTTCCGACCAGATGATTTCCGGCGACACGGGCGCGGCGCTTCCACCAACAATCTGGGCGAGCAGTTGGCTAAGCAAAAGCATATCCGGCACGGCGCCCGCTGGCCCGGGCACAGCCTGAAAAAACCGTTGCACGCGCCATTGCTGGTTCACGAAACTGCCGGTTTTCTCGAACACCGTCAGCCCCGGCAGCACGACTTGGGCGAGATCGCTGGTGAGGTTGGCGTGAGTGCCGAGGTAAATCACCTGCACACGGCGCAGCACCTCTTCTGAAAAGCCGAGCGCGGCGAGGTCTTCGTGGACGACGAACAGCGTTTTAATCGCGCCGGTCTCGACCTTGTCGCGCAGTTCATCGAGATTGGCCTGCGGCAACTCGCGCAGCAGGCCGGTTAGGAACGCGCCGCGGAGATTCGGAGTCGCGTCATTCGAAATCAACAGACCGTCGCCAGCGCGCGTATGTCGGACGAAAGACACCGGGCCGGGTTCGGCCTTAACGAGTTTCCAGAGTAGAAATTGTTCTTCGAGGCTGCTCTGCGCCGAGCCGACATACCCCACCCCGCCGCCTTTAAGCAGTTCGGCGGTGCGCGCGCGAGCCTTGCCGGCGGCGCACTTGCCGTTGTCCACCGCGAAGAAATCAATGCGCAGTGGAGACTCGACCGGCTGGTAAAGCAGGCGCCCGCTGTCCGCCATCCAGCAGTCATTGACGGCGTCGTTGTCGCGCGGGGTGATGCGGTAGATTTTGCCTTCGCGGCTCCAGACCTCGGTGTTGGCGCCGACGCTGCTTTCGGTGCAAATGCTGGGCGTGGGCTTCAAAAACCATACGCGCATCTTGAAGCGGAAATCGGTGCTGGTGAGCGCGCCGACAGGGCAGATGTCCACCGTGTTGAGCGAATAATTATTGTCAAGTTCGCGGCCGGGATAACAGGTCAGTGTGGAATGGCTGCCGCGGTCAATGAAGCCGAGCACGTTGTCCTTGACGATTTCCGAGCAGAAGCGCACGCAGCGCGAGCACAGGATGCAGCGTTCGTCGTCGAGCGTAACGCGCGGCCCGAGGCGCGTGCGCTTGGGCTTGACGTTCTTTTCCTCGACGAAGCGGCTATAGCCACGGCCATAATCGGTGGCGAATTCCTGGAGCTTGCATTCGCCGGCCTGGTCGCAAATCGGGCAATCCAGCGGGTGGTTGACGAGCAGGAATTCCATCACACCCTCGCGGCAGTCCTTGACGACTGGCGTGTTCGTGCGCACATGCAAGCCCGCGGCGCAATTGGTGGTGCAGGCGACGGCGGGTTTCGGTCCCCAGCCGATTTTCATGCGGCCATCCGGCTCAACCAGAATCTGGTTCGTCTGCCGGTCTTTCATCGGCATTCCCGTCTCGACCAGACACATGCGGCAATTGCCCGCCACCGTGAGCTTCGGGTGGTAGCAATAATGCGGCACTTCCAGCCCGTGGCGGGCCATTGCGTCAATCAGGTTCATTCCCGCCGGAACCTGCAGGTCGCGGCCGTCCACGTTGATGGTGACAAGATTGGGCGAAGGCATGGCGGTGGAAAATTAAAGATGGGAAAAATCAAACAAGGCGCAGGCCCTTGCGAGCCGGTGGCGCGGCGCCGTTGGCATGTTCGCGGACTTGGATTTGGGCGCGGATTTTCGCCTCCCATTCGTCGCGGAACTTCGGCACGTTGCTCTGGCAGGGCCACGCGACGGCCTCGCCGTGCGCGCAAATTGTGCGGCCCGCGACTTGATCGGCGATGTTCTTGACCAAATCAATGTCCTCCAGCCGCCCGCCGCCGTCGCACACGCGCGTGGTGATGCGTTTGAGCCAAAGCGAGCCTTCCCGACACGGCGTGCATTGGCCGCAACTTTCGTGCGCGTAAAAGGAATTGAGATTGGCGAGGGCCTCGACCATGTCCGTCGTGTCATCCATGACAATCATGCCGCCAGTGCCGAGGGAGGTGCCGCACTGGCTGAAACTGCCGCCGTCGAGCGGGATGTCCAGCACGCCCCACTCGCCCGGAGAACCGTCGGGTAGCTTGACCTTGAATTTCTCGCCGACGCGCAAAATTTTCATGGAGACGCCTCCGGGGATGATCGCCTTGAATGAGCGCCCGGGCGGCGGCCCGCCGCCAAAATCATAGAGCAAATCGCGCACGGTGCCCTTGCCCGCTTCGATTTCGTAATAACCGGGGCGCACGACGTGGCCGCTGATGCCCCAGATGTGCGTGCCGGTGTCGGTGGGCACGCCGATTTTCGCGAATTCCTTGCCGCCCATTTCCAGGATATGCCGCACCCAGCAGAGCGTCTCGACATTGTTCACAATGGTCGGGCAATTATAGAGACCGAGCACGGCCGGAAAATAGGGCGGCTTGATGCGCGGGTAGCCGCGCTTGCCTTCGAGCGATTCGATGAGACCGGTTTCCTCGCCGCAGATATAACAGCCCGCGCCGCGATGCACAATAATTTCCACCGAATAACCGGAGCCGAGAATGTTCTCGCCAAGAAAATTCGCCGCGCGCGCCTCGTCAATGGCGCGGTCGAGGATTTTTGCGCCCTCGAACATTTCGCCGCGGATATAAATGAAAGCGAGCTTCGCCTGGATGGCATAGGCGGAGAGGATGACGCCCTCGATCAATTGGTGCGGGTCTTTATAAATGATCTGGCGGTCCTTGTAGGTGCCCGGCTCCGATTCATCGGCGTTGCAAATCAGGTAAATCGGCTTGCCGGACTTGTAATCGAGGAAACCCCACTTCACGCCGGTCGGAAAGCCCGCCCCGCCCCGCCCCTTGATGCCCGAGTCCTTCACTTCCTGCACCAATTCGCCGGGCTTGCGCTGGAGGGCCTTGCGCAACACTTCATAGCCGCCCAGCCGCTGGTAACACGCCAAATCGGTCGTGTAACCCGGCTCGTCCACATGACGATAGATGATGCGGCGTTCGGAAAGCATGGAAGTAAGTGTTCTAGTGCTTGGTTTTCTCGTGCTTGGTTGGTGAATGGATTTTGCGTGGTAGGGACGGCTCTCCGAGCTGTCCGCGAACTATGAAAAATTATATTTAGTGGCGCGAGGGGGGCATCGCGGCCGTGGTGTGGAGTTTGAGTTGGGCCGCGAAATCCGGGGCTTTTTCCGGGGTGATGTTTTCGTGGAGTTGGTCATCCACCATCACCACCGGGGCCGAGCCGCAGGCGGCGACGCATTCGACAAACTCGATGGTGAAATTGCCGTCCGCCGAGGTCTCGCCGAGGCCGCAGGCGAGGTTTTCCTGCAGCGAGTCGCACACCTTATACGCGCCGCGCAGGGCACACGAAAGCGTGCGGCAAACCTTGACATGCCGCCGGCCAATGGGCGCCAGCCGGAACATCGGGTAGAACGTGACCACTTCGTAAACCATGATCGGCGTGACCTCCAGTTTCTGCGCCGTCCACTCCATCGCCTCCTTGGAAATGTAGCCCAGATCCTCCTGGATGGTATGGAGCACCATCAGCATCGCGCTGCGCTTCTGCGGATACCGCGGCAGCAGGCGTTCGACGTAGTCGAGGGTTTTTGTGGAAAGG
This sequence comes from uncultured Verrucomicrobiae bacterium, assembly GCA_963765205.1. Classification (GTDB taxonomy): domain Bacteria; phylum Verrucomicrobiota; class Verrucomicrobiia; order Opitutales; family JABDGR01; genus JABDGR01. The sequence continues at coordinate 834,121 of CAVXVB010000009.1, read as the reverse complement.
TTCATGGTCAGCGGTCGCATTCCCCGAGCACAAAATCGAGGCTGCCGAGGATGACGGTGGTGTCGGTGAGCAAATGGCCGGGCAGCATTTTGGGCAGGATGCCCAGCGAGACAAAACTCGGCCCCTTGATGTGCAGGCGATACGGCACGCCGCCGCCTTTGGAGACAATGTAAAAGCCCAGCGCGCCCTTGGGGTTTTCTGCCTCGAAATAAACCTCACCAGGCGGCATTTGCGGGCCTTCCGTCACAATCATGAAATTCTGGATCAGTTCCTCCATGCTGCTGAGGATTTTGCCCTTGGGCGGGGCGAAGATTTTTTTCGCGCCCTCCGCATACCACGCCCCTTCGGGCATTTTCTCAATAGCCTGGCGAACGATGCGTACGCTCTGGCGCAATTCCTCGATGCGCACAAGGTAGCGGTCATAACAGTCCCCACGCGTGCCGATGGGCACCTCGAAATCGTAATTCTCGTAGCCGCAATACGGGTTGTCCTTGCGCAAGTCGGCCTCGACGCCCGAGGCGCGCAGGTTCGCGCCCGTGATCCCATAAGCCAGCGCGTCCTCCTTGGAAATGACGCCGACGCCTTCCGTGCGCTCGACAAAAATTTTGTTTCGCGACAGCAGCTTGTCAATTTCGTCCACGACGGGAATGACATCCTGGCAGAACTTGTTCACGCGGCCCAGCCAGCCCTCGGGCATGTCGCGCGCGACGCCGCCAATGCGGGTGTAGCTGGTGGTGAAGCGCGCCCCGGTCAGCTCCTCAAATAGCGTATACAGCTTTTCGCGCTGCGTGAATGTATACATGAAAATCGTCCACGCCCCGGCGTCCATGCCAAAGACCCCAATGCCGAGAAAGTGCGAGGAAATGCGGGCCAGTTCGCAGCAGATGACGCGGATGGCCTGGCAGCGCGGGGGGATTTCGAGGTGGGCCAGCTTCTCCACCGCGAGCGCATAGGCCACGTTGTTGGCGAGAGGCGCCAGGTAGTCCAGCCGGTCCGTGTAGGGCACGAACTGGTTGTAGGTCATGTTCTCGGCGATTTTTTCGTCGCCCCGGTGCAAATAACCGATAACCGGCTCGCACTTGATGATCCGGTCGCCGTCCAATTCCAGCAACAACCGCAGCACGCCGTGGGTCGTCGGGTGCGACGGCCCCACGTTGAGCGTCATGTGCTCAGCCGGCAGCTCCGCCGCGTAGGCCGCACCACGCGCGCCCACATCGCCCAGGGATATTTCGGTGGAGGTGGACACGGTAGTGTAAAATTTATGATTTAGGATTTAAGATTTCAGAAGTGAAGAAAAAGAAGGCTGCATGACGAAGGTTTGGAAAGCGGTGTTCAAAAAGCGGCCCTGGTTTTACTTCATAATTCATAAATCTTAATTCCTAAATCATCCTCTTTGCCCCGGCTTCGGCTGGTCCTCGGTCCAGCTTTCGTCTTCGGCGCGGGGTTCGGCGTCGGACATGTGATGCTGGGCTTCCGTCGCGGAATGGAACGGGCCGCCCATCATCGGCGCGGCGATGACTTTAGCCTTCGTTGCCGCGGCTGTGTCGGCGGCAGGCAGTTCCGTCTCGATGCCCGCGAGGGGGAAATCCTTCCGCAGCGGGTGATACGGGTAGCCTTCCCACATGAGAATGCGTGTCAAATGCGGGTGCCCCTCAAAGCGGATGCCAACCATGTCATAGGCCTCGCGCTCGTGCCAGTCCGCCGCCGGATACAGCGCGGCCAGCGAGGGCACGGCCGGATTCGCGTCGTCCGGCGCCAGCGTGGCGACGCGCAAGTAGGTCTTCCGCCCGCCATGGTAAAATTGGTAAACCACACCGAAGCGCGGTGTCTCCTGGTTCCCAATCCACGCCGCATAAATCGAGCAGCATGTTATACCCGAACTCGTCGCGCAGGCGTTGGGCGAACTCGCGCAGCTGCGCGGCGGGGACGTTGACCGCCGGGTGGTCGGCCGACGGGCGCGGCGCGACATAGGGAAACCTGGCCTTGAGCGTCTCGAAAATCGTGTCCACGGCGCTATTTCGCCCCCACGACGACGGGTTCGTTGGGCCGCGGCCTGAAGAGGCCGGTGGCGCCGGGTTCCTTCCGGATTTTCTCCTGGAGCAGCATCATGCCGTCCAACAGCGCTTCCGGGCGCGGCGGGCAGCCGCTGATATAAATGTCCACGGGCACGATGCGATCCACCCCCTGCAAAACCGCATAAGAGCGATACATCCCGCCGGTCGAGGCGCAGGCCCCCATCGCGACCACCCACTTGGGCGACGCCATCTGCTCGTAAATGCGGCGTACGACCTCGGCCATCTTATAAGTCACGGTGCCGGCCACGATCATGCAGTCGCTCTGGCGCGGCGAGAAACGCATCACTTCCATGCCAAAGCGCGAAATGTCGAACCTTGAGGCCCCGGCGGCCATTAACTCAATGGCGCAGCAGGCCAGCCCCATCGGCATCGGCCAGACCGAGTGCCGCCGCACCCAATTGATGACGGCGTCGGCTTGGGAGACGACCACTTCGCCTTCCACCTTGCTATTGTAGGCAAATTCGGTGTTGGTGACCATGGTTGGAGTTCAGCCGCGCCGGCCAAACGCAAACGTGAACCGCCCCACGCTAGAGAAAACTTGGCCAGCGACAAGAACCATTTTGTGAAATAAGCATCACTCATGCCCCGCTTTTTCCCTAACTCCCTGCCACCCATCGGAAACGCGCATTTTATGGGCGGGAGCACTTGTTGCCCGGCAGTCCAGAAGCAATGTTTTGGTGCGCCTCGCCCTCTGGCATGATTCTACCATGAATTTGAACCGTTTCCGGCATAAATCCATTGACCCGGCACCCATCGGTGCGCTAAGCTGCTTTTGCGGCATGAGCCTGCCGAACCGGGAGAGGTGACAGAGTGGCCGAATGTGCAGCATTGGAAATGCTGTGTGGGCGAAAGTCCACCGGGGGTTCGAATCCCTCCCTCTCCGCCAGTTTACCGTTTGGCCCAGCGTGGCCATTCGTGCCCAGCGGTGGTCTATCCTCCTCAAATACAGCCGCTTCTGCACTTGAAGTTATTTTCCGGGATTCTCTATCATAACCATTCGTATCCACCGAAAGGCACGGATTACCGGTTGGACCGGGGGACAGGGGTGGGGATGACTCCGGGGCGGCTTTTGGGGGATGATTGGGATCGGGGCGAACCGGGGGGGCTGAATCCGGCCCCTTTATAATCGAGTTTTCCAGCCGGGCGACATGGCTATGCAAGTCCAGTTTGGTGGTGTCCGTGTAAGTCCAGTTGGTCAGGTTTGGGTTTTTGTGGCGGGCCAGTTGCATCACGGCACGCGGCGGCACGCCCAGGTTGTGCATCATCGTGATATAACTCCGGCGAAAAGTATGGAAGCCCAGGGGACGGCCATAGCGATCCACCAACTCAATGCCCGCCGCCTGGAGGTCTTTCTTGAGCTTGGGGTTGCGGGCCACGCCTTCCCGAAACACGCGATCCGTGGGCTTCCAGTAGCAGGGCCGGGTGGCGGCGAGGTCGCGGGCCAGCTCGGGCGGCAGGGGAAGCGTGTCCGCCCGCTCGCTTTTGGTGGCATCCTCGCGGAGTTGCAGGCGCGGATTTTCGTCCAGCACCACGTCACCCCATTGGAGGTCCCGGGCTTCTTGCCGGCGCAGCCCCGTAAAGGCCAGGAGCCGATACAGCAGCCTCCAATTCTGCGCCACGACGAACAGGCGGGTAAGTTCTTCATTGGAGAACGCACGCGGGCCATCGGGATACCGGGCGCTAACCTTGACCTTGCCGACGCCTTCTATCGGGTTGGGAATGTCGTAGGTTCGCTTGACCCAGTTGCGGAAGCGATTGGCCGCGTCGTAAAAATGATTGATAGTTCGCGCCCGGTATTTCGGGTTCGCCTTGCGCCAGTCCTGAATGCTTTTCGGCGTCATGTCCGCCAGGTGTTTCCAGCCGCAGGCCTTCACAAGTTTGGGGAAACGGTTTTTGACGTGGCGGATGTAATCGTTTTTCAGCCCTTGGCTGCGCAAATCCTCAATGAATTCAGCGAATATATCCAAGACCGGGCGCTGTTGGGCCTCGCGCACGGCTTTGGGCGCGATCAGGCCGACATCCTCGCGCTCATGCTCCGCAACAATTCGCTTGAGCCGTTCCCGGGCCACCTCCCGGTTTTTGGTTCGCGTCGAGACCTCATACTCGCGCGGGTTGCGCCCGAGGGTGTAACGGCCCCGGTAGTAGGGGTTGCTGGCATTGGGTTTGACGAGATACATGGCTAATCCTTTTTTTTCGGCTGTTGGATTTTGCGTTCCCAGTATGAACGGAGTTCTGTATCCAAAACGCAATCATTGCCACCCCATTCGAAAACGTGAAGTTTACCGCGACGTTTTTCCCGCCGGAGGGTCGAGATACTTAGACCAAGCAAGTCCGCAGCCTCCTTGAGGGTGCGGTGCGGGTCAGTAAAGAAATTGCTGGTAGTGCTCATTTTTCCTTCTCCTTCCGCCTGGCATCCGCCTCATCATACATCCGGGCGAGCCGAAAGCCGAACTTGGTAAAGCTCAGTCCGCTCATGCCCCCCATGGTGGTATAGTTGAGCAGATGGGTGATAAATTCCTCTTTGGTCGAAAACTCGGGTTTCAATAGCTCCACGAGGCGGTCCAGGCATTCAACCTCTTTGCGGGCCAGCTTGATCGTCACCGGGATGTTGCGCGGCCCGCCCAGCTTGCGCTGTTCCTTGCGCCAGCGGGATTCCCATTCCAGGAATTCAGCATCCCAATCCGGCACTGCGCCCTCCAATTCCTCCTGGGTAACGCGCTCGTTGCGCAGGGCTTTTTCCTCCAATTCCTTGCGCCAAGCCCGACATTCCGAGACTGGGACGTAGGAATAAGGCGTGTCGCGCAGCCCGCGCAATTTGCCAAAGAAGTTGATCTTGCGCTCTTTGACATGGTAGGTGAAGCAGGACAGGCGCCCTTCCCGAATGCGCCGATGGGTGGCCGCCCGCGTGACCGGGCAATACATTGCCACCCCGCCGGGGCTGACGCACGGCCCGACGATTTCATGCAGAGCGTCATACCAAGGCGCACATTCTTCCTGCACGCCCTCTTTGGCATAGACCCGCGAATCACCCTCCCGCTCGCCGATGATTTCGGCCATCTCGGGTGGAATTTCGACAAATGGAAAGTTCGTTGACACAATGACAACATTTTGAGGGCCGTCACCAATACGTCAACAACTAAATTCGCCCCTGGTTGCAGTTTTTTCACCGCTGCCCAAGGCACGCTCGGCCCGGTTGCCGGGTGGGCCGCGAGCTCGTAGGGCGGCTAAATTTCCTGACCAATTTTCCCTTTACATAGTTTTACGCACGCATTAAAATTTCATTCTTTAACCCAGAAAGACTGCTATATGTTCTTCTTAACAATCATCTTAGGATGTTTTGGCCTTATGTGCCGGGGCACTCGGAGATGGATAAAATCTAAACCGAAATCTTCCCGAAGAAGGCCACGAGGTAACTTTTGAGAAACCTTAATTCTGCCACGAAAAATGAAGTCGAAATTCACAATTTCTGATGTCGCGGCGGTTTCAAAGGATATCTACGCGGGTCTCGTCCGAGACTTTCCCGAGGAAATTCAACCGCGCCTTAAGGCTCAGCGGGTTGCACAGCGACATGGCACTGAAACACGAATGTTTATGTTTCACTTTTATGATATCCACCAGCCTTCGATTTTAGATTTTCATCACTTCGGCTACGCGTTAATTCATGATCCTTTCCTTCGATATCATCCAAAGCCATTTATTGCTAGGTTTTATGCCAATCGGCAAAGAATATACGATAAGACAGGCGAAGTTATATCTGTCTTGTGGGATGAAATGCGCAAGGCCGAAAAAACTCTGCATAACTTCCAGGCTTTAGAAAATCAGCAAATGATCGGCCTGTTTAGAATGTTTGAAGCGGGAACCCTCGAAGACTTTCATGAAAATGCATATCAAGCTTTTTTAGAGCTGATTCCATATTGGCATCGTATTTATGCGGCTGTGATTGACAATTACGGCGTCAAGTTGACCACAGCACAGATCAAAGATATTATTTCCAAAAGAGTAAAATTTCATCCGAAAGGGCCTCGATCTAGCGTGGCGCGATCAAAATACTCTCGCCATATACCGTCACGCCTTCGGGCTCTTGTGTTTAAGCGTGACGGCTACGCGTGTCTCAAATGTGGTACCAAGGTTGATTTGCACGCAGACCATATTATTCCAATTGCCAATGGAGGCATCACGATTCTGGATAATCTACAAACTTTATGTTCTGTTGATAACCTTAGTAAGGGCAATCGTGAATGCATTGATTATCGCAAGAGGATCTAAAACTGCCCCATCGCCATAGTTGACCAACTGAAACAGAACTGAGCTGAAATCGCTTTTTTGGGGTTATCGTGGCTTGGAGGAAAGGGCTAGTTTTCGGAACGTCCATAAAATTCATTGGTGGATTTTTGACCGAGCACGCAATCCCTCATCGTTGAATATGACCTGGAGTCCATTATTTCGGAGAAATTCGAGGAGGGCGATTTGTTTTTGGGATTTTGGATCGGAAAATATGCCCTCTTTCCAAGCTTGGGTTAAATTGTTGCGCTCTTGGCTGCTCATGGATTTTTCCAAGATTAACTTTTCTTCTGGCGTGCCCTTCATTCCAGGGAAGAGAATTGATTTTACAACTGCGTAGCCGTTATCGATTACAAACGGGCCATACCCAACGCGGTAAAAAAAGCGCAGGGAAAAGGCGTCGTAGTAAATCTTGGCATCTATTTGTTCCTCGAAAACCTGGTTTAAATACTCAAGTTCCCCGTCACGCTTCGTAAAGATCATATAAAATTCGATCATCGGTGAATGGTTTTCGCCAAGACATGCGGGATAAGTGAGATGAACAAAAAATAAATAGCCCAATTCTTCCACCTGCCTATATGGAGAATCTCCGATCAGGATTCGTTCCTGCATCCTTTCAATAGCGTGCTGAGAATAGGCCAGGATCAACTTTTGTTTGTTCCAAAAGACGAACCGATCAGTTGCAGGAGACCAAATGGGGCCAGTTGGCAGCCTGGCTGTCCTGAAGTGCTTAACTGTGATGTTTATGGCGTCATGCTCAGGGCAAATACAAAATAGATGCCGCGGGATTAACTTCTTAATTTCCGCGCTTTGCCCTGATCCATTAATAATGTAATTTCCTATGGATTCAAACATGCAAAGGGTATCTAATTTGCTGCGTAGTTTTGTTCGCTTCCCAAAAACCCCTGAGGCCTGACCATATCCAATTTTCCTCATTAACATGAAAAATTTTCGTTCATATTCGGCAATCCATTCTCTATCGGAATATCGAAAACCTTTCAGAATTTCTTTAATTAAAGCAACAAACTTTTCCGATTCTAAATCCGATACCGGGTCTTCATCAATCACATTGAAGCTTGGATATTTAGATGCAGTCATTTTCATGGGTCAGCAAAATGGGCGGTTGGAGAGCGGGCGGCAAGGGTATTTATCCGTGGGTAAATATGGCTCCGCCAGGTTAATGATTTGATCGCAAATGCGGTTGGCCCACTCGACAAAACGCCATGGGACCCCTACCCCATGTCCTTTCGTCGAGTCTGCCACAGCGGAGTAAGCCCGCCTGACGCCGACCATTCCGAGGATTCCCGTCACGGACGGCGCTTAACCGGCGGCACTGAACCAATCTTTTGGCGGTAAAGGGAGGAATCGGAGCAGTAGCAGGAGGCTCAGGCCGCCATCCTGCACCTGGCCCTGTTTTCTCAAAATGGATTGTTTTCGGCTATTTTTGCCGTGTCCGGCCACGAGGATACGGAAGCGGCATAAACAAGCTCCGCTGACTCTATTTCATCATCCGGCTCCTCCTCGACCTGTGGACGGCAAAGGTGGTGAAGGGTCAGGCCAGTGGCACCCGCAGGCACTGGGACCGCCAGGGTGACCGAGACGAGACGTTCCACGCCGTCCACGCATTCCAATACCAGACGAGTCAAAAGCTCAGTGCCAGCAGGGGCGCAACGGATTGCCCCTGGCTCGTTCCTCATGTTTCGGAACATAAGGTGTCCATCGGCATAGGCGTGCGCGGCGGACGGGTATTCCGTCAGAATTTGACCATGGATGGCTTCTTTGTTGTCCCAGAACCAGCGCGGCCCGTATTTCTCGCGCACCGCTTCGGGCGAGGGACATAGTGCGACTGTAATGGCCCATTGGCGGATTTTGGCCCGGCACACCCAGGAGCGCGGGGAGGTGAAGGCCACGCCGGGCGGAAACTCCCGCGAACGGCCCCAATAGCGGATTAAACGGGCGCGGTGATCACCGCTGACCCGCTGGCGGATGCCCTTGGAGAGGTAGCCACCGAGGTAACGCGCCAGGGCCTCGGGATTCTTTTGGACAGGCTTCACCTCGCAACGGCCAATCCGGGGATAGGCGGCGTCAGGGCGCTTCCCATTGTAATTCGTGGCCTCGCGCCAGGCCTTCCACTCCGCGCGCAGCCACTCACAAGCACTGGAATAGTCGCCATGGTCAACGGCGGCATGGTCAAATCCGGCCTTCACGTTGACCCCGACCGGGGCCACGAGCAAAAAATGGAAATGGACAAACCCATCCTTACCCCGATGCACCCCCACGATGGCGTCAGGAAAGCGGGGACGGACAAAATGCGTGGCGAACGAGTTGAACACTTTTTGGGCTTCCTTCATGTCATAGATTTTCGGGCAGGGCGTCAGGGTGCCAAAAAGCAGGCGCTCGACACCATGTTCTTTTGCCATCCATTTGACGTTGCGCGTGAGATTGACCAGCCCCTTGCGCTGACTGTCAGAGAGTTTATCAGTTGAGTTATGACATAATAGACTAGGAAGGCCGGCGGGGGCCGGGGCCGTCCCGCCATGCGGGACGGCCTCCGGCCCGACGCCGGCCAAGCCCTCGGCAATCTCGGCACTCACTTGGTTCCTCCTTGCGCCGCGTCAACCAGGGCGAGGATGGCGGCGCGCACTTTCGTGGGCAGAGTTGACCACGCGAGAACAACGTCAGCCACGTCTTCTCCCGCTTGACCAGCCAGACCGGGGGACAGGACTGGGGACTGCCTTTTGCCGTTTTTGACAAGTTTCCGGCCTTCAATTACTTCTGAATCCGGCGGCTGGGGTTCGAATCCCTCTCCGCCATTAACTCATTAAAAATCAATGAGTTAATTAGGTCAACGACAGATTTGCCAGTTGACGTGGCAAATCGGTCATGAATGCCACAATATCCTCGTTTAGTATCTCTGAATTCACGAATCCCTCGGGGGAGATCGTTTACCGCGTATCCGGCTGGCTGGACGGCAAGCGCGTGCGCAAGAACTTCCCCAGCCGTCCCGAGGCCGAGGCGGAACGCCAAGTTCTCGAAGTCTGCCGCCTCCAAGGCGAGACCGGTGTTCACACTGCGGTCACTCGCCTGACGGATGAGCAACTCCATGAAGCGGAGTCGCTATTCCACCGGGTAGCCAGCCAGAAACATCCGCTATCATTCTATGTCGAGTTCGCGTTGGCGAACTACCGCGAGCCGGTGACGCAAAAATTGCTCGCGGAGGCGGTCGCGGGATACGTCGCGACGAAAGAGCATGAGCGCGGGCAGGATTTGATTTCAGAGCCTTACCTGATTCGACTGAAACGAGATTTGGTGCGCCTGCAAAAACATTTCCCCGGCGCGACCGTCGCAGAATTAACCGGGGCGCGACTGGTGGGCTATTTCGAGGCACGGCGTGCCTCGCTCAAGACCTACAACAATCGGCGCGGCATCGTTTCGGGCTTCCTGAAATTTGCGCTAAAACGGGATTGGGTCTCGGAAAACCCACTGTTGAAAATACCAGCCCACCGGATTCGGCGGCGGCGTGGCGGCGCGGTGACGCTCTCCGCGTCACAGACGAAGGAACTCATGGCGTTTGTCGAGGGCCACTATCCCAGCGCCGTGCCGTTCTTCGCCCTCTGCCTGTTCGCGGGTATCCGGCCTTGTCTCCGCACGGGTGAAATCCTCCGTCTCAAGCCTGAGCATATGAAACTCGCCGATGGGGTCATTCGCATTGATCGCGAAGTGTCCAAGGTGCGAGAGCCGCGCATGGTCACGATTCAGCCGAATCTTGCGGCCTGGCTGCGGGCCTATCCACTGGCGAAATATCCCATCATCCCGACCAACCTCCAGCATATCCGGGAAAAGGCGGTGGTGAAGTTCAACCTATCGCATGATGTCATGAGACATACCTTCATCTAAATGCACGTCGCTAAATTCCGCTCCATCGGCGAAGCCGCGCTTCAGGCTGGGAATTCGGAAAGCATCATCCGCAAGCACTATCTCGACCTGAAAAGCACGGCGGAAGCTGAACAGTTCTTCAGTATCCTGCCGAAACGACAGGGGCATGTTGTCACGGTAGCCACGACCTTCCCGGTGCCAGTCCCGTCTCTGGCGGTGGCCGTGTGACCCGGTGGAGGTTTAAAAAACGACACGGTGTGTTGCATTTTGAAAACGAAACACGTGTTTCGTTTTCAGAATAACCCCACAGCTTGGGATACCGAACGCTGGGGCTATTTCAAATCGGGCTTGTGATGCGCGAAAACGAACCACGTGGTTCGTTTTCGCAAAAGAGCCTATCGGTCAATAAATAACGCAAATCGAGGCATTTTTACAATTGGCAGAAAGCATGGTCAAAATTGCTCACGCCAATGCCTCGGCCTTCCCGCCATCGGTAACACCACGCCGCTTCTTTGTAAAAAAAACGAAACGCGGTGCGTTTTTCTAATTAGTGCAAAATTCCGGCTCCGGGATTTTTGTACGTATTTGGGCAGCGCCCTGGGTTGGCTGCTCGGCGTGTCAATTTTATGTTACGAAATAGGCAACACGTGTTGCCTATTTAGGGCAAAAATCGAATTCAAAGCTGACCCTATTTTGAAATGCAAAATGGGTGTATCTTCCCGCGCGGGAGCTGCATGTTGGAATATAGAACATGCGGCGGTTCTGAAAGCGCAATGGTTCTAAACGCAATATGCGAACCGGCCAACCACGAACCCAGACAACTACCATACCGACTGCGAGCAAGTCATCCGCCAACCAACAAACACGGCCAGCAAGGCCGGTTGCCCATGTGCTTAACCAACCGCTATTCCCCACCACCAACCCATAACTGCGCCTCTTCCGCCGCAGTCAAGGTGGAAAGCGAAGCGGACCTTGACGGCGGCGATATAATTGAGGCGCGAGGGGGTGGTTGGGGTAGGTTAAAATGCCGTCTCTGGCGCTAATTGACACGTCGTTTCCCTCCCGGCTAGGCAAGGATGACGCAACTTATTGAAGATTCTCCACACACTGTGTAAAGAATCTTAGCGCCAATTTAGCGCTGCAAAAATGAAGGCACCCGAAGATCGGTCACACACTGTGTGACCAATCTTTGCGCTAACTCTGTGCCGTGAAAGTGGAGATTGGTTACTCGCTGAGTAACCAATCTTTTTGTGCGCCATTTTTTACATTCGATTTCAACTGCTGTCCATATTCTCGATGCCGTCCGGGCTGCGCCAAAATGCGCCATTAGACAGGCCCAGAGGAGTCACGGGCTGCGAGGCGCGGAGCCGGGCCGGGAGCCTGAGCGCGCCGCCCGGTGGCGGCAAGCGAGGTGGACGGCGGCGGAAGTGACTCGCGCCCGCGTCTCCCCGTCGGTGCCTCATTACCCCCGCACCATTCACGAGGGCGCGACGCAACCAGCGGGCGCGGCGCGTCTTCGCGAGGGTCGGAAACCGGCGTCATGCCGGGCTGCGTTTAGCCTGATTTCAGTAGGTAACGGCCTACGCGGGTGCGTTCAGTTGACTCCACAACATGGGTAACGGCGTGCGTCACTTACGCGGATGGCAACCTTCCGTTCCATCGGAAGGGGAACTGCGTCCTCCATGATGAAAACGCGACTGCGTTTTCGTAAGTGATTCCCGTCAAATCGGAGGATTTACCATGTTGACTCCAAAACCACAGTTAAATCTGCAACATGCTCGGGAGTATTTTTCGCGAGCATTTGAGCGTGGGAGATTACTACGCCGAGGGTGAAAAAGTTTCAGGTGAATGGTTCGGCGAGGCTGCTGAAAAATTGGGTCTCAAAGGCAAGGTATGTGAGAAAGAATTCCTGGCGTTGTGCGAGGGATTGAATCCGGGCACGGGTCAGAAATTGACCCTTCGGCAAAATGACAAACGTCGCGAAGACGGAAAGATGGTGGCCAATCGAAGGGTGTTCTATGACTTCACGATTAGCCCGCCAAAGTCGGTTTCGGTGGTCGCGCTGATGCAGGATGTCCGTATTTTGGAACTGCATAATCAGGCGGTCAAAACCGCGATGGTTGAACTCGAAAAGTTCGCCGGAACACGCGTGCGGAAGTCCGGCCAGAACGGGGAACGGGTGACGGGGAACATCTTGGGCGCGGCCTTCCGGCATGACACCAGCCGGGAACTAGACCCGCACCTGCATACCCATTGCGTTATCTTCAATGCCACCTTTGATCTGGTGGAAAACCGTTGGAAGGCATTGGAGGCATCGGGCATGTATCGCGCCCAAAAGTTCGTGGAGCACTATTACTACCATGAACTGGCGAAGGGGCTGCGGAGCTTTGGGTATGAACTTGTGCCCACTGCCCGCGACTTTGAAATCAAGCAGGTTCCGGCCAGTGTCATCGCCCAATTCTCCAAGCGGCATCAGCAAATCCATGCTGAGGCTCAAAAACGCATCGAGCATGAGGGGTTGCGGGGCAGTGCTGGTGACCTCCGCAAACAGATCGCGCATGACGACCGGAAACGAAAAATCAAGGACTCTACCGCCAGTCAATTACGGCCCCGTTGGGCAAAACAAATGTCGGCAGCGGATAAGGCGGCATTGGATTCGTTATGGATTGCAAAGCAGCACGTCCCCATGAAAGCCGACGTGAATGCCATCGTCGCATGGGCGGATGAACACCTCTTTGAACGGCGCTCCGTGGTGAATGACTACGAACTGATGGCGGCGGCATTGGCGCATGGTCGCGGACAGGATTTCGACTTGGCGGCGTTGCGCGAAGCCATTGAAAAACGCGGCTATGTCCGCGAGGAAGGCACACACAGGCTCACTTCGCGCGAAATGCTGCGCTACGAATTAGGCATCGTGGTCGCCGCCCGTGATGGGTGTGGCATGGAATTGGCCTTAAACCGGGATTACCAACCGTCTCCGGTCTTGTCGGAAGAACAGGCGGCGGCAGTCAGGCACATTTTGAGAAGCCGGGATTTCGTCACGTTGTTTCGCGGCGGCGCGGGCACCGGCAAAAGTTTCACCCTGCGGGAGGTAATGAAAGGTATTCAAGCCGCCGGTCTGCCCGTGGTCGTTCTGGCCCCGCAACGCCAGCAAGTGGCTGATTTGTGTGGGGATGGCCTTCCTGCTACCACTGTGGCGCATTGTCTGGAAACTGGAACCATGCCCCGGCGTGCGGTCGTGCTCCTGGATGAGGCGGGCCAGGTGGGCGGCAAGCAACTGAATCACCTGATGGCCTTGGTGAAGGCCCGCGATGGGCGATTGATTCTGTCGGGTGACACCCGGCAGCATGGCGCGGTGCAAGCCTCCGATGCGCTCCGGGCCATTGAGAAATACTGCGGGTTGAAAGCAGCGGAATTAAAATACATCCAGCGGCAGAATCCCGCCGCCGCAAAATCGGCCAAGGAGCGGGCCTTTGTGTATGGATACCGTCAGGCGGTCAAAGCGGCGGCGTCCGGGAACATCACTGAATCATTCGACCGCCTGGAAAAGCTGGGCTGTATCCGCGAGGTCGCACCGGATGCTCGCCGCGAAACGCTGGCGCGGGAATACCTCGCCAGCGTTGACCGCAATGAAAGTGTCCTGGTCGTGGCCCAGACCTGGGTTGAGGTGAATGCAGTGAACGATGCCATCCGCGAACAATTGAAGGCAAAAGGAAAACTGAGCGGCGGCACGACGCTCACCGCCTTTCAGGCGGTGGATTGCACTGAGGCGCAGAAACGTGAGGCCAGTTTCTACCGAGTTGGTCAACAGGTCTATTTTCTGCAACGCTACGGCCGATATGCCAAGGGCGATCTTTGCGAAATTGCCGGAGCCAGTGAACATGGTGTTGTTCTTCTGAAAAACGACCGTCGCTCTACCCTGAGTTACCGCTATACGAATCGAATTGCGGTTGTCGCGCCGGTTGAATTGGAAGTCGCTCCGGGTGACCGGTTGCAACTCAAGTTCAATGGGAAGTCCATCGAAGGCCATGCGCTGACCAATGGCGAACTCCTGACCATCCGCCGTGTGCGTAAAAACGGCTCGCTCGTTGTCGAGGATGACCGGGGGAAAAGAAAGACCCTGTCGCCTTCGCAACGGCTATTCAATCGCGGCTATGTCGTCACTTCCTACGCCTCCCAGGGAAAAACCGTGGACACCGTGCTCTTCGCCGATGCCGCGAACCGGGCCGCCACTAACTGCCATCAATGGTATGTGGCGATTTCCCGAGGCCGCAAGCGCGTGGTCGTGTTCACCTCGGACAAAGCCGAGTTGCGTGCTAATATCGAGCAAACTGGTGACCGTGGCCTCGCCTTGGACATCAAGCCTGCCCCCACTATGGCACCCTCAATTGGCCCGCGCGTCAAAGCCTCGGAATGGACACGCCGGATTATGAAATCTGTCGAACTTGCGCGACTGCATGAGGTTCACATGCAGTTCACCACCCGCCATGCGGCGGGCCATAAGATTTCCCTGTAAACTGCAGTGCCCACTGCTCCTTGAATGGAGAAATAACCTGCTGATGCCTATATCAGAGTTACCGCTAAACTGTGTTTAACCGACCGCGATATTATGAGCGCTACCGGATTTAATGCGGATTTTCTCAGAGCAAACTCACGGTGATTTTACGGGCCGGTTGCCCCCTTTGGGCGGGGATGGAGAGCACGACGTTTCCGGTGCTGGAATCCCGATCTACAAATATCTCGGACGGCGCGCCGTCTTTGCACGCCTCGTTCAGTGCCGCCAATACCGCCTTGTTGAAGCAGTAATATGCGCCGTTGCCGGAATTTTGGATCCAAGGGCCCGCAGTCGCATAATTGATGCTCGCATCCCGGGCGGTCAATACGTGGTCTCCGAGCGCATATTCACTATCAGAAACTCGTTGCGCAAATGCGGGTGCCCAATCATTCCCGTCACTGTCGAGGGTCACGCGCAATCCATCGGGCAAATGGCCGGCTTGAGAACCTGGCAGGCCCCCGAGGCTTGATCCATTTTGCGACACGACGACTTGCTTGTTTAAAACGGGTTCGCTTGTCACCGTCAGCGGCTTTGACGGTTCATGTTCCGTTTTTGAGGCTTGTTTCTCGGCCTGCGTGAGCGATGGCTGAACGGGATGGACGTGATCGATTTTCCGGGTGATGAAAAACAGGGCCAAAATGATGCTTAATCCACCGATAGCCAAGGCCGCCGATTTGCGGGACACCCAGTGGGCCCCGGGGTACTCCCTAGTAGGGATTTGGTTCTTCGCCAAGGTGTGCAACTGCTGGAGGCTTTGAACAAATTTTATACCCCCGTGCAAAGTCAACACGCAGAAGCCCAAGGCCAATGCGCCGTAAAGCTGTTTTGCGAACGCCGCTGCCGCCGGCAGGTTGGCGTTGGCGACCTCGGTTGAGGCGACCAGCAAGGCAGCCCCACTGACCAGTTCGCCGAATCCATGAATATGCGGTGGAAGGCCAAGACGGGCTGTCAATCGTAGGCCATCACAATAGGCGCTCAGGGCCAAAAGCATCCCGGCGCCGAACAGTGGGTGTTCAAGCGCGCCCTTTATCAGCGAGCTCGCAATGGTGTCTGTTTGGCTGATGGCCGTGTTGAGGGCGTTCCCGTCCATAACCAGGGTGGTCGTGACTGCGGCAAGGCCAAAGGCGAATATCCAGGGAAAATGGCGAATTTTCATGGCAATGGAGGGCAAGGTTAATTGGATTGCTGGTTTTGATTCTCGTTGAGAATCACATGGATTTGCCGCGGGGCGCTGGCCGGGAGTTCGAATACGATAGGCGCCGTCGGATCCAAATCACCGGAAATGGGAACGATTTTATAGTTGGCCTTCAACGGCGCCACACCGCCGCCTTGTCCGTTTGTCGGCGGTGGAGTGGCGTTTAGGTTGATGGTGGAGATATTCTGTTTAGGCGTGGCAATGGCTGTCATGACCGGCGCGGGCGCGATCAACGCAAGCACCGGCACGAGCAGGACCGCGACGGCCTCGTATCCAAGGCGCCAAATGTGTCCGTCCTCATTCTCTGATTGATTGTTGAAATTGTTCGAGTTCATGACTGTGACATTGGACTATTGTTGGGTGAGTTTTTCCCATTCCGGGATGCTTTCGCCGTTGAGCACGAGGTCGAGATAGGTTTTCGTCGTTTGGGGCTTGTCGATTGAAGATGTTGCCGAGAACGCGGGAGCCCCGGCGGGCTGCGCTTCATTCTCGGGAATGTCCTCGCCCGCCAGTACACGGGCCAGCAAGGAGGGTGCCGGGGGTGGAACGGGCTTGGGAGCAGGCTCCGGCGTGGATGCCAGGGAAGCCGCTTTCGGGAGGGCTTCTAATTTAACCGCCTCTTGAGGCGGTGAGACGGGCGCTGGCGTGGCGCTCTCAGCGTGCGAGTGGATGGCCGCAACGAGCAGAACGCACGCGGCAATCACGATAAGCAGGATCAGTATGTTGCGCATGGGAGTGAGGATTGGGTTGGTAACGGGTGAGGAATGAAGGTGCGTCCGCTTGCTCAGGGTAATGGCTCGTCATCGAAATCGTCCCGATCAAGCCTTGGTCGCTGGCGGGCCAGCCAGGCTGGGGCAGCGCAGGCCGGCGCCGCCAGCGCGGCGAGCATGGGGGCGATGATGGTGTTTCCCAAGGACATGGCTTGTTGCCTCCCAATGGTTGGTGGATGGGTGTTAGTTGCCAGTCGCCGTGGTGTCAGCTGTGGCTGCGGGAGGCATGGGATGCGGGCCGAAAAAGCCAACCGTTTGGACTGGCGCATTCCGGTCCTTTGCCGCCTGCGCCTGAGAATTGGCATCCTTCACTTGCTGGAGGTGTACCACCTGATCTTCAAGGCTCGAAAAGAAGGCAAGCGTGCGCGAATTGGCGTGCAGGTTCGCGTAAGCGCTTTTCGCCTGCTCAGCAGCTTCTTTGAGGGCGGCGCGCGCAAGGGCCGGTGAAACATTCTGCCCCTGCCCGGAGGCCAATTTCAAAGCGGCGGCTGGATACTTTTTCACGAACTCGTCGTCGGCTTGAACTTCAACGTTGATTTCCTGCACGATCCCCGCCGCAACGGAATCGCTTTGTTTGCCCGCAGAACCGTTGGGGTTGTTGCTGAGGGCCTTGACCAACTCAGCCAGTTTGCCGTTGTCGGAACCCGTGGTGGCGCCATCGCTGTTCGCGAGGATTTGGTGGAGCTTGATGAAGCTGGCAATTGCATCCTGCAGTTCCGCCTTGTCCTTTACGATTGACTGCTGCAGGGCCGTTTCCCCGCCTCCGGGGCTGTTGCGCCATTGCTGCCGTATGACGAGTGGCGTGTTCAGGTCCCCGTGGTCAAGGGAGTCCGCGGCTTGGTAGGCGAACCCCGCCGTCGTTTCGGTGACGGTCGTGCTGGCCTTTAGGCTCGCCGAGTTTTCGCGGAGCGTTTTCTGCGCGGCCTCAAAGTCCTGCACGAGGACTCCGGTGTTTGACGCCTCCTTGGCTGGCTGTGGGGTCGCGTCGGGCGTGTTTTGCTGTGCGCCCACAGACAACGGCAAAAGGATTGTCGCTGCGAACGTTACGATGGATTGGAGTGTTTTCATGGATGGGATAGTGATTGAGGGTTAAATCTGTGTTCAGGATTGCGAATGAGCGGGAGGGGGCGCGACCAAGTCGATCAGGGCGACGAATAAATCGCCTTGAAGGCCGTGCTTAAGTTGGGAAATCTCCTGAACTTCGCCGCCGCCAAGCTGAATCAGGGCGACTTGGTCAAGGAAGGCCCGGCAGGCATCGTCTGCCTGCCCGGTGGCGGCATACCCAGTCAGGAACCGCCAGGCCGCGATCTGCAGGTTGGCCTCGATGTCGGATTTAACGTCGCCGCTGGTCAGCCGCACATAATCCACGGCCTCAGGTTGCGAGCCATCCGCGCCAATCGCCTGAACCAGGGGCGTGGAATTAAGGAAACTGGGCTGCTTCCCGAGGCGAATCCCGCCAAGATATGCTACCAAGGCTTCCCGAGGGGAAAATGCCTCGTGGATGCCCGCGCCGGCGGCTTTGAGGTTGTTTAAGCCCAGTTGGATGAGTTCCTTCCCATTTGTCAGCAGCCCTATCTCGATTTGCAACGACCCCAACGTCGCGGCGCTTTCGGGGTAGAGTGCTTCCGCTGTGAATGACTTCAACTGGCTTGCCGCCGCGGCCAGGTCTTCCGGGGCCATCGTCGACAATGCGAAGGTGGCATCAGAGACTGCGAGGTCAACAGTCAGCGGGACGCGATCGCTGGGAATCGCGCTGTTGACCTTCTTCAGCACAATCCGGTGCGGCGGCGGCGCGGGGAGTGGCGGCACAACCTGTGCCACCGGCGCGGGCACGCTGGCGCACCCCGCAAGGGTGAACAACGCGGACAAGGTCGCCGCCGCAACCGTCGGCAGGCGCTTCAGCGCGCCAGTAAGCACGGTCAAGCCGGACTGAGGGTTACTGTATGTGAATGGTTTCATGGTCATCTTAGGGTTAGAGGGTGGTCGTCGAGGGGTTATAGTCTGGACATTTTCCTGGTTTGGAAGGAGTGCTCGCGTTGTTTAGGCCACAAGCTCCATGGCCGGGTGCAGCACGGCGGCACCGGCCGCGATTACACCATCCCACGTCACCGTGGCGCGGACCGGCGCTCGACTCGTCAGGTGATAAAAACCGCACGAGCACCCGTAGGTGTAGATCTGCTTGCCCGTGTGAAGTGTACTCCAGGCGGCGGACCGTTCGGCCAAGGTCTGGGTGTGGTAACGGCCCTTTTCCGGGTGCGGGCAACCGCAGGCGGGCGCGTAGCCTTGGCGCGTATTTACGTTGTGTATTGAGTTCATGGAGTGTGGTGGTTGGAGGTTTAAGTTTGCTTGTTAAGCGTCGTCGTCCACTGGATTAAGGCTGGACATTTGTGAGCGTCTGGCCCGGCATCGCGACTTGCGCACGGGGGTGCGGGAATTGCCCGAGCGATTGGTTTAGGCGCGAATTTGTATATTCGATTTTGTTCATTGCATTTTATTTTGTTGTTTGTGATGCGCGCGGTGGCGTGTTCACTGATTAAAGGTTGGACATTTGTGCGCGTATGGCCGAGGCAACACGGCTTGCCGTCTGTGTGCTGGAATAGTCGGGGTGCATGGCGGGGGCACTTGGCGCTTGTCTTGAGTGCATACAACAATAGGCATTGGATATTTGTCCGGCATTCGATCCGTTATGGATTTGACCGCGTCGAGCCGTTCTGCGCGTGGTTTTGAGGCGAGTGCCACTCCACCTCGTCGGCAGGGGCAAGTCCAAGCGCGCCCAACTTGCGGGAACCGGCGGGAATCCCCCCGCCACGCGGGGCGTGGCCGATGCAGTGGCGCGGCACAAGGAAAGCTGATGACAGAGATGCATGGTGGATGGGCGGCCAAGACGTTACCTGGAACAAATGTCCGGCTGATGTAACGTTCCATCCCGGAGGGTGGGACACGCCAGCTCGGCCCGATTGATGTTGCCTCGCCCGCGCAGCACCCCACGCCGCTCATGCACTGTGCGATAGAGCCCATCCGCACACGCCCGCCCCGACGCCCCTAATTGAGGCACGCCGCGCGCTTGCCCCAGACGCCCCGCCCCTACCGGCTATTTTGTCTTCACGCCGAGGGCTTTTCTGAGCTGTTTGACATCAACTGCAACATTGAAGCCCGACAATTTTTGGCTAACAAGAACGATATCTTTTTCGGTAAATCGTTTTTGGCCAATGACATCCTTAAATTCATCATCATCTGCAAGTTCCGCTAAAATATCAGCCAGGCTATCAGAACAGTTTTGATTTAGTGTTACTGCTTTTTTAAGACGATTTTCGAATGACTGAAAATCACTTCCTACCACTTGATTCGTCTCCGACACCCCGCCTTCAGGTTGTGGCGCTGATATGATGTTTGGATCGGGAGTTTCGCTAGTTTTGCCCTCATCATAGACAATGGAAGACTTAACTTGCGTGGCACCGGTCGCGACGGATCGCAAGTGGCCGCTCAAATCATGGATGCAACGGCTTTGGATTTGGCGTTTTTGCATATCGCTTGACCATTTGTGGCCTGATGTTTTTTCAGCCTCTTTGACCTTTGGCCTTACAATTTCTATTGTATCATTAATTAACTTTGGAATACTAACATTTTTTAAAAAAAGGCGCATTTCAGCAAGTTGACTGAATAGCTGCTGCTGATCCGATTGATGCTCCATATCAGTTGCAGTCTGCTTGGCATTTCCAGCAAGGGTCCGATAGGCATGACGATTGGCCATCGCAGCAAGCATTTTAGAATCAAACGGGGGTTCGGCATCATCGGCTTCCCCTAAGTTCTTGGCAGCGTCAAAAAAGGTTTCTCCCAGTTCCCTAAACTTATCAACACGTGGTAAAGCCAGATTCGTCCACTCCAGGGCAAGGTTTTCTTCCTTTTTGGTTACCCCCTTTTCCCTATCGGCCGCAGAGGCCATTATTGCGCTTATTGCCGTACAAAGCTGTTGAGGTGATTTCACTTTCTTAAGGAGATCTAAAATGCTTTTTTTGCTACAACCATTCTGCTTTAAAAAATTATGAAATATGATTATACCCTGCTTCATTATTACGTTTGCCACATCAGTAAGGCGCGTACCCCACATTTCGAAGGCCCGCTTGAGGGGTTTCTTATTTTCGGGAACTAAACCATTCATATAATTGCGACCCCTTTTGGCGAACAAGGCGAGCGGCTCGAGATGGCCCTTGTCGTCATTCCACGCCCGATAAACTTCATCCCAGTCAGCATTGGTGATTTTTTTCTTGGCGTCGACTTTGCGGGCGACCCTCGCCGCCTCGATATGAACACATTTCACTTCGAAACCCGGCTTTTCCTCGATGCGCAGGAAACGATGCGTTACGCCATATGCGTCGGCGCTTCCTGCTTTGGATTTCCCGATTTTCCTTTTCCCACAACAAGCGCGAATTTTTGCATTGAGGCTTCCTTCTTTATTTCGCTGTACTGAAAAGTTGTCTCTATTTGCAAGAGATGATGCCCATTTAGGGCAGCCCGTTCCAAGCTTATTGATCTCAGTGGCGAAGATGCCATTAAACAAGGACGCGGGCGCCCCCTTCTTACCGCTGATATCAAGCAAGAGAGGGTCTGTAATTCTTGTGGCCCGCCCACCTGTCGGGCAGTAGCTATAGTTATCTTCGTAAAAAAGGTAGCCATCCACAAAGCTGATGCCTTCTGCATCCAAGAAATCTGGGTTCCGGGCCTCTGCGGTGCCAGGCAGCCCGTAGCGCAGCAGCGTCAGCATTGCTGTTTTAGGATCGCTCGCGCCCCCCCTCTGAAGGTCGATCTCGGCAACCTCTAGCAAATCGCCCTTGATCGTCTTGCGCCAAGTTGCCACAATATCATCTCGTTCCGTTTTGTGCAGTTTGGTGCGCGGATTATTATCTCCAAGACTCCGGCATAAGTCGTGCAGCGCCCCTGCATAGACGGTCACGATTTTGGACAGGTCGCCAAGGCGGTAGCCGCCCACCTCCAAGTTGCAATTGGCGTCAGTGTCGCCGAGCAAATACTGTGCGTCGAGGGTTTCATTATTTTCCCATTTGGGTAGCGCTCTGCAGGCTTTTCGCACGCTTGCAGAATCCTTCTCAAGAATGCGCCACACCATCTGCAAAAGGGCACGCCCGACCTTGCTCTGCACAGAAGAATGTTGTTGGCGGAGTTCGTCATCCGAAAGATAGCCGAGGAGGTCGCGCTGCCATTTATTTTGACTTTCGGGATGGTCTATAACTTCACGCAGTTTAAAAATGTGGTCCGTCATCGCTGCCTGAGCTGAGGGATGGTAAGAGCAAAGAAAAATGGCGAAATCTCTTTGTCCATTTTCATATTCAAGGTACAACTCTTGAAACAATTCCAAACCATAAACATCGAGCTGCATTTTTCCAGCAAGCTCCTCAAAATCTGCCGACCGGGTATTCCAATTCACGTCAACCAAAAAAACAGTGTTGGGTGACGGATGAAACCCCGGATCAAGTATGTGGGCTGGGCGTAAAAACTTGAAGGCGACACCGTAATTGTCGTCTTCCTGGGTCGCTTCCCAGCTTTGGGTATCTGTTATGTCGATTACCTTGGTCGCATATTGCCGCAGGGGGGCGAGCTTAACTCGCGCCGATTCAGGCTCGTCATCCAAAATGGCAATTGTGATTTTTTTACTCATGAGTTTGGAGCGCTTAAGGTTTCATTTCGCAGAACACATCGTTGGTGCGCTGCGTATTGCGTTTTATGCTTAATTCAGTGCGGACAAATGTGCGGTTCATTTCCAACTTTAGCTCAGAGGCAAAGAGTTTTTTTGCTATTTCCTTCATGAACAAGGTTCCACCGTGTGTTTTCTCTGCAAGGCGTTGAACGGCATTGCGCGCTCGTTCAGCGGATGCTTCGTTCCTCCAGGATAGCACAAGCGAATCGCCTTGAGACTCGACAAAGAAGCATACTTTTGAATTTTTATGGGAATGCTGAAAAGCATTGCGAAGCAAAACTGACAAGGCGGATTCAATAAGCATCGGCCAGGTCAAAAACTTGGCATTCCAGCCGGGTGACGATTCGTCAGCTAATTGGTAACGGGTGACAGGTTCCCGCAAATAATTCTCGAGAGTTGTCTGTAGAATGACATTTAGAGCAATTGCTTCCTTAGAACCGATCGGATCTTGTCCAGAGAGAAAGCGCTGGAGGATATAAAATCCGTTGACGCGACCACTGAGGGATTTCAGCGTGTTTGGCGCTTCACGAAACCCTTTGTCCATCTCTTCCATACGCTCGACGTGAACTGACAGTCGGTTGGTGCGGTTCTCTCCGGATTCGCTAATTGCTTTGACGCCGTCGCGCAGGGTCGACCAGTCGTCGGTTCCGGTAAAAGATATCATCTTTGCTAAGTCCCCTTTCATTTCGTGCATGAAAGCACTCGTAATCTTACTAAGGGAATCCCCCCTCGCCGCGTTTTCCACGTGACGGCGATACATTTCGCGAAAATAGATTTCGCGTATTTCCACACTTGCCAATGGCGTGATGATGTCACGGATATGTGCAATGCGAGCATCGAGAACCTCCGCGCGCCCGTGTTCGCCTGGCTCGCTTGACCAAGCGTCATTGTCGCGGATAGTGCCGAGAAAAAACCCGACGTATTCATAGGGATAGCGGGATCCTTTTGGCGAGGCATCCGTGCAAACCGGGAAAACCAGCCAGCCGCGGGCGGTTTGCTCGGGCTTTTCAGTTGATCCCGGGTTGGCACGGAGCACCAAATGCCCGTAGAGCGTCATGCGGCACCGTGACTGAAAAATCGCCGGCGCGCCCTGGGGGTCTTTTGCAGGTTCAGTCCAATTCAAGAGCAAGCGCACTGCGGCGATAAGCGCGGCTGCCGAGCCGGGATCGCGCGTCGCGGCGGACAAAAACTCGTCTTGAAGCTTCCTTGGAGTCTTAAAGAGCCAAATGTCATCTCTGTTTTCTCCAATAATGCAATGAAATTTGTTTTCTTTCTCACCCAGAAAATACACCGCGCCTGGCTTGCTTTGAAGATACAGGCCGAGCCATTTCACCATCTCCCGCCCTCGCTCGGTGGGGCGATAGCAATCCTTGGATGGCCGCTTTTTCCCATTTTTGGTCAATCCCAAAACATATAGCCATTCAACGAGCGGTTTTTCTTCATCACGCCTCCAGATGTCGGTTTCCTCAGACAGGCCAGTCTCTTCCTGCTTAATTTCAAAAGGGAAATTGCCTGGGTCTGCTCCCTTGCCAGCCAATACGGCGTCCAGCTTAATCCGCAAGTCCTTATCCAAATGAAGCAACAACCAGCACAACACGCAGGAGTCAACCTCGCCGCTTGGCGCATAAATGACTCCGTGATCCTTTTCAAACTCTGTACGTCGCGCTGTGGCCAGCCCATCGAAATCTGAATTCAGGATCGAGACGAAAGTGAGATTGCGCCACGACCCACGCGACTGCGCGCTGTAGAGCGCCACGGATTGCTTATCAAATTCACGTGGCGACTCGATGACGAATTTCGGGGTGGAGCCGTCGAGAGAGACCTTGAGCGACGGAAGGTAAAAATGTGGTGGAATTTTATCCTTGTCACCGGATTTATTTTGCCGCCCATACAAATATCGCAAATTGTTTTCGTCACTAGGATCAACCAATGCGAACAGCCCCATGTGAAGTCCAAGACTTTTTTGCAAACGAATAAAATGACCATCGTCGTGCAGGTGACAATGCAGTCTGTGATATGGATTTTTGTGCAAGAAAAATTCAGCGAGCGGGGACTTTTTGCGCAATTCTTCCCACTTTTCACACATAGCTAGTTCCTGAAGATCTACTGCATGTTGAAAGGGCAATTGGAATGGTTTCCCTACTTCCACGTCAATCTGACTACTTGGTCCCACTTGAACTAACCCCGGGCAAAGCGCGTGCTTGGTGAGCTGTGCGAGAGCCTTTGCTTTCAGCACGCGGATGTCGGCATCGACAGCAATACGCCGTTTTCCATGTTTTGGCATGACACTATGAACGAGAGCGCGAGATTACGTGCAAAGTATGGAACTCGGGCACGGTCACCTGGTCAAAACCCTCGCAGAAAGTGGAGATTATTCGCATCCCACTACGTTGAAACACTTGCTGATTCCATTTTTCGGGCGAACCGAACTCGCAGGGCACCTTCACCCCGTCATGCAGGATGCGATTATAGAACCAGTCCATAAAGCAGCCATAGCGCACCTGATTATCGGGCGTCAGATTGGCGTATCCTTCGGCAGCTTGCCGCTGCGGCGTGTCGAGTATATTTCCACCAAGAACCGATGGATGATTATTTATAAAGTTCAGGCTCACGCCCACACACGATTCAATCACGACGATCAGGCCGCCCTCGCGGAGTTGCTCCGCCGCCGCTTTGAACACACCCACCGGGTCGTTGGCGTGGTGTAATACGGTTAAGATGAGAATACAGTCGAATGGCCCTCCAGGTATTGAGCGCAGGCTTTTGTACGATTCGTCGAGCAGGTTAAAGTCGAACGTTCCCTTGGATTTCTCGACTTCTGGCCGCAGGTATTTGTGGGTGTCAGCCAAAGTGAACTTCATCGGCAAATTGGCATTTGCAGCCGCCCTTTCCAGTTCCAACGAAACACCGCCGTCGCCGCAGCCAAGATCTAAAACGGAAATCTGACGAAGTTCGCGGTCGGCAAAGTAACTCGCGATGGGGTGCCGGATTTGTTCACATATCTTCTGCGCGCGCCCGTGCAATCCGACGTTGAGTTTTTCCCCTGAGGTGGCAGCGCGCAGGAACACGGCTTGAAGCCGATCCTCAACTTGTTTTTGCAGGTAGGGCGGCGCCATGCTCCCCTTACGAATTTTATGGATTGCTCCGGGAGGAGTACAGGCTTCCTTGATTGTCAGGAAAGCCGAAATCGGGCTCAAAGCCCAAACTTTGAAACAGCGGGCGCAGCTGTTCCTTGGCAAAGCGACAGGCAGCCTCGGCGCCAGCCTCAAACAACGCCATGGGGCAATAGCGATTGTTCCCAAGCTGGCTTTTCGTTGGCTTCAGAAATAAGGAACGCGAGGGCATAAGGATTTATATGTTAGCGATTTATTTCTTCAAGGATTTTACCTCGCGTTTCAATACCAAAATTCAGTACCGCAAGCGCTGCAATCACAAAAGACCCCGCGCCAAATGTAAATACGGCGCTCGTGTTCGAATGTTCCAGAATGACAGGCACCAGCATCGGGCCGATGAGGGCTCCGATCCGGCCAAAGGTCGACGCGGTTCCACACCCGGTGGCGCGTGCCCTTGTGGGAAACAGCTCCGGGGTATAGGCATACAGCACCGACCACATGCCGAAGAAGAAAAACTGCATAAATGCGCCCGTGATGATAAGCCCGGTGAATGACGCCGCATGCCCGTAAAAATACGCTGAGGCAGCGCTGAGGAGCATATATCCGCTGACGGTCACCTTGCGTCCGAGCTTTTCGATCAAAAATGCAGCCGAGATGAAACCAGGCACGCCCCAGAGGGTCATTAACAGAATCCATTCAATCGACTTTGTAACTGCGAATCCGTTGTCTACCAGCAGCTTGCCCATCCAGGTCGTAATGCCATAGTAACCGAGCAAGGCAAAGAACCAAAGAGTCCAGACCATGAATGTGCGGTGCCGATATGCCGCAGACAACAGTTCGCGCCATGAGTAGCGTTTGTCGCCAATTTCATCGGCGACGCCATCCGATTTTGGTTCGGGCAGCGCCTGTCCGTAGGCGTCACACACGTTGGATTCAATTTGGCACATCGTTTGTTCAGCACGGACGAGATCGCCTTGTGCTTCATACCAGCGCGGCGACTCCGGCAGCCGCCTCCGGATGACCAGGACATAAATCGCGGGGATGCCCGTGGCCAAGAAGACCCCACGCCAGCCGGCCAGCGGCAGGACTATCAATGCCACGCAGCCGGCAAGAATGAAGCCCAGCGGCCAGAAGCCTTCCAGCAATGCAATGTATCGGCCGCGAGATGCCGCTGGTATCAGTTCCGAAAGCATCGATTGCGCCACTGGAAACTCCGCGCCCATCCCCAAACCGAGAAAAAATCGGCCAACCAGAAGTGACTCGTAGTTCCAGGATCCCGCGCAGAAGCACGCCGCCGCTCCCCACACAATCATGCTTACTTGGAACACAGACTTGCGTCCGAAACGGTCTGCGAGCATTCCCGCAAGCGCCGCACCAATGGCCATCCCGGCTAGGCTCGAACTGCCCAGCACACCGGTTTGTGATCCCGTGAGATGGAAAGTCTGGCTGATGGGTGCCAGAAGGAAGGTCATCATTGCCAAGTCCATCGAGTCGAACAACCATGCGGTTGCGATGATCAAAAAGATTTTTCGCTGGAAGCTTGTAAATGGCAGTCGTTCAAGACGTTGCGGCAGGTTCAAACCCGCCTGGGATTCGGTTAAATATGCTGGAGTTGTTTTCATAAGAGATTGAAGGTTGCCTGACCACTATTAGATGTTAGACAAATGTCCGGCTTTCAATGCCCTCTTGAATAGAACGCGAGCCTAAGAGCATCTGATCGGTAGAATGCGCACACATTCAGGGCCATTATCCGGCCGGTCACTCTCGACAGCTTGCCTAAACTTCACCCAGTCTCCAACTGCATCACTACCCCGGATGACACGCTCGACGGCAGGATCCCAGCGCTTTAAGTCCAGCAGTGCGGCACGCGCGAGTATTTTCGCTTCGAGCTGTGCTGGGGCCGCATTAATCGAAGCTAGGACTCGCAGACAATTTTCCCGCAGGATGGCAGCCGATGTAGAAAAAGCATCTGCGTGCAAGGTTTGAGTTGCTTGACAAGGTTGGTGCATCGGGAAGGGGTTGGCAGAACTGGCATGCATGCCTTCATTTCTCCCTACATTACATGTCTAAGTACTAAGTTTCATTAAATGCCTGCTTACCTTAGGACGGACATTTGTCTCTGGACTATAATTATAGGCGCGCCATGAGCCATTATCTTTACATTGCAACGAAGTGCGACGATCCCGGGAGTGTACGCCTCCGACGACTGGGAGTTTTGTCTTCAGACAGACTGTTGGCGGGGCAGGTTGACTGTGAAGTCGTTTGTTATGCCCCTGAATATGAATTGACCTATTTTGCCCTCGCCGATCTGCTCAACGGGTTTCTTGATGCCATTCTGTTCGAAGCGTCCGATCGCGCGATTTTCAAGAATGAACCGAATATCGTCGTCAAAAATTTCAATCCTATTGAACTTCCACGCTGACCGCATGAGCCACCAGCCGCGACTCGCGTGAAATTACTTGAGACAAGATGCGAGTGAATAGAGCAGACATAATTTTTGCGCCAAGCGTGAGCCTAGACTATTGGCAACTCTTCTACACCTCTAGTGTCATTCTTGACTGGGAAGAAAATCTCTGCTACTGCTGATGGCATGGTAAAGTTAGCCACACCAAATGTGTCGAAACACCCCATTCTTGCGCCACGGCACGTATGTGCCCGAAAAATTTGCCACAAATTTGCCAGTAGAGGTGTTTTTCGCTTCACTTCCATGAAATTTTCTGCATTATCTTTCCTGTTCTAACTCACTCATCCACAACATAAACCACGCGCAGCGAAGCGTTTCTGTTGTTGGCCCGGTGGCGGTTCGAATCCCTCTCCGCCATTAACTCGCTGCAAAACAATGAGTTAATTTACATGAAATACCAAAGTTGCCAACTAACGAAGCAACTTGGATAGGGAACATAGCTGTACCCTGCGAACGTGGATTGACGCGTCTTCCCACCTGAACGCAGGATAAATATTGCCCGTCGCCATTGATGAATAGATTCGAGGTTTGCGGCGCAGCCAAGGATGCAGTAAAAACGGGGCCTGCATGAAAATTGTACATGTCGCCAGCGAGTTCACCCCTTGGGTGCGCGTGGGCCATTTGGCTGATGTGGTCGGCGGCCTGTGTGCGGAATTGGCGCGCTCAGGCCACGAGGTGTCGGTTTTCCTCCCTGGCTATCGCCAGGTGCTGGCCGACCCCCGTGCTGCGGCCGCGGAGTTAGTCTACGAACACGCGCTGGAACTGGGCGACGCCCGTGTCAGCGCGCAGACGTTGCGCCTGTCCATTGCCAAAAACCTCACGCTCTACCTGGTCCGCCGCGACGAATCCTTCGACCGCTCTTTTCCTTACGGCCCGCCCGGTGGCGAATATGAAGACAGTTATGCGCGCTTCCTGATTTTTTGCAAAGCCGCCGCCGACGCGTTGTGCCGTTTCGAACAACCCGTGGACATCGTCCATTGCCACGATTGGCCCACGGCGCTGTTACCCTTGCTGCTG
Organism: uncultured Verrucomicrobiae bacterium; assembly: GCA_963765205.1. GTDB lineage: Bacteria > Verrucomicrobiota > Verrucomicrobiia > Opitutales > JABDGR01 > JABDGR01. Next base: position 805,065 of record CAVXVB010000009.1, on the reverse strand, counting down.
CGCGTCGAAGAACGGAAGCGCGGCGTTAGTGCCGCGGCCCGCACGGTGTTCACCCTGCACCATCCCGCCTTCCAGGGGATTTACCCGCGCCGCGTGTTCTCCCTCACCAACCTGCCCGAGGAATTTTTTGCGCCCGACTCGCTCGAGTTTTTCGGCCAGGTCAATTTCCTCAAGGGCGGCCTCGTTTACTCCGAAGTCCTGCTCGCGCCCAGCCCCGCCGCGGCGCGGGAAATTCCCGGCCCCGGTTATGGCTTTGGCCTCGAAGGGGTTCTCTCCCGGCGCCGCAGTGACCTTCGTGGCCTGCTCACGGGCCTCGACGACACGGAATGGAACCCGGCTACCGACCCGTTGCTGGCCGCCAATTTTTCCGCCGGCGCGCCGGCCGGCCGCGTCCAGTGCCGCGAGTCGCTGCGCCAGGCGCTCAACCTTTATTCCAACACACGCGCCGGCGCGCTGCTGGTCGCCGAACTCCCGTTGATGGCCGCGTTCAACCTAGGCGACCCGCGCGAATTGCTGGCGGAACTGCGCGAGGACAGCGTGCTGGTGCTACTTGGACGCGCGGCGGCGCCCGGCGACATGGAACCCTGGCGCGCGCTGGCCGGCGCGCGGCCCGGCCGTATTGTGCTGCTCGAAAATTATGAGCTTGGCGTGCGGCATCGCATGCTGGGCGGCGCGGATTTTTATTTTGGCACCGCGCGCCTCGAACCCAGCCCCTATCACGCCCAACGCGCACTGCGTTATGGCGCCATCCCCGTGCTGCCCCGCACCGGCGGCCCGACCGACGTTGTCGTAGACGCGATCGAACATCCCGCCGCAGGCAACGGCCTGCTCTTCGAGCCGACCCGTGACGGCTGGCGCGAGGGTTTGCGTCGCGCCCAGACTTTGCACCGCGAGGTGGAATTCTGCGCCGCCATCCGCGTACGCGCGCTTAGCGTGGATTCAAGCTGGCGCAAACTGGCCCCCGCCTACGCGCAACTTTACAAAGAGCTGGCGTGAAATCAGCGATCTTGCCGGCCCATCGGCCGGCACCCCACAAAAAAACCCGGCTGTGGAAGCAGCCGGGTTTTGACTAAAATGAAAGCAGAGGCTTAGTGGGTGAGGCCGGTATTGACCACCACCGCCGGATGGGTACCACTGGAATTAATGGCCAAGGCCCAATCGAGGGTCGGATTGCCGTTGCCTTGGTTCGTCTGGTAGATGGTGAAGTTCTCGCCGCCCGGATCATTCGAGAGTTTCTCCACCCAGTCCACGTGGCCGTCGAGGAAGGCAATGTGGCCGCCGCGGCCTTTCCAGGGGGTGGCCGCCAGCCAGGTACCGTCATGCTGCAAACCATACGTCCACAGCAGCGGGGTTGAGCTGGAGGGCGCGCTCGGGGAAATGCCCGTCACAAAGGCCCACGCCTTGGGCGAGACCTTGGCAAAGTCCGGCGCCACCGCCGTGGCCTGGTTCGGGTCGCCGACGATGACGGAGTGGGGAATCTGCTGGCCGACCAGGTTGTCGTCCGTGCGGATATACCACATCGAGGCGTCGTTCAACTGATTAAACTTGGAGAGAATGAAGGCGACGTTCCTCAATGTTGTTGGCAATGCCATTGACCGCCGTGCCGGTGGCCATGCCCGGGGTCGAGATGGTGCGCGGCACGCTGCCCCCGGTGGAAAAGGACACATAAGTTTGCGCGATGGTGCGCGCATTGGCAGACGCGGCGGAGCGGTGGGCCACGTCAATAACGTTGCCGATAGTCGGGATCAGAATCGCGGCCAGAATGCCGATGATCGTGATCACCGTCAGGAGTTCGATGAGGGTGAAGCCCTTGCGGGAGGTGGATTGGCGGATGGTCATGGGGAAAGAGGGGTTGGGTCGGTTGGGGCCGGGGGGGGTTCCGCCCGGAGTGGGCGGCAGGAATGGTTATCGGTAACTTATACCTTTGGATTTAGAAATTAAAGAGAATTCTTTAGGACATTTATAGGGTGGGTCGCTAACCCACCCCGGAGGCGGCTCGGAATAAGTTGCCGAAGCAGTCGGCTCTGTCGCTCAATAGGGCAAAGGGTGCCTCCCGCAAAGCTCAATCGCGATGGCCTTGGCCTTGGCGATACGGGCGGGGTCAGTGGGGCCACCGAGCACGGTGTCAATCGCCTCGGCGATTTGCGCCATTTCCGCCTCGCGCATCCCGCGGCTCGTCACCGCCGGGCTGCCCAAGCGCAGCCCACTGGCTTGGAAGGGGCTGCGGGTCTCCCCGGGAATCGTGTTCTTGTTCGTAGTAATATTGGCCTCATCCAGCGCCTGCTGGGCTTGCTTGCCGGTCAACTCCGGGTGGCTGTGGCGCAGGTCAATCAGCAGCAGGTGGTTATCGGTGCCCCCGGAGGAAAGTTTGTAACCATGCTCGACAAACCACTCGGCCAGCGCCGCCGCGTTGCGCCGCACCTGGATGGCATAGTCATGGAACTCCGGCTTCGCCGCTTCGCGGAAGCAAACCGCCTTGGCCGCGATGATGTGCATCAACGGCCCGCCCTGGCCGCCGGGGAACACCGCCGAGTCAATTTTCTTGGCGAACGCTTCCTTGCACAAAATCAAACCCCCGCGCGGTCCGCGCAGCGTCTTGTGCGTCGTGGTGGTGACAAAATCCGCGTGCGGGAACGGGTTGGGGTGCTCGCCGGTGACGACAAGGCCCGCGATGTGCGCGATGTCCGCCAACATCAGTGCATTCACGCTGCGCGCGATTTCACCCATTTTCGCAAAATCAATGATGCGCGGATACGCCGATGCGCCAACCGTGATCATCTTCGGGCGCTCGCGCTCGGCCTGGCGCGCCAGGTCGTCATAGTCAATCCGTCCGGTCTGCGGCGACACGCCGTAGTGGGCGATTTTATAGAGCTTGCCGGAAAAATTGGCCGCGTTGCCGTGCGTCAGGTGCCCGCCATCGCTCAAATTCATGGTCAGCAGCTTGTCGCCCGGTTCGAGGACGGACGTGTAAACGGCGAAGTTGGCCTGGCTGCCCGAGTGCGGCTGGACATTGGCGTGGTCCGCGCCGAAGAGCGCCTTGGCCCGGTCAATGGCCAGTTGCTCGACGATGTCCACATACTGGCAGCCGCCATACCAGCGTTTGCCGGGGTAGCCCTCGGCGTATTTGTTGGTCAACACGCTCCCCGCGGCTTCGAGGATCGCCGGCAGGGTGAAATTCTCCGAGGCAATCAGCTCGAGGTGGGACTGCTGGCGCGCCTTTTCCTGCTCGATGGCGGAGAAAATCTCCGGGTCAAGCTCGGCCAGCGGCTCGGCGGGCAGGATGGACGGGGTTTCAATCATGAGGAGGGCAGCGTGTTTTAGTGTTCTCGTTCTTGGTGCTTAGTTCAAGAGGCAAAAGCGGAGGAAAGCAACCAAGAACTAAGCGCCGGGCCAAGCTTATTTTCCTTTCACACCCTGTATTTTCCGCAATGCTTGGGAGGCACCAACCTGCAGTTGGTCTTTCAAGTCCTGCGGGACGTTGGCCGCTTCGAGCGCTTTTGCCGCTGCCGAGGGGTCTTGCGCATACCAAGGCGCGTATACAGCAGAGAGTAAATTGCTACGTTCATCGTTGTCTGTGACGCTCAGTGCTAATTGAAAACCGCTGGCCGGATCATTTCTGTGCGTAGCCATGACCAAGCCATCTATCGCCATGTCGCGTTGCTGCCCCTCCGGAAGGCTCTCGGCCCATTGGGTGGCGGCAGGAACATCCTGGTTTGCCCAGCTTTCTGCAATATTCCTCGTCAAATTATTATATTTCTGAATGGTATCGGTCGGGAGTTGGGCAAGCAAGTTCGCGGCGCCAATAGGGTCTGTCACAGCGTAGCCTAGGAGTGCCATGGAAACGAAGTCGTTTTTGTTGTCGCTTTCAGGAAGAGATTGCGCGTATTGCAAAGCTCCCATAGGGTCACTATTGGCCCAGAATTGCATTGATTGAACAAGATATTTATCCTGAACCGTGCCCGCAGGCAGAGATTCAGCCCAAGCGATTGCGGCTTGAGGGTCGCTTTGTGCCCACACCGTTGTTACCCGGTCGGCCGAAGGGCCAAAGTCCGGATCGTTGGCATTGTTTTGCACAAAGGCGGCGGCGGCGGCCGGATCCGTTTTTAACCAGGGATTCAAGACCGCTTGGAAAGCCGCTTGCCGATCTGCATCGGGCAGGTCCGTTGGCAAAGTTAGAAGCCATTGGCTGGCGGCATTTACATCCACAGTAGCCCACTGTGATGCCAAATTAATCATGGCGCTGTTGCGTGCCGATCCCTCGGGCAATTGGACAATCATCTTGGCAGCGGCACTAGGATTGGAGGAAGCCAACGTTCCCACTACTCCCGCAAGTACGGCCACTTGGTCATCACCCTGCAAATTGCCGTTGACCCAGGCAATGGCGCCGGAAGGATCCGTGCCGGCCCATTTGTTGATGGCCTGTTGCAGATAAGCATTGTGCGTGGCCCCCTGGGGTAATTGAGCAGCATAGGTCAGGGCGGCATTGTAATCAGTTTGGCATAAGAGAGCAAAAGCATCGTTTCGTGCTTCAATAAGATTGTTACCGGATAAATTCTTATCCGCCCAAGCCAAGGCAGTTGCGGGATCGCTGTTCGCCCAGGCTACGACCAGCCCCGTAGACAATCCTTTAAGCGGGTCTCCACTCGGAAGGGAAAGAAGAAAGTTGGCCGCCGATTGGGGATCCTGAGAGGCCCAGGCACCGAAACTTTGCTGAATGGCAGAATTACGAGATGAACTGGGTGGAAGGGATTGGGCCGCTTGGAACGCAGCGACAGGATCGGATTGGGCCCAAACGGCAAACGCGGCGTTCAATGCCTGGGTCTGGGCGTCGCCGGACGGAAGCTGTTTGAGGGCGGCAAAGGCGGAGGCCGGGTCTTGTTCGGCCCATGTCTGAAAAAATTGCTTGTAAGTTGTGGCATCAACACTGCCGGCGGGCAATGAACGCAAGAGCGTGAAAGTCCCCTGTGCGTCACTCATAACCATGTTGCGGAGGACCTGATTCATCGCGTTATTCCTGGCGCTCGCGCTGGCGATTTGGCTTAACGCCGCCCAGGCCGCGGCGGGGTCTAATTGTGACCACTCATCAAAAAGCGTCTGGCACATTACTCCTCCTAAATTGCCATTTTGGAACTGTTTAAGGGCGGCCAAGGCATCGGTTGGATTGCCGCTTTGCACCCAACTCGACAACACGGCCAATGGCCCGGCTTGACGAAGAGACGCCGTGCCAAGCGTTTGGGCGGCGGCAAAAGCCGCATGCGGGTCGAGGCCGGCCCAAGCCGCGAACACGCTGTTCAATGCGGTGGTGTCCTTTGTCCGGATGTCCAAGGCCTCGGCATAGACCAGCGCGCCCTTGGGATCGGCAGCAACCCACTTTGCGTAAACCAAATCAGCGACGATTTTACGAATATCGGCCACCGGGCAGGCGGCAGCCAGGTCGAGCAGATGATGCAATTCCGACACCGGGGTTTGCTCGACGAGCTTGGCAATGGCTCTAATGCGCGCCCCGCCCGTATATTTTTTCAAAATATCCGCCAAGGGGCTTTTTACGTCCCATGCAATGCCGGTCGGGACGATCGCAGCATTCACCACCACGGCTTTTGCCTGCCCATTTGTTCTTTGCGATGAAGGATGAGCAGGAATTTTCCCGGGCGTTGAATGATCACGGACCATCCAACCTCCCGCAAAACCCACCCCGAGCGCCAGAAGCGCGACAAGGCCGAACGCCAAGGATCGACTCTGACGGGCCGAAGGGGCCTTTTTTGTTTGCGGATCGTGGTCAAACTTAATGCGTGGGGTATTCATCAAATCGGCCTCCTCAATACGCATTGTTATCCTCTTCCAAAATGAAAAACAAGCAAGTTATTGGGTAGTAGGTGCATCTCACTTTTTGTGCAGTCACCGAGCGACGACTCGAAATTAGCCGTGGACTTCTGGCGAATGGCGCTAAGTTAAGGGGACGCATCGTCATTTTTTCGATACCTCTGGCCGGGCTGGTTTGACAAACACGTCCTTATGACATTATTCCCTGCGTTGCATCTTCACCGTATGCCCGACGCTCCGACATTCGAGACCTTCCAGCACGAGCTTAACCGGCTCGTCGAGCAATTCGACCGCCGCTTTCCCGAAGTCACCTCGCCCGATTACAACGAAGCCTCCCTGCGCGCGGATTATCTCGACAAACTATTCCGCGCCCTTGGCTGGGACGTGGGCAATGACAAGGGCCTGATTCATACCGAGCGCGAAGTGGACATCGAAGTGCGCACGCTTTATTCCGGGCGGCAAACCCGCGCCGATTATGTGTTCCGTTACGCGAAGGTGGACCGTTTCACCTGCGAAGCCAAAAAACCCGCCGAGGCCCTGAGCGACCGGCACATCTTCCAGGCCAAGCGGGATGCCTTCTGGCGTGGCATCCCCTTGGCCCTGCTGTCGGATTTTGAGGAACTGAAAATATACATTGTCGGAGCACGCCCCCAAATTGATGATCCGCATACCGGCGAATGGAAGGTTCTCAACTTCAAGCAATACCGTGCGAGCGCCCGGGAGATCTGGGATTTGCTGGCCTACGAAAACGTCAAGACTGGCAGCATTGACCGCCTGATTGAATCCCTGCCCAAGCGTCCTTTGCGGATTAAAGGCCGGCAGGGTTATCTAATCCGTCCTGATCGAACCCGTTCGCCAGACGCGGAATTCTTAAATTTCCTTGATGATGTTCGCCAGCAGTTGGGTTCGGATTTACTCAAACACAACAATCGCGCCGATCTGTTGGAAGGGCACCGGCTCAACGAAGCCGCCCAGCGCATTCTGGACCGGCTCGTATTCCTGCGCATCTGCGAGGATCGCGGCATTGACACGGGCATCCTGCTCAAATCCATTTTTGACGGCTGGTATCGCCAGCAAAAGTCACCGCCGCGTTTGCGCCGGCCGAACCGGCAGACGCATATGCGCTTCGGGGGCGGCGTTCTCGAAGAGGAGCCGCCGGCTGACGGTTTCGGTGGCCGCGCCGACGGTTCCCTCTACCGCGAACTCGTCGAGCACCTCCAGTCCCTCGATCGCCGCCCTCCAAGTTACAAACCCTTCTTCAATGGCCAGCTCTTCAAGCCCCACTTTTCGGAGGAATTGATGGTGGGCGACGAATGGCTGGCAAATTTTATAGTCGATTTGACCGACGATGACACAGGCTATAACTTTGCCGACATTAAAGTCGAAATTCTCGGTGACGCTTATGAACGCTTTCTGGGCAAAATTCTCGTTCCGCAGGGCCGGGGCGCCAAAATTGATGAAAAGCCCGAAGTGCGCAAAGCGGGCGGCGTCTATTACACGCCGCGCTACATTGTGGATTACATCGTCGAGCAGACCGTCGGGTTGATGCTCGGAGAGACGACGCCGAAAGAGGCGGAAAAAATGCGGATTGTAGATCCGGCCTGCGGTTCCGGCTCCTTTTTGCTCTGCGCTTACGAACGCATGATGAAGCATTACCTCGACTATTTTACAAAAAACCAGGAGAAGCGCCGGAAGGAAGATTGCTACATTGACACCGCTGGCAACGTCCGGCTTACGACGGCCCTCAAACGCCGCATTTTGGAAAGCAATATTTTCGGCGTGGATATTGACGCCCAGGCGGTCGAGGTCACGCACTTGTCTCTTTACCTCAAAATGCTGGAGGGTGAAAACCGGGAAACCTTGCGGGCGCAAACAGAACTTTTTCGCGGCGCTCCGCTCCTGCCGCCGCTGGATCAGAACATCAAGTGTTTCAATTCGCTCATTGCCTCTGACTTTTCCCTCGACCCGGATGAGCTGGTGCGCGTCAATGCCGGGGACTGGGATGTCCAGTTTCCGTCCATCATGAAAAACGGCGGATTTGACGCGGTGGTTGGGAATCCGCCGTATATTTTCACCCGCAATCAAGGCATTCGCGACGAGGAGAAAACTTATTATTACGCGAATTAACGCCATCAAAGCAACCAATTGAACACCTTCGGTATTTTTCTTGAAGGTTCGTATCGGATGTTAAAAGACGAAGGACGTTCGGATTCATCACCCCCAATAATTGGCTGACGATCAGCAGTTTCTCCCCTTTGCGACGCTTTATCCTGGCGGAATCGGGAAACCTGCACATTGTGAATATTCTCGACCGGGTGTTTGAAGCCGCCGATGTGGACACTTGCGTCGTCACCTTGGCCAAGTCTCATCCCACGGCCCTCCGCCTAGGTCAGATGAAAAGCGGCAAAATTGTGAGCGAAACCAACACACCAACGGAGGCGATCACCGCCCCAGACTATATCATTCAAATCAGTCTGCTCAATGATCGGGACGGGTCGGCCATTTTGAAAAAAATGGAATCGCGCTCCCTGCCTTTGGAACAGTATGCCACGGTCTCAACGGGATTGAAGGTCTACCAGATTGGCAAAGGGAACCCACGGCAAACGGATAAACAGAAACGGGAACGGGTTTTTCATGCGCGAAATAAAAAGAACGCATCCTATGGGCGTTATTTGGACGGTATTGACGTGGGCCGCTACCATCTGGGGTGGTCGGGGGAATGGCTGGCTTATGGCGATTGGATTGCCGAGCCAAGGCATTCGGTGCCTTTTACCGGGCCGCGGATTCTGGTGCGACAAATCCCGGCCGCCGCCCCCTACCATATCTCGGCGGTATTGACGAAGGAGTCATTTTACAACGACATCAACAGCATGGTGGTTTTTTCCTCCAAAACCCTCACGCCCGAATTTCTGCTGGGTGTGCTGAACTCTAGATTGATTTCCTATTGGTTCCAAAAGAAATTCGATAAATTCCAACGGAAAATCTTCCCCCAATTTAAGGTGAACGAGTTGGCGGCATTTCCGATTGTTGCGCTGGATTTAAAAATCCCGGCGGAGAAAATCAAGCACGACCGACTCGTCGCGCTGGTGGATAAAATGCTGACGCTCACCCCGGCGGCGCGCACGGCGAAGTCCGACAAGGAAAGGGCCGCCCTCCAAAATGCCCTGACCAAGACCGACCGCGATATTGACCAGTTGGTCTATCAACTTTATGAACTCACACCCCAAGAAATAGCCCTCGTGGAACGCGGTGACACAGCCACCGCGGTACCGAATCGGGGGGACCGACAGGCGCAGACGCTGCTTTTAGGAAAAAACTAACCCGCTTCCTCCGCCGCAATCTTCTCAACCCGCCGTTCGTGGCGGCCGCCTTCGAAGGCGGTGTTGAGGAAAATCATCGCCATCTTTTGCGCCATGTAGGGGGTGATGTATTTCTGGCCGAAGCAGAGGACGTTGGCGTTGTTGTGCCGACGGCAAAATTCCGCGCCGTCCTCGTTGAAGCACAAGGCGGCGCGGACTTGATGGATTTTGTTCGCGGCGATGCACACGCCGATGCCGGTGGTGCAGACGAGGATGCCGCGCTCGGCCACTCCGCCGGCCACGTCGCGCGCGACGGCCACGGCGAAATCCGGGTAGTCCACCGAATCGTGCCCGTGCGTGCCGCGGTCCAGGACTCCGAGGCCCGCCGTGCGCAGCACCTGCGCGAGCGCGTCCTTCAAGTCCACGCCGCCGTGGTCCGCTCCGAGGGAGATTTTCATGAGGGAGTTATTTCACCGCGAAGACGCGAAGTTAGCAAAGGAATAAAGGAATGGAAGATGGAAAAGGAAAGATGGAAAAAGAAAGGCAAAGAAATGGAGGAATGGAAAAAGGAAAAAAGGCAACTGACCAAGCTTTTGAAAAATCGGTTGACTGGATGAATTGATTTTTCCATTTTCCATCTTTCATTTTCCATTATGCTTATATTCTTTCCGTAAAAAAGCCAGGATCGATGGCACGGCCTCGACCATCGAGTCGCGGCAGACTTCGTAGGCCTCGCGCTCCAACCCGTAGGGGTCGGGGATTTCCTTTTCGACGCCGGGCGGCATGAACTCGCGCATCAGGTAGATATGCGGGGTGGTGGCCTGAAACTGCGTCTCGATCAACAGCCGGTGGGTCGAGGTCATGCAAAAAAGCGCGAACGACCGGTCAATCAACTCTTGGGTCAGGCGCTGGCTCACATGGTCGTGCAAATCTATGCCTACGCTCTCCAGCACGCGCACGGAATTTAGCGAGGGCGCGTCGCCGCCATAAGCGGAGATGCCCGCCGAGGCCGTCACCAGCGAGCGCAGCGGCTCCGGCTCGGCGCCGAGCGCATGGGCGAGCAGGTGCTGCGCCATGGGGCTGCGGCACACGTTGGCCGTGCAAACAAAGGTGATGACATTCCGCGCGGACATCCGGTTCTTTCTTGGGTAGCGATCCCGCCTGGGCGAGAAGTCACCCGCAGACTGCCAAAATGAATCTGTGTGATAGAATGGCTGGGTTAATTCCGGGCCGGGCTGGTCGAGGAGCCAGCCGCCGTGCTCCCCGCCTTGCCCGGGTCGGCGGGTTTTGACGATGGCACCCGGCCCAGCACTTGTAAAGCGGCAACCACATCCACCGCCCGTTGCAACACCGGGTCGCCCACGTCCTCGGTGGTGGTCGCCGAGGTGGCGGGCGCGGCTTGGGTCGCGGGAATGCTGGTGCTGTTGGTCGGCGCGGGAGCAAGGGCCGCAGCTGCGGCGGTGACGTGGTCGCGCCGCAACATCGCCAGCACATCCGTGCCGTTTTCGACCAAAGCATACGCGCGCTTGTTTTGCTCCGGCGTCACCTCCACTGCAAACCTCGGTTTCAGCCCGGTGCCGAGGACGGAAACGCTGTCCGGCGATATTTCCTGGTCCGGCTCCAGTTCGCCATCAAGGATGTAATAGTCTGTATGGCCGGGGGCGGTGTGGTAAGTCCCCGGCTGGCCGGCGGTCGGCGTGCCCACGGCCAGCACGCTTTCCTTTTCCTGGAAAGCTTCCAGCCAGGCCTCCAACGTCCCCGCCGTTTGCCCGTTGACGAGCACCAGCACCAGCGGCGGCGGCCGGTCCGGGTTGGCCGGCATGGGCAAATCCGCCGGGTTATGGATGGTGCCCACTCCTCGTAACGGCACGCTGGCCAGCCCGGCCTTGGCCAGATCGTCCGCAAAATCCTCCGCATCGGCGGCTTCCGCATAAACGTAACGAAAATCAATGATCAACATTGTGTTGGCGGCCAGCGCGTCCTCCAGTTGTTTCTTGGACACATGCAGGTCATACACCCGCACATAATTGATGTTGAGCGCGTTGCGCGGCAATTCGACGGACTTCGGCAGCCGCCCCAAGTTCGCGTCCTGCAATTTCTGTGGTGGCTGGTGCAGCACCCCACCCGGGTAGAGCGCCGCCAGCCCGGCCAGTTCAATCTCCGCCGGGTCGCGCGTATCCACGCCGGGAAAGAGCGTGGAATTCACATCCGGTGGCAGGGCCAGCATGGCGGCGGCAAGGAAAACAAGCAGGGGCATCGGATTAATTTAAGGCCAAACCCAAAAAATACACAAGCGCACGCTGCCTTGACGAGAATTTTCGACCTGAACTTCGTATAGTGTCTTGGGCGGTTTCAGTGGCAAAGAACTCGATTGTTCAACGTTTTTCCCGCGCCAGTTGCCGCGCGCCGATGTCGCGACGGTAATGCGCCCCGGCAAATTTTATTTGCGCGCAGACCACATAGGCCGCCGCGAGCGCCGTGCGCAAGGTCGGCGCCGCCGCCACGACACTGAACACGCGCCCGCCGCTGGTCGCCAGCGCGCCGTCCGCCCGGCGCTTGGTACCCGCGTGCAGAATATCCACGTTCGCGGGCAAACTGGCCGCCGACGGCAGTGTAATCACGTCGCCGAGGCGCGGATTCGCCGGATAATTATGCGCGGCCAGGACAACCGCCGCCGTGAACAGCGGCTGCAGCGGGCACGCCGCCGGGTCGAGCGTGCCATTCGTGCAGTCCCATAAAATTTTTATTGGGTCCCCCGCCAGCAGTGGCAGCAGCACCTGGCACTCCGGGTCGCCAAACCGCACATTGAACTCGACGACCGCCGGCCCCGCCGGCGTCAACATCAGGCCGATGTAGAGCACGCCGCGGTAGTCCAATCCTTCGCGGGTGAAGGCCGCCAGCGTGGGGCGGATGATTTCCCGCTCGATGCGCGCCCGCAGTGGCGCGTCCACCACTGCCGCCGGGGCATAGGCGCCCATGCCGCCGGTGTTGGCGCCCGTGTCGCCCTCGCCCACCCGCTTGTGGTCCTGGCTTGCCGGCAGCAGCAGGTATTTCTCGCCGCAGACCACCAGCATCATCGAAGCCTCCTCGCCCGGCAGAAAGTCCTCGATCAAAACCTCATCGCCGCTCGGGCCAAAAACCTTTTCGTCGAGCGCCGCGCGCACGGCGGCCTCCGCCTCCGCGCGCGTCGCCGCGACCGTCACGCCCTTGCCCGCCGCCAGCCCGCTCGCCTTGATCACGATCGGCAAAGTCTTTTGGGCGAGGTAAGCCAGCGCGGCGGCGGACGACGTGAACGCCTCGCCATAAGCCGTCGGAATTTTGTTCCGCAGCAGGAAAGCCTTGGTGTAAACCTTGCTCGCCTCCAATTGCGCGCCCGCGCGACTTGGCCCGAACGCCAAAATGCCCACGGTGGCCAATTCATCCACCAACCCGAGACTGAGCGGCACCTCCGGCCCGACGATGACAAAATCCACCTGCTCCGCTTTGGCCAGCGCCACCAAGTTGGCGACATTATCCGCCTTCACGGCGTGGCAAACGGCCTCTTCGGCAATTCCCGCATTGCCCGGCGCGGCCAGCACCTCGCCCACGAGGAGGCTGCGCCGCGCCGCCTTGACCAAGGCATGTTCGCGCGCGCCGGAGCCGACGATGAGGAGTTTGAGCTTTTGAGCCGAATTTGACATAAAAATCCCAAATTAAGTCCGCGCGCCCCGCCCGCCAATCTTTTTCAAAACGATTTCCGTTCAACAATGGAGTGATCTAACCCTTTGTCCGAACGCACTCTATAACTCGCCCCGACGACTCCCGGGCGCCATTTTATGACGCCATTTACCCCGCCGAAGTTGGTCAGCGGCAATCGCTGGAGACTTTTGCCATGAATACCCACACAATTATGGGTGCACTCCTTGGTGCGCTCCTCGCCGTTTCCGTCTGCGCGATTAAAGCCGCAAGTTCGTAGCCCGCGCCTGCCGCCGCCATGTATGCCGCGGACACCTGGCTCAGTGAAGTGCCCAATGGTGAGGCGGATATTCCCCCCGCCAAACCCGAGGCGACCTACAATGTCCGCACCTTCATGCACGACGGGTGATGGCAGCATTAAGGGAAAATCAATGGAAAAACGGCCGTTTCGGAAAGGCGTCCCGACCCAACGGATTACTTCTTCCATGCACCAATTTTCTCCAGGGCCTTTTCGGCGCGGCGTTGGGCCGTTTCGGGTTTTTTGGCTTCGGCGATATGCTTGTTGTATTCGCGCTGGTGCGAAGGCGGCATGGCCTCAAAAATTTTCAGCACGCGCGGTTGGGCCGCGAGCGCGGTGGCAAGGGCGGGGCAGATTTCCGTGCCTTTTTGGGTTTTCATGGGGACGCTGATTTTACCACGGAATCCACGGATGGCACGGATTTTTTGCGCGCGCTACTTCAGCCAGCTAACTGGCCGGGTTCCCCGTCATCCCCCACCCGGCGGAAGCGGCGCTGGAATTATCAACCTGGTGTGGCCGGGCGCGCGTGCTCGCATTTCCAGCACGCATCAAACGCAGCGGGCACGACCGACTGGCACTGCGGGCAAGTCCAGTCGCCGCCCGTCGTGGACACAGGCAGCCGGTAGGCGTCCACAATCGCCTTGGCCTGGTCGTAGTCGGCATCGTTGACGACACAGAGAGCGCGGTCATACACCCGGCTCGGGATGCGCACTATCAGGCTCGAATCTTCATTGCGCACGAAACACGCAATGCCGGCCTCCTCGAGCACCGACTTATACAGCCCCACTTTCGTGCTGTCCAAGTTGTAGTATACTTCTTTCATGGGACGATTTATTTGCCCAGCAATCGCTCGACGGCTTCGAGGTAGCGTTGCTGGGTTTGCTGGATGATGGCGGCGGGCAGGCGCGGGCCGGGCGGGGTTTTGTTCCAATCAAGGGTTTCGAGGTGGTCGCGCACATACTGTTTGTCGAAGGCCATTTGCGCGCGGCCGGGTGCATAGGCGTCCGCCGGCCAATAGCGCGAGGAGTCGGGCGTAAGGACTTCGTCAATCAGGTAGAGTTTGCCGCCGGCATCCGTGCCGAACTCGAATTTCGTGTCGGCCAGAATCAGGCCGGCACGGGCCGCTTCGCGCACGCCGAGGTCGTAAAGTTTGAGGCTGAGTTCGCGCACCTCGACGTAACGTTGCGCGCCGAGCAACGCCGCGCATTGCGTGGCGGTCAACGGTTCGTCGTGGCCGGCGTGGGCCTTGCTGGTGGGGGTAAAAATCGGCTGCGACAGCCGCTCACTTTCGCGCAGGCCCACGGGCATGGCTTGGTCAAAGAGGCGGCCCGTTTGCTTATAAGCCTTCCAGCCGCTGCCCGCGAGGTAGCCGCGCACCACCGCCTCGACCGGCAGCGGGCGCAATTTGCGCACGAACATGCTGCGGCCTTGCAGTTGCGGAAAGTCCCGGAGCCGCCGGGCCACTCCCGCGTCGTGATTGGGCAGCAGGTGGTTGGGCGTCAAGGCGGCGGTGCGCCCGAACCACCAAAGACTAAGCTGCGTGAGCAAAATCCCCTTGCCCGGAATGCCATCGGGCAGAATCACGTCAAAGGCCGAAAGGCGGTCGCTGGCGACGATGAGGAGCGCGTCGCCCGCATCGAACAATTCGCGAACTTTGCCGGAGCCGATTTTCGGCCACGGCAGGCCCTCGATGCGCGTGAGGGCGGTCTGCGGCAGCGAGGCTTTGATTTGGGCGGCGGAGGGAGCCATTGCGAAAGCCTTGCCAATCAGGACGAATTTGTCTATCTTAACCTGTTCCGGGCTTTATGTCCGCGTTCTTTGAGATGTGGCAGCCCAAACAGAAGCCGTGCTTCTGACTTCTTAATGCTTCCCTCTTAATTCTAACTTTCCCTTTTCGGGGGTGTTCTGGATTCGACCTTGGGACAACGGACGTGGCTGCAGGCCAGAGATGGTGGTTGGCTCTGTCAAAACTCCACCAACAGTATAGTCGGCAACGACGAATACGCACTCGCAGCTTAATGCAGCGACAAGCCGCCTGGAAACCTGCTAAGGGACGGCTTGCACCAGCAGGCATAGTCGCGCCGGGGTCAGCGGCGGCGCGATCGTAACCTACCGATGACTCGAGCCGGGGCAGCCTGCGTGGGGCGGCCCCTGCTCAAAACCAAATCACCCGCTAAGCCTGTAGACGTTATCTTCGAAAGCCCAGGGGACGCGGGTTCAATTCCCGCCACCTCCACCACTTTAACCGCTGATGATCAGCGGCTTAAGTTTTAGCCAAAGCTAGGTTGCCCAGTTGACGTGGCAACCTAGGCATAAAACTCTCAACATTCGTCATCAGCCGGTTTGAAAACCGGAACAGCGTCACGTCCTGGCGGGTGGATGGACGGCTTCACGGCCTCCGCATCCGCCGCAACTTCAAGACGCGCGAAGAAGCCGCCGCCGAAAAAGCGGCGTTAGAAATGAAGGCCATGCAGGTCGCCTCGGGTATGCGGCCTGCCACTACGTTCCTGACCGATGCTCAATTACGCGAAGCGGAAGATGCTTTCCGCCGCACAGAAGGCCGGTCGCGGTCACTGCTCACCTATCTCGACTATGCACTGTTGAATTACCCCGAGACTGCCAAAGAGTTTCCGCTGGCAGAAGCTGTGGCCGAATACCTTGCGGCCAAGTGGGCGGAATCCAAACGTGGTCTCGTGTCCGACCGTCAGGTTCGGTCAATTACCTACGAGCTCAATGCGCTCAAAGAACAGTTTTCCGGGACACATCTTGGGCTCATTTCGCCGGTTGCTCTCGTGCCCTATCTGGAACGTGGTGCGCCGACATTGAAAACTTACAACAATCGGCGCGGAGTGCTTTCGACGTTTTTTAAGTATGCCTATCGAAAGGACTGGGTTGCTGCCAACCCCGTTGAAAAAACGCCTCATCATCGCATCCGACACCGGCGCGGCTCGGCCATCACGATCACGGCGGAGCAGGCGGCCAACCTCATGGCGCATGTCGAGAGATTTAGGGATGGCGCGTTTGTGCCCTACTTTGCGCTCTGCCTCTTCGCGGGCATCCGGCCCAGCGTGCTCTGTGGTGAAATCGCGAAACTGCGGCCCGAGCATGTCCGCCTGGATACAGGCGTGATTCATATCGAACCCGAGGTGTCGAAGGTTCGCATGAAACGTCTTGTGACTATTCAACCAAACCTTGCCGCCTGGCTGCGAGCTTACCCGTTGGAACGGTATCCGATCATCCCTATCAACGTCGCCAAAGCCCGGCGCAAGATTTTCGTGCATTTTGGCCTTACGCACGATGTCCTCCGGCACACCTTCATTTCGATGTTCGTGTCCAAATTCCGTTCGATGGGTGAGGCCGCCTTGCAAGCAGGAAATTCCGAGAGCATCATCCGCAAGCACTACCTCGACCTGAAAAGCAAGGAAGAGGCGGAGCAATTCTTCACCATTCTGCCCCAGGGTGGCACAAGCACGATTGCCTTCCCCGTCGCGGTTTAACCACAGTTGACCTGCATAAATAGATATGGAAACACAACTCACACCCCCTGTTCTCACCAGCCAACTCACCGATGTCGTTGGACTTCGCTCCTGCGGCATCTTCCCCAAAGGCAAGGAGCCTTCGATTCGCACCTTGCGCGATTGGACGAAGCTTCGGCGCATTCCTTACCACAAGGTCGGGCACTTCATCTACTTCGACCCCGTCGAAGTCGCGGCGCATATCCGCACTAAGATGAAAGTCCCGGCGCGTGGGTGAGCGCCCTCTTGCCGCGAACGACGCCGCGCTGGTTTTGCCAGCGCGGCGTTTTGTTTTCCAAGGCAGATAAGCGAAACGCCTGTACGTTTTTCTAATTAGCCCAACATTCCACCTCCAGAACTGTGGGCCTATTTTGGGGACTTATACGCTTAACTCCCTCATGCACTAATGAACATATTTTCACTATTTGATTTTAACCCTGTCCAATCCCCACTTTACAGGCAACGAAGCGATGCCCATGCTAAGAAATCATGTGGAAAAGAATCACCGAACCTCTATGGAGGCGAATTGTTTATGTTAGGCAACTGGCTCACAAAGCGACAGATTGGAGGGATTCTGTGACCACGGTTGTATTTTGGGCGATTTCTATGGGGCTTTTGATAGCCAAAGATTTTGGATTAGATGTCGCAAATTGGGGTTGGCCTACTTGGTTACAATCCGTGACGATTTTTGTATTTTTCTGCTTGGGTCTTTTAGAGATGGCTTACCGAAGATGCGGGAAACTTGAAAATGACATTAACGCCTACAAAGAAAAGGAAAGACCGAAAATAGAAGTTCTTTGCAATGATTCAATCTATAACTGCTATTCAGCCGATAACGAAGGAGTTATACATTATCTTAGATTATATGTTAAGAATATAACGGATAAGCCTTTGACTGGCGGCTATGGAAAATTTCTTAATGTCGAGAAAAATGGGCAAGTCCATGAACAAGGAGGAATGCGGTTGCCGTTTATGCAAGCCCACTAACCGGATTCTTTGGCAAGAACAGTTATAGCAAATTCAGAAGATTATTTAGATGTTCTTTGGGTTGACCCTCGCCCCTCTGGTATTGTCAAGATTGCGACAAGAGGGGGGTTTCCTACTGCTACTGCTGATGCCATGGTAAAGTTAGCCACACCAAAGCCACCCAAGAAGGCCGATTGGCCTGCCTGGGTGCGCTACCATGAACGCCTGCGGAAGTATGACTCCCAGCGCGTGGCTCTGCATTTGGCGACACCCGAGCAAGTCCAACGGGAAAATAGCATTTTCTCAAAGAAGGCCATGCAGACGGTTAAGATTGATTGGGGCAGCGTTTTTTCTAGTCTGCGTTCGTGAGCAATTCGCAGTATCGCCCGGAAGATTTCCTGTCCGCATTGGCAGTCGCGCCTGATGACAGGACAAGGCCAGTCTTTGTTGGACGATATGCGGTAAGCGGCTCTAATTTCTGAATAGGGAAAGTGAAAATAGAGATTGACTATTCGCTATTCGCGAATAACGTATTTACATGCTAACCAAGCCTCAAGACATCGTGGTGGCTCTGAAACTGTGCCTCGGCGCAGCTTCGCAGAGCTATGCCGATTTGGGCCAATCGCTCGGAATAAGCGCTTCGGAAGTCCATGCCGCAGTGCGGCGGCTCATTGATGCCCGTCTGGTCGATTCCGCCACAAAGGAGGTGCAGCGCGAAACACTTTGCGATTTTCTGGTGCATGGCGTTCCCTTTGCCTTTCCTGCCCACGCGCAAGAAGTAACTCGCGGGATGCCCACGGCATGGGCTGCGCCCGTGATGGCGGACAAACTGAACGCGGCGGAACAAATCCCTCCTGTCTGGCCTGACCCGAATGGCAAGGTGCAGGGTGCATCCGTGCGGCCGCTCTATGCGAGCGTACCGGGCGCTGCGCGTCGTGACCCTGCACTTTATGACCTTCTTGCTCTAGTGGATGCCTTACGCATCGGTCGAGCCCGCGAACGCAGCATTGCTGAAAAAGAAATATCCAACCGCTTGAAAGCCCATGTCCCAGCTTAATCTCGGCGCCCTGCGAACGGTGGCGGACCGGCTCGATAGCCTCGGGCTGGATTACGCCTTTGTCGGCGGCTCCATCGTGACGCTTCTGCTGGACGATCCCGAATTGTCACCCGCGCGCCCTACCGATGACGTGGATGTCATCGTGGAAGTGGCAACAACCCTTCGGTATTCTGACGTGGAAGCGAAACTGCGAAGCCTCGGATTCGACCATGACATGCGCAAGGACGCGCCGAAATGCCGTTGGGTGCTGGGAAACTTGACGGTGGACATCATGCCGACGGATGGCGCATTTCTTGGTCTCAATACCGCATGGTTCAAGGAAGCTTTGGAAAGCGCCGAAGTGCGCGAGTTTGCACACACCCGATTAAAGCTCATTTCCCCTATCGCATTTCTTGCGACCAAGCATGTCGCGTTTGGCGACAGGGGCCTGGGCGACTATTTTAGCAGCCACGACCTTGAGGATTTTATCACCGTGATTGACGGTCGGGAAAGCATTGTCGCGGAAGTGAACAAGGCTCCGGCAAAACTCCGCAGCTACGTTATCGAGTCCGTGCGTAAATTAAACAGTGTGCCAGCATTCAACGAAGCATTGCCCGGTCATCTTTCCGCAGACTGGGCAAGCCAACAGCGTCTTCTATCTCTGCGTCAAAAATTTCGTGACATCGCCGCGCTCATTTAGTAATTGCCACTGCCGCATGGCACCGCGAAAAATCCTGGTTTAGGTTGCCCAAAGGTTGCCCAAAATCATGTTTTTAGTTTCTCTTTTTTGAAAATAGGTGTATATTTCTTCAAGTTCTAAACCATTAACAATCAACTAAGTCCGCGTGATTGAGCGACTTAGCTTTGCGGTGGAGACGAGGTTCAATTCCCGCCACCTCCATTTTTTGTATCAAGCAAGTTTAAGTTCGCGCAGGGTCGCGCCAACGGCGCTCAGATTCTCGGGCCGCATGGCGGCGTGGCTGCTGGAGAGGACCAGACCGGTGCCGCCGGCCCGGAAGACGGCTTCGACGGCGTCGCGGACACTTTCCGGCGTGCTGTTCTTCAGCGCCACATCAATGCCCAGGCCAGGGCAGATTTGGGTTTTTGAGCCGGCGACGCCGGCGACCGCGCGTTTGGTTTCGCGGTAAACGTAGTCGCCCGAAAAACCGGGGAAGGTTCCGCGCGGCGTTCCGTTGATGGGAAGATTGCGGAGCTGGGTTTCGTAAGTGGGATTATTGGGGCCGATGATTTCGTCGTAGGATTTTTCCTTAAAGTCCATGACGTTGTATTCGAAATCGCTTATCTGCTCGTGGCTGAGGTCGCCAAAAATATTTTGCGTGATGCTGGCGACAAAGGAGGCCATGCGTTCGGCGGCGGGGTTGTCGTAGAGCGCGGGCTTGAGGAAATCGGCGTATTCGGTGTAGGCCTGATAATCCTGCTCCGCGCGATAGAACGGGCTGAACGAGATGTTCTGCCAGATATGGAAGCCCACCTGCACGGCCGGGCGGATGGATTTGGCCTTGGTGTAAAACTCGCGTTGCATTTCGCGCATGCTGGCGGCCCAGAAATTTTCCCAGGCGAGCAGTTCAGGATGGCGCAGGAGAATGCGCCAGAATTCCACAAAGTAGCCGTCGCGCGGGCGTTGGCCGGCCCGGCCGGCGCGGACATAGGGTTCGAGCGCGAGAAATGCTTGTTTGACGCGGGCGAAATCTATCCCCTGGCTGGCGGCTTTGGCGGCGCAATATTCGCAGAAACAGGAGGTGTGCCCAGGATCGCTTTTCGAGCCATGATGCCAGGCGCCCAGCGCGTTGCCCAGGGGTCCCTGGCGTTCGGAGCCGCGTTGCAGGCCGTCCACTTCGTAGGAGCGGATAAAATCCTCGACGGACCCGGCGATGAGGTTGCGGAAATAGGGATTATTGAGGCACGGGCCGCCGGGATGGCCGCCGGTTCTCCGGCCATAGAGGTCAATTTCGTAGAGCTGGTCCATGCCGGCGATGTTGGGCGGCGCGCGGTTGTCCTCTTCCATCCAGGAATAAATTTTGATGCCGCGCAGCTTGGTTTCCGCGGTGATTTGCTCCAAAGTGTCGGGAAGGTTGGGGTCGCCGGGCGCGAGGGCCTGCGGCTTCATAGACACATCCTGGTAAAACTGCGGGTGCGCGGTGGCGAAATTGCCCGCGGGGTTGCTGGCCCGGTCCAGACCAACCCAAGACGGTTCGAATAGATTGCAGTGGAGGAAGAGGGTGTTGACGTTGGCACGGGTCTGCACGTCATCGAAAAAACGGGCGATGCCATATTGCAGCAGGTAGGACGATTCAGCCTGGAAACCGATCATGGGTTTGGCGGCGGGAGATTTTACTTCGGCAGCCGCATCAGCGGCGCTGGCCGGCGTCAATGCGAGCCCGGAAGAGATTGCGCCCGCCGCCAGCGCGGCCGTGCGGACAAAATCCCGGCGAGAAATTGTGTTGGGGTCTGGTTCGGCTTGATTCATGGGATTTAGCCACAGAGTGGGGTCGAAATTGCAGAAGCAAAATTGCCTACATAAGGTTTCCGTCGTCAGTTGGATGTTATTCCAAGGCAAACATCGGGTAACCTTGGGCAAAACGCCTTACCGCTAAGCAGTTTGCTCGATGGCCAGCCGCACCTTCCGGAGCATCTGCGGCAACAACACGTGCGGTTCGTAAGGCGTCCCCGGCGTCACCAGGGTTTCGATGGGTAAAAAGCCGCGATAGCCGCCCGCCCGGATGATTTGCATGAGTTTCGTCAAATCCATTCTCATCGAGCTGGCCGCGCCCAGCGGGCTTTCCTTGATTTGAAAATTCACCGCGTAAGGCACCACGCGCGCGATTTCCTCGTAGGGATCCCCGGTTTGAAAACTCCCGGTGTCCAGCACCACGCCGAACCAGTCCGAGTCAACCAGCTTGAGCAGCTTGAGCACTTGGTCCGCCGTTTGCAGAAAATCGGCGTGGTTTTGAATTCCAACCAGGACGCCATGCTGCCGGCCATACTCCACACACTGCTTCAAATCCGCCGCCATCCACGCGGCCACGGTGTCCCACGTCTGGCCCTCCGGCGCCGCGCCGGCAAACACGCGCAATACCGGCGCGCCCAGCTTGGCGGCGACTTCGATCCAGTCTTTCACGAGTTGAATATCGTCCGCCCGTTTTGCTTCGTCCGCCTGGGCCAAGTTGTTTTTCACGCCCGTGCCCGTGATAACCAAGCCCCGTTTGTGCGCCTCGCGCTTGAAATCGTAGAGGTAGGAATCCGCGGGCGCCTTGGGATAGCCGGGGAAGTAATAGCCCGTGGCGTCAATCCCGTCGAAATCATGCTGCGCACAGAAATCAAGCGCGTCGTAAAGGGTCATGGCCGCCGGGCCACCTGCCGCCGGGGCGGTGAGCGCCTGTGCGAAACTATAAGCGTTGAGCGAGACCTTGAGTGGGTGGCCCTCCGCTCGACTGCTGGAGTCCGGCTCCGGGGTCGCAGGGGCGGCGGCGCCCATTGCCGCACCCAGCGGCCAGAGCGCCGCACTTTTAAGAAAATCCCGGCGATTGGATAAGGGGTTCATGGGGTTTTGGGAAATTGGGGTTGGTCAATTTTCTTGCCCATCATGCACCAGCTTTGGCTGGCGGCAAGCCCTTCCACCGCGGTCCACATTGCCAGGTTGCCGCTGCTGCTTGGTGGAGGGGGTTAACCCGTTCCAAGCATCAGCTCAATGCAGGGCAGTTTCAGGGGTGCGGGCAATGTGGACGGCGCCAGCCAGAACTCCAGTGTGTCTGTAGGGCAACACCCCATGGCGGGTGCAGTGGAGGTGTACTATACTGTTTCGAGGGGGCGCGGCGCTGGGTTTTGGATGCGCTATCCCGCCAGCCAAGGCACATTTTTAAAACAAAATCCACTTTAAATCAAACAACCGGAGCTAATCAATAACATGGATGACTGGGAACTCATGGAATTTAATGTGCGGCTGATCAGGGCCGCGTATCCGCACGCATGTGACCAGCCTATGATAAAGCCGCGGCCGGAGTGGTTTCGACGCGCGCCCAACAACCACCCACAGCCGCGGGCAGCGCAAAATGCGATCTTCAGCTCATTAGCCTCGCCAGTTGTGGAAGAGCCAACCGTGTCAAAACTGGCGGAACCGACGCCGAGTTCAATAAAACGGCGAGAGACAATCATCGGTAGAGACTGGGGTCTCACGGAATTCAATGCGCGGATGGCCAGCGCGGTGTATCCGCATTCGTTTGACCAGCCGGGGATCGCGCAGCGCTTGGAGGTGTTGCAGTATGCGATGCCCGCCCCACTGCCTGCGCCAGCCAGGGAAGGGCCCGCGCACCCAGCACGCACCTCCGCCTTTCGTGGTCCGAGCGCGTTGAGGCCAGAGTGCATCTGCCGCCTGGAGCAATATTACCGCGAGCTGCCCGGGGCACTCATTGAAAAAATTGTCCGGCCCTTGTTTGGCGCGAGCGTGGTGTTATGCCTGTGCACCGCGCTCATCAGCATATTTTTCCTGACCAGCAGTCCTCTCTTCATCCCCTACGCCACGGACCCCGCTTCCGCCGAGCATCCCGGCCAAATCGGCATCCTCAATCCGGCTTGGTATGATCGGAAGGCGTCCAGACTTGGCAGCGCCGACGGGGACTTTGGATTTTTTGATTCTGAATCCAGCAGTGCCGGCATGATGCCGCCACCGGCCAAATTCATTTATGTCGCGCCTGCCGAAGCCCAACAGATACTGGAGGTCTTAATCAAGCGCGGCATTGTCAAGGTTGTTGGCGCGTCGCCGACGGTGACAGGGGACTTTGCGATGTTAAAAAGTGTGGGCATCATGATCAATTGAGTGGCAAATAACTTGGCCGAGGGGCAAGGCCCGCCAGCAAGAGTCGGGTAACGCCCCATAGCGCCAGCCCCACGGCTGGCCTATACTTCCACGATGAAATGTCTTGGCCTGATTTCCTTTCCCGTGGCTGCGTTCGCGGCGCTGTTGTGCGCCCCGACGATTGGGTCCGCCCAGATCTTGCAGTCGGCGGGCAACTTTGCCGTTTTTGGCGATTTCGGCGGTAACTAATACCGCGGGCGCGACCACCATTATCAACGGGAATGTCGGCGGTGGCGCAGCCGCCAGCGTTACCGGCTTTCCTCCGGGGGTGGTTTCGAACGGAACGATCTACATCGACGATCCGACGACCTATCAAGCAAATTTGGATCTCATCCAGGCTGCGGCGGGTTTGGCCGGCATGGCGTCCACGGCAAACGAGACCGGCACGGATCTTGGCACGCTGATCCTGCCCCCCGGTGTTTATACATTTGCCAGCACGGCGGCGCTGGACGGGACCCTCACCCTCAACGCCAAAGGCGAGAGCAATGCGGTCTGGGTTTTCCAAATCGGCACCACCTTGATTGCCAGCCAAAATTCGGCGGTCGTCATCGAGAATCTCGGCCCTGGTGGTGGCAGCGGTGACGGCATCTTCTGGAATGCCGGGACCGGCATAACCATAGGCCCCGACAGCACAATCCTGGGCAATTATCTGGCCGGCACCAGCATCACTTTCGGGGGCACCACCAGTGGCAACGGTCGGGCCTTGGCCCGGGCCGCCGTCACGCTCGACGACACCAACATTCTCGATCCTGATGGAGGTCCCCCTGAGGGCAACGACTGGGACGGCGGCGTGATGTATAATGCCAATGGCCAAGTAGTGCCCTTCATCATTCCGGAACCGGCCGCGCTCCTCTGGTTGATGCCTCTGGGCGCGCTGGGCTTGGTTCTCTGGCGGCGACAGTTGGTTGCAAAAAGAAAAATCGCATGAGAGTGCAGCCTTTCCGGTAACTCGCCGCGCACACCGACAAAAATGACCAAAAGAATGGGAGCACCAATTTGTTTTGACTGGATTTGGTTGGGAGCTTGCTGAATTACGTGCGCTCAATGCAAGTCATTGACAGCAAGATGCCTGAAAATTATGACACCGCCTTCCTCGCTCTTCTCTTGACCCCTCCAAGCCTTTTTGGCAAGTTGTTCCCCTTTGGCAGACGGCGAAGTAGCTCAGTTGGTAGAGCAGAGGACTGAAAATCCTTGTGTCGGCGGTTCAATTCCGCCCTTCGCCACCATTTTATCCCGTTGACAGTAAATGGGAAAGCAACCGACGGATAGAAAGGCCGTAGCCCATGCAA
The DNA here is from genome assembly GCA_963765205.1 of uncultured Verrucomicrobiae bacterium. GTDB lineage: Bacteria > Verrucomicrobiota > Verrucomicrobiia > Opitutales > JABDGR01 > JABDGR01. The sequence goes on along the minus strand of CAVXVB010000009.1, from coordinate 780,294 downwards.
GCTTTACCTGTGCCACTTCTGTGCCACTTTTACGGCTAGGTAGGCCCACTTGGCAACTGGACTGGTTCACTCAGCCGCTTAGGTTCCGTTCTCGGCGAGAAGGTTGTAACCATACGCCAATTGAGCCATGCTTTGAGGCGCAATTTTGCCCAGAAACCCCGTTCCTTTGTGCTCAGCCGGGCGTTCCAGTTCGAATAGGGCCAGGGGGGCCTGATGCCAAAAACAGCGTGTAGGTGCCAGAACTCTCACTGAAACCCTTCCAGTTCGTGGGGGCAGGTCAGGAGGTTGATCAAACGCAGCAAACCGCTATGCAGGCCAAGCAACATCCTCGAGGCGGCTGTATGAAAGCAGATGCGTGAGCCGGGGAACAGGCCATGCGGCAACAAAGACGCCTCTCAGGCCATTTCTGGCGGCCTGCAGCGTGTTCTGTTGGCCGAGTTAGGGGCCTTGTGGGTTGTATAGGCCGTTGGAACCTGCCTCTCGAGGTGTTTTGAATTGAATGGGTGAGCCAAAGTTTATAAACGGGGTCTCCGAGGGAAATCTGGTAATGCCTAACCCTGAACCTACATAAGGCAATGCCATACCCTAAACTTGGAGATGATTTTCTCTATTGATCCTCAGGACGCAATCTGTAAGTTGCATCTTGACAGCAAAAGAAATCCTTACGTTTAATTAAGATTTCCGTCCGAATCTACAGCAAATCGAAAGGCCCTTCATTTATACCCACACTAAACCCCTAAAAGTCAAAATAATTATGAGTAACCCCATCAGTATTTTTATTTCGGCAAGTAGTGTAACTTTTTGGAATTACGATTTGCATCTCGCAGACGAAGTTTTGGCCCTTTTTAGTTAACGAATGCCGTCCCGTGGCACCAGCTCGCAAGGTGAAGGCAAAACCAACGCCTTCTCGAGGGTTGGCAACACTTGGGGACTGACCCCTGAGTGTGTCTATTCACGCGCTAAGGCCTCTGTAACGATATGCTCAAAAGGGGGGACCTTTTTTGCCAAGGGGCCACTAAAACGCCACTCAAGCCATTCCTCGCGGCCTGTGGCCTACCAGTAGTTACAATGAGTCTTTGGCAACCGATTCGTCCGGATTACCTGTGCCACTTCTGTGCCACTTTTAGTGCCTTGAAGAGTTGCGCCCTGTTGCATACTGCCTAACCTAAGTATATCGCAAGATATTGGAAAGCATACATTTATATAACGCAAGACCCAACAGCCATAAACACCCGTGCATGGCAACTGAAAATCCTTGTGTCCCCGGTTCAATTCCGGGCTTCGCCACCATTTTTCGCCGGCTTTTACGGGCTGGCCATGCTGAACGCGGTTGAGGCGAACGAAGTTATGGCCTTGCGCTCTGCGCCGCCAATGTGTTTGGATGACTGGCATTCGAAGCCCCCGCATACCCCATGCGAAGGATCAATTTCATTATTCTGCTGTTGATTCTCGCGTTCATCCACCCATTGCGGGCGATGACAGAACAGGAACGGCGCGATTATCCTCGATCATTTGCTGCTGATTCTGCCGCCGGCCACCGCCGCGCCAGCATTCACCGACTGGTTGCAGTCCTCTAAACAACTGCCGCCGGATTTTGACGCGCTGCCCCGGCACAACGGGCTGCCGGACCCGTTGCAATTCCTCGACGGCCATGTCGTGAAAACGGCGGCGGACTGGGCCGCCCGCCGCAAGGAAATTTGGGGCCTCGAGCAGAAATACCAGCTTGGTGCCATTCCGCCGAAGCCGACCCTCGACCAAGTGACGGTGCTGAGTGAAACGGTCTCCGACGGAGTCACACCACAGGCCGCCGCGCCGGGTGGGTTTGGGCGAGGCGGCCCTGCACTGACAACGCCGAAAGGCACCATCACGCGCACAGTGCAACTCGCCTACGGCCCGAACGACCAAGCCACCCAGCAGGTGAGGGTGACCATTCCCGCCGGGGTCGGGCCATTCCCGGTTCTCATCGGGGGCGGGGGCGCGGCTATTTTGAACCGTGGGTATGTAAGCTGCACCTTAACCCCCTACAGTGTGGATCAGGTTACGAACCTCCCCACCCTTTATCCGACTTATGACTTTGCCACCATGGCGCAACAGGCTTGGGCTGTGCAGATGGCGGTGGATTATCTCTACACGCTGCCGCAGGTGGATAAAGCCCGCATCGCGGTCACCGGCTACTCGCGGCTCGGCAAAATGGCGTTGACGGCGGCGGCGCTGGACGAGCGCATCGCGGCGGTGGTGGCGGGCAGCACCGGCGTGGGCGGCGTGGTGCCGTGGCGCCAGGGCGGCGAGCGCAATAGTGCGGAGAGCATCGAATCAACCACACGCTCGTTCCCGCTGTGGTTTGCCCCGCAACTGCGGTTTTTTGCCGGGCGCGAAGACCGGTTGCCGGTGGATGGCAATTTGTTGGTGGCGTTAATCGCGCCGCGTTCCTGCCTGATTGAATACGGCATGAACGACGAAGTATCCAATACATGGGCGGACGAGCAGTCCATGCTTTCCGCATGGCCGGTATTTCAACTTCTAGGCCAGCCGGACCATGTGGGCATCATGCGGCTGAAGGGCGTCCATGGCACGGACAATATTGAAATGGATCTCGACTGGCTCGACATCCAATTTGGCCGCTCCCAAGACAAATGGGTGAACAATTTCCTGTTTCCCTGGAACCTGCGGCAGTGGGTCGCCCAAAGCGGCGAGAAAGTTGACCTCTCGAAATTCCCGGCGCATCAGCCCGACGATTTGCTGACGGGTGCCAATGGCAAAACAATCGCGAGCACGGCGGATTGGGAAGCCAAAGCCGACACGATCCGTAAAAACATCAATTGGCTGCTGGGCGACGCGCCCGCAACGATTTCGCCGGCGTATGGTCCGGCGGATAAGGGAACCATCAGCGCCCACGGCTCCGGCCCGGCCGTCCGCTCCGCTGGCACATTGGCCGCGCGCGGTCCCGCCGCCAATCCCAACGCGGGCGCCAGCCTCGGCAGCAGCATGAGCGATGACATCAAACATTTTTTTTCCGGCGCCTCCGCGACCGAATTCGGCTGGATTGATCCGCAGCGAAGCGCCATGACCACGCGCGTGGTTACTTTTGGGGAAGGGGTCAAAGGCGATTTATATTACCCTTCCAACACGCCGGCGGGCACCAAACTGCCGACGGTCATCTGGCTGCATGGCTATAGTTATCCCTTGGGTTATATGTGGGTTTACCGCCGCGATTTGCATCCCATCCTCGCGCTGACGCAGGCCGGTTACGCGGTACTCGCTTATGACCAATGCGGCTTTGGCAGTCGCGCGACTGAAATTGGGCCATTCTTCAACACCGCCCCGCAGTGGTCCCAGATGGGGCGCTTGGTGCATGACGCGCGCTCGGCGCTGGACGCGCTGGCCAAGGACGAGGTGGTGGACCCGAACCGGCTTTATCTTTACGGCTACGAACTCGGCGCGACGGTCGGCCTCTACACGGCGGCGTTGGACACGCGCGTCAAAGGTGTCGTTTCGGTCAACGGCTTTACACCCATGCGCGCCGACACGGCGGACAAGGGCACCGGAGGCATTGCGCGTTGGAGCGTAGAGCGGCCCCTCCTGCCCCGCTTGGGATTTTTCATCGGGCATGAGGATCGGATTCCAGTTGATTACCCCGAAATCATTGCGGCCATCGCGCCGCGCGCCGTGGTCATTGTCGCCCCGCAAAATGACCGCGATGCCAACCCCGCTGATGTCCACGCCGCCGTCGAACAGGTGCGCAAAGTCTATGCTCTTTATAAAGCCCCCAATAATCTGATGGTGGATGAGCCGTGGGACTACGCCCGCCTGCCGACTTACACGCAGGACTGGACAATCCAAAGTCTGAACTGGGTGGACCACCCGGCGCCAGTGGCCGCCACACCCGCCCCGACCGCCTCGAATTAATTTTTACGTTACAATACTATGAAATGTTTTCCAGAGATGACTACTGCGTTTTTCGGTGGTTGGCTGGCATTGGCTTTTACCCGCGCGGCTTCGACGTGCGGCGCATCCGTCACTGTCACCAACAACAGCGCCTTCTACTATGACCAGGTTCACCTCCTGCCTGGGCGGCCAACTTTATGAAACCACGGATTTTAATCTCGAGGCCCCCATTCGACGAGGTCTTGAGGCCGTTGCGCCGGCGCTACCACGTCGAGGAAAATCAAACGGGCGGGGGCTGGAGCGCGGAGGAATTCCGCCGCCGGGCCGTCGACCAGGATGGCCTGTTGATTTCCGGAGCGGACCGGATTGACGGGGCGTTGCTCGAAGCCGCGCCGCGCCTCAAGGTGGTCTGCAATGTGGCGGTCGGCTACAACAACATTGACCTGGCCGCCTGCACCGCGCGCGGCGTCCTGGCGACCAACACGCCGGGCGTGCTGGACGAGACGACGGCGGACTTGACTTGGGCACTGCTGCTGGCGGCGGCGCGGCGCCTGCCCGAGGCGGAGCGTTTTTTGCGCGCCGGCGATTGGCAGGGCTGGAAAGGCGACGCGTTTATGGGCCAGGACGTGCATCACGCGACGCTAGGCATCATCGGATTGGGACGCATCGGCCAGGCGGTGGCGCGGCGAGCGCGTGGATTTTCGATGAGGGTGCTTTACCACAACCGCCACCGGTTTCCACGCGAAGTCGAAATGAAGTTGGGCGCCAAATACGTGACCTTCGCGCGGCTGTTGCGCGAGTCGGATTTCATCAGCCTCCACCTGCCGTATGCGCCTGAGCTCCACCATTTGATTGGTGCCCAGGAAATCGCGCAAATGAAACCGGGCGCGGTGCTGGTGAACGCGGCGCGGGGCGGCCTGGTGGACGACGCAGCGCTCCTCGCCGCGCTGCGCTCGCGGCGCATCGCGGCGGCGGGCCTGGATGTGTTTGAAAACGAGCCGGCCATCAATCCAGGCTTGCTCGAGCTGGACAATGTCGCCCTGGCACCCCACATCGGCAGCGCAACCCGGGCCACGCGCCTGGCCATGTTCCAGCTTGCGCTAAAAAACCTGGCGGCGGCCCTGGCGGGCAAGCGCCCGCCCTCGCTGCTGAATCCCGAAGCTTGGGCCAATCGGCGGCGCTGATCGTCAGAGAAAAATCACGACTTTCCGCCGACGGCCAAAGCTTAAAGGGTGCTCCCGCTGGGACTTGAACCAACCTGCCACCGAGAAGCTAAGTCGCTGAAAAATAATAACTTAGTTGATTATTAATGAATTAAAACTGGAAATAATTTGCTCCTAATTTCAGGAAGGTGCAACAAGAAACAGCGAAAATGGAGGGATGTAAAATGCCACCACCGTTCCCCCCGTTTGCGTCTTTTGTGTTTTTTGCGGTAGACTGCTTTGCCTTGCCAATCTCCGGCCTAGGGTAAACCCCCCGCCCGCCCTCCGGGAAATCTGTAGCCGTTTTCATTTTTTATTGAAAAATTTATAGAAAGGTGTATCTTCGCCCCATCAAGACCGCCCTCAAAGCCGCTCCCCGCCGGGTGCGGCCGGCCCGCCTGGGCCGGCCCGGCCTGCGCCCGCCCGCCGCCGCGCGCGCGCCCCTCTCGCCCCTCGAACGCGAAGTCGTCGCCCTCGCCATGCGCGCCGGCCAGGTCCTCGGCCTGCCCAAATCCGTCGGGGCCATTTACGGCCTGCTCTACCTTTCGCCCCGCCCGCTGACCATGGAGGAAATCATGGGCCGCCTGCGCATCAGCCTCGGGTCCGCCAGCCAGGGCCTGCGCCAGTTGCGCTCCTTCAAGGCCGTGCGCCCGGTTTATGTCCCCGGCGCGCGGCGCGAGCACTTCGAGGCCGAGGATCAATTTCGCAAGTTGATCGGCACCTTCCTCGACGACGAGGTGGGCGCCCAGCTTGAAACGGCGACCGAGCGCCTCGGCGGCCTCGCCAAACTCGCCGACGAGGCCCCCGCCGCCGAGCGCGCCTGGCTGCGCCAACGCCTGGAAAAGCTTGAAAATGTCCACGCCAACGCCCGCCGCCTGCTCGCCCTGGTGGCCCGCCTCCTCACCTAACCCCCTTGCTCGATGCCCGCCAAAAACCACCCGGACGCCATCGTCTTGTCTTCGGATATCAATTGGTATTGCGTGAAGACGCAGCCGAAGCGCGAGAACATCGCCTTTGGGGCGCTGGGCGCGCTGCCGGACGTCGAGGCGTTTTTCCCCCGCGTGCGCTACCGGCGGGCGCTGGCCAAGGGACCGCGCGCCGTTGTCGAGGCGTTGTTTCCCGGTTATTTGTTCGTGCGCTTTGCGCCGGCCCGGCGCGTGCGCGCCGTGCGCTACGCGCGCGGCGTGTCCTACATCGTGCGCCAGGGCCGCGAATTCGCGCCCGTGCCCGAGGCCATCGTCGGGGAATTGCGCGCGCTCGCCGCCACCTCCGTGCTGGAGTTGCCGCCGGAGCCGTGGAAGCTCGGCGAGGAAGTGCGCGTCATCACCGGGATTTTCCGCGGCGCCTCGGGCAAAGTGGCCGGGCTGGTGCCGGCGCGGCAGCGCGTGCAGATTTTGCTCGAACTGCTGGGCCAGGAGAACCGCGTCGAGTTCCCCTCGAGGCTTTGGAGCCGCGCCACTCCCATCCGTTGCAACTGGCCACGCCATGAATTTCTGCCACCATTCTTTTTCCGCCCGCCACCGCGCCCGCCTTGGATGCGCGGTGAATTCCCTTTTCCCGCCCCCGGCCCGCCTCCCGCGCGCCGGTGGGACGGGTTGCTAAATCCGATGACCCGGCTGCGGGTTCGTTTGCTTGCCGAAGGCTTGGCCGGTTCCGACCGGCCAGCGGCCAAGGGCGGCAGCTTGCCCGGCGGCTCAGCGCCATGAACCCCTCCTCTCCCCCACTTACCATCATCACGCCGCGCGGGCCGACCAGCCTGGCGGAATGGCGCGAGTTGTGGTCCGCGCGCGACCTGGCGCGGTTCATCATCTTGCGCGATTTGAAGACACGCTACGCGCAATCGGTGCTCGGCCTGGGCTGGGCGCTGGTGCAGCCGTTGTTCACCACCGGGGTGCTGACCATGATTTTCGGCAATTTGATGAGTGCGCCGTCGGACGACATCCCCTACTCGTTTTTTGCGCTGGCCGCCGTCGTGGCGTGGACGTTTTTCCAAAACTCGGCGGGCGACGTGGGCAACTGCCTGGCGGCGAACATCGGGGTGCTGTCCAAGGTGTATTTTCCGCGCCTGGTGCTGCCCCTGGCGGCGATTGCCGGCCGGACGTTTGATCTGCTGATCATGCTGGCGCTGCTGGCCGTCATGCTGGTGCTGTCGCATGGGATGTTGCTGCGGCACGGTTGCCATGTCCAGGTTTCGGCGTTGTGGGTGGTGCCGCTGGCGCTGGGGGTGGCGGCGCTGGCCGCGCTGGCGCTGGGGTTGTGGCTGGCCGGGTTGTCGGTGCAATACCGCGACGTGCGGGTGGCGCAGGGCCTGTTGTTCCAATTGCTGATGTATGCCTCGCCCGTCATTTATTCCTCGACCCAGCTTTATTCCTCGACCCGCATTCCCGGCTGGATTCCGCCGGGGGTGCGCGAACTTTATTTCCTGAACCCGCTGGCGGGCGCGATTGACGCCCTGCGGGCCTGCCTGTTCGGGAAGGCGCCGGTTTCCTACGCGCACCTCGCCCTGGGCGCGGCGGTCACCCTGGTGGCGCTGGCCGGCGGGCTGTGGTGCTTCCGGCGGGCGGAAAATGTGATGGTGGACGTGGCGTAAGCCAAAATTAAGCAGGCCGAATTACGAGGTCGGAATCCATCCACCCCCTGCGCCGGCCCTGGCTGCAAAAAGTTCCCCGGTGCAAACTTCCGGCTTCTTAATTCATAAATCTTAATTCTTAATTCCCCCATGCCCGCCCGCCGCCCAGCGCTAAACCCGGGCAGACCCGGCTCGCTATGATCCGAAAACTCGCCAAAAAGATGGTGCCGGCCGGGTTGCAGCCCGCGGCGGTCACGGCCCGCTATCTGCAAGCCTTGCGGCAAAACGACCAGATTCGTTCCGGCCCGTTTCAGGGCCTGCGCTTTACTTGGGAAAAATGGGATGAGAATTTTAGCATTCCCGCGGCGAAATTTTTGGGATCCTATGAATTGGAATTGGTTCCGGTCATCGAGCGGCTGCTGCGCCGGCCCTTTGCCCATTTCGTGGATGTCGGGGCGGCGGAAGGCTATTATGCCTTGGGTTGGGCCTTTCGCAATCCGCATATCGAGGTCACGGCTTTCGAGCTCCTGGCCAATGGCCGCGCCGAAATGGCGCGGCTGGCAAAAATAAATGGCGTCGAGTCGCGTTTAAGTATTCTTGGCAAATGTGAAGTGCCTGATCTTGCCCGCGCCCTCACCCGGCCCGGCCCGTCTTTACTGATGACCGACGTGGAAGGCTATGAAGAGGTTTTACTTGATCCCGTGGCCATCCCGGCCCTCGTCCGCACTACCATCCTTTTTGAAGCCCATGATTGCTATATACCCGCGGTCGGCCAAAAAATTTGCGCGCGTTTTAAACCTACCCACGATATTGAGGAAATTTGTTATCGGCCCCGCACCATCGCCGACTTAAAATGCGTGAGTCCGTGGCTTAAGCTTTACGCCAAGCATAATCTGTTGGGCTGGATGGGGGAACGAATGTTCGCCATGTCTTGGTTTTGTCTAACGCCCAAGTCCCTCCCATCTGCTTAACTCAACTTGGCGAAAGAAAATGCCCGCCCCCGTCATCCGGATTGAGAACATTTCGAAGCTTTACCGGCTCGGCAAGCGGGACGTGGGGTCGGACACGTTGCTGCGCACGCTCGCGCAGGCGGCCCTCGCCCCGGTGCGCAATTTCCGGCGGCTCCGCAGTTTGACCCACTTCGAGGAGGGCGCGGACGCCCCGGATATTCTCTGGGCGCTGCGGGACGTGTCCTTCGAGGTGGCGCAAGGCGAGGTGCTGGGGCTGATCGGGCGCAATGGCGCGGGCAAAAGCACCTTGCTGAAGATTTTGTCGCGCATCACGCCGCCCACGCGGGGGCGCATTGAATTCCGGGGGCGCCTGGCGAGTTTGCTCGAGGTCGGGACGGGGTTCCATGGCGAATTGTCCGGGCGGGACAACATTTTCCTGAACGGGGCGACTTTGGGGATGTCGCGCCGGGAGATTGCCCGGAAGTTCGACGAGATTGTGGCGTTTTCCGAAATCGAGAAGTTTATTGACACCCCCGTCAAGCGCTACTCGAGCGGCATGTATGTCCGCCTCGCCTTTGCCGTGGCCGCCCACCTCGAGCCGGACATCCTGATCGTGGACGAGGTCCTCGCCGTCGGCGACGCCGCCTTCCAGAAAAAATGCCTCGGCAAGATGAGCGACATTTCCCAGGGCGACGGGCGCACCATCATCTGCGTAAGCCACAATATGGCCATGATGAAAGCCTTGTCCCAACGCATTATCTGGCTGGATAATGGGAAAATCGCGGCCACCGGCCCGGCGGAAGACGTGGTCAATCTCTATCTGAAGAACAATGTTGTGGATGCCGCTACCGTGGTTGATCTGAAGGATCGCGCCCGGCCTGCCAATTTTGGCGGACAACTCCGCGTCATTAAGTTGGAGTGGCTCTCCGGCTTACCACTGTTTCATACCGAACGGTTTGCGGCCGCGGTGACCATTGAGGCTTTTTCGGATTTAGCGGAAATCTCCCTGGGTTTTGGATTTTCCACGGTCGAGGGCCTTCGCTTGCTGACCTATGAAAGTGATGACCCGGGCGTCCGGATGAATGTCAAAAAGGGAGAACGCCACACGGTTTTGATTGAGATTCCGCATCTCCCGGTTCCGCCCGGAACTTTCTCCATTGATGTCGGAGCCCGTTCGGGTTTGCTGCTCGGCCTTGACTACTTGCCGGATTGCACGAAGGTTGAAATTTCGCCGGGTAAGTATACGAAAGGCCACCATTTGCATCCGGGCGCTAGTATTCAACTGCCCAGTTCCTGGCGGTGGGAAAAATAAGATTACCATTATGGACCCGACGGACCTTCCTAACGTATGCCAAAAATCTGCTCCTGCATCCCCGGGTCGCCTTCGGGAGTCTTTACCATCGTTTGCGCGTTCGTTTATTTCGGAAACTTACCGGCCAGGCGGTCATTTTATTTGAGCGCAATGATGGTGCCGCGATTGGAGATTTAATTTGTTCGTTTCCCGCTCTTTTGGCCCTGCGCCAACTCTACCCCAAGGCCCTCTTGGTCTACAGTGTTCGGGGTGAATTCGTGCCGGTGGTCAAGATGGGTAAAGTTGCCGACTGTGTGGTTGAAAATGACTGGGTTCGGAAGGTTTCTAAAATCTATCCGCACGATTACACCTTGCGTCTTTGCCCGCTCTTGGCGGATGAACAACCGCCCGCGTCACCCCCCCCCATGTGGTGGACGATTTCTGCGAATCCCTCGGGGTCGTGCCTGCCTCGCGGCAACCGCGGCTTTATGTGCCTGCTCGTTTGATAAAATTCGCCCAAAAGAAAATTTCGCCCTTTCGTGAGGTTGGCCCTCTGGTTATGGGCATCCATGTGGGCCCCACTTGGCCCGTTAAACAATGGACGACGGACGGCTGGGAGCAATTGGTGAAAATGATTCATGCGCAGTATGCTTGCACCGTTGTACAGCTCGGCTCGGATTTTTCCGTCTTCTCCGGTAAGGCTAGGATGCCCCGAAATCAGCCAAACGGTGGATTGGGTTGGCCGGTTCGAAATTGGGCAGACCATCGCCGTCATCAAAGAGCTGGACTTGCTTATTGGCATAGATTCGGGCCTCTTGCATATTGCCGGGGCCGTCGGCACACCCACGGTCGGTTTATTCGGCCCTGTTGATCCTAAGCATGTTCTTCCAACTGAAACGCCTTCTTTGGCGGTTACTTCGAATGTCCCCTGCCTCGGCTGCCATCATCGCACACCCCGCCTTCATTGGAAAGACAACTGTCCCTTTTCGATTGCCTGCATGAAGCAACTGACCCCCGAGGCCGTCTTTCAGGCCGTCTCCACCATGCTCGCCCAACTCCCCTCCTCGGGAAAATGGCGCCCACGCAATTTCTGAATTTGTTTATTTATCTGGATACCCGGTCCGTCCAAATCCCTTCCCTTCCATGTATTACTACCCCAAATGGGCCATCGTCGTTCCCATGGCGAATGAGGAGCCCGATTTTGCGCGCTTCATCAGCCTGCTCAATTTTGTGATTGATACGCTGGCTCCGGGGAAAATTTATTTGATCGTGGATCGGGTGTCCCAAGACCGCACCTTGGAGCTGTGCCGGGAACTCTCCGCCCGGGACTCCCGCTATGAGACGGTCTGGAGTCCGGAAAACCGCTGCGTGGTTGATGCCTATGTCAAAGGTCTGCGGGTGGCCTACGAGGCCGGCTACGATATCATCATTGAAATGGACGCCGGCCTCTCGCACGACCCGCGCGCCATCCCCATGTTTTTACGGGTCCTCAATGAGGGCAACGATTGCGCCTTTGGCAGCCGCTTTATCAATGGCGGCTCCATGGGGAATTCACCGCTCAAACGCCGGCTGTTGTCCAAAACCGGCACCGTGCTGGCCAATCTGCTGCTCGGCACCACCATGAAGGATATGACCTCCGGCTTTCAGGGCTTTCATCGGGACATTGTCCACTTGATCATCCAAAATAAATTTAGATCCACTGGGCATTTTTATCAGACCGAGCTGCGGTACCTGCTTCGCCGCAAGCGCTATTTTGAAATCCCGATCCATTACCAGGCCCCTTCGCCGCGCGTTTCCTCCAAATCCGTGCGCAATGCCTGTTTGACGTTGCTCTATTACTTCGGGCAACGCCTGACCTTTAATGCCAAATCCCTGTGAGATGAATTAAATGAATGAATGGCGGATGCTCACAGCTAAGACCGTGCATCCCAATTCTCTGATTCCTTCCGAGCAAACCACGTAATAGCCGTCGGTAAAGCCCTGGGGCATTTCATTTTTCATTGAAAAACTAATTGCAAGGTGTATCCAGCACTAATCATTGGCCCTCGTCCTGATGTATTTCCTGAAAAATTTAATTGAAATGGTCAGCACGCGGCCTGCTGCGTGGCCCTGTGCGTTTTGGGTGCCGTGCTTCTTGCTCTTTCTCGTCGTGGGCAAATGGCCGATACGTGGTTTCCGCATGGGTCGTTTCTCGTGGTGGGGAGGGTCTCTCGGGTTGTTCGCGTTGGGCGCTTTCGGCTGGTTCAATTATCGCTATCAGATCAGTTTACTTTATTTGGATCATGCGCCGTCGACCATCGTTGGCGTCTCCTGGTATTTTGCGCAGGGCCATCCGCTCTACCACGGCGCTAATTCACCGGAAATTTATAGCTTTGGATATGGTCCCTACCTATATCTCTTCACTGCGGCCTTCGAAAAATTGCTTGGACCCAGCGTCTTTGCGGCCAAGTTGACCGGGTTTGTGGCCACGTTTGCCACGACCGGGCTATTGTTCGTTCTGCTCTGGCGCCGGACGGCGAGACCATCAATCGCGATCTTTCTCACAGGGGTATTCGCTTGCCTGATCGTCACCGATTCTTTTCCGGAATATCTCAACCGCCCCGACAATTTTATTGTTCTGTTTGTATTGATCGGCGCGTGCGCGGCGTATTCGCCGTGGGTGTTCGCGCCGGTTATCCTCGGCGCGTCCCTGGGCATTTGCGTTGACCTCAAAGCCCATGCGTTTCTCTATTTCATCCCCCTGGCTTGGCTGGCTTGGCGCACGGGCCACCGGTGGAAGGGTGTTGGAGTTGCGCTTGGGGTCGCCGCCTTTTTCGCCCTGCTTCCTTTCTTGACCTTTTCCAACATTTCGTTGGGCAATTACCTATGGGTGATGATCCATCTTTTCAATCAGGGCCTGGATCCATCGTATTATATGGATTTCCTTCTCACTTTCGCCGGCTTTAGCCTCCCTTTTGTCGCCGCAGTCTCGATTTCGTATCTTCACGATGCGCGGGCCACGAGCGAAGCCCTTCGCCGTCTGGCCGGTTTTATCGGTTGGATTGTTTTTTCAGTGCTTGTCGTGCTCTTGCCGGCCTCTAAACAGGGTGCCGGGCCGCACCATCTCCTGCCAATGGTGATCATATTGCTGTTGCTTGCGATCGAGTTGTCTCAAGCCGGCCTCCGTCTGGGCTGGAGTTCTTCACCGCTCGTCCTGGGATTGTATGCGGTGCTTGCTTCCTGGTTTATCTGTTGCTTCGGCGTGGGCGTGTTGCGCAGTTATCAATATGCCGCCTATTTCAAAATTCGTGCGTCCTGGGCGGATCACATCGACGCGGATGTGCAGGCCGTATTGCAAAAATATGGCTCTGATCATATCCTCTTGATGGGTGCGGGCGACAACGACAGTTACGAATGGACGGCATTCCGCACCGAGCTCATTTTTCACGGCCAGCCGGTGGGGATTGACCCGACCGCGTGGATGGAGGTGGCATTTAAAGCCGCCCAGATGCCTTCCTTGAGTCAAATTACTTCTGCTCTTTCGGCCCGCCAACCCGGCCGCAAAATAATCTGGTTGATCCCGCAGGGTGCCCAGCCTTTTTCGATGCATATCCTATATGCCGAATTAGGGGATAATGGCTATTTGCCCAACCCGCCCGCCTACAACGCGAAGTTCCGCGCGGACTTCAGCCAGGATTTTTCTCGGATCGCGTCCACCCCGTATTTCGATCTCTATTCCAATTGAACAACGGTTGGGTTGGGATGCCAACAATCGCAGCAAGTTTTTTTCTTAAGCTTTAACACTCTTATGAACGGGCCAGACCTGATTTGCGTGGTGACCACGATTCAAGAGCCGACCACCTGCATGCGTCGGCTCGGCGAAATTCTCGAACAAACAGGCAGCCGCGTCATCGTCATCGGTGATCGGAAAGGGCCGGCCCGCTTCAATTTATCCGCCGCCGATCTTTTTACCCTCGAGGAACAGGCCGCCTTGCCTTACCGCCTCGCTTCTAAACTGCCCTTGGGTCATTACTCGCGCAAGAATCTCGGCTACCTGGAGGCCATGCGCCGGCGCGCGGCCTGCATTTACGAAACGGATGACGACAATATGCCGGCGGAGAACTGGCGGCCGCGTTCTTTGGCGACGCCGGCTCGCCGTGGGTGCATCAGGGCTGGGTCAACACTTACCGGTGTTTTACCGACGAATTAATCTGGCCGCGGGGCTTTCCCTTGCGGCTGCTCAACGACCCCGCCGTTTTCCAGCCTAGTGCGTGGCCGCCCGCCGCATCCATTGCCTCGCCCATTCAACAAGGGTTGGCCGATCTGGCTCCCGATGTGGATGCGGTTTGGCGGCTGACCCAGGATCGCGAGTTTAATTTCCGGCCGGGTCCCAGTTTGTGGCTCGCACCCGGGGCCTGGTGCCTTTCGCATGACTGACATCTGGCGTTCCTTCATCGCCCAACGTTGCCTCTGGGAACTGGGCCAGGGAGTTGTTTTCCATGCGGCCGAGGTGGTCCAACAACGCAATATCCATAATTTCCTGCATGATTTCCGGGACGAAATTCCCGGTTACCTGAATAACGAAGCCATCGCCGTTTCTCTGACTAATTTGAAACTTCGACCCGGGCCGGGAGCCTTGCCGGAGAATTTAGCCGCTTGTTACGAAGGCCTGGTGCAGGCCGGTTTCTTCCCCGTGGATGAATTGCCGCTGCTCAAACTATGGCTGCACGATCTCGAAAATATGCAAACTTAAGCGATTGGCCAGGATGTCCAGCCGCTAACGTGTTTATCCATGAAGGTTTTGCAGATTACACCAATTGTCACTCCGACACCGCATCTTGCATACCTTGATGCCTTAAGAGGCTTCGCTATCTTAGGAGTTATATGCTTTCATTGCGCGTTTTCCTCAGGGGAATATATTCGAGGCGGAAAATATGCATTGTCCGCTCAAAACGGCGTTCAATTGTTTTTCATGGTGAGCGCATTCACCATCTTTTTGACTTTGGGGAAGGCCAAAATCCGCGAACAGCATCCTACCCGAAACTTCTTCATTCGGCGTTTATTTAGGATTTTACCTATGTTTTGGGTGGGAATTGTGCTTTATTCATTTGTGCCGATGCGGGAGGCGACCACGCCGCCTATCGTGGTGACTACTGCCGATTACATTTTGACCGCCCTTTGCTTGCATGGCTTCCATCCCAACTCCATGAACAGCGTCGTTCCCGGCGGATGGACGATTGCCGTGGAGATGACTTTTTATTTTTTCGCCCCGCTTCTGTTTTACTTCATTACCAACTGGCAAAAGGCGCTCACGTTTTTGCTTGCGACATTATTGATTTATTTGGTGGCTGTGCTTTTCCTTAACCATATTTACATTTCACACCTAGTCTGGAATGAAGTCTCGGTTTCAGTCTTTAATAATTATGCCTACCGTTGGTTCCCGCGACAATTGCCCGTTTTCGCCTGCGGTATGCTGACCTATTTTATTTCGAATTCGTTACCGCGTCAATTTTTCACCAGGCAAACCGGGTTGTTGCTGTTGGCCACCGCCATTATACTGCTACAAGCAGCAATTGACATGGGCGACCACGGTGACATCCCGATACCGCAGGAAGTTTATTTTTCAATTGGGTTTTCCTTTTTGTTTTTGGGGTTGCAATGCCATCCGGCAAAACTTTTTGTCAACTCATTTACTCGGCTTTTGGGTAAGATTAGCTATAGTGGCTACCTGCTGCATTTTACGGTTCTGCTGGTGACAATGAATCTATCCAAAATTCTTTTCCCGGAATTAGCCAAGCACGACACGATGCAATTTTTATTCCTCTTTATTACAACCGTGGCCTTTACGATTCCTGTTGCCTGGTTGACTTATCGCTTTGTTGAATCTCCATTTATTTCCCTGGGCTTAAAACTTGTGAATTTTTCCGAATCTCGGAATTAGCTCTCGTGCGGCCATGGCCACGGGGGCTTAACCAATTCGCCATCGCGGCGTTTCCCCGTCTATTCGAGTTACCCGGCTTGAGTTTTAATAATGAAACAGCAAATTAAACTGTCCCTTCAGCGCCATGTGCCCCTCTCCGTTTATCGCACGCTCCGATCGGTTTATCATTTTCCCAGTTCCCTGGCCCGTCTGCGCATCCGTCTCTGGCCTCCGGCTAAATCTCCTTTTCGCCATCCCACTATTTTGACGGACGCTTTTGGTATTCGCTTCATTTGCTACCCCTGGGACGCGACGCCGGTCGCGGACCAGACTTCCCGGGCGTTTTATAAACCCGAGTTTGCCGCCCAAAAGCTGCTCATTCACCCCGGCGATACCGTGTTCGATGTCGGCGCCAACATTGGCCTCCATAGCATCTTTATGGCCCGTCTCGTTGGTGACCACGGCCAGGTCCACGCCTTTGAGCCGGTGCCGAACACCTACGCAATGCTCCGGGAGACGCTGGCCCTCAATCGGATTGAACATGTCCAAACCCGGATGGAGGCGCTCGGAAACACCCAGTCTGTTCTCCCCATGAATGTCTTTGCCGACCAATATAATGCCTGGAGTTCTTTTGGCCGCCCCCAATATGATCAGGTTAAGCCCGTGGGAACCGTGCCCGTGCCGACCCGCACCCTTGACGAATACGTTGCCGCCAACCACCTCGCCCGCATAAATTTCCTGAAAATTGATGTCGAAGGGTATGAAAAACAAGTGCTCGAGGGCGCCGCGCGCTCCTTGTCGGCGGGCTTGATTGACGCGCTGTCCTTTGAAATCTCGCAGATCCCCCTCCAGGGCGCCGGGGCCAGCGCCCGCGCTATCTTTGCCCTCCTCGCCAGCCACGGTTATTCCGCCTACCGGTTTGATTCTACCCAATCACGATTCTATGGCCCCTTTGGCGACTCCCGCGAATTTTATGAAAATTATTATGCCTCCCGCCAAAACCTGACGACCTTGCCGTCCGCCCCTTGATATGTCTCGCCTGCGCTTTGTCTTTATCTCCACCATGCATGGCTACCCATGGGGCGGCAGTGCGGAGCTTTGGAGCCAGGCGGCCCGGCGCTTGCGGGCCGCCGGGCACGACGTGGCGGCAATGAAGGAAGATGTCCCGCTCGACCCGGCGGGGGCTTTTTGCACCCCTTTGCGGCTCCTCGCTGGGGTCGGTGGGGAAATGGCTTCAACCCCTGCCCGTCCATGACCGTACCGTCTAACCATGCCTCTGGAGACTGGGCGGGCCGCGCGGGTGAAAATTCTGTCAGCGTCATTATCCCCTGCTTCAATCAGGCCCACTATTTGCCCCAGGCGATTGAGAGTGTTTTGGTCCAGAACTATCATCCGCTCGAAATCCTCGTCATCAACGATGGCTCCACGGATGACACGGCGGCTGTGGCGGCCCGTTATGGCGACCGGATCCAATTAATTAACCAAGCCAACCAGGGCCTTTCGGCGGCCCGCAACGCCGGCCTGCGCCTGGCCCAGGGCGCCTTGCTTCACTTTCTCGACTCGGATGATTATGTCCTGCCCAGTTTTTATGACCAATTGGTGGCGGTGCTCGCCGCCCGCCCCGACGCCGCGGCGGCCTACTGCGGCATGCGGTTGGTGGATGCCCAGAACCAGCCCCTCGGCGACCGGCCCCCGCTCCCCGAGTCGGACGACTGGTTTCACCAGTTGCTGGAGGAGAATCCCTGGTCGCCTCATGCCCTGCTTGTGCGCGCAGCCGCGCTCGCGCCGGTGGGCGGTTTCGATCCGGCCCTGCGCTCCTGCGAAGACTGGGGACCTGTGGCTGCGCCTGGCCGCCACCGGCGCAAAGTTTGTCCCGGCCGTTGATTATATCGGCGTGTGCTACCGCAAGCACCCCGTCTCGATGTCCAGTAATCCCTGGGTCATGCTCGAGACGGGGCTGCGGGTCATCACGCGGAACGCCCGGCGGCACCAAAATTGCGCGCATTGTAAAGTATCGCTAACGCGCGGCCGCGCCCATTGGCGCGAAGTTTGCTTTTGGGGGAAATTGCTTCCCATCCTGCAACCCCTCCTCGACCAGGGCGGCCTGGGCCGGTATCTGCGCGAGTGCGCCCGCGCGCTGTCCTACGATCCCCCGTCCGCCTGGCGCGGTTTGTGCTTGCTTCGCCACCAAAAACGCCGCATCCTTGCGAGTCTCCAAAAACGTCATTAAATGACACATAGCCTGTCCACCCTTAAATTGCGGTTCCGGCTGCCCCGGGTTGCCCTCGCCGGGGCCATTGCCCTTCCTTAACCTAGCACCATGCGCCGTCCTGAATATATTGCGGGTCTGCTCCAGGCCATCACAGCCACCTTTGGCCTGGAAGCTGACTTCGTCGAATCCGTGCCCATCGCGGAAACTCTGGCCTTCGATCAGCCCTGGGAAGGCGACGTGGCGGTGTTTCGTGTTATGGGCCACCCCGACGCCCACTATGCCTATACCTGGGCCAGGGACGTTGCCACCGGCTCCCACGCCACCGTCGTCCTCCAGCGTCCGCCCATAAAAAATGCCCTCGACGCCGTCCGGGCCGTCTTGCTTGTCGAACGGCATCGCCGGCAAAATAACTAGGTCAGTCAGAGGAACGATTATTCGCAGCGAGCAGGGCGCGCCTGAATGCCCGCCGCGCCAGTCAGCGCTCGCCGCTGCAACGGGCAGCGCCGCCTCGGGTCAAACCCAATCAAGGTAAATCAAACCAAATCAGGCCACTTCTTTGGCCCTCTCTTAAAATTTCCCGATGCGCCTTGTTTTCATTTCCACGATGGTCGGCGCCTCTTGGGGCGGCAGCGAGGAATTGTGGAGCCAGGCCGCCGTCCGCCTCGCCCAGGCCGGCCACACCGTGGCGGCCCTGGTCGAGCAGCGGCCTCCTTTGGCGGAGAAGATGGCCGCCTTGCCCCACCACGGCGTGCCGTTGCGCTTGCGCGATCCCTGGCGCGGGTCGCTGGCCAAGGCCATGCTGGCCAGGTTGACCGGCTGGCGGCCCCCGGATGCCGATAACGATTGGCTCTTGCGGCAAAAGCCGGATCTCGTCGTCATCTCCCAGGGCAGCAACACTGATGGCTCTTCCTGGATGATGTTTTGCCGCGGGCATGGTCTGGCCTACGCGGCCATCGTCCAATGCAACGCCGAAACGGCCTGGCCGGCGGTACCCGATGGTGGACCGAATGGCGGCCGTTTTCCGCGCGGCCCGCGCGGTGTATTGCGTTTCCCGGCATAATCTGCGGCTCCTCGAGTGGCAATTGGGGGTAAAATTGCCCAACGCCCGGGTGGTCTGGAACCCGAACCAGGCGGCGGAACTGAATTTGCTGCCGTGGCCGGCGGAATCGGGCCTCACGCGCCTGGCCTGCGTCGCGCGGCTCGAACCCATCGCCAAAGGCCAGGATGTTTTGCTCCAGGTATTGGCGCATCCGGCCTGGCGCGCCCGCCCGGTCGAGTTGAACCTCTATGGCGCGGGAAATTATGAAAAAACGTTGCGCGCCCTGGCCGGCAGCCTCGCCCTGGCCGGCGTTAATTTTTGCGGCCACCTGCCGAATGTCGCGGACATTTGGCGGGCCAACCATCTGCTCGTGCTGCCCTCCCGTTACGAAGGCATGCCCCTGTCGTTGATCGAGGCCATGTCCTGCGGCTGGCCTGGCCGTGGTGACGGACGTGGGCGGCAACGCAGAATTATGCGTGGACGGCGAGACCGGGTTCGTTGCCTCCGCGGCCGCCGTCGGCCCGCTGGCGGAGGCCCTCGAGTCGGGCCTGGGCTCCGCCGCGCGGAATGGCCGCAGCTGGGCGGCGCGGCCCGCGCCCGGGTGTTGCAGATCATCCCCCCCGATCCGGTCGCCGTCTTTGCCCAACTCGTCGAAAAAGATGCCGGCGCCCGCTAGGGTTGCCCTTCGATGTTCGCGTTCGGTTCAGTGATCCTTAAAATCAAACTCCCGCCATGCGCCTCTTGGTTCTCGATGAATCCCCGTTTATGATGGGCGGTGTGGACACTGTCCGGTGCACCCTTCTGCCGGCACTCGCGCTCCAAGTGGAAAAACTGGTGTGGGCTTGCGCGGTTGAGCACACCTGGAAACGGTTGGATAATACCCAATTCGAGCACGTCGACGTCATGGACTTGCATCCGCCGTCGCGCTCGGCCCGCGGCCTGGCGCGGGCGGTATTGCGTCGGCTGCCCAAACGGCTGACTCCGTGGCGCGATTCCGCGTTGGGCTGGCTCTCTCATTCCCACCTTCGGCAAATCTGTCGGCGGCATAACCTCACCCACGTTTTGGAAATCTGCGTGCATCGCCAGCCCTTTCCCCACCTCGACCGGCCCACTGCTGGCCTCGTGCATGACTTGGATTACGCCGACCGTGGTGTCTCGCCCATTGACGGTGTTTTTTGCGACTGGATGAAAAACGCCGTGCGTCTCTCCACTAATTCCACGCAAACGCGCGCGCAGTTGCTGGAGCTGGACGCCAGCGCCGGCCCGCGACTTGAGGTTGTCTTACTGGGTTCCCCGCCGGTGCAAGCGCCCCCGCATGAGGCGGCCAACCCCTGGGCGCGCCGGGAGCCGGTGCTCTATTACCCCTCCGCCGCCAAATGGTATAAGGGCCACCATGTTTTGCTGGCGGCGCTGGTCAAATTAGCGGCGGCGGGCTTGCCTTTCCACTGCTATTTTAGTGGCAGTGGAACTGACTTGATTTTCGATGAGCATCCGACCGGGGAAAAAGGCACCAATGATGTGCGGTTGAACTGTTTTCAATTTCGTGAGGCGGTGCTTGGGCGCGTCACCTTGTTGGGTCAATTGCCGTGGCCGGCGGTGGAGCAACTGTATCAAGCCGCCAACGTGGTCGTATTGCCGACCACCTTCGAGGGATTTCGGCTTGCCGCTGAGTGAGGCGTTACGGCGCGACCGGCCCGTTATTGCTTCGCGCCTGGCGCCGATGGAAGAGCAAGTTAACCTTTACGGCGCTGCCGATCAGGTGCGCTGGGTCCCTCCGGGCGAGGCTGGCCCATTGGCGGCCGCGCTCGCCGAATTCCTTTCCGGCCGTGCGCCTTTTCCACTATTTTCCGGCGCGCTGCGCGGGCGCATCGCCCAATGGAACGGGGATGCCATTGCGCGCCAAATGCTGGCCGGACTGGTCAGCGCCTCGCCATGAAACTCGCCCTCATCAGCCACGGGCCCCCGGATGATCCCCGCAATTATTCCGGAACCTCTTCCCATGTTCTGCGGGAATTTCGCCGCCAAGGCCACGAAGTCGAACCTTTCCATGCCGCGCCGGCGGAGTGGGCCTTGCGCTGGGCGCATTGGCAACACCTGCTTACTTTGAAATTTTCCGCCCAGCCCCACCACTTCGAGGCCGACCCTTGGATTTTGCGCACGCGCTCCCGGCGCGTGGCGGCGCAAATCCGGGCCTTCGCGCCGGACGCCGTGCTGTGCGTCGGGTTTCCCGAGGCCGCTCTCGCCCTGCCCTCCGCGCCCCCCATTTATGTCTGGAATGACGCAATGTTTCCCTCCCAGCGGCGCCTCTATCCCTATTTTCGCATTTACTACGGCGACCGCGACGCCCGCGCGCTCTGGCGGATTGAGGACCGGGTGCTGCGCCGGAGCCGGAAAATCTGGTTGAGCAGCGAATGGGCCGCGGCGGAGGCGCGGCTGGATTTTCCACGCTCCGCGGCGCGGGTTGCGGTGCAATCTTATGGCGCAAACCTGGCCGAACCGCCCGCCGCCGCCGAGGTCGAAAAATTTATCGGGGAGCGCAATCTCTCCGAGCCAACTTTGCTCTTTCTCGCCAACGACTGGGAGCGCAAAGGCGGCGACGCCGCCGTCGAGACGGTGCGGCGGCTGCGCGCACTCGGTTGCCCGGCGAAGCTTTCGGTGGTGGGTATCAAAACGAAGCCCGCGTCCCTGACGGACGCGCCGTGGGTGGAGTGGATTGGCCCGCTCGACAAAAGCCAGCCCGCTGAGGCGCAACGTTTGCAAAACCTGCTGGCGAAGTCGGCGTTTTTGTTGTTGCCGACCACGGCCGATTGCACGCCCATCGTGTGTCACGAAGCCGCCGCCTATGGCGTGCCCGTGCTCGCCACCGATCTCGGCGGTCTGCCTTCGACCGTAACCACCGGCGAAACGGGGATGCTTTGGCCGCTGGCAAAATTCGCGGACGAGGCCCCGGTCTGGCTTGCGGCGGTGCTAACGGACCTTCCGTGTTACGAGCTGTTGGCCCGCGCGGGGCGGCGCCGGTTTGAAACAACGGGCAACTGGACCGTCAACGTCCAAGCCGTGGCCGCCGCCATCGCCGCGGATAAAATCTTGGGCCTATGACCAAAAACTAAGAACGAGAAACCAGGAACTAAAAAACTCTCCATTTCCGTGAAACCCAACTTGCCCACCGCGCGGCCCATCTGGCTGCGGCCCGGCCCGCGCGACCAAAGTCGGTTGGCGCTGGCGGCCTACAGCTTGCGCATGCGGATCGAGCGCTGGGGGCGGCGGCACCTGGACTGGCTGAACCGCCTCGGCGCGCGCTTAACCGTGCGTGACCTCTACGGCACGCCGGGGGACACGCTGCTGGCGGCCATCGTCGCCCGTCAGCTCAAGGAACGCTGGCCGGGCCTGCGCTTGAATTTCATCACGCGGAATCCCGACCTGGTGCAGCATGATCCGAATTTTGCCCAAATCAACGCCGCGCCGGGACTGTTCAGCGTGGATTTTTGGTATCACGACCTGCAATCGCGCCGCGACCCGCACACGAACATACTTGCGCCGACTTTTGCCGCCCTTGGCCTCGCCACCGGCGAATACCGCGGGCGCGTTTACCTGACGGAGGCCGAACGCGCCATCGCCCGCGAAAAATTGGCGGGGCTGGTGCGACCATTGATTGCAGTCAATACCTTGAGCGCGCAGCCGGTGAAAAATTGGCCGCTCGCGCAATGGCGGGCACTGGCGCCGGAACTGGCGCGACGCGGCTCGCTCGTGCATTTGGGTGATGCCCGCGAACCGGCGCTGCCGGGAACGCGCAGCTTTGCCGGCCAAACGTCGAAGCGCGAATCGCTGGCGCTGCTTGCCGAATGTGATTTATTCATCGGCCCGGACACCTTCCTCATGCATGGGGCCAACGGGCTTAACGTGCCGGCGGTGATCATCCTCGGCGGTTCGCGCACCCCGGCGAATTTGGGCTATTCCGAAAATATTAACCTCTATGCCGAACTGCCGTGCAGCAGTTGCTGGCTCACGGGGCATCCGGGGTCGGAATGTTCGCACGAGCTGGCGTGCATGGCCTCCATCACGCCGGGCGCGGTGCTGGCGGCGGTGGATGAGCTGCTCATGCGCCCGCGCGGAGGCGTGAAAAAATCCGCGACGGTGAACTTGCAGCCATGACTCCCCCTTCGATTGAGTTGCTTGGCTGCGGCGCGCTGGCCGAATTGGTTTACGCGCCGGTGCTGACGCACTTGGAGCGCACGGGCCGCGCGCGGGTTGCGGCGCTGGTGGACCCGAACGCGGCGCGCGCGGCGCATTTGGCGAAAAGCTTTCCCGGAGCGCGACTCGTGGCACGGGTGGAGGATTCGCCGCCGGCGCCCGGAGCGCTGGCGGTCGTCGCGTCCCCGCCGGGCGTCCATGCCGCGCAAGCGTGCGCGCTGTTGGCGGCGGGCCGGCATGTATTGTGTGAAAAGCCGCTGGCCACTTCCGTTGCGGAGGCGCAAACGATGATCGCTGCCGCGCGCCAGGCCAACCGGCTGCTGGCGGCGGGGATGATGCGCCGGTTTTATCCGGCGGCGCAGGCGCTGCGGGAAAATCTCGCGGGTGGATTGCTCGGCGCGCCGGTGAAAATCGAGATTGCCGAGGGCGGGCGCTTTGCGTGGAACGCGGCGTCCCCGAAATTTTTCGACGCCGAAAATGGCGGGGTGCTGTTCGACTTGGGCAGCCATGTGCTCGATTTGCTGTGCCTTTTTTTCGGCGAGCCGGCCGAGAACGAGTCGTGGTCGGACGCGCTCGGCGGGACGAACACGAATTGTGTGCTGACGGCGCGGTGGCGCGGCGGCCTGGAGGCGCGCGTGCGGCTGAGCTGGGACACCGCGCTCAAAACCGGCTGGCGCATCCAAGCCGCGCGCGGCGAGTGCCGGTGGGACGGTTCCGCCGACGGCCCGCTGGTCTTGCGCCTGCCCGGCGCGAAGTGGTGGCTGCACGCCCAGCCGCGGGCGGCGACGCAGCCGGCCGCCGCCCACGGCTGGACCGCGGCCTTCGTCCGGCAATTTGACAATGTATTCGCGGCGATGGACGGGCGGGAAAAATTGCTGGCGCCGGCGGAGGATGTGTTGCCGAGTTTGCGCTGGCTGGAAAAGGCGCGGCGCGAAGCCCGGTTGCTGCCGCAACCCTGGCTGTCGCCGGCGGAACTGGCGGGCGCAGCCCGCTTGGCCCAATCATGAAACCCATCGCCATTTTGGGAGCCTCGGGCTTTGTCGGCGTGCGTCTGGTGGAACTGCACCAGTTGGGCGGGGGCGCGCCGGTGCGGCCGATTTTCTACCGTCCGGCGAATCTTGCGCAGACGGCGCGTTTTCCGCTCGATTGGCGGATGGCGGATTACACGAACGCGGCGGCGTTGGCGAAGGCGCTCGAGGGCTGCGACACGCTGGTGCATCTGGCCACCGGCGACCCAAAAATCATTCTATCCTTGATTGAGCCGGTTTACGAGGCGGCGGCGCGCGCGGGATTGCGGCGGCTGGTTTTTATCAGTTCCGCCGCCGTGCATGGCCAGACGCCCGCGCCGGGCACGACGGAAACGACCCCCCTGCCCCGCCGCCCGCAATTGCCCTACAATGGCGCAAAGGCCGAGGCGGAACGCCGCTGGCGCAAGGCCCGCGCGAACGGCCCAGTGGAACTGGTGATATTGCGTCCGGGGATCGTCTGGGGGCCGCGTTCGCGCTGGGTGACGGCAGCGGTGCGCGCGATGCGCGCGGGGACGTTTGGCTGGCTCGACGGCGGCCGCGGCCTCATCAATCCCATTTACGTGGATAACCTGGTGCAGGCGATTGACCGCGCCTGTGTGGCGCCGGTGGATGGGGAGCCGTTTTTGCTAAATGACCCGCGACCGGAAACGTGGCGGGAATTTTTCACGCCGTGGCTCGAGGCGTGCGGCATCGCGCCGGACGACGTGCCGGAAGCGCCCGCGTTTCAGCCGGCGCGCGGATGGGCGGCGCGCCTGGAGCGCCTCCGCGTCCATGCGTCGACGCAACGAGTCGCGCCGCAAATTCCCGGCGTGCTCAAGCGCGTGATAAAAGCCGTGGCGGGCGCGTTGCCCAAGCCGCCGGCGCCGGATATGTTTCGGGGATTGGATGCCGGCGCGCCGCAACCGGCGGCGCTCACGGAGGAACAAACGTTGTTGGAGCGGTGCACATGGCGGTTTCCGGTGGAACCGGCGATCACGCGCCTGGGCTGGCAACCGGGGGTGGACTGGCCCACGGCGGTCGAACGCACCCTGGGCTGGCTGCGGTTTGCCGGCCAGTTGCCTTCCAAGGATTAATCGGGAACAATTTGTGCGTCGCGATGCCTAATCCATCCTACAATGCTTACGTGCCGGTTTACAACCAGGCGGCGACGCTGGGCGCGGCGCTGGCGGCATTGCGCGCCCAAACCATCCCACCCGTGGAGATTTTGGTGGTGGACGACGGCTCGACGGATGACTCGGTGAAAATCGCGCGGGAGGCGGGCGCCATTGTTCTGCGGCAGAGCGGTAATTTGGGGCGCGGGGCGGCGCGGGCGCGGGCGCTGGAAACCGCGCGGGAGGAGTTTGTGCTCGGCTGCGATGCGGGCAACCGCCTGCCGCCGGATTTTGCGGCGCGCGCGTTGGCGCATTTCGCGAACACGCCGCGCCTGGGGGCGGTGCATGGCTGGTTTCTGCAATCGAACACGGGCCACACCGTGTTGCGCTGGCGCAGCCGGCATTTGTTCGCGCGGCCCACGCCGACTTTGCAAAAAGAGGCCACGCATGTGACCGCCGGTTGCATGGTGCGGCGGAGCGCGGTGCGGGCGGTGGGGAATTATGACGCGCAAATGCGCGCCGGGGAAGACGCCGAACTGGGCCGCCGGTTGCAGGCGGCGGGCTGGGCAGTGTGGCTCGACCCTGCTTTGGGCATCGAGTGCCTGACGGCGGACACGGTGGCCACGGTCTTTGAACGCTATGCGCGCTGGAATGAAACCGCCGTGCCTTCACCCGAGGCGCGCTGGGGGCGGGATTATTTCAAGCGATTGGTTTATGCCGTCAAAGTTCTCGCGGTGCGCGACGTGCGCGACGGGGATTGGGCGGCGGTGCCGTTGTCGCTGGCCCTGCCGCACTATCTCGCGCGACGGGCGTGGCCGCGAAAAAGGGAAGCGGCTGCCGCGCAGAAACGGCCGGTCGTGCATTATGTGAACATTTACAGCGAACCATGGCTGGACCGCTGCTGGCGGCGCGAAGCGGTCTCGCGCGCGCATTTGTGGGGCGCGGACGCGCTGGAGGCCGCGGGCTTCGACGTGCGGCCGGTGCGCTCGCAGGCCCCGCAACCATTCCTGCGCTTTTTGCGCTGGTTGTCGGAAACCAGCGGCGGCCGGTTTGGGGATTTGGCCGCGGATTGGCTCGTGCTGAAGCGATTGCGAGGCGGGGACATCGTCTATGTGGCGGCGGGACAACTGGTTTTCACGCCGCTGGCGGTGCGGTGCGGCTGGGTGCGCGCGCGGCTGGTGGCGTGGATTTACAAGCCGGTCGCCCCATTTTCCTGGCGGTCGCTGCGGGGGCTGCCCGCGGCGCGCCCGCTGCGCGCGGCCTACGCGGGCTGGTTGGCGCTGACGCCGCACGTTGAAGCGTGGCTGCGGCGCGAGCATCCGCGGGCGCGGGTGCGGCGGGTGGTGTGGTCGGCGGATACGGTGTATTATCCACCGGCCGGCGGCCCGGGCGCTTATTTTGCGGCGACGGGGGTCACGCAGCGCGATTACGCGGTGCTGCTGGCGGCGGCCCGCGCGGTGCCGTTTCCGTTTGTGATTCTCGGCCCCGCTGACTGGCCGGCGCAGGCGCCGGCGAACGTCACCTGGCGCGTGCGCGACCGGCAGCACCCGCACAGCACGATTGACGACGCGCAATTGCGCGAACTTTACCACGGCGCGCGCGCGGTCCTGATCCCGCTGCGGCCGGACCCGGACGACGCCTCGGGCTTCACCAACCTGCTGGAAGCCATTGCCTGCGGGCGGCCGGTGGTGATGACTCGGACGGGCGCGCTCGACTTGACGCCTGCCGCGCTGGGCATCGGTTACGATGTCGCGCCCGGTGAGGCGGCGGGCTGGATTACCGCGCTGCAAACCTTGGCGAACGAACCGGAGACGGCCACCCGCCTGGGCGCGCGTTCCGCCGAACTGGCGCGCGATTACTTTAACCTGCCGCGCTTTGAAAAGGAACTGGTCGCCTATTTTCTGGATTTGGCGCAGAACCGCCCCGAACCTCCGCCGGAAAATGTGGTGGCGAAATTGTCTCAAGCCCGTGTCGTCGCGCCTGTTTCACCCGCATGAACGCCGTGCGAATACTGGGGTTGGATTTTTTCCAGGGCACCGTGGCCGAGGCGGTGCAAGTGGCGCGCGCGGGCGGATTGGTGGTGGCGCCGTCGGGGCCGGGCTTGGCGACGCTGCCGGAGGATGGCGCCTACCGCGCGGCGCTGGCCGCCGCCGACGTGCGTCTGCTCGACAGCGGGTTGCTGGCGTGGCTGGACGAGTGGCGGCAAAAGCGAAAGCTCTCGCGCCTTTCCGGGTATTACTTTTTGGACGAATTTTTGAAATTGCCCGAGGTGGCGCAGCCGGAGTCGGCGCTGTGGGTCGCGCCGTCGCCCGCCTCGGCGACGCGCACGCGGGAGTGGTTGGCGCGCGAACGGGGGTTGGCGACGACCCCGAGCGCCTGGTATGCCGCGCCGCTTTACGATGCCGCGGCGGTGCGGGACGAAGTTTTACTGGAATTGATCCGGGTGCGGCGGCCGCGATTTATTTTCATCGGGGTCGGCGGCGGGCCGCAGGAAAAACTCGGCGCGTGGCTGAAGGCGCGGCTGGATTACCGGCCGACCATCCTGTGCACGGGCGCGGCGATTGCGTTTATGACCGGCGAGCAGGCGCGGATTCCCGACTGGGCGGACCGCGCGCGCCTCGGCTGGCTGGTGCGCTGCGTGCGTGACCCGGGCAAATTTTTGCCGCGCTACTGGGCGGCGCGGCGGCTGGTGTCGTTGTATCGCCAATGGGGCGCGGAGGCGCCGACACCGGCGGCGCGCAAAACATGAATCCGATGCCCGTCCAATTTTCAGTCGTGGTGCCGGCGTGCGCGCGGCCGGAGCAACTGGCCGAGTGCCTCGCGCGGCTGGCGCCGGGCGCGCAAACTTTTCCGGCCCAGGATTACGAGGTGATCGTGACCGACGACAGCGCGGACGCGGCGGTATGCCATTTGGTGCAAACGCAATTTCCCTGGGCGCAGTGGGTAGCCGGGCCGCGGCGGGGGCCGGCGTCCAACCGCAACCACGGCGCGGCGCGCGCAAAATTTGAATGGCTGGCCTTCACCGATGATGATTGTCTGCCGGACGCGGGCTGGCTGGCGGGTCTGGCCGCCGCCATCATGGCCGAACCCGCTTGCGCGGCCTGGGAAGGCCCGACCCGGGCGGATCGGCCCCAGCGGTATTTGAACGAGGCCGCGCCGGTGAACACGCACGGGGGTTATTTGTGGTCGTGCAACCTGGCGGTGCGCCGCGCAATTTTTCAGGCGCTGAAGGGTTTTGACGAGCGATTCCGCTTCGCCACGATGGAGGATGTGGATTTCCGCGAGCGGTTGACGGCGGCCGGGCATCGTTTTGGCTTTGCGCCCGGTGCGGGTGTTTGCCATCCGTGGCGCACGCAGCGGGGACTAAAATCCCTGGCGCAATACCGGGAGTCGTTTTATTTGTATCTGCGCCTGCATCCCGGGGTTTCCGTCCGCGACCAGGCCCGGGTTCACCTGCGTTTGGCAACCCGCGAATTGCTGGTGGAGTGGCCGCGCTTCTTGCGGCAAGGGCGCGCGCGCGGCAGTTGGAGGCAACTGGCCAAAGTGGCGGTTTATGCGGCAATGGGTGGGCGTCTGTGGCTGGCGGGCCGCCCGCCCGCTCGAAATAATAATCCGTCTGACGGAGGTTGCAAATGAAACTCCCCGCCATTCAACCCGACTGGCCCCAAGCGTGGCAACATGCGGGCGGTTTTGACCGTCTGGAATGGGGTGGCTCGCGCGCCCAACTTGGTTACACGCTTGCCTACCGGCGTCGTTTTGCGATCACGTTGGAATTGGTGCGCCTCGCGATGCCACCGCCGGCGCGCGTGCTGGATGTGGCCGCCGGGCAGGGCAATTTCACTTTGGCGCTGGCGGAAGCCGGCTACGATGTCACCTGGAACGATTTGCGCGCGGATCTGGCGGGTTACACCCAACTGAAATACGAGCGCGGAAAAGTCGCCTACCGTCCTGGCAACGCGTTCGAGCTGGCCTTCCCCGCGCCGTTTGACGTGGTGCTGGCCACGGAAATTATCGAGCATGTCGCGCATCCGGACGCTTTCCTGGCGCAACTGGCGAAGCTGGCCCGGCCCGGCGGCCATGCCGTGCTCACCACGCCGAACGGAGGCTATTTTCGCAATCGTCTGCCGAAGTTTTCCGACTGCCCGGATCCGACCTTGTTTGAGGCGCGCCAATTCGGCCCCGATGGCGGGGACCATATCTTTCTCCTGCACGAGGATGAGTTGTCCACGCTGGCCCAACGCGCCGGATGGCGCGTGCGCGAATTGCGGTTGCACACCTCGTTTTTCTTAAACGGCCACTGCCGGCTGGGTCCGGTGTTGCGGGTGATCCCCGCGGGCGCGGCGCGCGCGGTGGACGATTTTCTGCAAAAACTACCCCGGGCCTGGCGGAGACGCCTGGACGTCGGCCTGGCGGTGTGGCTGCAACGCGATTAAACTAGCCCGTTCAAAAGAACCGCCCGTCGGAAAAAAATTCTGTGTCGCTGGGGCCGATGAAACAACACGCTTACTTTGTGAATTGGGTTGGAAGTGGAGGCATCGGCCGCTACCTGCACCATGTGGTCGCCGGGCTGGCGGAGACCTGCGTCACGATTGACGGGCCGTTTGTGGCGGCGCTCGGGGCGGCGCGACCGGCGGATTTGCGCGTGGTGCGGGTGCCCTGGTTCCGGCCCGCCCGGGTGCGCGAACATCTGCGATCGCTGCTCAGCGCGTGCGCTTGCCGAGTCACCCGGCCCGCGCTCATCCATCTGGCCCACTACCCGTGCCCGCATTGGCTGGGCGCGGCGCGGCGGCGGGGCGCGCGGGTGATTTACACGGTGTATGACCTGATTCCCGAATTGTTTATCCATCCCGGAAAACTTTTGGAGGAGCGCCGCGCGGCGCTGGCGGTGGCGGACCAGGTCATCGCCATTTCCCAGGCCACCGCGGCGGATTTGCAACGGCTGTATGCTGTGCCCGCCGGGCGGATCACGGTGGTGCCGCTGGCCACCCACTTTTGCGCCCAGCCCGCCCCGCCCCCGGGCCGGCCGTATTTTCTGTGCGTGGGCAATCGGGCCGGCTATAAAAACTTTTCCGCCGCCCTGGCGGCCTTCGCCCAGCTCGCCCCGGCGCATCCCGAAGTGGATTTAGTGTGTGCCGGTCCCCCGTTCTCGGAAGAGGAATTGCGCGACATCGCCACGCGGGGATTTGCCGCGCGCGTGCTTTCGCTGCCCCGCCCGACCGATGCGGAACTGGTTCGCGCCTACGCGGGAGCCACGGCGTGTGTGGTGCCTTCCGTTTATGAAGGCTTCGGCTTGCCGGTGCTGGAAGCGATGGCGTGCGGCGCGCCGGTCGTCTCATCACCCGCCGGGAGTTTGGCGGAGGTGGGGGGCGACGCGGCACTCTACGCCAAGCCGGAGGCGCCCGCGCTGGCCGCCGCGCTGACGCGCATCTTGCGGGAACCAACCTTGGTGGGGGAACTGCGCCGGGCGGGTTATGCCCGGGCGGCGCAATTTAGCTGGGCCCGCACGGCCCGGGAGACGGAATGGGTTTACCGCCGGCTCACGCAATAATCTTCTCCACCTATCCCCGGCCAAGCGGCACCGGTTCGGCTGTGGACGGGCTCCCGCTGGACTCCAAAAAAAATGGTTGATCCGTGCTTGGGTTGGACCGCAATCGCATCCAGGAAAAATTCATGAGGGCATCCGCACACACTCTGGCCAACCGCAAGGGGGTTACCGTGGGTGGGACGATGGACCTGGCGCGCTGGACCGGGTTGATCCTGGCGGCCGGCGCGGTGCTGCGGTTGGTGAAATTTTTTCAGGGGAAAGATCTGTGGCTCGACGAAGCGATGTTGGCGTGGAATGTATGCACGCGGGATTTCGCCGGATTGCTGAGGCCGCTGGACTTGGGGCAGGCGGCCCCACTGGGATATCTGTGGCTTTTAAAGTTCTTGGCCGTAATCCTGGGGGAATCGGCTTGGGTGCTTCGGCTTCCGTCGTTGCTGGCGGGTCTGAGCGTGCTGGCGCTCCTGCCCTATCTGTGCGGGAAATTGTGCCCGCATGATCCTTGGGTGGGCTTTTGGGCGGCCGTGGGCGTGGCGTTCAACCCGGTGCTGGCGGATTACGCGAACCAGGCTAAACCCTATGAGTTGGATGCGCTGGCGGCCGTGGGCGTGACCGTGTTGGTGTTATGGGTGCGGGAAGGCGGCTGGCATGCGGTGCGGTGGACCGCGGCGGGTGCGGTGTTCGCCGTGCTGCCTTGGTTTACCTTCGGCTCCGTGTTTGTGCTCGCCGGGGTGGGCGCAACCACGCTCGCGGTGTTGGCCGGCGCCCGTCGCTGGCGGGCCGCCGGCTTGGGCGCGGCGGCGTTCGCGGTGTCGGCGGTTTCGTTCGGCGTCCAATATGCGGCCTTCATCCGCGGCAATCCGGTGACGGCGGCACTGCTGAACATGGATATCAATCAGGAATATCTGCGGGTGTTGGTGCGGTCGCCGGCGGATCTCGCGGCGCTGGCTTCCATCGCGCGAACCGTGTTTGCGCAGGTGCTCGGTTTTTCCGGCGCGGTGGCGATCTTGAGCGGGCTGGTGATGGCGTTGGGAACGGTGGCGTGGCTGCGGGTCGAGTCGGCGCGGCTGGGTTGGGTGGCCGGGCCGCTGGTGGTGGCGGCTGGATTTTCGCTGGCGCGCCTGTATCCGCTGGAAGAGCGGTTGTTGGTGTTTGCCACCCCCGGCCTTGCGCTGCTGCTGGCCGCCGGCCTGGCGGCGCTGGCGCGGGCGTTTCGCGGGACGCGCGCGGTGGCGTGGGTGGTGGCGGCGGTGTTGTTCGCCACGCCTCTGTATTGGTGTGGCCTGCGCACCCTGCGGCCCCTTAATCACGAAGGCATTACGGACGTGATGCGCCTAGTCGCGCTGCGACCCGGCGGGGCCAAGTGGTTGGTAGTGGACGCCGCTTCGACACCGACCTTCAACCTTTATAATCGCTGGCACGATTATGGGAAAATCGCACCCGTCTTGGGTGCCGATGGCTTCGACCGACCGTGGCCACAACAGCAGGCGCAGTTCGATGCGCTGCCGCCAGGGACACGATTCTGGCTGATTCTACCCGAGATTTACATCGGACCCGTGTCGGAGCGAAAGCGCGCGGTGGCGTATCTTCGCGGGCACGCGCGGTTGCTGGACTCGGTCGAGCGGTTTGAATCGGCCGCCTATTTGTTTGAGGTGCCGGCGGCGGACCCGTCGCGTTGAGCTGACGAAAAGGTATAAAGGGGCGCCGCGCCCAATCTTGAAGTCGGGCCTGCTGGCGGTTGGTCAATCCTCTCCGTCGAATCCCGGCTGCCTAAAAGACATTTTAATTTTGGTGACTTGCG
The DNA here is from genome assembly GCA_963765205.1 of uncultured Verrucomicrobiae bacterium. GTDB lineage: Bacteria > Verrucomicrobiota > Verrucomicrobiia > Opitutales > JABDGR01 > JABDGR01. Next base: position 747,594 of record CAVXVB010000009.1, on the reverse strand, counting down.
TGGATTAATCTCGGACAAAACTGCTGATTCAAAAAAAATGGCGTTTCCACTGCTCTTATCAAATCTCCATGCGCTCCTTAAAAAATCTTTATGCCCGGTGGACGCCGGAGGCGGTGCGCAATTTTGTGCGTCCCTTCAAGGCGCCGCGGACGCTTTTTGTTCGCACTTGCCTCGATGTCTGGACCCATGGCCGCGTGGCGGAAGGCGCCTTTGCCGGCATGAAATTCCCAAAAACCTTTCCCACAGGCATGCTGCTCGGCACTTGGGAAAAGGAGTTGCGCCCGGCCTGGCGGGAAATTCTGACCCGAAATTACCAGCGTGTGGTCAATGTGGGGGCGGCGGAAGGCTACTATGCCGTCGGGATACTGCTTCAGAATCCCCGGGTGCGGGTGGATGCGTTTGAAATGCTGCCGGAGCAACAACGTCGCTTGCGCGAATTGGCGGAAGTCAATGGCGTCGCCGACCGCCTGTGCGTGCTGGGCCGGTGCGAGCTGGAAAATTTTGCCGCCAGCGTCGGGGCGGGGGCCGGCACCCTCATCGTCATGGACGTCGAGGGCTACGAAACCGTTTTGCTCGATCCGGAAAAAATCCCCGCGCTGGCCGCCGCCGATTTGCTGGTTGAAAGCCACGACGTTTATATACCGGGTTGCGCGGAATTGCTCCGGCAGAGATTTGAGCAAACCCATCAATTGACAGCCGTGGCTGGACAATGGCGCACCTTCGATGACTTTCCCTTCAAGAACAGGCTCGCGCGCCTCCCCTGGTTGCGGGGCGAAGTTATTTCGACCATGAACGAAGGCCGGCCCTGCCTGATGAGTTGGTTCTGGATGAAGAGCCGGCCGGCCTCGTGAACCAGAAACACCCCAACCATTCGATTGATGGCCTCTTTCCTGCTCAAAACCCTCCAAGTGGACAACTCGACGCAGAACAGCCATGCTTGCGGATCCTATAAATTGTTTGCGCTGAGCGCCACGCTGGGCGGCACCGAAAAACATCAGCGCACGGACCATCCTGCCCAAGCGGACATCATTTTGTTTTGTGACGGCGGTCCCGCCCCGTATCAGGCCGCGATCCTCCAGAGTGAATTATACCAGCGTTTTCCGGAAAAGTGTTTCGTCTTTTGCGACGTGGACCAACCCCTGGCTCTGCTGCCGGGGGTTTATGCTTCCATCGAACGACGCTGGCATGATCCACACTGGACGTGTGCCGGACTCTATGCCCACATTACAAACGTGGATCGGTTTGAACGGCAACCCTTTGCGCCGGACGCGCCCTGGCTGTTCACCTTTGCGGGGTCGTGCTGCAACCACCCCGTCCGGCAATCCTTGCGGCAGTTGAGTCATCCGCGTTTTCATCTTCTGGACACCTCCGGGCAAACTGTGGCGGCTTACACGGCGGGCGATACGGAGGCCATCAACACCCTGAACCGCAATTATCAGCAACTGGTGCGGGATAGCAAATTTGTGCTGTGTCCGCGGGGGGTGGGCTGCTCGTCCATTCGTTTGTTTGAAACCATGCGCATGGGGCGCGCGCCGGTGATCATTTCCGATGACTGGGTGGCCCCCGCCGGCCCGGCGTGGTCGGATTTTTCCCTCCGGGTGCCGGAAGCGCGGGTGCGCGACCTACCCGTCCTGCTGGAAGGGCTGGAACCGCGGGCCCGGGAGATGGGCGACCGGGCGAGGCAGGAATGGGAGCGCTGGTTCTCCGATAAAATGCTCTGCGAAACGGTGGTGGATTGGTGCCTGAACATCAAGGCCGGCGGCCGGACCGGCAGCAAATGGTTTCGCCGCCGCAAATATTTTCAATTGCTGCGGCCGTTTCATTTCCGCCATTACCTGCGCTGCCAAAAACAACGCCTTGCCGCCGCGTGGGCCGGGCGCGCGGGGGGCGCCAAAGGCTGAGCATGGAAACCGCTGGGTGAGTAATAACTTGCACGCCCGCCCACTCCGGTCACCTTCGAAACGTTACTTTTGATTGCCAATCCTTTTCTCATGGCCGCCGAACCATCCGTCATTGTCGCCAGCCTGATTTGCGAGGCGCACCGCGACTTGTGCCTGCAATCCTTTGGCGGCCTGCTGCCGCATTGAGTTTAGATGCTTCAACCGAAAACGCGATGCAACAATACCGCCTTAATGACCTCCCGCCCGTCTTGCGGGAAATGCTGGAGACCAATATCTATCGCGATGCGACGGGCGTTGCGCAGACTCTGCATTCTAGCATCTCCGTGGCGGAAGCGCTCGTGTTGTATAATTTGGTGCGGGCCACGCAACCTGCCGCGACTGCGGAAATCGGCTTCGCGCTGGGTGTTTCCGGGCTGGCCATCCTCGGTGCGCTTGCGGCCAATGGCCGCGGCCGGCATTATGTCTGCGATCCGCATCAGTCAAGTTTTGTCGGCGATCTGGGACTCGTCCACGTGCACCGCGCGCGCCTCAATAAATATCTGGAGTTTTATAAAAAATACCCCGAGGAAGTGTTTTCTCAATTTCCGCCGCTGCAATTCGCTTTTATTGACGCATCGCATCTGTTTGACCTGAGCATCCTCGACTTTGTTTTGGTGGATAAGCGGCTTGTGGTCGGTGGCACCGTGGCCTTTCATGATCTGTGGATGCCTTCGCTGCGGAAAGTGGTTCGCTATATTCTCGCCAACCGCGCCTATCGCATCCATCCGGCCAGTCCGTTGGGCTCACCTTGGTCGCCCAGGCAACAATTCCTGTCCGGCCTTGCCGCCGTTGCGCGGCGCCTGCCGGCCGCGTCCCGCTGGCTCGCGCCGGAAGTGGCCCGGCCCTGGCATGAATTCAACGCTGCTAATCTGGTCATTTTGGAAAAGATCGGCGATGATCAGCGCGATTGGCGGGACCACCATGCTTTTTAAATTGAGCCACAGTGAACATGCCAAAACCGTAGCTTGAATTTTATGTCCACCGAACCACCCGTCATCGTCGCCAGCCTGATCTGCGAGGCGCACCGCGACTTGTGCCTGCAATCCTTTGGCGGGCTGCTGCGTTATAGCGCCGAGCCGGTGCAATTGCATTTGTTCGAGGATGGTTCGCTGACGCCGGCGACGGCGGAGGCGTTGCGCGCGGCGCTGCCCGGCGTGCGGATCTGGTTTTTCCGCGATTACAACCCGGTGACGCTGGTTGGGCTGGCACGCCAGCCCAACCTGCGCAATTTCCGCGCGCTGACGCCGATGGGGCTGAAGATTTTTGACATTCCGCTGCACCTGTATGCGGAAGCGGGGCGGTTTTTCTACATTGATTCCGATGTGTTGTATTTCCAGCGGTTTTCGTGGCGGGCGCTGCGGGCGCTGCCGCCGGAGGCCGCGCTGTTCGCGCGCGACAGCCAGATGTCGTATTCAATCGGCTGGCGCGAATGGCTGCGCTGGCGCACGCGCCTGCCGCTGCCGTTTGCGGCCAATCTCGGCTTTTATAATTACCCGCCCGCGCGCTACGACCTGGATTATCTCGAGTGGGTTTATAGCGAGCCGGATTTCTGGCGGTATTGGACCGTGATCGAGCAGCTCGCCTGGGCCGCGATGAGCCGGGGCCAAGATGTCTATTATGTGGACCCGCGCCAACTGGTGCAGGCGTGCCCCGGCTACACGGTGGACGCGCGCGCGGTCATCGTCCACTACCCGGATGTTTATAAAAAGCGCATGCGGGCGCAAGCGGACCATCTGCCGGCCGGGGTGCCCGCGCCCGGCGCGCCGCCGGTGGAATTGCGGCCGGAACGCGCGCCGCGCCTGACATTTCTGCGCTACTCGCAAAATGTGCTCCACCGCCGGAAATTGATGCGCCTGGCCGCGACCGACGATGCGTATCGCTCGTAAAAAGTGGCCAACCGTTAAAGATTTCACCATGACTTCAGCCTCCGCCCAAGCCGGTCATCGCCTGGTCCAGCAATGGTCGCGCTCGATCCGTCCGGCGCTTTCGGCCGTGGCCGGCTGGCCGGTCCTGCGTCATGGGTTCCCGTATTTGCCGAGGACCATGGCGGCCGGCACGGCCGTATGGCTGGCCAACCATCCCGCCGACGGCCGTCTGCGGCAGATTTATCCTGAAATGGTTCTCGATTTGCATCCCCCGCTCGGCGGGGCGGCTGCGGATTGCTGGGCCTTCGCCAAGCCCGCGCACCGCGTGCCCGGCGCATTTATTGCCGAGTTGCCCAAGGCCCGCTTCGCCGTCTGGCGGGGATTTGGGGTGATTTCGCAAAGCGGCACGCTGCTCGGCGACCTTTCCCAAGACGAGGGAGGGCTGGCCGCGCCGCATAGCCTTATGCATCATCTGCGCTGGCCTCCGCTCGAAAATCGGGCGGGCCGCGTCGCCGTGGTCGCCACGCCGTATACCCGCCATAGTTATGCCCATTGGTTGTTGGACTGTCTGCCCCGATTGCTGCTGCTCAAGCATCACACGCCTGACTACGCTCAATATGACACCTTCCTTTTCGACTTGGCGGGCCATGCCTACCAAACCGCCTCGCTGGCCCTGGCCGGGCTGCGTCCGGAGCAAATCCGAGCGACCAGGGAAGGCCTGCATCTAAGGGCGGGCCTGCTGGCCTGCCCGTCCTTTACGCAAACCGTGTTTCACAACCAACCCTGGGCCTTGGCCTCGCTGCGTCGGGAATACCTGCCCCATGCCAAACGAAACGCCGATCACCCGCGGCGTATCTTTGTTTCGCGGCAAAATGTGCGCGGCGGGCAGATTACGAATTTTGCCGAATTGTGCCCGCTGTTGGACCGCCACCGGGTGACCATTGTGGATCCCGCCGCCCTGGCTTGGAGCGAGCAACTCAGCCTCTTTGCCCACGCCGAACTCATCGTGGCCCCGCACGGAGCTGGCTTGGCCAATCTCGTTTTCGCCCCGCCGGGAGCCAAGGTGGTGGAAATTTTCTCCCCTTCCTATTTTCCCCCCTTTTTCTGGGAGCTTTGCAGCCACCACGGCCTGTCTTATTACGCCGCCTTCGGCGAAGGCGCCATCCCTGTTTCACCGGAGAAGTATCTTGCCGACCGCCACGCCCCCATCACCCTCAATCTCCAAAAAATGGATGAACTGCTGGGCGTTGCCACTGCGGGCTAAATGGGCATAATTCAATTTTCTTCTGTTCGGGGCTTTTGAAAGGCCTGTTCTTCATTCTACGTCAATATGTCAAGTGTGCCAGAGCGCGCAAAGACCCGACCGGTCGTCTATCTAGCCTTGTTGAATGAGACGCAGCAGGTTTGGGAGGGGGTGGATAATCTGCGTCGGCAGGAGAATATCATCCGCGCGGCTGGAGGGGAATTCACCTTGGCCGCAGATGCGGCCCACACCGACTTCATCGTTTTCCTTGAATCCAATAATTTCAAGAACTGGCGGCACATCCCCGCCTTGCTTGACATGGAATTGGTGCGGGCTTACCCGGAAAAATGTTATACCCTCAATTATCGGGCGAATCCCGTGGATTTTTTCCCCGGGGTTTACACCTCGTTGCCACGCGCCCAACACCAGGCAGACTGGTCGCGGGCGGGCGCCTACTATCTGGGCAATCCCAATCCCTTCATCACCGAATATGAGAACCGCCCCTGGAATCCGGCGCATCTTTTTTGCTTCCGCGGCGCGATGAGCCACCCGCTGCGCCACCGCCTCTTGGCCCTGGGCGACGTGTCGGACCGGAAATATCCGGTAACATGGGTGGACCGCTGGTTTAACCATGATGAGGCTGAACAACGTTCCTATTTGCAGGAAATTGTGGATAGCGCATTCGCCCTGTGCCCCCGCGGCCTGGCGACCAGCAGTCATCGCCTCTATGAAGTCATGCGCCTGGGCCGCGTGCCGGTCATTTTGGCGGACGACTGGGTGCCCCCGGCGGGGCCCGATTGGGACTCGTTTTCGATCCGCTTGGCCGAAGATACGCTGGAGCGCATCCCCTCGCTGCTGCAAGAATTGGTTGGGAGCGCTCCTATCATGGGCCGCAAAGCTCGCGCTGCGTGGGCGTCTTGGTTCAGTCCGGAGGTTGTTCTGGGCCGTCAGTTGGCGGCCATCCACGATTTGAGCCAACGCCGCCGCTTCTTGTCGCCACCGAATTTTTCCCATCTCTGGCGCAGTCCGGCATTTTTCCGCCGCCACGGGTGGAGTCTGCATCAAAGAATCATTCACCGAATTCGCCGCAATCTCGGCTGGTAAAGTGGGCCGAGGCGCACACCATTCCCTTATGCGTTTGTTGTTTTTATGTTCGGGCCTCGAACCCGGCCGCGACGGCGTGGGGGATTATGCCCGTTTATTGGCGCAGAAATGCGCTGCTGCTGGCCATGAGACACGGCTGGTCTCGGTGCGGGACGCCGCGTGCGGCGCAGGGTCGGCGCGGGTCGGGGAATGGCGGTTGCATGACATCTTCCGGCGGCCCGGCGAAGCGCGCGCGTTGGGAGCCTGGCTGCGGGAATTTCAACCGGATTGGGCCAGCGTGCAATTCACGCCCTATGGGTTTCATCCGCGGGGTCTGGGCGGGCGGCGCGCGGCGTGGTTGCGCGAGCTGCTGCCGGCGAAAACCCGGCGGCACCTCATGCTGCATGAAATCTGGCTGCAACCGGGCCGCGATGGCCCCTGGCGGCACCGCGCGCTCGGCTGGGCCCAACGCCGGAGCGTGGACGCCTGGACCGGATGGGGCTGGCAACCGGCGGTGGTGCATACGCAGGCGCGCCTGTACCAAAAACGGCTGCAGGCGCGCGGTGTCACCGCCAAATTGCTTCCCATCTGCACGAATTTCCCTTCCACGGAATTCTCGCATTCGAACGCGCGCGCGGCGGTGGCCAAAATCTTGCGGCGGAAAGGGCAAAGCATTGATGCGGCGGCGCTGTGGCTGGGGCATTTTGGTTCGTTTCACACCCAAGCTTGGGATTTTACCGCCTTTGCCGCCAAAGTTGCGGCCAATCCGAATTTGGCGGGCCGGCGGATTTGCTTTTTGGCGCTGGGTAGGGCGGCGGCGGCGCCAGCCGCGTTCGTCGACGCCGCCCGGACCGTGCCCAACGCGGATTTTCATGTCCTGGGCGAACTGGCGGAAGACGAGGTCCCCGTGGCATTGCAGTCCTGTGATGTGGCGTTCACCAGCACGCCCTTGGACATCATCGAAAAAAGCAGCGCGGTGGCGGCATGGCGCGCGTTGGGCGTGCCGGTGCTGGTGACCCGCGCAGGCGCCACCGACGCCACCCGGTTGCCCCCTTGGCCCGATCCGGGTTTGCTGCTCGCCGACGCGGATGCGCCGCTGCCTTGGCCAATCACCCCAGACCGGGTGCCCTGCCCGTCGTTTCTTGATCCGGCGGTCATGGCCCGCACCTTTCTATCGGCGCTGGAAAATGCGCCCGCCACTCGCTGATGAGCAAACCCGCCCCGTTGCGCGTGTTGATAGTCGCGCCTTCGCAGGGACGCTTCGGCGGCCTCGAAGCCTTTGTGCTCGCCCTGGGCGAAAGTCTGCGGGCGGCGGCGGATTTTGCGCCGCGGCTGTGCTTCAAGCTGGTGCGCGGCGCGACGTTCAGCGGGGAACTGCGCGGTCGGTGCGAAAAGGCCGGCGTGGATTATCGGGTCGTGCCGCGCGCCAGCGTGGCCTTGTATAAAAATCTTCGCTGGGCGGACATAATTCACACGCAAAACCCGTCGCCGGACATTGCGCTGGGGGCGCGTTGGTTGGGGCGGCCCCTGGTGATGACGATCATCAACCACCAGAGCGAGGCGCGTTCGCTGCACACGCGGCTGTGGAGCCTCGCCGTGCGCATGTCGGACGAGCGGTGCTACATCTCGGATTTTGTGCGCCGCACCTGGGAGCCGGCGGGGCTGCGGCGGCACAGCCAGGTCATGCCGGCGGTCTCCAGCCTGCCGCCCGCGCCGCCGGTGCATTGGGACCGGGCGGGATTTTTTTTCATTGGCCGCTGGATAGCCAACAAAGGCCTCGAGGAATTGCTCGAAGCCTATGCGACGGCGAACCTCGACCGCGCACGCTGGCCGCTGACGCTGGCGGGTGATGGGCCGCTGCGCCCGCGGGTGGAAGAGTTTTTGAAACGTCGCAAATTGGCAACCGTGCGGTTGCCCGGCTTCATCAGTGATGAGGAAAAATTTTTGCAAATGAGCCGTGCGAAATGGAATGTGGCGCCGCCGCACACGCGCGAGGATTTGGGGCTGACACCGATCGAGGCGCGTCATCTGGCCGTGCCGTCCATCATCACGCGCGACGGAGGACTACCCGAAGCGGCGGGGCCGGAGGCGCTGGTGGCCGCGCCGGGCGACGTGGCCGGTTTGCGCGCGCGCCTCGAAGAAGCCGCCGCGATGCCCGAGGAGGAATACCGCCGCCGCGCGCTGGCCGGCCAGGCGCAATTGCGGGAATTTCTGCGGCCGTTGAGCGATTACCACGCGCTCTACCGTCAATTGATGAGTAGAAAACAAGATACATGAACGCATCTGCCAACGCGCCGTTCCTCGTGGTTCACCCCACAGGCAACACGTATGTGCGCCAGGATTTGCAGGCGCTGCACGAGGCGGGCCTGTTGACGCGGTATTTGACGGGCGTGGGTTTCAGCCGGGATAGCATTTGGGCGAAGTGGCCCAGCCCGGTGGGGCTGCGCGCCGAACTGCGGCGGCGGAGTTACGCCTTGCCGAAAAATCTAATCCGGGCTTGGCCGGGGCGCGACCTGGTGCGCCTGCTCGCGGCGCGCGCGGGCTGGACCGGGTTGACGAAACATGAAACCGGCTGGGCCAGCGTGGATGCGGTGTTTCAGGCGCTGGATCGCGCGGGGGCGCGGAAAATTTTGCGCCAGCGCGGCGCGCCGGGCGCGGTGCTGACGTATGAGGATGGGGCGGAGCACACCCTGGCCGCCGCGCAAGCGTCCGGGTGGACGGGCGTCTACCACCTGCCCATTGCCTACGGGCCTTTCGCACGGAAGATTTTTCAGGAAGAGGCGGAGCGCCTGCCCGAGTGGGCGCCGACCCTGCAAGGCGACCGCGATTCACCCGAGAAAATGGCGCGCAAGGAGCGCGAGCTGGCTCTGGCCGGCGTGGTGCTGTGTCCGAGCCAATTCGTGTTGGATTCGCTGCCGGGAGAGATCCGCGCGGCCAAACCGTGCCACCTGGTGCCGTATGGCGCGCCGCCGCCGGTGGCCCCGGCAAGGGATCCCCGGGAGGCGGACCCGCAACGTCCGTTGCGGTTGCTGTTTGCGGGGGCGTGGAGCCAGCGCAAGGGATTGGCGGATGTGTTTGCGGCGCTGCGGTTGCTCAACGACCCGCGCGCGGTGGAATTGGTCTTGCTGGGCCAGCCTTGCGCGCCGATGGAATTTTACCGCGCCCAACAGGTGCCCTTCACCGCTGAGGCCCCGCGCGCGAACGAGGCGGTGCTGGCGCTGATGGAGACGTGCGACGCGTTGGTGCTGCCGTCGCTGGTCGAAGGGCGCGCGATTGTCCAACTCGAAGCGCTGAGCCGGGGGTTGCCGCTGCTGGTGACGCGCAACGCCGGGGGCGAGGACTTGATTACGCCGGGCGCAACGGGGTTTCTCGTGCCCATCCGCGACCCGGCGGCGCTGGCGGAAAAAATTGCCTGGCTGCGGGACCACCGCGCGGCGTGGCCGGCCATGCGGGCCGCCTGCCGCGCCCGGGCCGCAGAAATTTCCTGGGCGGCCTACCGGCGGAGTTTGCTGGCGGCGCTGAAGGGAACCGAGGATTAGCCGAACGACCGCCCATTGTTGCATGAAAAATAAATTGGCCAAATTGGAAGGGCTGCGGGGGTTTGCCGCGCTGTATGTGTTTGCGGATCATCTCCTGACGGGGCGCCTGCTGGCGCCCGCCTCGCCCTGGCGGCTGGTGTTTGACCAGGGCTTCGAGGTGGTGATGTTGTTTTTTCTGCTCTCAGGATTTGTAATTTTTTATTCACAGTCGCGGCATGCCGACCCGACGTTCAAGGGTTATTTCCAGCGCCGCGCAAAGAGAATCTACCCGATCTATCTGTTGGCGCTGCTGGCAACCTATGCCGCCAATTGCCTGAGTGCGGGCCGCTGGCTCAATTTGAACCTGCCCGGCCTCCTGGGAAATATATTCATGCTCCAGGACACGTATGGGTTCAAGCCGGGCGTGCGGGTGGACGCGTATGGGGGCAATATCTCGCTGTGGTCGCTATCTTATGAGTGGTGGTTCTACCTGATGTTTTGGCCGATTTACCGCCGGGTGAAGCCGGGCGCGCAATGGGCGGTCGCGGCGGGGTTGTCGGCGGCCGGCGGCGTGCTTTATTGCCTCTGGCCCAACCAGGCGGCGCTGTTTCTGCTTTATTTCATCATCTGGTGGTGTGGGGTGGAAATGGCGCGGACGTATGGCGAAGGTCAGCGGCCGGGATTGGTCAACCAGTGGCGGACGGTGGCGGCGTTGGGAGGGTTCTGCGTGGGGCTGGGTGCTGCGCGGTGGGGGCGGGGCGAGGCCCTGGCCCTGCTCGGTCATCCGGTGCTGCGACAATTTGCCAGCAGTTGGATTTTTCTGGTCGTGGGACTGGCGTGGTCGGCGGCAAAATTCAGGGGTTTCAGATTCATTCCGGCGTGTTTCGCCTGGGCGGCGCCGATTTCCTACGCCCTGTATGCGTTCCACTATCCGCTGGCGGTGTCCGCGAACTACCTGGCGTTTCTGCCCGGGCGCGGCCTGCAAATCGCCGGGTATGTGTTGATCGTCCTTCTGGTGTCCGCTTGGAGCGAAACGGTGTTGCAAAGGTATGTTAATTCGCGGGTGGGTGGAACGCGGCGCCGCAGCGGCACGTCTTGAGGGCCGCCGACCCACCGGGAAAATTATGACTGGCCGCAGCGCGCGGGCCGCTTTAGAGTCAAATAGAGGAAAAAATATTTGGCCAGCCGGCGGCCCCTCGCCCGAACATTTAATCTCCACCTTCTGCATGGCGGCGTCATCCAAAGAGGTCAAATTTTTGAAGCGGCTGATCTGGCTCTACCTGGTGCTGCTGCTGACGGAGGGCGCGCTGCGGAAATGGGTTTTGCCGGGGCTGTCCACGCCGCTGCTAATCATTCGCGACCCCTTGGTGATCCTCATTTATTTCGTGGCCGCGTCGTGCGGGCGGTTCATCGTCAACGGTTATGTCGTGGCGTGCTTTCTGCTGGCGGCGGCCAGTTTCGCCGGTGGTTTGCTGGTGCCGGATGCCAACCTCTCCGTCACGCTGATCGGCCTGCGCTGCTACTTTCTCCATTTTCCCCTGATGTTTGTGATGGAAAAAACACTGGAACGCGAAGATATCGAACGCCTGGGCAAATTTTTGCTTTGGTTTGTGATTCCGGAAACCCTCATTTGCGTCGTGCAATTTGTCAAGCCGCAAGGCCACTGGATCAACCATACCGTGGGCGGGCAGGAGACGTTGGGGATGTCCGGCGCCCTCGGCAAATTCCGGCCGTCCGGGACCTTTTCGTTCTCAACCGGCGTGGCGGAGTTTTACCCCGTCGCGCTGGCCGCGCTGCTGGGCCTCGTCATGACTCGATCCAAGGCGCCCTTGTATTTGACGGTGGCGGCGGCGGTGGGCATCGCCCTGGCGGTGCCGATTTCCATCAGCCGCACGAATGCGGTGACGTGTGGGTTGCTCTTGCTGGCGGCGGGCGGCGCGGCGTTTTTGTTGCCCAACACGCCCCGCGTATTGGGGCGCACCGTGCTGTTGCTCGGGGTGGTGACGATCATTGCCTCGCGAATGCCGCATTTTGAAGAAGGCGTCCAGGCCTTTGACGCGCGGTGGACGGATGCCACGGGTGCCAACGTCGCGGGCTTTCAGAGCAATATCGTGGCCAGATATTTCCGGGATTTGCTGCCGGGGTTTGACCTGCTGTTTGACACGCCGCTGCTGGGCCAGGGCGTGGGCCGCGGCACGTTGATGGCGCAGGGGTTCCTCTCCGGCCAGCGCCAATTCTCACTTGGAGAGGCGACGTGGCCGCAATTAATCCTGGAAATGGGCCCGGTGCTGGGCCTGGCCTTTATTTTCCTGCGGGTGGGGGTGTGCGCGCGCCTGGCCGGCCGGTCCTACCGCGCGTTGCGCCAGGGAAATGTCTGGCCCGTATTATTTTCCGTGGCCGCGTTTTTCCTCGTCCTCAACGCGCAATGGGGCCAGGCCACGACGCTCGGCTTTGCCATCTTTACTGCCGGCCTGGCCTTTGCCGCGGGCCGGATGCGCTTGACGGGTGCGAAAGCCGAGACCCGCCGGGCCCGTTATCGCTACCGGCCCCGCCCGGAGTGGAAAACGCCTGCGCCCGAACCACTGCCCCCGTGAGCGATTTTCAAGTCGTATTGTTGGGCAATTACGCGCCGGCCCGCCAGCAGAGCATGCTGCGCTTTGCCGGGATGATGCAAACCGGCTGGCGGCGGCGCGGGGTGGCGGCGTTCCTCGTCCAACCGGAGCCGTGGGCGGCGCGGCGCGCGCCGGCGGGGGCGCGCAAATGGGCGGCCTACGTGGACCAGTATGTGCGGTTCCCCGGGCGCGCGGCCGCGATGGCGATGGCGCAGGGGTGGGATGGGACGCGCCCGACGGTGTTCCACATTTGCGACCATTCGAACTCGATCTACCTGCGCGGCCTGGGCGGGCGGCGCGTCGTGCTGACCTGCCATGATTTGCTGGCGGTGCGCGGCGCACGCGGCGAGGCGACGTATTGCCCGGCTTCGCCCACGGGGAAAATTTTGCAGGCGCTGATTCTGCGGTATCTGGGCCGCGTGCCGTGGGTGGCGTGCGATTCGGCGGCAACCACCGAGGATTTTCGCCGCCTGACCGGGCGGGTGGACGACGACCGCGTGGTGACGATTCCGCTGGCGCTCAACGCACCGTTTGCGCCGGTGCCCGCGGCGGAAGCGGCGGCGCGGCTGGCGCGGTTTCCGGGATTGCTGGATGGGCCGTATCTGCTGCACGTCGGGTCGGGCTTGGCGCGCAAGAACCGGGCGGGGGTGTTGCGCGCGCTGGCGCTGGCGCGGAAGGAATGGCCGGGGCGGGTCGTTTTTGCGGGCGATGCCTTGAACGAGAGTGAACGCGCGGTGGCGCGCGAAGTGGGTTTGCCGGCGGAGGCCGTGGTCGAAATTCCCGGACCGACGCACGACGAACTCGCCGCGCTGTATAGCCGCGCGCACGCGCTGGTTTTTCCCAGCTACTCCGAGGGCTACGGCTGGCCGGTGCTCGAGGCGCAGGCGTGCGGCTGCCCGGTGATTTGCAGCAACGTGACTTCGCTGCCGGAACTGGCGGGGGCGGCGGCGGTGTTGGTTGCGCCGGATGATTTTCGCGGGATGGCCGGCGCGATTATTGCCTTGGCCGGCGCGGCGGAGCGCGCGAAGCTGGGGGCGGCGGGCCTCGCCAACGCCGCGCGCTTTAGCGCCGACCGGATGTTCGACGCCTACGCCAACCTTTATCAACGCGCCCTCGCATGAATTCCCGTTTGCGAATTTTTATCGCCGCGCTCGCCGCGCCGCTGCCGTGGTTTTTGAAGCGGCCGCTGTTGCAGTCGCTGCTCGGCTACCGGCTGCACCCGACGGCGCGCATCGGCCTGTCGCTGATCGCGGCGGAGCAAGTCGAGCTGGGGGAGGGCGCGCGCATCGGGCACTTGAACGTCGTGCGCGGGTTGCGCCGCCTCGAACTCGGGCCGCACGCCATCATCGCGCAACTGAACTGGATCACGGGCTTTCCCTCCGACCAAAACCGGGTATCTCCCGCCAAGTCGCGCCATTTCGCGCACCAGCCGGAGCGCGCGCCGGAATTGATTTTGGGCGCGCACAGCGCCGTGACGAGCCGGCATTTGCTCGATTGCACGAATCGCGTGACCATCGGGCATCATACCACAATGGCCGGGTTTCGCTCACAAATTTTGACGCACAACATTGACCTCGCCGCCGGGCGCCAGACCTCGGCCCCGGTGGAAATTGGCGCGTATTGCTTCGTCAGCTCGGCGTGTGTGGTGCTGCCCGGCGCGCGGCTGCCGGATTATTGCGTGCTCGGCGCGGGGGCCGTGCTCCCCCACCCCGTCGAGGAGACACACACGCTCTACGCCGGCGTCCCCGCCCGCGCGCTGAAGAAACTCCCGGCGGAATGGAATTATTTTACAAGAGAGAAGGGGTTTGTGGAGTGAACGCGTGTTAATGTTCATTTCCTTTCTGTAAAACTGAAACCATGGCTTCTTTTTCAACATGAATGAAGAACCAAGCATCCCCTCAGCGTTTATTTCATACTCCCATGACTCGAAGGAGCATAAACAATGGGTTTTGGAAATTGCACAGCGTCTCCGCAAAGAGGGCATTGATGTAACCATTGATCAATGGGATCTTGAATATGGTGATGACGTGGCAAAATTCATGGAGTATTGGGTTGGGCATGCTGACAGAGTACTCATGATCTGTACCGAGCCTTATGTAAAGAAGGTTGACGAAGGCAAAGGCGGCGCAGGGTACGAGGCGATGATTGTTACCCAAGAACTGATTAACAATTTAGGCACCAAAAAGTTTGTGCCGGTCATTCGTCAGTCCAAGGAACCAATTTTACTCCCCAAATGCATCGGCACCCGTAGGGGTGCAAATTTGTCCTCATATTCAGATTCAGAGGCCGAATTCAAAAGTCTTGTCTTACAACTTCACCAATTACCTCCCGCAACAAAGCCGCCTCTCGGTTCTGGTCCAGCGTCACACTCGTCTTCAATTCCGATACCCTCCGTTGCAAAGCCGGAATCGTTTTCACAAGATCCCACAGCCGCCTACCCTCTCGTGGCTAGAATATATTGAATTGCTCTCTAAAGGAATGACTAAAGAGATGTCTGAAAATACAATTCTTCCAGAAGTCCCATCAATCTTCCTTCAGAGTCCGGCTCATCTTAAGGGAATGCGCAAAGTTTTGGATGACCGTGAAGCATATTTGCTCTATAGCCAAAAGCGCGGAATTACATCGGAGCTTGAGATTGCGAACTGGACTAAATGGACGGCCTGCTTATTTAACTGGCTTAGTCGGCTTCATGGTTATTCGTATTTCAGAATTGAACATCAAGAAATTATTCATTTTGTCGAAGATTTATATCGGTAACCTAGGCGCTATGAACGCTTCTCTATGCGCATTCTAAAAACGGTTCATTCACTCGATCCGGCGGCGGGAGGGGTGGCGACGGCGGTGGACGCGCTGACGCGGGCGGAGCTGGCGTTGGGGCAGGAGGTCGAGGTCGCGTGCCTGGATGAGCCGGGGTCGCCGTGGCTGGTGGGACGGGCGTATCCGGTGCGGGCGTTTGGGCCGCGGGTCTTTCGCAGCTACGGCTGGTGCCCGGCGTTTGCGAAATGGGTGCGGAAAAGCGCGCGACGGTTCGAGGCGATGACGATTGAGGGGCTGTGGCAATACCACGGGCCGGCGGTGCGCGCGGCGGCGCGGGCGGCGGAGGTGCCGTATGTGGTGTATCCGCATGGAATGCTGGATCCGTGGTTTCAGCGGGCCTATCCGCGCAAGCATTTCAAGAAGGTGATTTATTGGAAACTCGGCGGGCACAAAATTTTGCGCGACGCGCGCGCCGTGGCGTTCACCACCGAGGAGGAAAGGCGGCTGGCGCAAAATTCGTTTTTGCCGTGGGCGGCGCGCTGCGTCATTTCGCCGCTGGGGGTTGAGTTGCCCGCCGGGAATCCCGCCGAGCGGGCGCGGCAATGGAAGGAAAAATTTCCGGCGCTGGCGGGCAGAAAATTCCTGCTGTATCTCGGGCGGATTGACCCAAAGAAGGGCGTGGATTTGCTGCTGGAGGCTTACGCGGCGGCGCATCCATCCGCGGCGCGGGCGAACCAAACCGCGCCGGTGCTCGTGCTGGCTGGGCCGGAAAGTCGTCCGGAGTTTTCCGCGCGCTGCCGCGCGTTGCAGCAACAACTTGGCCTGCGCGAGGGCGTGGATGTTTTTTGGACGGGGTTGCTCGACCAAGATTTGAAATGGGCGGCGCTGGAGGGGGCGGACGCGCTGGTGCTGCCGTCGCACCAGGAAAATTTCGGTTACGTCGTGGCGGAGGCGCTGGCGGCGGGGACGCCGACGCTGATTTCCAACCAGGTCAACCTCTGGCGCGAAGTGGTGGCCGACGGCGCGGGTTTGGCGGCAGCGGACGACCTGGCGGGGACACGCGAATTGCTGGAGCGGCACGCGACGTGGACGAGCGCCGACCGCGCGCGGTTTTCCGTTGCCGCGCATGATTGTTTTCTGAAGCGTTTTCAAATCGAGGCGGCGGCGCGGCGGCAGATTGAGGTGCTGGAGGGGAAGGATTAGCGGAATGGAAGATGGAAAATGGAAAAAAAGAGGGCGCAGCAAGCCTGCACCTCTACATTAGAAATCGGATGGAAAAATAAGCCAAACGAAATTGAGCGTCTTGGCTTTTTCCATCTTCCATTTTCCATCTTCCATTCTTAACTCTTAAACCCATGCGCATTACCATTGTCCAAGGCGCGTTTTTTCCGGTGCCGACGTTGCGGGGCGGGGCGGTGGAGAAGGTCTGGCTGGCGCTGGGCCGGGAGTTTGCGCGGCGCGGCCACACCGTGACGCATATTTCGCGGTTGTGCGACGGGCTGCCCAAAACGCAGGAACTCGACGGCGTGCGCCATGTGCGGGTACCGGGGTTTGACCAGCCGGGTTCGTCTTGGCGGCTGAAGTGGCGCGACCTGGTTTATTCGCGGCGCGCGGCGCGGGTGCTGCCGCCCGCAGATATTCTGGTCACGAACACGTTTTGGTTTCCACTGCTGCGGCACGATCCCGCGCGCGGGTTGCTGTATGTGCATGTGGCGCGATTTCCGAAGGGACAGTTTCGATTTTACGGGCGGGCGGCGCGGGTGCAATGCGTGTCGGAAACGGTTTCCGCCGCGGTGCGGGCGCAGTGCCCGGCGCTGGCGGGCCGAGTATGCACGTTGCCGAACCCACTGCCGGACGGGGCGTGGGAAAGCCAACCATTGCCGGACGCGGCGCGCGCGCCCATCGTGTTGTATGCGGGGCGGATTCATCCGGAAAAGGGGCTGGATTTGCTGGCGGAAGCGTGGGGCCAGCCGGACGTGCGCAGGGTTTTGGCGGGCTGGAAGCTGGTGCTGGCCGGGCCGTGGATAGTGGAGCAGGGCGGCGGAGGCGAAGAATATCAGGCAAAACTGGCCGCGAAATTCGCGCCAACCCGCGAGACGGTCGAGTGGACCGGGCCGCTCTTTGGCGCGGACACGGCGAAGCTGCATGAGCTAAACCGCCGGGCGCGGTTGTTTGTTTACCCCTCGGTGGCGGAGAAGGGCGAGTCCTTTGGGCTGGCGCCGCTGGAGGCCATGGCGGCGGGGGCGACGGGGGTGGTTTCCGATTTGGCGTGCTTCCGCGATTATTTGCGCGCGGGCGAGAATGGCCTCGTCTTTGACCACCGCGCGCCCAATGCTGGGGCGCGGCTGGCGGCGACGCTCGCCGCGCTGGCGGGCGACCCGGCCCGGCGCGCGCGGCTGGCCGCAGCGGCGTGGGAGACCGCCGGGCATTTCCGCGTGGAAGAAGTTGCCACCCGCTACCTGAATGATTTTGAGTCTTTGCTGAACCAAACCGCCCCATGAAAGCTCCGCGCCACACTTACGCGCAAGCCTCGCCCTACGCCACGCCGTGGACGGGGAGCGAGCGCGTGCGGGCGCAATTGTGGGACTGGTGCTGGGCGCTGCTGTGCCGCTGGACGCCGAAGCCGGCCAACGCGTGGCGGCTGTTCTGGCTGCGGGTGTTTGGCGCGACGCTGGCGGGGCGCCCGTTTGTGCATCCGCGCGCGCGGGTGACGCACCCGTGGAATTTGACGATGCGCGACCGCGCGTGCCTGGGCGACGGGGCGCATGCGTATGCGCTGGGGCGCATTGAATTGCGCGAAGGCTGCACCGTCGCGCAGGAGGCCTACCTGTGCACCGGGACGCATGATTTTTCCTCGGCGGCGCTGCCGTTGCAAACCGCGCCGATTGTCATCGGCCCGCAGGCGTTTGTCGGCCTGCGCGCGATCGTGCTGCCGGGCGTGTCGGTGGGCCGGCGCGCGGTGGTCGGCGCGGGCGCGGTCGTCACGCAGGACGTGGCGGACGGCGTGACGGTGGCCGGCAACCCGGCGCCGGCCGCTTCCCTCTCCATGAGTGCCACCACCCCAGCGCCCGCCCCGCCCGTGCCGGTTTCCGTGCTGATCCCGGTGAAGAACGAGGCCGCGAATCTGCCACGCTGCCTGGCCTCGGTGGCGTGGGCGGCGGAAATTTTCGTAGTGGATTCGCGGAGCGAGGACGGCACGGCGCTGATGGCCGAGCGGTTGGGCGCGCGGGTGGTGCAATTTGATTACAAGGGCGGCTGGCCGAAGAAAAAGGAATGGTCGCTGCGCCATTTGCCTTTCACGCACGAATGGGTGCTGCTGCTTGACGCCGACGAGGTCATGCCCGCGAGCGCGGCGGAGGAAATCCGCGCGATCGTGACGAACCCGGCGGGCCTTTGCGCGGGCTACTGGATCAACCGGCGGTTCTTTTTCCTCGGGCAGTGGTTGCGCCACGCGTATTTTCCGAATTGGAATTTGCGGCTGGTGAAGCATCGTGCGGCGAAATTTGAGCGCCTGGCCGAGGGCGACACGCAAAGCGGCGACAACGAGGTGCATGAGCATCTGCTGGTCGAGGGCGAAACGGGGCGGCTGGCCGCGCTGATGGACCATTACGCGTTTCCGACGGTGGCGGCGTTTGTCGAAAAGCACAACCGCTACTCGAATTGGGAGGCGGCGGTGGCGCAGCAGGGCGGCGGGGTGCAAAATGCGGCGGAATTGCAGAAGGGCAATGTCGGCTGGCGGCGGCGGCTCAAAGGGTGGGCGCGCCAGCTTCCGTGCCGCCCCACCCTGCGCTTTTTATATGTGTATGTCTGGCAGCGCGGGTTTTTGGACGGCCGCGCGGGCTGGTATTTCGCGCGGTTGCACGCGTATTACGAGTTTCTGACGGTGGTGAAGACTTACGAATTGCGGAAACAAAAGGAGAGCGGCGCGCGGGTGGATTGAACCGGCCCGGACCGGAACCAAAATGGTTGCCCGACATGGATTCGAACCATGACAAAGTGAGTCAGAGTCACTTGTGCTACCATTACACTATCGGGCAGTAAAAAGGGAAACGATGACTTTAAAAAAGGGCCGGGGCGGCGTCAAGGTTTTCCCGACACGATGGGGGAATAATGGTCATTGGACGAACTTAGCCCGAGCCCAACCATCGCACCACCCTACCCCGCCATGTATTTCGTCTACATCCTGGAATGCGCCGACCGGACGCTGTATGTCGGCTGCACGAATGACCTGCCGCGGCGGCTGCGGCAGCACAACCACGCCAAACAGGGCGCGCGCTATACCAAGACCCGCCGGCCCGTCGTCCTGGTCTATAGCGAGCGCCGGCGCACGCGCGGCAGCGCCCTCCGGCGCGAACATGAAATCAAAAGCTGGCGGCGGACAAAGAAACTGGCTCTAATTGCGGGGAGATTAAGTAGGCAAACATAATTTAACGCTATGAATCCCCTTGGTGATATAGAGCCTAAAAAGCAAAGCAATCTCTGGTTTTTTGCCGGGATGGCCTTCGTTTTTATCCAGCCAGTCATTCTTTGGATGATGATTAACGGCCATATCCAAGACCATTTGCTTCAGGACTATATATATTTCATTTTATATGCAGTTCCGATTTTGGCCGTTTGTCTAGTCGTTACTCCTTCGACTAGAAAATTTGGCTGCGGAATGTTTGTCGGAAGTGTTGGCGCATGGCTTCTTCTTTATGCAGCCTGTTCTGCCATAGCAAGGGGCTTACATTAAAAAAACATGAGGTCTTTATGGATTTTTCAAATATACAATCCCAAATCAAATGCATTCATTGCTTATCACGAAATGCATCTAGTATGACCTACAACGCCACGTCAGTCAAATCCACCATTGTCAGATCTTTCCCCAACGGCACGGCAAAGGCCTGGTGGTCGAGGGGGAATTTTTGGGCGGGGCGGTAGGCGCCGATCCCGTCAATTTTTGCGGGTTGTTCGATGCGTAAATAGGCCTGCGGGGCGTGTGGGGCCGCGGGGGCCAGGGCGAGGCGCACGGCGTGGGTCTGCGTGTTGATCTCGACGTGGTCGAAAGTGCCGGCGTCGAGCGTGACCCAGAGGCCGCGCGGGGCGATATAGACGCGCTGGCGGAAGCAGTCGAGCGTCTGCACCTTGACCCAGTCGCCGTCCGTCTGCACGTTGCCGCCGAAGGCCTGCCAGCCGAATTCGGGGTGGTTGATGACATAGGTCGCGGCGTTGGTGGCGACGCCGAAAAAGTTGGGGCCGTAGTCGCCGGAGTAAGTGTCCCACGCCATGTGATTGGGAAAGGAATGGAAGGCGGTGCCGGCAAAGCCCTCCTGGTCAATGTTGCTCAGGCCGCCCATCGCGCCGCCGTAGCCGACGCGCAGCAGGTAATAATCATCCGGGTGGTCGCGGTAGGCGGAGAGCACCGGGATGGCGTTGAGGCCGGAGCCGTAGTGGTGGAGCTGGCGCTCGCTGCTGCCGCCGGGCGCGCCGCCGTAAAAAAAGTCCCAAAACCGCCGGGCGTTGCCGTTGTAGCCCCAGTGCGGGATGGAGGGCATGTAGCCGAGAATCGAATCGAGCGTGATCTGCGCCTGGTCGTCATAGCCAAAGTATTTTGTGATTCCATAGACCTCCTCCTGGCCGGTCGAGTCCCAAGCCATTTCGCTGCCGAAGGGCAGCGCGCGCGCCGCCCAGTCATCCGCGTGGGCCTTCAATTGCGCCTCAAGAAGCGCCGTTTGGTCGGGCCAGTTTTCGCGCGTCAAATCCTGCAACACGAGCAGGAAAATCGTGCCGTCCATGAGGCCGTCGTTGGCATTGCCGATGCGCGGGTGCGTGCCGAGGTAATAGGCCGTCAAGAACGCCTGGTTGAGATACCAGTCCCAGCCGTGGTTGGTGACCAGGCCGGGGTCATTGCGCGCGACGTGATACATCGCCCAATACGCGGCGACGACGTGCGCGTAATCATAGGCGCGGGTGACGGACCGAGGCGTCGCGCTGGTTCCAACTCGTCCACGAACCCCAGTTGATCTTCGGGTCATAGGGAAAATCGGGCAGCACGGCGGGGTCGTGGTAGAAAACGCTTTTCTTCACGCCGTATTGCAAATCGCCGTCCTTGTATTGAATGTTGCCCCAGAGCACGCCGTCAATGAACTGCTGGTATTTCGCAAGTTCGTCCGGGTTGGGCTGGCCGGATTCCTTCATCGCGGCGGCGAGCCACGAGCCGGCGCCGCCCTCGTCGCTCAAACCCGCCTCCCACGCGCGGGCGTCCTGGGTGACGATGCGGTTATGTGCGCGGTCGTAAGTCATAACCGACGGGCTGCGGCCGAAGGGATCGGTGGGATCCACAAACCACTGCTTGGTGAAATAAAAATTGCCCAAGTCGGCCACGGCCTGCGCGCCGGGCTTGATGACATAATAGCTGATGGCCTGCGTCGCGCCGTCGTCGTAGGTGATGCTCAGGCGCACGCGGCCCCAGGTCTGGCCGTGCAGCGTCAAGTCCTTCCAGCCGTTTTTCGTCGGCGCGTTTTGGACGACGCTGATCGCATTGGCCGGATCGGTTTGAATGGACGTGATTTTGTGCGGATAATTTAAAAACAACTTCCCATTCAAATCCATCGGCAGGATGTAGCCGGGGATGCCGACGGCGACCGGGCGGTTGTTTGCTTGCAGGGTTTGGTCAATGTCACGCAGTTCCGGCGCGACGAGAAATTTCAGGCCGTAGGATTTGATTTCGCCGGGCGCGAGCGTCGCCAACGTGGCCGGGTTCCATTCCTGGACGCCCTGCCATTCATTTTCGGCGTAAGCCTGCGAGTGAACCATCCACTCGAACGAGCCTTCGTAAGGGTTGCCGCGCCCAAACATGCCGTTCGGCCCGTTCGGCTCATTGAGGATGCGCCAGGCCTCGAACGGCGTGCGGCCCTCGGGCACGACGAGCAGCGCCGGGCCGTGGCCGTTGAGGCGCGTCACCTGCACATAGCCGCCGTCCTCGTTAATGGCCGGGTCGTAGAACGAGCAGCCCGTCTCCATTTGGGCCAGCGTGCGGTCGTTCGCCGCGGGCGCGCGGGTGAGCATATTATTAAAAATCATCGGCAGACCGAGCGCGCCGATTTGCACCGGGCCGGCGGTCTTGTTCTTGAGGTCAAAGCGCACCGCCAGCCGCCCGTTGTCGAGCAGCCAGGTGCGCGTGATTTGCAACGGGCAGTCCGCCGGCAGCGTTGGCGACAAGTCGGCGGCGGCGAGCGTGGGCGCGGCCACGTCGAGCGGCGTGACCGGCTGGCGCGCGGTGCTGGTGGCGTAATTGGTCCACGGCCCAACGTCGCCCGCGCGCACGCGCAAGGTGAGGTCGCCCAGCGAATTAAAACCGTTGCTGGCGCGATAGGTGAGCCGGTCGGCGGGCGTGAAATCAAAACCATCCGCGCCCTTGGGCTGCAACGCGGCGATAGTCTGCGACGCCTTGACCAGCTTCAAATTAAAGTCGGGCGTGTCGAATTCGAGCAAACCCTCCTCGAGGCCCAGCGTCGGCGTGGCGGACACCGCGTTGCCGCGCCCACGGCCCCGGCCCCCCGTGGCCGTGCCTGCCGCGGGCGCAGTCGTCGCTGATGAAGTTGTGGTGGCGGTCGCGGTTGGAGCAGCGTTTTGCGCCGAGGCCGGCGACCATAGCAACGCGGTGACGCCGAGCAATGACAAACCGGCCGCCAAGCCGGCGTTCTTCCAAAAGCAAGTTTTCATGGGGTAAAACCTTTCAAAAACCAAGCAATGACCGAGCCTGATTCTTAATTGTCTAGTAGTGGTTCCCGCAACCTTCATTTTGTCGGGTCGTGGGCCATGGCAGTGACCCCATGAGCATTTTTGCAACGCGGTAGGGACGCCTCTCCGAGGCGTCCGAGAACAGTGCGGAGTGTCGTCCCAACCAAAATCCATTCCCGTCCATTTCCTGTCGGTCACCAGGCATTTATTGTCGGGGGTCGTTCGAGTCCGCCCGGCTCCAAATTATTTAACTCGTTTGTGGATAAGCACCTGGCGTAAACTTGGTTTATCTGGCACGACGAATGATAAGGGGAAGGACGAATCCAAAAATTCTATGACCAAACCCGCTCTCCCGTTCCGGAAAATTTCAGATCTGCTCCTGGCCTGCTCGGCCTTATGGCTCGGCGCGTGCGCCATCTGGGGCGATCAGAGCCGCACCCAGGCTACTAGCGTGATGCAGTATCTTTATCCAAACCAGGCGCAACATGTGGATAGCCCGGCCGTGCCGGTGCTAAGCCTGCCGCTGCGCGTGGGCATCGCCTTTGTGCCGCCGGCCCGCGCGAACGGTTACAACAACTCGCCCGCCGCATTTTCCGAAAACGCCAAGACTGCCCTGCTCCAGCGCGTCGCCGCCGAGTTCAAGGCCCTCCCCTATGTCGGCAGCATCCAGATCATTCCTTCCACTTACCTGCGGCCCGATGGCAGCTTTGCCAATCTCGACCAAATAAAGAATATGTTTGGCGTGGATGTCATCGCGCTTGTCGCCTACGACCAGACCCAATTCACCAACGAAGGCGTGCTGTCGATTGCATATTGGACGATTGTCGGTGCCTACGTCGTGCAGGGCGAGAAAAACGACACGGACACTCTCATGGAGGCCGTGGTCTATGACATCCACAGCCGCAAATTGCTCTTCCGCGCGCCGGGCACCAGCGAGGTCAAAGCCCACTCCACCCCGGTCAATCTCTCCGAACAATTGCGCGTGGACAGCCTCAAGGGCTTCAACGACGCCACCACCGACTTGATCGCCAACCTCAAGACCGAACTGGATAATTTCAAAACCCGCGTGAAGGACGCGCCGCAGGATTTTCAAATCGTACACCAGCCCGGCTACACCGGCGCGAGCGCCTTGGACGGCGGCTTCGCCCTGGCCATCGCCGGGCTGGCGTTGACCCGTCTGCGCCGCCGAAAATAACCATGGATGCGCGCCGCATACCGTGGGCGACCGCGCTGGTGGTGGCGCTGGTGTTGCTCATCTGGTGCCTGCCGGCCGGTGCGGATGCGCTGGCCTACGATCGCACAGCCATCCTGCGCGGCGAAATCTGGCGTTTATGGAGCGGCCACCTCGTCCACTTTTCCGTGAGCCATCTGTTCTGGGATTTGCTCGCGACGGCGCTGGCGGGCGCGTGGATTGAACGGGCCGGGTTTCGCGGCGGCCGCTGGCTGTGGGTCATCGCCCCGCCTCTCGTCAGTTTGCTGATGTTGCTCGGCGAACCGACCCTCGCCCGCTACGGCGGACTTTCCGCGATGGCCACGGCCTGTGTGGTCTTCGCCTGCCTCGGCGAGTTGCGCTGCGCGGACGCCCAGCGGGCGGTTTGGTGGATCATTCTCGCGCTGGTGGCCGTGAAAGTAGCTTGGGAGTTTTATACCGGAGACACCATCTTCGCCCGTTTCGATGGTTCGACCGTGCGGGCCATTCCCTTGAGCCACGCGGCGGGGGCCCTGGCCGCAGTTGTGGTGAGTTTGATTTTTAACCGGCAGGGACAGGAAAAGATTGCGGTCCCAGCCGAAGAATAGATTTTTTCGCTGTCAGGACCGCGCGAAGGCATTATGGTGATGCTTTCCCCAGAAATGTCCGAGTTATTCCGCAACGCCCCCCCATCTTCGCCCGCCGTCGTTCGCCCGGCGGCGAATGCGCCGGGCGTGCCGGCCAAAATTACCGGGGTGTCGAGAAATTCATCTTTCTCAACGAGGAAAATTCCTACTGCGTCGCGGAATTGCAACCGGCGGGGCGGGCCGCGCCGGTCGTCATCACCGGGCAGTTGCCGGGCGTGCAGTGCGGCGAGACACTGGAATTGACCGGCTCCTGGACGCGCCACGCCGAATATGGGCCGCAATTCAAAATCACCACCTTCCACTCCACCCTGCCCTCGACGGTTTACGGCATCCGCAAATACCTCGGCAGCGGCCTGGTGCCGGGCGTGAGCAAAAAAATCGCCGAGCGCATCGTCGAGAAATTCGGCGCGGACACCTTCAAGGTCATTTCCGAGCACTCGGCGCGCCTGCGCGAGGTCGAGGACATCGGCCCCAAGCGCATCAAATCCATCCGCGAGGCTTGGCAGGCCCAGCAGAGCGAGCGCGACGTGATGATGTTTTTGCAAACTTATGGCGTGACGACTTCGCTCTCCGTCAAACTCGTCAAGCAATACGGCGCCAACGCACGCACGCTGCTCGAAAAAGACCCCTACCGCGTCGCGCGCGAAGTGGCGGGCATCGGCTTTTTGACAGCCGATAAAATCGCGCGCAACCTCGGCCTCGGCAACGACAGCCCTGCGCGCCTCGACGCCGGTCTCCTCTACGCGCTCGAAGAACTGGCCGGCGACGGCCACACCTGCTGGCCCGTCGAGGAACTCGTCGCCACCGCGGCGGAAATGCTCGAAGTCGCGCCGCTGCTGCTCCCCGCGCGCGTCAAGGAACTGACCGCCAACGGCGCGCTTATCGCGCTGCCCGGCGGCCTGTTGCAACTGCCGGTTTACGACAAGGCCGAGCGCGCCATCGCCGAAAGCGTCCACCGCGCGTGCGACGCGCCGTCGGCGCTGCCGGCCATCGCCGAGACCAAGGCCATCGCGTGGGCGCAGGACCGCGCGGGCTTCGCGTTCGCGCCCGAGCAGGCCGCGGGCCTGGCCGCTGCGCTCAAGGAAAAATTTTCCGTCCTCACCGGCGGCCCCGGCACCGGCAAGACGACCATCCTGCGTGCGCTGGCCGACATCCTGCGCGCGAAAAAAGCGCGCCTGCTGCTCGCCGCGCCAACAGGCCGCGCCACCCAGCGCCTCGGCGAGGCCGCTGGCGGGCAGGCGCGCACGATTCACCGCCTGCTGAAATTCGACGCGGCGAAAAACGGTTTCACGGTCAACGCGGGCAACCCGCTCGAGTGCGATTTTTTGGTGGTGGACGAATCCTCGATGCTCGACGCGCGGCTCGCGGCGGCGTTGCTGCGCGCCGTGCCGCCGAAGGCCCATGTGCTGCTCGTCGGCGACGCGCACCAGTTGCCGTCCGTCGGCGCGGGCCACGTGCTGAAGGATTTGATCGCAAGCGGCGAAGTCGCCGTGACGCGGCTCGAGAAAATTTTTCGCCAGGGCGAACGCAGCGGCATCGTCACCACCGCGCACGGCATCCTGCACGGCGTGGCCACGCCGCCGCCGCCCATCGCCGACCCCGCGAAAATTGACCCGACCGGCGACGTGCATTTTTTGCGCGCCATCGAGCCGGAGACGTGCCTCGAAATGGTTACGCGCCTGTGCCGCGAATTTTTGCCGCGGTGGTATCGCCTCGACCCGGTGATGGACGTGCAGGTGCTCGCGCCGATGCACAAGGGCGTCGCCGGCATTTCCAATTTGAACCACGCGCTGCAAGCCGCGCTCAACCCCGACGCGCGCGGCGTCCCAATGGGCGGCACGCGTTTTCAAGTCGGTGACAAGGTCATCCAGTTGCGCAACAATTACGACCTCGGCCTGTTCAACGGCGACCTCGGGCGCGTCGAGGCCGTCAACCCCGCCGCCGGCACGCTCGCCGCGCGCTTCGACGGCGAACTGGTGGACTTCGACCGCGCGGCCGTCAGCGACCTGGCAACCGCCTACGCCATCAGCATCCACAAATCGCAAGGCAGCGAATTTCCCGTCGTCGTCATCCCGCTGTTGAAGCAGCATTACATCATGCTCCAGCGGAATCTCCTCTACACAGCGCTTACGCGCGGGCGGAAAAAAGTCTTCCTCGTCGGCGACCCCGAAGCCTACACCCTCGCCGTCCGCCGCGCC
Source organism: uncultured Verrucomicrobiae bacterium (assembly GCA_963765205.1). GTDB lineage: Bacteria > Verrucomicrobiota > Verrucomicrobiia > Opitutales > JABDGR01 > JABDGR01. The sequence continues at coordinate 720,820 of CAVXVB010000009.1, read as the reverse complement.
GAAGCCACCCGCCGCCGGACGGATTTGGAACGGAAGTTGAAGGAGTTATAATTGGTTTTGAAAAGCCGTGTTTTCTATTTTTTCCCTAAAAATCTTTTGTTTGTTTCGTGCCGATATAGGAATTCGAATAAGTCGAAGATCGCGATTAGCGTTACCGAATCTTGCGAAGAACGGATCAATACTAGCCGATTCAAAAAACGAAAGCACATCCTTTTCGAATTGGGCGTAAAATGATCGACCAGCTGGAATAAATTGTGGTGAAAAAAGAAAAGTAGGCCCGACTTTTTTGGCTAGATAGTCATAAAAATTCAATTGAGCAGCAATGCGTCCGTTCATCAAATTGAAAACACGCTCTTGTTCGTTCCCGCCTGTCGTTTTAGTAAGTGCTGCAAGCTCATTTCTAACCTTTAAAAGCTCGTCCAGTAAAAAGGCTGGCACCCGGATTGGTATCTTTTACCATCCGAAGTCCTATCGAACATCGTTTCAACAACACAGCCAGGAATAAGTTTGTGGCATTCAAGAAAAACTTTTGGACGTATGTATTCTTTAAGCTCGGCAACTTTATGAGTTTCTTCATCATAAAACTTGTAAGGCCCGTATATGAATCGGATTAATAAAAAGACGCCGCCAACAATGGCGGGAAACTCCCATCCGCCAATTTTATTCAACCAATCTACAGTCTCTGATGGCGCACCAATACTCGCAAGCACGGCACAGCCGATAGGGAATAGGGTAGTTAGCACGCCAATGGCCCCCCATGCGCCGCTCGATGCCCATTTAAGACAGCGAAGATAAAAATTGATGGCGTCCTTAATGACGTGAAGATACTTGCGTGCCATAAACCTTGAGCCTGCCCCGATTTTGAGGCAGAGTCTAGCCTTAATTTACGGTTGTGAAGGGGATAACTCCGTTATTCGTTCTGTGGGCATTCTGTTGTGTGGGCAGCTAATTACATATTTGCACTACTTTTTGAATTAAGGGGTGTTAGCGGCATTTTAGAGGTTATAGAGATGAACTAACTTAGTAAACCTAGTTCAAGACTTCGTCAAGAGATAATCAGATTTCTCGACCACATGCTCTACGCATCGAATTTCGCGCAAGTTTAAGGTGCCGTATAAATCTCCGCCTCCTTCTCCACAAACTCTTTCGCTTTCTCTTCCAATCCTTTCTTTAACGCTTCTTCCGCCGCTAAGCCCTGTTCCGCCGCATACTTCCGCACGTCCTCGGTTATCTTCATGCTGCAAAAATGCGGCCCGCACATCGAACAAAAATGGGCGCTTTTGGCGGAGTCCTGGGGGAGGGTGGCGTCGTGGTAGCTGCGGGCTTTTTCGGGGTCGAGGGAGAGGTTGAACTGGTCTTCCCAGCGGAATTCGAAGCGGGCTTTGCTCAGGGCGTTGTCGCGGAATTGGGCGGCGGGGTGGCCTTTGGCGAGGTCGGCGGCGTGGGCGGCGATTTTGTAGGCGATGACGCCTTCGTGCACGTCGTTCTTGTCGGGCAGGCCGAGGTGTTCCTTGGGGGTGACGTAGCAGAGCATGGCGGTGCCATGCCAGCCGATGATGGCCGCGCCGATGGCGCTCGTGATGTGGTCGTAGCCGGGCGCGATGTCGGTGGTCAGCGGCCCGAGGGTGTAGAAGGGCGCCTCGTGGCACCACTCGAGCTGCTTGTCCATGTTTTCCGCAATGAGGTGCAGCGGGACGTGGCCGGGGCCTTCGCACATGACTTGCACGCCGCGGTCCCAGGCGCGCCGGGTCAAGTCGCCCTGCGTTTTGAGTTCGGCGAATTGGGCCTCGTCGTTGGCGTCGGCAATCGAACCGGGGCGCAGGCCGTCGCCAATCGAGAAGGACACGTCGTAGGCGGCCATGAGGTTGCAGATGTCGTCCCAATGCGTAAACAGAAAATTCTCCTGGTGGTGGGCGAGGCACCATTTGGCGAGGATCGAGCCGCCGCGCGAGACGATGCCGGTGACGCGTCGCGCGGTCAGCGGGATGAAGGCGAGGCGGACGCCGGCGTGGATGGTGAAGTAGTCCACGCCCTGCTCGGCCTGTTCGGTGAGGGTGTCGCGGAAAATTTCCCAGGTCAGCTCCTCGGCGCGGCCGCCGACTTTTTCGAGGGCCTGGTAAATGGGCACGGTGCCGACGGGGACAGGGCAGTTGCGCAAAATCCACTCGCGCGTCTGGTGGATGTTTTTGCCGGTGGACAAATCCATGAGCGTGTCGCCGCCCCATTTGACGGACCAGCGCATTTTCTCGACCTCCTCGTCAATCGAGGAGGCGACGGCGCTGTTGCCGATATTGGTGTTGATTTTGACGAGGAAGTTGCGGCCGATGATCATCGGCTCGAGTTCGGGGTGGTTGATGTTGGCCGGGATGATGGCGCGGCCGCGGGCGACTTCGGCGCGCACGAAATCGGGCGTGATTTCCTTGGGAATGGCGGCGCCGAAGGAGCGCCCGGTGTGCTGGTGCCAGAGGGAGTCGCGGGGGATGTCACCGTTGCCGGAATGCGGAGCATTATCGCGCGCGGATTGGAGGCGGGAATTTTCGCGAAGGGCGATGAATTCCATCTCGGGCGTGACGCGGCCCTGGCGCGCGTAGTGGAGTTGTGAAACGATTTTGCCCGGCTGCGCGCGGAGGATGCGGCGGCCAGCGCGGTTGAACACGGCGAGCTGGTTTTTCGCGCTGCGCAGGCGCGCGGCGGTGGCGTGGGCTTCGGAGAGGTAGCCGTCGTCATGCGGGCGGTAATCGCGCCCGGAAATTTCGGCCACGTCGCCGCGCTCGCGAATCCAGGCGGCGCGCACGGGCGGCAGGCCGCGCTCGACATCGCCGTGGAAATCCGCGTCGCCCCACGGGCCGGACGTGTCGTAAACGCGCACCGGCTCGTTGACTTCGATGGTGCCGTCGGGCCGCTTGGTCGGCGTGAGCGGGATTTCGCGCATCGGCACGCGGAGGTCGGGGCGCGAGCCGGTGATGTAAACGCGGCGGGAGGGGGGGAAAAGAGCGTGCTTGGAAGTTTCGAGTTTCGGGTTTGGAGTTTCGAGTTGGGGCGCGGGAGGTGGTTGCAAGTTGCGAGTTGCAGGTGGCAGGTGGTCGGCCGGCTGTAGGGGCGTTGCTGGCGACGGCCCATTTTTCGACCCGTTTTGGGCGTGGCCGTTTTTGCCGTTTTGCGCGGCGGCGGGAAGGATATTGACCATGGGGGATGGCGGATTGCGACGCGAGCAACAACTCCATCGGGCCTCCGCCACCGCCGCGCTTGCAACCGGCAACGCCGCGATATCGTCTTCCCTCCGGCGGTGCGAACCGCGTCAGGTTCAAAGGGTTTGACGGCGGCGGCCATCCTCTCAGCCCGCGAACCCCGGGCTCCCCCAACTTGTGATGGGGTTAACTTACACAGCTTGACTGGAAGCGCAAATAAAATCATACATAGAGCAGAGGCCTCCAAATGCTAACTCCAACCGACATCCACTACCTTGTTGGACTTTTGACCGTGTCTTCCAGCCCGGATGACGTGGAGGTGGAATTAGGTTCAATGGTTCACGATTCCACTGCCGAAGAAGAACGAGATATTGACGTGACGGTTACCAAGCGAGAGCAGGACAAAAGGATTAGCGCGTATAGCGGCATCGAAGTCAAAGCGCACAAAAGACCGCTGGATTCAACCCATGTAGAGCAATTATGGGCAAAGATGAATGACATGCCGAGCCTTTCAAATAGGGCAGTCGTTTCATCAAGCGGTTATTCTTCGCCAGCGATTAGAAATGGTTTAAGAATTGTTTGCGAGGAAAACGGCCGTAGGATTATTTTCCACAATCCCGGGAGACATACAGTCATTCGCTACCTAATTGACAATTGCAAGAAGTTGCGTGAAACCCTACAGGATGGCTCATGCAAATTATGCGACTACCTGGTTATCGATTGGCGCGATGTAGAACACTATGTTGAGATAAAAGGCAAAGATGTTACTCACGCTTTAAGGCAGTTGGAGTCCACCATTCCTCAATTTAGAATCGCAGCGGCGAATAATCGTATTTATTGTTATATTATTACAACAGAAAGCCCAAGCACCCAATCGAAATTTCAAGTTTTGAAAGAAAAGTTCGAAAAAGATTTCCATGCTCGACTTACTATCAAAACGAACCTACACGAACATCAGCTTGATTAGATCCAGAGAAAGGGCTAGAGGGCCCGAAAGATGACATGAGAGAGGGGCAAGGGGTCAGGCTGCACCTTTTTACCTGAGTTTTTGGAGGAAGGGCTGAAATTTTGATTCATAGCGATGGGCGAAGTTAAGATTGCCTTGGTTGTCTGATTGGTTGGGTCGGTGTGGCGCGTGAGCCTTATTTGCAGGGTTGAGCCGGGTGGTGGTTTTAGCATAACCCGGGTGATGAAGCTGCCGAATGCCCATCTTGCCGTGGTGGAACAGGGAAAGATTGTGGATTACCTGTTGGATATGGCGCATCAGTATGGAGCCAGCAAGGCGCAATTTTTTCATGGATTCGGCTTCAAATTGGAGTTTTGGGAGGTTTTGGCGAGGGCGCTTCAAGAGCATGGACAGCAGTATGAAGTCACCGTGCGGACGGAAACGCCATTTGGCCCGCGTTACGAGGTCGAGGGCAAGCTCCCGACGCCGGATGGACGAAATCCGCACATTCGGACGGTCTGGCAGGTGGACAAAGGACAGCTTGCACCGCGGCTGATTACCGCCTATCCTGTGGAGGAAATAACATGATCAAAGAGCATGATTGCGTGGTGTTGATGCAGGAGTTGCCGAGCGAAGGTTTGCAAGCCGGCGACATCGGGACGGTCGTGCATGTGCATCAGGGCGGGGCGGGTTACACGGTGGAGTTTATGACCCTGGCCGGACAGACGGTGTCGATTTCGACGTTGTTGCCGGCGCAGATTCGCCCGATTACGAAGCGGGATATTGCGCATGTGCGGGAATTGCACGCGGTGTGAATGTTGGGTGGTGGTATTTCGTAGCGCGGTGCTTCAGCCCGCGCTTCTTTTCGATAATATGGCGTAGAGCGCGGGCTGAAGCACCGCGCTACGACAGAAGCAATTCCTCGAATCATCCAATCACTCATCCCTCAAAACGGCTTCCCGTCCGCCTTCGTCCCGCAGATGCAAACTTCCATCCCTAATTCCTCGGCGAGGGCGGCTTTGACGATGAGGGCATAGTCGGCGCCGATGGCGGAGCCGCCGTAGGCGACTTGGATGTGGTTGGCTTTGTGGCGGGCCATCATTTGGTCGCGGGTGACGCCGTATGTCACGGCGTGCATGATGGGCCATTGCACCGTGGTCGCTTTCCAGCGGCGGTCGGTTTCCTCCGGCGGGAGGGCGATGACTTTGGCGCGGCCGAGGTCCATCTTGAGTTTGCCGCGTTCGATGAAGATGCGGCTCCAGACGATTTCGCCGGGATGGGCGATGCCGCGGACGGTGCCGCCGCCGAGGCGGAAATACATGGGGGGCTGGCGCATCGAGTCCGTCCCCCGGTAGCCGCCGACATGGTGGGCGGGGGGGGCGCTGCCGGAGATGAGAAAGACCCAGACGTAGTCGCCAGTGGTGCCGCTTTGGTCCCAATCGCCCCAGCGGAGGTCGTGGAGGGTGGTTTCGCGGGGGTGGCCGGTGGCGTAGTGGACGCGGTTGGTGAGGAGCGCGTCGAGGCCGGCACATTCGTCCACTTCGTTGAAATGAATGAGGGGCTCGCGGGGGAGAATGATTTTGCCGGCGGCATTGGCGACGGGCGGGCGGTCGCGGTTGTTGAGGAGGCCTTCGACGAGGTCGGACGCGGGGAGGAGGTCCTTCAGCCCCTGCTGGTATTGGATGCCGATAAGGTCGCAGCCGAATTCATCGGCGAGGCGGAGGGCGGCGACATACATTTTGCACTGGGCGAGGACCTGGTTTTCGGTGAGGTCGGTGGCTTCGTTGGGGCCGAGGTGGAACTTCATGCCGGCCCCGAGGAGCCAATTGTAAACGGCGCGGGCTTCCTCATCGGGCACCTGGGTGGTGGCGTAATAGAGGGCGGATTGGGAGAGGCGTTCCTTATATACGCCGGTTTGGAAAAGAAGCTCGTCGGGGATGATGGCGTTATACATGCCCATGCAGCCCTCGTCGAAGACGCCCATGATGGCTTTTTCGCGGCGGAGCCGGGCGGCGAGAATTTTGGCGACGGCGCGGGCGCGGCCGGGGACGCGGCAGCGCGCGATGGGATGGACGTGGGTGGTTTTATGGCGGACGACGCCGGTCTTGAGCCAGGTGGCGAGGTGGGCGAGGAATTTTGCGTCGGTGAAGTCCTCGCTCCAGAGGGTCGAGTATTTGACGCCGGCCTTGGTGAGGGAGCCGTTGAGGTTCAACATGCCGACGAGGCCGGGCCAGGTGCCGCTCCAGTTGGCGACGGTGAGAATCGGCCCGCGGTGGGAAATGAGGCCGGGGAGGATGTGGTGCGAGTATTGCCAGACGGCCTCGGCCACGATGAGGGGCGTGCGGGGGTTGAGGCCGGCAAAGACGGTCATGCCCTCCTTTTGGGATTGGATGAAGCCGTGCTGGCGCGCGGGGTCGAAGGGGTGGGCGCGGACGAGGTCGTAGCCGAGGCGGGCGAGAGCGGTGGTGAGGGCCTGTTCCATCGCCTGCTGGGCGGGCCAGCAGACTTCGTTGGCGGACTGGCGCTGGTCGCCATTGGCGACGAGGAGGATTTTCTTCTTGGGCATGGGGAGGCCGGGAATGATGAAATAACCCGCCGCCGTTTGGCCATAAAATTCGTGCGGGGCCGGGGCGGAAATCAGACGCGCTTGCGGGGGGGCGTGAGGGGCTTGATGAGATACTGGCGCAGCCACTTGGCGATGCGCCGGACCAGGCGCGCGACTTTGGCGAAGAGCCAGTTAATGCGGCCGACTTCGGAGGCGGGGAGCTTGGCCAGGAGCCAGGCCTTGGAGCGACGCATCAAGCGTTTGGCCCAGGGAAACTGCGTGCCCAGCAAGGCGACACCGAGCGGGATGAGCAGCCAGAACGGCCCGGGCAGCACGAACAAGACAAGGCCGAGAACCACCAGCGAGCCGCCGGCGACCCCAATGATGATCCTGCGGACGTGCTGATACCAATATTTCAGGATTCGTTCCCCGCGCTCGTTGGGTTGCTTCGCCATGGTCGTTATTAATGGCTGAGGCGCGGGATGGCAACGGATTAAAGGGCGACGCGCCTAAGTAGAAACCCGCAGGCGGTGGTTTCGCCGCCACGCACGCGAGGGTTGACAACCTTGTTTTGCCGTGCCTAAAATAGGGTTCTCCACTCCCTCCCACCTCCCCATGGTTTCCGGTCGAAATTCTCCCCTGTCTCTGTCCCGCCGGTTTATCTGTCCCGTCGCCCTCGTTTTGGGCGTGAGCCTGACTTCGTTTGCGGCACCAATGGCCGCGTCCACGCCGACGGCGATGCCGGCCATGGCGAAGTCCGCGACGACGCCGGCCGCCACGCCCGCCATGAGCGTGGACGCCAAGACGGCGTCGTTTGTCAAGAATGCGCAACCGATTTTGGAAAAGTATTGCTTCGAATGCCACGGCAACGGCGAATCGCGCGGGGATGTCACGCTGGACTCGTTCAAGACGGCCGACGATGTGTTGAAAGACCGGACGTTGTGGGAAACGGTGCTGCACCACGTCACGACGCAGGAGATGCCGCCGAGCGACGCGAAATTATTTCCGGACACGGGCGAGCGCGAGCAACTGGGCGACTGGATCGAGGCGACGCTGTACAATTACGACCCGGCGCATCCCGACCCGGGCCGCGTGACCATCCACCGGCTGAACCGGAATGAGTATAATAACACGATCCGCGATTTGGTGGGGGTGAATTTCCAGCCGGCGGATGATTTTCCCGCGGATAATTCGGGCTATGGATTTGACAATGTGTCCGACGTGCTGTCACTTTCGCCGACGTTGATGCAGGATTATTTGGCGGCGGCGAACAAGGTGCTCGACGAGGCCATCGCCACGGATGCGATCCCGAGCGAGACGAAGCATTTCCAGGCGAACCTGATGGAGTTTGGGTTCAATGCCGACGGGGACAGCGGGGACGGGTGGATGCCGCTGGGGGCCCTGGAGGAGGATGAAGTGGCGATGACGCTGCCGGTGAACGGCGGCGACTACACGGTGCGCGTGCAGGCGTATAACAAGGTGCGCGGCGCGGCGCCGGCCAAACCCATTTACCTGACCTGCATGATGGACGACACCGTCGTGCAACAGTGGGGCATCACAGCGACCGACGTGGCCAGCCCCGGCGTGTATGAGGCGCGCGTCAGCATTCCGCCCGGCAAGCACCGCCTGGCGATGGTGAACCACCGGATGCGCGGCGGCGCTTATGAATTGCAGATGAAAAACGGGCGCATCGGCCTGGAGCAAAGCGGCACCATCATGGTGAAGTGGGTGGAACTCGAAGGGCCGCTGCCGAACCTGTGCGTGCGCTATCCGGCGCAGAGTCTGGCGGTCGTGGGCCAGGGCAAGTTCAACGAGCGCGGCGAACGGGTGCTCGAACACAATGGCGAAGTGTCCACAAAGTTCACGGTGCCCAAGGAGGGTGAATACATATTGCGGGCCGAGGCCTATGCGCAGCAGACGGGCCAGGATTTCGCCAAAATGGAGTTCCGCATCAACGGCAAGCCCGTCCAGACCTTCGATGTTTATGCGCCGGCCACGCGCATTCCCACGCCCGGCCAGGCCGTCTTCTCCACGCTTTTGCTGCAGGCGCAGCCGCAGATGTATGAATACAAGATCAAACTGCCGCCGGGCGAAACGCAGTTCTCCGCGGCCTTTGTGAATGAAACCGCGCCGGACCCGGCCAATCCCGACCCGAATTTGCGCGTGCGCAGCCTGATCATCAACCATCTGGAGATCGCGGGCTTGGATGAACCGCCCGCGCTCCCGCCCATGCCGGCGCCGATCAAGACCCTTTTCGACCAGGCCAAAACCGCGGCCCAAGGCACGCCCGACCCGCAAACCAACATGGCGCGCAACATTGTCGCATCCTTCGCCTACCGGGCCTGGCGGCGTCCGGTGCAAAAGGAAGAGGTGGATAATCTCATGACTTTGTATAGCGCCGCGCAGAAGGACGGCCTTTCCTTCGACGCCAGCGTCAAGCAGCCCTTGAAGGCCATTCTGGTGTCGCCCTATTTCCTGTTCCGCGGCGAAATTCAACCCGATCCGAACAATCCGGCCGCCATCCACCCGGTGGATGAATATGCGCTGGCCTCGCGGCTTTCTTACTTCTTGTGGAGCAGCACGCCGGATGACGAATTGCTCGCCCTCGCCGCGCACAACCAATTGCGCAAAAACCTCACCGCGCAAGTCAAGCGCATGCTGGCCTCGCCGAAGGCGGAGGCGTTTGTGGAAAATTTCGCCGGGCAATGGCTGGAAATACGCAATCTCCAGTTTGTCGCGCCCGACCACGACACCTACCCGGCCTTCGACGAAAACCTGCGGCGTGCGATGCTCAAGGAAACGGACCTGTTCTTCGCCTCCATCCTGCACGAGGATCGGAGCGTGCTCGATTTTCTGAACGCCGACTATACGTTCGTCAATGAATCGCTCGCGAAACTTTACGGCATTCCCAACATCACGGGCGAGGATTTCCAGCGCGTCTCGCTCGTGGGCACGCCGCGGCGCGGGGTCTTCACCCAGGCCAGCGTGCTGACGCTGACCTCGAATCCGACCCGCACCTCACCCGTCAAACGGGGGAAATGGGTGCTCGAGGAACTTCTTCGGCTCGCCGCCACCCCCGCCCCCGCCCAATGTTCCCGAATTGAAGGGCGACAGCCAGACGGCCACCGGCTCGTTGCGCGAGCAAATGGAGCAGCATCGGGCGGACCCGGTTTGCGCCTCCTGCCACGCGCGCATGGACCCGATTGGATTTGGATTGGAGAATTTTGACGGCATTGGCCGCTGGCGCGACGCGGAAGTGATTGTTCCGAAAACCGCGCCCGTGGCGGATGCCAATGTCCAGGCCGCAGCGGATGCGGCGGCCGCCAATGCCCAAGCCGATGCCAATGCCCCGGCGGCGGCGAATGCCAATGCTCCTGCCGCCGCCGATGCGAACGCCCCCGTGGCGGCGGATCCGAATGCTCCTGCCGCGGAGGAGGCCGCTCCGGCGGCCCAGCCCCTGTCCTTCCCGATTGATGCGTCGGGCAAACTCGTCAGCGGGGAAACGTTTAAGGGCGCGGCGGAACTGGCCAATATTCTCGCGGTGAACAAGCGCGACGCTTTCGTCCGCACGCTGACGGACAAGATGCTCACTTACGCGCTTGGACGCGGCACGGAGTATTACGACCGGGACACGGTCCAGAAGATTTCGCAGGATCTGGCCAAGAACCAGTATAAATTTTCCACCCTTATTCTCGACGTGGTCAACAGCCTCCCTTTCCAGGAATGCCGCGGCGAAAACAAAGACGGGGACACACCGTAATCCCCCCCCAAAAAAATTGGCCTTGCGTCCTGTCCTGTTTTTCATTAAAGAGACAATCGCGGTTCTCCCAACCCTGCTATTCCCCATGAGCAAAAACTGGCAAATACCCCGTCGAACTTTTCTTCGCGGCATGGGCACGGTAGTCGCCCTGCCCATGCTTGAGGCCATGGTGCCCGGCACCAAATTATTGGGTTCCACCCTCGGTGCCACCGCGGCAAAGGAATTTCCGAAACGAGTCGCCTTTGTTTACGTCCCCAACGGCATCAACATGGCGAAATGGACGCCCGAGAAAGTGGGCGCGGATTACGAACTCTCCCCCACTCTCGCGCCCCTTGCGCCGCACCAGGCGGAGATCTCCATTCTGTCGGGACTAACCCATAAAAACGCCTTTGGCATGGGTGACGGCGGCGGCGACCACGCCCGCGCTTCCGCGACGTATCTAACCGGCCGTCATCCCAAAAAATCCGCCTCCGATATTCATGCCGGCATTTCGGTTGACCAGGTGGTCGCCAACACCATCGGTGACAAGACGCGGCTCCCCTCGCTCGAACTGAGTTGCGACCGCGGCCAGGAAGCCGGCTCGTGCGACTCCGGCTACAGTTGCGCCTACCAGTTCAATATTTCCTGGCGTTCCGAAACCCAGCCGATGAACCCGGAGATTGAGCCCAAGCAGGCGTTCCAGCGCCTCTTCGGCGGCGGCACCACCGCCGAGGCGCTGGCGGCCCAAGCCAAGCGCGACCACTACGATCAAAGCGTGCTGGACTTGGTGCAGGACCAGGCCAAGAGCCTGGAGGGCAAGCTCGGCACGACCGACCGACGCAAGCTCGACGAGTATTTCACCTCCATTCGTGACGTCGAACGCCGCATCCAGATGAACGGCACCGCGCCCCCGGCCGTCCCGGATGGCGCGATGGGCAACATGAACGCATGACTACACGTTCGAGCGCCACATGAAGCTCATGTTCGACCTGATGACGCTGTCGTTTCAGACGGACACCACCCGCGTGGCCACCTTCCTCGTTTCGCACGACGGCGGCAACCGCCCCTACCCCTTCATCAACGTCGCCCAAGGCCATCACCACATCTCGCACCACCGCAACCAGCCGGACGCGCTGGCCCGCCTGGCTATTATTGACAACTGGCACGTCAAGCAATTCGGCTATTTCCTCGACAAGCTTAAGTCCGTCCAAGAAGGCGACGGCAACCTGCTCGACAATTCCATTATTGTCTATGGCGCGGGCATCAGCGACGGCAACTCCCACTCGCACGACGACCTGCCCACCATTCTGGCCGGACGCGGCGCCGGCACGCTGACCCCGGGCCGCCACCTCCAGTTTGACTCGGCCCCGATGTCGAACCTCTACGTCTCCCTGCTCAACCGCATGGGCGTAACAACGGACCGGTTTGGCGACAGTAACAGGTGCCCTTGAAGCAGTCGCCTGAGTTCTGCCAACAGTTTTGTTTTTTCCAAGACCCGCGGAAACGCGGGTCTTGTTTTTATTTTCCTGGCCACGCTTAACTCTTTGGGCTTGCCCAACCCCGGCCAATGGCCAGCATCGGTCGCCATGCCCTACTACCCCACTTCGATGGCACTACTTGGCTTGGCGGCGATTGCAATCGCTGCTTCGACACCCCGGCTGAAGGCCGCGGATTATTTTGTTTTCTATGGCACCGCCAACAGTGGCCCCGACAGCGGTATTTCGCTGGGCCGCTTCAACAGCGACACGGGCGTGCTGACCAAGCCGGTGCTCGCGGCCCAGGCCGGTGGCCCGTCGTATTTTGTCATGTCGGCCGACGGCAAACATCTCTACTCAGGGTGGGAGACCGCGGGGCAGGTGGCCGCTTACGAAATTAACGCCCAAACCGGCGCATTGAAGCTGCTTAACAACGTCACCTGTGGCGGCAAAGGTCCCTGCCACATCAGCCTCGACCGGACCGGCCGCTTTGCACTGGTGGCCAACTACGACAGCGGCAGCGTGGCGGTTTTTGCCATCAAGCCCGACGGTTCCCTGGGCGAACAGACCGGTTTCGACCAGCACGCCGGCAAAGGCGTGGACCCCGACCGCCAGGAAGGCCCGCACGCGCATTGCGTCATCACGGACCCGGCGGACAAATTTGTTCTATGCACCGACCTGGGAGTGGACAAAATTTATATCTACAAGTTCGACGCGGTCACCGGAAAAATCACGCCCAACACTCCCGCCTTTGGCACGGTCAAGCCCGGTTCCGGCCCCCGGCACATCATGTTTTCCCCGAACGGCAAGGTGCTCTACTGCATCAATGAAATGGGCGGCACCATCACGGCGTTCAATTGGGACGCCAGCGCCGGTTCCCTGACCGAATTCCAGACCATCTCGACCTTGCCCGCCGATTTCAAGGCCTTCAACAAGGACGCGGAGCTGGCCTTCCACCCGAATGGCAAGTTTCTTTATGCCTCGGCCCGCGGCCATGACGCCATCGCCGTCTTTGCGATTGACCCGAAAACCTCCATGTTAAGCTTGGTGCAAGATATGCCGGTGGGCGGCAAAACCCCGCGGTATTTCGGCTTTGACCCGACGGGCCAATGGATTGTGGCCGGCCATCAAGATTCCAACTCGGCGGCGGTCTTTCGCGTGGATGCCAACACTGGCAAGCTCACGCAACAAGGCGACCCGATCGCCGCGCCCGGGCCAATTTGCATGTTGTTTTTGCCCGTGCCGCCGGCCAGCGCGGCGAAGTGAAGGCCAAGCATGGCGCAGCCTGATGCGCAGAGAGGGCCATTACAATCTTTGGTTGCCTTGAGAGACGAAATATTCTAAGGTATTGACAAAGAGGTTTACCATGGCCGACCAAGAAAATAACATCCTGGACTTGGAAAGTCAGTTTCCCGCCATGTCTTGCGTGGCCTTTCACGAGGCCAGCCAGCAGACGTTGGCGGCGGGCCGGAGCGTTTTGCAAACCGACCAAGGCTTCATCTATGAGTTTTTTCCTGATGGCCGACGCGTGCGCGTCAAAGCCATTGATCCCGTCACGCCAGTCACTCCTGGCCAAAAGATCAATATCCGGTGAGCACGGGGACGCCACGAATGCGCATGTTTGCCGGGCCTAATGGCTCAGGTAAGAGCACTCTGAAGAAAAAGCTGCTGCCCGAATTGCGGGGGTATTATATCAACCCCGACGAACTTGAGGCAGAGTTGCAGGCCCAGGGCTTTATAGATTTGGGCGTTTACGGGGTCACCAGCACGGCGGATGAGCTGCCGGAGTTTTTTCGAAATTCCGTCTTGCTCAAAAAAGGCGGCTTGTCTGACGTGGTCGAGCACCTGCGCTTCGCCGAGGGGCGACTGAACTTCGCAAGCTCGAAAGTGAATGCGTATTTTGCCTCGGTGGCTGCGGATTTCATCCGGCAAAAACTCCTGGAACGGAAGGCGTCGTTTACTTTTGAAACGGTGATGTCGTCACCCGACAAAGTGGAATTGCTCAAGCAGACGCAAAGTCTCGGTTACCGAACTTATTTCTGGGTCTGCATGCCACAAAATATTTCGCGCCCTGTCAGGGCGCAGGAGTCCGAGACCCATTCCCCCGCCCTGACAGGGCGGATGTTTTTTCACTGATCCGATACCCAGGGTCTCGCCCGCAAAGCGGGCTTCGGCCCTGGGCTTGGCTCCGGCGGCCTTGCAGGCCGCAGCGAGGATTTCAAACCATACCACCACCCGATATCCTTCCCTCTGCCGCTTCGCTCTACCCCCTCTTCCCCTTAGTCGCCTCAGTCGCCTTTCCTCCGCAAGATCGCGCCCTGTTCCCGTTTTTTCTCTTCTTCCACGCGTGGGGTCAATTCCGGCTTGACGGGGGGGCCGGCTCACCCGCATTGTAACCCCTAGCTGCGCCCCGCCGCAAACTCCCACTGCCGTATACCTAATTATGACCGTCGAATCGCAAGATGCCATTGAAGTTGAAGGAAAAATCGTGACCGTGCTGCCCGGCACGATGTTTCGCGTGGAGATTCCGGGCGGGCATCAGGTACTCGCGCACATTTCGGGCAAGCTGCGCAAAAATTTCATCAAGATCACCGTGGGCGACATGGTGAAGATGGAGATGAGTCCCTACGACCTGAACAAGGCGCGCATCACCTACCGCTTGCGCAACGCCGTCGCCCCGCGCGGCGCGCCCATGCGCAGTTTCGGCCCGCGCCGCCGGCACTAAACAAACATTTCAGGACGCAGCCGCCGGCCCTTTGTGCGGCGTGGGCAACCGGAGTGCCAGCCAGACGGGGATCAACAACGCGGACCCACCCGCCAGGTAGGAAATTTTAGCGCCGGCCCAGAAATAGATGATGGCGAAAATGAGCGGGCCGATGGCGCGCCCGAGCGCCTGGGCCGCGCGAGCCGAACCGATGTGGCGGCCTTGCGCCGTGGCATCGCTATACAACGACACCAGCGCGGGCAGGCAGACGGAGGTCAGGCCGGCGCTGACGGCGAAGATCGCCAGCCCAGTGTAAAAGTAGCGCAGGCGCAGCGCGACGGCCAGAATGACAAAGCCGGCCATGCCGCACACCAGGCCTAGGACGGCGGAGGGCCGCTCGCCCCAACGCGGCACATACTTGCGCCCGAGCCAGCCTTGCGCCACAACCATCACCAGGCCCATGAAGACGAAAATTTTCACCATGTCGCGGGGCGAATAGCCAAATCGCTCGGCGGCGAGGAAGGTGAGGGTGAATTCCATGCCGCTGAAGGCGATGGTGTAAAAGAGATTCACAAAGTTGGCGCGCAGGATGGCCGGGTGGTCGTAGCAAAAGATGGCGGCGAGGCGCTCGGAAACGGTCGGGGTTTTCCGATCCGCCGGCAGGTGACTGGCACGTTTCTCCGCCGGCAGGGTTTCCGGGAACCGCGTGAGCACCCAGAAATAATTCAGTACTGCGAGCGCGAAGGAGGCCAGCGCGCAGGCGGAAAAGGGATTGATTCCGTAGGCGACGCCATTCGGATACTGCGCGGCCAAATCATACGTCGAGAGCCAGCCGCCCAGTGCCGGCCCGAGGACGAAGCCCAGTCCGAAGGCGATCCCAACCATCGCCATGCCGCGCGAGCGTTTCTCCGCCGTCGTCACGTCGGCGATGGCGGCGGTGCCGACAGAGACGTTGCCCGCCATCATGCCGCCCAGCCCGCGCGCGACGAGCAGCATCCAGAATTGCCCGGCGAAAATCCAAAGCAGGTAGCTCAACGCCGTGCCGGCGACCGTGACCAGCAACACCTTGCGCCGCCCCCAGCGGTCGGACAAGCGGCCCCAAAAGGGAGAAAAGAAAAATTGCAGCACCGAATACAGCGACCCGAGCAATCCGGCAAAGAGCACCTCGACGGAAAGCTGCGACGCGCCGCCGGAAAGGTTTTGCAGCCAATGCACGATGCCGGCCATCCAGCCGGCCTGCCCGGCGGTGGGCAGGTAGTATTGCAGCATCTTCGGAAATAGTGGGAAGATGATGGAGAAGCCGACCAGGTCCAGAAAGATGGTCAGGAAAATGATGCCGACGGGTGCGCGCGGGGCGCGGGGCGCGGGCGAATCTGTTTGTGCGGTTGCCATGCAGCGAACAGTCCACTAATTAGAACGGTTTGGCACAACACTATTCCTCCCGTGGCTAAATCCTCTGATTCGATTCTGGTGCTGGCGACGCGCCGCAGCCCGCTCGCGCGGCGGCAGGCGGAGTTGGCGCGCGCGGCCCTCGCGGCGATGCCGGGTGTGTGGTGGAAGAAAATCGAGTTGCTCGAATTGACCACCACGGGCGACCGCCAGCGCGATTGGTCGCTGGCCCAAGAGGGCGGCAAGGGCTTGTTCACGCGCGAATTGGAGGAGGCACTCTTGGAAGGCCGCGCGCACCTTGCTGTCCACAGCGCGAAGGACCTGCCCACCACCCTGCCCGCTGGCCTGGCGCTGGCCGGATTTTTGCCGCGGGCCGACGCGCGCGACGTGTTGGTGCGGCGCGCGGGCGTGAAAATCCCCCGGAGCGTAGCCACGGGCAGCCCGCGCCGCCGGGCCCAGGCGCGGGCGTGGTGGCCCGCCGTCGAATGGACGGAAATCCGCGGGAACCTGGACACGCGGCTGAAAAAAATCGCCGCCGGCGCCGCTGACGCAACCTTCCTCGCCGCCGCTGGGTTGCAACGGCTGGGCATTGAGAAATTTACCGGCTTGGTGTTCGAACCATTGCCAGTCGAAAAAATGATTTCCGCCGCCGGTCAGGGCGCAATTGCGCTCGAATGCCGCGTCGCAGACGCGAAAAAATTTCGCGCCGCCTTGTGCGCGCAGACCGCGCGCGCAGTGCTGGTCGAACGCGCCGCGCTGGGAGCGTTGGGTGGTGGCTGCCAAATGTCTTCGGCGGCGCATTTCGTGGGCGACACCTTGCACGTTTTTCACGAACCTAAAGGCCGGGCGGCTTTTGCCGTTAAGGAAAAAAGCGCCGCGCGCGCCTCCGCCATTGCGGTGAGGACCATCAACGCCTGGCTAAAACCAAAATAATTCTCCCATGGAAATTCCCGAACCCGAGGCCGTGCGCGAGTGGCTGACGAACTTTCAGGAGTCCGTCATCGCCACCATGCAGGCCGTGGACCCACAGACGAAATTCGGCACGGAACCGCTGGCAACGTCCGGGCGGTGGAGGCGGTGTGTCCCGCGCGTGCGCGGACGGGGAAGTTTTGGAAAAGGCCGGCGTGAATTTTTCCGACGTGCATGGCACCGCGCTGCCGGCGTCGGCGACGGCCACGCGGCCCGAGCTGGCGGGCCGGGCCTTTCGCGCAATGGGCGTCTCGATGGTGATGCACCCTCGCAACCCCTATTGTCCGACCTCGCACGCCAACATCCGCTTCATGGCCGTCGGCGGCCCGGGCGAAATCGCCTGGTGGTTCGGCGGCGGCTTCGATTTGACGCCGTATTACGGCTTCAAGGAGGACGCGGTGGCGTGGCACCACGCGGCGGCGGCGGCGTGCGCGCCCTTTGGCGCGCCTCTGTATGCCAAATTTAAAGAGGAGTGCGACCAATACTTTTATTTGCGGCATCGCCACGAGGCCCGCGGCATCGGCGGCTTGTTTTTTGACGATTACAACGAAGGGAGCTTCGGCCAGGCTTTTGGTTTCGCGCGCAGCGTGGGCGAGGCATACGCACCCGCCTATGCCGCCATTTTACGCCGGCGCCGCGACACGCCGTTTGGCGAGCGCGAGCGGCAATTCCAGCTTTACCGCCGCGGGCGCTACGTCGAATTCAATCTCATTTATGATCGCGGCACGCTCTTCGGCCTGCAATCGGGCGGGCGCACGGAATCCATTTTGATGTCGCTGCCGCCGCTCGCGCGCTGGGAATATAACTGGCAGCCCGCACCCCACAGCCCGGAGGCGCGGCTGACGGAATATTTTCTGCAACCGCGCGACTGGTTCAACGAAACCTCCTGACCATGACCGCCCGCGAACGTTTTCTGGCCGCCTGCGCGCGCGCACCCGCCGACCGGCAGCCGGTCTGGCTGATGCGTCAGGCCGGGCGCTATCTGCCCGAATATCGCGCCTTAAAAGAAAAGCACAGTTTCGTGGAAATGGTGCGCACGCCCGCGCTGGCGGCGGAAGTGACCTTGCAGCCGCTGCGGCGGTTTCCCCTCGATGCGGCGATAATTTTCAGCGATATTCTGATCGTGCCGGAGGCGATGGGCCAACCGTATCGGTTTCGCGAGGAAGGCGGCATCGCGATGGAGTTTGCGCTCGATTCGGCGGCGCGGCTGGAAAAACTGGATGCCCATAACGTCGTCGAGCGATTGCAGTATTTGGGCGACGCGCACCGGCTCGTCCGGCGCGAATTGGGCGGCCACACGGCACTGCTGGGATTTGCGGGCGCGCCGTGGACGCTGGCGGCCTACATGGTGGAAGGTGGCGCGCCAGCGGCGACCCCGGCGATTGCGCGGCTAGCGCGGACTGAGCCGGCGCGGTTTGAAATGCTTATGCAAAAACTTACCCGCGCCGTGACCGCCTGTTTGCGCCTGCAATTGGAGGCCGGGGCGGACGCCGTGCAGATTTTCGATTCGTGGGGCGCGCTATGTCCGCGAGAGTTTTACTCGGCGTGGTCGCTGCGGTGGATTCTTGAAATCATTGTGGCGCTACCGCCAAAAATGCCGGTAATTCTCTTTGCCAAAGGGATGGCGCTCGAAGCGAAGGCGCTGACGAACACCGGCGCGACGGTATTGAGCCTCGACCAGACGGTGGACCTCGCGGCCTTTCGCCGCGCACACCCTGAGCTCGCCACGCAAGGCAACCTCGACCCGGTGCTGCTCGAAGGCGACCCGAAAAATGTGCGCGACGCGACGCGCGCCTTGCTGAACGCCGTCACAGGCCCGGGCCATATTGTGAACCTCGGCCACGGTATTACGCCGCGGGCAAAAATCGAATGCGTGGCGGCGCTCGTTGAATCAGTCACGAACCCGGCTTCGCCCGTATGAAACGACTGCTGGTCATCGGCGGCGGGTTGGCCGGGCTGGGCGCGGCTTGGCGGGCTCGGCGCGCCGGTGCGGAAGTTCGCCTACTTGAACTGACAGCGCAGCCAGGCGGCGTCGTGCAATCATCACGTGAAGCCGGTTTTTTAGCCGAAACCGGCCCGAATACACTGATGGCCTCCAGCCCGGCGTTTATAAAATTGCTCGCTGATCTTGGCTTGGAAAATGAAATTGTCCAAGCCGCACCCACTGCGCGTGAACGATTTATCGTGCGCAACGGAAAACTGGTGTCCGTTCCGACGTTAGTGGGGCGTTTTTTGACGACGCCATTGCTATCCCCAGCCGCAAAACTGCGCCTACTCGGCGAGCCGTGGGCGAAAGCACGGCCCGCCGGCGCATCAGGAGACGAGAGTTTGGCCGACTTCGCGCGGCGGCGACTGGGTGCGGAGGCATACACTT
This sequence comes from uncultured Verrucomicrobiae bacterium, assembly GCA_963765205.1. Taxonomy (GTDB): domain Bacteria; phylum Verrucomicrobiota; class Verrucomicrobiia; order Opitutales; family JABDGR01; genus JABDGR01. The sequence goes on along the minus strand of CAVXVB010000009.1, from coordinate 701,491 downwards.
ACGGATTGGAGCCGTTTGTCGCAGGCGTTTTTGCGGGCGACCCGGAAAAGCTTTCCGCGCGCTACGCCCTGCCGCGTTTGCACGCTTTGGAAACGGGATCGGGTTCGATATTGCGAGGTCTCTTGCAAGCCCGGAAAAAGCGCCCGGCCGGCGAAACGCCGCGACTGATTTCCTTTCGCGACGGCGCGGCGGCACTGCCGTGTGCGCTCGCAACGCAAATGGGCGACGCGCTCGTGCTGCGGGCTCAACTAAACTCCCTCGCGCTCGACCAAACCAGTGCCTGGACAGCAGCGTGGACGACCCCGACGAACCGCGCTTTGGAAAAATTCGATGGCGTAACACTCGCCGTGCCGGCCCATGCGCTGGCAGATTTGCCTTTGCCACTTGAGCTTCAAGCGCACCTCGCCCCGCTGGGAAAAATTGTCCACCCGCCTGTGAGCGTGGTCTCGCTGGGGTTTCCCCGTCAAGGCGTCGGCCATCCGTTGAATGGTTTTGGCGTGTTGATCCCCGCAGTGGAAATGTTTTCGGTATTGGGTGTAATGTTTAATTCCACGCTGTTTCCGGAACGCGCGCCAACCGGAAATGTGTTGCTGACGGTGTTCGTTGGTGGAGCGCGGCAGCCGGATTTGGCTGCGCTGCCTGACTTGGAATTGGTGGCGCGGGTACTCGTGGATTTGAAGAAGTTGTTGGCCGTTTCCGCCCCACCGATCTTTCAAAAAATCGTCCGTTGGCCGCGGGCCATTCCGCAATACAACTTGGATCATGGCGCGATGCTGGCGGCCATCGAAGGGACGGAGCGGGCGTGGCCGGGCCTGACGCTGGCGGGTTCGTATCGCGGCGGGGTGTCGGTGCCGCAATGTCTGGCCACCGGCCAGGCGGCGGGTTTGCGCGCACTAAATCTGTCGCCAGGCGCCGGGGAATAAATATAAATTTGTTTTTACGCCATGCCCTCGCCCGCTGTTTTACTGCTCAACCTTGGCTCGCCCGCTTCGCCGTCGGTGGCGGACGTGCGGCTCTATCTGGCTGAGTTTTTGGGTGACGGGCGCGTGCTCGACACGCCCGCGCCGCTGCGCTGGCTGGTGCTCAATCTGTTTATCCTGCCCACCCGCCCGCGCAACTCGGCGGAAGCCTATGCCAAAATCTGGACGCCGGAAGGCTCGCCGCTGGTGGTGACCAGCCGGAATGTGCAAAAGAAGGTTCCAAGCACAAGTGGGGCCGGCGGCGAACGTGGCGGTGGCGATGCGCTATGGCGAGCCATCGGTGGCAAGCGTGGTCAGCGCGTTGCGCCAGGCCGGGGCCACGCGGGTGCTGATCGTTCCACTCTATCCGCAATATGCGATGTCGAGCTACGAAACAGCCACGGTGCAGGCGGAAAAAATCCTCGCCGCACAATTGCCCGGCGTGCCGGTGGACACAATGCCACCGTTTTACGACCATCCCGCCTACATTGCCGCGCTCGCTGATTCCATGCGCCCAGCCTTGGCGCAGGGCTTCGACAAACTTCTATTTTCCTTCCACGGCATACCTTACCGTCATTTGCAGGTGAGCGACGCTTCGCATGCACATTGCCTGAGCCGACCGGATTGCTGCGATGGCTGCCACCCCGCCCACGCCACCTGTTACCGCCACCAATGCCTGCGGTCGGCGGCATTGGTCGCCGCCCAACTGGGCTTGCGGAGCGGACAATTCGAGATTTCCTTCCAAAGCCGGCTCGGGCGGGAACCCTGGCTGACGCCTTACACCGACTACCGCCTGCGCGATTTGCCCGGCGAAGGCGTGAAACGGTTGCTCGTGGCCAGCCCGGCCTTCGTGAGTGACTGCCTGGAAACCATCGAGGAAATCGCCCTGCGCGGAAAGGAAATATTTATGGCTGCGGGCGGCCGGGAGTTCGCACTGATCCCCTGCCTAAACGAGCATCCTGCCTGGATTGCGTTCTTACGCGACCAAATCGCCGCCTGGCTGGCCGCGCCGCCCCCCCCGACCGGACCGGCGTGGAAAATGCGCTAACGGCGGCTTTTAGCTTGCGGAGTCGGGGTCGTTGCGGTTTTAATGCCCCCGCTCATGGGCGAATTCTACATCCGACAGACCGAGGGCGGCGACGTCAGCGGGCCGTTCGACGACGAGCAAATGACCTCTCTCGCCGATGCGGGCAAAATTACGCTAACCACCCAAGTGGCGGACGAAACGAAAAGTGAATGGTTTGTCGTCGGCGAAAGCGAAGAATTGAAGGCCTTTCTATTCCCCGAGCGCAAGAAAATCGGCCTGAAGAAAGGCGATGAAAAGGTCACGTTCCAGCAACTCAACAATCCGGAGGATGAGGGCAAGCCAGGCATTACCGTCGAGCAGTTGCTGGCGGCCTCCGAGGGCCAGACAACAGACACCAAGCACCTCAAGGACACGCAGAAGAAGCTGGACCGCGCGGCCAGCTTGTCCATGCCCGTCCTGACCGTGATGATGTTGTTGAGCGGGCTGGCGAACAGCCTGCCGCGCTACTCAGTGATCGTGGATTTGTTTACCGGGAAATTTGAGAGTGTGCTGCACCAGCCCTTCGCACTGGTCGGGTTGTTCGACTTTTTGCTGGCGCTAGGCCTTTTTCTGAACGTGTTTAGCCTGTTCCCGCTCGTGCGTTTTCGCGCCATGCTTGGCCTGGGTTTCTTTTTGCTCACCTACTGGTCGCTGGGCGATCACGCTGGCATGGTGGCCTCCGTCTGCGCAGGCCTGGGTTTGTTCATTTGCACCATGACGTTGAACCTGACTGTCATGATCGTCTTTGCCTTGGTGGGCGTTGGCGGCATGGGCTATCTGGCCTGGGCCGCGTGGACGGCGATGTCGGCCACGGCCGGCTGAGAGGCGGCTGCCATGTCCACGCCGCCTGCCAAAACCCATTCCGCCGCGCAGTGGTTGCGGCACACGCGGAAGGTATTGCAGGAAGAAATTTGGCACCACAAAATCGTGTTCGACCAAACCGCGCGGGGGCGGTTTTACGCGGGCCTGCGCGTCCTGAGCATCACCTTCCGGGGCGTGCTGGCGAAAAAGATGTTCAGCCAGGCGGCGGCGCTGAGCTACGCCTCCCTGATGTCGCTGGGGCCGATTGTCTCGCTCGCGATCATGCTGACCAGCTTTGTGCATCAAAATGATTCCGAGAAGTTCACGACCAACCTTTTGCAGCAGATCGTCACCTTCATCGCGCCTTCGACCAGCGTCGGTGCGCAGCAGGACGCGCCCGGCCCAACGCCCACGGACCACCCTGCCGCAGATGCGCCCGCCCCGGCAGCCTCCTCCACGCTGTTGGAAACCGCGGATACCGCGCCCAGCCAGGTGAACCAGCAATTGGTGGCCTTTATACAAAGCTTCGTGGACAGCGCCCATTCGCGCACCATTGGCGTGTTCGGCCTCGTATTTTTAATTTTTATCTGCATCCAGATGATGGTTTCAATTGAGACCAATTTTAACAACATCTGGGGCGTGCGGCGGGGGCGGGACATTTTACGGCGCATCGTTCTGTATGGGACGGTTTTCAGCCTGGGTGTGCTGGCGGCGTTTACCACCGCGGTCGTGCTCTCCGCAGCCACCCTCGGCAGCATCGCCAAAGACAAACTGCCCGCCTGGGGGCGGGATATCCTGGGCAATTTCACCGGGGTGACGCATCTGCTGGCGTTTGTGCTGCTCACGCTATTGCTGGCGGTGTTTTACCGGTTCATTCCCAACACCCGCGTGCGGTGGGGGCCGGCGCTGCTCGGCGGCATGGTGGTGGCAATGGGCCTGATTCTGAACAACTACCTCTCCTTCCTCTACGTCTCCATGGTGCTCAACCGCATGAGTCTCTACGGTTCCGTGGGCATCATTCCCATTCTGATGTTTGGACTGTATGTTTTCTGGACCATGGTGCTTTTTGGCGGGTTGCTCACCTACGCGGTGCAGAACGCCAATATCATCACTGCGGACCGCCTCTGGAACCAGGTCAGCCCGCGCACGCGGCGGCTCTTGAATCTGGCGGCGTTTTTGCAAATTGCCCGCGCATTTCTCCGCCAGCAGCCCGGGCCAACGTTCCGAGGAACTGGCGAATGCCCTGCGGGTGCCGGCCGCCATTCTCAACGAGGGCTTGGGCCGGATGATAGACTTGAAATTGGTGAGCCTGGTCGAGGTCGCCAACGCGAATGACAATCTGGAACTGCGCTACCAGCCCGGCCAGCCACTGCACCAACTCACCCTTGGCGCATTCCACCATGACCTCGACATCGTCGGAAACACCGCCGGGGATGCAACTTTGCTGGCGACCGATGCGCTGGTTCCAGCCTACCTGTCCGCCCTGACGGAGTTTGAATCAGGCCCGGCGCTGAACCGGAATTTCGCCGACCTGCTCGCGAATGAAACGACCGGCGCCGCGCCGGTTTAAGCGAACAAGCCCGCCTGCCGGCAGGAAAAATAGCCCAGATGCTGCGGATCGGCGCCGGGTTGGCCGAGGATGACATGGTCAAGTAATTCAATGCCGATGATTTCGGCGGCCTGGCGCAGTTGCCGGGTGATTTCCAGATCGGCCTTGCTCGGGGCGGGGTCGCCACTGGGGTGGTTATGCACGGCGACGATGACACTGGCGTTGCAGCGAATGGCTTCGCGAAAGACTTCCCGCGGATGAGAAAGGCTGCTGTTCGCGGTGCCGGAGGTGACTTCGCTGCGCTTGAGGAGGCGGTGCTTGCGGTTCAGGCAGAGAATCCAGAATTTTTCGACCTCGAGACCGGCAATGATCGGCATGAAGTGCTGGTAAACCAATTGCGGCGTGGCCAGGTTCTCGTTATCGTGCGCGGCCGCTTGCGCGACCACCCGGCGGGCCACTTCCATAACCGTGACCATTTGGAGCGCCTTGACCCGCCCGATGCCTTTCACGCAGCGGAAATCCTCGGCCTTCCACGACAGCAGCGCGGCAAGCGAGCCGGCTGCGGCCAGCAACGTGCCGGAGACCTTGAGCACGTCCAGCCCCGCGCTCCCGCTCCGCAGGAGCATGGCGAGCAATTCCGTGTCGCTGAGTGCGCCGGGACCGTTTGTCTCGAGACGTTCCTGGGGGCGCTGGCTGGGCGCCATTTCCTTGAGGGTCGGCGCAGTTTCGCGCACCACCCGGTCGCGCATGGGCGCAGGGGCGTATTGGTTCCCAAACGCGGGAACCGTCATACCCAGACTGCGCGCAGGCCCATCCACAAATCCGAAATTGTGCCCAATCCACGCATGAGTCCAGCCGAAATCGCGCTATGTGATTGGCAGAATTGAGTGCGGGAAGCAGTAACCTTGCCTCACGGCCCGCCATCCAAGGGCGGGTGAGAGTTACGGACTCGAGACGTTCAACCGGAGGAACAGCAAATTTCGGGCCGGTGTATTTGACTTCAACCTCCATAATCGGATCGCCGGTAACCGGATCGGTGCCGATTTGCTGGGTGAGGTCGGGGATGATGGTCTGCCAGTTCACCAAATCGGGAGAGCTTTGCACGCTGACCGTGAGGCCGGTCGCCAATGCATACTGGCGGTAGGTGAGCGTGAGGTAGCTCGTCCCCGGGGTCGTGGTCGTGTCCATCCCCGCCAAAGGCAACGCGGAGAGATTCGCGGAACCGGCCGGGATCGTCGGGTCGAGATCGTAGAGATATTTCAGCAAGGTGGGAATACCGTCGCTCTGGAGAATGGCGGTGGCCGCGCTCGTGATGGAATAGGTGGCTTCCCATTGGCTGAAGTTTATCGGCGGGGCGACCGTCATCGTCAGGGTGTTGGTGTCCTGGTTGCTCGCGTTGGCGGCGCTGGTCGTGACCGTGAAAGTGCCGCTCTCGGTCGGCGTTCCGCTGATCAGCCCCGTGGTCGCGTTGACCGTCAAACCCGCGGGCAACCCGGTCGCGCCAAAGCTCGTGGGGTTGTTCGTCCCCGTAATCTGATAAGAAAAAGCCGTGTTGAACGCGCCATCCGCCGTGCCGCTGCTGGTAATCTGCGGCCCCAGCCCTGGCGCGGTGATGGTCACGTTGGCCTGGGTGCTGAATCCTCCGTAGGAAGCCGTCACCGTCACCTGGCCCGGTGCCACCCCCTGAATCGAGCCATCGGGGTTGACAATAAGCAACGACGTATTCGAAGAAGTGAACTGCGCCGGGGTTGCGGCGGAGAGAAAAACAGGTTGGCTTGTTCCGTCGTCGTAAATGTTGTCGAGTTCCAAATCCACCGTTTCCCCGGCAATAACGCTGGCCGGAGAGGGAGAAAGCGCTAATCCTGTTTGCGGCGCGGAGGTAGGCGCGATGGAAACTACGACCACAGGTTGCGAAACCACGAGATCGCCGGTCGTTGATGTGTAAACCGCATGGAGGATGACATCGCCCACCACCGAGGGATCCACTGAAACAGTCACTTGCGTAGAATCAGCCGAATTGACTTGAACCGTAACTCCATTGTAAGTGACCGCGCCCGGCGCATAAACCTCAGTAAACCACGAAACGTTCCCTTGCAGTGGTTCGTCAGTGGTTGGGGTAAGGGTGTAAGAGTAAGTCGTAGTGGCCGCTGTGGTTGCCTGGACCGCTACGTCAGGACTTTTAACTGATAAGTTTGACCCTATATTATTCTGGAGCGTGATGTTGCGCGCCAGTGGCCCAGGCGTGTCATATAAGAGATTATTCGACTCATTCTTCGCAAAAATCACAGCATTAATGGCTAGCTGATCAGCCCCGCCCGGAGTATATCTTGTCGGGAGATAGAAAGGGCCGAATTCGTTGGATGAATCCGGACTATCCAAGTCATCCGCGACTTCCACGGCAACATCTGGATCCGTTGTGTCGCTTTGACCAGGGGCCACATTGAATAGCCAGAAATAGTCCGCGTGCGCAACGTCATGAGCGGTGTATGGTGAAGAGATGCTTCCAGGACCGCCCTGTTGACTGACAACATCAACCACGCCATCCGAACCTCCGCCATGAATCAAATCGGGAATAGGAAACGCCGCTGAGCCATTATTACCACCAAAAACGATTTGGCCGCTGGTGTAACCTTGACCAGGCACCAATCCGGTCAAGCCGGTTGCGATGTAAGCAAGGGGATTTATTAGTGGAGTCCCGGGGACTTGATCCCCAGCGATGCTCGTAGTTATTTGTCGAAACTTGGCGGCGGAATCCACGGGATACCTCGGATCGTTAATCTCCTGAATCTCGTTGCTAAATACGCCAAAAGGGTCAAATTTTGGCTGAATGGCATCGCCTAAAATTGCTGGAAGTGCCCAAAGAAAATAGGGGTCATTGGACTTTTGTTTTGCAGCCAGAACGTAATAAGCCAGGCGGGTGCCGTTTTGTGGCGCGCCGATGGTGATAATTCTTCGAAAACGTCCGCGGTGAAAATTTTGCGGCGAGCGGAAAGGGGTGGTTAGATAAGGGGTATGTTGGGGCTCAACATCAGAAGGCAATGCCGTATCAATGGCGCAGAGCATCCGCGCCAACACACCGCCTTGGCTATGGCAAACCAGGTCATAACGGGTCAAGGCCCAGCCAGCAAACGGTCCATTAACCAAGTCTTCGACTCCGCGAGGTTCGCTGAGGGTCTCGTCGAGATACACAGCATTGTGAAAGAGAGTGTCCTTTGTATTTAAGGACTGTATTGCATAGGTGATGGCCTGAACAAAATTAGCGGGTCTGTCCACCTCTAGCTGAGCCAAAAAATTGCTCGACCATGAGCTGGCACCTGGCGTGTTATAGCCATGCACGAGCACGACAGGCGGCTTGCAAATTTGGAAAACGGGCAGGGGAATGCTGGAGCCAGCGCCACCGACCGCTTGAATGCTCATCTGCACGGTCAAATTCGTTGATCCCTCCGCAAAAGAAATTGCTTCGGGCTTGAAGCCTTGGATGTAGGCAAAGCAAGGTCCAGCCGAAGATACAGTGACCGTATTGCCGGGGATCCAACTATTGCCGGAGAGGACTTGAAGCTGTCCGGCCAGTTGTCTATTCGAGTCTCCACCGTTGCCTGAATTGATGTTGAGGACGCCCCCTGTGATGTTATCCACGTTAATTGTGTAATTGCCGGGCGCCAAGCCGTCGAATTCCAGGATGAGCGGCGTCACCCCATCAGCGACCAAGCCATTGGTCACGGTCGGGAAATTATGCAGCGTCGTGGCATCAGTTGAAGGTATCAAGGGCGTGTCTACACCATAATCCGGGCCGTCATTCATCACCGTCGTCGCCCGGCGCAGCGTGGTGGTTGCGGGGGTAGCGGGTTGGGTCGCCATGCCGCTGATGCCAAGATCATCATTTTCGGAGAGGCCATTCAGATTGTACTGTGCTAGTAACTGCCCCGTCGGAGAATATTTAAGAATAAAATAGGCATATGTCTGGTTGATAGTATTAAAGTTTTGCTCCTGATACCCAAGGAAAACGTTCCCGCTTGCATCCACGGCAAAGCCAACCAAGTAATCACGCACGAGGGGTGCAGTGTTTAGCACGATTGCCGGGTTCGTTGGGAATGGTTGAACGCTTCCATCAGGCGAATACGTTACAATTGTCGTGTAATCGGAAACCACATAAAGATTGTTGTTTTGATCCGTCGCCATGCCGCTGATGCCAAGATCATCATTTTCGGAGAGGCCATTCAGATTGTACTGTGCTAGTAACTGCCCCGTCGGAGAATATTTAAGAATAAAATAGGCATATGTCTGGTTGATAGTATTAAAGTTTTGCTCCTGATACCCAAGGAAAACGTTCCCGCTTGCATCCACGGCAAAGCCAACCAAGTAATCACGCACGAGGGGTGCAGTGTTTAGCACGATTGCCGGGTTCGTTGGGAATGGTTGAACGCTTCCATCAGGCGAATACGTTACAATTGTCGTGTAATCGGAAACCACATAAAGATTGTTGTTTTGATCCGTCGCCATGCCGCTGATGCCAAGATCATCATTTTCGGAGAGGCCATTCAGATTGTACTGTGCTAGTAACTGCCCCGTCGGAGAATATTTAAGAATAAAATAGGCATATGTCTGGTTGATAGTATTAAAGTTTTGCTCCTGATACCCAAGGAAAACGTTCCCGCTTGCATCCACGGCAAAGCCAACCAAGTAATCACGCACGAGGGGTGCAGTGTTTAGCACGATTGCCGGGTTCGTTGGGAATGGTTGAACGCTTCCATCAGGCGAATACGTTACAATTGTCGTGTAATCGGAAACCACATAAAGGTCAGCCGCACGAGATGAAAGCCAAGGCAGTGCGGCCAATAGAAGGATCCAAAAAAAACTCACCGTCATGCACCCTCGCGGGAAGCGTTCAAGAACGCAAACAATCCAAGAAAAATTCTTAAGGATGCTCATCTTCGCCTTTTTGTCTATTCCAATACGCAACACGAAACAAGTTTTATATATGCCCATGCAAGCGTTGAACCGCGCGATCCCGCTACAGCGGGACGCGGAAGAAAAGCGGCGGCGTGCCGCCGCACTCCATAGGCTTCGCCTTACGCTCGTGATCGGGTCGGCGAAGCAGCCCACTACACGACCATCACCGGATTCCGCAGCACGCCGAGGCCGGTGATCTCAATCTCGACCATATCCTGTTCCTTAAGCGTGAAGCCGTCGGGCGGGACGATGCCGGTGCCGGTGAGGAGGACGACGCCGTGCGGGAAGACCTGGCTGCGAAAGAGATAATCGGCCAGTTCCGCGAACCTTCGCTTGATTTGGCTGATGGACGTTTCGCCGGTAAAGACACGCTGGCCGTGGCGCTCAATGGCGATGCGGATTTTCCATTCCCGCGCGGCCGCCTCGTCCGCGCCGAGGCGGATCCACGGCCCGAGCGCGCAGGAACGATAGTAGGTTTTGGCCTGCGGCAAATAGAGCAAATTCTCACCTTCGATGTCCCGCGAACTCATGTCATTACCGATGGTGTGGCCGACGATTTTTCCCCGGGAATTGAACACCAAGGCCAACTCCGGCTCCGGCACATTCCACTTTGCGTCCTGGCGGATGCCCACCGGCTCTCCGGTTGGGACGACTTTCTCGGCGAGAGCTTTGAAGAAAATCTCCGGGCGTTCAGCAACGTAAACGCGGTCGTAGGCGGTCGCGCTGAAATCAGATTCCGCCATGCGCGCGGTCTTGCTGCGAAGATAGGTAACACCTGCGGCCCAAATCTCCTGGCGTTCCACGGGCGCGCACAGCCGAACATCAGCCCACACCATCCGGGGCAGGCCGCGCTGGGCGGCTTCCCGCAACTGCGCCACGGGGTCGTCGCTTTCGAGCAACGCGCCCAGGCTGGTCAGGCCCGCGGGTGTGAGGTCAAGGAGCGCCCCGTCTGTCACCAGGCCGAGACGGATTTCATCGCGCTGGTTTTTGAAGCGGCAGATATTCATTTAATTTGGACGAGTTCCAGGATTTTTTTCGCGGGTGCGCGGGGCTTGGATTTGGGCAGCACGAAGGTCAGCGCGACATTGAGCAACATGCCCGCGCCCAGCAGGTTAAAACCAAGGTCCGTGTTGTGATACTGCTTTTCCAGCCAGCCGACCAGCAACGGGCCGGCGATGCCGCCAAAACTGCCGAAGGCATTGACCAGGCCAACCACCCAGCCGGTCATTTTCCGGGGCAGCGTTTCCGCCGGAATGGTCCAGAAGGGGCACATGGCAACAAACGGCCCCGGAATCGCGAAGCACAGGAAAGCATACGAAACCCAAAAATTGTCCTTGGTCAAGACGCTTAAAATCAGGCTGGTTCCGCTCATCAGGTAGGCGGCAGCGACATGGCCGCGGCGTTCGCCGGTCTTGTCCGAGTGCCATGAATTCAGCAGCATGAGCACGGCGCTCAGGGCGTAGGGCGCGGCCAGTAGAAAACCTTTTTCCGCGCCGCTAAAATTCCCCGCTTTCAGACTGTCCGTAAAAAAAGTCATACAGCCATAGGCCGCGCAATTGTGCAAAAAATAGAGCACGATCATCGCCAGCACGACGGGATTGAGCAGCCGCGCCGGCAGAGAAACGGGCAACGGCGGCTCCTGGTCGGCGGCTTCATCGTGGAGCGTTTTTTCCAAACGGGTGCGCTCTTCGGTGGAAATCCAGGAGACTTCGCGCGGATGATCGCGGATGTAGAACCACCAAATGGGCAGCCACACCAACGGCAGGCTGCCTTCGAGGAACAGCATCGTCTGCCAGCCATACAGGTCCAAAAGTTTGCCCGTGATCGGCGCGGACGCCACCAGCGCAAGGGGCTGGCACAAGAGCCACAGGGAATTGGCGCGGGCGCGTTCGGTGCGGGGGAACCACTGGGTGAGCAGCACGGTGGTCGCGGGAAAGATCGCGCTTTCCGACAGGCCGAGCATGAAGCGCATCACCTCAAATTGCTGGAAGGTTTTCGCCAGGCCGCAGCCCGCCGCGAACACCCCCCAGGAAACCAGGCAGATGCTGATCGTCTTGCGCGCGCTCCAGCGGGACGCGAGCAAACCCCCCGGGATTTGCAGCAGCACATATCCGTAAAAGAAAATGCCGGCGGCCTCGCCCCGCATTTTGTCATCCATCGCCAAATCCTTCACCATCGTCGAAATCGTGGGGTCGAGGCTCAGGGAGACATTGGTGCGATCCACATAGGCGATCGTATACATGATCAGAGCCAACGGGATGATGCGGAGCCAGCGCTTGTCAATCATGGGGTTGGGGGGTAAGGAGAAGTAGTTGTTTGACAAGAGAGCGGGCGCGTGTCGAGGCGATTTGCCGATTTTGTGCGCCTTAGTTTCCCATTGTTTCCCGCGCGCGGGCTGTTTCAATGGCGGGATGACCGACCCCGCCCCTTCCGACCTCTACGAGATTCAAACCCAAGCTCGCGGCCCCGCGGGCAGTTTGCCCCTGACCAAGGATTTTCTGCTCAATGAGCCGAGTGGCAACCTCTTTGGCATGAGCCAAAATGCCGCGATGGGCTGGAACGCCGCCGAATCCGGCCGCCCGCAGTTTCTGATTCTCAGCACCCAGGGCGGCGTGCGCGCCCCGGATGGCCGGCCGATTGCGCTTGGCTACCACACCGGGCACTGGGAGATTGGCCTGCTCGTCCAGGCCGCCGCGGAAGAGTTCCGCCAGTTGCGCGCGATTCCCTTTGCCGGCTTTTGCTCCGACCCCTGCGATGGCCGCACCCAGGGCACGACGGGCATGTTCGACAGCTTGCCCTATCGCAATGACGCGGCGGTGATTTTCCGCCGGCTCGCGCGCTCCCTGCCGTTGCGCGCCGGGGTGTTGGGCATTGCCACCTGCGACAAGGGGCTGCCAGCAATGATGATGGCGGTGGCGGGTTTGCACGATTTGCCCTGCGTCGTGGTGCCCGGCGGCGTCACGCTGCCGCCCACCGTGGGCGAAGACGCCGGCGCGGTGCAGTCGCTCGGGGTGCGTTACGCGCATGGGATTATCTCTTTGCAGGAAGCCGCGGACTTGGGCTGCCGCGCTTGCGCCACTCCGGGCGGCGGCTGCCAATTTCTCGGCACGGCGGCGACGGCGCAGGTCGTCAGCGAGGCGCTGGGGTTGTCCGTGCCGCACTCGGCGCTGGCGCCATCGGGACAGCCGGTGTGGCTGGATGTGGCCCGGCGCTCGGCGCGCGCGCTGCATCACCTGAAGGAGCGCTCGCTCGCGATGCGCGACATTCTCACCTCCGCCAGCATTCAAAACGCGATGGTGGTGCATGCGGCATTCGGCGGCTCGACCAATCTTATGCTGCACATTCCCGCCATCGCGCATGCCGCCGGTTTGCCGCCGCCGGCCGTGGACGACTGGATTGCCGTGAACCGCCGCGTTCCGCGCATCGTCAGCGTCCTGCCGAACGGCCCCGTGCATCATCCGACCGTCCGCGTGTTTTTGGGGGGCGGCGTGCCCGAGGTGATGCTGCATCTGCGCCGGCTGGGTTTGCTCGATACGAATGTCCTGACGGTCACAGGAAAAACCCTGGGCGAAAATCTGGACGAGTGGGAGAACTCCGAACGCCGCGTTCGCTTCCGGGAAATTTTGCTCCAGAAGGACAATGTGCCGCCCGACGACGTGATCATGTCCCCGGCCGCGGCGAAACAGCGCGGCCTGACTGGCACGCTGGTATTCCCGCGCGGCAACCTCGCGCCGGAGGGTTCCATCATCAAAGCCACGGCCATTGACCCGACAGTCGTGGATGCCGACGGCGTTTACCGCAAGGAAGGCCCGGCCAAAGTTTTCGTGTCGGAGATGAACGCCATTTCCGCGCTCAAACTCGGCCTCGTCAAGGCGGGCGACGTGATGGTGCTGGCTGGCATCGGGCCGATGGGCACCGGCATGATGGAGACCTATCAGGTGACGGCCGCCTTGAAGCATCTGCCCTTCGGTAAACACATCGCGCTGCTGACGGACGCCCGCTTTTCCGGCGTGTCCACCGGCGCGTGCATCGGGCACGTCAGCCCCGAAGGCCTGGCTGGCGGCCCGATTGGCAAAATTGTGGAGGGCGACATCATCCGCATCGAAATTGACCGCAACAGCGGTGAAGGCCGCGTTGATCTCGTCGGCGCAGGCGAACTCCGCTTCACCCCGGAGGAAGGCGGCCGCATCCTCGCCGCCCGCGCGCCGCGGCCCGATTTAGCCCCCCACTCCGCCTACCCGGAGGACACGCGCCTCTGGGCGGCCCTGCAATCCGCCAGCGGCGGCACCTGGGCCGGCTGCGTTTACGATGCGGACAAAATCATCGCCACCCTGGTAGCGGGGCGAGCCGCGTTGGAAAAGGCGGGAGCAGGAGCATGACGAAAAAAATTGCTCTCGTTAACACGAAGTGCGCTAAAACTAAATGAGCCCCGCCCACTCCACCCGCCGCCAGATTTTACGCCTTGGCGCCAAACTCGCCGCGGTGGCGACGGTCGGTGCGGCGTTTTCCGGCTGTCAGATTCTGCCGTCCCCCAATCGCCTCCAGGCCCGGGACTTCAATATTCGCGATTACGGTGCCGTCGGCGATGGGGTCACCCCGGATACGGCTGCCCTCCAACGCACGATTGATGCCGCCGCCGCGGTACGGGCAGGTGCCCGCGTCGTCGTGCCGGGCGGGCGGCGTTATCTCACTGGCGGGCTGCAACTGCGCGACCGGGTTGATTTTCATCTGGCGGACGACGCGGAACTGCTGGCCAGCCCGAACCTGCCGGATTATCCGGCCGCGCTTGCCGTCCTGTCGGCCACGGGTGCCGCCGAGGTGCGCGTGTCCGGCACTGGGCGCATAAACGGCCAATGGCGGGCCTTCGCCACCAATTATGACGCGGCCAATGAATGGTGGCGCCTGGCCCCCCGCCGTCCCCGCTTGTGTCTCTTCACCGCCTGCCCGGGCCTCGTAATATCTGATGTCACTTTATACGACTCCTCAAGCTGGACATTGCACCTCCTCGGCAGTGAACACGTCCTGGTGGATCAGGTCACCATCCGCAATCCCCTCAACGTCCCCAATTGCGACGGCATTGATGTTGACCACCGCCGCGATGTCGAAATTCGCCGCTGCGACATTACCTGCGGCGACGACGCCGTCGTGGTCAAAACTTCCCGCCAGACCACCGACTATGGCCCCTCCGCCAAGATCAATGTCCACGACTGCGTCATCACCACCCAGGACTCCGGCCTAAAAATTGGAACCGAAACGACCCAGGACATTCAGGACATTCTCTTCGAGCATTGTGACATCCGCTCTTCCTGCCGGGGGCTGTGCATCCAGTTGCGTGACGAAGGCAATGTTTCACGGGTGCGCTTCAACGACCTAAATTTCCTCGCGCGTTATCATTCCGATCCCTGGTGGGGCCGGGGTGAAGCCATCTCCTTCACCGCGCTGCCCCGCAACCCCCAAACCACTCCCGGTGCCATCACCGACGTGCGCGTCCAAAACGTCACCGGACGGTCGGAAAACAGCATCCGCCTGCAAGGCTCGCCGGGCCAGCCCGTCCGCCAGGTTGCCTTCGAGAATGTGTTCGTCACGCTCGAACGCTGGACCAAATATCCGGGCGGGTTTTTTGACAATCGGCCAATGACCGGGGCCACCGCCCTCGAACCCCATGGCACGCCGGGTTTCAACTTTCGCGAGGCGGATGAAATCAGCCTCCGCCGCTGCCGCGTGGCCTGGGGCCGCCAGGTTCCCGATTATTTCACCCATGCCCTCGAGGCTGAAAATACTGCGCACCTCTCGCTCACCGATTTTTCCGGTGAGTCCGCGCACCCCAACCGCGATCCCGCCATCAAAATAATTTAGCCAATTTTATACCACAGATAACGCGGATTGCACGGGTAGCTAACGACTGAAAAATCCTACGGCGCGGATTTTGTGGCGGGCGCCGCTTTGGCATCCTTCACCGGCTCGATGGGGTAGCCCTTCCATACAAATTCCAAGGCTTGCGCGATCGTTTGCTGGTTGGTCCGGCTGTCCGTGTGGCCCGCGCCTTTGGCGAAGACAAACTGGTAGTGATAGCCTTTGGCCTTCAGGGCCGCGGCCATGTGCTTGTTGGCGATGACCCAGTTGCGGAAGGCGGACGAAGCCGTCGTCGCTCCGTTGTCGTTCTCGCCGGCTTCGAGCCAGACTCGCAGCGGCTTGGCGGGGGCTTGCGCGATCAAATTTTCGTGGTATTCCCAGCCGCCGTGCGGGACTTCGTCGCTGTGCCGCAGGTTCACAAAGGTGCCCGAGAAGGACACCACGCGGTGGTAAAGCTCCGGGTGAAACCACGCCATGCTGAACGCCGCGATGCCACCCGAACTGCCGCCATAAGCCATGCGGGCGTCGGGGTCCTTGGTCACGGTCACGCCGGTTTCTTTTTCCACCCGGGGCAAAACTTCCGACTCGACAAATTCGGCGTATTTACCAGAAACGGTGTCGTATTCCATGCTGCGCTCGCTACCGCCGCTGGCGATCATCACCGCCACCAGCACGGGCAGGCGCTGGTCGGCAATCATGTTGTCCAGGGTGTTCTGAAACACCCCGGTGTTTGTGGACAGCCCATATTGGTCACAAGACACAATAAGCGGTGCGGGGGTGCCGGGGACATACTGGCTCGGAATATACACGGCCACTTTGCGCGTGAACGCGGGGTTGCCGGGAAATATTTTGCTGTCGGCCGAGTTCATTTCAAAGTTGACGATTTTGCCATGGGGAACGTCGTCCCGGCGTTTTTCTTCGACCGCGGGAGTGTAATTCGGGCCGACGGAATAATCACCGTCGCCCAAGCCCGCGGCATAGGCCGGGAGGTCTTTGAGGGTCGCCATTTCGGCGATGTCGGCAGCCGTCGCCGGAGGGCCGGACAGAGCCCGGGCCGCTGGCCCCCTGCCGGGGACGGCACCGCCGGGGGCGGCCACCGGGGCATTGTTAGATGCCGCCGCAGGCGCGGCCAGCGCGGGCGACGAAGCGGCCGGCGCGGCGGGGGCGTCCGCGCCAAAAATTGCCAGGGTGGAGGATAGCAGGCAAAGCAGGAGGCCGCTGCGCACTTGGGTGGTTTTCATAATCAAGTTTAGGTTTTGGGGATGGAAAAACCCGCACCAACGGGTTGTGCCCGGTCGGAACGATTGGGTTGGGATGAACAAAGCAGACGAACTGGCGATGAGGCCTCTTACCGCGCTCATTTTGCCGCCGGCGTGGCCGGCGCGTCCTTCGCCGGCTCAATCGGATAGCCTCGCCACACATATTCCAGGGCTTGCGGGAGGGTTTGGGCAATCGATACGACCATCCGTGTGGCCCGCCCCCTTGGCAAATACCATTTGATAATGATAACCTTTGGCCTTCAAAACCGCGGCCATGTTGATGTTGGCAATGACCCAATTGTGGAATCCGGACGCGGAAGTCGCGGCGCCGTTATCCCGCTCGCCCATTTCCAGCCATACGCGTAGCGGCTTCGTCGGGCTGCTGGGGATGAGTGTTTCGTGAAAGTTCCACGCGCCATGCGGGGCGTCCGGGCCGGCCTGTTGGTTCACATAGGTGCCTGAGTAAGTGACCACGAGGTGATAAAGCTCCGGATGAAACCACGCCATCGAGAAGGCCGCCGAGCCGCCGGAACTGCCGCCCAGGGTCATGCGGGCGTCCGGGTTTTTAGTCAGGGTGACACCGTAGTTTTTCTCCACCAGGGGTAGAACTTCCGCCTCCACAAATTCGGCGTATTTGCCGGACACGGTGTCATATTCCAGGCCGCGCTCGCTGCCGCCGCCGTCCCCGCCGCCATTTGCAATCATCACCGCAATCATCACCGGCAGGCGGTGGTCGGCGATCATGTTGTCGAGGATGTTGGGCAGTTGATTCCGTGCCGCACCATAAGCGTCACAAGAAACGATGAATGGGGCGGGCGTGCCGGGCACATACTGGCTGGGCACATAAACCGTCACCTTGCGAGTGTCCGTGGCCCCACGCTTGCCGGTGGGAGGGTAAAATTTGCTGTCGGCGGCGTTCATGATGAAGCTGTCCACCTTGCCCTTGGGCACGCCGTCCTTCGCGGTCTGTTCCGGGGCCGGGGTATAGTCCGGCCCCGTGGAATAATCCCCATCGCCGAGGCCCACGGCATAGGGCGGGAGGTCTTTAAGTTTCGCCATCTCGGCCACTTCGGCGGGAGTCGCCGGAGCGCCGCCGGGGCCGCGACCGCGCGGGGCGGAAGCGCTGCCCGCGGCTGCGGCAGGAGCGGCCATTGCCGTAGTCGAGGCGGAGGCCGCCACCGGCGCGGGAGCGGCGTCCGCGCCCAATAATGGAGTGGTTCCCGCCGCCAGACAAACCAGGAGGCTGCTGGTCAATAATTGGATTTTCATGGTGAGTTTCTTGTTTCGTGAGGGGGTGGTGGGGTGGAGATAAGCACAAACTATTTCGCCGGGTCAATGGGGTAGCCCTGCCAGACCCATTCGAGCGCTTCGGGGAGGGTTTGCCGATGCACGTTGCTGTCGTTGTGCCCCGCCCCGAGGGCGAAGGAAAACTGGTAATGGTAGCCCTTGGCCTTCAGAACCTTGGCCATATTCTCATTCGCGACGACCCAATCGTGCATGTTGTCCCGCATAACATTTGGATTGAGCAGATCCTGCTGGCCGACCTCCATCCAGAGGCGAATGGGTTTGACCGGGCTTTGTGGGATGAGGTGTTCGTGAAATTCCCAGGCGCCATGGGGCGTATCTGGATTATACGGCCACTGCTGGTTCACATACGTTCCGGAATAAGTGATGACGCGATGGTAGAGGTCATTATGATACCAAGCCATGATGAGGGCGCACGAGCCGCCGGAACTGCCGCCCAGCGTTGCCCGGCCGTCCGGGTCTTTGGTGATGGTCACGTTGTATTTGCTTTCCACGAGCGGCAACACCTCAGTCTCGACGAAATCCGCATAGACGCCCGACATGGTGTCATATTCCAAGCCCCGTTGGCTGCCCTGGGCGTCACTGTTGGCGCTGATGCCCACGGCGATCATCGCCGGTAAGCGGTGCTGCGCGATCATATTGTCCAGCACGGTCGGCAAGCCGCCTTCCATGCCGTCCATCGTCACAATGAGTGGCGCGGGTGTGCCGGGCACATATTGCTTCGGCACATATACGGTTATGGTGCGCGCGTAGGGAGCGGGGTGGCTGGTCGGCGCAAGCATCTTGGCCGGGTCCGACGGATCCACAATTCCATTGGCGTCTTTGGCAATGCCGGGATAAATTTTGCTGTCGGTCGAGTTCATCGTAAACCGGGACACCGTGCCCTGCGGCACCCCGGGTTGAACTGTCATTTCCGGCGCGGGAGAGTAGTTCGGGCCGATCAGAAAATTCCCATCCTTATCCGGGGGCGGGTTGGCCGAGCCGGCGGTGAGCGGGTTGTAATTTGGATGCTGGTCGAAGACGGCCTTGGCGGCGGGGTCGGTGGAAAGCAACGCCTTGAGCGCCGCGTTCACACTGGCCACCTGGTCGGCGCTGAGGTTCACGGGGGTGAGCGGAACGAAGCCGGGGGTGTTGGGGTCGCGGGTAGGATTGCCACCGGCCGCAGCCAACGCCGGATGGGGGCCGGCCATGAGGCCGAGCAGGAGTGCGGGGATTATAAATTTGGTTTTCATGTTGGGGAAATTGAAAAATGACAAAGAAGGGCGTCGGCAGGCAACGCCCCTGCTATAGTGAAGCGCTATTTCGCCGACGCGATCGGGTAGCCCTGCCACAGCCATTCGAGCGCTTCTGGCAGGGTATGCAGCTTGACATTGGGGTCCGTATGCCCGGCATGGAGGGCAAAGACAAACTGGTAATGGTAGCCCTTGGCCGCCAGCACCGTGGCCATGCGCTCGTTGGCGACGACCCAATCGTGCATATCGTCGCGCATGACGTTCGGGTTGAGCAAGTCTTGGTCGCCAACTTCCATCCAAAGGCGAATGGGCTTGGGTGGGTTGTTGGGAATCAGGGTTTCGTGAAAGCCCCACGCCCCGTGCGGGGTCTCGGGGTTAAACGGCCACTGCTGGTTGACATAAGTGCCCGAATAGGTGAGGACGCGGTGGTAAAGTTCCGGGTGATACCAGGCCATGATCAGCGCACACGAGCCGCCCGAACTGCCGCCCATCGTCGCGCGGCCTTCCGGGTCCTTGGTCAATTTCACATTGCATTGTTTTTCCACCAACGGCAGTACCTCCGTCTCGACGAACTCCGCATAACGGCCCGACATGGTGTCGTATTCGAGGCCGCGTTCGCTGCCCTGGGCGTCGCTGCTTCCCTGCGGGTCGCCACTGGGGCGTCCGCCGTGGGCGATGGAGATGCCAATCATCACTGGGATTTTGTGTTCGGCGATCAGGTTGTTCAACACGTTGAACAGGCCCTTGTCCACTCCGTCCGCCCCGACAATAAAGGGCGCGGGGGTGCCGGGGACGTATTGCTTGGGCACAAACACCCCGACCTGGCGCGTATAAGACACCGGGTGCGAGGTCGGCACCAACAGCGTGTAGGGGTTGTTCGGGTCCACCGTGCCGAACGTGCCGGGGTCGCGGTCAATGCCGGGATAAATTTTGCTGTCAGCCGACGACATGGTAAAACTATACACCGTGCCTTGCGGCAAGCCGGGCTGCACCAGAAATTCCGGTGAGACAAAGTAGTTTGGCCCAATGATGAAATTGCCGTCGCCGTTCACCGGCGCGTTCAACGTCGCAATAAACCGGGACACCTCCTCGTTGCTGGGGTTCACCGCCTTGGCCGACACAAAGCCCGGTGCGTTGGGGTCGCGAACAGGGGGGCCATTGGCCGCGGGCGCTTCCGCGTAGGCGCTGGCGACGAGGCCGAACAGCACCGCGACGCTCAAAAATTCTGTTTTCATCAGGGGGTAGGTAATAATCGCCAACCAAACCTCTCCGGCTGACGGGAAAAGTTAAATCCCCGCCAGGCGCGCGTCGGCATCACCGAAGTGGTCAAGCTTCACGCCCATCCGGTCCATGAGGGACAGATAAAAGCTGCAGAGCTTGCGGTTTTCGTCCCCGGCATCGGTGTAATCGAGCACGCGGCCGGTGTCGAGCGTGCCGCCCATCGTGCCAGCGGTCAGCACCGGCACTTTGGAGCTGTCGTGCTTGCTGCCCGACCACATGTTGGACATGAAGATGAGGCCGCAGTTGTCCAGCACCGTGCCTTCACCTTCGGGCATGGAGTCGAGTTTGTTGATGAGATAGGCAAACTGGCTGGTGTAATACTGGTTGATCCGGAGGAAGTCATCCGACGTGTCCGAGTGGCTGGCCAAATGATGGGCTAACTTGACGTTGAGGAACGGGTAATAGAGGCCCGAGATGTCGCGGCACAGCAGAAGGGTGGCGATACGTGTCTTGTCCGTCTGGAAGCCGAGGGCGAGAATGTCGCACATGAGGCGCATGTGCTCGCGAATGTCTTCGGGCAGGCCGTTGTCGGGCCGCTTCATCATCACGACGGGCTGGCTGGCGCCCTGCGCGTTGGCGTCGGCTTTGGCCTTGGCGTTGCGCATGTTCTGCGCGCGAATTTCGACTTCACGGACGCTGGTGTAGTATTCATCCAGCTTGGCCTTGTCTGTGGCGCTGACCTGGCGGCCCAGCGTGGCGGCCTGGTCCATCACGCGGTCGAGCACGCTTTGGTTGCTCCCGTTGCCCTTATTGTCAAAGAGGCTGTCGAAGGCCAGCGAGGGATAGACCTCCATGGGCACGGGCGAAGTCACGCTCGACCAGGAAATGTGTGAGCTGTAGGCCATCGAATAATTGGTCTCGTGATAGCCGGTGACGGGTTGCTCGCAGCCAATGACCATGCTCGGTTGCACGGTCTGGTCGCCAAGACGCGTCGAGAGAACCTGGTCCATGCTCACGCCGCCGTGCAATTCGGCACCCTTGGTCAAGGGCATCCCGGAGAGCAGGTTGCCCGTCATGCCGGGATGGATGCCAACACCGGTCGCGGCTTTGTTGAAGAGGCCCTTGATAAAATTAATCTTGGTCTTGACCGGTTCGAGCGGCGTCAGGCTGTCACCAAGCGTCATGTTCGCGCCTGCTCCCTCGGCCGTCCAGTGGTTGGGATTTACGCCGTTGGCCATGAATAGCACCGCCAAGCGCTTCGGGAATGCCGCCGGCGTCCCCGCCGCCGTCATCGGTTCCGCGCCCCAAACCGGGACGGACTCCAACCACGGCAACGCCATGACCACACCCGCGCCACGGAGAAACCGCCGGCGGGAAATCTGATGGGGATTGCGGATGTGGTTATTGTTGTTATTCATGGGGCGCTCCATTGGGGGGGGGGGTGAAAAGTCTTCAGGAAGCGGGTGGGCAGCGCTTCATCAGGAATTGCGGGCTGGTGATGATACTCTCAATCAGGGTATCAAAACGATAGCCATTGGCCGTGAGTTTTTGCTGCATGTCGGCGATCAGGGGTTCGTCCGAGGGTTGGAGGCTGCGGCTCAGGGCGTAGACAAGCAGTTTTCTACTGAGGTTGTCAAGGAATTCATCCTGCACTTTGGTGTGCAGATAATCACGCAGCCCGGCCACGCCGGTTTCGTTGGTGCCATCCGGGAAGATGGCGTCCGTTTGCACCGGGCGGTTGCCCAAGTCGAGGGTGCGCGTTTCGCCGATGGGACCGTAGCCTTCGAAAACCAGGCCAAAAGAGTCAAATTTCTCGTGGCAACTCGCGCAATTGGGGTCCGCGTGGTGCTGCGCCAGCGTCTCGCGCAGGGTCAGGTTGCCCAGCTTGGTTTCGTCGGAGGGAATGGCGGGCACATTGGGCGGCGGCGCGGGGATATACTCGCCGAGCAACTTGCTCACGACCCAGAAGCCGCGCTTGACCGGGCTGGTGCGCAAGCCCGGCGCGTTCTTGGTCAGAAAGGCCGCCATCGGCAGCAGACCGCCACGCTGGTATTTTTGTGCGTCATCCACCCGCTCCCAATCATCCGGCCCCCCCTTCGGCACCGGCATCCCATAGTGCTGGGCGAGGATCGGGTTCACAAATGTGTAATTGCCGTAAAGAAAATCGAGCACCGAGCTGTTCCGGCGGGCCACATCCACGAAAAAGCGAATCGGTTCCTGAAACATCGCCTCGCGCAGATCATCGGTGAAGGTGGGGAAATGGTCGCGATCCACAGCATTGTCCTCCTCAAAGCGGCGGATGTCGAGCCAGTTGCCGCCAAACTCCGTCGCCAGGTCGCGGATGCGGTCGTCCTGCACCATGCGCCGCGCTTGGGCGAGCAATACCTCAGGGCGATGCAGGTCGCCAGCCGCGGCATGGGAGAGTAGCTCGGCATCAGGCATGCTGGACCAGAGAAAATAACTCAACCGGCTGGCCAGTTCATAATCCGACAAGGGCTGCACCACCTGGCCGGGATTTTGTTTGTCATCCGGCAAATCCATCCGAAAGCAGAACGACGGCGACATCAACACGCTGACCACCGAAAAGCGGATCGCGTCTTCATGACTGATGTCCTGCGCCCGCAGCTTATTATAGAAGGCAAGAATGTCGTCCCGCTCAGCCTTTGACAACGGCCGGCGAAACGCGCGTTGCGCAAAATCCACCAGCGCATTCAGTTGGCTGGGCTCCGCCGCCTTCTGCGCCTGTTCGAGCGCGCGGATGTTGCCGTTCATCGTGATGAAATAGTCCTGCGCGATTTGCTGCACCTGGTCGTTCAGTCCCAGGCTTTTCAGTTTGGTCAAGTAAACGTCGGCGAGGTCCTTGACGCGGGCGGGGGAGGTGATGTTGTCGTCCTCGGGCCGAAAATCATTGAACTCCGGCGCCATCATCAAACTAGGCGGCTCGCCCCGTTCAAACCACATGAACTGCTTATATTGCCGGATCGGCTGTTGGGTGATATAGGTGAGCTCCTGCCAAAGCTGATCCAACTGGTGCTGCTGCTGTTCATCCAGCACCAGCTCGCACAACGGCTGGTCATCGCGGAAATAGCCCATCTGGCTGTGGAAACCCGCCGTCAGCAGCCGGTGGCCGGACAAATCAGTGCGGATATCATTGGGGTTGGTGAGGAACATGCGTGCGCGCTCCCACACCACAAAGGCATCCGGGAAAATCGCGCAGAATTCCTTGAACGAGTCCTCGTATTTCGCGCGGCCCGCGTCCGTGTCGGGAATCAACAGCGCCGGATCCGTCTGCGCATACCCCGACATGTCCAACTGTTGCGCATTGCCCGGATAGGTCATGCGGTTCGCGGCATATTGCCGGTCCTTCCACAGCACCAATGTCTGCGAGCCATCAGCCAACTTGTTGCTGTTCGGCACCAGGTTGGCGATTTTCTGCGTCACCAACGGGCGCAGGCCCACAATTAAATCGCGGATATACCCGCAGCCCACGCGCACGTTGCCCGGCTCCTTGCCGCCCACGGGCGCCGGCAGCGCGCACCACCGCGCCTGCACCGCCGCAATCGGGCCGACCGTCTCGCCGCTGGCCGTCAACGTTGTCCAAATCTTGCCCAGATACTTGGGACTGAGTTTGGCGTCCTTCGCAATGTCCGCCAACGTCGCCGCCGGCCGCCCAAGGCCGGCGCGATTCTGAAACCGCCACGCCGCCTGAAAATAATCCGCATAGTCCAGCGACTGCCCGACGTAGGTGTCAAATTGCTGGCTCAGGGGCAGCCCGAGCTGCTGGTAAAAATCCACCACCCGGTGCACCGCATAATTGTCGCGGTCTTCATCCGTCACCATGGCCATGGGCGAAAAAGTGAACCCATCCGGCTTGAACACAATGTGGTCGGCGACCATCTGCGCCGCGTCCAGGTATTTCTTGACCAACTCCGGCGACATCGCGAGCGATTCGCCCGAGTTGTCAAAACCCGCCTCGTTGGCGGGGTCCACGGGGAACTCCTTGGTCGGCTGGATATCCTGGCCGGTCAAATCGCGGATGGTGTAGTCGAATTCCGCATTGCTCAAGCGCCGTGCCAACACCAGGCCGGGGTCACCCAAGTTGTGCCGGGATTCGTAAGCTTGCAGTCCCTGAATCCATTCAATGACCGGCTTGACCTGGTCCGCCGTCGGATGCTGGTCCGCGTCGTCCGGCGGCATTTCCCCGCGTTTGAGCTTCCCCAGCACGATATTCCAGCGCCGGTAGTCCCGCGTGACCGCATTCAGCGAAGTATACGAACTCAGGTTCAAACCCGCCTTGGCATCCTCCGCGCCATGGCACTCGACGCAATTGGCCTGGATAAACGGCTGCACCACCGAGCGAAAGCTGCCGTCCAAGGTTGCCGCCGCATCATCCACGGCCGGCTGGGCTGCAAGCGCCGGCGTGGTATTTGGCACCCGCGGCTGAATCGGCAGGGCTTGCGAGTCCAGCGCAATGGCCAGCAGGCCACCGAGCAGTGCGCCCGCGAAGATCGTAATACGTTTTCGCATCGGATAGGCTCCGCGGGACCTGGCGCGCACCGGGTCGTGCGCCAAGACCCAAATGGAGGGGTAAGAGGCAGCATTTTAACCGTATGCGCTTCGTAGTGTCAAGCGCCACGGCTGGGGGGTAGTGTCTTAATTTGAAAATCATTTTTAACAAATATCGTTCGGGTTCAGTTTTTCCGCATGGCCTTGCGCTCGCCGATGATGCCCACCCGGACCGCAGTTATGGGCGAGATTACGGGTGGCAGTTCCAGCACGGCAATGGCCCGGCCCCCGGCTTCGCCGTCGTAGGCCCACGCATAGCACCGCTTGGCCTTGGGGTGGCCGATGAGGTCAAATACCTCCACGTCGCCCTCCCAGACGGTCTTGCCCTGGAAGGTCTCCTTGACCGCCACGGACTCGACATGGCGCGACCCGCAGCCATGCGTTGCCTTGATAGCCTTCGTCAGGAACGCAAGATAAGCGGGGTCGTTCATGGGGTATTCTTGGTTGGGAATTTACCCTTGTGGGGGTGTTGGTTTCGCGGCAGTCTGCCGGGTTTTGCCATGAATCAAGAAATCATCATTGAGTTGAGGGATATAAACAGGCGGTCGTTGACGCTGGATGCAACGGTGCAATGGCCGGAGGGTGTTTCAATAAAAGGCCCGAAGGTCAGGGCCGCAAAGTCGTTTGGTGCAGTAGAGAGTGCGGTGTTCTTTGTCTTAACGGTGGGAGGAGTGGCGGGGGCTAAAAAGTTTGGCGAAAAAACCGGCGAGAAACTTGCTGAGTGCCTCTTCGAGTTTTTTGGGCCAAGGAAGCCCAACCGCATAACAATTCAGGAAGAAGAGACCATATTTGAAAAAGGTGAGTTGGCCCGCATTATATCCAAAAAAATAAAAATAGGAAAATGACAGCACGTTCACCGCGCAAACGACATGGGGAATATCAATCGCCAGATATGCCTTCGCGGTGTAGTAAAGGAATGCCTTGAGTGATTTGGTTTCAGGCTCAAAAACTATTTTGGTTTCAACGGTTTTCATGGTTGGGCGAGATCCGGATTTTGGATGAAAATCTTGTAAGACACTTTTGTTTTTTCTGCAATCCCTATTGCTGGTAGGAGAAGAAAACGAGGTCTTTGACAGTGAGGGGTGAGCGTTCGACACCTGCCGCCATCGCCGGGGTGCAGCGGATTGTGCCGTGGAACTTGACGAGGTTGTAATAGGCGAAGTGGAGGGCCACCGCAGCCTCAAAGTTTTCCAGCTTCTTGCTGTAGGCATTGGTCAACCTGGACAGCCTGCGGCAGTGCATCCGCACCGTATGGTTCTGCTTCTCGACATACGAGGTGGAAATCTTGCCCTCATCCGGGCGACCCTTCATCGGCAGCTTGGTCACGGACACCACTTCCGGGGCGCTATACTTACGCGGGCCTTCTTCCACCGGGCCGGAGTAGGTTTTTACAATCATGCCGTAGTCAATTTCGGCCCCGAAGGCCAGTTCCACCGCGTTCTCATAGGCATTGAACCCGTCAGTCGAGAGTTGCACCCGCCGGGTCAGCCGTTCCGAGAGGTCTTGCATGAAGACCTGGGCCGTTATCGCGTCCCGCCTGCCCACCAGGAAGGCCGGAACCAGTTTGGTGTCCGCGTCTAAGGCCACGAACGTGTAGGCGTCACCAAAGCCCTTCTGGTAGTCGCCGGGCCGTAGCTGGGCGTGCTTTTTGCCCACAAACGCCCATAGCTCGTCAACCTCGATGCGTTGGCAGTTAAGGCCCCGCAGCCGCTCATCCATGTAGGCCGCGCACGCTTGGCCCACGCGGGAGCCGAGGCTCATTATCGTGTTCCGGTTGACGCCTGTCATCCGTTCGATGCCCCGGATGCTGGCACCTTCCGTGAGCATGGAGATGACGCTGACCTGTTTGTCGAATGGAAGGTTGTTGGGCATGGTGTTTTTTGTTGTTGCCTTAATGTAGCACACTAAGCAGGATAATGCAAGAGAATTTTTGTTCTACAGAAAGAAATATATGAGTGCCAAACCCAAAATAGGCAGGCCCAGGCTCCCCCGTGGACAGGCCAGATCGCACGGTCTCCATCTCCGGCTGACCAAGCTGGAGCGGCAGGCCGTGGACAACAAGGCCAAGCAGGAGGGTCAGGACACCTCGGAATGGAGCCGTAAGATTTTGCTTGCGGCTGCCCAGAGCTAGGCTACCGTTCGCCCTGAAAGTGGATGGAGCCGCCGGGGTTCCAACCCGGACTTCCTCGGTGTAGACTCGGGCGGTCTGGCGATTAACCTACGGCCCCAAAAACTTTCAAATGGTGGACCATGCGGGAGTCGAACCCGCCTCCGAGACTTCCTCCGGTGCAAGGAAGCGACCATGCTGGCCCATAAATGCTGGTAGATTTCAACCCCTGACGTTTGCGCGTCAGGGGTTGTTTTTTTCATAAATTGTTGTGGTTGGAAAAATGGCGAACAAACGCCCCGACATGGGGCCGCGCGTTCAAGCGCACCACTGCGCTCCATGCGTTCAATTCCAAAGCGTCTCTTTTAAGCAAATACCACCTAAGCCTACGTAGTCTTTATTTTCGGCTTTCTGCGACGCCCGCGTTTCTTTATTTCAGCCTTCCTAGCCGCTTCCTCCACCTTTGTTGCCTTCATTAAATCGGGGTCCTTCATCAAGTCCAATCGGCCCCCTATCCACCATTTCCTGATGATAAGCCGGCCGTAACGAGCAACGCTCATATTGTCGTATAAATCAGCCAACGCCTGAATATCATTCCACCATTTCTGGTCAATGCTCACGCTCAAATTCTTTTGGTTTGCTCCTAGCTTTCCCATCTTTGGGCTTCGGTTCTCGGTGGTTGTCGGTGGTTATTGGTTTGCCGACAATGAAACACCTAATGGCGGGGGTCCGCCATATCAAAAATTTACCGCCCCCGGACCCTCCGACTTACGGCTTTGCCGCTGGGGATAACTGCATGGCCAGTTGCGGGGTGTCCGCATACCGGGCCACCGTGCGCCGGGCGTTGTCAGCGGAGCCATATTGCATCGTGCCACAGGGATAGAAGATGCCCCCGTAAATTTGATCATCCACCACGCCATCAAATTTCCCGGCGATAAAAAACAGGCCCGTTTTTCGTGGCGCAATGGCGTCTTCTAGTTCAGGCAACCGCCCGCGATACATAGAATTAACATCAATCAATCGGTTAAGGTCGGTGGTGGTCTTGATGGCTTGCGCGAGCCTCTGAATCGCATCAGCCGGCCTATGCCCGTCCGGGCTGGCAGTAACCGGCCCGTTAAGAACTTTGTATGCCTCTTTTGTGAAAATTAAAGAACACTGAAACACCTTTGATGGGTCAATCATCTGGCCACCAGTATAAACATAGTTTTGCAAATTACTCACAAGCACCCATCTATCATAGCCATCCATCCCGGTAGGCGGATTATCAGTATCCACAACGGAATCCAGAATGATGCCGTCCGGGGCAACCGAAATTACCTTGCCGACGATCAAGACCTTTTGCTTTTCGATTTCCCGAGCCTTTGCCGCCTGCAGTCCGAGGTCTTGAATGTGGGCTTGGTCGTCGGCTGAAAAAGTGTCCAGAGCCACGCTGTAATGGATGAGTTTGCCAAAATTGTCCGTTGACCCCTGCTTTTCAATCACGGCGGTTTTACCGTTCAGTTCAATGAGCCGGGCCTTTATGACATCGCCCTTGGCACTGTGGTAATCCCGAAAGTCGGTTTCAATGGCAGCATCAAGCTGGGGATCTGTCACCGCACCACGGCAGGGGGCGGTCACCGCGCCCAAGATAAGAACGAGCAAGACCGCCAAGACAAGGTGGTTTTTCATGGCCGGGAATCGCCCCCTTAGTTCACCGTTACCCGTCAGGGTGTCAACGCCGGATTTCGTGGTTGTCGCCAGCAATCCCCTCGGTTACGGCTCCTTGTGCATGAAGCTCAGGACACTTGTTTTTTTGGCCTGCTTGGCCTGTGGGCAGGTGTATGGGCAGACAGGGACAGCGGATTCGGGCACGTCAAATCCAACCCCACCAAAGACCGAAAGTGCCCAAGTAAGCCAAGCTCAATCCACAGCAGAAAATAACACCGCCAGAAATCAAATTCCTGCCAGCCAAGCGATAGGTTCCGCACCCAATCAGGAACATGGCACAGCAGGAAATCAAAACTCCTATAATAACATCTTTGGGACGGGGACGGGACCGGGGACAAGCCTAAATGGACTGACACTTGGATGGTCTATTTGACTTTCGCTCTGGTTATCGTCGGCGGCATCGTTGGTAGTCTTCAGATTTATTGGATGGTTCAGACTGCCCGCTCTGCCGAAAGGCAGTTGCGGGCGTATATCAGCATCGTAAAAATAGACGTTTTGGAGCAACGAATAATCCAACCATACCCCTTGGATACTAAAACGGATGCCCCCGAAAAACCCAAAGGAGGAGTGCAGCTTATTCAACGTTTTCAATTCACCCCTCTCATTAAAAACACTGGTGCAACCCCGGCCTATAAAGTTCAGATCGCTATATTTGCCGACAAACTTTCTCACCCCATACCGGAGAATTTTAATTTTCGGGACACAGTTAGCCCAGAGCAAAGCAATTTTACCTTGGGGCCGGGTCAAAAATTTGGGATCCCCAGAGCACTTGACGGACTCCTTGAGGATGGCGAAATTGAGGAGATGAGAAAACTGGACTCTGTCTCCAAGATTTATTGCTATGGGGTTGTCAGATATATTGACGCCTTCAGGGTGGAAAGGCACACAGAGTTTTGCGTATATCTGCTTTGGAGTGGCGATAAAAGATTCTGCCCTATTATAAGCCCACGCCACAATGAGGCAACTTAGCCCAACCCCAGCTAATTGTAAAACCCGCCCAATCGAAATTAAGACAATACCGGCTGGGGGTGCGTCAGATGGGAATCCAGCAGCCTCATTCCACTTTTGTGGTTTTTGTGGTTTTTGTGGTGGATTTTTACCGCAAAAGTGGGGAAGCCCTACCACCGCGGCAACACCCGTTTCCAAGCCGGGTCCACATGCTTGCGCATTTCCAGTTCGTCGTCGCGTTTGCGGTAGGGACATTTCGCGTAACGCTCGCGTCCGCGCGCCAATTGGTCATAATCCAGCTCCACGCCCAGGCCCGGCTTGTCGGGAATGCGCACGCAACCGTTTTTAATTAGAATGCGCCCGCCGAGCACCACTTCGTCCTGCGCCGACTGCCAGGGATAATGCGTGTCGCAGGCGTAGGTCAGGTGCGGCGTCGCCGCCGCGACGTGCGCCATCGCCATCAACGACACCCCCAGATGGCTGTTCGAGTGCATCGAAAGCCCGAGGCCGAACGTCTTCGCCAGCCGCGCCAAATGCTGCACCTGCCGTATCCCGCCCCAGTAATGATGATCGCACAAAATAATTTGCACCGCGTCCATTTTCACCGACCGCGGAATATCCGCGAACGAGGTCACGGCGACATTGCTGGCCAGCGGCGTCTCGATGCCCTCCGCCAACAGCCGCCGGCGCACTTCCGCCATGTTATCCAAACCCGCCGTTGGGTCTTCCAGGTAACCCCCCCGCCCGAGTTCGACCGCCAGCGCCCGCCCCACGCGCACCGACGTTTCCACCGTCCACGCCGAGTTCGGGTCAATCCGCAGCGGCACCTGCGGCCCGAGCGCGCGGTAAAGTTCCCGGATGGTTTCGATTTCCAAATCCGGCGCCAGCACGCCGCCCTTGAACTTGATCGAGCCAAATCCGTATTGGGCAATCATCTGCTGCGTCTGCCGCACCAGCGCCGCCGGCGTCAGCGCCTCGCCATATTCATCCGCGCGCGCATCCGCGCCCTCGCCCCCGCCGCCCGGATGCTTGTAGAACGGATACGCGGAAAACGGCACCTCGTCGCGCACCCGCCCGCCGATCAAATCGCACACCGGCTGCCCCACCGTCTTGCCGACAAGATCCAGGCAGGCCACCTCAATCGCGGCAAACGTGCGCGTGTTCGCATCCAGCGGATTTTCCCCCGGCACATGGTAAGTCTGCGACCGCGCATCGCCCCCACCCTCCCCCTCCACCAGCGGCGAAAGAAACCCCGTCAACCGGCACGGATTCGCGCCGATAATTTGCACGCGCAGCGCCTCAATCTGCTTCACCTGCGCCTCACCCCCATAAGTCTCGGCAATACCAATGACCCCCGCGTCGCTCTCCAGTTCGATAATCGTGCGCAACGCATACGGCGCATGCAGACCGTAGGAACTCCGCAACGGTGGATCGGCAATGGCAATCGAATGAACCCGCAAATCAGTAATGCGCATGTCGGGAGTTATCGTTGCGTTGTGCTTAGCGCAAGCAATTCCCACTCCAGCCGAAAACCACCCCCATGGAGGTGGACACCCCATGGCAAACTGACCGCCCAAGTTTTATATTGGGGCAGATTTTTCCCGCCGCCTAGGCTGGTAAACGGGCGGATTCTGTGGCAAACCTTGCCGCACCCATCATGAATATCAGCCCTCTCGCCGGTAAACCAGCCACGCCGGACATGCTCGTGGACGTGGCGAAGCTCGTCACGGCCTACTTCTCTGAATCCCCCGACCCCGCGGTGCCCGCCCAGCGCGTGTCCTTCGGCACCTCCGGCCACCGCGGCTCGGCCTTCCTCCGGTCTTTCAATGAAGACCACATCCTCGCGATCACCCAGGCCATCTGCCTCTACCGCCAGCAGCAGGGCACCGACGGCCCGCTCTTTCTCGGCATCGACACCCATGCGCTCTCGATCCCCGCCCACGCCACCGCGCTCGAGGTGCTCGCCGCCAACGGTGTCGAGGTCATGATCGCCGCCGGCGGCGAATACACGCCCACCCCGGTCATTTCCCATGCGATCCTGACCTACAATCGCGGCCGCATGTCCGGCCCGGCCGATGGCATTGTCGTCACACCCTCGCACAATCCGCCTCCCGATGGAGGCTTCAAGTATAACCCGACCAACGGCGGCCCGGCGGACACCGTGGCGACCAGTTGGATCGAAAAGAAAGCCAATGAATTTCTTGAAGCGCGCCTCCAAGGCGTCTTGCGCGTGCCACTGGCGAAGGCCCTCGCCGCCGCCACCACTCACCGGCACGATTATCTCTCCGTTTACATTCCCGACCTCGGCAATGTGGTGGATCTCGACGCCATCCGCGGCGCGAAACTCAATTTGGGCGTGGACCCGCTTGGCGGCGCCGGCGTCCATTACTGGGGGCGCATCGGCGAGCAATACGGCCTGAATCTCACCGTCGTCAACCCGGTGGTTGATGCCACCTTCCGCTTCATGACAGTGGATTGGGATGGCCAGATTCGCATGGACCCCTCGTCGTCCTACGCCATGCAGAGTTTAATCGCCATGAAGGACCGCTTCGATCTCTCCTTCGCCTGCGACCCCGACCATGACCGGCACGGCATTGTCACACAAAGCGCCGGACTGCTCCCGCCCAACCATTACCTGTGCGCCGCGATCTTCCATCTTTTTCAAAACCGGCCCCAGTGGCCCCAGGCTGCCGCAGTTGGGAAAACCGTTGTCAGCAGCCAGTTGATAGACCGCATTGCCGCGAAACTGGGCCGGAAACTCTTCGATGTCCCGGTTGGCTTTAAATGGTTCGCTCCGGGATTATTTGACGGCTCCCTCGGCTTCGGCGGCGAGGAAAGCGCCGGCGCGTCCTTTGTCCGCCGCGATGGCAGCGTTTGGTCAACGGACAAGGACGGCTTTATTCCCTGCCTGCTCGCGGCGGAAATCTTGGCCCGGTCGGGCAAAGACCCCGGCATACTTTACCGCCAACTTACGCAAGAATTGGGCGACCCGGTCTACGACCGCGTCGAGGCGCCCGCCACACCGGAGCAAAAGAAACTCCTGGCGAAGCTTTCGCCGCAGCAGGTTAAACTCACCGAGCTGGCTGGGGAAAAAATTCAAACTGTCCTCACCCACGCGCCGGGCAACGGCGCGCCCCTCGGCGGGTTGAAAGTGGCGACGGCCAACGGCTGGTTCGCCGCCCGCCCCTCCGGCACCGAGAATATCTACAAAATTTATGCGGAGAGCTTCCTGGGCGCGGATCACCTGCACCGCATCCAGGCCGAAGCCCAGACCATCGTCAGCGCAACGCTGGCCGCGCCCGTGGCAACTTAAAAGCCAATACCATCATGTTTTTTAATTATTAATTATATGAGCGAATCCACTCCCGGCAGTTCTCCCCCCCTTCCGCCCCAGGGCCTCAACGCGCTGGCCGAGCTGGCCCTCGATCTGCGCTGGTCGTGGAATCACGGGGCGGACGAA
Source organism: uncultured Verrucomicrobiae bacterium (assembly GCA_963765205.1). GTDB lineage: Bacteria > Verrucomicrobiota > Verrucomicrobiia > Opitutales > JABDGR01 > JABDGR01. The sequence continues at coordinate 668,508 of CAVXVB010000009.1, read as the reverse complement.
TTGTGGCGGCGGCTGGACCCCGCACTCTGGGCGCTCACTTATCATCCCAATGTCGTGCTCGAATGCGTCTCGCGCGAAAAACTGGCCCAGGCCCTCGCCGACCCTAACTTCTGCCAATTGCTGGACCGCCTCGTCCAAGCCAAACGGAAGGCGACCACCTCGCCCGCATGGTTTCAGCAGAAGCATTCTCCATCGCCCCTCACTTGCGTCGCCTATTTTTGCATGGAATTCATGCTGAGCGAGGCCCTGCCGATTTATTCGGGCGGCCTCGGCAATGTGGCCGGCGACCAGCTCAAAGCCGCCAGCGACCTGGGTGTGCCGGTAGTCGGCGTCGGGTTGCTCTACCAACAGGGCTATTTTCGCCAGGTGATTGACCGCGACGGCGCGCAACAAGCCCTTTATCCTTATAACGAACCCGGCCAATTGCCCGTCACCCCCGTGCGCCAGCCCAACGGGGACTTGCTGCGTTTGGAAATCGTCCTGCCCGGTTATTCCGTCTGGCTGCGCGCCTGGCAGGTCCAGGTCGGCCGGGTGAAACTATACCTGCTGGACACCAACGACGCCGCCAACGTTCCCGAACATCGCGGAATCTCAAGCGAGCTTTACGGCGGCGGCGCGGAATTACGGTTGAAGCAGGAAATGCTCCTCGGGATCGGCGGTTGGCGCCTGCTGGTTGCGCTCGGGGTCAAGCCGGAGGTCTGCCACCTCAACGAGGGCCATGCCGCCTTCGCCTTGCTCGAACGCGCCCGGAGCTTCATGGCCGAGAGCGGTCAGTCTTTCGTCGTCGCCCTCGCGGCCACGCGCGCCGGCAATCTCTTTACCACCCATACCGCCGTCCCCGCCGGCTTCGACCTTTTTTCCCCGGCCTTGCTGGAACAATATCTCGGCCACTATGCGCAGGACAAATTGGGCATTTCCCTGCGCGAACTGCTGGCGCTCGGCCGCCGCAATCCTGACGATGCGAGCGAACCGTTCAATATGGCGTATTTGGCCATGCGTGGCAGTGGGACAGTTAATGGGGTCAGCCAGTTGCACGGCCTGGTCAGCCGGCACATCTTTTCCCCGCTCTTTCCCCGCTGGCCGGTCGGCGAAGTCCCAGTCGGCCACGTCACCAATGGCGTGCATATGCCCACCTGGGATTCCGCCGCGGCGGACGATCTGTGGACGGAGGCCTGCGGCAAAGATCGCTGGCTCGAAACCTCCACCACGCTCGAGCCGGACTTCCGCCGGGTCTCAAATGAAAAACTGTGGGCGCTCCGCAATACCAGCCGCAAAATCCTTGTCGAATTTTCCCGCGAGCGCGTTGGCCGGCAAATGTTGGCCCGCGGTTTCGATCCCGAGGCCACCGCCCGCATCAAAGCCCGGCTGGAACCCGGCGTGCTGACCCTCGGTTTCGCCCGCCGCTTTGCCAGTTACAAACGACCCAACCTCCTGTTGCGCGACCCCGAGCGGCTGCTCCGCATTCTGAAAAATCCCCAACACCCCGCGCAGCTTATCATCGCCGGCAAGGCGCATCCGGCCGACCACGAAGGCCAAGCCTTGATTCAGGATTGGATGCGCTTTATCCGGCGCACCGACGCCAATCCGCCGGTGATCTTTTTGGCTGATTACGACATGTTGTTGGCCGAACAATTGGTGCAGGGCGTGGACGTTCTGGGTCAACACGCCCCGCCGCCCGTGGGAAGCCAGCGGCACCAGCGGCATGAAGGTGCTCGTCAACGGCGGCCTCAACCTCTCCGAACTCGACGGCTGGTGGGCGGAAGCCTACGCGCCGGAAGTCGGCTGGGCTTTGGGCGACGGCCAGGAGCATGGCGACGATCCCGCTTGGGACGCCGCCGAAGCCGAGGCGCTGTATGAGCGGCTCGAACATGAGGTGGTCCCGGAATTTTATACCCGTGACAACCAAGGCATCCCCATCGCCTGGGTGGCGAGGATGCGCGAAAGTATGGCCCGGCTCACCCCCCGTTTTGCCGCCAGCCGCACCGTGCGTGAATACACCGAGCAGCATTATCTCCCCGCCGCTTCCGCCTACCGCGCCCGCGCGGCCAATAAAGGCACCACCGCCCGCAATATGGTGGATTGGCACCACGAGATCGAGCGCAAGTGGAGCGCCGTTCGCTTCGGTGACTTGAATATTGCCACGCGCGACGGGCAGCACATTTTTGCGGTGCAAGTCTTGTTCAATGACCTCGACCCCGGCACGGTGCTTGTCGAACTTTATGCCAACGGCCTCAATGGCGCCGCGCCCGTGCGGCTGGAAATGACGCGCCTTCACCCGCTGGCCGGCACCGCCGGCGGCTTCGTTTATAGCGCGACCGTGCCCGCCGCCCGCCCGCCGGGTGACTATACCGCACGCCTGATGCCGCATTGCGACGGCGTCGCCATCCCCCTCGAAGACGCCCGGATCATCTGGCAACGATAATCCGGCCAAAAGAAATGAAGGCGGCGCAGAAAGCCACCATTCCGGCAGGCTTAAGGGTTAGCTACACTCATGCCCATCCAGCCTATTCCTCCCATTCTTCGCATCCATTCTCATTCGACCAAAAAATAGTTTCGCCCCCTTGCACGATGTTTTGACCACCCGCGTGGACTCTGCATTCTCGTCGTCATGCGCCCCACCTTGCGTTGCACCCTCCCCGCGGCGTGCCTGGCCCTCCTTGCCGGCTGCGCCGATTCCGCCATGCCCCTCTCCTACCCCGCGACCCGCACCACCAACCAGGTGGACACTTACTTCGGCGTCGCCGTCCCCGACCCCTATCGCTGGCTCGAAGACGACAATTCGCCTGAGACGAAGGCCTGGGTCGAAGCCGAGAACAAAGTCACCTTCAACTTCCTCGACAAAATCCCCGGCCGCGACGCCATCCGCCAGCGCCTCACCAAACTCTGGAACTACGAGCGCTTCAGCGTGCCTTTCAAACAGGGTGGCCGCTACTTCTTTTATAAAAACGACGGCCTCCAAAACCAAAGCGTCCTCTACACCCTCAGCGACCTCGCCGCCGAACCAACCCTGCTCCTCGACCCCAACAAACTTTCCGCTGACGGCACCGTCGCGCTCACCGATTTGTCCGTCAGCGACAACGGCACGCTGCTCGCCTACGGCCTCTCCACCGCCGGCTCCGATTGGCAGGAATGGAAAATCCGCGACGTGCGCACCGGCCAGGATTTGCCCGACCGCCTCCAATGGATCAAATTCGCCATCCCCACCTGGACCAAGGACGGCACGGGCCTCTATTACAGCCGTTTCGACGAACCCAAAAACGACGCCGAACTCACCGGCGTCAATAAATTCCAAAAAATTTATTACCACCAACTCGGCACGCCCCAATCCGCCGACCAATTAATTTACGAACGCCCCGACCACGACGACTGGGGCTTCGACGAAACCGTCACCGACGACGGCCGTTACCTCGTCATCAACGTCTCCACCGGCTCCGACCAGCGCAACCGCATCTATTATCTCGACCTCACCCTGCCCGGCGCGAAAGTCACGCCACTCCTCGATGATTTCGACGCCTCCTACACCTTCATTGACAACGACGGCCCGGTCTTCTGGTTCCAGACCAACCTCAACACCCCGCGCGGGCGCATCATCGCCATTGACCTCGCCCAACCCGCGCGCGCGAACTGGCGCGAGCTGATCCCCGAAGCGCCCAACACGCTTGAAGGCGTCTCCACGCTGAACAATTCCTTCGTCTGCACCTACCTCCAGGACGCCCACAGCGAAGTCAAAATTTTCGCGCTCGACGGCCGCTTGCAGCGCGAACTCGCCCTGCCCGGCCTCGGCGCGGCCGAAGGTTTCACCGGCAAACGCTCCGACACCGAAACCTTTTATTCCTACACCAGCTTCACCACGCCGCGCACGATCTACCGCCTCGATCTCACCGACGCGACCAGCGCCGTCTTCCGCCAGCCCAAGGTGGATTTCGACCCCGCCAACTACGAAACAATCCAGGTCTTATACAATAGCAAGGACGGCACCCGTGTGCCGATGTTTCTCACCTATAAAAAAGGCCTGAAACTCGACGGCACGAACCCCACCCTCCTCTACGGCTACGGCGGCTTCGACATCAACCTCACGCCCTATTTCAGCGTCGCCAACCTCGTCTGGCTCGAAATGGGCGGCGTCTATGCCATGCCCAATCTGCGCGGCGGCGGCGAATACGGCGAGGGCTGGCACCAGGCCGGCATGAAATTGAAAAAACAAAACGTCTTCGACGACTTCATCGCCGCCGCCCAATGGCTCATTGACCACCATTACACCGCGACCCCCAAACTCGCCATCAATGGCGCGAGCAACGGCGGCCTGCTCATCGGCGCCTGCCTCACCCAGCGGCCCGACCTCTTCGGCGCTGCCCTCCCCGACGTCGGCGTGATGGACATGCTCCGCTTCAATAAATTCACCATCGGCTGGGCTTGGACGAGCGACTACGGCTCGCCCGACGACAACGCCGACGACTTCAAGGCCCTCTATGCCTACTCGCCCCTCCACAACATTCACCCCGGCGCCACCTACCCGCCCACCCTCATCACCACCGGCGACCACGACGACCGCGTCGTCCCCGCCCACAGCTTCAAATTCGCCGCCACGTTGCAAAAAGACCAAGCCGGCCCCGCGCCCATCCTCATCCGCATCGAAACCCGCGCCGGCCACGGCGGCGGCAAACCCATGGACAAAATGATCGCCGAACTCGCCGATCAATACGCCTTCCTCGTCAAAGAACTCGGCATGCAGTTGCCTTTGGGGTTTTGAAAAATGTGCTGCGTGTGGTCGTCAAAACGGACGATTCAGATCACGGCTCCAATTTCCACACCTGAATGGTAGGACCGGCGGTGTAGAGAGTTCTGCTGTCGGACGAAAAAACCATGATGGCTGCACCCGCGATGGAGCGTATTTCCCAGCGCAATTCACCGGTGGCCAAGTCGAAGATTCCGACCGGGTATTCATCGTTGTCGGCCGGCATCGGGCGCGCTGGAAGGCCGATGACGGCCACCCAGCGCCCATCTGGAGAGAGCGCCATTGGCGAATGCCTCGTCCCGAATTGAATTTCCTTCACGGGGTAAACAAATTCGCGTTCCAGTTTGCCTGTGGTGGCATCCCACACTTGCACGCCGTTCCCGGCCGTGGCTGTAACCAAGGTATGCGCATCACCTGCGAATCCCATCGCGCAGACTTTCGCGTCGAAGTCGGTGATTTCCCGCAGTTTGGTTCCTTTGACCCCATCATAGAGCGTGACTACTTTCTCAGATTGGGCACCGCCCCCCGCGGCGGCCAGAATGTCATCCGGTGCCAGCGCGATGCTGGGTGCGCCAAAGAAGTGATCGGCGACTTGCCACAATACTTTGCCGTCCGCGAGGTCATGATCAGCCAAGACATTGTTGTTGGCGACAAGCAAGCGCGTGGCGGCGCGGTTAAACACGCCGGTCACCCCGGAAGAAAAGCGCCCGCTTCGCGGCGTGAGGTTTTGTGTGGCAATATTGCCCATGCTGGCCATGCTGCGGGAATTAATCAAAAGCACCTCCGCTGGGTTGGCCGTGAAGACGACTTGCCACCACGCGGCGTTGGCTGGCGCGGGCACCGCCCAGACGGTGTTGCCCGTGACGGTGTTAATAATTTGCGCGGCGGGCCGGGTTTGCGCCGCCCCGAGCACGGCGAGCCATTCGCCGTCGGGAGAAATCGCCAACTGCGCCGCGGGGGTGGTCAGAGCGATGGTTCGATCCGGCGCGGTCAGAATCTTTTGCGGCTGGGCCGCAACGGGCGCCATCTTTTCCGGCACATCGAACTGTTTGCGCAGGTCATTGCGCCACGCAGCCAGCGTCGCGGCCTGATCAGCGGCATTGGAGCGCGGCTGATGATCGTAAATTTCCCGCTGATCCACCAAGACCACTCCGAGGGTGCCGTTGGCAACCTCAATCATTTGCCGCAGAACTTCCCAATCGGTATGCTCAAAACGTTGATCCGCCACGAGCGCCCCGAGCAAGTCCTTCGGGTCGGCGTTTTCCGCATGCGCGAGACGCAAGAGACTCGTCGGTCCGTTGCGAACGTCCGTGGCGCGAGCCAATGAATCATAGAACCAGTTAACGATAAAATCACTTTCAGCGGCGCCCCGGATTTTCCACAATGCCTCAATGAGCACACTCTGGGCCTCTTCCTGGCCAATCTCGCCGGCGCCGGGTGGAAAGCGCCCCAATGCCGCGTGCAAAATTTCGCTGCTGTGGGCGGGGTCGGTCGGCGCGGTCAACTCGGCGGCGGCGGCGGCCCACCAAGGCGAAACCTCCCGATCCCTCACCGGCAGCTTGGTGCGTTCGGCCTGCTCGCACGCCAGCAACACATCGGCCGCGGTGGGTGGCAAAAGCGCCACCGCGTTGCGCAGGATGAGGTTGGCCATGCTGCCGAACAGTTGGTTTGTTTCATGCGCATAATCGCCAAATTGCAAATCAGGATCGTCCGCCAGGCGCTGACGCTGGAGGAAACGCAGCGTGTCCACCGGGCCGAGTTGTTTGAGCGCTACGAGGATGTTGCCCTCGGGGGTCAACCGATCTTCATCCCGTACCCACCAGCCTTCGTTGAAGACGTAGAGCATAGTCAGCGCCCGTTCCGGCTGTGGCAGTGCGTTGATGTCGGCGACGACTTGGGGGATGTCATCCCGGTAGCCAGCCTCAATCGGCGTGATTTGACGCGAGGCTCGCTCCATTTTCACAATAAACCAGCTCGCACACTCGGTCCGGTTTTCGCGTCCGGCCCAGTATTTGGCAAAGGCGGTGGTAAAGGGCACGGAATTATCCAGCGGCTGACGCGGGGAACCATCGGACGGATTCGGCGCGGAATAAGAATTCGGATCCAGGTTTGCAGCACGAAAATAATCCGCCAGCATGGCTTGCGCGACCTCACCAACTGTCTGACTCAGGGGCGCGGCGGTCAGCCCCGGGCCGCCACCCTGGCCTGTCTCAACCTGGTTGAAACGCGGCCACGTCACCGCGTGGTCGCCAACGAGGGAGGCGATAGCAGGCAAGTCGCGCCCATCCTCGCGCTCGAAAAGTGCGCCCAGCGCGAGGGTGCGAACCTTGGCGTCGGCATCCGTGAGCAAGGCGATGAGCGCGTCCCGTTGGGCACCGAGGGCGCGCAAGTTGGCAATTAGCTGGTCATGCTCTTTCTCCAGTGATTCCGGCCAATATTGGTCATATAAGTCCGCGCCACTATAAAGCAAAAATCCCTCGCTATCTGGAAACGTTCTAATCGCGCCGCGATTCGAGATGATGTTGTTGGTTTCAAAATAATGGATGCCCTGCTCAATTTGAATGAGCTTTTGCCACGTGGTCGCAAGGTCACTGGCGGCGGGTGCGGGCGGACTCTCCGTCGCGGCGGCGCAATTCGTGCGAATGGCCAGAGTCGATCCAACGACAAACAGCGCAAAAAATCGCCGCGGATTCATAAGACAAGAAAATTTATGGGGTAAAACCTGGCGACGCGCAGCATTATCCATTACTGCAAACTTCGGCGCAAGCAGATTGCCGCTGGCAATTGTAAAAAATGTTTTGCAAGTGAACACCGGCCGGGGATGCGCCGACGGCGCGACCTTGTCCGAACTGGATCATTTTTTCTTTCAGTGCGTTTTTCCCCTCGTCCAAAAAGAATTTCTTGTTCGGTTTCGGTTCCGGCAGGTGTCTTTTTAACAAAATCACCTTCGCTTATGAAAACTTCTCCTCTCCGCACCGCACTCGTTTGGACGCTGCCGGGCATCTTGCTCGGCCTGGGCCTTGGTTACTGGGCACTGCCCGGCCATACGGCCGCGGCCGCGCATCCCGCGCGCCCCATCGCCGCCAACAATCACCCGGCCAAAGACACGGCACCCTCCTCGACCGTGCCCAAAAACCTCGCCTGGGACTCGAAGAATCCGCTTGCCGACATCCTCAAAAAATACAAGGGCGTGGACCGCATCGCCGCCCTCGTCAAATTGGTCGAAGAAACGCCGCTCGCGGAATTGGGCCACCTCATGGACCTCGCCGCCAATTGCCCGGACGCCTTCATCCGCGCCCAAGTGGACGAATTGGCTATCACCAAATTGGCCCACGCCGACCCCAACGGCGCGCTCACCTACGCCTACGCTCTCGCCATGCGCTCCGGCAATCAGAGTATCATGAACGACGTTTTTGCCGCGTGGGCCGCCACCGACCCCCGCGCCGCGCTCGCCGCCGCGCTGAAACTGGATCGCGCCTCGCTGCGCGCGGCCTCCATCGCGCAAGTGTTGTCCGTCTGGGCGCAAGGCGATCCGACTGCCGCCGTGGCCGCCGCCAAGAGTCTCCCCGCCAGCATGGCCAACACCGTCCTGCGCCCGGTCTTCGCGAGCTGGGCCGAAGTTGACCCCGCCGCCGCTTTGGCCTCGCTGGGCCAAATAGACAATGCCCGGCTGCGCACCACCATCCAGAGCACCATCATCCAAACCATGGCCGATAGCGACCCCGCCCAAGCGCTCAGCGTCTTGCGCGGCCTGCCTGTCGGCCAGCAGTCCACCCAATTATATAGCAGCGTGTTCGCCACCTGGTCCCGGCAAGACCCTGCCGCTGCCTTCGCGGCCATGCAAAGCCTGCCCCTCGGCGCGGATCGCACCACTGCCGCCCAAAGCGTCTTCGACGGCTGGGGCGAAGTTGACCCCGCCGCCGCCCTCCAAGCCGCGCAAGCCCTGCCGCCCGGCATGGAGCAAACCCAGGCCCAGCAAGCGGCCTTCCGCAACCTCGCCCAGCAGGATCCGATCACCGCCAGCAGTTACCTGGCCACCATGACCCCGGGCACCAAGCGCAACAATCTCATGCAATACCTGGCCAACACTTGGAGCGACTCCGACCCCGCCGCCGCGCTCACTTGGCTCTCCCAAAACGCCAAAGGCGCGGCCTTCGACAACAGCATCGGCACCGTCCTCTCCAAGTTGAGCGCCACCGATCCCGCCTCCGCCATTGCCTACGTCGCGCAGTTGCCGGAAGGCATCCGTCGCGAAAATGACTATGAATCCGTACTGGCCCAATATGCCGCCGGCGACCCCACTGCCGCGATGACCTGGCTCAACACCAACCTCACCGGCCAGGAGCACGACACCGTATTCGCCACCGTCCTCAATCAAATGGTCGCCGCCGACCCCACCACCGCGGCCAGCTATTTCAATGACATGCCCGCCGGCGCCTCACGCGACAATATCAGCACCAGTCTCGCCTCCGCCCTTGCTTCCCAGAACACCCAGGCCGCCCTGGATTTCGTCCAAAACCTGCCCACCGACACCCCGGCCAAAATCAAAAACCGAGACTTGCAAAATGTCATCACCTCCTGGACCAACGTGGACCCCGCCAGCGCCGCCGCCTACGTCCAAAACCTCGCCGACGACCCCAGCATGGCGGCGACCATCGGCGGCGTCGCCATGACCTGGGCGATGAACAACGGGCCCGCCGCCATGGCCTGGGCGCAAGCCCTCCCCCCGGGCCCCGGCCAGGACAGCGCCATCAGCAACGTCCTCACCAGCCTGGCCACCACCGACCCCCAGACCGCCTGGGCCGACGCCAACGCCATGGATCAAAATTCCAAGACCAGCGCCACTCTTGCGAGCATCATTGGTGCTTGGAGCACCACCGACCCCGCCGGCGCCGCGCAAGCCGCCCTCACCATTGGCGATGATTCCTCACGCATGAGCGCCATCATCGGCCTCGCCAACAACTGGGTCCAGCAAGACCCCCAGGCTCTCGCCACTTGGATGCAATCCCTCCCCGAAGGTGAGGATCGCGACGCCGCCGTCGCCCGCTATGTGGCCTCCCAGTCCTCCTACGACCCCGCGACCGCCTTCAGCCTGGCCTCCAGCATCGGCAACATCACCCGCCGCAACAACCAAGTCCGTAACAGCCTCCTGGATTGGTCGAGCGTGGACCCCACCGCCGCCTCCGCCGCCCTCGCCACCGCCCCTGTCACCGACCAACAACGCGCCACCATTCAAAAAGCCATGGATAATAATGCCCTGTCGCGCTCCAGCATAAATCAAATCACCGCGAACATCAACCAAGCCTTCCAGACCGGCGGCCCGATCTCGCTTGGCAACTCCGGTGCCACCATGATGATCGCCAATCCCAAGGCCGGCGCTGCCGGTTCGGCCCTCGACCCCACCAGCCTGCCCGGCGGCACCGGGCAACCGTCCATCATCTTTCAGAACGGCTCACCCTGACCGCTCATGAGTTTACCAAAGCGCTCAACGTTTAAGTTTTTGGAGACCAATCCTATCATCCCCTTATTCCCCGGAGACAGGTTTTCTTAATTGAGCGTTAAACGTTAAGCCTTAAAAGTTGAGCGTTTGCCCTCTTCACTTATAACCATGTTCGCAGAGAACTCTTTTACCCAGGACCAGCCATGAATGACAATCCCACTCAAAATCTTGCCCAAGACCTTGCCTTCGAAAAGGAATGCACCCGGCGCAGGCTGGCCGCTGCGGCGTTTCCTGCGCTGGTCGCCTTCATCGTGCCGCTCTTTACCGCCCTTTTTTCCTTTCTGTTGTTGGAGTTCAGTCCCACCTGGCCCGCCGCCTTCGGCGTGCTGGCCCTCTGCGGCATGGCAACATCGGTTTGCTTCTTTATTTTGCGTCAGAAATGAAAAACACTTGCTTGGTATTGTCGAATTAGCCCACGCTCGCCCAAATACCTCCCATGAATGACGACCCCGCTCCACCCCCGCCGCCCAACCTAGAGCATTTTCGATTTAAATAGACGTATTGCTGAAAGCGGTGTATAATGGTGGAAAAGGAGGCCACCACCATGAAACCACTCTCGGAAGATTTGCGCCAGCGCATCGTGCGGGCGCGCGAAGCCGGGGAAGGCACGGGCGAGGTCTGCCGCCGTTTTGGGGTCAGCCGCAGCAGCGCCGAACGCTTCTGGAACCAATACCGCCGCCGGGGCCACTGCCGGCCGAAACAAATCGGCGGCTGCCGCCGCTCCCGGCTGGCGGAGCATGAGCGCAAGGTGCGGGCGTGGATCGCGGCGCAGCCCGACCTGACGCTGGCGCAACTGCAAACGCGCTGCCGCGAGCAACTCGGCGTGCGGCTGGGCCTCAACGCGCTGTGGCACCGGCTGGAGCGGCTGGGCTTGAGCTATAAAAAAAACGACGCGCGCCGCCGAGCAAGATCGACCCGACGTTAAAGCGGCCCGGCACCAGTGGCGCCAGGATCAGCCCAGCTGGGACAGCCGACGGTTGGTCTTCATCGACGAGACCGGCTTGAACACCAAGATGGCGCGGCTGTATGGGCGGGCCCCGCGCAGCCAGCGTTGCCTCGGGCGCGTGCCCCACGGGCACTGGCACACTTCCACCTTTATCGCCGCGTTGCGCGTGGACGCCGTGACTGCGCCTTTTCTGATCGAAGGCGCAGTGGACACCGACGTGTTCACCGCCTACCTCCAACAAGTGCTCGGCCCGGAATTGCGGGAGGGCGACACCGTGATCCTCGACAACCTCGCCACCCACAAAACGGCCAGCGTCGCCGCGGTGCTGGCCGCCCGCGGCGCCCGCGTGCGCTATCTGCCGCCGTATAGCCCCGATCTCAACCCCATCGAACAGGCCTTCGCCAAACTCAAAGCCCATCTTCGGCAAGCCGCCGCACGAACCCTCACGGACCTCCAAACCGCTTTGGTTCCAGCCCTCGCCTCCTTCACCTCCACCCATTGCCAAGGCTTCTTTGGTCATGCCCAATATGCGTCTATCTAAATCGAAAATGCTCTAGGCACCCCGCCAGAACCACCCAAGTGCAGCCGCGGCAACTGGTGGGCAAAGGTGCCGAGGCCAACTTATGTGGACGCCAAAGACGAACGCGAAAACTTGGGCTGCATGGTGTTCGTCACCGTCTTTTTTTGTGCGGGTGTGTTGTGGGGGAGTCCCACCTGGCCCGCCGCTTTCGGCGTCACGGCGCTCTGCGGCCTGGTGGCCTTCATCGCTTTCCTCCTCTTGCGAAAAAAGCAATAAAAGCGCAGGGGTGGAATTGTCCCCTCATCCGCCCCCTTTGAATTCGGGTTATAGCCTACATCTGCTCAATAATCGCGGTGCCGAATGCCGAACACTTGATCTCCGTCGCGCCCTGCATCTGGCGCGCGAAGTCGTAGGTCACGCGCTTCGCGCCAATCGCGCCGTTCAGGCCTTTCAGAATCAAGTCGGCGGCTTCCGTCCAGCCCATGTAGCGCAGCATCATTTCGCCGCTGAGCACGACCGAGCCGGGGTTGACCATGTCCTTGTTCGCGTATTTCGGCGCGGTGCCGTGCGTCGCCTCGAAGATCGCATGGCCGCTAATGTAGTTGATGTTGCCGCCGGGCGCGATGCCGATGCCGCCCACTTGCGCCGCCAGCGCGTCGCTCAGGTAATCGCCGTTCAGGTTCAGCGTCGCAATCACGTCGAAATCTTCCGGGCGCGTGAGCACCTGTTGGAGCGTGATGTCGGCGATCGTGTCCTTGATCACGAGGCCCGCGCCGAGTTTGCCCTCGGGGATTTTGCACCACGGGCCGGCGTCAATTTCCACCGCGCCGAAATATTCCTTCGCCACCTGGTAGCCCCAATCGCGGAACGAACCCTCGGTGTTCTTCATGATGTTGCCCTTGTGGACCAGCGTCACGCTCTTGCGCTTGAACTTGATCGCGTAGCCGATCGCCGTGTGAATCAAACGCACGCTGCCGCTGTAGCTCACCGGCTTGATGCCAAGGCCCACTTTCACGTCGCAGGGAAAATTCGCCGCGCCGACCCGTTTCCAAAATTCCTCCGCCGCCAGCTTGGTGCCAAAGCGGATTTTTTTGAAGTCCTTGGGAAATTCCTTCGCGATGAAGTCGAGCAGCTTCTGCGCCTCGGGCGAGCCGGCCACGTATTCGATGCCGGCGTAGATGTCCTCGGTGTTCTCGCGGAAAATCACCATATCCACCTTCTCCGGATGCTTCACCGGCGACGGCACCCCCGTGAAATACTGCACCGGGCGCAGACAGACGTAAAGGTCGAGCATCTGCCGCAGCGCGACATTGAGCGAACGGATGCCGCCGCCCACCGGCGTCGTCAGCGGCCCCTTGATGCCGACCAGGTAGTCCGTGAACGCCGCCACCGTGTCGTCCGGCAGCCAGTTCTGAAACTTGTCGAACGCCTTCTGGCCCGCGTAAACCTCGAACCACGAAATTTTCCGCTGCCCACCGTAAGCCTTGGCCACTGCGGCGTCGAACACGCGTTGCGACGCGCGCCAAATGTCCGGCCCGGTGCCATCGCCCTCGATGTAGGGCAGGATGGGGCAGTCCGGAACGGACAACTTCCCGGCGTTGATCGTGATGCGGTCGCCGGTGGGCGGCACGAGGTTCTGGTAGCTCATGTGGAAGGTATTGATGGTTGGAAATAGTGAGCAAGAAGGAAGCCAGGCTTCACTCCCTTGAGAATTTTTCTGCCGTAGTCAATACGCCTTGGATGAGGGCTCGATTGTTCTCCAGTTCCTTCATATTAAGAAAAATTTTCAAGATGGTGCTATGACGTGTTTGACCGCACTCGATGCCCTGCGCTTTCATTTTAGAAATAAACTCGTCTCGCGTAAGCTCTCCCGTGCTTACTTCCAAAAGCACATGGATGCCTTTACGAAGCATAAACCAGGCAAAATTTTTCCCTGAAGTCGCTACGGCGATGTGCTCCTGATTGTATTTTATCCTGACATCTCCCGCATCCTTTGGCAGAAGGGCAATAACGGCATCCATAACTTCGATAGATTGTTTACTGCTTCTAGCTTCCCAAGACTTTCGGTCGGTCTGTTCACCTGCATTCTCCTCTTCTTCATCCACCAAATTCAACACTTTGACAAAATTCAAGCAGAGTTTATCTGACATGAGAAACGCATTGAGTTGGATGGCGATTATGGGAACCGCCTTATTTAAAAGGCTGATGACGTTGAAGAAGCGATTGGTGATTTCTTCTGCCACAATAACAGCTCGGTGCTGATAGGAAGGGAATCGACGCCGTTCCACGTCCCAATACTCGATAGTTCGAATGATGTGACTCTCATCGACAGTTCCTAGCATGACTTCAACTTCGTAGCGGAGGGCCTCCTCAGAGGCATTATCCGATAAGATCAAATCTATTCTGCCACCCGTTGGCTGCGAACATTCTCGTTGGATGACCACAACATCGCCAAGCCCGAGAATAGACGGATCTTTTGATAGCAAATCTTGCAGCCATCTTTCATCTTTCCCTGCCTCCCGCAGAGTAATCGGTTGAGCTTTTGTGTATTCGTAAACCATGGGAAAGTGGGATTGCTTTTTCAGATCGCTGTAAAAGGCTAACGAGGATATCGTATCGCAGTTTTACGCGCGGGCGGCCGCAGGCAGACGCGCTTCCGCCAGCCGCGCGCAAAAACGCCCGAGGCGTTCGAGGCCTTTTATGATGACGGCGTCCGACGTGGCGTAGCTCAGGCGCATGTAATCGTCCGCGCCAAACGCATTGCCCGGCACCAGCGCGACCAGTTCCTCCTCCAGCAACTGGTCCGCAAATTGGCCGGAGCTTAGCCCGAGCGCGGAGATGTTCGGGAATAAATAAAACGCGCCTTCCGAGCGGAAACAGCGCACGCCCGGCAGCGCGTTCAGGCCCTCCCAAAGGAGCAGCCGGCGGCGGTCAAAAACCTGGCGCATCGCTTCGACGGCCGCGCGCGCCTTTTCCGGCTGCTGCAATGCAGCCAGCGCGCCGAACTGGGCGAAACTCGTTGCGTTTGACGTCATCTGGCTTTGCAAATCCGCCGCGGCGGCGGCGATCTTCGGCGGCGCGACCAGCGTGCCCAGCCGCCAGCCGGTCATCGCATACGTCTTGCTGAAGCCCGACGCCGTCAGCGTCAGCTTCACCGCCTGGGGCGAGAACGTGGCCGGGCTGGCGTGGGTGACGCCGTCGTAAAGCAGCTTCTCGTAAATCTCGTCGGACAGCACATACACGCCCGCCTCGACGCACACACGCACCAGCGCCTCCAATTCTACACGGGGGTAAACCGCGCCGGTCGGGTTCGAGGGGCTGTTCAAAATCACGAGCCGCGTTTTCGGCGTCAGGGCCGCGCGCAGTTGCGCCGGGCTGATGCGGAAACCCGTCTCGTCGCCCGCAAAGACAAACTTCGGCACGCCCCCGGCCAGCTTCACCATTTCGGGATAGCTCACCCAATACGGTGCGGGGATGATCACTTCTTCACCCGGCGAGACCACCGACAAAATCGCCAGATAACAGGAAAATTTTCCGCCGGGGCTGACGACGACTTGTGACTCTTTCACGTCGCCAAAACCGCGCGCGCGATAGTCCGCCGCGAGGGCCGCGCGCAAGGCGGGCAGCCCGGCCGAGGCGATGTATTTTGTCTTCCCCTCATGCAAGGCCTTGGCGCAGGCCTCCTTGATGAATTCCGGCGTGTCAAAATCTGGCTCCCCCGCGCCAAAAATGCACACATCCTTCCCCGCGGCCTGCAACGCCTTGGCCTTGGCGTCAACGGCCAAAGTCGGCGACGGCGCGATCTGGCGCGCCCAGGTGGACAATCCGGGTTCGGTGGTTCCGAGTGGCATGGAGTGAATGGCGCGAAATGCGCGAACGCCGATACTTGCCAAATCACCCGCCTTGGCAACAACTTTTGGCGAACCAACCGCGTCCAATCAAAAATTCGCCCAAGCCTGCGCCGGCGGTTCGGGCGCGCGCATGCTTAAATGCGCGGGGTTGAAAATTTCCGGGTCAATTTTGAGATTCATGGCCGCGCTGGTCACTTGAAAGCGATCGTAATCCCGCCCCGCCTTGTTGAGCAATTCGCAGGTCTTGACCATCCAGCGATCCTGCACCTTGGCGAAATCCCGCAGGTCAAAGGTGCGCGCGACCGCGCCTGTCGCGTCCAGTTGCTCGGCGAGGGCGAGGTAGCCCATCTCGCGGTCAATCGAAATGCGCACCGGGCCTCCACCGGCCGCCAACTCGGCGGTGGACGGCTGCATCGTGTAAAGATCCACCGCGCTGCCCTCGACGCGGCCGGTACCTTTGTATTCTCCCTTCCAAAACAAAAAAGGCATTAGCAAATCGAAAGGCGTGTAAACCGTGCCGGCAAACAGTGGCTGGCGCCATTCGGCCGCCGGCACCTCGCGCGCGGTGTCCGCGCCGGGTGCCAGCACCCAAATATGTGGTGTCGCGCCGTTTTGCACGAGCCATTCCCACACCGCCGGCTGCGCCGCTTTACCCTCCCCGGCCGGCGCGGTCAGGCGAAAACGCCACACGGGGGCGTGGGCCTGGTCATTCCACGAGCTCCAGGCGATGCCGGTAAAGCGCGTCTCTTCGCCAGGCGGCTTCGGAAAATGCAGCAAATCAAATTTCACGCAAAAATCGCCGATCTGCATCAGGCTGCGAAAATCATTGAGGCGTTTGGACGCATCCGTAGCACTGTAAGGGGCCGGCGGCGCGGAAACGATACTTTCGCTCTCGCGGGGCTGCGCCCGCCCCAACGGCGCGCAAACCAGCCACGCGACCAACAACCCGCCGGTAAATTTGAGAAAGCCTTTCATGCCGCAATCCTCGATAACTTGGGCAAACGCGGGAACCATCCATTCGGGTTCCCGGTAAATACGTGGGGTTCGCCGCTCGTGGCCAAAATCATTTTGCGGGAGCCGACGAAGGGGCGGTGGAACTCGTGGATGCTACCGGCAGCGCAGGGAGGGCCGGCGCCGCCGTCGCGGAACTGGCCGCGCCCGCCGCCGTCGAATTGACTGACGTTGCTGCTGCACCCGCCACCGTGGTTTTGGCCGACGTCCCCGGCAGGCTCGCGGGCGTTGGAGCGGCGGGGCTGGCGATGCCCATCGTGGGCAGCGCCATCACATTGTTGGCCAGCGCCACACGGTGGTGCCACAAAATGCCCATATACAATAGGAACGACATCACAAAAAATGCCACCGCAATCCGGATCGTGTATTTGAGCAGCATGTTCCCCGCTTCGCCGCCGAAGACGGACTCCGCCGCGCCGCCCCCGAGGGCCGCGCCCATCCCCGCATTCGCGCTCGGCTTCTGCATCAGGATGATGACGGCCATCAACAAGCAGACAACGAGTAATGCAACCATTACGATTGAAATCAGGATATTAACCATGGCAGTAGCCTTGAAAAGTGAGTGTTAAACCGCCCAGTCTGCCCTTCCCCGCCCCGCCGGGCAAGCAAGAAAAGTGTTGGTTTCTGAATGCTGAATTCTGAATGTTGCGCAGCAGAACTGCTTCTCGCGCTAGATTGATTCCCTTGGCTTGGCAGCATTCAGAATTCAGCGTTCAGCACTCCGCGCTACTTCCTCACCCCCCCACTCCCAAAAACTCCAAAATCCGCTGCAAGTCCTCGTTGCCGAAATATTCAATCACTATGCGCCCATGCTTCGGGCTGTGCTTCAGTGAAACCCGCGTGTTCAGCTTGGCCGCCAGGCGTTTTTCGACATCGCGGATGGCCGTGGATTCCGCCTCCGGGCCGTTGTGCCCGGTGCGGCGCGTCTTCGTCGCGTCCTGTTTGTGCTGGCGCGCGTGGTGCTCAAGGTCGCGCACGCTCCAGCCGTCTTCAATCGCCCGCCGGGCCAGCAGCGCGCGCGAAGCTTCGTCCGCCAGGCCGAGCAAAACCTTGGCGTGGCCGGTGCTCAACAGCCCTTTGGCCAGGTAGCCCTGTACCTCGCGTTCGAGCGAGAGCAAGCGCAGCGCGTTGGTGATCGTCGCGCGCGCCTTGCCCACCCGCTCGGCGATGGCCTCCTGGGTCAGCGCAAAGTCGCGGATCAGGCTCGCATACCCCAGCGCCTCCTCGACCGGGTTCAAATCCGCGCGCTGCAAATTTTCAATCATCGTCATCACCGCCGCCGAGGCGTCGCTGGCCTCGACCACCCGCGCGGTCACCGTCTTCAACCCGAGCAACTGGCACGCGCGCCACCGGCGTTCGCCCGCAATCAATTGATATTTGTCGCCGACCTTGCGCACGACGACGGGCTGCAACAGGCCCTCCGAGCGGATGCTGTCCGCCAATTCGCGCAACGCCGCCTCGTCAAAACTCCGGCGTGGCTGATGGCGGCTCGGCTCGACCGTCGCGATGGCAATTTCACTATAGCCGGCCAGGCCCGTGACGGGCGGGGGAGCCGCTATCGGCGCGACGGTGTGTGCAGGTGCGGGTGCGGGCGTGACGCTCAGAGGCGCGTCGGGCGGGTTGGTGGGTGCGGCGCTTTTGCCGCCGGCAATCAAATTGCCCAAGCCACGGCCAAGGCGGTTTTTCGTAATGGACATGGGGATGGGGGTGGGGTGCTCGATGGAAAAAAATATTAGTTGCCGGTCACGGCGGGCTGGGCGGACACGCCGTCCTTGAGCGGAATACCCAATTGCTGGCCCTCATACAATTTATTGGGGTCGCTGAGCTGCGGGTTCGCACTCAGGATGTCGCTTTTCGAAACTTTATATTGCTGGGCAAGTTTCGCCAGCGAGTCCCCGCGTTGCACCGTGATGATTTTGACCGGGGTGTTGGGCGGCAGCGGCGCGCGTGGGATGGCGACCACTGGGGTCGCCACGGGCTTCTCGGCGATGGCCGCCGCCAGTTTCTTTAACTGCGCATCCGTGTCCTCCGCCAGGGCTTTGAGTTGCTGGGAAACATCCGCAAGGATGTCCTTGCTCACATCGGCTTTGGCCTGGTCAATGTCTTTCTTGGTGTCCGCCCGGCTCTCCGCAATGGCGTTCTGAATCATCACCTGGATGTCCTGCTTCGAGGGAATTTGCTGTTGAAGGCGCTCGTTTTCCTGCGTCAGGTTCTCGACCTGGAGGCTCAGTTGGCTGACCGTGCGCTGCAGTTCCTGCACGTCCTGGCTCATTCCCGCCAGTGATGGCGCGGTCGCCACCGGCGCCGGCGGCGGGGCGGATTGCGCGCGCAAAACCAGCACGCCAGCGGTCAAAAGTAGAAAAATGCCGCCCACACGAAGGTGGCGCAGCCCCATAATTGGTTTGGAGATGTTCATGGCAAAGAGGGCGGTTGACCCGCATTATCCCCTTTCCCCGCCGCCTGTCAAAAAAAAGCGGCTTGGGTTGTGCTGTTAAATCCCCGAAGGCCATTCACCGCAAAGATGTTGTTTGGCGGCATTGGCAAAATCCATTCTTTGCGGCCTTCGCGCCTTTGCGGTGAAAATAAGCCACGGGCCCTCGCCGAAACCCTAACCCGCCTTTGCAAACGGCGCACCCGCCACCAGTGGCCGCCCCGCCTGGCTCGGCAGGCACTCCCCCACCGCCAAACGGTAACCCCGCAAAAATTCCGCCGCTTCCATCATCCGGCCGCCGGGCCGCTGCAACATCAACAACCGCAAAACCCCCGCGCCAGTCGCCACGTCCACGCCCGCCGCCTGCGCGCGCAGAATCACGCCCGGCGGCGCCGTCGCCGTTTTTGCCAACGCCGCCGCCGCGCCGATTTTTATCACGTGGCCGTCATGCGCGAATTGCGTGCCCGGCCAGGCCTGGAAAGCCCGCACGCGCCGTTCCAGTTCCACCGCCGACACCGACCAATCCACCGGCGCGTCCGCTTTGGTAAACTTGCGCGTATACGTCGCGCGCGCCTCGTCCTGCGCTGTCGTGTGAATCGAGCCGTCCCCCAGCGCCTTGAGGTTGCGCGCCAGCAACGGCCCGCACGCCTGCGCCAGCCGCTCCCGCAGCATCGGTCCCGTGTCCGTCGGGAGAATCGGCACGCGCTCCGCGTCCGCGACCGGCCCGGCGTCCATTTTCACCGCCATGCGCATCAGCGTGACCCCCGTCACCGTTTCCCCCGCCGCCAACGCCGCCTCGACCGGCGACGCCCCGCGATACTGCGGCAACAGCGAAGCGTGCAGGTTCCACATCCCGCGCGGCGCAGCCTCGAGGAACTCGCGCCGCAAAATATGCCCGTAGGCCATCACCAGGGCCAGTTCCACGCCGTGCGCGCGCAACCACGCCGCCTCCTCCGCGCCCGGCCTTTCCGGCTGCAAG
This sequence comes from uncultured Verrucomicrobiae bacterium, assembly GCA_963765205.1. Classification (GTDB taxonomy): domain Bacteria; phylum Verrucomicrobiota; class Verrucomicrobiia; order Opitutales; family JABDGR01; genus JABDGR01. The sequence continues at coordinate 648,535 of CAVXVB010000009.1, read as the reverse complement.
AGCGGCACGCCCTTGACCGCCGCCCACGCCGCCACCGCGTTCGCGTGCAAATGCCGCCCGCGCCCCGCCGGCCGGTTTGGCTGCGAAATCACCCCCGCCAGCTCGACCCCCTCCGCCCACTGCAAATACTCCAACGCCGGCACGGCGATGGCATCGGAACCAAAGAAAGCAAGGCGCATAACAAGTTTTTGGTTTTTTGGTTCTTCGTTCTTGGTTCTTGGTTCCACGTTCTTGGTTCTTGGTTTGTTCAAAAACAGTGAAAAAGTTGTCGTTATAATTTGTCCAACCAAGCACCCAGAACCAAGAACAAAGAACCAAAAAACTAGGAAAGTTTTTTAATCCACTTTTCCACCACCGGCCGGAATTTCTTCGCGAACACCTCATCCGTATCCGGCTTCGGCAACCCCGCGAACAGCCCCCAGTATTCCACCAGCGCCACCGTCGCGCCCGGCTCGACTTTCCCGAGCGGCCCCAGCGACTCCAGCTCGTTCATGAAATCGCACACAAACGTCTCGAACGCGCACCCAAAGTCGGGATACGCCGCGCCGGGGTGGACGGCAATGTATTTCACGAACGTCCCACCCGCCTGCCAGTTCGCCGCCCAGCCGGGGAAGTTCGTCAGCCCCAGCTTTTGCGGCTGCGTGCCGCGCTCCACCTGGATGCCGATGTAATCGCGGTGCCAGTCCCAGACCGGGTCCGAGAAGTCCGTATAAGTCCACGGCACCAGCGCGTAATCCGGCACCAGCGTCTGCCCATGCGGGATTTTCGGATTGAGCGGAATCGCCGTGTAACTCTCGCGCCCCATCACCGTCAACGCCCACGGCGACAACTCGACCGCCCACATGTTCTCGTTTTTCAAGACATGCGTGACCTTGAAATCCGTCGCCCCCAGCGCCTCAATCGTGAACGATTTGCGAATCCCCGTCTTTTCCTCGACCGGCTGCTCAACCCGCAACCCCTTCCCGCCCGGCAGCTTGACCACCGTGATCGGCCCATTATCCGGCTGGTAATTGCGCGGCGGCACCTCCGGCGCATGCCACAGCCGGTGCCCCCCGCGAATTTTCCAATCCGGCTCGCCACCCTTCCCCAATTCCCCCGCCACCGTCGCAAACAAATTCGGCCCCCCATCCAGCGAACATGAAATCACCCGCGGCCCAACGTCCAGCGGGACAACCAGTTTAACGCGCCCCGTATCAAGCGAAAGCGCTTTCCAACCGTGGTATTTGGTCGAGCTAATCATAAGTAGGGGAAGAAGGAGGAAGGATGAAGCGGGAAGCATGAAGGAAAAGCAGTCCGGGGAGGAAGCTCAAAACGCGGGCGGGGTTCTGCACTAAAGACCACCAAGCCTATCGCAGGCCAACCCGTCATTTTTGTCGGATTCATTACTTGTTGCACATGTCCACGACCATTCAAGCCGGACTGACCGACCACGTTTGAGAATTGGAAGATGTGATTGCGTTGCTCTACAAAATCGCGGTAGAAAAGGCGGCATGAATATTGTACCAACAAAAGAAGAAATCCGCAAAAAATATCCCGAAATTACTAATGATGACTTCGAGATATTGACTAACGACCAACTTCCCCCATTGCAAGTTAATGGGCGAACTTTCGTCAAAAAAGTGGGCTATTGGAATAATTTTGAGGTTTGGTTAAAGAGCACAATTGTCGGCAATGTTATTTTGGCAGTTATATTTGTTGGGAGTGTGGGTAGTGGAATTTCTGAACTGGCAAAATGTGGAAGCATTATTTACACAGAACGTCCATATATTGAGCACGTCACTTCTTCATTGGAAAAATATGAAGCAAGCGCAGAAACATATCTTTCCACAGCGTTCTTAGTGCGTAAGGGCAAGCACCCAACAGAAGAAGATAAGCAACGCTCAGACTGGCTCCTAACGCCGACGGGAACGACGGTAGCCTCGGTTTCCATAGTTGGTCTAGCAAGTTTGCCGATAGACATAAAAATGCCCGCCATTGGAGAGGGGTAAGTGTGGTGCTTGGTGTTTACATAAATCCAAACTGAGTCAATGCCCGGCAAACCCGGAGGGTTGCCAGAAATTAGCCGGGGGTCGGGGCGTAGCGCAGACCCCCGGAAACCACGACCAACAGCCATGCATCTTGGAGGGATGCCAGCACCACCCCGCGCACGCCCTTTTCTTGCATCCGTGCTGTCCGTGTAATCCGTGGTCAAATTGAACCTTGAAACAAGATAATACGCACCGGGTTGACGCCTGAAACCAAAGCCAGCCCCCTACTTCCCCGCGCTCAGCGCCACGCGGAAGCCGATCACATGGTCCACGCGGCCCTCCGACGCGCCGCTGCGGGCCGCGGAACGGCACATCGCCGCCGGATCGTTCCACCGGCCGCCCCGCGCGTCGCGGTAGAAACCTTCGACCGGTCCCTTCGGATCCGCCACCTCCCCGCCATGATACTTCACCGCATACCAATCGTAGCACCACTGCATCACGTTGCCCTCCATGTCGTATAGCCCCCACGCATTCGGCTTCTTCAGGCCCACCGGGTGCGTCGTGCCGCCGCTGTTTTTGGCATACCAAGCCATCGCGTCGAGGTCACCCGCGAACGGCCCGGTCGTCCCCGCCCGGCACGCATACTCCCACTGCGCCTCCGTCGGCAGCGTGAAAACGTAACCCTCCGGCAGCCGCCCGGCCGCGCGCTCCTGCGCGGTCAGCTTCTGGCAGAAGGCCATCGCGTCGTCCCACGAGACATTCTCCACCGGCGCGTCTTTCCCGGCGTCCTTGAAACCGCTCGGATTCTGGCCCATCACCGCCTCATACTGGCCCTGCGTCACGTCGGTGGCGCCCAGAAAAAAATCCTTGGTCAGCGTCACCTTCGTCTGCGGGCCTTCGACCAGGTTGCGATCCGCCTCGTCATCCGGGCTGCCCATCAGGAACGTGCCCGCGGGAATCGGCACCAGCTTGATGCCCGTGCCAGCCGCGAACTGCGCCACAAAAGCCGCGAACTTGCCCTGGAGCACAGCTTGCTGCGCGGCCGTCAACGGTGGCGCCGGAACCGGCACCAGGGCAGTCGTTGCCAAGGGCACAGTCGCAGTGGCCGGAGCGGAAGCCGTCGCAGCGGGCGAAGCGGATGCCGAGGTTGCGGCCGGCGCGCCGGTCTGGCCGCGGCTAAAATTGCAAGCGAGTGCAAATAGAAAAACGCGTGCCACCCAGCCGCGCTGGCGAATGCCAGGAAGATTTTGGGTGGGGGTAGTCTTCATAAGGAACGCGAAGCGCTCCAAAAATAAACCCCGGCCGTCGCAGTGTCGAGCATCCATATGGAAGTAAAGTATCCCAACACATCAAACCCATCCAACCTACCCAACGCAGCCAACCCATCACTACCGCCTTCCGAGTTTTCTGTTATAATACTTGCCTCAACACCCAACCACCGCAAATTTCATCCTCAATGCTCATCCCCAAGCGCCTCAGTATCTCAGTGCTCCCGTGCCATGGCCCTCCCCCCCTCCCCCCATTCTAAATTCCGAACTCCGCACTCCACACTCCACATTTCACACTCCCCCCCTCCCCCCCTTTGCTTCTTCATGCCTTCGCCCCTTTGTGCCTCTGTCCCTTTGTCCCTCTGCCCCTCCTCTTCTCCCCTCCCCCCACTTTCCTCTCGCCCTCCTCGAAAAAACATGACAGATTCACCGTTTGCGCACTTTCGCCCCGCCAATCCGGGGCTACCCCGGCGCCCGCACCCATGTCCCAGAACATCCGCAATCTCGCCATCATCGCCCACGTGGACCATGGCAAAACCACCCTCGTGGACCAACTGCTCCGCCAGGGCGGCGCCTTCCGCGCCAACCAGGTCGTCGCCGAGCGCGTCATGGACAGCATGGACCTCGAGCGCGAAAAGGGCATCACCATCAAGGCCAAGAACACCTCCGTCCACTGGCGCGACAAAATCATCAACATCGTGGACACCCCCGGCCACGCGGACTTCGGCGGCGAGGTCGAGCGCGTCATGAAAATGGTGGACGGCGTCATGCTCGTCGTGGACGCCTATGACGGCCCCCAGGCGCAGACGCGCTTCGTGTTGCGCAAAGCCCTCCAGCACGGCCTGCGCCCCATCGTCTTCATCAACAAAATTGACCGCGAAAACAGCAACCCCAAGAAGGTTCACGACCAGGTGCTGGAACTCTTTCTCGAATTGCACGCGACCGAAGAGCAGTTCAACGCGCCGTTCCTCTACGGCAGCGCCCGCGATGGCTACGCCGTGCGCGAATTGACCGACAAGCCGACGGACATGATTCCCCTGCTTGAAACCATTCTGTCCTATATCCCCCCCCCCAAGGCGGACGAATCCGCCCCCTTCACCATGCTCGTGTCGAACATCGCGTGGGACGACTACGTCGGCCGCATCGCCATCGGCAAAATCATCGGCGGCCAGGTGACCACCGGCGACCAGATTTTCCGCGTCCTCAAAAACGGCACCCGCGAGCGCAACAAGATCACCAAGGTCTTCGAATACAGCGGCACCCAGACCAACGATTCCGCCCTCGGCGTCGCCGGCAACATCGTCGGCCTGGCCGGCTTCACCGACGTGGACATCGGCGAGACGCTCTGCGCGCTGGAAGACCAGCCCGCCCTGCCCTTCGTCGAGATTGACCCGCCCACCATCCGCATGGAATTCGCCGTGAACGACGGCCCGTTCGTCGGGCGCGAGGGTAAACTCGTTACCTCCCGCCAGATTCGTGAACGCCTCGACCGCGAGCAAAAGGGCAACGTCAGCATCCACGTCGAGGAATCGGAGCGCGCCGGCGTGTATTACGTCTCCGCCCGCGGCGCGATGCAGATCGCCGTGCTCGTCGAGCAAATGCGCCGCGAGGGCTACGAGGTGCTCGTCTCGCGCCCCCTCGTCATCACCAAGACGGAAGACGGCGTGCTCAAGGAGCCGTTTGAAAATCTCTGGCTCGAAGTGCCCGAGGAAACCATCGGCAGCGTCATGAAGGTGCTCTCCTCGCGCAAAGGCGCGATCTCGCAGATGGAAACCCACCCGCACAGCGTGACCATCGAGGCCACCATCCCCACGCGCGGCCTCATCGGCTTCGAGTTTGACTTGATGAATTTGACCAATGGCCGCGGCGTCATGTCGCACCTCTTCCTCGACTATGAGCCGTTCGCGGGCGAAATCACCTCGCGCCTCACCGGCACCCTCGTTTCGACTGACACCGGCGTGGCCACCTCCTACGCACTCGACCAGATTCAGGAGCGCGGCAAGCTCTTCATCACCAGCGGCGAGGATGTGTATATGGGCATGATCGTCGGCGAGAATCCGCGCGCGGACGACCTGCCCATCAACCCCACGCGCGAAAAACACCTGAGCAACGTGCGCTCGAAAGGCGAAGGCAAGGGCATCCAGCTCACTCCGCCCATCAAGCTGACCCTCGAACGCGCCATTGAGTATATCGCGGGAGACGAATACGTCGAGGCGACGCCGAAAAGCCTTCGCCTGCGCAAAAAATTCCTCAAGCCCGAAGACCGCAAGCGCGAGTCCCGCCAACTGGCCAGCGTGGCGTGATCCCGCGCCCAGCCGCAAAGATCGGAGAACCACGGATGACACGGATAGCACGGATGATGAACGATCGAATCAATCCGTGTTATCCGTGCCATCCGTGGTAAAATTCCTCCCCCCAAATTTTCCTGAAGCCAAATAATCATCACCTGATTTTATGGCCAAAAATTTCAAGGACCTCACCGCGCAGGAGTTGCTCGCCCTCGCCATCCAGGCGGAAGAGGAGGACGGCCGCATCTACGCCGATCTGGCCGCGCGCGTCGCCCAGGATTATCCCGAGACGGCGAAAACACTCGTGGCCATGCGCGACGAGGAGAACGGCCACCGCACCCGCCTGCTCAACCTCTACCGCGCACGCTTCGGTGAGCACATCCCGCTCATCCGCCGCTCCGACGTGAAGGGCTTTATCGCCCGCAAGCCGCTATGGTTGAATAAAATTCTGAGCATCTCGATGATTCGCAACGAAGTCGAATCCATGGAGGAGGAAGCGCGCAAATTCTACCGCGCCGCGCTGCCGCAAGCCACGGACGCCGCCGTGCGCCAATTGCTCGGCGATCTGGCCGCGGAGGAGGACAAGCATTACCATCTCGCCGAGGCGATGGATGAGCAGCAAAAGGCTTCGGGCGCCCGGCAGCAGGAAACCGATTCCGAACGGCGCCGCTTTGTCTTGCAGACCGTCCAGCCGGGTTTGGCCGGGCTGATGGACGGCTCGGTCTCGACCCTCGCGCCGGTCTTTGCTGCGGCGTTTGCCACGCAGAGCAGCCGGGACGCCTTTCTCGTCGGCCTGGCAGCCTCGCTCGGGGCGGGCATCAGCATGGGTTTTGCCGAGGCGATGTCGGATGACGGCGTACTCAGCGGGCGCGGCAAGCCCTGGCTGCGCGGCACGGTCTGCGGCCTGATGACGACCGCCGGCGGCATCGGCCACACTCTGCCCTTCCTGATTGCCAATTTTTATTACGCGACCTGGCTGGCCATTGCGATTGTTGCCGTTGAACTCGGCGTAATCGCCTGGATTCGCCACCGCTACATGGACACCCCACTGCTCGCCGCCACCTTTCAAGTCGTGGTCGGCGGCGTGCTCGTCTTCATCGTCGGGATGCTGATCGGTTCCGCCTGAGCAGGTGTAGGGGCGTCGCTGGCGACGTCCCTCGGGGTGTTTTCCACCGCCTCCTCGCGATACTCCAGAATATCCCCCGGCTGGCATTCCAAGAATTGGCAAATCGCCGCCAGAGTCGAAAACCTTACCGCCCGCGCCTTCCCCGTTTTCAGGATCGAAAGATTTTGCGGCGACACGCCCACAAACTCCGACAGCTCGTTGAGTCGCCGCTTCCGCTTCGCGAGCATCACATCCAGGTTGACGATGATTTGCATGTTAAACGGTCAGCTCCTGTTCTTCCTCCAGGTTTTGCCCCTCACGCAGTAGCCAGGCTACAAAAATAATCATCAGCGGCGTCCATAATCTGCTGATCTGGTCCAAATAGCCGTATATTTGATGACCCGACCACCAAGGATACGAACCGTCCGAAGAGAATATCGCCCACATTACACACGAAATAATCACCTCCGCCAATTTCCATTTGCCTGCGGTCATCAGCCGCCCCACCGTGGGTGCGTCAAAGATGTTGCCATTCTTCAGTCGGCGGAAAAAAATCCAGATATTCCACCACATCATAAACTCCATGACACACCCCAAGGCACCCAAGGGTCTATACCCAAAACCTTGCCTTGCGCCGTATAAGGGCGCTAGCGCGGCTGTGGCAACCAAGCATGCAGACCAGAACATCATCACTGCGGAAACAATTGATAGATCTCCGCTCCTCCGCATGATTTTCTCTTTGTTTTCAAAATTTCTCATGGCGGCTCCGTATTTTGGGGTTCAGTTTTTCAATATTAAACAGCCACTAATTACTGCTTATCAGTAAATATACATCGTTTTTCGATTCCCCGCAACAAATTTTTGCCATTTCTTCCATAACATCTTGCCCATCAATGAAAAACATTTTTGTTTTTCTGATTGCGGCGCATTTTGGTAGGGACGCCACTCTCCCGCTTCAGCGGGATCCGCGGACGGCTCGGAGAGCCGTCCCTACCACAAGATGCACAGCCTAACCCTCCCCAATGCGCGGCAGGCGCATCTTCCCCTGTGCAGGAAATCTACCCGGTGGGGAGGGTTTGCCCTGGTGCTTGAATTTCTTCCGCTGCGAGAACTTCCCATACCGCGCCGTCTGGTCGCGCTGGTGGGGGTAATTGCCGGGCCGCGCGGCGTTGTTGAATCTGGTGGTGAACTTCGTTCCTTCCGCGCGCGGGGGTTTGCCGACGAGTTCGAAGCGGATCGGGCAGCCGTTGAGTTTGAAGGCGGTTTGCACGCCGGCGGCGAGATGGCGCGAATAACCCTCGTCCATCTTTTCTGCGTGGTTGCAATAGAGGCGGAAGACAAACGGGTGCCGCGCGACTTGCACCGCGTAGTAACATTTGAAGCGCCGCATGCCGACGAACTTGGGCGGGTTCACCTCCAGGAAGCCCTGGAGCACGCGGTTGAGCGCGCCGGTGGGCAGCTTCTTCTTCATGGTGGCAAACAGCGTGCGCGCCTCCCGCAAAATGTCCGACACGCCGATGCCCTCATGCGCCGAGGTGAAGAGCACGGGCGAAAGCGGCATAAAAAACAGGTTGCGCTCGACGGCCCGCTGAAACGACTTCCGAAACTCGTGCACGTTCGCGTAACCTTCCAGCGGCTCCTTCTCAAAACGCTTCTGCGCGATGTCCCATTTGTTGACGACGATGACGAGGCCCTTGCCGGCCTTCAACACATCGCCCGCGAGCACCTTGTCCTGCTTCGTCACGCCTTCGAGCGCGTCAAGCACGAGGAAGACCACATCGCTTTCCTCGATGGCTTCGCGCGAGCGGTTTTGGGAAAAGAATTCGACCGGCGTTTTGACGCTCGGCCGGGGTCGCAGGCCCGCGGTGTCGAGCAGAGTGAAGGGCCACGGCGGGCCGCCGTCCGGCGCGGCAAAGTCGAAATTGATCTCGATGGTATCGCGCGTCGTGCCGGGGGTTTCATTGACGATCAACCGTTTGTCGCTCAAGAGTGCGTTGCCGAGCGAGGACTTGCCGACGTTGGGCCGGCCGATGAGGGCGAACTTGATGCGTTCCACGGCGGCGGCGTCCGGAGCCTCTTCCGCCGGCGGCGGGCCGAGAATCTGCGAAATTCGCTGCATCAATTCCTCGACGCCGTGCCCATGCTCGGCAGAAACGGGAACGACTTCGCCGAAGCCCAGCGAGGTGAATTCAGCCTGCGCCTCGGCTTCGCGCCGCGCGTCGTCGGCCTTGTTGGCGACGAGGATGGTGGGCTTGCGAAACGCGCGCAGCCGCTCGGCGATGCGCTCATCCCCGCCGGTCAGGCCCGCGTGCGTGTCGGTGACAAACAAGACGAGGCCGGCGGCCGCGAGCGCGAAATCCACCTGCTCCTCGGTGGCCTTGACGATGGCGGCGGAGGAAATGCCCGGCGCCAGGCCGATGCCGCCCGTGTCCATCAGCAGATACCCGCCACGGTCGGGCGGCACGTTGACGGTGATCAAATCGCGCGTGACACCCGGCTGGTCATGCACGATGGAAATGCGCCGGCCCGCGAGACGGTTGAAGAGGCGGCTCTTGCCCACGTTGGGCCGGCCGACGAGGGCCACGCTGCGGGTGATGGTTGGCATATTGGTTCACCGCTAAGACGCAAAGATCGCCAAGAAATTGGGCAAATGAATGCACGATCCCGGACATCTTAGACTAACGCCGCCGATTGTTGATTTTTACCCTTGTCGTCCTTCGCGCCTTGGCGGTGAAGGCCTTTTTCGCCCGCGACCGTCTCCAAAAACTTGGCGACGCGGTCGCCGGCCTGGATGAGTTGGTCGTAGCCGGTGGAAAAACTCGCGCGCACAAAGCCCGCGCCGCCCGGCCCGAAGGCGGTGCCCGGCACAACCGCGACCTTCTGCTCATGCAGCAGACGCGTGGCAAAGTCCATCGAGGACAGGCCGAAATTTTGCACGTTTGGAAAAGCGTAAAACGCTCCGCGCGGCAAATGGCACGGCAGTCCGAGTTCGTTGAAGCGCGCGACGATGTAATCGCGCCGCTGGTGGTATTTGTCGCGCATGCGCAACACGTCGTCCCAGCCGTGGCGCAGGGCCTCGATGGCGGCAGCCTGCGAAAGGATCGGCGCGCACATCATGCAATACTGGTGGACTTTCATCATCGCCTCGATGAGCGCCGCCGGGCCGCAGGCATAGCCGAGGCGGAAGCCCGTCATCGCAAACGCCTTGGACAAGCCGTGCAAAAACACCGTGCGCTCGCGCATCCCCGGCAGGCTGGCAATCGAGATGTGCTCGCCCTCGAAAGTCAGCTCGGCGTAAATTTCGTCGCTGAGCACAACGAGGTCTTTCTCCTGGGCAAATTTCGCAATGCGTTCGAGGCGCGGGCGGTCGGCCACACCGCCGGTGGGGTTGGTCGGAAAATTGAGCACGAGCACCTTGCAGCCCGGCTGCCAGGCGGCGGCCAACGCGTTCGGGTCGAGCGCGAATTGGTCGCGCGCGGAAGTTGCCACCGGAATGGCCTGGCCATGCACGAGCGTCACGCTCGGATGATACGAAACGTAGCACGGCTCGTGGTAGAGCACTTTGTCGCCGGGGTTGACGAGCGCGCGCAGGGCGATGTCGAGCGCCTCGGAGACGCCGACCGTGGTCAAAATTTCGTCCTCGGGCCGGTATTCGAGGTGGAAATGTTTTTCGACATAGGCGGCGATAGCGCGGCGCAGCGCGATCAGGCCGCGGTTGTCGGTGTAGTGCGTCTTGCCCTGTTCGAGCGCGTAAATCGCCGCCTCGCGGATGTGCCAGGGCGTGACGAAGTCCGGCTCGCCAATGCCCAGCGAAATCGCCTCGGGCATCTGCGCGACGACGGCAAAAAAGTCGCGGATGCCCGAGCGGGGCAGGGTCGCCACATGGCGGGCCACGAAACGCTGGGAAGAGTCGGACATCGGCAAAGGATGAAAGATGAGGGATGAAGGATGAAAACAAACCGCGGCCAATGCAAAGGGGCGTTCACCGAAACAGCCCATGCGCAATTGGTCACCCGCTTCACGCGCTGACGGCGGGCTTGTCGGCGGGGGCGTGCTCGCGCGCGAGGAGGTAGCCCTGCTCCTTGTACGCGCGCAGCATGAAGTGCGTCGCCGTCGAGACCACGCCGTGCAACGTGGCCAGGCGCTCGAACACAAACGCCGCGATCTCGCGCAAATTATGCGCGCTGACAATGACCATCAAGTCATACGCGCCGGACATCAAATAGCACGAACGCACCTGCTCGAACTTCGCGATGCGTATGGCCAGGCGGTCGAAGCCGCCTTCGCGCTCGGGGCTGATCTTGACCTCGATGACCGCGAACACCTGGTTTTCTGAAAGATAGTCGGGATTGAGCACCGGCCGCCAGCCCAGCAGCACGCCCTGCGCCTTGAGATTCGCCAGTTCCTGCTCGACCTGCTCGGTGTCCAGGCGCAGCACCTCGGCCATTTGGGCCGTGCTAAGCGCCTCGCCTTCGAGCATCAATTTGAGGACAGGATTCATGGGTGGAACGGTGTAGAAAGGGTGATTAGAACAGAAAATATGGCCGCTGGCACGCTGAAAAATCAGGCGATTCCCCAAGCCGTCGTCGAGCCACCATTCCACCCCTGTTTCGGCGTTAATGCGCTTTTGTGGCGCTCTGCCGCATCAGTGTCAATTTACCTTTTCAAACGCCGTTTTGATTTCCCACCGCGCCGCGCCGACGGCAAACCCTTGGCCAGGGCGGTCGGGATGTTGGGCGAATCCGGATTGGGAATGACTTTGCGCCGTGGCGGCGACACCACCAAATCCATGTCCTCCATCTGCACGGCGCCCAGCAAGACTTGGTCGCCGAGTATAATCGCGCCCCCAAAACACCCGCGATTCCCAAAAATGACTTGCAGCGGCCCGACGTAGGAACACAAGTGCTTGCGGCCGTCGGCGGTCGTCACCTCGCGCTCGTAGATTTTCTCAAGATGCAATTGAATGGCCAGATGGCGGGGGATGCAAAGATGCAGCGAACCGGTGTCCGCCAACGCGTCAACCGTGACGGCCGCAAGCGACGGCTCCCGCGGATTCTTCAAGCTGATCGTGGCATGCGCATAACCCATGGTCTGAGCTTCTTCATTCTGCCGTCCCGCCGCAAGCTAAAACCCGGAGGGATTGCTGCTGCTTCACGCTCATCCTTGCTTCCGCAGATACCAGGCATCGCTGCCGAATTGCATGATGCGGGTGGGCTGCTCGAAAAAGGGTGCGACGCCCTCGTCCAGCCACGCGGCCACATCATCCAACGCCTCGCTCCCCTGCTCGACGAAAGCAATGACATTGCTTTGGGACAGAAAATAGCCGACGAGTTGTTCGCGCGTCATGACCACCTCGTTCGGGAAATTTTCCCGCCCGGCCAACTCGAAGCCGAACGCGTTCGCGGAGGCCACGGTAATTCTTTTACGCACGCGCGGCGGCGTGACGTATTTCGCCAGATAAACTTCATCCACCCATTTTTTGAATTCCGGGCAGCCACTCATCGCCCCCATGAACATGTTATTATAAATGAACAGCCAACCGCCCGGCTTCAGCACGCGGGCGGCTTCGCGCAGGAACTGGTCCTGGTCGAACCAATGGAAGGCCAGGCCGACGGCGATGAGGTCGAATGCTTCCCCAGGAAACGGTAGGGCCTCGGCGGCGGCGTGCTGGTAGGTGACGTTGGGCAAAACGGGCGCCTGCGCCAGCATGGGCGCGGAGTTGTCCACCGCTGTCACCTGGTCGGCCACCTCGGCGATCGCCCGGGTTGAAAGCCCGGTGCCGCAGGCGACATCCAGCGCGTGGCCGAACCGCGCGCAACCCGTGAAGCGCACGAGGCGTTCCATCGCGAGCGGATGAAAATACGGCCGGAATTTGGCGTAGCGCGCCGCCGCTGCTGGGTAAGAAAAATAATTGACGGAGGCCATGGAACGAATCCTCGACAATGGCACCACTTCACTTTTCCCGGCCGCTACGCACTGCCCGCTCCATGCGTCGCAGGGCTTCTTCGAGGGTGGCGCGGGGGCAGCCGAAATTCAGCCGCACGAAACCGCGCCCGGCTTCGCCAAAGATGAATCCGGGCGAAAGGCCCACACCCGCGTCCTCGAAAAACTTTTGAAGGTTCTCGACGCCCAGCGCGCGCGCGTCAATCCACGCCAGATAGGTTGCCTGCATGGGGACGAGCTTCAATTCCGGCAGGCGGGTTTGGATGAACTCATACATAAAATCGCGGTTGCCGCGCAAATAGGCGACCAGCTCGCGCCGCCAGGGTTCGCCGTGGCGGAAAGCAGCAATGGTGCCTGCGTAGCCGAAGGCATTGATTTCCGTGACCAACCCCTGCGCTGCGCGCACAAAGGCCGCGCGCAATTTCGGATCGGCGATAACGCTGAAGGCGCAGGCCAGCCCCGGTAGATTATACGTCTTGCTCGCGGCCATTTGCGTGACGGTGCGCGCCTCGACTTCCGGCCCCAAGGAGGCCGTGACGGTGTGCCGCGCGTCGTCGTCGAGCACAAGGTCGCAATGGATTTCGTCAGAGACAAGGACGAGGTTATGCTTCGCGCAAAATTGCGCGACTTGCGCGAGTTCCGCGCGCGTCCACAGCCGGCCCACGGGATTGTGCGGACTGCATAAAATGAAAATCCGCGTGTCGGGCGCGACGGCCTTTTCCAGCGCGGGCCAGTCGAATTCCCATTGCTTGCCGGCCAGTTTCAGCGGCACGGGAATCAACCTGCGCCCCATATTCACCGGGCAGGAGAGCATCGGCGGGTAAATGGGGGTGCAAACCAGCACGCCCTCGCCTTCCTTGGCATACGCGCGGCAGGCGATGCTCAGCGCCGGCACCAGCCCGTGCGACCACACAATCCACTCGGGCTGAATGTCATAAAAATACCGCTCTCGCAAATAATCCACGACCGCTTGCCGGGCCTCGTCAGTCGGCGCGGTGTAGCCGTAAATCCCGTGTTCCGCGCGCGCGCGCAGGGCCTCGATGACTACGGGGGGCGACAAAAAATCCATGTCCGCGACCCAGAGCGGCAGGATGTCGCGGCCCGCATATTTGTCCCATTTGAGGCTGCCGGTGTTCCGGCGGTCAAGTGGCGTGGAGAAGTTGAAAGGCATGGGTGGGAAGAATGAGGGATGAGGGATGAGGGATGAAGCAAAATCCACTCGACTTTTCATGTTTTTTGCCAAGCTCCACCTTCATCTTTCATCTTTCATCTTTCATCTTTCATCTTTCATCTTTCATCTTTCATCTTTCATCTTTCATCTTCTTCATCCCTTCCCCAAAAAGAACCCCCGCTGCTTTTCACTGATGGGCAGGCCGACGCGCTCCATCACGGCCAACATCGCCACCCAAACTTGCCGTTTGGACGAGAGGGCCGAGTTGCGCAGCAAATACGATGGATGGTAGGTGAACATCAGCGGCACGCCGTCGAACTCCGCCCATTGGCCGCGGATGTCCTTCATCTTGCGGGTGGGATCAGACCCGAGCAGAGCGTTGATCGCGGTGTTGCCCAGCGCGACGATGACCTTGGGTTGCACGATGGCCAATTGCGCGCGCAAAAACGGCAGGTTGAAGGCGACCTCCTCCGGCGTCGGCTCGCGGTTGTTGTAATCCGTGGGAATTTCGGGCCGCCATTTCATCACGTTCGCGATGTAAACCTTGTCGCGCGTGAGGCCCATCGCCTGGATGATTTTGGTCAGCAACTGTCCCGCCGGGCCGACAAACGGCTCGCCCTGCTGCTCCTCTTCCGCGCCCGGGCCTTCGCCGCAGAAAAATATCTCCGCCTCCGGCGTGCCGACGCCAAAGACCAGCTTTCGCCCCGGCCGCAGATGGGCGTTGCACACCGGGCAGGCCAGCACGCGCTCGCGCAGCCAGTTCATTTGCTCGATCTTCGATCCCGGCGGTAAATTGATGACCGGGGGTGCTGGAATCGGCTCAATGGGTTTGCCATCCCAGCGCAGGCCGGTTGCAGGAGCGGAAGCCGCTGGCGCGCGTGGCGCGGGTGTGGGAGAAATGGGAGGAATGGGAAGAACAGGAACAATAGTTGGTTTAGGAGTGAAAGAGAGCGGTTCTGGCTGCGCGACTGCCGCGGAGTCCGACCGTCGCCCCACTGCTGCGCGCAAGCGCGCAAGCGTTTCCTCGCCGACATAGACTTGCGTGGTTCCCTCCGACCGCCAACGGCGGAGTTCCTCGACCACGGCTTCCAATTGCACGCGCATGAAATGGTTATAAGAATGGAAGATGGAAAATGGAAGATGGAAAAAGCGTCGAGCGCGGAGCAGGGAGCGGGGAGCAAGGAGTTTATTCAGCATTCATCTTCTTTTTCCATTTTCCATTTTCCATTTTTCATTCTACATTGCCCCATGCCCCCCACCCTCGTCATCCTCGCCGCCGGACTGGGCAGCCGCTATGGCGGCCTCAAGCAAATGGACCCGCTTGGGCCGCAGGGGCAGACCATCCTCGACTACTCGATCTTCGACGCGCACCGCGCCGGTTTTGGCAAAATCGTCTTCATCATCCGGCGCGATTTTGCCGACGCCTTTCGCACACGAATCGCCCAGATTTCCCTTGCGCGGACCGGTCTCGCCGTGGATTATGTGATGCAGGACCTGCGCGAGTTGCCGGGCGGCTTCACGCCGCCGCCCGGCCGCGAAAAACCCTGGGGGACGACGCACGCCGTCTGGTGCACGCGCCAGGCGGTGGACGGACCGTTCGCGGTCGTCAATGCCGACGATTTTTACGGCGCGGACGCCTTCCACCAGCTCACCGATTATCTGCGCGCCGCGCCGTTGCATGCGCCTGAATACGCACTGGTGGGCTACCGGCTCGGCGCGACGCTCTCCGCGCACGGAACGGTGGCCCGCGGCGTGTGCCGCACGGATGCCAGCGGTTTCCTCCTCTCCATCGAGGAACAAACTGCGCTCGCACCCGACCCGGCCGGGGGCGCGCTGGGCAAAATGGCCGATGGCACGCCCGTGTATTTTCCCGCCGACACCGTGGTTTCGATGAACTGCTGGGCGCTGACGCCCGCGATTTTCCCGCAACTTGAAACGCAATTCACGCGCTTTCTGCAAACCTGCGGCGCCGATTTGAAAACAGAATGCTATCTACCCGGCGTGATCGGCCAACTGCTCGCCCTCGGTCAGGCGCGTGCGCGCGTGCTCACAACGAACGCCCGCTGGTGCGGCGTCACATATCAAGAGGACAAGCCCGCCGTGCAAGCCGCGCTGAAAGCGCTGCACGACGCGGGCGAATATCCGGAAAATATGGCGGGTTAAAAAGAATCCGCCCGCCATAGCCGCGCCGGGAAATCCCCTTGGCGCGCTGCATTTTCCACGCCACACTGGGCGGTAAGCGGGGTTTATGTGGGAAGCAAGATTCCCCGCCGCCGATTCTGATGAAAATATTTCGCGTATTTTGGCTGGGACTGCTGCTGGCGGCTTCCGCCTTGCCGCTGGCGGCGCAGAACGTCGCCATCTACCAACAGGACTACGCCATGGAAATGTATTTCCGCTTCTTCCTGGCGGATTGCAGGCCGGACGAAATCCGTTGCGTATGGTTTCCCAACAATGACCTACAGATCGGCTGGCGCATGATCATTGACCTCCGCACCGGCTCGGTCGAAACCGTGCGCGATACCCATGACGCCGCCCGTGTGAACAAGCACCCCAGCCCCGGCGAACTCAACGTCGATAAAATCGCGGCGCTACGGCAAATCCTCACCGCGCTGCCGCCCACGCAAGAGGCTTTTCCCATGCGGCAATGCGTGCTTGTCGCGCACCACGTGGGCGTCCCGGTGCAGATTACCCAATACAACCGGGTCAACCCACCGCCCATCGTCCAGCAACTCTACGATTTGGGCGATGGTTATATAAGTCTCGGCGAAGCGGACTTGCGCGACATGATCGGCCTGACCGCCGATGAAACGGAAAAACTCGCCGGTTTCTCCCGCCCCTGGTCGGTGTCCCGGGTGCTTGATTGGTATCGGCAGGCGAAAAACGCAGACGACCGCAAATTCTGGGCGCACGTGCTCGCCGTCAGTGGCGACCCGCGCGCCGCGCTGGCTCTCGAAAAAAATCTCGGCCAAGGCGACGCCAGCACCGACCTGCGCGACCTCGCCTCATATTTCTTTGACAAATCATCCGTCAAAAACCAGCAAACCCTCGCCGACGCGCAAAAATGGTTCGCCGCCAACCACCCACGCCTCGAAGCGCAGGCCGCCATCCTGTCCGGCCAGCCGCCGCCCGCCCTGCCCGCCGCCGACCCGAATTGCCCGGAAGTCATCTATCACGAAAACCCGGGTTCGCACGCCGCTTACGACGAGGCCACGGTGACTCTGGACCGCGCCGGGCTGGCCCGCATTGTTCTCAAACGCACCGTGTCCGTCGAGCGCGATTTCCAACTCAGTGCGGAACTCATCGTCGCGTTGCGCAAACTTCTAACCGACAACAAATTTTTCACCGCCGCCGAGCCGCCCGCGTCGTCCACCCCCTACCCGAGCACCGCCGAGTTGAGCATCTCCGCCGACGGCCAAAAACGCACCATCCACCAAACCTGGGCGCCCGACTTCTACCCCGTGCGCCTCTACTTCTCGCAATTGGTGTTCCTCACGTCCTCCAGCATGGATCCACGACTGCTCAGCTCGCCCGCCTCCGCCAGCCCCTGAAAATCTTTTACTTTATTTTCTAAGAAACCCACCCCGCCCCCGTCATTACCCCCAAGCACCCATCCCCGCTCGGTCCCTGGCAAGGGCCGCCGGCCTTGATGCCACCCCGCATGGAGATTTGCCCCCCACCCAAGGGAGACATTGCTCAACCCGCGCCCCCGCGCCGGCTGGAGGAGCTTTTTCGCGACTTGGAGACTCCCCTGCTCGCCTACGCCATACGCCTGACCCGCCACAGCGACTCCGCGCAAGACTGTGTGCAGGAAGCCTTTCTGCGCCTGCATCCGCGCCTGCATTCCGGTGAAGTGCGCGACCCCTCCGCCTGGCTCTACCGCACCGTTCACAACCTCGCCATCACCACCCTCCGCGCCGCCGGCAAAACCATTTCCTTCGACGCCCATGACCCGGCCAACGACGGCGACCCGCGCCTGCGGACGGACAAGAATCCCGCCTTCGCCGACCCCGCGCCGCTGCCCGACGCCGAGGTCGAGCGCCTCGAAGCCGCCGGCCTCGCCCGTCTGGTCTTCGACCGCCTGCGCCGTCTCGACCCCCGCGCCGGCGAAGTCGTACGCCTTAAATTTTATGAGGAATTGTCCTACAAGGAAATCGCCACCCGCACCGGGCTGACGGTTGGCCACGTCGGCTATATCCTCCACCATTCCTTAAAAAGCCTCGCCACTGAAATCACCCGCGCCGGTCTGCGTTGAAGAATCCGCCCACCGACTCCTCCAATCCTTCCTGCGATTTTTCCCTCTAATTTTTTTCCGCCCCGCGCGTCTTAACACTCACAACCCTATGAACCCGCTGCCACCCAACGATGGTTTTCCGCCCTCCGCGCCCAGCCCGCGCGAGGAGTTGGAGGCGCGCCTCGCCGCGCTGGCCCTCGGCGAGGCGGGGGAATTCGAGGCCGAGATGCTCCGCGCGCGCCTCGCCGCCGACCCGGAGCTGGCCGCGCACTACCGCCACATCGAAACCGCAGTGCTTGCCTTCAAAAACACTTTTGATGACGAGCGCACCGCCGCCGCGCTCCCGATTATTGAAGGCATCCCCGAGCACCTCAGCCCCGACCGCGCCGCGCGCCTAGCCAAGCTGTTCGCCGCCGACCCGCCCACCCGCCCTGAGCTTGTCGAAGGGGCGCCTGCCCGTAAGAAAATCGCGCGCGGCTTTCCCGCCTTTTACCGCGCCCATCGCAACCTCTTCCTCGCGGCGGCGGCCGCGCTGCTTTTGCTGGCCGTCCTGATTCCTGTGATTTACACAGTGACCTCTCCCTTGGGCATGAGCAAAGCCCTGCCCGGAGGACACCAAGGCGAAATGGCCGGCGCGGCGAATACCCCGAGCGCTACTCCTGCGAAGCCTTCCGTCCAAGGCGCTTTGGCCCTGGTCAATACCCCTGCCGCTTCGCGCCCCCGTTCCATTTCTCCCCCTCCCGGGATAATACCGCCGGCCACCTCCCCCCCGATCCCGCCAGCCGTGGCCTTGGCGGGCGAATTTGTCTCGGGGGGAACCCTGGCCGTGGGCCAACAGATGGCGAACAAACTCATCACCTCGCAAGTGATGTCCGCGCAGGAATTGGTGGACTCCGTGGCTAAGGACGCGGCGCAAAATGGCTCGCCGACTGCCGCCGCGCCAGCGGGCACGGGATATTCTGGCTTGGCCCAGGATGTCATCGTTGAGACGGGCGAAACGCCAATCCAATCCCTGCTTGCATCCTCACCCTATGCCCCCGCCAACTGGACCGCCCCGGCGGCACCGGAAACAATGGCACGAGCAGAATCTCCCGCCCGCGACCTTGCTACGATTGCCCAAGAACCGACTGACGTGGTGGACACTCTGGTGACCACGACCAATGGGCCGGCGGGTTTTGAATTGTCTTCTCCAGCCGCGGCTGAACCCGCGCTGGAGGCGCAATCCTCTCCCATTGCCCCGCTACCACCGCCGCCTCCCCCCCTCCTCCGCCACCCCCGCTTTCGACATCTCCTACTCGGGTTATCCAAGGCGGCGGTCTTGGCGGAGGCTTTGCTGGGGGTGCAAGTGCGAGCGCGGGGGGCACCGGCGGAGGCCGGCGCGGAGGAGGAGGCGGGGCGGCGGGCAGCGGTGTCCGCCGTGGCGGTGGCGCATTGGCGGGCGGGCCGGGGGCAGCCGGTGGGGCGGGTGGCGGTGGTATCGGTGGAGGACGCGGCGGGCGTGGTGGCGGTTTTGGCGGTGGTGGCGGCCCAGACAGACCGGTCGGGTACGGTGGTTCAAAGTAGTCCCAGTGGCGGCGTTTCTGTTATCGCAGGACAGCCTCCCGGCGGCGAGGTTGGTGGAGCCGTGGCATTTGATGGCGGCGTTGATTCACGCTCCCAAAATGTAAATATGGCGCTGGGCGACAACGCGAACGCGACGCTGGCTGAGTCGAATACCTATGGTGGCGCGACGACGGTCAGCGGCGGCACGCTGACGCTGACGGGGAGCACGAACGGCTTGGCCGGCAACATCGTGGACACGACGAATTTGGTCTTCACCCAAGGCGCGCAGAGTGCGTTCAACGGCGCAATTAACTTAAAAGGAGGGAGCTTGTCCTTGTCCCATAATACTAGTGCAAGCCCGAACGAGCCGGTTACTGCAGGGACAGACAATTTCAGCGGCGGCGGGAACGCAGCCATGCCGGTTTTGAACGTCAGTTCCGGGACATTGCAATTGGGGTCGAATGGAAGCGTTTTGGCCAACTCCAACCCGACCGTCTCAGGCGGCAACTTTAGCACTGGCACCTTTAATGACAGGATTGGCGAAGTACAATTGACTGGCGGCACGATTGCCGGAGGGCCCACGGGCATCCTGACCAGCAGCAGCGCCAATGATATGGAGAGTGACAGCGCAAGCGCGATTCTCGGCGGAACGGTGGGCTTGAACAAGACGACCGGCGGGACAGTCGCTTCCTCCGGCGGTGATCAGCAATTTACAGCGGGGCTTTCGGCCTCCGGCAACATCGGCGGGCTAGTCAACGTCAACTCCAACCCGCCGACCATCGGCGGCGCGATCACCTTCGTGGGCAATTATACCAAGGCTGGCGCCGGCACGCTCGCTTTGAATGGCAATGATACTTACACGGGGGGGACGACCATTTCGGGCGGCGAAGTGCAATTTGGGACTGCCGGGATTCTTCCGGCGTTGAACAGCAGCCCGACGAGCGACCTCAATACCTTGGACACGAACGGGAACAACGTCACCATGTCCACTGCGCTGGCAGGGGTCGGCGGCATCATCAAGCAAGGCTCCGGCACACTGACGCTGACGGGCAACAACAGCTTTATCGGGCCGACCGCCAACATAACTGTCGTGGGAGGCACCCACAGCATAAGCATACCTTTGTCGGCTTCGGGAGTTCCCCAGCCGCCACCGGTTAATGCCGCCGAGAAATCGTCTTCGCAACTGCTCGCTCAAAACGGAAATGTGACGCAAGCTAATGCTTCGACCGACCAGCCCATTAATCGCCCACCGAACGTCGTAAAATTTCCGCCGGCGATCTTCACCGCCGACAATGCCTTTTCGACGTTTGCGCTCAATGTCAGCGACGCCTCCTACCAACTGGCGTGGGCGGCGCTGCAGAACCGCCGGTGGCCCGACCCGTCTTCGACGCGCACGGAGGAATTCCTCAACGCGTTTTCTTACCGCGACCCCGCGCCGGGCACCGGCGAGGCCGCCGCCTTCCATTACGATTTGGGCCAAAACCCGATTGAGTCCGGCGGCGACTTGCTGCGCGTGTCCTACCAGACCGCAGCGGGGGGCCGCGACCAGGCGACGCCGCTGCGCCTGACAATTCTCCTCGACGGCTCCGGCTCGATGACGCGGGCCGACCGGGTGGCGACGTTGCGCGCGGCCGTCCGCGCGCTGGGCGGGCTGCTGCGCGCGGGCGACACGGTCTCGCTCGTCACCTTCGCCCGCACGCCGCAGGTGCGCGCGGTGAGCGTGCCCGCCGAACGCTTCGGCGAAATCGTCAACATTATGGACACACTGGTGCCCGACGGCGGCACGAACATGGAGGAGGCGCTCAAGACCGCCTACGCCATCGCCCGCCAGAGTTTTGACCTGCACGCGCAAAACCGCGTCATCCTGCTGACCGACGGCGCGGCCAACCTCGGCGAACTGGACCCGGCGGCCCTCGCCGGCATCGTCGAGGAAAACCGCGCGGCGGGCATTGCGCTCGACGCCTACGGTGTGGGCTGGGATGGCTACGACGACAGCACGCTCGAAGCCCTCACGCGCAAGAGCGACGGGCGCTACGCCTTCCTGAACGGCCCGGCGGACGTGAACGCGGCGTTCGCGCAAAAGCTGGCCGGCGCGCTGACACCCGCCGCGCAGGACGTGAAGCTGCAAATCGAGTTCAACCCGGAGCGCGTGGTCTCCTACCGCCTGATGGGTTATAACAATTTGCGGCTGACGCAGGCGCAGTTCCGCGACAACAGCGTGAGCGCGGGCGAGCTGGCGGCGGCCGAGCAGGGCACGGCGCTCTACAACCTGGTGCTCAACCCGCAAGGGGCCGGCCCCATCGGCACCGCGCGCGCGCGCTACCGCGACCCCGGCACCAACAATTTCCACGAGCTGACCTGGAAGATTCCCTACAACGGCCGGCCCCCGGTGTTCGACCAGGCAACGCCGTCGCTGCGTCTGGCGGCGGTGGCCGGGTATTTTGCGGAATACCTCCAGCAAAGCCCGTTCGCCGGCGACGCCTCGCCGCGCGGTTTGCTTGATTTGCTGCGCGGCGTGCCCGAGGCGTTTCCGAACGATCCGCGCCCAGCGGGCCTGGTGGACGCGCTGACGACGGCGTCGGCGCTGAGTGGGAATTGAAAAAAATCGAACATGAAATTTATGAATTTATTTTTTGTATCTTCAGAATCGCCTTATCCAAAAGAAGGCGCGTCGAGGACGCCCCGCCCTACCTAAAACGCTCAAATGGCGCATCACCAGGTAGGACGGGGCGTCCTCGACCCGCCGTTACCACATTTCACCCCAACCCATCCCCACCCCATTTATGAACACCCCCCTCCGCCAACGATTCCTGACCGCGCTCGCTCTGCTTGGTTTGTGCAGTTGCGCCAGCGCGCCGGCCGGCCCCGCGCCTTCGGCCAACATCACTTTGAGTGATTTCGTATTAACCGGCCATTACACGAATGGCGAGGTGGGCTTCACGCTGCACGCGGTCGCCACGCCGCCCGCCGGCAAAACGGGCGAGGATCGCGTGTTGCTCGCCGGCCCCGTCAGCCCGACGAGCGTGCCGGACGCGCTCGCGACGTGGCTCGACGTGCGGGGCGGGGACATCGTGCTCAAGTCCGGGACGTGGAGCCGTCTGGCGGTGGACCTGCCCTTCCGCGCCAACGTGCAAGAAGGCGACGGCTGGAAGACGGTGGACTTCACGCCCGTTGCGGCCAACATCCGCCAAATCGTCCTCGAAGGCTGGCCGGACGACGCCAAGGTCGAGTTGCCCGACGCCTCGCAAGCGGTGCGCGCGAACGGCCGCATCACGGCGAATTTGCCGGGCGCGGGGCACGTCGTGCTGCGCTGGAAGGAAGCGCCGCCGGAAACCGCCGGCAAACTTTTCTTTTCCGCGACGGGCGCGGTGGTGGACACCGTGGCGCCGGGCATCCTGCGCCAGATGGACCAGATCGTCTTCCATGTGCTGCAAGGCAAACTGGAACATATTGACCTGGATGTCACGGGCGACGGCGAAGTCACCCACGTGGATGGTCCGGCCAATACGATTTTGAAATGGAATGTCGCCCCCGGCGCGACGGCCGGCCTGCGCCGTTTGTCGGTGGACCTGAACGCGCCGCAGACGGGCGACTACCCGCTGGTGGTGCAACTGGAAGCGCCGCTGGCCGCACTACCCGCCACGGCGAAGCCCCCGCGCCTCGCACCCGTCGGCGCGTCGAGCTACGGCGGCCTGCTGCGCGTGCAGAACGAAGGCACGGTGCGGCTCGACGTGGCGAACGCGACCGGGCTGTCGCAAATCGCGCCCGAGCAATTCCCGGTCGCGCGCCCGGCCAATGCGCCAGCGTCCACGCAGGCCTTCGCCTACCGTTTCGCCGATTCCGGCTACACTTATTCGGTGAATGCAGACAACGTGCTGCCGGAGTTCACGGTGGACAGCATCATCGCCTACCACCTCGGCGAGACGGACACCTACGTCGAGGCGGAACTGAACCTCGACATCCGCGAAGCGCCGCTGCGCGAACTGAGCCTGCTCGTCCCGGCGGACTGGGCCGTGGCGGGATTACAGGCGGACAACCAAAATATCGCCGATCATTTTGTGACTGCCACCGGCGAGGGGCGCGCGCAATTGCGCCTGGTGTTCGCCCAGCCCATCATCGGCCGCCAGGTCGTGCGCCTGCGCCTCGAACGCAACGCCACGCCCGCCGCCAACGCGCCGGCCGCGGCGGATTGGGTGGTGCCGCCTTTGTATATTGACGCCAAGAACGACCCCGGCTTCAAGAGCGCGCGCGGCTTCGTCGGCATCACCAGCGACGCCAGCCTGCGCCTGACGCCGGGCGTGCTGGACGGCCTCGAAGACGCGACGGCGGCGTTTCCGATCAAACTGGAGAACTTGCAGGCGGCGTTGCGTTACCGGGAGGAGCCGTGGAGCGCCACCATGCGCGTCGAGCGCCTGGCCGCCAGTGTGCAGGCCGACGCGCTGCACATCTTTTCCATCGGGCAGGAATTGGCGCTCGGCAGCACCGTCATTAATTACAATATCGCGGGCGCGCCGGTGGACGTGCTGCGCCTGCAAAACACCGGCGGCTACCGCAACGTCGAGTTTACCGGCCCCTACAAGCGCAATGTGACGCAGGTCGGCGACATTTACGAAGTCCACCTCGACCACGCGGTGTCGGGTGCCTATACGCTGCTGGCGACCTACGAACTGCCGTTCAAAGCCACGGGCGACACGCTGCCCTTCACCGGCCTGCAGCCGCTCGACGTGCAGACCGAGCAGGGCCACCTGCTGCTGGCCAGCAGCTACCCGTTCAATATTGCGCCTGTGAAAATCTCGGACGGCCTCGCGCGCCTGGAAGCGGCGGAAATCCCCGCCGAATATCGGCTGTTGTGCGACGCGCCGATCCTGGCCTGCTACCAGTATGCCGCGCGGCCCTTCGAGGCGACGCTGCAATTGCTGCCGCTGGCCGCCGGGAGCACGGTGGACCAGGTGGTGGACATCGGCGCGCTCGACACGCATGTTTCCGCGACCGGCGAAGTGCGCACCACCGCGCGCTACCTGTTGAAGAGCAAGGGGCACGATTTTCTCCAACTCACGATGCCCGCCGGCGCGACGCTGTGGAACATCACGGTCGCGGGCGAAACCGTGGTGCCGGTGGCGGACAAAAGCGCGGGGGGCGAGGCGCTGCTGGTGCCGCTGCCGCGCAAAGGCGACCCGAACGTCCCACTCCTGGTCGCTTTGGAATACACCGCCGGGGCGAAAGACGCCAGCCATGTCACGGTGGTCGCGCCGACGCTCCATGCCCCGGTGCTGGTGACGGACTGGAATTTATCGGGCGATGACGACCACCAGTTGAGCGCGGCCACTGGCGCGCCAGTGGCGGAAACGACGCGCCTGAGCGGGCTGGGCTGGCTGGCCCAAGTCATTGCGGGCAATACTGCAACGCCGCAGCCGCCGATAGTTCCGTATCTCTTGAAATGGCGGAATCCACCGGCGCCACAATTGACGCACCAGCAGGCTTTTCTCGGCGGAGTGGCGCTGGCGGTGGCGGGATTGCTCCTGCTGCGCTGGGTGCGCGGTCGGAATCGGCTGATCAAATTTGTGGGGAGCGGCCTGGGGGCCGTGCTCGCGCTGGCGGGGGTGCTGCTGCTGGCGCAACTCGGCGTGAGAGCGGCGCATGACACCGACCAACCCGGTGTCGAGCACGGGGTGCATTTGTCCATTCCGGTGACCGAGGCCGACCATGCCTTGTCCTTTTCCATTACGAATAAACCCGCGCCTAAAACTGCGCCGGAAAACCAGGCCGAGCCGATGGCGTGGCTCCTTGCGCCTGGCCTCATTCTGGCACTGCTGGGCTGGATTAGGGAGCGGGGAATTTTGTGGCGGGCCGGCGCTTGGCTGCTGGTGCTCGTCGGCTTGCTGGGCCTGCCGCTGGGCCCGGAATGGTTCTGCGCCGCGCTTGCCCTCGCCCTGGCGTGGGCCACCGGCCGCGCATTGTTGAGCCTGCGCGGAAAACCGGCTGCGCCCACCCCACCGCCCGTGCCCGCCGCCGCCGGCGTCGTCGCCACAGTGGTGCTATTTTTCTTGCTGGGCGCCGCGCCAACGACCCGAGCCGCCACGGCGGTTCCGATTGCGCCAACACCGCCTGCGCCCGGCTTGGTCATCTCCATCAACCAGACCGGCACGGTGCAGGACGGTTTTGCGCGCATCCAAGCCGTGCTCTCCTGGCGGGCGGAAAAAGGAAACCAGCTCACCCTGCTCTGGGCGCCGGCGGTGCTGACTAACTTCACGGGCGACACGAACCACCTCACGCTCGCGCAAGGCTCTGCGAACGGCACGGATAATTATATTTTGACCTCCAATGAGGCCGGAACCTTTAAGGTTTCCTACTCCTACGAAGTGCGCGCGTCGGACTTTGCGGGCGGCGCTTCCGCCGTCGTGCTGCCGACGCCCGGCGGCTTGGTGAATGAACTGACGCTCGATCTGCCGCGGGCCGACCTCGACGCCAGCTCCGACAACGCCGTGGCGCTGCGCACCGTGCCCGGCGCGGACGGGCACCCGCGCGTCACCGCCAATTTTGCGCCGAACGCCGCGCCGATTGTGCGCTGGGCGCCCCGGGCGCGCGATTTGAGCGCGGAAAAGCCCGAGTATTACGCGGACTGGCGGCAGCTTTACGCACCCGCCGCGGGAATTGTGGATGGACTCCACGACCTCAACATCCGCCTGGCGCAGGGCCAAATCAAGGAACTCGTGTTCAGCGTGCCCGCGAATTTGACCATCTCACAGGTGGACGCCGCCAGCCTGGCCTCCTGGCGTTTCGACCCCGACCAGCACAAGCTGCACGCCTACTTCGATCCCCCGCGCACGAGCGCCTTCGAGGTCGTCATCCATTCTCAGTCTTCGACCAAGCCGCTGCCCTACACTGCATCGCTCACGCCGATCCGGCTGGACGGCGCGACCACGGACACCGGCTTGCTGGCGCTGGCCACCGGCACGGAAGTCGAGCTGGGTATCGTCACGCCCGTCAATCTCGCCACGGTGAACCTGGATGATTTTCCCGCTGCGATTGCCCGCGCCGCCGCACCAAGCGGAGACACGGACACGGTGCGCCACGCCTATTCTTATGGCTCGGCCGACCCGTCGTTGCAGGCGGAGGCGCTGGCCGTGGTGCCCGACGTGCGCGTGGATTCCCTCCAGCGTCTTTCGCTCGGCGAAGACCGCGTGCTGCTCGCGGCGCACCTCAACGTCACGGTGAGCCGCGCGGGCATTTTCAAGTTGAGCTTTCCGGTGCCGGCCGGCTTCGAACTCGAAACCGTCAGTGGCAACCAATTGAGCCAATCGCTGGAAACCGGCACCGGCGCGGATCACATTGTCACGCTGAATCTCAAGGGCAAAACCCTCGGCAACCTGTCGTTCGACATTCAGTTGAGCGCGCCGGGTTTGACCGCGCAGCAAAACTGGATTGCGCCGCGCTTGAATATCACGGAAGCGGACAAACACACCGGCCAGCTCGTGCTCTTGCCCGAACTGGGCTTGCGCCCGCAAATTCGCACCCGCGATAATCTGACGCAAGTGGACCCGAAAGACTTGCAGATTGACACGCCGGGTGCGCTCGTCTTTCGCCTGCTGCAAAGCGACTGGACGCTGGCCCTCGACATTGAAAAAGTCGCGCCGCACATCCAGGCCGACGTGTTGCAGGACGTGACCGTGCGCGAAGGCTCGACGGAAGTGCGCGCGAATCTGGCCTACCAAATTGACAACGCGGGCGTGCGCGAGCTGCGCCTGCAAGTGCCCTCCGACGCGATGGGCGTCCATATTACGGGCGCGCAGGTCAGCGATGCCGTGCCGGTGGACGGCCAGCCCGGCCAGTGGCTCGTGCGCCTGCAACGCCGCTCGATTGGCGCGCTCACGCTCGCCGCCACTTACGAATTGCCGCCCGCGGGCGCGGACAACCAGCTCGCCATCGCCGGCTTGCAAGCGCTCGGCGTGGACTTGCAGCGCGGCTATATTGACTTACGCTCGCGCGGCCGGCTCGAGACCCGCGTCACCGCCACGCCGTCTGCGCTTCAAGCGACCGACTGGGAATCCGTCCCCACGACCTTGCGCCGCGAATATGACGGGAGCGCGCCGAGCCTGACGTTCCGCACGGTCGAGGCGGCCTTCACGCTGCCGGTCGAGGTCGTGCGCCACGAAGCCGCCAAGGTGCTGCCGGCGCGCGTGGAATCCGTGCAACTGCGCTCGCTAGTCGCGCCCGACGGGCAGTTGCTCACCGAGGCGACAGTCAGCCTCTTTCCGGGCGACGAGCGCAACCTGGCGGTCACTCTGCCGCAAGGCAGCAAATTCTGGTTCGCGTTCGTCAACGACAAAGGCGTCTCGCCGAGTGTGGGCAGCCAGGGCGCGGATGAAATCCTGCTGCCGCTCGAACCGAATCCGCTGCCCAGCCAGGCCGCCACCGTGGAATTCCTCTACCAGCAAACCACTCCGGCGGGCGGCGCGTGGCAGGAAGCCGAATTGGCCGGGCCGCGCTTCGACCTGCCGCTGCAAAACATCACCTGGCAGCTCTACCTGCCGGAGACGTGGAAGATTTCCCATTGGACGGCGGGCGCCTGGCAGCAGACCGGCCCCGGCGCCGGCGTGGCCGCGAAAAATCCGGCCAACTTCGAGGACTATGTGACGAATGAAAACGTCCGGCTGAACCAGCAAAACGCCGAGGCGGAAAATTTCCTGACGCAGGGCAACAAACTTTTGCAGCAGGGCCAGCAGATGGAGGCGCGCTCGCTGTTTAACAGCGCGTATCAAATCTCGCAAAAGGATTCGGCCTTCAACGAGGACGCGCGCGTGCAATGGCAGAATTTGCGCGAGACCCAGGCGATGGTCGGCCTGGCCAACGACGTGAATTTGTTCAACAACTCCAACAATTTGGTGGTGAACCAAAACGGGGGGAGCGGCGGCGGCGCGGCGCCCAATGCGCAGGCGGCGGCGAACCCGGTGCTCACCCAAGCGGAATTGCTCAGTTTCACCGACCAGCAGGCGCGCAAAATCCTCGGCGCGAACGCCGCTGAGGAAAACGACGTGCTCGCCGCGCTGGCGCACAGCCTCGTGATGCAGCAAGCCGACACCCTCCCCCATCCCGTCGCCATCCACGCCACGCTGCCGGGACGCGGCACTGTCTATGAATTCACGCAATCGCTGCTGGTAAACCCGAACGCGGAACTCTCGCTGAAGCTCACCGCCGGCCCGGCGGCGAAACCCGTGGTGTGGGCGGGCTGGGTTGGTCTCGTGGTTCTCGGCTTTTTGCTGGCGGTCGCGCTGACAATTGCGCGCAAACCGGCCATTGCGTAATGCTGGTTGCGTCCGCCGGCCTATTGAGCATTATTAGGCGGCATCCAAGTTGGATTCCGCCATGAAATTACGCCCTGTTATCCTGTTGGGGTTGGTTGTTGGTGCGGGCGGCGGCTGCGCGCAGCTTGCGCCAAACACGTCATCGGTGACGTCCAGTGATGTGGAAGTGGCCTGGCCACGCCACGAGATGACAAACGAGCATCCCACCGGAATTCGAATTGGGCCTGAACCTCCCAACGGCGTTGCCATCGTGACGGCCGCCATGTATCATTTTCCGGGTATGTCAGATCAGTTCGTGCGGGAAGGCGCCAGACAGGGAGTTACGATTGATCCCGATATTGTGGTGGCTAAGCCGGCCTACGAGATTTTCCACCTCGATCCCGGCCAAATTGCCGAGGGGGGCGGATTGGAAACGGCGCATAAAAGCGGATTTGCCTACGATCTCGTGTCGGGCGACACAATCGTCGGCGGTGCGGTGGTGACAGTCGGCGACGACGGCCAGACGCGCCTGGTCAGCATTGGCGCACCGACGGGGGAGGATGCGGCCGCGCAAATCCTGCACCAATTGGCGTCGTCGGATCAGGTGCGCGATAGGTCGTATGAGGCGAGATTGTTGAGCGCGGTCCCGATTTACTTCCAGGCGATTTGGCTCAAAGCCGATGATAGGGGTGAAGACCTTATTGTCCCGGTGGCCCAACGCTACGCCAATGTTCCGGGCCTGGAAGCAGGGAAGGTTTACACCTCAAACTATTTCCTCGCAATGTTCCGGCCCTATGTGCAGCAACAAAATCAGGATGCCAAAGCGCGAAACGGTGCAAGCGATTGAAGGGACACTGGGCCGCAAAGGGTTGAAGCCCAGCAGATGGCCCAGGACGGTAAAATGGGTTCTACGCGGCGAAAATGGAGGAATACCCCCCTTTTCCGGGTGGGGCTACGTCATCCCACCCCTACCTGGCTACACAATCATAGCAGGCGGGGCTACAGGGTTCGCCCGATGGCTGAAGAGATGGCCTGCCTCTATACTGGCAACAGTGAAGCAAAACCAAGTCTCGTCAGACCAACACTCAAAACCTCTCCTCGCCATGAATGCCACCGCCTACGCGCCTTCGTTCTTCCTCCAGGGGCTGACCCACACCGCCACGGTGCCCAGCGCCCCCGAACCCGACTCGCTGATGCAGCGGGACAAGATCGTCGAATACATCGGCGATGACCCCGACACCCAGCAGCAGGTCTTCCACCTGTGCCTGGACTTGCTGGCGACCAGCCTGCCGCGCCTGCGTCTGGCCGTGGACATGGGCAACGTCGCCACCCTGCGCCGGCTGGCGCACCACGCCCGCGGCTCGCTCGGCATGCTGGGCCTGCCCACGCTGTGCGAACTGGGCGAGGATGTCGAATACCGCTACAACGACCTGGGAGCGGAACGCTGGCGCCAACGGTGTGAGGCCCTTTACAATCTGCTCGCGCAATTGCAGCAGGAATTGCAGGTCTGCGTGGCGGCTTAAGTTGGGTTGCCAGACTTTTTTCACCGCCAAGGCGCGAAGCGCGCAAAGGAAGCATTCGACGCTAAAACGGGCCTTCGCGTGCTTCGCGCCTTGGCGGTGAATAGAACGGGCCACAAACTCTGCGGTGCAGGCTTGCCAAGCGGAAGTCCTTGCCGCAAACTGCGAGGGTCATGGCGCCCGACTTTCCCCAACGGCTTTTAATCATTGACGACGAACCTCATATTCGCGCCTACCTGCGGTTGATCGCCACCGAAGCAGGGGCCACCGACATCAAGGAGGCCAGCGACGGCCCCAACGCCTTGCTGATGTATCAGCATCAAGAGCCGGAAATGGTGCTGCTCGATTTCAACCTGCCCGGCGAAGACGGCCTCGCCATCCTCGAACGCATTCTCGCCCTGGACCCCGCCGCTTGCGTCGTGATGATGACAGCGGTGGCGTCGCGCGAAATGGTCGAAAAATGCGCCGCGGCGGGCGCGCTCAATTACATCCGCAAGGATACGCCCCGCGACCAAATCCTCGCCACCCTCCGCGCCACCTGGGTCGAAGCTTCGGTGGAATAAATTTTTCGCCTTTCTCCCCGATGTCTTCCGAACCGCCAGCCGCTGACGCGCCCACCGGCACCCCGCTCAAGGAGGCCCGGTATTCGCTCAAGGAATTGCTGCGCGAAGTCGAGTGGGAGCGGCGGGACTCCGTGCTCGGGCTTGAATTGGTGGATCAGAGCGAAATCCGCACCATCTTTAAATCCCGCGCCCGGCGCAAACCGCTCAAAGATCAATAACTCAGCGCACAGCCGGGCTGCGAATCCTCCTTTTCCCATGGCTAAAACCTTTGCCGATTTGCTGCGCGAAAAACATCCGATGATGGCGGAGAAGGATCTCGGCCGCCTGGTCAAAAAACATGGGGCGAACACCGCGGATTTGCTGGAGGCCGTCATTGGCGCCGGCCTGCTGCCCCACACCGTCGCCTGCCGCCTCTGGAGCGAGTGCATCGGCGTCGCCTATATTGATCCGTTCAACACCGTCATCACACCGGAAGCCATCGCCCTGATCCCCGCGGAGATCGTGCGCAAGTCACAAACGCTGCCCCTGTATGTGCTGGAGGGCGTGCTGACCGTGGCCACGCCGGACCCGTTCAACACAGCCATGCGCAAGCGGCTGGAAGGCATCACCGGGCTGCCGATCAGCCCGATGTTCTCGCTGCCTTCCGAAATAAATGAAGCCATCGAAGTCCATTATTCCTCGGAGAAGGACATCGAATCCATCGTCAAGGAGTTGGAGGACACCGGCGAGGTGGTCGCACTCCAGCTCAGCCCGGCCGAGCTGGAAAAGTTGAGTGAATCGAAATCGCTCATCCGCATTGTGGACTCGCTGATTTATTTCGCCCTGCGCGAGCGCGCCAGCGACATCCACCTCGAACCGCAGGAGAACGACACCCGCGTGCGCTACCGCATTGACGGGCGGTTGCGGGAAATCCTGCGCTTTCCGAAAATCCTGCACCGCCCCATCATTTGCCGCCTCAAGGTGATGTGCGATTTGAACATCAGCCAGAGTCGCTTCCCGCAAGACGGGCGCTTTTCCCTCCAGTTGGGCGCGCGCAAGGGGGATTTTCGGGTGAGCTTGCTGCCCACGATCGAAGGGGAAAAATGCGTCGTCCGCGTGCTGGCCTCGACGGCGAAGAAGGACTTTATGACGCTGGACAAGATGCTGATCTCCCAAAGCATCCTCAAGCCCTTCCAGCGCGTAATCCAGGCCGCCAACGGCATCATCTTTGTCACCGGGCCGACCGGGTCGGGCAAAACGACGACGCTCTATGCCGCGCTGGCGGAAGTAAATTCCGTGGATGTCAACGTCTCCACGATTGAAGACCCGGTCGAACTGAAACTGCCCGGACTGACCCAAGCACAAGTCAACGCGCACATTGACTTGAAATTCGGACTCCTGTTACGGGCGATGTTGCGGCAGGATCCAGAACGTCATCCTGGTGGGCGAAATTCGGGACGCGGAAACGGCGAAAATCGCCAGTGAGGCGGCGCTGACGGGCCACCTGGTCTTCGCCACCATGCACACCAATAACGCGCCGCAAGCATTCACCCGCCTGGTGGAGATCGGCGTCGAACCCCATGTGGTGGCGCCTTCCGTATTGGCGGTGCTTGGCCAGCGGCTGGCGGCACGCATTTGCGAGCGTTGCAAGGAAAGCTACGTCGCTTCGCCGGAAACCCTGGCGCGTTATTTTACCGAGACCGAAGGCCTGGCGGTCTCATTCTATATGGGGAAAGGTTGCGACATTTGCCGCCGCACTGGCTACAAAGGCCGCGTTGCCTTCCACGAGTTGGTCGTGGCCACCGAAGAGATTCGGGACCTTGTTTCCCGCGGTGGCTCGGTCGAAGCCGTGACCGCCTCGGCCAAGCGCACCGGCTACCAGCCGCTCCGTCATGACGGGTTGAAAAAAGTCCTGCTTGGCTTGACTACGATTGAAGAAGTCGAGGCGAACACACCCTTTGAATGGGCCACATGAGTGCTTCCACTTTGCTTTGCGCTTAACCGCCCCCACCACCACCACCAAAACCGCCGCCGCCACCACCACCGCCGCGACGACCACCACCACGGCGACCGCCACCACCTGGAGCACCAATAATCGTAGGACCGCCCGCCTGGCCGCCGCCGCCAAAATTACCGCCACCACCAGGGCCACCACCGCCGGGGCCGCCACCGCCGCCGGCACCAAAACCAAAGCCGCCACCCCCGCCATATTGCTGCGAAGCTTGCTGCAATTGCGCGGCCGCAGCCGGGTCCAGCGTGGCTAAGTAAGCCTGAAAACCTTGCGGGTCTTGCTGACTCCAGGTTCCCGCCACGCTATCCATGCTCTGAAGCTGGAGGTTGGGGTCGGTAATCGTTTGGGCATAAGCCATGGCCACAGAGGGATTGTCCGTCATCATTCCACCCACCAAGGAAGCCGTGGACGTGTCCTTTTCGGGCCCGGCAGGCAAATTATTGATATAGGTTGCGGCATCTGTCACGCCACCGGCGCTGACCCAGTCAGTAATGGTTGAAGCGAGAAGGTTGCCACCGCCACCACCGCGACGCCCGCCACCGAGACCGGCTGCGGCGTTGGCAGCACTGGTCGCGTCCTGTTGCGAAGCCCAAGCGGCAGCCGCCGCCGGATCGGTGGCCGCCCAGGAAGCGATGAGCGTCTGCCCATAACGGTTTTGATATTGGGGGGCCAAAGAGGAAATCCATTGAGCGGCGGTCGCCGGAGCACTGGTGCTCCAATCCGCCAGGAGCTGGTTATAAGCGCTATTCTGCATATTAGCGGGCAAGCCATCGATCATGGTGGAAATGCTGCTGAAGTCGCCATCCACAATGTTCTGCGACATGCCATCAACCATGGCGGCCATGGCTTGCCGTTTCAAGGCCAAGTCGGCAGGCGTGGCTTCACCCATGCCCGTGACCATGGCAAGGGCATCGGTCGGGTTGGTGGCGGCGTAGCCGCTGATGATGGACGAGTATTCCTGGCTGTTGAGCGCGGTGGTGGCACCCGGATTGTTCTTGAGCCAGTCGAGGGCGGCTTGGGGATCCTTGGCGCCCCAGGAATTAAGTGCGTCCGACAAAGCGGCGGTGCGGGCGGATGGATTGGTCATCTTCGAGCCAGACTGGAGGAAGGCCACCGGGTCGGTTTTAGCCCAGACATCATAAAGAGCGGCCAGCATGGAGTCGCGCTTGGCTCCGGCAGGCAAGGCTTGCAGCTTGTTCATTTCGTCCATGTATTGCTTGGGGTCCAGGCTGGCGGCCCAACGGGCGACATCAGCAGCGCTCATCTTGCCCTTCAGCTTGAGGAGATCAACGTCCACCATTGCACCCGGATCCTTGGTGGACGTGCCGGCTGAATTAAAATTCAGAATGGTTTTTCCAGACGTTGACTTGGTATGGGAACTGGTGGCCGGGACCGCGTGTGAGCCTTGTACTTTGCCAGCCCAATACGCCAAGGCACCCGTGGCACCCCATACGCATATGCCTATGAGCATGAATGACTTAAATGACTGAACTTTCATAGCAAGGGGAATATATTTGTGGTTAAAAGGACACGATTAAAGAAGTTTGATAAATGAATGAATATCTCCAGGCGTGTGAACCATTCAACCGTGCATTTCCATGCAAGTTGCAAAAACTTTTACGCCACAGACGCCAGACCCCGCGCAATGGGGCAATCATGACGACGCCTAGATTGGGTATGGGAGCGTTCCTCGTTCCACCACCTTAAGTTGTCCGAACCCAAGGGCCAACGGTTCGTCTAATGCTAACTCCCAATTACGGCCGCGGCGGGCACGTCTTTCGGCGGAGTTGCAACAGGTGGCGTGGCGACCGGAGCCGGGGTCGGAGCAGTATCCGCCGGAGAGGGTGTTGCCGGGACAGGCGCTTCCTCCACGGGGGCGGGCGTCACCACTGGCAGCGCGGGCGCTTCGTTAACTTTAATCGGCACCACCGCCTGGCTGAAACCCGGCGCATCGATATGCAGGCTGCCCGCGCCCGGAGAACCGCCGGAGAGTTTTACCGTCACACTTTTTTGACCAGCCGGAATAAGTACTTCCGTCGGCATCACCACGCTGGCGGGAGCATCGGTAAGAATTTTGAGCGTGACGCCGCTCGTTGGCGCCGGTTCGCCCATCGCCATGGTCAACGACGTTGCATCGCCGGAAGCCAATTCGACACTGGCAGGCGAAACGGTCAGCGCCGAAATGTCCACATGGAACGCGCCAATTTGAAATACGTCGGTGCCCGAATGCCATTCGACGGGATAATCACCCGGTGGCAGCGGAGGAACCGCAAAAGTCAGGGCGTTGGCCGAGGCGACTGAGGTCGGGGCTGCGCTGCCGGCAATGACGACGGTGTCGGCCGGGGAAAAGCCATTGCCGACCACCGGCACCACCGCGCCCACCGGCCCGCGGGTGTTCTCCATTTGCAAAACGTAACGGTTGACGATGTTGAGGGTATAAAGCTGGCTCTCAATATCGCGGTGTTTGACGAGCTGGTTCACCAATTCATCGTAACGGATCGTAAAGAAATACTTGGCCTGCTCGCGGTCGCCGGGCATGGTGTAGTCATACTGGAAAATATCGTCGCCGTAGGGCGAGGGCGCCATCTCGTGTTCCTGGCCCTCGATGGTGACAAAGGCGTGGAGCGACCCGTCCACCATCGAATACTTGTTGATGCGCGTGTTCACGAACAGTGTGTAGATGCGCGACTGGTTTTCCGCGGCCTGGGGCAGCGTGACGTTAATGACCGGGTTGTTGCACCCGGAAAAGGCGGTGGCCAGGGCCAGCGCGGCGGTGAACAGGAAGAGCTTGGCTTTCATGCGTTAATCAACGAATTTGACACAATACTGCGGCCTGCCCTTCCCGTGCAAGCAAAACTACACGCCCAATTCCCGGCGCCTAAATCCGTCCTGGAGGCCCGCGCAACCGCCCCCCACGCGCACCAAATACCGCTGGGGATTTACGTCCATGTCCCCTTTTGCGCCTCGACCTGCGACTTTTGCGCCTTTTATCAGGAAGCGCCCCACCGCGAGGATTTGGACCGCTTCCTCGCCGGCATTGAGCGCGAACTGGCCCTGGCCAGCCCGGGCCGGGCAGCAGACACAATGTTTTGGGGTGGGGGCACCCCCAGCATTCTCCCCGCCCGCGATTTGGCGCGCCTCGGCCAGGTTCTGCTCGAGCACCTCGGCGCGCCGCCGCACGAATGGACAGTCGAACTGGCCCCGTCCTCAGTTAAGGCGGACAAACTGGCGGCGCTGCGCGACCTAGGGGTGAACCGCCTGTCGCTCGGGGTGCAAAGTTTCGCCCCCGCCACGCTGGCCGCGCTCGGCCGGCGGCATTCGCCCGCGCAGGTTTACGCCGCGGTAGACCTCATCCGCGCCGCCGGGTTCGACAATCTCAATCTCGATTTGATGTTTGCCGTGCCCGGGCAAACGCAACAGGAATGGCTGGCCGACCTGGCCGAGGCCGTGCGCCTGGCGCCCGCGCATCTCTCGACGTATTGCCTCACGTTTGAGGAGGACACGGCCTTGTGGCTCAAGCTCGCGCGCGGACAGGTGCGCCCCGATGTGGAGGTGGACGCCGCGCTTTACGAAGCGACCTGGGACTTTCTCGACGCGGCCGGCTTCCACCAATACGAAATATCCAATTATGCGAGGCCGGTCCGCGAGTGCGCGCATAACCTGGACACCTGGGCGATGGCGGAATGGGTCGGCCTCGGGCCGGCGGCGGCCTCGCAATTTCAAGGCTCGCGCCACGCGAATCCGCCGGACTTGGCGCGCTGGCTTAAAGGCGTTGACGCTGGAAAACTCGAGCGCATGGATGTCGTGGCGCTCACGCCGGCGCTGCTCGCCACCGACGCGCTCGTCTTCGGCCTGCGCCTGAACCGCGGCGTGGACTTACCTGCGCTCGCGGAGCGATTCCCGGATTTCGACTTCGCCGCGCTTGACCCACTGTGGGATGATTTAGTCGCCGACGGCCTCCTAGAAAAATCCGGCGGTATCCTCCGCCTGACCCGCACCGGCCGCCTCGTCGCCGACCGCGTGGGGGTGGCGATTTTGGATGCGGTGGAAAATCTTTAAGTATTAGGTTGAACTTTAAGCAACTCCGCCAGAAATTTTTCCCCGCCGGGGAGGTCGGTGAATTTTCCGTCGAGTTGCGCTTCGAAGCAGGCATTCAGGATTTCCTTGAAGCGCGGGCCGGGGGTGAGACCGGCGGCGATGACGTGGCGGCCCAGGACAATCGGCGCGGGCACATTGCTGGCGACTTCGAGTTTCGCCGCGCGTTCGAGGAGCCAGTGGCCGCCGCCGGGTTCGTCGGCCGCGAGGGGCGGGCGGCCCCAGCGGTCGGCCTCGTCCACGCGCGCGAGGCGGTCAATGCGCCCGACCTTTTTGGCGAGGCGGCGGATGGCGCTGTCGCCAGCCTTGCTCAACATCAACTCGCGCGGGCGCATGTGGCAGAGCACGAGCGGGAGGACGCTTTCGATGAGTTCCTTGTGGTGCGTGAGCCGCGCGAGCAACGCCAGCGAAGGCGCTTCACCGGCGGCCTCGTGGCCGAGCGAGCGGATGTGGCCGTCGGCCTCGTGCGTCGTGGTCGCGGGTTTGCCGAGGTCGTGGCAGAGCACGGCGAGGCCCACGACCAAATCCTCCCACGCATCGCCGGTGCGCCGCGCGGCGAAGGCATCGAGGCAATGCAGTGTATGCACCCATACGTCACCTTCAGGATGCCATTTCGCATCCTGCGGGCAACCGATGAGCGCGGCCAGTTCCGGGAAGAATCTGACCCAGCCGCACGCGCGCAAAAACTCCAACCCGTGTGAGGGCTTTTTTCCTTTCACCAAAAGTTTCTGCCATTCCTCGAACACGCGCTCGCTGGAAATGCCGTCCATGGTCAGGGTCGAGCACAGTGCAATCGTCTCCGGCGCGACCTCCAGCTCAAAGCGCGCGACGAGCTGCATGGCGCGGAGCACGCGCAGCGGGTCCTCGGCGAAGCGTTCCGTCGTGTGGCGCAAAATTTTCGCGCGCAAGTCGGCCGCGCCGTTGAAGGGGTCAATCACCTCGCGCGTGAGCGGGTCCCACGAAATGGCGTTGAGGGTGAAGTCGCGCCGCGCGGCGGCGTCGCGAAACGACATGGCGGGGTCGGCGTCCACTGCAAAGTCGGTGTGGAGCGGGCCGGTGCGCTGTTCGCGCCGCGGCAGCGAAATATCGAGTTCAAGACCGCGGATTTTCAGGACGCCAAAGCTTTTGCCGACGGTGATGACCGGATAGGACGACGCGACGAGTTTTTCCAGTGCCGCCGGGGCGACTCCGAAAACCTCAAGGTCCGCGTCCTTGGCGGTTTGCCCGAAGATGGCATCGCGGACGCAGCCGCCCACCAGCACCGCCC
Organism: uncultured Verrucomicrobiae bacterium; assembly: GCA_963765205.1. GTDB lineage: Bacteria > Verrucomicrobiota > Verrucomicrobiia > Opitutales > JABDGR01 > JABDGR01. The sequence continues at coordinate 610,301 of CAVXVB010000009.1, read as the reverse complement.
GCCCCCCGGCCGCGCGCACGCGTTGCGCCACGTCAGTGACAACGTTCGCCAACTCCGCGGGCAAAGGCACATTTTCCAAGTTTTCGCTCACACGTGAAGCGTGCTTTCTTTTCCCCGCTGGAGCAATTAATTTTTGGGAACTATATACAAAGTTACCCTAGACTCCAAAATCAGGCATTTCAAGCCATAGTCAAAAAACATGAAGCCTAATCTCGACAAACTCAAAAAACACTTACCCGCTAAATCCATAGACCCCTTTTTCGACTCTATGATTTTTTTAGCTTCCTTGGCGCACCGGGGTTCCGATGAGGAATGGAGTTCTCTAAAACAGCAATGCGCTCAAAAACAAGATGAGCGCCGTCTTTCTGTCCCTGAATATAAACGGCCCTGAATATAAACGGCCCTTAATAGATCAAGAATCTTCACTCCTTTATAAAGATCAAGACGATTTATCTCTTCGAGAGCCGAAAGAATACGAGGGCCAGCGTAAACGAAAACGCATCGGTCGGAAAGTTGAATATCTGCGCAAATGTAACGAGACTTTTTCATCTGGGGAGATTATTGATGTTTAAGATAGTTTTTTCTTTTTAATCTCATACTTATCCCCAATCCAGCAAGTCCAAAAATCAACCCATAAACCGAGGGTTCTGGCACATTGGATACTTCTACGCCGCTTATACTGGTGGAATCCCCGGCAAATATCCCATCCTCAAAACCGATTTGATTGCCGGTGGAAATAGAACTAGTTCCCGAAAGGATAAGAGAGTCATTGACGTAAACATTTATGAGTGAGCCATTCACGTTTATGTCAAAATTATAAGGAGTTCCGTCATTTAAGGTATAATTTGTTTCGGCAAGAATTCCAGAAGCGGGCTGATTATTACTGTCAAATTGTTGAATGGTTAAACTGTCAGGGTTCCCAGTCGCCTGAAAATCCACCATGACACCAGTAGGAACTGCATACCCCGATAGTGGAGAATAAATGGAAAAATTTGACTCGAAATAAACAGCAAATTGTTCCTCTTCGTTTGTTGCGCCGGGGCTATTCAGTATGAAATTACCTGTTATGTTGTAAGGGGTATTAAAATTTTGGACTGAATATACCGTCGCCCTGTCTTGTATGGTCAAATTTCCGCCTCCTTCTACTGCCGACGAACCACCGAAAGGCAAAGAAACATTCCAAACGGCGGAATTGATAGATGTCCCGTTGAAATTATCAAACAGCAAGACCTGTTGGCCTTGGACATGGGCGAGCAATAACAAGAAAACGATAACGAAAGATAGTATAGTTTTCATAAGTTAAATCATGTAACTGTAGAGACTTTACAGTTATGCAAGCTTTTTCGTGCTAAATAATCGGCCCCTGTCAGTTTTGGGAGCATGGGCAAAATCGGTAAAAACAAGAAGCAGTTTGGGGTGGTATTATCTTCTCCGTTGGCCCGGCATATTGAAGGCCGGGCAAAATCGCTTGGATTCACTCCTAGCCGTTATGCTGCCATGATTATTGAGCACTGGGCAGGGCAAGGGCATCCGCCTGTTAGCGAACCTGACCGCCTAATGGAGTTGGCAAAAGGGACAAAATAGGTCAAAAATCTTCATTTTGGCACTTGACAACCCCATATTTTGGGGTAAGCTGATGCCAGAATGAATACTAACCCACTAGATTTCCACTTCGACACGCTGGCCGAATTCCTTGCTCACTTTAAGGACGATGAAGCGTGCCGTAAGCACTTTGCAGCTATCAGGTTCCGCAATGGCGAGTATTGCCCTCATTGTAACGGCAAGAAAATTCACCTATTTAAGGACGGTAAGCGGTATCGTTGCGCGAACTGTAAACAGGACTTCACCATTAAGACCGGAACAGTGTTCGGGGAGAGCAAGCTACCCCTGCAAAAGTGGTTTATTGCCCTCTACCTGCTTTCAACCTCCCGCAAGGGCATTTCCTCTGTCCAGCTTGCCCAACAGGTCGGGGTTACGCAAAAGACGGGCTGGTTTATGGATCACCGGATTAGGGAAGCTATGAAACAAGGCAGCTTCGGGGGAAGCAAGCTCTCTGGCACGGTGGAAGCCGATGAGACCTACATTGGCGGCAAAGAGAAGAACAAGCACGCCAGCAAGCGTGTAAAAGGCACACAGGGCCGTAATACGCTCACCAAGGCCCCTATTTTGGGCGCGGTGCAACGAAATGGGGAAATCCGCGCCATCGTAGCCAACGATGTCCAAAAGACCACGGTTCAAGGCCATATTAAGGCCAATGTCGAATTTGGCTCAAATCTCTACACTGATGATTTTCTGGCCTACTCCAAAATGGGAGAGTTCTACCGACACAAGATTCTAAAGCACAAGGACGGCCAGTATGTCAGAAGGGGCGATGTCCATTCCAATACCATTGAATCCTTTTGGGCCTTGTTCAAGCGCGGGTATTACGGCATTTACCATTCAATGAGTCGCAAGCATTTGCAACGGTATGTTGACGAATTTGCCTATCGTTTTAACCGTCGCAAAGATGGCCTACAAACTGTCTTTTCCGATACCGTGGAAAAGGTTGCCATGAGCAATCAGTTGGGCTATAAAAGACTCACGAAAAACACCCTTCCTATATGAGCAGACCAAGAAAAATACATTAACCCCTTGGCGTGGGGTTTAAAGAGGCATTGGAAAAGATTACGGATGGAAGTAATTTAGCCATAGACTATCCTTTCACTAAATTTTCAGAAGATTACGAGGTATATTTAGTCCTAGTCAGAGGACTAGGCCCAAATTCAAAACCTACTGAATCCAAGGAAGTCTTTTCTAGGTATCTTAATACGAAATATAACGATGCCAAAAAATCCAGTTTTTGTTCCAAGGCAATGGATGATATTCTGGAACTGTTAAATAACCCACCGGCAGCATTGATTTCACAAGGGCTTTTTGCCAAGAAGACGACAAAAAAGCACGCCAAAACCGAGAATAATGTTCTGGCTGCTTTGCACTATCTGGTAGTCTTAAAAGGCGTATCCAGACCCACCGACGCACAAATAATGGAAGCCATAAAGATGTTTCAAGCAGACGGAACAGAAATTCCACAAGAAGAGCGGAAATAGTTTTCATTTCCCTCCAATACACTTTTTAACTCCCTACGTTTGGGGCTGGCGCAGCTTAGGGTTGCCAGACCCGGTTTCCGGCTTAGGGTAACTTTGTATATAGTTCCCTAATTTTTAATTCCATTAAGACACAAATCGGATAGAACTGGCAGGGATTTGACCCTTTTGGGTTGCCGGGGTCTGGCGTAGGAGTTAATTTTCCAGACATAAACCAATCGCAAAATGAACCGCAGAACCATTTTCTACATTGTTGGCATTGTTGTTTCCGCGTATTTTTGCCGGGTCATTTTTATGCGAGCAAGGTTATTATTGGTTTCGGGGAATTCACTTTTGGCGATTTATGAAAAGCATAGAGATGCGGCTCTTATGATCTTCTCTGATATGGCAGCCTACAACAACGAGTCTAATTACTGTAATATTTCTGGAACTCTTTACAATAAATCTGACAAAGCCATCAAGACAATCACTCTAACATTTCAGTGCTTTGACGCTAAAGGAAACGCGCTCCCGTATTGGCCGCATTATCTAGATTTTATGTTTACTGTCAATTGCCCGCCGCATACCAGCACGACATTTACTACAATTCCGAAAGATACCGTAGGGCGTAATGGCGCGACAACTACCAGTTCTGACGGGAAGGTGCGGCTTAAAGATGTCAGTTCGATTCAAGTGCAGGTTGCTGATATTGGTTTCCAGTAAAACTTTTGCGGCTGGCAGGATATTATACCATTTATGGAAAGCTTCTAGACTTTAGCTGTAGTGCTCATCATTGCAGCGATGCCGTTGTTATAAGCCAAAAGTGTTCTGTGCGTGGTATCCGTAAATCGGCCAGAGCAATTCGACCGGGACTGCCCTCATCCAGCCCGGGGTTGCGAGGAGCGAGCTACCTCGGGTCAACGCACCCAGGGACGATCAATCTACCAGCAACTTACCCCGATATATTCGATAGAGATTGCTGGATTTATCCAAAAAATAATCTTGCAAGATGTTTTTTATAAACATGTTGATTGCAAAAAACAATTTTATTGTTTACTATCTTACCCAAGATAGTCATATTAAGGCCATGGACACTGCCACATTGCTGCACCCGAAGATGCTGCCGGCGGAAAGCGAGCGCCTGGAACGGCTCCCGGCGGAAGAGCGCGTGCGCTGGGCGGTCGAGCAATTTGGCGGCCGGTTGATCCTGAGTACGAGTTTTGGCATCCAGTCCGCCGTCATGCTGCATTTGGTGACGCAAATCGAGCCGGAAATTCCGGTGGTCTTTGTGGACACGGGTTATCTCTTTCCCGAAACCTACCGTTTTGCCGACGAATTGACAGGCCGGCTCCGGCTCAACCTCAAGGTTTATCAGGCCGCGATGACCGCCGCGCGCCAGGAAGCCCTGCATGGCCGCCTCTGGGAGCAGGGCCGCGAGGGCCTCGAAAAATACAATTTCCTGAACAAGGTCGAGCCGATGAACCGCGCGATGCAGGAACTGGGCGCGACCGCCTGGCTGGCCGGCCTGCGCCGCGCGCAATCGCGCACGCGCGAGCACCTCGACATCGTCCAGTTGCAAAAGCGCACCTACAAAATCCACCCCATCCTGGATTGGAGCGAGCGCGACGTTTACCAATATCTGACGAAGCACGGGCTCCCCTACCACCCCTTGTGGGAAAAGGGCTACGTCTCCGTCGGCGACGCCCACAGCAGCGCGCCCCTCACCGCCGGGCAGACCGCCGAGGACACGCGCTTCAACGGCGTCAAACGCGAATGCGGGCTGCACGAATCCAATGGCCGCGCGGATTATCAGATTTGAGCCAGACCCCCCATTCCAAGTGCCAACACAGATGCAGCTTAACCTTCCAAATTTACGATAGCGGATTTAAGCACACTGTCTTCAGAATATTAGAAGCGGGGGGCCGGGCCTGACGGTGGTCGTCTTCCTTCATCCAACCCCAGAGGCTCCCGCCGAGGAGGGCAACGGAGACGATGGCGGCGCTCATTTCCATGATGGCGGCGCCGGTGCGCTGGTCGTCCATCGCGTCGAAATTTTGGATGATGCGGGGGGCGAGTTCGTAGGTGCGGTAGAGGGGGTCGTCGGAAAAGGCGAGCAGGCCGAGAATGGGCATGTGCGCGGCCATGAGGATGAACGCGCAGACCATCCGCACCGGGTAGTTGCAGGGGGGCAGCACGCGCGAGGGGCTGAGGAACAGCCACCACATTTGCAGGGCGGTGAAGAAAATCGTCAGGTGCTCGAGGATATGAATGGGCCGGCTGCGCAGAGCGGCTTCATACAACTCCGGCAGATGCCAAAGCGCAAAGGTAAGCACGAAGGCCATGCAGCACACCGCCGGGTGCAGCAGTGGCCGGGCGATGGCCTTGATCCAGGGCCGCGCGAGCACCGTGTCCACCAGCCACCACGGCAACCCCCACAAGAGCAAGGGCGGCGTGATGTAGACAATAATGAGGTGTTGCACCATGTGGACGCTGAAGAGGTAATCCTCGCCGAACTGGTCGAGCGGCGAGCCGACGGCAAGGTAGTTCAAGACCAGGCCGGCAAAAAACGCCACGGCCTTTCCAACTGGATAAGGCGTGCCCGGCGGCGCGAGGCGCGCGCGCAACGGCCCGGCACCGACGGCATAAATCCAGCCAGAAAACAACAGGCTGAGGAGCAGCAAGGGCTCGTTATGCCAATGCAGGGGAACGGACATCGCCCCACGTTACCTCACGGCCACGTTGCCAACAAGCCAAAACCACCCCTGGCAGACGCACAATTCGTTTGCCATACCCCCCGCCCCGCGATACCGATGAAACGCTCCGCCCGTGCTGGTTTTTACCCCCATTTTCCGGCTGGCAGGGAAATTTCCTTTCGCGCGCCCATGTCCCGCACGCAGTCGCTCAATTTCAAGAAACTGGTGGAAAACCATTTCGCCGGCCTCTATCGGTTTGCCTATTGCCTGGCCCATGATGAGCAGACGGCTTGCGACCTCACGCAGCACACGTTTTTCCTCTACGCCAACAAGGGCGCCACGCTGCCCGCTGGAACCCGGATCAAACCGTGGCTCTACGCCACGCTGCATAACGAGTTTCTCCGCCAGCGCAGCGCGCCGCATCCCGAGACGCCGTCCACGCCGCCGGGTGCGCTACCGTTAGCCATCCCGGAATTTATCGCGGCATTGGACGGCCCCAGCGCGGCGGCGGCATTCGCGCACCTGGAAGAGAAGTTGCGCGCCCCGCTGGCGCTCTTTTATTTGCACGACCTGAGCTACGCGGAAATCGCCGGGGCGTTGAACCTGCCGATCAAAGAGATCTTCACGCGCGTGGCCGCAGGCAAAGCCCAGCTCAAGAAGATCATTTCCGACCGGTCCACCCCAACCTGATTACCCTTGGCCATGACCCCCGACGAAGCGAAAGCGATACTCAACCTGTGCCCGCCCGACGACGAGACGAACCCGGAGGTGCCCGGCGTGGGCGAGGCGCTGGGCCTGGCCGAGAACGATTCGAAATTGGGCGCCTGGTGGGCGCAGGAAAAGAATTTCGACCGGCAATTCAGCCGGAAACTCGCCGCGCTGGCGCCGCCGGGAGAACTTGCGGCGACCATCATGCGCGGGGGTGCGACAATTTTTTTTGCGAGCCGCCTGATCGCGGAATCCACCGGCGAACCTTTGGCGGAACTGCCCGCCATCGCGGACGAACCTAATCCCAAAAAATCGGCGGTGGCTGCGCTGGCCGCAGACTTGCGGCTGGACGATGAACCGACACGCGGGTCTTCGCCGACCTGGTGGTGGCGCGCGGCAGTTCTGTCCGTGGCCCTGCTGGTCATCTTTTTGCTGGCGCTGCTGTCGGTGCTGCCGGTCTCCTCGAAATCCGGCGGCCTGGCCGAAGCGCAATTACCCGCCTTCACCCATTACGCCGCGCAACTGGCGGCGCTCGCACCACCGCCGCCCGCGGGCCAGACGCTCGCGGACATGCAGCAATACTTGGCCGCCAACCACGCGCCCAACCCGCCGGATCCGCTTGGCCTGGCCTCCTCTCCCAACGGCGCGACGCCTCGATCGGTGTCTGCGGAAGTTTGGACCACCCATTCGATCACCCATTACATCGTGCAAACCGGCGCGGTAATCACGCATTTGTTTATTCTCAACCAAGCCGAGTTCCCAGCCCACGAGTCACGCCAGAAATGTATGATAGCACCGTGGATGGTTTTCGCGTCCAGACCTGGAGCGCCGGCGGATTTATCTATGTGACCGTGAAGCCGCCCGCCGCCATCCCGTAAAAAATCAGCCTCCCGGCGGGAGGGCAAAGAACGCAGCCCGCGCACCGTGGCGTGTAACTCGCCTTCCAATAATTGACGCGTGGACGCCGGGAGCCGCTGATAAGCCTCGATGGCTTCGGTCTTCGTGGTTGGCTGCAGGGCGGATTTTGCGGCAATGGGCAGCACTGGTGCGGGCGCGGCTTCTTCCAGGACATGGGCGCGGGTGGTGGCGAATTCCACAGGCGGCGGTGTGACCGGGACGGGAAGGCGCGGCGCGTTTATTTTTTTTTGGCCGGCTTCCTGGGGGAGGCCGGCGGAGAGTTCCGTGAGGTCTTGCAACAGCGAATCAATAGCCCGCGTTCGCCCCTGCTCTGCCGCGCGCAGGAGGAGGACTTCAAAATTCACGCGTTCGTTCAGGCCGGTGCGCACGGAATCCTCGCCAGCGTGGAGGGTTTCCAGAATGCGGAGCAATGAGTCGGCGCGGGTGGGCGCGCCCAGGCGCTCGGTGGCGCCGCTGCCGCGCACGGCGTCGAGCAGCGCCTCGCGCAATTCCGCTTCGAGGTCGGTGAGCACGCGGTTGAGGTCGCGACCGTCGGCGGCCAGCTTGTCCACCTCGGCCACGAGCGCGGCATAGTCCGTGGCGGCGAGGGCGCGGGCCAGCCGGCGCACCTGCCCGGCGGAGGCGAGACCGTAAACATCCAGCACGTCGTCGTCGGAAATCTTCTGGCCGCAAAAGGAGATAAGTTGGTCAAGGATGGATTGGGCGTCGCGCATCCCGCCCTGGGCCAGCCGCGCGACGGATTGCAGCGCCGCAGGCGTGACGCTGATCTTTTCCGCCTGGGCGATCTGCCCGAGCTTGTCCGCGATTTGCGCGTCGGGAATGGGACGGAACTCGAAGCGCTGGCAGCGCGACACGATGGTCGCGGGGACTTTTTGCGACTCGGTCGTGGCAAAGATGAACTTCACATGCGGCGGCGGTTCTTCGAGCGTCTTGAGCAGCGCGTTGAAAGCGCCCGCGGACAGCATGTGGACTTCGTCAATAATGTAGATTTTGAATTTCCCCTGGGTGGGCGCGTATTGGCAGTCCTCGCGCAACTGGCGGACGTTGTCCACGCTGTTGTTCGAGGCACCGTCAATCTCCTGCACGTCCATGCACGAACCGGCCATGATGGCCTTGGCCAGCGGCGAATTGTCGTCGGGGTCCACGCGCGGGCCACCCTCGCAATTGAGCGCCTTGGCGAGGATGCGCGCGGTGGTCGTCTTGCCGGTGCCGCGCGGGCCGACAAAAAGGTAGGCGTGGGCGAGGCGGTTTTGCGTGATGGCGTTCTTAAGCGTGCGCACGATATGCTCCTGCCCGACGATTTCGTCGAACTGTTTGGGCCGCCAACGGCGGGCAATGACTTGGTAGGCTTCAGGCACGGGGATAGTCGAACGGGTGTGCGCCGCGGAGTCAAGCAACGGCCCAGCCCGGTAGTGTCTCAGTTTGAATTTTACCCTTCAATTTGTGTCACTTGCGATTGGCTCAATGAAAAACCACCGGCCATTAATTTTCTTATAGCCATTTGCCGGGACCTCGGAGACGTATTCGGCGCCGGGGGAGTCAATTTCGAGCATTTGTCTCTCCATTTGGATCTCTTTGTCCCGGGCTTGTATTTGTTCCAGTAATTCTTTCGCTGGTGCGTTTTTCTGTCCTTCATAGGCATTTTCCACCGCCGCAGGCGGCTCTGACTGCGTGAAGCATCCGTTGCCAACGCTCACGATGGCAACGGAAAGGGTAATCAAAATGAAGTTTTTAGGCTTCATGCCGCCTTCTCTATACCCTTTTAGTCTAGCAGCGCAACAACTTCCGTAATCTCCCAAACGTGGTCAGTCAGTCCGGCCTCCATGGCCGAGGTGACGCGGAGCGTCTTGTGAATCCGGCAGAAGTTGTGAAACATCATCGTAATGGCAAACGAGTGCTCATGGTTCTCTATCAGGCCGTTTGCTGCGCCCTCGTCGCGATGCCGATATTCGTAAACGTTTAGGTCCAGCCCCGATGCCTTCAAGTTCATGCATCATTTTTTCCAATTCACCAAGCGTGGCCGCTTCTCGTCCCGCAGCGGGACAAAAATCCTCTGCGCTTAAGGTCTTGGCGTTTTGCAAAATGAAACGGCGGGCCATCTCGAAAACATACAACATGAGATAATTGTTTCAAGCAATAACATGTCAATTTGCTTGTATCGTAGCGCGGTGCTTTAGCCCGCGTTCTGGATTGCGCGAATCACGGAGAAGCGCGGGCTATTGATACCTGCATAAGTAAAGTCCTATTGGAGGCCGACAAAAAGGGGACTGTGATTGAGGAAGGCGCGCAGGAGATTGGGTCGTCGCTGGAGGGTGCGGGCGTGGCCGTGGGCGTGGCGGTTTAGTTCTGCGGCGTCCACGGGGGCGTAGTTGGCGAGGGGATTGCGTTTGAGCCAGCTCCACACGCCCTCGACCGGATTTAACTGCGGAGCATAAGGGGGCAGGAACACGAAGTGGAAACGCGCTACGAAAAAGGCCCCAATTTGCTACTTGTTAATTTGGTCACCGCCCGCCGCTGGCGGCGGGATGGGCGCCTTGGTGAAAATGCGCGGGCGGCGCAGACGGGCGTAAACCATTTCGGCGTAGCGGGGTTTTAATTTATCGAGGTCGTAGCGGGTCAGCTCGACGTCGAACCACTCGCCGGTCTTGTTGCCGACGACTTGCACGCGCGCGCCGGCGCCAGCGGCAAAAATGTGGTGAACGATGACGGGAATGGTGTCGGGGGCCGGCTCGCGCAGCAGCTCGATGTCGTGCGGGCGGACGTAGGTGACGGCGCCTTGCGCGGGCGTGGCCTCGGGCGGCGCGTTGGGCACCGCCGTCAATTCGAGGCGGTTGACATTGCCCAGGAACTCGAAAACAAACGGCGTGGCGGGGTTATCGTAAACCTCCTGCGGCGGCCCGACCTGCTCGATGCGCGCGTTATTCATCACAACGACCTCGTCGGCCAGTTCGAGGGCCTCCTCCTGATCGTGCGTGACGAAGACGGTGGTCAACTGCACTTGTTCATGAAAGCGGCGCAACCAGCGGCGCAGTTCCTTGCGCACTTTGGCGTCGAGCGCGCCGAACGGCTCGTCGAGGAGCAGCACCTTCGGCTCGGTGGCGAGGGCGCGGGCCAAGGCCACGCGCTGCCGCTGGCCGCCGGAAAGCTGGTGCGGGCGGCGGTGGGCGATGCCGGGCAGTTGCACCAGTTCAAGCAGATCATTTACCCGCTTCGCGATTTCCGCCTTGGGCGGGCGGGTTTTGCGTCCGCGAACCTTGAGGCCAAAGGCGACATTTTCGAAAATCGTGAGATGGCGGAAGAGCGCGTAATGCTGAAAGACAAAGCCGACCCCGCGCTCGCCAGGCGGCGTATTCGTCACGTCCTGGCCATGCAGATACACGCGCCCGTTGCTGCCGGGGTCGGCGTATTCGAGGCCCGCAAGGACGCGCAGCAGCGTTGTCTTGCCGCTGCCCGAGGGCCCGAGCAGCGCGACCAAGCGGCCCGCGGGAACCTTTAATTCCAGGTTCTCAAGCGCAACAAAATGGCCGAAGGTCTTGCGAATGTTGACCGCGTGGATGCTCATGGACAAAGAATGGAAAAGGGAAGAGGGAAAATGGAAAAACTCAATCGGCGGCTTTTTCGTTTCGCGCGTAGAGCCATTCGATAAAACTTTTAATGATCATCGTGGCCAGCGCCAGAAGGGCCAGCAGCGAGGCGCAGGCAAATGCGCCGACGCCGGCGGTCTCGCTGAGGTTTTTGATTTGCAGAGGCAGCGTGTTCGTCAACCCGGCGATTTGCGAGGAAACGACGGAAACCGCGCCAAATTCGCCCATGGCGCGCGCATTGCACAAGACCACGCCGTAAAAGAGGCCCCATTTGATGTTGGGCAGAGTGACGCGCCAAAACGTCTGCCAGCCATTCGCGCCGAGGGTAAGCGCGGCAAATTCCTCGTCATTGCCCTGCGCTTCCATGAGGGGGATGAGTTCGCGCGCTACAAACGGAAACGTGACAAACACGGTGGCGAGCACCATGCCGGGCACCGCAAAAATGATTTTGATGCCGTGCGCGCCGAGCCACGACCCCAGCCAGCCCGTCCGTCCGAACAGCAGCACATAAACGAGGCCCGAGATAACCGGCGAAACGGCGAAAGGCAAATCCACCAGCGTCAGCAGCAGGCTCCGCCCGGGGAAGTGGTATTTGGCGATGGCCCAGGCGGCGGCGATTCCAAACAACGTATTGAGCGGAACAGCGATGACGGCAATAAGCAGCGTGAGCTTGATGGCGGCCCAATTGTCGGCGTCGCCCAACGAATCGAAATAAGCGCCCACCCCGGCGCGAAAGGCCTCGATGAACACGATGAGCAGCGGCAGCACCAAAAACACCCCGAAGAAAGCGAGGGCCGCCGCGATGAGTGCGCGCCGGAGCCACGCCGGCTCGCTCGTGGCGGGGCGCGGCGGCGCGGCGAGGCCGGCGCGTTGGGCAAGGGTTGGGCTGGCGGTGGCCATGGCGGGAAATGGGCGCGGTCAGTTTTGGGTGAGGCCCGCGCCGATGCGCTGGCGAGCCCAGCGCTGGAGCAGGTTGATGCCCAGCAGCAGGAGAAAAGAGATCAGCAACATCACCACCGCGATGGCGGTGGCTTGCGGGACCTGGTTACTGTCGAGTTCCGCGTAAATCAATTGCGGCACGATTTCCGTCTTGTTGGGGATGTTGCCGGAAATAAACACGACGGAACCATATTCGCCGAGCGCGCGCGCGAAGGACAGCGCGAAACCCGTCAGCAACGGCGGGAGGAGCACCGGAAACAGCACCCGGCGGAAAGTCTGCGCGCGCGAGGCACCGAGCATCGTCGAGGCTTCCTCTAATTCCGGCTCAAGTTCGGCCAAAACCGGCTGGAGCGTGCGCACGACAAAGGGCAGGCTGATAAACATCAATGCGACAAACACCCCGAGCGGCGTATAGGCCACCTTGAGGCCCAGCGGCGCGAGCAGGCGGCCCATCCAGCCGTGGTCGTCGTAAAGGGCGGTCAGGGCGATGCCCGCCACGGCCGTGGGCAAGGCGAAAGGGAGGTCCACCAGGGCGTCGCAGAGATTGCGACCGGGAAAATTGTAGCGCACGAGCACCCAGGCCAACAGAAAGCCGCCCACCGTGTTGCACGCCGCCGCGGCCGCCGCCGCGCCAAAACTCAAGGCGAAGGCGGCGCGCACCTCTTCGCTCCAAACCGCGTGGATGAATTCCGGCCCGGTCAGTCGGGCGGCCGAGAGGAACGCCGCCGCCAATGGAATCAACACAATCAAACTTAGATACAGAATCGTATAGCCCAGCGTCAACCCGAAGCCGGGCAGGATGCGCCGGGTCGGCAACGGGGCCGCGCGGAATCCTCCGGGCGGCGCGGGCCGCGCCGGCGGGGGCGTCGGGATGATGACGAGGGTGCTAGCGGACATTGCGAATGGGCCTATTTTTTCGAATAGATTTGGTCGAAGGTGCCGCCGTCGGCAAAATGCTCCTTTTGCGCCTTGGCCCAGCCGCCGAAGTCCGCAATGGTGGCGAGCTTGATGTCCGGGAACTGGCTGGAGTATTTTGCCTTCGCCTTCTCGGTGGTGGGGCGGAAAAAGTTTTTCCCGATAATGTCCTGCGCCTCATCGGTGTAGAGGTAATTCAGGTAGGCCTGCGCCACGGCGCGCGTGCCATTCCGATCCACATTCTGATCCACCAGTGCCACGGGCGGCTCGGCGAGGATGCTTAGTGAAGGAATGACGATTTCGATTTTGTCCGCGCCAAATTCCTGAACGGCGAGGTGGGCGTCATTCTCCCAGGCGAGCAGCACGTCGCCCTGGCCGTTCTTGGCGAAGGTGAGGGTAGCATTGCGCGCCCCGGAATCGAGCACGGGGACGCTGCGTAGATTTTTTTGACGAAGTCCTTCGCGGCGGCATCGGAGCCGTATTTGTTTTTCGCGTAGGCCCAAGCGGCCAGGTAGTTCCAACGCGCGCCGCCGGAGGTCTTCGGGTTCGGCGTGATAATGGAAAGGCCCGGTTTGACCAAGTCGTCCCAGTCCTTGATGCCCTTGGGATTGCCCTTGCGGACAAGGAAGACGATGGTCGAGGTGTAGGGCGTGCTGTTGTTCGGCAGGCGGGATTGCCAGTTGGGCGAGGAAATCAGCTTGGCGTCCGCGATGGCGTCAATGTCGGCGGAGAGTGCGAGCGTGACCACATCGGCGGGCGCGCCGTCAATCACCTTGCGCGATTGGGTGCCCGAGCCGCCGTGGGACTGCGAAATCACCACGTCCTGCCCGGTTTTGGCCTTCCAAAACTTGACGAAGGCGGCGTTGATTTCCACATACAACTCGCGCGTCGGATCATAGGAGACATTGACGAGGGAAATTTTTTTCGGCGCCGACGCGTCAGCCGCGCCCGCGCGGGAGGCAGCGGCCCAGACAGCGGTGCCCAGCAGGACGAGTGAAAGAATGCGAAGCGGTTTCATGGTAATTCCCCTAATCTTGATATAGATATACTTTATTAAGTTGGTAGACATTAAAATCGCAAATATCGCGACAATGTCAACGGTAAATTTTTAATCTGCCTGCGCCGCGCGGACCGGCCGGGAAAACGGGAGTGGGATTTTATCCCGTTTCATCTTGCGCATGGTGACCTCGACAACGTCGGCCAGGGAGTATTTGTCGAGGATGTTGGCAATGGCGTTGCGCACGTCCACCATGAGCATGCGCAGGCCGCAGTGGGCCTCGTCCGGGCAGGTGCAGGGGGCGTAGGCCGTCTGGCTGGCGCAGGAAATCGGCGCGAGCGGGCCGTCCAGCAGGCGCACGATTTCGCCGATTTTAATTTCGGCGGCGGGTTTGCGGAGGTAATAGCCGCCGTATTTACCACGCTTCGTGTCCACATAACCCGCCAGCCGGAGCTGGTGCAAAATCTGTTCGACGTATTTGAGCGGCAACTGGCTCAAGCCCGTTAGTTCGGAAACGGACACATGGGTGCGCCCAACTTCTTTGGCAAGGCCGAGGTTGATCAGCGCGCGCAGGGCGTATTCGCCTTTTTTGGTGAGGTGCATCGGGCTAAACAATTACTTGATTAATGTTTAGCTGGATAGTAGAGTATCGGCGGCGGGTGAGACAAGGAATAATTTTCCAGAAATTCGCTCCCCCACCCTAGGACCGCGGCCCCTGCGACTTGGGCAACAGGATGAAAAAGGTCGTGCCCTGGCCCGTGCAAGTCTCGAAGCGGATGCGGCCTTTGTGGGCCTCGACGATGGATTTAACAATCGCGGTGCCGAGGCCGGTGCCGCCCGTTTTGCCATAAGTGACAAAGGGGTCGAAGAGGTTGTTGCGGATTTGTTCGGGGATGCCCTTGCCGTTGTCCGCCACGATGATTTCGACGCTCTCCTTGCGGTCGCGCACCTCGATGCGAACTTTTCCATCCGGGCGTTCGTCGCATCCGTCAATGGCGTTGCCGACGAGGTTTTGCAGCACGCGCAGAAGCTTGTTCTCCTCGGCCTCAATAAAGACCGCCTCGATGTCCGTCTCGATGGTGACACGTTCCTTCTGGAAATACGGCTCGTTGAGTTCGCGGAAGCGGGCGACGAGTTCGCGCAGGTCCACCCGGGCGGGCTTGAAAGTCTGCACGCCCTTGGCAAATTCGCTTACTTCATTAGCCATGTCCACCATGCGCTGAATCTGCTTGTTCATGTTGGCGCAAAGCTTCTGGGTCTTGGGGTCGTGGTGCTGGGTGGCGATCAACTGCGCGCCGAGGCTGATGAGGGTGAAGGGATTTTTGAAATCGTGAATAATGGAACTGACCATGTTGCCGACCAAGGACATTTTCTCCTGGTGAAGCATATCGTCCACATAATGCCGGGTGGTGTGGTGGAGATGGTTGACAATGGACTGAAGAATCTGGTCAATCGGGCCGGGAGCGCGGCGGATGAACTCGCGCAAGTCTCCGCTGGGCAGGCAGGCGATCGTGGCCGGGCCGGCGGCCACGGCCCGCAAGGCGCGCGGGGCGCCGGTTAGCACGCCGATCTCGCCAAAAAAGTGGCCCGTCTCCGCGTAGCTGATGACGCGCCACTTGTTACCCGGAATGGATTTCTCGAAGGCCACGCGCCCCTCGAGCACGAGAAATAGCGCATCGGATTCGCCGCCTTCTTCAAAAATCACCTCGCCCGGCTGGTTGCGCAGGATGTTGGCCGCCGCCGCCAGCGCGTTGACATTTTCGCGGGTCAGGCCTTTGAAAAATGGATGTTCCTCGAGACGCAAGGCGGGCGCCTCGACGGCGAGCGGTTCAACCATATTAGAAACCAATGGCGACACGGCGTTTAAGCAATAAGGGGTTTATGGGGCGCGTGCAAGAGTGGAAATACTCCCTGGCCTATCGGCGCAAGGCCCGCTGAATTTACCCTAGACCCGGCCCTAATTCACCCCAGCCGCCGTCGGTAGTCCTCATAGCCGAAGCGCGCAATGATGCGGAAATCGCCAGCGGTCGGATCGAAGACGGCAATGCTGGGCAGCGGGACGCCGTTGAAGGTCGAGGTCTTGACCATGGTGTAGTGCGCCATGTCGAGAAAGACCACCCGGTCGCCGATTTTTAGTGGCGCGGGAAAGGAATAGTCGCCGATAACATCGCCCGCGAGGCAGGTTGGCCCGCCGAGGCGGTAGGTGTGCGCGAATTCGCCCGCCGCGCCGGCGTTGAGGACGGGCCGGACGGTAGGGCATTTCCAAAACGTCGGGCATGTGCGCGGTGGCGGAAACGTCGAGAATCGCCAAGGGCATGGTGTTGCGTGGCAGGTCGAGCACGGTGCCGACGAGCACGCCGGTGTGCAGCGCGACGGCCTCGCCGGGTTCGAGATAGACTTCCAATTTATATTTCGCGCGAAAATTTTGCACGACGCGCACGAGGCGGTCGAGGTCGTAACCGGGGCGCGTGATATGGTGGCCGCCGCCGAAGTTGACCCATTTGAGTTTTGGAAAATACTCGCTGAATTTTTCCTCGAAGGCGGCGACGGTGTGTTCGAGCGCGTCGCTGTCCTGCTCGCAGAGGGTGTGAAAATGCAGGCCGTCGAGACCGGCGAGGTCGCCCGGCTCAAGTTCGGAACGCGGCGTGCCGAGGCGCGAGCAGGGCGCGCAGGGATTGTATAAATCGGTTTCGACCTCGGAATACTCCGGGTTCACGCGCAGGCCGGCCTCGATGCGCCGCGGGGCCGCGTGGACTTTTTCCCGGAAGCGCCGCCATTGCGCGGGCGAATTGAAAATCAGCGTGTGCGCGAACCCAAGCAGGTGCTCCAGCTCGGCGTCCTTGTAGGCGACGCTGTAAACATGGACTTCGCCGTGGAAAAACTCGTGCGCCAGCAGCGCCTCGTGCAGGCCGCTCGAGGTCGTGCCAGGCAGATATTTTGCGATGAGCGGATACGCCGCGGGCATCGCAAACCCTTTTTGCGCGAGCAGGATTTTGCAGCCCGCACGTTTGGCCACGTCGGCGAGCAGGCAGCAATTTTCCTCGAGCCGCCCGAGGTGGACGACATAGCAAGGCGAAGGCAGGCGCGCATAATCCAGCGCGGCCAACTGGCGCAGGCGCTCCGGCGGAAACGGCGGCGTGGGGTTTTGGGACATAATGAAGCAGCATCAAGACCTCACCATGACCAAATTTCGAGAGCCTTCTTTGATAAATCACCTGAGCGCTGTTTAATTGCCGAAATATTCCAGGTACCGTGCCTCGATTTAATATCGCGGCATAGTGCGCTGACATCCGTATAACTCCCTCTTTTTCTCTCAAACGGGTCGTTCCCAAGAGAACTATTTGCGCGTTCACCAATAAGACAAAGGTTTCCTAAAGTATTTTTGTAGCTGCATAGTAATTCCACTGCTGATAGGGGCATGCCTTTATCGTTTAAGCCCTCAAAGATAGCCTGTGGATTGTCTTTGTGTTCGTCCAGTGGTATCCAAACAATTTTTAGGCCGTTTAGGATTGCTTCTGCAAAGACACAAAGTTGGGGGACGTTGTAAGATTTCAATTTTTTATAAGCGTAATCCCATAACGCATCAATTTGGTTTTTTCCCGGAGTGTATAGTTGATTATCAACAACTAACGAAGGAGACTCCGGGTTCTGCTTATTAAGCTTTAAGTATGTTGGTAAACGGTCACCTTTGTTGCTGATTATCTTAAGACGACGATAATCATCGCCTTTAGGGTCGACATTGTTTCGAAGACACGAATCCAACTTCTGTAGGACAGATTGAGCATTTGCCGACAAATTCTCCTGTTCTTTTAGGAGGTCTGAGACGATTGCCAATAGTAGGTAAGCCGTTGTAATTCGTTGCTGACCATCAATTATCAAAAATGATTTTAATGCAGGGTGCGTATTCATTTTTTCAAGAACGACGATCGCTCCAAAATAATGCTCATGCTCGATTAAATGCTTGCTTAGCTGCTCACGCGTGATGAGGTCATTAGGATTCTCAAATTTAATTTGCTCGATTACATCTGCAATAATTTGCTCCCAAATATCTTCTAACAAGGTTTTCCACTGCTCTCTGCCCCAGGAATAATTCCTTTGAAAAAATGGCACCTCAAAGTTGACCAATCCGCTGAACAGGTCCTCAAAAGTCCTATTCTCGATGCTGTCGTTGATAGGCATAACCTAAATGGAGATAGTTCAATTTGGAAAAGAGAGTGAAACCATAAATTGCATCTACCAATAACGCTCAGCGGATACAACTAATGCGACACCCCAAGATCATGTGCCAGTGATGTCACCAAACAACTCCGCCAACGGCAAGCGAAAACAGGGGGGCACGTCCTCGCCGTCGAGGGTGTCGCGTTCAGTGAGCAGGCGGGATGCGGTCTGGGCGCGGCAGACCTCCACTGTTTTCTCCTCGGGGTTGACGACCCAGAGCAGGCGCGCGCCGCTGTGGAAATACTCCTCCATCTTTTCGTGCAGGCGGCTGGTGCGATCCCACGGCGACAAAACCTCGACCACGATGTCCGGAGCACCACGGAAAAATCTTTTGCTCTCTTCGGCGGTACGGGGCAGGCGGTCGCGGCGGATAAAGGAAACGTCGGGGGAAAGCACATTGCCCGATTCCATCAGGCAACCGAAGCTGGAGCCACAGACCGAACCGAGCTTGTGGCGTTCCGCGTGGATCGCCATTTTGGTGAGCAATCGCGCCCCAATATATTCGTGGTTGTAACCAGTCGGGCTCATGATGAGTTCTCCGTCAATGAGTTCGCATTTGGCGCCGGGGTGTTCGAGCGCCAGCAATTCCTCTTCCGTCCAGGCTTTGACTGCGGTGGCCATGGGCAAATTCTCGTTCAACGCGGTGATTTTGGCAAGAATAAGATTCACCACAAAAAACATAAGAGACGCAAAGGAATCCAATCTGTTCCCGTTTTGTGTCTTTTGCGTTTTTTGTGGTTAAACCATCTATTATTCCGCCGGCAATTCCAGCACATTCCACGGCAGGCCGCGGCGGGCGAGTTCGGCGAGGAATGGCTCGGGGTCGAGTTGCTCCATGTTCCACACGCCGGGTTTGAGCCACGCGCTGGAGGTCATCATGATTGCGCCGACCACCGCGGGCACGCCGGTCGTGTAACTGATGGCCTGCGATTGCACCTCGCGGTAACATTCCTGGTGGTCGCAGACGTTATAGATATACACACGGCGTTTTTTCCCATTCTTCACGCCCTCGACCAGGCAACCGATGTTCGTCTTGCCTTTTGTGCGCGGGCCGAGCGAAGCCGGGTCGGGCAGCAACGTTTTCAGGAATTGAATCGGGATGATCTGTTTGCCCTGGTGCTCGACGGGCGCGATGCCGAGCATTCCGACATTTTGCAGCGCGCGCATGTGGTTGAGGTAGTTGTCCGAAAAGGTCATCCAAAAGCGCAGGCGCTTGACGCCGGAGATGTTTTTGGCGAGCGATTCCAATTCCTCGTGGTAAAGCAGGTAGAGCTTCTTCGGGCCGAGGACAGGAAAGTCGAACGTGCGCCCCCAGGAGAGCGGCTCGGTCTCGACCCATTCGCCGTGCTCGAAATAACGCCCGCGCGCGGAGACTTCGCGCAGGTTGATTTCGGGATTGAAGTTGGTGGCAAAGGGCAGGCCGTGGTCGCCGGCGTTCGCGTCGAGGATGTCAATCTGCTCGATGTGGTCGAAAAGTTTTTTTTGCGCGTAGGCGCAAAAAACATTCGTGACGCCCGGGTCGAAGCCGGAGCCGAGCAGCGCCATCAGCCCGGCCTTGAGGAATTTCTGCTGGTAGGCCCATTGCCATTTGTATTCGAATTTGGCGACGTCGGGCGGCTCGTAATTGGCGGTGTCGAGGTAATGCACGCCCGCGGCCAGGCAGGCGTCCATAATCGGTAAATCCTGGTAGGGCAGCGCGACATTGATGACGAGGAAGGGCTTTTCCTTTTTCAGGAATTGGGTGAGCGCCGGCACGTCGTCGGCGTCCAGCGCGGCGGTGCGGATGGGGCGCGGCAGTTGCGCGGCGATGGCCTGGCACTTGGCGAGCGTGCGCGAGGCGAGGACCATGTCCGGGAAATGCTCGGCAGCCTGCGCGCATTTGTGCGCGACCACCCCCCCGACGCCGCCCGCGCCGATGATGACGACCTTGCCGCGGTTGTCCGTGGTTTTGACGCTTTTTTTGCTCATGGAAAAATGCAGATAAGCGCGCTCACTTTAGGCGGTATTCGCGTTTTGGGAAGCCTGAAACGCGACGGAAACGGAAATGTAACGCGGCGGAGGTGCTTATTTCGCACTGCAAAAATTTCTGCCTCAAGCGGCACAAGCCACCGTTCCGCTGGCGCAACAGCGCGTTAGCCCATCAATGAAAGGTGAAGGTGGCGGTGCTTTGCTCTTCGCCGGCGCCGGTGGCCTTGATGCCAAAACCGAATTTGGTGAGGCGGGCTTCGAGCGTCATGGTCATGGTCGAGTTGGTTTGAGCCGTGCCAGAACTGGTGGTCGCGGGAACGGAGAGGGACAATTCATCCAAGACAGAAACAGTCAAATCAAGTGGCACGTCCGGGGGCAGGTCGGGGATCAACTTCGGGTCGATTTTTCCCATGTCTATGGAATAATTGCCGGAGACCGTGGCCACCTGGCCGGCGCCGGCACCATTAATACTGTCCAATTTTACCGTGCTTTTGGCGCTCGGGGAGCCGCCCAGGGATTTTTTCAGGTCGGAAACCACCAGGGTGGTGTTCGCCGACCAGGTTGCGTTCACCCCCACCGGGGCGGCCGGGCCAAACGTGTCCTGGCGGGTGTGGCTTCCATCGCCCAGACCAAGACAGTTTTTCAGCAAAGACGTCAGATCGTCGCTGGCGGGCGTGCCATCAATCGTGAGGGCGACGCGGGGCGAACCCGCTTGGAGACCACTGAACAGACCAGGGCTGGGCGGGTCCTTGCCCCCGTTGTTCTTGGAGGCGGGAGTTTCCGCTGGTTTTTTGCTGGCGGGCGGGTTTTCGGCCGGGGGATTGGTGGCGGGTGCAACCGCCCGGGTGGACTTTTCCTCTGGCGGAAGCGCCTCGGCCACGATGACCGCGCCGGCCGTGGGGAGGTGGGGAACGGGTTTGGCATCTTTGGTGGCGGCCAGGCTTTTCAGCGTCAATGAGATTTTTTGGGGGCTGCCATTGGGAAAAATCGCGAGGACTTCGCCTTCCGCCTCAAGTTGGACGGAACTCGCCTCGCTTTTGCTGGGGCCCAGAGTGGGGACGCCCAACAAGGTGATGGCCATGTGCATCTGCATTTTACTGGTCACATTGGCCGCGAGGCTGAATTTTTGCCCAACCTTAAATGGCGGGCTCAGGTTGACCTGATAGCGCTCCGATGAGACCGGGCCGGGCGCGACCGGGGCAGGGGCGGCAGAAGTGGCGGCGGCAGGAGCGACGGAGGACGAGATGGTTACGCCCAATGCCGGGAGACAAAAATAGGCCGACACAACGAAGATTACCCAGGCAGCGGAGCGGAAGCCGGAGAAGAAGGGCTTGGGCATGGGAGCGGGTGTTGAGGGTATCCCTAATGGGGTGATATGCATCAACCCGGTGGCCAACAAGTATTTTCTCCTTTAACGCAACCAAAGCATCCCGCGGATTCCGCCGACCACCCCCAACCTAAAACTGCAAGAAATACGGCAGCCGCGCATAGAGGCCGCTGGGGTCGTTGAAGGTGCGGACGAGATTCAACTGCGTTTCGATTTGGCGGAGGGAAGTCGAGAGCGCGTCGCGGCCCTGGGGCGCCAGCGATGCCGGGACGCCGGCTTTTGACACTGGCGACGAATTATCGTCGTTGGACAGGGTTTGGACGAGCGCCTCAATCGGCGTGCGCGCCTCGGGAAATTCTTCGAGCGTGTAATGGCCGCTGCTGAGGTGGCCGAGCTGCTCGGCCTTTTTGATGGCGTCGCCGAGGCCGCCGATGGCGTTGACGAGGCCGTTGTTCTTGGCGTCGAGGCCGCTCCAGACACGGCCCTGGGCGATTTGCGCCACGTCGTCATACTTGAGCTTCCGCCCTTCGGAGACCTTGGAGATGAACTGGTCATACAAATCATCCACCAAAGTCTGCGCGAGCTTCTGCTCGTCGGGCGTCCAGGGGCGCGTGAGGGTGTCCATGTCGGAATACGGCGAGGTTTTGACGGTGTCGAAATCAATGCCGTGCTGGGTGGCGATGTCCTGCAAATTGAGCTTGAGGCCGAAGACGCCGATGGAGCCGGTGACGGTGGTCGGCTCGGCGTAAATATAATCACTGTAGGCGGAAATCCAGTAACCGCCGCTAGCGGCGTAGGTGCCCATGGAAACGACCACCGGGATTTTCTTGTCGAGCAGGTTGCGCATCTCGCGCTGGATGACCTCGCTGGCGTAGGCGCTGCCGCCCGGGCTGTTGACGCGCAGCACGACGGCCTTCACGTCCTTGTCGCCGCGAATCGAGCGCAAGTCGTAGGCGAACTGGTCGCCGCCGACTTCGCCGTCGGAGCCGGCGCCGTCCACAATGTCGCCCTCGGCATAGACGATGGCGATTTTATCGCTGTCGGCGAAGGGGCTTTTGGCGGCGGCCGCACGATTGTCGGCAAGGCGCTTGGCATAGGCGGCGAGCGAGACCTGGTAGAACGTGTCGTTGTCGTCGTCGTAGGCGCCGACGCCTTCCATTTCCTTGATCATTTCGTCCTGATATGCCAAACGGTCCACCAGTTTGTCCTTCAAGGCGTCCTGCGCGATGTAAAGGCCCGGCTCGTTGGCGAGTGTTTGGAACGCGGCGGGGTCAATTTTGCGGTTGGCGGCGATTTCGCCGGACACGGTGCCCCAAATGCCGTTGAGCAGTTGGGTGAGCTGCTCGCGGTCGGCGTCGCTCATGTGCGTCTCGGTGAACATTTCGGTGAAGGATTTGTATTTGCCCACTTTCGTGACCTGGACGCCGATGCCATATTTTTGCAGAGCGTCGCGCAGGAAGAAGGACTGGGCGGCGAGGCCGTTGATGCTGAGGTAGCCGAAGGGGTTGAGGGAAACTTCATTGGCCACGGTGGCCAGGTAGTAATCCTTGAGCGCGGGCTGTTCGAGATAAGCATAGATCTTTTTCCCACTGGCCTTGAAGCGCTCGAGCGCCTGGCGCACCTCCATCAGGGTGGCGTAGCCCGAGGCAGAGTTGTCGGTGTTGAGGCTGCCGCTCATATAAAGGGCGGTGATGTGGTCGTCACCCGCGGCGTGGTCAATCGCCGTGACCACATCGTAAAGATCCAGTCGCGAGGAACCGTTGGTGGAGAGCAGGTCGCCAGCGCTGGCATGGTTGGGCGCATCGGTGATGGCCACGTTCATGTCGAAAACGAGCACGGAGTCCGAATGGACGGCCTGGTTGTGCAAGCCAGCGGCCGCGCCCGCCATCACCCGGATAACGATGATAAAGGCCACGACGCAGATCATGGCCAGCACCAGCAACGTGAGGAGAATGGCCACGAAATTGGCCAAAACAGTTTTCCAGAAAAATCGCATGAGGGAAGGTAGTGTAGTGGGAAGGGCTCAAACTGCAAGGGGGATATCGGGGGGAGAGAAGAAGCTAGAAGTCAGGAGACGGGAGATGCACGGCGGCCGGCAGCGGACGAGTGGGAGGTTACATGATGGGAGACACCGGCCGTCGGCCTAAAGTAACGGAATTTTGACGAAGAATATAATTGAGTTCCTCCGGTCCTCGCGGTTTACGCTGTTGGGGCACTGTTTTTGCTGTATAGTGCCCGGCTCTGCCCCCCCTCCCTCCATGTCTGAATCTTCCCAACGCGATAAACTTTCGACCAACCAAAAAGCCCTGGCCATCAATCTCGACGACGAGATTTATGGCACGTTTGCCGAAATCGGCGCGGGGCAGGAGGTGGCGCGGCACTTTTTCCAGGCCGGCGGCGCGGCCGGCACCATCGCCAAAAGCATGTCGGCCTACGACATGAAGTTCAGCGACGACATTTATGGCAAGGCGCACCGCTACGTCTCCCGCGAGCGCCTAGTGCAGATGCTCGACCACGAATACCAACTCTTGACGGAGCGGCTGGGCCAGGCGCGCGGCGACCGCACGACCTTCTTCGTTTACGCCAACACCGTCGCCGCCGCCAGTTTCCGCGGCACCGGCGACTGCCACGGCTGGATGGGCATGCGTCTGCAATTGCGCCCCCATGGGCCGCCCAACGACATCATCATCCATGTGCGGATGTGGGACAAGACGCCCGTCGCCCAGCAGGACGCCCTCGGCATCATCGGCGTGAACCTCGTCTACGGCGCGGCGTTGCTGCACACCGACATCGAGGAATTCATCCTCTCGCTGGCCGACAGCCTCGGTATCCAGCGCATCGAAGTGGACATGATTGAATTCAACGGCCCGGACTTCGCCCACATTGAAAACCGTGCCATCTGCCTGCACCTCGTGCAGCATGGGCTGACGAACGCGGTGATGTATTCGCCGGACCGGCATGTGCTGCAGCCCTCGGAAATCCTCTACAAAAAGGCGATCCTGGTCGAGCGCGGCTCATTTCGACCCGTGACCCATGTGAACATTGACATGCTGGAGGCGGCCGGCGCGCAATTCCTGCAGGAGGAAAAGAACCGCGGCGAGGAGGTCGTCGTTCTCCTCGAAATCACCATCCACAACCTTTTGGCCGGCGGGGAGCTGAACCTCGACGATTTTCTGGCCCGGGTGGACACGCTGGCGGCGCTGGGCTACCATGTGCTCATCTCGAATTACTCCGAATTTTTCCGGTTGACGGATTATTTCCGGCGCTTCACGAAAAAGATGGTCGGCATCTCGCTGGGGATCAATAATCTCCTCGAAGTTTTCAACGAGCAATATTATGATAATTTGGCCGGAGGCATCCTGGAAGCATGCGGGCGCCTGTTCAAGGAGAACACCCGGATGTATGTTTACCCGATGAAGGGTTCGGGCTACAACCGCTACCTCGCCGAGCAGGCCGGCAAAGTCGCCGGGGCCACCCACACCGAGCCGGCGCCCCAAGCGTTGCCCATGCCGGGCGAGTGGCTGATCACCGCGCAAAACCTGCAGGTCAAAATTCACCTGCGCAACCTCTACGCCTACCTGCTGGAAAACCATTACATCGAGCCCCTGCTGGGCTTTCATGCGGAAAACCTCGGCATCTTCTCCCGCGACGTGCTTAAAAAAATCGCGGACGGCGACCCGGCTTGGGAGAAGCTGGTGCCGGCGCAAGCCGCGGCCATCATCAAGAACCGCCATCTCTGGGGCTACAAGCCGCCAGCGCCGGCAGCCTAATCTCCTAACGCTCAACTTTTAACGTTTAACGCTCAACGCTCAAGTTGAAGGCGACCAAGATTTTCGTCCCGTCACCCCATGGGGCTGCTTTATTGAGCGTTCAACGTTGAGCATTGAACATTAAGCGGTTGCTGCATTCACCCGAGTGATGGGGGTGTTAGTTCAAAGAGGTCCGCCCCACCCTCTCGAATACCCCTTGCGTATTTGCGCTTGGCAAAGCCTCACCGGCTTGTCATTGTGCCTCGTTTCGCGCCCCTTGCCGTCCGGCATCCGGCCATTTTTCTTCGGTTACTTGTTCCCCCTATCCAACTCCACAGATGACCACGAAATCAAAAACTCGCGCCGCCTGGGCGGCCGCCTCGCTAGCCGTGCTTGCGGCCCTCCTCGTGCCCTTGCTGGCTCAAACCACCCCGGCCTCGGCTCCGGCCACCCCCGCCGCGGCGGCGCCTCCCGGTGCGGCTCCTGGGATGCCCGCCGAGCCACCCCCGATGGATCTCTCCAAGGTCAGCCCGGACGACATCAAATCCTATTTGAAAACCTTCGGCTGGGTCATCGGCCAGCAAATGCACCTCAAGCAGTTGGGCCTCACGTCGGATGAAGTGGATCAATTTGCGGCCGGCCTCAAACTTGTGTCCACCACGGGGCCCGATGATATTCCGGGTGGCGCGGACAACTGGACGAAGACAAAAGACTACCTGACCGCCCGCGCGGAGAAAGTCCATGATGCGGATCTGGCCACCCAGTCGGCCGCGAATGACAAGTTCTTTGCCGATCTTGCCAAAGACACCACCGTCAAGAAAACCGACGATGGACTTTATTACAAAATCATCACGCCCGGCGGCGATGCCAAACCCAAGAGCACCGATACCGTCACCGTCAAATACAAAGGCACGCTGCTGGATGGCACCGTCTTCGACAAAACCGATGACAAAGACCCCGCCGGCCCGACTCGCGACATGGCCCTCGACAATGTCATCAAGGGCTGGACGGAAGGACTGCAACTTATTGGCAAAGGCGGCGAAATCATGCTCTACATCCCGGCGAAGCTGGCCTATGGCGACGATCCGGATGTGCCGCTGCCGCCGGGCGCCGCGCTGATCTTTGACACGACCGTGGTGGATTTCAAACCCACGCCCCCGCCCGATGCCAGTGCCAGTGGGCTGGACGGCCTAAGCCCAGAAATGCTGCAAAAGCTGCAAAGCATGTCGGCCCCAGCTGGCGCTTCGGCACCGGCCAGCACCAGCAAGTAAGCATCGTTCCCGACGAGATCTTTCACGCCGCCGGTTTCCCCGCGAAACCGGCGGCGTTTTGTTGGTCCAAATACAGCGAACGTCAAGGCTTCGAATGCGGCAACTTTGACTCATACAATTTCCACAACGCCTGGGTGCCGTCGTCGGCGTGGCCCGCGGCGGCAAGTTCGCGGTATAATTTTTCGCCCAGTTCCAGCCCAGGCAAGGCCAGCCCCATTTCCCGCGCGGCGGCGAGCGCGATGGCCAGGTCCTTGACGAAGTGCTTGACGTAGAAGCCCGGCGCGAAGTCCCCGCTCAAAATACGAGGCGCGAGCTTTTGCAGCGACCAGCTCGCCGCGCCGCCGCCGCCGGTGCTTTGCAACAGCAACTGAGCGTCCAGCCCCGCCGCACGCGCATAGGCCAGCGCCTCGCATAGCCCGATCATCGTGCAGGCGATCATGATCTGATTGCACATCTTCGCGTGCTGCCCGCTACCGGCGGGACCATGGAGAACAACCGTGGGCCCAAAGAGGTGCAGCACCGGCTCAACCCGGGCGAAGTCCGCGGCATCGCCCCCGGCCATGAGGGAAAGCTGGGCGTTGCGCGCGCCGATGTCGCCACCCGTCACCGGCACGTCGAGCGCACCCAACCCGCGCGCAGCGGCAGCATCGGCGATACGCCGGGCCAAGGCGGGAGTGGAGGTGGTCAGGTCCACCAACAGCGTTCCGAGTGCGGCACAGGCGATCAACCCTTGTGGGCCGTAATACACTTCTTCGACATCGGCGGGAAAACCCACCATCGTAAAAATCAACCGGCTGCGCCGGGCGAGGTCGGCGGGACTTTCGGTCCACTGCGCGCCGACGGCCAGCAAGGCCTCGGCCTTCGCGCGCGACCGGGTGTAAACGATGACGGGGTAGCCAACCTTGAGCAAATGCCCGGCGAGGCTGCGACCCATCACCCCCAAGCCAATAAAGCCCACCGCCCCACCCTCGAAAGTTTTCGCATTTATAGTGTCGGTTACCGTACTCATGGCCGCATTTTGCGAGTCATCCGCCCTGGTGCAATTTTTATCGCAAGAAGTTACTCGGCGGTATATCCCATTCCTACCCCTTTCTCTATTCCGGTTTTTCCATTTTCCATTTTCCATCTTCCTTGCCCTCTTTGATGCTGTTCAACCCCCAACGCCTGCTGTTGATCGCCGGGCCGTGTTCGCTCGAAAGCGAGGCGACCTGCCGCGCCGTGGCGGAGGCCCTGGCGCGCCTGCGGCACGCTGACCCGGCCTTGAACATCGTCTTCAAAGGCTCGTTCGACAAGGCCAACCGCACCTCCGGGCGCGGCGCGCGCGGCACCGGCCTGGCCGCCGGCCTCAAGCTGCTGGCCTTCGTCAAAAAGAAATACGGCTTCCCGGTGCTGACAGATATCCACCTACCCGAGCAGGCCAAACCGGTGGCAAAAGTCTGCGACGTTCTGCAAATCCCCGCTTTTCTCTGCCGGCAAACTGATTTGCTCCTCGCCGCCGCCGCGACTGGGCGCGTCGTGAACGTGAAGAAGGGCCAGTTCCTCTCGCCGATGGAAATGGCGCACGTCGTCGCCAAGCTGCGCGCGGGCGGCGCGGGCGAAATTTGGCAGACTGAGCGTGGCACGACTTTCGGCTACCAAAACCTCGTGGTGGACATGCGCTCCTTCGCGATCATGCGCACCCACGGCACGCCGGTCATATTCGACGCCACCCACAGCGTGCAACTGCCTGGCGCAGCTAACGGCGCCTCCGGCGGCCAGCGTGAATTTGTGCCCCCGCTCGCGCGCGCGGCCCTCGCGGCCGGGGCGGACGGGCTGTTTATCGAAACCCATCCCGATCCCACCCGCGCGATTTCGGATGGTCCCAGCCAAATCCCCCTGGCGGAATTGCCCGGCCTGATCGCCTCCTGTCTGCGGGTGTGGCGCGCGGCGCGCGGGGAATAAAACCGCAACCTTGCTCCCGCCGCGTGGTTCAACCTCGCTTCACCCCTTGCGCTCAACCCAGCGGCCCGCCCCCTTGACATGACCGAACACCCCACTTCCGCCCCGCCGCCGGATTCGCGCCGTTATCTGCCTTGGGTCTTGCTGCTGTTTGCCGGCAGCGGCTGCGCCGCGCTCATTTACGAAATCGTCTGGTTCCAGATGCTGCAACTGGTGATTGGCTCGACGGCCGTGTCGCTGGGCGTGTTGCTGGGAACCTTCATGGGCGGCATGTGCCTGGGCAGTTTGCTGCTGCCGAGAGTGCTCTCCGCCAAACGCCGGCCCCTGCGTGTTTATGCCGGGCTGGAGTTGTGCATCGGCCTGGTCGGGCTGGCGGTGCTGTATGGGATGCCGCTGGTCGAGCACGTTTACCTCGCCGGCGCGCGCCCGGGTATGTTCGGGATTTTGCTGCGCGGGCTGGTCAGCGCCATCTGTCTGCTGCCGCCGACGCTGCTGATGGGCGCGACGTTGCCCGCCATTTCCCGGCGGCTCGAAACGACGCCGCTGGGCGTGTCGTGGCTCGGATTTTTTTACGGCGGCAACCTGGCGGGCGCGGTCTTTGGCTGCCTGCTCGCGGGATTTTATTTATTGCGCGTGCATGACATGGCCATCGCCACCTATGTGGCGGTGATCATCAACTTCTCCGTCGCGCTGCTCGGCGTGGGACTGGACGCCCAACTGCCGCGCGAGGAACCGGCCCCCGCCGCCGAACCGTCCGTCCCCGCCGCAGTGGCTCCCCGCCCACCCGACGCCTCCTTTGTTTATTGGGCGATAGCTTTGTCCGGCATGTCCGCCCTTGGCGCCGAAGTGGTGTGGACGCGCCTGCTGTCGTTGCTGCTCGGCGGGACGGTTTACGCGTTCTCGGTGATTCTCGCGGTGTTTTTAACCGGGCTGGGGCTGGGCAGCAGCGTGGGTTCGTGGTGGTCGCGCGCCACATTGCGGCCGCGCTTTGCGCTCGGGTGCTGCCAGTTGCTGCTGGCCGGCGCCATCGCCTGGTCGGCGTATATGATTGCGGATTCGCTGCCGTATTGGCCGATTGACGTTCTCGATTTCCATCACGCCGAATGCCGAGTCCTCGGTGCAGCCGTGGTTTAATTTCCAGCTCGACCTGGTGCGCTGCCTGTGGGTGGTGCTGCCGCCGGCACTATGCTGGGGCGCGAGTTTCCCCCTGGCGCTGGCCGCCGCCGCGACGCGGAAGCAGGATCCCGGCAAACTGGTGGGTGGTATTTACGCAGCGAACACTGTTGGCGCAATCCTGGGCGCGCTCTGGTTCAGTCTCGTCGTCATCCCGCGCTTTGGCACCCGAAGCTGCCGAGCGCTGGCTGATGGGCCTGGCCCTCGTCGCGGCGCTGCTGATGCTGGTGCCGCGCCTGTTGCCCAACCACGAGGAAAATTCGGCGGGCGCTAGGCCCGACGGCTTTGCGCTCGGCCTGCGCGCCATTTTCCTCATCGCGGCCACGGCGTTCGTGGGTTTTCTGGCCTGGCATGTGGACAAAATTCCCGACGGCGTCATCGCCTATGGCCGCAGCCTGTTGAAAAACCTGCCGCTGCCGGAATTTAAGTATGTCGGCGAAGGGCTGAATTCCTCGGTCGCGGTTTCGCAATCGGCCGACGGCTCGTTGAATTTCCACGTCAGCGGGAAAATCGAGGCCTCGACGCTGCCCGCCGACATGCGCCTACAGCGGATGCTGGGCCATCTGCCCGCGCTGTTGCAGAGCAACCCGAAGTCGGTGCTCATCGTGGGCTGCGGCGCGGGCGTGACAGCGGGGACGTTCACGCAGTATCCGAGCATCCAGCGGATCGTGATCTGTGAAATCGAGCCACTCATCCCACAATTTGTCACACCCTGGTTCGGCGAGCAAAACTACCACATCGTGGACGATATCACGAAGGAAAACCCCCGCACCATCCACACGGCTTCCGGCGACAAACAACTGGAGGTGGTGTATGACGACGGCCCGCCACTTCATGCTCACGACCAAGGAGAAATTCGACATCATCACCTCGGACCCCATTCACCCGTGGGTGAAAGGCAGCGCGGTGTTGTATACGCAGGAATATTTCCAGTTGTGCAAGGACCATCTGAACCCCGGCGGCATGGTCACGCAATGGGTGCCGTTCTATGAAAGCACGGTCGGCACCGTGCAGAGCGAACTGAAGACGTTCTTTTCCGTGTTTCCCGATGGCACGCTCTGGAGCAACGACCAAAACGGCGAGGGCTACGACGCCATCGTGCTTGGCGAAGCCGACCCTGCCGTTATCGATGTGGATGAAGTCCAAACCCGCCTGGACGGCAAGGATTACGGCTGGGTCGCGCAATCCCTGGCCGATGTGGGTTTTCCATCCGCGCTTGATCTGCTGAAGACCTACGGCGGCTCGGCCTACGACCTCGAACCGTGGTTGCTCCACGCCGCCATCAACCGTGACCGCGACCTGCGGCTGCAATACCTGGCCGGCTTTGGCTCCAACCTGTATATTGAAAAGGCGATTTACAATGACATCAAGGACACCCGCACTTACCCGGATTATCTCTTCGCTGGCTCGCCCGAGAACCTTGCCTCATTGCGCTCGGTGTTAAAGGGCAAGGCCGCCATTTCCATTCAAAGCCTCAATCAAGCCTTGGGCGCGGGCGGCAACTGAAGCCGGGCGGCCACAAACGCGGCAATATCCGCCGGGACTTTCGTGTTTACTTGCGCGAATAACTTGCTTAATCGCTCGAAATCAATCGCCCCGTCCGGCACCAGCACTGGACTGCCTTTGGGCCGCAACGGGCCGCCGCTTTCGCCATCATCCACATTGTTGTGCTGAAAACCCGACGTGGGCTTCCAGGTCAGCGCCCGTTCCGTGTGGTCGAGGTCATAACAAAGTTGAAAGCCGACGGGCGCGCCGGCCTCGTCGCACCACACGATGAGGTCCAACTGGTCAGAGCCAAACCACCGCCGCCGCGGCTCGCCCTGAACCTGCCGGCAATCGCGCACTTCGCGCAAGGGGTTCATGCCATTAGGGCTGGCAGATTTCCCCTAACAACGCGAGTGAAAAACCCAATATCAACGGGTGCCTGTGCCGGATTCCCCTTCACTTGGCGGCGGTTTCGTCCGCCCGGTCATAGAGCAGGGCGCGCGCGCGCTGGAGGGCGTCATCAATCGTCTTGGTCAGGTTGTCCGCGCCGAGTTCCTCCAAAAAGCCACTTTGCTGGATGGCTTCGAGGGGCTGGCCCGTGACTTTGCAAAGGATAAGGTGCCGTTTGTGCTGGCAGAGGCGCTCGTTCAAGCTTTCGAGTGCATTGAGGCCGGTCGCGTCAATCGTGAAGACGTCTTCGCAGAGCAAAACCATCACGCGCAGTTGCGCGCCGGCGCGGCGGAACGAGGTCTCCAACATGTCGGCCGTGCCGAAGAAAAACGCGCCCTGCACGCGAAAGAGGTAAACACCGTCGGGCCACGACTCATCGGCCCAAATCGGCCGGCCGCCGGTCGCGGGGTGCGCGTCGTCCAGCGCGGTAATTTCCGAGCTTTCAGACACGCGCTTGATAAAGAGCAACGCGGCCAAGACCACGCCCACCCCGACGCCCCAGGTCAGGTTCATGACGACGGTCAGCAAAAACACGATGACAAACACGAGCGCGTCGCTGCGGGGGATGCGCCGCAGGCGCGCGAACTCGTGCCACTCGCCCATCTTGAACGACACGACGAGGAGGATGCCGGCGAGCGCACACAACGGAATGGCATTGGCCAATGGCGCGGCGATCAGCAGGATGGCGAGCAGGGTGAGCGCATGCACGATGCCGGACACCGGCGTGAGCGCGCCGCAACGGATATTGGTGCCCGTGCGCGCAATGGCGCCGGTGGCCGCGATGCCGCCAAAGAACGGCGAAAAGATGTTGGCGATGCCCTGCGCCATCAATTCCTGGTTCGAGTCGTGCCGGTCGTTGGTCAACCCGTCGGCCACCACCGCGGAGAGCAGCGACTCGATGGCGCCGAGCATGGCGATGGTCATCGCCGGCCCCATCAGCAGCGAAATGTCGCTGGGATGCAGAGTCGGCAGATGAAAGGATAAGGAGCCTTTAAGGCTCCACTTGTCGCCAATCGTTAACGTGGACAGATGCAGCCATTTGACGGCCAGGCTGGCCACAATCAACGCCACCATCGAGCCGGGCACGCGCCGCTGCCAGCGCGTTGGCCAATAAATCATAATCAAAATCGTCAAGAACCCCAGCAGCAGTGCCGTCCAGTGGAGCTGGGCGAGATTCTCCGCATACTGTTCCATTTTGTCCAGAAACCCCGGCTCCAAATGCTCGATGGGCAATTGCAGAAAATCTTTGATCTCTCCGACGAAAATGATGACCGCGATGCCGCTGGTGAACCCCATCGTCACCGGATAGGGAATGAATTTGATCACCCTGCCCAAGCCGGCCATCCCCATCAGCAGCAGCATCACACCCGCCATGAACGTGCAGATGAGCAAATTGTCCACCCCGTAGGTGGCCACCACGCCGGCCAGAATGGGCACGAACGCGCCCGTCGGCCCGCCGATTTGGTAGCGCGAGCCGCCGAGCGCGGCAATCAGAAAGCCGGCCACAATCGCCGTGATCAGCCCCGCCAGCGGCGTCACCCCGCTCGCAATCGCAAAACCAATCGCCAGCGGAATCGCTACGATGCCGACGGTGATGCCGGAATTCAGGTCCGCCAAAAATTTGGCGCCGGAATAATCCTTGAGCGCATCCACCAGGGCCGGGCGGAAGCGAACCGGAATTTTCTTAAGGGTTCTCAGCATCGTGAAAAAACGCGAAAAATAAAAATTTGAAAAATAGGCGCGGTATTTCACCATATCCGCGCAGCCGGCTCAACCTAAAAATTGGCCCAGTCGCCGGACGCGCTGGATTAGGTCCGCAAACGGTCTGGCATCGTGGGGGCGGTGCTTTAGATTCGGTTTTTCCATTAAACCACGGATGACACGGATGGCACGGATGACAATATCCAAGCCACAGCTCTGCTGGTGAAACGCATCCGTGCTATCCGTGTCATCCGTGGTTGTCTTGCGGCTTTAAGGCAACAGCCCAGCCTGCGCCGCCTCACCCCGCCCAATCAACCCGCCAAAAAAAAATGACCTTCCACTTATGCCGTAAAAGCAGGTGTTCTGAACCTCTGGTGCTTAGGTGGGTGCTCTCCTGGCGGCTTTTGCCTTCCGGTTTACGGCGTGGCAGCCACCGCCGGGTGGCGAGCTCCCTTTGTTATATAATTATCAGAGTAGGAACACTGGCGAGGTCTCGGTCACAGCAGAAGGCCTGAGCAGGAACATAGCGAACGGAATGAATTTAGGAAGCTTATTCACGCTGATTTAGGCCGGAAATAGCCCGCGCCCGGAGTTATTAGCTGCGCTGAAATTCGCCGCCGCGGCGCACGAAACACTTGCTTTTTCGCCGCGAATGCCCTTTTCCGCCAAGGAACCGCATGGCGACCGCAAAAATTCTCATCGGCTGGACGACGGTGGATTCCGCCGCCGCCGCGAAAAAACTGGCCGCCGGCCTCGTCGCCGCGCGCCTGGCCGCCTGCGCGCAAGTGGACGGCCCGGTGACTTCGCATTACATCTGGCAGGGCAAACAGGAGCGCACGAAGGAATGGCGCATCTGGGTGAAATTTCCCACCCCGCGCGCCAAAGAAATCGAAGCCTGGCTGAAGGCACACCACCCCTACTCCACCCCGCAATGGCTCGCCGTCGAAGCCGCCGCCGTGGCCGGGCCATATCGGGAGTGGGTGGTGGGGAACACACTCCCGTTAATTAAATCCATTGGAATAAAAAATTAATTTCCATTTAAAATTGTTTTTGACTTCAGTATGCGCGGTTCTTCATCCCGGGGAGCGCGGGCGTCCCGCCCGCCGTCCTCGGCGTCCCGCCGAGGACATCTTCAAAAGTCGGTGATGTGCTTTGCACCGCCATTTCTGAAAGAAAGCGGTCGGCGAGACGCCGACCGCAGCGACCGGGACGGTCGCGCTCCCCGAGACGAAGAGAAATCGTTGCCAAAACGCTCCTATCGTCTCACTGATCGCTTCAATCCACTCATCGTCACGGTCGGCATCTCTCCACGCTCATACGCCGCGCGCCGGGAACGAACCAGTTTTTTGTGTTCAACCTGCACGGGAATTTTGTCGTCCACCGCCGAAATCCCACAATTCCTCGGCAATCAGCAAGCGCTGCCGGGGAGATAATTGCACCAACTCGGGAAAATCTGCCAGCTTCGTGTCTGAATTTTTCCCGATACCGTTCAAAAGTCAAGCAAGCCGTCGAAGGGGTAGTGTATTCGTTCGAAATCTAATTTTCAGGCTTCAGATACCACTTGCCATTGATTTTTATGAAGGTAATGGGCGTTGCGGTTTGAGTGCCGTCAAAGCTATCCTTTGTCATCATATAGGTGGCTTCGTCACCTGTAGTGTTAAAGGTTGGGGTCTGGTTTTCGAGAGCTTCATAAAGCTGCGCACTAGATTCATAAATCTGTTGAAGATTTTGTGCCAGAGCTTGTGCTAATTGCGGGTTTTTGGTTTCTTGCTGGTCATGCTGAAGCTTTTGCAGGGATTCTTGCACTTTTTGAATCGACTCGGGGTCTAATTTGTCCGGCGTGGTGTAAGTTTGGTATACCTCCATAAAATCGCCAGCCCGATACAAACGCACGATGTCCGCAATGGCGCTATTCAACTCCGTTTTTGAATCGGCGTTGGGATCTGGGGCCTTCGCGGCAGCAACTGGCTCAGTGTCGGACTTCGGCGCAGGCGGTGCGATAGTCGGCGGCGCGACCGCCTTGGGTGCATCGGTCTTGGTTGCCATTGGCGCTTCCACATTTTTTTTCCGGGATTGCCGCAGTTGGCCGCGTGAACCACCAGAGGCCGAGGCACACGATGGCGACGACCAGGGCAATCAAGATGAAGTTTTTAGGCTTCATATAGCGTTCTCTACACCCCTTTGGGATCGGGGCACAATCATTTCCTCTGAATCCCCAATTTTCGCCTACGCTTTACTTTGCGTTTCCACCTCAACAGTGACGGCGATGTGGGCGTCCTTGAGCTGGCGGGGGGTGGCGGCGCCGGGGGACATGGTCATGAGATCCTGGCCGCGCTGGGTTTTCGGGAAGGCGACCACGTCGCGGATGCTGCCGCGGTGGCCGAGGATGGCGCAGAGGCGGTCGAAACCAAGCGCGATGCCGCCATGCGGGGGCGCGCCGAACTGGAAGGCGCGCAGGAGGTAGCCGAAGCGGCTTTCGACGAGGTCGGCGGGAATTTTCAGCACGTCCTCAAAAATCTTTTTTTGCACGTCGGGCTGGTGGATGCGGATGCTGCCGCCGCCGAGTTCGACGCCGTTGAGCACCACGTCGTAGTGCTGGCCGCGCACTTCCTTGGGGTTGGTGTCGAGCAGCGCGACGTCCTCGGCCACCGGCGAGGTAAACGGGTGGTGCGTGGCGAGGTAGCGGCCTTCCGCCTCGTCGTAGGACATGAGGGGGAAATCCACGACCCAGAGGAAATTATACTGGTCGCGCGGGATGACGAGGCGGCCACGGGCTTCGAGCAGCGCGGCGGCTTCGAGGCGCGTGCGCCCGAGGATGGCGCAGGCGCGGTCCCAACCGGCGGCGGCGAAAAAGACGATGTCGCCTTCCTCAATTTGCAAGCGTTTCGCCAGCTCCGCTTTTTCCGTTTCCGAGAAAAATTTCAGGATGGGCGATTTCAATTCGCCTTTTTCAGACCGAATGAAAGCGAGGCCCTTGGCGCCGAGCGTTTTGGCGATGTCTTCCAGGTTTTTAATTTCGCCCTGCGTGATGTCGGCCAAACCCTTCGCGTTGAAGGCCTTGACCACGCCGCCGGCCGCCACCGCGCCGGAAAAAACCTTGAACGTCGAACCCTTGAAAACGTCGGACAGGTCAACCAATTCGAGGCCGAAGCGCGTGTCGGGCTTGTCCACGCCGAAGCGGTTCATGGCGTCGCGGAAGGCGAGGCGCGGGAACGGCGTGGGGATGTCGCGGTCGAGCACGGCTTTCCAGACGCGCTGGAGCATCCCTTCGATGAGGGCGTAAATGTCGCCGCGCTCAATGAAGGACATTTCGAGGTCAATCTGCGTAAATTCCGGCTGGCGGTCGGCGCGCAGGTCCTCGTCGCGGAAACATTTCGCGAGCGAGTAGTAGCGCTCGACGCCGGCGACCATCAGGATTTGCTTGTATTGCTGCGGGGATTGCGAGAGCGCGTAAAACTGGCCGGGGTTGAGGCGGCTGGGCACCAGAAACTCGCGCGCGCCCTCGGGCGTGCTTTTGAACAAAATCGGCGTCTCGACTTCGAGAAAACCCTGTTCGTCCAGGTAGCGGCGGACGGTTTGCGCGGCGCGGTGGCGGAGCTTGAGCAGGGCGAGGCTCTGCGGGCGGCGCAGGTCGAGGTAACGGTAAGTCAGGCGGAGGTCTTCGTTGACTTTTTCGGCCTTCTCATCTTCGAGCGGAAAAGGCAGCGTAGCGCAGACGTTGTGAATGGTGATTTTCTGCGCCTCGACCTCAATATGGCCGGTGGCCAGCTTGACATTGATGGTCTCGACCGGGCGCGGTTTGACGCGGCCGGCGACCTGGATGACGGATTCATCGCGCAACGAAGGCAACACCGCAGCCATCGCGGCGTTTTGCGGGTCAAGCACGATTTGGGTGAGGCCCTCGCGGTCACGCAGGTCCACAAACACGAGGCCGCCGTGGTCGCGCACGGCGTTAATCCAGCCGACGAGGGTGACGTCGCACCCGGCGTTGGTTTGAGTCAGTTCGCCGCAATGGTGGGTTCGTTGCATGTCCGAGGAAGGGGGGAAACCGTCCAACAAAGCGGCCCCGGCGCGCGGGGACAAGCCTGAAATCCCCCGGGTCGAAGTTTTATGCACATGACGGACCGCCCATTGCAAGACGGTCCATTGAAAATTAGGATTGCCGCCGTTCGGGAAACCCGGCATTTTTCTTGGGCAAACGCCGAGCGGCGCGCACCGACCCGGTTCGACGCCCGTCGGTTCCCTTTCCAATTTTTCGGATGAATTCAGACACGCCCCAACCCGCCTCGACACCGGCCAACCCACCTTCCGCCTCAACCCGGACCTCCAACCTGAAGAGCCGTTGGAAACGCGCCCCCAGCGTCGGCGCGGTGGCCCAAAAGGCGGCGACCCCGGCCGCGTGCGGTGAGGTCACCGACGTTGCCAGCGCGCGCGAATCACTTTCCGGCCAGCATGTAAAAGGTTATGAGCGCGAGGACGCGCCCGCACCCCGGCCGGTTTCCCCGCCCGCACCCGTTGCGCCGTCCTCGCGGGTTGAGTCGTCGAGCGAAACCCGCTGGTCGGAGCCGCCCCAGTATGAGTCGCGCCCGCGTGCGGAAGCCGCGCCGGTTTGGCAAGCTCCTTCGCCGCCACCGCGCGCGGAAGCCGCCCCCATTTCCCGTCCAGCGCCCCGCGATTATCCCAGCGCCCCGTCGCGTTCGCGCGAAGCTGCCGAAGAACCCCGCCGGGAGCCACCCGCGCCGCGCCCACGCGAAATTTCCTCCGAACCGCGTCGCGAATCGCCCGCGTCTCATCGCCCGCCTTCGAACCGTCCGCCCCAGGATGGACGCAGCGAACGCGACCACTATGTCGCATTGAAGCCCGACCCGGCCGACGCCGCGCCGCGCCGCCTGCGCACGGAAACGGCCAAGCCCGTGCCGGTGGAGGAATACACGCCCTCCGCTTTTGGCCGCGCGCCCGACAAATCCGTGCATGTCAAACACGAGCACGAGTCCCGCCGCCGGGAACCCGCCGCGAAATCAAGCAAGCGCGAGCACGTGAAACCAAAACCCAACGCGACCATCTCGGCGCATGTGGCGTCCTCCGAGGACGCGCCGAAAGCCAAATCCCGCGGACTGCTTGGCTTCATCAAGCGGATTTTCACTGGCGACCCGGTGCCCGCCAAAGTGCGGGAGGTTTCCGCACGCGACAACGAAGATGATTCAGACAGCGAGCGCCACTCCAGGCACGGCGACGGCCGCAGTGACGACGGCGCGCACCACCGCCACGGGCATCATCGCCACCATCGCGGCAGCCAAGGCCGCCAGTCCCACGACCAGCCCCGCGGCGACAGCCGCGGCGAGCGCCGGGGCGACCGCCGGCCGGAATAGCGCTGACGCTTTTTTGCCATGGATGTCGTGCGCATACAAGGTGGCCGCCCGCTGCGCGGCCAAATTTCCGTCAGCGGCGCGAAAAACGCCGCCCTGCCGATTTTCGCGGCCACGCTGCTGACCGAAGAGACGTGCGTGCTCGAAAACGTGCCCGACCTGAGCGACGTGCGCTTCATGGGCGAAATCCTCACGGAACTCGGCGCGCAGGTGGCACGGCTCGATGCGCACACCTGGCAAATCACCGCGCGCAAAATCGGCCACTTCGCGCCGCACAAGCTCGTGAGCAAAATGCGCGCGAGCGTCCTGCTGCTCGGGCCGTTGATCGCCCGGCTGCGCAAGGCCGTGGTGTCGCAACCGGGTGGCTGCAACATCGGCCCGCGACCGATTGACCTGCACGTCAAGGGCTTGAAGAGCCTCGGCTGCGGCGTGCGCATGAAAAAAGGCTACCTGCATGTGGACGGGGCCAGCTTGCGCGGCGCGGAAGTTTTTCTGGGCGGTCGCCAGGGCAGCACCGTGACCGGCACGGCCAACCTGGTCATGGCCGCCACGCTGGCACCGGGCGTCACCCGCATTGACAGCGCCGCCTGCGAGCCAGAAATCGAAGATTTGTGCCGGATGCTCGTGGCGATGGGCGCGCGCATTGACGGCATCGGCACCCACGTTTTGACCGTAGAAGGCGTGGACCGCCTGCGCGGCGCGCGCCACCGCGTCATCCCTGATCGCATTGAAGCGGGCACCTGGCTGGTTGCCGCCGCCATCACGCGCGGCGACGTGACGGTGATCGGCGCGAACGCCCAGCACCTCGGCGCGTTTTTCGACAAACTCGATGAAGCCGGCATCGCCGTGACCATCGAAGGGCCGGACCAACTGCGCGTGAACGCGACCAATTTGAAAGTGCGCCCGGTGGACATCATCACGCTGCCCCACCCCGGTTACCCAACCGATTTACAGGCGCAGATGTGCGCCCTGCTCGCCGTCACGCCGGGCCTGAGCATCGTCACCGAGCGCGTTTACCCGAACCGCTTCATGTATGTGTCGGAATTGCAGCGCATGGGCGCGGACATCGCCATTGAGGGCCCGAGCGCCATCATCAAAGGACGCACCCGCCTGTCGGGCGCGATGGTGATGGCGTCGGACTTGCGGGCCAGCGCGGCCCTCATCCTCGCCGGCCTGCACGCGAATGACGAGACGTGGGTGCGGCGCGTTTACCACCTCGACCGTGGCTACGAAAAATTCGATGAAAAACTGCGCGGCCTCGGCGCGGTCATCGAGCGCCTCGACGAAAAAAACATGCCGCCGGAACTGCTCGGCGAGGAATGAACTGAACGTTTTTAGTTTCTGGTTTTTAAGTTTCTAGTTGAAGAGCCGGTGAATAGACAGAAAGTAAATGCAAATATGAAATTTGAGATCTGAGATTTCTAACTTCTTAATTCTTAATTCATAAATCTTAATTCTTCCCTCCCTCCACCCCGAGGGATTTAAGCGAGCGCACCAGTTGCGGGCCGAGGCGGCGCAGTTCGTCGCGATGTTGGGTGGCGAGGCGGCGGAGGGCTTTTTCACCGGACGCGGTCAACCGCACCCGCACGCGGCGGCGGTCAGCGGTGTCGCGCACGCGCCGGAGCCGGCCATGCCGGGTGAGGCGGTCCACTAGGCCCACGGCACTGTGATGGCGGACGTGCATGATTTCGGCCAGCTCGCCAATGGTCAGCAACGCGCGGCCGGGCGCGGCCTTGACCGCGAGGAGCACCTGGTATTGTTGCTGGGACACGCCCGCCGCGCGGGCCGCCTCCGTGCTGAAATGCAAAAAGCGCCGCAGCGCGTGGCGGTAGGCGGCCAGCGCGCGGTAGGCGGCGCGGTTGGGGGCGGCGGGATGGGGCATGGAGATAGGAAAAACCGGCGAAAGACTCTCTGTCCGTCGTCCAGCGGAGATGGCGCTTGATTTATATCGTGGCAGGATATATTTTTGGTGGCTTATGTCCACCCGAAAAGATGTCATGGCCTTCTCCTCCTCCCTGTTCCCCGATTTGCCCGAAGTGGGCTCGCCGCGGCGGCGCCTGTTGGCGATGTCGCTGCTGGCCGTGCTGGTCGGCGTGGGCGGGGGGCTGGCCGCCTATGGGCTGTTCGCGATGATCCGGCTGGTTTCGAACCTGATGTTTTACCAGGTATGGTCCATTGCGGACCTGCCGCCTTCCCATAATCACCTGGGGCTGTGGGTCATCCCACTGCCGATTCTTGGCGCAGTCATCGTCAGTTTGATGGCCAAATATGGCTCGCCGAAAATTCGCGGCCACGGCCTGCCCGAGGCGATGGAAGCGGTGCTGTTCAACCAGAGCCGGGTGCAGCCGCGGGTGGCGCTGTTGAAACCCACGTCGGTGGCCATCGGCATTGGCACCGGCGGGCCGTTTGGTGCAGAAGGACCCATTATCCAGACTGGCGGCGCCCTCGGCTCAATTTTGGGGCAGTTCCTGCATGTCACCGCGGCCGAGCGCAAAGTATTGTTGGCCAGCGGCGCGGCGGCGGGCATGGCGGCCACCTTCAGCACGCCACTGGCGGCGGTGATGCTGGCCATCGAACTGCTGCTGTTTGAATACAAGGCGCGCTCCTTCATTCCGCTCGTGATTGCCAGCACGGTGGCCACGGCGGTGCGGTTTGTGCTGCTCGGGCACGGGGCCATGTTTTCGGTGGGCGCGGCCAATTTTAATTTTCCCGCCGCGCTGCCCTGGTATGTGCCGCTGGGCATCGTCTGCGGCCTGGTGGCCGTGGTGTATTCCCGAATGCTCTATCTCTTCGAGGATTTTTTTGAAAAGTTGAATTGCGACAAATTTTGGTGGCCGGTCATGGCCTGCGCGGTGCTGGGAGTCGTCGGCTATTTTGTGCCCCGGGTGCTCGGCATCGGTTATGACACCATTTCCGACCTGCTGAATCCCACCCCGCAACTTGCGCTGCGGATGGTGGCCGTGGTGCTGGTGGCCAAGGCCTTCGTGGTCACCCTGACGCTCGGCTCCGGCCATTCGGGCGGGGTGCTCGCGCCGACTTTTACCGTGGGCGCGGCGGCGGGCGCGTTATTTGCCGGGCTGGCGAACAAAATTGACCCCTCGGCGCATTTGTCCTCGAGCGCGTTTGCGCTGGTGGCGATGGCGGCGGTGTTTGGCGCGGCCGCCCGCGCGCCGTTTACATTCATCATTTTCGCCTTCGAGCTGACGCGCGACTACGACTCCGTGCTGCCGTTGATGCTGGTCGTGACCATCGCGCATTTCGTCGCACTGATCTTCATGAAGAATTCCATTTTGACGGAGAAGCTGGCGCGGCGGGGATTGCGGGTGTATCAGGAATATGAAGTGGATGTGTTCCAGCAAGTGAATGTCGAGCGCGCGATGGACCCAAGCCCAACCGTGCTGCCGGCCAATATTACCGTCGGCGAACTGACCCGGCGGTTGTCCTCGCGGGACGGAACCCTCATGCACCACCAGGCCTTTTTATTGACGGATGCGAGCGGCGAGCTCGCGGGGATTGTCACGCGCGGCGACCTCGTCCGGGCCTTCGAGCGCGACCCGTCGGGCAAAATCACTCTGGTCGAGGCAGGCAACGCGCACCCGGTCGTGACCTACCCGGATGAAACGCTGAGTGACGCGTTGACGAGGATGCTGGGCAACAATTGCGGGCGGCTGCCGGTGGTGGCCCGCGATAATCCGAAAAAAATCGTGGGCTACCTCGGCCGCGCAGCAGTGCTCGAAGCGCGGCTGCGCCGCCTGCAGGAGGATCAAGAGCCCCAACCGGGCTGGTTGAAAAGCACCGCGCGCACGAAGCCGCTGTAAAAATGCATCTAAGCAGCGCGGTCTATTGCGTCGCAGTGGTGGCCGCCGGGCCGGACGCCGCCGCCGGCGCAGGGGCGGGATCCGTGCTGGCAGCACCACCCCGCGCACCACCGGCGCGAGGACCACGGCCACCGCCGCGATTGGCGGCATCCACGGGCACCGTATATTCAGCGGGGGTGGGATGCGGTTGATTCGGGTCGAAATCACCAAAGTCGTCCACGATGAATTTGGCCAGTGGCAGGCCGCTCTGTTTAATACCGAGGGTGATGCAACGGGAGAACATATAGCTGCCATAATCCACCGTGTGGGTTTGGTCGCCATACATGCGGGTGGCGTCGGGCCCGAGCGCCTTGTTCAGCTCCATGCCCATGGCATTGAGGTCAATGAACGGCGCGTTGACCTCCTTGGCGGCGGCGCCCGCGGCGGCGGCATAAGCGCCAAGCGTGGAATTGGCGGTTTCACCGCGGCGGGCCGGCGGGGAAACGATGATGGGGATGCCGCCTTTTTTGCGAAAATCCGCCACGTATTGCTTGAGCAGGTCTTTATAAGTGGTGTCGGC
Organism: uncultured Verrucomicrobiae bacterium; assembly: GCA_963765205.1. Classification (GTDB taxonomy): domain Bacteria; phylum Verrucomicrobiota; class Verrucomicrobiia; order Opitutales; family JABDGR01; genus JABDGR01. The sequence continues at coordinate 567,462 of CAVXVB010000009.1, read as the reverse complement.
CGCGGCGTAAGTTTCGGAGAAATCCTGGCCGGGATAAATGTTTTGGGGGCCGCTTTTTTTGGAATCGTTGGTGCCGAATTGAATCAGCACATAGTCGCCGGCCTTCATCGAGTCCAAAACTTTTTCCCAGCGGCGTTCCTTGAGGAAGCCCTTGAGCGTTTCACCCGATTCGGCGTGGTTCGCGATGGCCACCTCGGGCTTGAACCAGCGGGTCAGCATCTGGCCCCAACTGTTGCCGCCACTGGGCTGGTCCACGACCGTCGAGTCGCCCAGGACAAAAACCGTCACGGCATCTTCCACTTTCTGAATTTCCAATGTCGCCAAGGCGGGATGGGCATCGCTAAAAGTAATGGTGAGCTTGTCATCCCAGTCGTTGACGAGGGCGACATGCGTTGTCAGGTTCATCTCCCGGCTGTCGAGGTTGACCTCCCCGCCGGTGGAAATTTTCGGACTGCGGACATTGACGGTAAAAGTGCGGGTCGCAAACTGGCCGGCGGCGGCGTGAACGCTTTCGAGCATCAACCGGCGCGCTTCGGCTTTGACGGTGGTAACCGAGGCGGCCTGGGGGTCGCCCAAGGTCACCGTGACCCGGTAATTGCCTTCGGGCACGGCCACCGAGAAGGCATAAGGCTGCTTGGACGTAATGGCGCCGCGGTGCAAGGGATTGGGGTCCGCCTGATTAACTGCGCTAACTTGCGCGCCAGGCTCAAAACCATAGCCTGTGTCCTTGGAATAAACCGAATTGGTGGGAACCAGGGTGTAGCCGGGAGCGGCTTGGTCGGTGCCGAATTGAAACTTGAACGAAGTGGGCGGCAGCGTGGCCGCCGGTGCGGATGGCGGTTGGGCGTGGGCCACGTTCATCCAAGTTGACAAGGCGAGGCAGGCGCCGAGGGTGCGCCGCGTGAATGAGTGAAACAACATGGGGGTATTCTCCAATGGGAGCTGAGGGTAAAAATCGAATTTTTGCCAATGAGGAGAGAAATGCAATCTGAATTTGCCGACTATGGCAGCGGAGCCGGCGCCGATCAAAAAGCACCACGCGCACGAAGACCCCATGAAAATCGCGGGTGGCGCGTTCCCGCCAGCCCGCGGCGCGCAAAATTTCTTCGGAGGGCGGCAATTCCTTCACCGCCAGACCGGTTTGCCAGCGGAAGAAAAAATACATGGTCCACAGCCAGAGCTGCGCGCGCCCGCGGGCGAAGCCGGACTCCGGCAGCACAAAATCGGCGAACAGCCAAAGCGCGCCGGGCCGCAACGCCGGCTGCAGCCGCGCCGCCAGCTCCGCGACAGATTGCGGCGTCAGGCAATCGAGAAAGAATGCGGTGACCACGGCATCGTAACTTTGCGGAGACGGCAGCCACGTCCGCGCGTCCGCGCAGGTAAACGTCACCCGCGAGCGATCCACCGGCCGGAGTCGCGCGGCGGCGCGAGTCAACATGCCTGGACTGGCATCCACACAATGCAGCCGCGCGGCCGGCGCAATTTCCACCAGGCGCGCAAGACAGCGGCCATCGCCCTCGCCGATCAGCAAAATCTCCCGGCACTCGCGCAACTGCTCCAAAAAACAAAATCGCGCCCGTTCCAACTCGCGGCCAAAGGCGATGTATTCAAGGCAGGCGTAAACCCGGGCCAGCCGGCCGAATTTCGGCGCGGAATCAGCGCCGCCACTGCGACCCTGCGGGGCAATCTCCGCCACGTCCGCAGTGGGTGGTCCGGGGTCGGGCATGGGAGTTTCTTTAGGGGGGAATGGATCAAGGCGCGGGGGCCTCGTTAATGGATGGCAAGCCTTGTTTCTGACGCACAAGGTCAAAGGCGGCGTGCTTATACATTTCGTGCAGGGTCGGCTGGTTGTAGATCATCGAGGCGACGCGCGTGGCGGACACCTGATCCTCGACCAGCAGCAGGCCGAAGTGGATCAATTCCGTGGCGATGCGGCCGACAATGTGGACGCCCAGGATGGCCAGCGTGTCGGGGTCGGCGAGGAGCTTGAGCAGGCCGAAGCGCGAGCCAATAATGCGCCCGCGCGGCGTGTCCTTATACCAGGCGCGGCCGACCAGGTAGGGCCTGTTTGTCTTTTTGGCGTCCTCTTCGGTAAGCCCGGCACAGGTGACTTCCGGGATGGTGTAAACACCCATCGGGAAAACCTGGTCCAATTTCTGCAAGCCGGTCAAGTTGAACATATGGGTGACGGCGACCCGCCCCTGATCCGTGCCCGTGGAGGCGAGCGCCGGGAAACCAACCAGGTCGCCCGCGGCGAAAATATTCGGCGTGGCGGTGCGGTATTGCTCGTTCACCTCGATAGTCTGGCGTTCGCTCGCTTTGAGGCCGGCTGCGGCGAGGTTGAGGGAATCGGTGTTGCCCACCCGCCCGGCGGCGTAAAGAAACATGTCGGCATCAATTTCCGCGCCATCCGCCAGGTGGGCGGTGACGATTTTTTTGCCATCACGCTCGCAAACCGTCACCCCCTCCGCCCGGTTGGGCATGAGAAACGTGACGCCTTCGTTTTGCATTTGCCGGCGCAAGATCGCCAGAATTTCGCCGTCAATAAAAGTCAGAAATTCCGCGTGGCCGTTGACCAGCGAGACTTTCGACCCCAAGGCGGCGAAAACCGTGGCATATTCGCAGCCGATGACGCCCGCGCCGACAATGACAATCGAGGTGGGAATGTGGTCAATTTCCAAAATTGTGTCCGAGTCATGCACGCGGTAACCATCAAAGGGCACGCCCGGTATGTGCCAGGGTCGCGAGCCAGTCGCCAGGAGGATGAATTCGCCCTTGAGCATGAACGCCGCCGCGCCGCCCGGGGGCTGGACCTTGACAGTGTGCGCGTCCGCCAGCGCACCAACGCCCTGGAAAACCTCGACCCCCAAAGTGCCCAACCGATTGCGAATGTCGTCCGCCTGTTTGGACGTGACGGTGTTTTTGCGAAAGAGCAAATCCTCGACGCAGACGGCGCGGTCGGGCCGCCGCTCGACCCCATAGAGGCCGCGGTCATTGAAGCCCGAGAGGAACACGGCGGTTTCCTTGAGCGTTTTGGACGGCAGCGTGCCGGTGTTGGTGCCGGCGCCGCCCAGGCGCGGCTCCTTTTCAACGAGGGCGACGGCGTGACCGTAAAACGCCGCCATGGCGGCGGCCTTTTCACCGGCGGGGCCGGAACCGATGACAATCAGGTCGTAGAAGGGCTTCATGGGAGTCCAGCAAGGCAACGCGAATTTTCCCCGCCTGTCGAACCTATCCGATGGGGCAGGCGCAAGTGGCGCCTAAAATAAGGACGCCAATTAAATTCGAGGTGTCCCTGTCAGCTTGGTTAGGGAAAAAAGGGCACCATCAGCCTGATCCCGTCTGCGCCTGGCCGATTGGGCCAGTCGCGTCACGGTGAAATGCGGCGAAAAAGTCCGCTCGGCGCAAACCCGGCAGCCGTGGAAACAACTTTTACGCCGGGAGATTGGAACAATTCTCAAACTCCAGGCGTATGAAGGCTTCGGCGTCCTCCACGTCGACACTAGCGATAGAAATCAAATGTCATGGATAAACCAACACCTGATAGTTTACCGAAACCTCTCGAAGTCCCAAACGGACTCCTCCTGCGTGGCGTGCTTCTCACCGCCAAGGCGTTTCGAGCGCCCTTTGCCGCCAAGGGAGACCGGCCGGCCACCGATAACGTGCGCCTCGTCTACGAGGTGCATAGCGAGGCCAGCGGACTCCTCGAAATTCAACAACTGGTCCGACTTCCCGCTGCGGGTTTCCCGGCGCCCAGCGTGCCCGGGGAGCGGGGACAGCTCATCAAGGGAACATTCACCCACGCGAAATTGAATTCGCGCGTGGAAGCCACGCTCGGCGAGCTGGAAGTGTTCAATGGCAAGTTGCAAGTGCCGTTTCTGGCGCTTCGTGAGATAGTGTAGGAGATCGGAGGCTCCGCCACACAAATGGCCCCCCGGCCCGCAAGGGCCGGGGGGCTTTTGTTGGCGGGCCTGAGCTTGTTCTAACTTCTAATAAGTCCCAAATAATCGCCACTTGAAATATCGTTTGCACGTGGGTCCTGGCTCGTCCTCGCTACGAGTTGGCTGGCAGACGCCATTTGACTTTGGGCGAAAGGACGGCAAGCTTAGCTACGCTGACCAGTCGCGTTGCTCAGCCGGTTCCACGCGAACCCCACCCGGGACAATCCCGCAGGGGCTAGCCAGGTTGCCGAGCGACAGCCCATGGAGGAGGGGGAACCTTGGGTTGCAGCGTCCAATGGGTAGGTGCCAAGTGCTCGGGATAACCCCGGGTAGACTGGCCCGAGAAGCTGATGGCCGCCAGTCAAGCACAGGATGCCGGAATCTGGCCTTCAACTTGGCGTGTGGCACGGCCCTTGTCATGGTTGCCGCTATTTGCTAAAAATTGCCACTCGCTTGTACCGATCCAATCCAGTGATAGGTTGCCATGTCAACTGGGCAACCTAACTTCGCTCAAAACTTAAACCTTTTACTGTCAGTGGCTTAAGTGGTGCTCCCGCTGGGACTTGAACCCAGATCACCGGCTTCGGAGGCCAGTGTTCTATCCATTGAACTACGGAAGCGTGGGCGGTTTCTCCCCTTGGAAAAGCCTGGTTAGGCGCTGGTGAAGAATTCCAAGCACCGCGCCTCACTCTACCCATCATCGCCCCGGCGTCAATCATCGCTTCGCGCCGGTCGTGGTGTAGCCGAGAAGCTGCACAGTGACGATTTTTTAAATAGCCTTGCGAGCTTCATCGGCGATGCGCCACGCGCCCTTATAGCTTATTACCTGATTTTTTGGAGGATGGGGGTGGGTATTTTGGTCATGGCAATGGGCCAGCAGATTGGTTAAGCAGGCAGGGCTGGGCGCGATTAAATTCTGGACACTTGGAACAATCGCTATTGAGTCATCGCCGCAGGTTGCCGCAGGTATTTCTTGACCGTGCGGCGATCCACACCCAGTCGCCGGGCGGCTTCCTCGTAGCTGCCGGACAGGTGATGCACCCGGCTGATGTAGCGGCGCAGGAGTTCGTCGGCCGTCCATTCGCCGGCTTCCAGGGCGGCGGCCAACGACTCCGGCGAAGCATGGCCGTTGCTGGATGGCGCGCCGTTGGTCGAAGGGGCTGCAGCCGGGCTGGATGATTCCGGCATATAATCACCATGCACGAGAATATTCCGCACCGCCTGTTCGAGTTCGCGGAAATTGCCGGGCCACGCGTAATCGGGCGGCAACGTGCGTTGCAGCACGGTGCAGGCTTCGTCGGTCAACGCCGTGGCCTCCGCCGGACCGGCCACGCGCGCCGCGATGTGCCGCACCAAGGTCGCCAACTCGCCCGGCGCATCCCGCAAAATCTCGCACAGGGCCGGCGTGCGCACATGGTCGGCGCAGAGGCGATAATACAGGTCTTCGCGAAAGCGCCCGGCGCGCATCTCGTGCGCCAGGTCGCGGTTGGTCGCGGTCAGGATTTTCCCGGCGAAGGAGCGCGGTTCCGTGTCGCCGATGCGCTGGAACACGCGCGTTTGCAGCACGCGCAGAAGTTTGACCTGGATGCCCAAATCCGTCTCGCCGATTTCGTCGAGGAACACCGTGCCGTGTGCGCCGCAGACCTCGAAATAACCCAGGCGGTCGCCGAGCGCGCCGGTGAAGGAACCGCGCCGGTGGCCGAACAATTCCGATTCGATCAGCGTCGGCGACAGCGCCGCGAGATTGATGGGATAAAATCCGCGCAGGTAGTCCTCCGCGAATTCCCGCCGCGTCACGTCAAAGGGCACATGGCGCGACAAGCCGATGGCGCGCGCGACCAATTCCTTGCCCGAACCCGACGGGCCGGTGATGAGCGTGATCAAGTCCCCCATCCGCCCGATCAGCGCGCGCTCGAACCGCGCCATGTCGCGTGTGAAGATGGACTGCCAGACCCGCGCGCGCAGCCGGCGCGACTCCGCCGAGGAGCCGATGATGCACTCGTGAATGTGCGCATACGCGCGGCGCACCTGGAAGAACGTTGCGAAGACGCGCTCGGGCGGCGTCTCCATGCGCAAAGCTGGCTCATCCGGCGGGCAGAGGCGCTCCAGCTCCGCGCGAAAACGGTCGTAGAACACGCAGCGCAACGGCGCCGCTCCGCGCTCACGCGCCTGCCGGATAAGCCGGTGGAATTCGTCCACGAACTGGTAAAAGAGCGTGAAGAAGACTAGCTCGCGGTAGGTTTCGCTCTCGTTGGCGGTCGGCGTGCGGCGGCGCAGGCGTTCCCGCGCCTCATTGACGAGACGCTTGGACAGCGGCGCGAACGCATCCGTGTTGGGGTTGCCGGCGGCGACGGGCAGCCCGTCCTCCCAGTCCATGCCGTCGGGCGGCGGCATTTTCCAAGCGTCGCCGAGGGCCTGGCGTTCGAGCGCGGCGCGTTCGTCGTGAAACGGGTTGCACCACGTCAGCCGGCACAAGGCCTCGGCTTTCGGGCGGTCTTCGGCTTCAAACAGGGATGCAGGCATGGGATTGTGTGGTTTGGGTTTAGGGGAAAATTCAAGCTGCAGGTTTCACCGGTGGCGGCGCGGCGGGCGCACTGGTCTCGCGCCCCACCAGCCACGCGCGCAGCTTGTGGTAGGAAAATCCAATCGCCAGCAACGCCAGCGCCAGTGCGCCAAACGCCAAAATGCGGCCAAATTGGTCGGTGATATCCACGACAAACATCCGCGGCACGCACACCGCCAGCCCAACCAGGCCAATATAGCGATACTCACGCAAGCGCGCCGCCAGCCCCGCAATGAACGCGGCCCGCGCCCGCGCCCGCCCACAGCATCGTCACATACCGGCTGTTCACGCCGGGCAGGCCGGCCACCGGCCAGTCGAAAACCAGGAGGGCGGCCGCCGCTATCACAAAAAGGCAAAAGCTAATGCTCCGACGACCCCCACCCTGGCTCACGCGCCGGTCGGGAATCAGGCCTTGTAAAATAAAGGCCGCGCCTACCGCCGCCGGCGCCCAGCAATCATCCAGCGCATGAATATTCAAAGTGATGGCACGGATAAACGCGCCGAGACTCAACAAAACCGCCGCCGCCCCGCCGCCAGGCAGCCATTCGCGCCGGCCAATCAAGGCAAAACTCACCGCGCTGCCGGCCAACCACAACGCCCAGTTCGAGTCGGAGGCGTCGCACGGCACTGCCAGCATCGTCCAGCCGACAAACAAAAATCCCGGCAGGATCAACCCGGTCTTGTCGAGGCCAAGAATATACACGCCGGGTTTTTCTTTTCGGCTCAGCGCGCCCCAGAGCCAGCCGAGCGCGAGCACCATCATCAGGCATAGGCGATCCGGGCCGACCGTCTGAAATTGAAAATGTCCACCACCCCTAACCACTAAACCGGTCATGGCCCAAATCCAGGCGAGGTCGCCCGTCGTGCGCCATGGCCCGCGCCAGGCGAGCGCGGCCAGCACCAGCGCCGCCGCGGTCAAGGCCACGGCCAGATGATTCTCTCCCTGCGGCAAAGCGAAAAAGCCGCGAATCCAAACAGCAAGCAGCGATAAAAAGCCCACCACTTCGCCGATATTAGTCGGCAGCCGGTTATGCTTCTCGTCGTCACGGCTTACCACTTCGCCAAATTCGGCCAGTATCCGTTTGTGCTCCCAATCCGCGCGGCTTTGGAGCAGGGCTGTCAACCCCAGCACACTCGCGCTAAACACCGCGAGCACCATAGCAACTTCCAACGTCGCGGCGTTAACCGGCGGCGCATACAGCCACATCGAAAAAATAAGCGTCCCCCACACCGTCGGCCAGACCGTGCGCAATTTCCCCACTAGTCCCGCCACTAGCGCCGCCGATGCGATGCCCAGCCAGAGCCACGTCTGCGCCGGCTCCATCCACGCCGCCCACCCCAGCGCGACCGTGCCGGCCGCCGTCACATAGCCGCCAATCAGCAAACCGGTGCGTTCATCCTCGCGGACCGCGCGCGGAGCTTTTTCCAGCCACGCCCACAACGCCAGCGACACCACCGGCCAGAGCGCAAACTTCAGCCGCACCGCGTTCCAAGCGTCCACGCTCGCCGCTAACTGGGCCGCATCGTGAAAGGCCATCACGAAAGAACACGCCCAGGCGCCATAGAGGCAAACCCAGGCAAAACTCGAGCCGTGCCGCCGCGCGCGCCAGGCAAAGATAAAACATTCCAGCAGCAGCGCCAGCCAGCGGATGTAGCCCGTGTATTCGTTGATTAAATAAATGGCGGCCCACGTCCCCGCCGCGGCGTAGAGGACTTCATAAATTTCCGGTGTGTCCTTGCGCCATTGGTAAACCGCGCCCGCGCCGAGGCAAATGATCGCGGCCGCGAGCAAATTGGTCGAGTCCCACGAGTGGCCAAACTCCGCCCCACCCCACCACCCACCCAAGCCATACAAGATCGCGGCGACCAGCACGATACCGCCGCGCAGCGTGGGACTGTTCGTGCGCTGCCGTCTTTCGGCCCAGAGGTCCGCGCCGAGCAGCAAAATAAAATAGGCGGTCGGAAAAACCAGCGTGATCCCCGGCCACGGCGCGAATTCTTCGGCCAAATGGTGCAGTGGCACATTCAGCCATTCGCCCCGGAAAAAGTTCTCCAGCGTGTAGCCCATCAACACGAGGATGGAACCCGCATAGCAAATTTGCGCGCCCACATAGCCCAGCGCCAGCGGCCACACCCAACCGCGCGCCACGCGCAGTGCCGCCGCCGCCCCCGCCAGCCCCAGCGCCGCCCCGAGTGAGATTTCCATCCGGTCGCGGTGCAGCGCGAAGAAGCAGGAAAGCATCCCGAGGGCCACTGCCATCATGGCGATCTGCGGCCGGTTGCGCCAGCACGCGATGACCGCAATCGCCGCCACGGCCAGAAATTGCACGGCCAACCCCTCCTCAATGGCTTGCTCGGGAATCACCCGCATCGCCGCGATGGCGTGCGCCGCAAACGCTGCAAAATAGAAAATTGCCAGCCCGCCCGCAAACACTGCCTCGCCGAATTCCCGCGCTTGCCGTTCGAGCCAGACTCCCGCGCCCGTCACCGCTGCCGCCAGCGCCAGCACTTCGAGCAACCGCACGCCCGGGGTGGAAAATTTGCTGATATAGACCCCAAAGAAAACCACTGCGATGACCAGAAACCCGCTGCCCAGCCGCGTGGCCCAGCGCGCACCCAGCGTGATTTCCGCACCGGGGTCTTTGGGCTTTTCCTCGCCCGGCGCTTCCTTGGCTTGCGGGAACGGAATTCTTGCGCTCGGAATCGGCGCGGGTGCCATCACCGGCGCAGGTGGGTGGGTGGGAGCAGTCGGCGGGTGGATTTTGGCGGCAACCAATGGCGAAACGGCTATGGCCGGCGGAACGGTTACTGGCCGCAGCGCCAACGGCGGTGGCTGCGGGGCCACCGGTTGTTTTGCCTCGGCGCACTTGGACGGCTCCGCAACCGCGCTATTTTGTTCACGCAATTTTCTCTCCAGTTCGCGCAACCGATCTTCCAATCCGCGAAACCGCCGCTCCATCCCGCTCGTGTTGCCCAAGGCGATGAAGGCCAGAATCGGCAAGACGAGGAGGTAAAACAGCCCGAGGAGAAAAAGTAAGATTTCCATGTTGCGAGAAGTAGATAACACGGAACGTGCCAATTTTGCCGGTATTTTCGTTACTTATTGAAAGGCAATAAGATAACATTTACATTCCTTGCCCGTTGTTTTGAGATATGACACTATTTGTCCGCTATGACCAGCAAAATATGTCTATCGAGCAGCACAAAATGGATTGGCTAAACCACTTGCCAAAATCTTTCTTTGCGTTCTCCGCGCCTTGGCGGTGAACTCCACCATAAACCGACAAATCAATTCGCGCCGATCGCCTGCTTCCAACAATACTCGAACAATAATTCCCATTCGAGTTGTTGAACTTGCACGCATAGTTTTGTGGTGGAATTTTCGGTCCCTTTGCCGATGGCTTCTTCGACTTGGTTCACAAACACCAACGGATCCCACCGCGCCGATTTCGGCCAGCCCGAGGCGATGGCCGCGGCGTTCAGCGCGGGATAAATCGGGTGCGCGCCGACGCGCCGGAACCAGTAGCCGGCATTGCCGTAGTCCGGCTCGCGGCGGTGCAGAATCGCGTGCCAGAAGCTGCCGCTCGGCGTTTCAATTTCCTGCGAAAGCGCGTGCGACTCGTCGAAAAAATTATGCCGCAGCCACAGCCCGGCGAGGCAGCACCGCGCCATGCGCGCATCGCGGACAGGCTTGCGTAGGGTTGCAAAAATGCCTTCCGGCGTGAGTGCCGCCAAGGCCGCACGGAATTTTTCCTCGGGCCGGCCCATGTCCAGCGGGGCCGGGGCAACGCCGGTTAACAAAGACGCGATATCCGGGCCGTAAGCGGCAGGCTGATTTGATGACATGACAAGTAAACCACAGAACACAAGGAGAACCCAGCGGGAGTTCAACTCCAAACTCGAAACCCAAACTGCTCACTCTGTCCGTATCCTCCGTGTTTTCCCCTATTTTAATCATCCGTCCACGCCGCTGCCAAATCCAGGCCCAATTGAGCGCGGGTGAATTCGGCTAGATCTGGCGGGGGTGGCACAGTGAAGTCGCCCAGGCCGTCATCAAGGAAACGCACGCGCGCGGCGTGCAGGGCTTGCCGCCGCAAGGGGAGCGTTGCCGCCAGCCGCGGGGTCCAGCCTTGCTTGGCAAATTCAAGATAGAGCGACGGGTCTGGCCCGTAAAGCTTGTCGCCGAGCACGGCGTGGCCGAGGTGCGCGGCATGGACGCGGATTTGGTGCGTGCGGCCGGTAATCGGCTCGACGCGCGCGAGGGTGAAACCATTTTTCGCCGCCAGCGGCACAAAGCGGGTGCGGGCGGATTCCGCGCCTGTTTCGCCCGGCATAGCCACTCGGCGCATCACGGCGACCACACTTTTTTCGTCGCGGGCCAGTGGCGCAGTTACTTCGATGGCGGCGGCCAACTCGCCGGTGAGCAGTGCGAGGTAGGTTTTTTCGACGCGACGGTTTTGCATCGCCATCTGGTAACGCCGCGCGGCCAGGGGATGCCGCGCGACGACGACCACGCCGCTCGTTTCGCGGTCGAGCCGCGTGACCAAATGCAGCGTCGGGGTGGCGAAATGTTCGCGCAACGCTCCGACCAGCGACGACCACGGGCCATGCTTGGAGGGATGGCACACGACCCAGCCAGGTTTGTTTACGACCACGACATCGTCATCCTGGTGAAAAATCCAGCGGGCGAGTTCCGCCGGGTCAATCAGCGGCGCTGCCGCAGGGCCGGGTGCGGTCTCCACGGTCTCAAGGATGGGCGGGCGAGCTGCCATAAGCGCCGGCGGGGAGGTTGCCGGCGGCGGAGGTTTTGGCCGGGCGAAATACGACCCACGCCAAGAGGCTCAAGGGCCAGCCAATCAAGGCCAAGATGGGGGACAAGGCCACCAGCAGCGCCAGCGCCCAGCCGGGCTTGCCGCGGGCCTTGGCGTCCAAATACGCCCAGATAATCGAGCCGGGATACAGGGCGAGCAAAGCCAGACCGAAGAGCAGAAAGGCCAGCATCACCACCATGGGCACCACCCAATGCAGCAGGGCGGCCAGCAGAGCCACAAGGCAAATGACCAGCAGCGCCATCAACACGAGCAAGAATAACATGAAGCTCATACAGCCAACTTTACGCAAAAAGCCTGGATGGTCAAAACCTATTTTGGGCGGGGTTTATAATCGGCGTGGACAATTTTTGGATTGTTTTCGCAAGTCATCGAGGGTCTCGAAAAACTTGGGGAAGGTTTTGCCACAGCAGGCGGGGTGTTGGATTTCCAGCCAGGGTTTGCCGGTGCCGAGCAAATCGCGGCAGCCGAGAACCCCAAAGCTCATCGCGACGCGATGGTCGTCGTAGGTCTCGATGCTGAGTAATTTCCTCTTCTTCACGCCTTGGGCCGCGAGCGCGCGCAGTTTTTCCAGATTCGGCGTAATTGCCAGGCCGTCCTCGAATTCCTCGACCTCCTGGCCGAGCTTTTTCAGCTCCGTCGCCATCGCCAGCACGCGGTCGGTCTCCTGCTTGCGCGTGTGCGCGATGCCGGTGATGCGCGTCGGGCCTTCGAGCAACGGCGCCATGGCGGCGAGAGTTAAAAACGTGTCGGAAAACGGATTAAAATTTTGCGTGACGCCGCGCGCGCCGGTGCCGGCGGTGATTTCCGTGTGATAGGCTTTTTTGGCGATGTGCAGGCCCACCGCTTGCGCGACGGTAAGAAAGGCCAGGTCGCCCTGCAGAGTGGTGTTCTCGCCGAGGCCGGTGATTTGGTAGCCCGGCGCGGCGCCCGGCGCGGCCAGCGGAAGCATGACGAAATAACTGGCCGCCGTCGCGTCCGGCTCGACATGGTAAAACTCATTGAACCCCGGCGCGTCAATGTCGGGTACAAAGCCGCGGTTGAAACGCGGAATCATCTTGGCCGTCATCAGAATGAACGGCTCCGAGACCATCGGGCCGAGGCGGTGCAACTCAAGGTGGCCCTTGGCCCACGCAGCCGCAATCATCATCGCCGACAGAATCTGCGACGAGGCCGAGGCGTCCACCTCGACTGTTCCGCCGGACATGCCGTGCGTGTGCAGCACAAAGGGAAAATGATCGGGCTGTCCCTTGAATTCGAGGTCCGCGCCGAGGCGCCGCAAGGCGTCGAGCAGGCCCTTCATGGGACGCTCGCGCATGGCTTCGTCGCCATCAAAAATGTAGTGTCCGCGTTTTTTCAGGCACAAGGCCGCGGGCAAAAAGCGCGCGGCGGTGCCGGCGTTGCCGACGTGGATCGCGGCCTTCGCCTTGGGAATCATCCCACCGCGGCCCTCGACGCGGATGCGGTGCGTTTTTTCGCTGGTGGTGATTTTGAAGCCCAGCGCGCGAAGGGCCTTCACCATAATTTCCGTGTCGCGGCTGAACAGCGCGTAACGCAGCGTCACCGGGTCGCGGCACAACGCGGCGAGAATGAGCGCGCGGTTCGTGACGCTTTTCGAGCCGGGCAGCTCCACCGCGCCGCGCACGGGCGCGGTGAAGGGGGTAATGGAGAGGGGGTCTTTCACGGAAAGGATGAAGGATGAGGGATGAGGGATGAGGGATGAGGGATGAAGGATGAGGGATGAAGGATGAATTATGAAGGATGAAAAGTTCCCGTAATCATCAGCGATTGTGTTCTATGATAATGCGGGCGGTGCGTTGGGCGCGGCGGCCAACGCAGGCTTTATTATCCTTCATCCCTCATCCTTCATCCTTTCCCCCCGAGGGGCCGCAGGCGCACGCGGTAGTCGCGGCCGCGTTCGAGGAGGTGCTGGAGTGCAAATGGTTGCGCGTTGTGCAGGGCGGCGCGCAGGTGGTCCACTTCCTTTTGAAAACCATCGAGGGCGCGCAGAATCTCTTCGCGGTTTTCGAGGGCGATGGCTTTCCACAGCGCCGGGTCGCCGGCGGCGACGCGCGTGGTGTCGCGCAGGCCCGGCCCGGCGAAATGGATCCAGTGCGGGTCGCGCGTACCGAGGTAGGCACAAAAAGCGGCGGCGAGCAAATGTGGCAGATGGCTCAGGTGCGCGGCGATTTCGTCATGCGTTTCCGGCGTGGTGGTGGAGACTTCCATACCGAGCGCCTTCCAAAAACGCGTCACGCGGTCCACGTCCTTAGCTGGCGTGTCCACCAGCGGGGTGACAAAACAGGCGCGGCCTTGGAATAGCTCGGGGTCAGCGTGTTCGAGGCCGCCTTTCTCCGAGCCAGCCATCGGGTGCGAGCCGACGAACGCGACTTTTTTCGGCAGCGCGGCGCGGCCCAGCCGGCAAATGAGGCTTTTAGTCGAGCCGACATCCGTCACCAGCGCGCCTTTCTTCAGCATGGACGCAATTTCGCCCAGCAGCGGCACGATGGTATCCACCGGCGTGCAAACAACCACAAAGTCCGCTTTGGCCACTGCTTTGCCCGCGTCGGCAAAAACAGCGTCGCACCACGGCTGGCCCTCGCACTTGGCGCGGGTTTCGGCGCGGCGCGACCAGGCGGCCGTGCGCTCGCAGAGGCCGCGGCCCTTCGCCGCCTGCAGCAGCGAAGCGCCCAGCAGACCGGGGCCGAGAATGGTGATTTGTTTGAACATGGATCAACTGCCCGGTTTTTGCACCGGCCGCGCGGCGAGCGCGGGCGGGAGTTGGTTGGGCGCATAGGTGGGGAAACTCATTTCGAGGAGCGAGACGTGCGGGATGGAAAAGCGGGCCTGCCCCTCGCTGCGATCCACGAGCACCAGCACACCGACGGGCGTGGCACCGGCCTGGGTGATCAAGTCGAGACATTCCTGCACGCGCCCGCCACGGGTGATGACATCCTCGACCACGAGCACGCGCTCGCCCGGCGCAAATTTAAAATTACGGCGCAATGCCAGTTTGTCGTCCACCTTCTCGGCAAACAAAAAACGCTTGTTCGCCTGGCGGGCAACTTCCTGTCCGAGAACGAGTCCGCCCATCGCCGGCGCCAATACCGTGGCAAAGTCCTCCCGCCCGAATTTCGCCAACAGCATCTGGCATAACCGTGTGACGGCTTCCATGCTCTGGCACACTTGGGCACACTGAAAGTAGTGCCCGCTGTGCAACCCCGAGCGGAGGACAAAGTGCCCCTCGAGCAGCGCGCCCGTCTTTTTAAAGATGTCCAGCACCTCGTTGGTGTTTGGGTCCGATTCAGAAAACGGTATGCGAATATGGGGCAAAGGCAAGAAGGTTGAACAACCGGCGTTTTTCGCAAGATTTCCCAGGCAAACCAACTGCTGGGCCGGCAATCCAGATGCGCCATGACTACGCCGAATGAGCGTTAAAATAGGTATTGCAGCGCGCCCGGTTGATTTGGAACATACCGCTCTACCCTACCACCCCCATGAAAAAAACCCCCGCTTTGTTATTCGCCGCCCTGGCTTTGCTCCTGTTGAACGTTCGCGCCGCGGACGCCCCGCCCGTTGTTTTATTGTGGCCCAACGGCGCCCCCGGCTCTGAAGGCAACACTTCCCCGGAAAAAGTCGCCACGGACGCCCGTACTGGCGAACGCGTCATCACCAATGTGAATTTTCCCAGCCTGACTATTTTTCTGCCCGCCAAGGATAAAGCCACCGGCGCGGGTGTGATCGTAATGCCGGGCGGTGGACACTACCAGTTGTCGTTCGACTCCGAAGGCTGCTACGTCGCGCAATGGCTGGCCGACCACGGCATTTCGGCGTTTGTGTTGAAAAACCGCCTGGCCCGCCTGGCCCCGCGCGCCACCCGACCCACGGAGGACACCGGCCAACCCTACACTGTGGAAAAAGACGAATACAACAACGTTGCCCGCGCCATGCGCCTCGTGCGCTCCCGGGCGGCAGACTGGGAAATTGACCCGGCGCGCCTCGGCGTGATGGGTTTTTCCGCGGGCGGGGAACTCGCCGCGATGATTTCGATGCGCTATGATAATGGCAAGCCCGACGACCCCGACCCGATTGAGCGCCAGGGCACCAAGCCGGCCTTCCAAGGCTTGTTCTACCCCGGCAATTCCAAAGCCATCCAGCCGGATAAAGACTCGCCCCCGGCCTTTCTCCTGTGTGGCGGCGCCGACCGGCCCGACATCTCCGAAGGCCTGCCCAATGTTTACCTGCTGTTTAAAAAAGCCGGCGTACCCGTGGATTTGCACATCCTCGCGGGCATCGGCCACGGCTTCGGCCTGCGTCCCTCCTATACGGATGTCCGGGCGGAATGGCCGCAAATGTTTTACGGCTGGCTGCGCGACCGCAAGTTTTTGGTCACAAAATAATCCTGGTGGTTTAAAGTTTTCTGCGAAACCCCGGCGCCATCTCACGTCGCCGGAGATTTGGAAGTGTTTGCGTTCCTCAATCAAAAGGGATTAGAAAAGGCCCCATGAAGCCGAAAAACTTCATCTTGGTCACTGTCATCGTTGCCGTAGTTATCGTTTGCCTCGGTATCTGGTGGGGCACTTGGCCTACGGTGGCTGCCCCAGAAAGGACAGCAGAAGCGCCGACGCTGGGTAAGGCTGATGCTACCCCCAAGCATGTCGCGCCTCAGACGATTGCCCCACCCGTTGTGCCGCCCATGCCGAAACCCGACGCCGTGCCAGTCGCCGCCACACCGACTTTGGCTGCTGAAGCAGACCCTCAGGCGGATTTGAAAACCTCTCTCGCGGACGTTGCGCGTTTGCATCGGGCTGGCAATCAGGCCGAGGCCTATAGAATTTACGCCCCGCCGGACAAATTTGAACCCGTTCTCTATCAAGCAATGCAGGATGACGACGAGCGAAGTGCCCAGATTTCGGAAATGCAACAGTCTGTGCAACAACTTCGCGACACGATTGCACGGTCTTGGGAAGCCCTTGAATACCAGACCCCGACTTTTAACGACACGGGCAACGAAGCCACTTATTTGAAACAGGGAATTATCCCGTCAACTGATGGGGGCTTTGCGGTCGGCGGCAACGCGGACCCCGTTACTTTTATCAAAATCAACGGCAAATGGTATTTGAAGGATGGCCCATTATAATAATCGAGTTGGATTTTTAATCTCTATAATCCCAATTCTAAACAAATCAATTTCCTTGCCATGGCCCGGCTTGCGCCGGCAAAACGCTCCGCCGCAACCAGTCTCAGCCCACCCGCAGCACCAGTCCCGGCGCTAATGCATACGGTGCCAGCCAGGCCGGAGTGTTGCTCAAGGGCAGCACGCTGTCATGTAACTTGATCCCCAGCACTTCGCGCATGAACTGCCGCCGGGCGGCAATCCTGCGCCAGCAGTCGGGATGGCACGCGGCCAGCTCGGCGCACAACACCTCATCGGCTAGCGCAACTCCGTCCTCCGCATTGCTGCAGCAGAATGGCCCGGCTGAAACAGGAATGATGTCCGACTGCAAAGCCATGCCGGACAGCAACACCACGCGGCTGCCCCGGGCAAACGGCGAATGCACCCACTCGTCGAGGTGAATGTAGTGCCCCGGGTTAAGGGCGAATGAAAACAACGCGGGCGCGCGGGCTGTTTCGACGGCGGCGAACACGTCTCCGGCCACCGCGCCGACTTTCATCGCTTCATACCAGGCCACGACCACTTCGAAATAATTGGCCACCAACCGCGGGTAGAAATCCCGTAACTCCGCGCCGAGTTCGTCTGGCCCGGATGCAATTACGCCCGCTCGCGCCGTCAATGCTCCTTCAATGCCAAAGGCCATCGTAAACGCATCACCCAATTGCGCCCGGCGGTCTGAAGGGCTAGCAAGTCCGCGACGCGCCTTCTCGCCAAAGCTGACCATCGGGTGGCAGGACAGCGGCAACCCGCCGCAGTCAATATGGCGGGCCACGTCCTTTTCCGCGATGCCCACCCGCAGCGCTGCCAGCGCCTCGCGGACACTTGTGGAAACATACGCCGCCGCATATTCGAACCGGGCAATCTGGTCCGCTGAGTTGAACAGCCGCAGCCCGTTTTCAGCCGACATCAAAAGTGAATTGGCATTGACCACCTGGGCCGGATCGCCGACCAGGGCGCGCAGCGCATCCACGATATAGCTCGGGATTTCAAGGGCTGTGCGCGGGTGCTCGATGTTCGCCCCGGCAAAAAATTTCCATCCCACGCATCCAACCCTGACGCCGCGGCCGAGGCCGAAATCCGCGAGCAACATATTCAGCGACGCCGACCCATCCCGCGGCTGCCCCATCAGGCTGAACTCTTGGAACAACTTGACCCGGCACCCACGCGCGGCCTCCGGCAAGCAACCCATGCACTCGTTTCCCACGAGCAGGAGCCGCCCACCTTTCGTGTCCAACAGCAGCAAAGCTTCCTCAAATCGCGGGTCGAACCCGATCAGGTAGTTCAGGTTGGCCGAAATGTTCGCGATCCGCGTAAATCACCACCACGTCGAGCTTTTCCTTTTGCATCCGCTCCATCATCCGGCCCAGACGCTCTCCATACTCTGCGGCGCTGATGGCCGGCAGCGCGGCCGGTTTGCCGAAGTCAGGTAGGTTAATCTGTTCAAGCGATATCATGGGCATCTCCAAACGGAGCAAATTTTGTTCTTTGAGATTGGTGAGGGTTGCGGGTGGGGTCAATTGGCAAACCTTTTTTGGATTACTTCCTGTCGTTCTTCTTGTGATCATCATACTGCCACGATCGCGTCCCACGCCTGCCATCTTTCGCGCGGGCTACCGTGGTTCGTTTTTCCATTTGAAACTTGCAAACTTCCGTCTCATTTTTAACCCAGTTTATTCCCCCATCCCCCCACCCCCCACCCCTACCCCCATGTCCCTCCATCGTCGCAAATTCATTCAGCAAACCACCCTCGCAGCCGCTGCCAGCCTGGCCGCTCCCCGCCTCTTGACCAAACTCTCCGCCGCCAATGCGGCCGCCACCGCGGCTCCGGCTGCCGCCTCCGCCGCCGACTCGGCCACGGCCGCTCCCGTGGCCGTTGTGCCACGCCCCATGCCGCCCGCTCCGGCGCCGATTGTGCCTCCCCCGGGTTTTGGCGAGATGGAAGGGCCCTTTCAACCGAATTTCGATTCGCTCCAAAATTATAAATCCGCGCCCGACTGGTTTCGCGACGCCAAATTCGGCATGTGGGCGCATTGGGGTCCGCAATGCGTGCCCGAACAGGGCGACTGGTATGCGCAGTATATCTATCAGGAAAACCACCCGGTCCATAAATTCCACGTCGAGCACTATGGCCACCCTTCCAAGTTTGGGTTCAAGGACATCCTGCCGCTGTTCAAGGCGGAAAAATGGGACCCCGAACACCTCATCGGCCTCTACAAACGCGCCGGCGCCAAATACTTCATGTGCATGGCCCACCACCATGACAACTTCGACATGTTCGATTCCACCTATCAGCCATGGAACTCCATCGCCATCGGGCCGAAAAAGAGCCTGGTGGGCGGCTGGGAAAAAGCCGTGCGTGCCGCGGGATTGAAATTCGCCATCTCCAGCCATGGCGACCGGGCTTGGAGCTGGTATGAGGACTCCCAGAAGGGGGACACGATGGGCCCTTATGCAGGGGTCCCCTACGATGGCCAAATGTCCAAGGCCGACGGCAAGGGTTTGTGGTGGGAAGGTCTCGACCCCCAGGATTACTACGCGCAGTATCACACCCTCGGCAATTACGATTGGGAACTCAGCCCGCAGGGTGGCCGGAGAGGCGGCGCGGCCAGCGGAACGACCCCGCCAGTGGCCAAAGAATTCAGTGAAAAGTTCTTTAATCGCATCATTGACCTCATCAACAAGCACAATCCGGATCTGCTCTATTTCGACGACACGGTCTTGCCCCATTACCCCATGTCGGACATCGGCCTGCGCATCGCCGCCTACTTCTACAATCACAATTTAAAGCTTAATAAAGGCCGCCTCGATTGCGTGCTGACGGGCAAAGGGCTGAATCTGCAACAGAGCCAGGCCCTCGTCATGGACATTGAACGCGGTGGGGCCAATGCCATCCGCCCCGAGCCTTGGCAAACGGACACTTGTATTGGTTCCTGGCATTACGACATCAAACACCTTACCAAGCACGACTACAAAAATGCGCGCGACATCGCCCGCATGCTCGTGGACAACGCGAGCAAGAACGGCAACCTCATGCTCAACATCCCCCTGCCTGGCCATGGCCAGCCCGACGCCGACGAATTGGCCATCATCGCCGACTTCACCACTTGGATGGACCGGAACAACGAGGGCATTTACGCCACCCGCCCTTGGCGGGTCTTTGGCGAAGGCTCCAGTGCGCCCGCCGCCGGCAACGGCGTGGGCGGCCGCCGCGGCAACACCCCGCCGCCGTCATACACGGCGCAGGACTTCCGCTTTATGCAAAAAGGTGAAACGCTCTATGCCTTCGTGATGGACTGGCCGGCGGACGGCAAGCTCGTCATTAAATCCCTCGCCGACGGCGCGCCGACGGCGCCAGGCAAGGTCGAGCGCGTGGAAATCATCGGCGTCGGCGCCCCGCTGGTCTTCACTCGCGATGCCAAAGGCTTGAATGTTACCCTCCCCGACCAAAAAGTCGGCAACTACGTCTATGGCTTCAAAATCAGCGGCAGCGGGCTGACGGCGTGAACCGACCACTTCTTTTGGAAAACATTAAAGCTCGAACAGTCCGAATTCGTTTGTGAATTCCCTGTAAAAAACGCCCAATTAATCTGTCATTGGCGACGCCAGGAAACTTGCGAATGTGGCCAGATGTCTCTATGTTGTTACCAGCGATTGTCCTTAAACCCTAAAATCCGGAGGCCCGCCATGCATGCCCAATCACCCTCTTTCCTCGCTCGCTCAAAAAAGCTTTCCTTAATCGCCCGCCCGCTACGGCCTGCGTTGCTGGCGGCGGCAGGCGCGCTTTTATTGGGCGCTTGCGTGGTCTATCCCCGCCGGGAGGTGATCGTGCGCCAGCCCCCGCCACCTGTCGTGGTGGAACAACCAGCCTATCCCGTCGGAACGGAAATCGTCGTTGATTCGGCCCCACCCGCGCCCTTGGTGGAGGTAGTCACCGCCCCGCCCGCCGTGGGCTATGTCTGGATCCCCGGCGCGTGGGAATGGAATGGCCGCTGGGTTTGGGCGGCTGGGCGCTGGGCCTACCCGCCGCGTCCCGGCGCGGTCTGGGTGCCCCATCACTACGAGAATCGCAACGGTGTCAACGTCTTCATCCGCGGCGGCTGGCGCTGAGCGGTATGATTCACCGCAAAGGCGCGAAGCGCGCCAAGAAAGTTTTTTGCCAGAATTACAGAATTGTCAGAATTAATTCCTTCGCGCCCTTCGCGTCTTGGCGGTGCATTTTTGCGGCGCACCTTAACCTGCTTTGGCCACGAGGTGAAGTCCCGCTTCATTAAGCGCCCGGGCGATGGCCAGGGCTTCGCCCGATTTCAAGGTCGTTCCCCGACGCAGCTTGGCAAACAAGGTTTGCGCCGGAATGCCGGCCTCGCGGGCCAAGGCCGTCAAGTTAAGCAATTCGGCAGCGGTGCTCAGTTGGGCATTCTTGATGGGCGGGGGAATCGGCGTGCCATGGACCTTGGCGGATGCAAGCCAGCCCTCCATGGCGATCTCAATTTCATGGGCGGCCTGCTCGTAGGTCTCCCCCCAAGCCGAGCAGTATTTGAGCGCCGGCACACGGGCGACGAAACCCTCGTCCTCGGCGCTATATTCGATGACCACCGGGTAGATGGCGGAAGGCGTTTTGAATTTTTTGCGGGTTTTCATAGGTTATGCTCCCGGATGATGTCACGGATTTGGCGAAGTTGGTAAGGCTTGCATTGGCCCTGAATAGGCTGGAGATTGACTGGCTGGGGAATGCGTGGATGCTTGAACCAGTGGTGGCCGCCCCGTATATGGTCGAAGGCAAACCCAAGACTGTTTAGGAGCAAGACGGCGTCGGAAAAAGCAAAATTATGATAGCCTGGCCCGGCCAACAGCCTCGCCTTCAACTTGTCTGCTTTGTTCACGACCTATTCTGCATAGGATTATATGCGTCTGGCAAGAACAATCTTCAAAGCTAGGGGCTTATTCCGGGGCTCTCCTTCAGGAATCGTGTGGCCATTGGCAAAACATTTTCTGCCATGTGTCTTTAGCACAATAGCTTTCTCTTCATCGTTTAATTGACGTTTGAGCGTGATAGACATAAATTAAACAGTTAGAATCCATTCCATTTTATTGTATAGACGGATGGCCATGCGAAAAATGGGCCGATAACGATACGCTATCAAAAACTACTTATCCCCTGCATCCTCGTCAGGCTTTGAGGGTGCCGACCCCTCCCCCGCCCTCTTTTGCAACTGGTCGCGGATAATGCTGGCGAGAAGGACTTCGACGAGGGAGCCGTTGCCGGCCAGCCCGCCGCCGTTACCACCGCTGGTGGCGACGATGTCGGGCACGAGTTTCCGGCCGCTGCTGGCCAGGGCTTTTGCGATTTCGATGCCCGCGTAGTTGCCCGACTGCATGGATTCGATCTTTAGCTTGATAACATCCGCTTCCGCCGTGCCGACCAGCTTGGTCTTGCTGGCTTCGGCCGCGCCGACCATTTGCAGGACTTTTGCGTCGGCGTCGGCGTTGGTCGTCTTCGCCTTGGCGTCGCCTTCGGCGTTGATGATTTTCGAGCGCGCGGAGCCTTCCGATTGCTTGACGGTGGACTGGGCGTCGAAGTCGGCGATTTGCACGCGCCGTTCGGCGTCCACAACCTTCGCCTGGGTGTCGGCCAGCGCGCGGGCTTGCTGGAGTTCCTTGCGGGTTTGCTCCGCGAGGCGTTGCGTTTCGTAGGTGACTTTTTCCTGCTCGGCGATTTTGCGGTCGGTCAACGGCTTCATTAATTCCTCGGGCGGCGTGATATCGCCGATGAGGGTGTCCACCGCGCCGACATTATATTCCTGGAGGGCGGCGGAGATGCGGTTCTTGGCGTCGGCCTGGCGCTCGGCGCGCATGCGGAGGAAGTCAATGACGTCGGAGCCTTGGGCGGCGTTGCGGAAATAGTTGCCGATGGTCGGTTCGAGCACCTGCGTGACAAGATTCAACATGCTCCCCATCCGGGCGATGACGCGCGGGGCGTCAATGCGCGGAATGTGGATGATCTGGCTCACATCCAGATTGAACTTAAAGCCGTCCGACGAGCGCACCGTGATGGTCGAGAGGTTGGCGTCGAGTTTGTGCGCCTCCGATTTCCCGGTGGCCCAATTAAGGACGACGTTGGCGGTGGGGACGTTTTCGACTTTGTGCGTGTAGGGATTAATCGGATATTTGCCGGGGTCCAACGGCTCGACCCATACGCCTTTCTTGCCCTTGTCCACCAAATTGCCATGCTTGAACGAATCGCCCGTGACATCCACACCCGGCTCGCCCACATAGGCGATGACCACGCCGGCGTAGGCGATGGGCACCTCCGTCATGTTGCGAATTTCGACCGTGGCAAAGCGCGGGTTGAGGAAGTAGCGCCCCGCGAGCATGACTTGCTCCTGCAGGCCCTTGAAGCCGCCGTTGTCAATAAAGGTCTGGCCGTCCTGGAACGAATTGTGGCCTGGGATTTCCTTGCCCGCGATTTCGCCGGTGCGCAGCGGCGTGCCCTCCTTGGTGGTGACGATGCCGACCATGTTGTCGGGGATTTCGAGCACCTTTTCGGCGGTAATAGTGAAAAGCCCCGTGTTGATGCGGTAGGTGCCGGGCGGGATGATGCCCACTTGCGGGCCGCGTTCGCCGCCATTGGTGAGGAAGGCGCGGGCGTTTTGGAACGAATCGCACGGCACAAGCCGGGCCAGCACGCGCCCGCCCGACAGCGGCTTGCCGTCGCGCGAATCCACAATGCCGATTTCGCCCTCGTCAATGCTGATGAACTTCTGGCGGGTGATTTCAAACTTCCACGGCCAGAGCCAGAAGTGGATGCCCGGCGCCAGCGTGTCGGCCTGGAGTCCCGCCTCGCCCTTGAGGGCGATGATGGCGCCGTCGGGCAGCGTGCGGTTCTTGCCAAAGAGCACCCAGCGCTTGTTGACGATGCCGATGCTGTCCTGCGGCACAATAACCACGCCGATGACGCGCAGGATCAACTTGTGGAATACCAGCATGAGCACCAGCACGGGCATCCACCAATAGGAGGTGATCAGTTGCTCAATGTTCATAATAAAAGGCGGGGTGGGAGGCATGGTGAAGGGGGTGTTAGGTGATAATCAGAGACCAAGGGGCATTTTGGCAAATTAAAAGCATCCGGCCCAGTATAAAGCGCCCGGGGATTATAATACCGGCCTGTTGCAGGGCACGTCGAACCGTCCATGATTAGGACTCCGCTCGGGCCGCGAATTGAACAGCAAATTCAAGTTTGGGACGGCTCTCCGAGCCGTCCGCGGATGCTGGCTTGCGGGAAATGACCCTCACCGCCGCCACGAATGGCTCGCGACAAAGGGGTCAAAATGGGCGTGCAGCCAATAGGCGCAGTGGTCCAGCAGCCGCCGCCACCAGTGCCGGGTTTTCATCCATTCCGCCAGTTCGATGCGCTGGCAATGCGCCAGGTCGGCCTCGTAAAGTTTTCCGGCCTCTTCGGCCAGTTGCTTGTTTTCCACGCGCAGGCTGAGTTCGTAATTCAGGCGCAGGCCGCGCACGTCGAGGTTGGCGGAACCGGCGTAAACGACCTGGCCGTTCACGATCATGAGTTTCGCATGGAGGATTTGCGGCAGGTATTCGTAAATTTCCACGCCCGACTTGAGCAGCCGGTAATACAGGCTGCGCGCGGCCATGCGCGTCAGCGGCATGTCCGAATGCTCGGCGAGGATGATCTGCACTTTCGCCCCGCGGCGCGCCGCGCCCCGCAGCGCGCGCAGCAGGGGGCCGGTCGGCAAAAAATAGGCCATCATGATGCGGATGCTCTGCGCTTGCTGAAAATCGTGCATAATCGAATGGACGAGCGGGTTGCGCCGCCAGCCAGGCGCGGTCAGCAGCACCGTCGCATGGCCCGCCTGGATGCGGCGCTGGCGGACGGCGTGGCGCAGCCAGCCAAAGCGCGGCCGCTTGAATCCGGCCAGCGCAAACATTTCATCAAACCCCGCGCCCAATTCCCGCGCCATCGAGCCATAAAATTGCACCGCCAAGTCGCGCCACCCCGAGTCCACTCCGTCGCCGTCATAGTCCGGGCCAATGTTAACGCCGCCGACAATGGCCCGATAATCATCGCAGACCATGAGCTTGCGGTGGTCGCGCAAACCGAAGCGCCCCAGCCCCGGCACCTTGAAATGGCGGAATTCCCCACCCACCTCGATGAGCGGCCGCCAGAATTCCATACCCAGATTATAGGAACCGACCCCGTCGGCCAGCACGCGCACGGCCACCCCGCGTTCGGCGGCGGCGATCAGCGTGGCGCGGAATTTTTCGCCGAGCCGGTCCGGCTCGATCGTATACATTTCCAGGCGGATGGTGGTGCCGGCCTCGGCAATGGCCTTCAGCATTTCGGCCAGCGCCCGCGCTCCGGTCGGCAACCATTGAAAATTATCCGCCGTCAACGCTGGCGTGGTGGCGCGCACGCCAAGGCTTCCCTTATGGTGCAAAATCGAGGAAAGCCTCATGGCTGAAGGCTGACTCGACTCCCAACCCGACGCAATCATTTCAGTTCGTCGTCCGCGGGCGTGACTATCTCCAATACAAAAGTCGAGCCGGCGCCGGGCTTGCTTTCCGCCAAGGTCAACTCGCCCCCGAGCAATTGGGCCAATTGGTGCGAAATAGCCAAGCCGAGGCCAGTGCCGCCAAAACGGCGTGCAATATCCGCATGGGCCTGGCTGTAGGGCTTGAACAACGCCGCGGCCTGCTCGGGCGCAAGACCCAAGCCGGTGTCCCGCACTACAAAATGCCAGCGCCAGCGGGCGGGCGCATCGGCGCCGCCCGGCTCCGGCCGCGCGCTTACTTCAAACGTGACGCCGCCAGCCTCCGTGAATTTGACCGCGTTGGCGAGGAGGTTGCTTAGAATTTGCCGCAAGCGCCGCACATCGGTGACGATCACCGGCGGGGTTTCCGGCGCGACATGCACGGTAAAGTCAAGGGACTTTTCCCGGGCGGACGCGGAAAAAAGCCGGTGCAGGTCTTCGAGCAATGGCGCCAAATCCATCTGGTTTTGTTCCAGCGTCACGCCGCCCGCCTCAATTTTGGAAAAATCCAGAATATCCGTGATCAGCTTGAGCATTTCCTCCCCCGTGCGGCGCATGATGGCGAGCATTTGCCCCCGTTCGGCGGGGTTCTCCTCCTCCTGCAAAATTTCCGTCAGGCTGATGAGGCCGCTGAGCGGCGTGCGCACTTCGTGGGACATAACGGCAAGGTAGCGGCTCTTGGCCGCGTCGGCCGCCTTGGCCGCCTCCTTGGCCTGGCGCAACTCGCCCTGCAAGGCGTGCTCGCGCGCGATGTTCTCCCGCAGACGCAGGTTGAGCCGATAAAGCGGCAACACCCACAGCAACGCCGCCAGCGCAATCGCGGAGACGATGCCGAGCGTCCAGTAAAGCGGCGCGTAATTGGGCTTGGAGTTTGGGTCGTAGAGAAAACCGGCGAGGGGAAAATCATGGGGCAACATCCCGAAATCAGCGTAGGTCTCCGCCATGTGCTGCCAACGGCCGGGGTTCATGTGGCCAACTTCGATGAGTTCCGGATGCATCAAGTCGGCGGTTTCGCGCGCCTCGAAGAGCAGTTGGTCGCGCGTTTTGGCCTGCGTGTTATAGTCGCGCAGGATGAGGTTCACAATTTCCTCCGGATGATCCATCGCATACTGCCAGCCTTTGAGACTGGCGCTGAGAAAGGCGCGCACCCGGTCAGGATGATCGCGCAATTCCTGCTCGGTCGTGAACAGATTGTCGCCGTAAAAATCAATCCCGCCTTCGCGCGGAGTGAACACTATCGGCGTCACGCCCGCTTGCGTCAGGCGGAATGGCTCGTCCGTCGAGTAGGCGGACATCGCCGCCACTTTCCCCGACAGCAGGTCGGCGATGTCAAACGTGTGCGGCACCACTGTGAGCTTGGCCGGGTCCACGCCTTCGTTTTTGAAATAGGCATACAATTCCGCCGAATCCGGCTCAATCATGATCGGCTTGTTAAGCACATCCTGGATGTCCTTGACCCCGCTGCCCGCGCGGGTCAGCAGCACCAGCGGCGAGTGCTGGAAAATCGCCGCCAGCACCACCAC
This sequence comes from uncultured Verrucomicrobiae bacterium, assembly GCA_963765205.1. GTDB lineage: Bacteria > Verrucomicrobiota > Verrucomicrobiia > Opitutales > JABDGR01 > JABDGR01. The sequence continues at coordinate 540,884 of CAVXVB010000009.1, read as the reverse complement.
GGGCTGGCCGCGCTGGCGCAAAAGCAAAAGCTCCGAGGTGCCGACCCCGAAATTCGCCCGCCCGGCCAGAACTTCTTTCACCGCATCCTGCCCCGGCTCCGCTTCGTGCAAGGTGACCTCCAAGCCCGCGTCTTTGTAATAACCCTGCGCAATCGCCGCGTAATAGCCGGCAAATTGAAACTGGTTCTTCCATTTGAGCTGGAGTGTGACGTGGTCCAGCGGCGGCGCCTCCGCGCCCCACGCCAGACCGGAGCAATACAATAACCACGCCACGCCCAGCCAACGCCTCTTATTTTGATTGCCTCTCAAGTTGTAAAACACCGGAGCACCCTAGCCAAAGCCGGGTCCGGTTTCGAGCGGGAAAACTCAGCCCCGGAACCACTTTGGGTTTGGCGTGTGCGCGGCCGGGTGGCAGCATCCATCTCCATGTCCGGCGCAGGCGAACAACCACATCCGTTGCCCATCAAAGGCATGCTGGACTTGCACACCTTTCGGCCATCCGAGGCGGCTCAAGTACTCGAAGCATTTTTGGAGGAAAGCCGCGCGCGCGTCTGGCGCGAAGTCCGCATCGTGCATGGCAAGGGCATCGGCACCTTGCGTGAATTGGTTCACGCCCACCTGCGTCGTTTGCCCGTCGTTGTTTCCTTCCGCCTAGGCGATGAAACTACTGGCGGCTGGGGCGCAACCGTGGTGGTGCTCAAACCCAGGCTCTGATGCCAAACCAGACGCTCATGGGACGCAACCGGTTTTTCCCGACCCAATGTGTGAGTCATATTGTCTCATATCTCGCATTTTTCATATTTGCTTACTGATTCACAATGAAAGACTTATCCATAAATTATCCCTGGCATGAAACCTGATGAATATTGGGTGTTCAATTCATCTTCAATGGAGGTAATTACTATGAAACTAATTCGTTACACCTATCCTGCTTCGACCGATTTCGATCGGTTTTTCGGAGCTTTGTTTCCGACGGCCGGGCGCTGCGAGAGCGGTGCCTGTGACACCCAAGCTACTGGCACGTCCAATGTCGGCTATCCCGCCACGGACTTGTCCGAGGATGCCGATCATTATTACGTCAAGGTCGAGCTGCCGGGCGTGAAAAAAGAGGACATCCAGGTCGAGATCGAAAACTCCGTGCTGACGCTCAACGCGAAACGCGCGGACAAGACCAGCAACGCCGAGTCCACGGCGGAATACCGACGCGTCCTGACCCTCCCCGAGGGTGCGGACGCCGGCAAAGTCGTGGCCACGCATGAAAACGGCCTGCTGACGCTTACTCTGCCCAAGGCTGAGCAGGTCAAGCCGCGCCGGATCGAAGTGCGTTAACGCGTACTGTTGGCCGGATCGGAGGCGCATCCTGCGGGGTGCGCCTCTTTTTTTTGCGTCGTTTTCAGCCCGCCGGGGTCTATGATGGGTGACTATGAATTCCCCTTCCATCCCGCCGATTCTCCATCCGCCGCCCCCCGGGCCGCCGTCGCCACCCCCGCCAGCGAAAACACCAAAACGTCACGGCTGCCTGCTGGCCTGGCTCCTTTTTATGCTGTTCGTTGAGGCCCTGTCTATCCTCATCAACCTCGGGATGAGCGCCATCGGTGGCGCGCCCCAGTTGAGTTCCGTCATCAAGATCGCTCCCGATCCGGCGTGGTATACTTGGGGAATCACCGCGCTCGCTGCAATTGACATGTTCTGCGTCATCTTTTTGTTCCGATGGAAAAAGTGGGCGTTCTACGGGTCGGCCTTGGTCGGCGTGGGGGTGATGGTGTTGACCCTAATCGCCAACGGTTCGCTGTCGGGCGTTTTGGCCCTGGTCTTGCCCGGCGTCCTGTATGGCGTCCTGCAAATCGGCGGCGAAAATAGTGGATGGCGTAGATTGAAATGAGCCTTTAAGACTGGTCGCGTTCTCCGAAAACCCCGGTCGAACGCGTCATGAGCCAAACCACGCCCCCGCTTCCCGACCCGCGCGCCGAATGGGAATCCGGCCCGCCGCCGCTGTGTGGTTTATGGGTCGGCGCGGATGGCGTCGCCCGCCTAGCCACAGCCGAGGGCGATGGCCCGCGCGTGGTCTCCTCATCAGCCTTTCAACCATTTGCCTGGGTGAACGAATCCGCCCTCCCCGACCCGGCCTCCGCACACGTCGAGCGCCTGGCTGGCGACGGCCAATTAACCCACCTCGCGCATTTCGCCGACGTGGCCGCCTACCGCGCCTGGCTCGAGCAGCGCCCGCGCAATACCGATTCGGAAACCCTGCGCGCCCTCGAAAGCCAGTTTCTTTTGCAGCGCGGCACCCGGATGTTCGCCGGGCTGACCTTTGCGCACTTGCGCCGCCTACAACTCGACATCGAAACCGCGTGCGGCGAGCCAGGTGGTTTTTCCAATGCGCAGCGCGCCGGTGACCGCGTCCTCGCCATCGGCCTCGGCACCGCCCGCGGCCCGCGCCTGCTGGAAATCAGCGCGCCGACCCACGACGCCGAGCGCGTGCTGCTCGAAGATCTCAATCGCGTGCTGGCCGAAGAAGACCCGGATGTCATTGAGGGGCACAATATTTTCAAGTTCGACCTGGATTACCTCCGCGTGCGCTGCCGACGACACCATGTGCCGTGCGCGTGGGGCCGCTTTGGGCAGGAAGCCGCGTTTCGCCCGGGCCGCCTGCGCGTGGCCGAACGCCACCTCGATTTTCCCCGCTGCGATTTGCCCGGCCGCGCCGTGTTCGACACCTACTTGATGGTGCAGCTTTACGACCTCGCCGCGCGCGAGCTGCCCTCCTATGGCCTCAAGGCCGTCGCGCAACACCTCGGCCTGACCAAGGCGGACGACGCCCGCACCTACCTCGCCCCCGCGGCGATTCAAGAAACTTTTGCCAAAGACCGCGAGCGCTTCCGCGCCTATTTGCGCGACGACTTGCGTGAGACGCGCGCCCTCGCCGACTTGCTGCTCCCCGGCTACGTCGCGCAGGCCAAAACATTTCCTATTACATTACAGGACGCCTGCCTGCGCGGCTCGGCTTTCAAGGCGGAGATTCTACTGCTAGAAAAATATTTCCACGCCCGCCGCGCCCTGCCCACGCCGCCGCCAACCCGGCCCTTCGAAGGCGGTTACACGCGCGGCCTGCTCACCGGCGTGTTCCGCAAAGTGCTGCACTTCGACGTTGCGTCGCTCTACCCCAGCCTGCTCCTACTCATCGGCCGCAATCCCGCAGGCGACTCGCTCGGGGCGTTTATTCCGCTGCTGCGGGAATTGCGCGCGGAACGCCTCGCCTATAAAAACCTCGCGCGCGACGCCGCGACCGCCGAGTTGCGCCGCGAATACCAGGCGCGCCAGGCCGGTTTCAAAATCATCATCAATTCTTTCTACGGCTACCTCGGCTTCGAAGGCGCGCGCTTTGGCGACAGCGAACTCGCGGCGGAAGTCACCGCCCGCGGGCGCGAATTGCTCCAGGCGCTGATCGTGGAATTTGAGCGGCATGGAGCCAAGGTGCTCGAAGCCGACACCGACGGCCTCTACCTGCACGCGCCCGAATTTTACGACCAGCCCGAAGAACTGCTCGCGCGCGTGGCCGGCGTGTTGCCCGCCGGGATTGATCTGGAATTCGACGGGAAATTCAAGGCCATGTTTTGCTACAAGGCGAAAAACTATGCGCTGCTCGACGGCGGCGAAGTCACCACCCGCGGCTCCGCGCTGCGCTCGCGCGGGGTCGAGCCGTTCCTGCGCGAATTGACCGAGGCCCTCCTGCGCCACCTCCTCCTCGCCAGCGGCCCGGCTCCCGAGGAATTGCTGGAGAAATTGCGCGCCGGGCTGCGCGATCGCTCGGTGGACGTGCGTCGGCTCGCGAAAACGGAATTCCTCAGCCTCAGCCCTGAAGCCTACCGCCATGCGATCGAAATCGAAAGCAGCAAACCCCGCCGCGCCGCGCTCGAAGTCGCCTTGAAAATGAATCCGCTCCCGCGCCAGGGCGAATCGGTCACCTATTACATCACCACCGGCGCAAAAAATAACGCGCCCGACTGGCAGCGCGCGCGCCCGATTGAAAGTTACGACCCCGTCCAGGCCCCCTACGATCCGGGCTATTACCTCGAAAAATTGGATGATTGGGTCGAACGCTATGCCGCGTTCCTCGCCCCCGCCAGCCGCGCCCAGCCGCGGCAAAATGAGTTGCTCTTCTAACTTTGTCAGTCAAGAGCTGGCGTGCTCTCGTTTCGCCAAATACGCCGTGACATCCGGCACGGGTTTGACCCGGTGGCCGCTAAGGAGGCGCTCGAAATAGGGATCCACCTTGTTTTCCAGCGTGAACGGTTCCTCAGGCAAATTCTCCTCGTCCAGTTCCAGTTCATCCACCGGGTCAATGTCGTCGAACACCAGGGTCATGCGCCGCGCCTCGGGAAATAATACGACCAGTGGGTTGGGCACCCGCCCTTGCTTGACCAGCACAAACACGCACGGGTAGCGCGCCTCGGCAAACTTTTTTTGAAAATCCCGCGCCCACTCGTGGCTGGCCGCATTGCGGCGGTTCAGCAGCACACAGTCGGCAAAATGCACACAGGCCGCGTGCCACTCCGTGACGACCGGGTGCGCCGCCGCCAGCGCGCAGTCCACCACCAGAAGAATCCGTGCCAATTCCCAGCCGCGCGCCTGCAACCAGGCGGGAAACGCCTCAATCTGGTCTATCACGCTGGCGCGCCCATCGGTCAAAAAAAATGCCGCCTCCGGCTCCTCTGCCGGCTCGGCCTCGGGGGCGGTGGTGAAATGATCCTTGTCGAAAGTAAACGGCACCCGCGTGATGTTTGGACGCGTGCCCAGACCCCCATCCGTCGCCTCACCCGCAGCATGATAAACTGTCACCGGCTGGCCGTCGCCCAAGCCGCCTTCAACCAAGTTGAAAACAACTTCGTCCCGGCCGGAGCCGGGCAAGCCAAGCACCAGGTAAACCACAGCCATGTTCTTTTATAATGCAAAAATCGGCCCCGTGCAAGGCATGATGCAGCGCGCCGGTCCTTTTTCCCACGCGAAGTATCGGCCCAAAATCTCAGAGCATCCGCGTTGTGTCGCCCTTGCGCTCGCGCTGGGCGCGCATGAAGGCATAGAGCACGGCCGTGTCGTCTGGTGGCCGCGCCGGGGCCGGCGTGGAGGCGGCGCGCACGGGCATGGTTGCTGCCGTCGGGGGCAGCTCGGCTGCTTCGTCCAACTCGTCCTGCGCCTCCTCGGCGGTGTTTTGCTTTTCAAGTTTCGTCAGCGCCTTGCGCATTTTCGCCAGCGCCGTGTTCTGCAACTGGCGCACGCGCTCGCGGGTCACCCCTAGGCACATACCCACCTCTTCGAGCGTCTTGGGCCGCTCCCCGTCCAGTCCGAAGCGCAGGCGCAGGATTTCCGTCTCCCGCGGTTCGAGCTTCGCGATGATGTTGCTGATGTCCTGCTGGCTGGTCTTGCCGCGCAAATTTTCAAAGGGTGTCGGTTCGTTTTCGTCACAGACGAGTTCACCGAGTTCCGTGGTATCGTTTTCGCCCACCGGGGCGTCCAGGGAGGACGGCCGGACGCTTACGGTCTTGAGGTGCGCGATTTTTCTCACCGGCAGGCCCAATACCTCCGCCAGTTCCTCGTTGGTCGGTTCGCGGCCCAGGGTCTCCTGCATTTGCAGCGCGGTTTTGCGCAGGCGCGCAATCTTGTCCACCATATGCACGGGCAGGCGGATGGTCTTGCTCTGGTTGGCGAGGGCGCGCTTAATGGATTGCTTGATCCACCAGGCGGCGTAGGTGGTTAATTTTCCGCCTTTGGCCGGATCGAAGCGTTCGACGGCCTTCATCAGCCCGATGTTCCCCTCGGAAATTAAATCGAGCAGCGGCAGGCCAAAGTGGCTGTAATCATGCGCGATCTTCACCACGAAGCGCAAGTTTGCATTGATCATCTGCTGGCGCGCGGACTCGTCCCCCGCGCGGATGCGCGCGGCCAGCTCCACTTCCTGCGTGGGCGTCAGTAGCGGCACGCGCCCGATTTCATGCAAGTAGATCTGCAAGCTGCTGCGCTCATTAGGCGGCAAACCATGAAAAACCTCCTCCGCCGATTCTGCGTCTTTGATTGCCGCCGCATTTTCCTGGGCGTCCCCTTCGGTCTGGACGGGTCGGCCCAAAATCGGCTCGTCCCCGTCGTCTTCATAACGTCGGGACGGTGGAGAGGCGGTGTTTTTTTTGTTCGCCACGCAGATCAACAAAGCACTTAGCGCGCCCGATGAGCATTTCTAGGCCGATGGCCCTGTTTATGCAAAGAAAAAAAACTCACGCCGCCAAGAATATATTTTCACCCCGCCATTAAACATTTTTCCGGGGTGATTACCCCAAGCTGGCAACGTCACAATTTCGTAAACTGTTCCGACTTGGCGACCGCCTTGAACATCGCGCGGGCCTTATTGAGCGTCTCCTGGTATTCCGACGCCGGCACGGAATCAGCCACCAGCCCCGCGCCGCTTTGAATATACAGCTTCCCGTTCTTTAGCAACGCCGTGCGGATGAGAATGCAGCAGTCAAGATTGCCGTCGAAACTGAAGTAACCCAGCGCGCCCGCGTAGGTACCGCGCGCCGTTTTTTCAAATTCCGCGATGATTTGCATCGCCCGCACTTTCGGCGCGCCGGACACTGTTCCCGCCGGAAAGGTCGCGCGCATCAGGTCATACGCATTCTTGTCCGGCGCCAGCCGCCCCTCGACTTGCGAGACGATGTGCATGACGTGCGAATAACGCTCAACGATGGCGTATTCCTTCACCTCGACGCTGCCGGGCGCGCAGACACGGCCCAAGTCGTTGCGCGCCAAGTCCACCAGCATCAGGTGTTCGGCGCACTCCTTTTCGTCGGCCAGCAATTCCTTTTCGAGGCGCGCGTCGTCCGCCGCCGTCGCCCCGCGCGGGCGCGTGCCGGCGATGGGGCGCGTCTCAACCCGCCCGTTCGTCAACCGCACATGCACTTCCGGCGACGCGCCGACGACCGCGTAGTCCCCCGTTTCCAAAATGAACATATACGGCGACGGGTTCACCAGCCGCAGCGAGCGGTATAAATCCAGCGCCGGCCGCCCGTAGGCGCGCTCGAAGCGCTGCGACGCGACCACCTGGATGATGTCGCCCGCGCGGATGTATTCCTTCGACCGGTTCACCAGCCCCTCGAAATCCGCGCGCGTGCAGTTGCCGCCCGGCACCGTCACCTCCGGCTCCGCGCCCAGCGCCAGTGGCGTCATCGCCGCGCCCCGGTCGTCAGCCACCTCGCGGGCCAGTTCGCGCAACGCCGCACCCGCCTCCTGATAAGCCGCACGCGCGTCGCCACCCGGCGGGATGAACGCATTGACCACCAGCCGCGCCATCTGCTTCACATGGTCAAACGCCACCACGCGGTCAATGATCATGTAATAAAGCAGCGGCATCCCCAAATCGTCCTGCGCTGGCAGCGGCACCGTCGGCTCGATGCGATGAATATATTCATAGCCCACGAACCCAACCGCGCCGCCCATGAACGGCGGTTTGTCCTGCGGCTCAACCGGTTTGTAATGCGCCATACGCTCCTCGACCAATTTGAGCGGGTCCGCCGGCGTCGGCACGCGCCGCTGCTTCCCGTCACGGTCGGTAATAATCGTCTCTTTTTCATAAGCCGCAATCGTCTCCTGCGGCCGGCACCCGGCAAAACTGTAGCGCCCAATGTGCTCGCCCCCCGCCACCGACTCAAACAAAAACGCCGCGCCCCCGCGCCGCAGCCGCGCATAGACGGCCACGGGCGTGGCAAAATCTGCCACCAAGTCCGCATAAACGGGGATCAAATTCCCCCGCGCGGCCAGGCGCACGAATTCGCTTTCACTCGGCGTGATGTTCATAATCGAAGCCGGCCAGCTTGGCGCGTTTCCCGCCGCACAACAAGCCGAAAGCTGAATCCTCACTCCTCCATCCACACCAAACTCCCCTCCGGCACCTTGTCAAACAACTCGATGACTTCCGCGTCGCTCAGCACCGGGCAGCCGGCCGTGGCGGGGGTGCCGAGTTTCTCCGGGTGATTCGTGCCGTGGATGTAAATAAAGCGGTCGTAGGAATCGCAGCCGGGGCCGGCGTTGCGACCGGGTTCCAAACCGCGCAGGCGCAGGATGCGCGTCGTCACCAGGTTCTTCCGGCTCTCCGCCACCGGCGCATCGCGCCAGAGGTAGCCCACCGGCGCCCGACTTTTGAAAACCATGCCTTCCGCCGCGCCCGCGCCGATTTTCTCGGCGACTTCGTGCAGCCCCGTCGGCGTGCCAAACGAGTTCTCGATGCACGATGGCGGCCGCAGCGACGTCGAAATCGTGTAGGTTCGCACCAGGCGGCCTTCGTGAAAGTGATACAGTTTTTGCTCGCCAATTTGCACGCACAGGCAATGCTCGGCCCTTGGGCGCGAACGCCGGGCGCACGCCTCGCTGACCCGCCGGAGAATTTCGTTTTCTTTATCTGTCATGTCCGCGCATTCCTACCGCCTCGGCATCGTCGGCGCAACTGGCGCCGTCGGTCAAGAATTCATTCGCCTGCTGCATGAGCGCAAGTTCCCCTTGCGCGAGCTTGTGCTGCTGGCCTCCGGCCGCTCGACGGGCAAGAAAATCTCTTATGGCGCGCAAAGCTGGGAAGTGCGCGAGACCACCGCCGAGTCCTTCGCGGGCCTCGACGTCGCCATCTTCAGCGCCGGCGGCTCGACTTCCGAGAAGCTCGCCCCCGAAGCCGTCAAGCGCGGCTGCGTGGTCATTGACAACAGCTCCTTCTTTCGCATGGACCCGACCGTGCCGCTGGTGATCCCCGACATCAACCCCCACGCGCTCGACCACCACGCCGGCATCATCGCCAACCCGAATTGCTCGACCGCCATCGCCCTCATGGGCCTGCAACCCCTCCACCGCGCCTTCGGCCTCAAGGGCTTTTTCGCCGCGACCTACCAAGCCGTCTCCGGCACCGGCGCGCAGGCCATCCAGGAACTCGACCTCCAGTTGCGCGCCTGGGCCGACGGGCGCAGTTCGCCCCCGCATGTTTATCCGCACCAAATCGCCTTCAACGTCCTCCCGCACGTGGACAAGTTTTTGGACACTGGCTACACGAAGGAAGAGATGAAGATGCTCCACGAGAGCAAAAAAATCCTCGACCTGCCCGCCCTGCGCGTCACCTGCACCTGCGTGCGCGTCCCCGTCTTCCGTGCGCACAGCATCGCGATCAGCGCGGACTTCGAGCGCCCGGTGGATTTGGCCCAGGCCCGCGCCGCCATCAGCGGCTTTGCCGGCGCGGAACTTTGCGACGACCCCGCGCACAACCGCTACCCGATGCCCATCGAATACACCGGCAAGCACAAGTGCGGGGTCGGCCGCCTGCGCCGCGACACCTATTTCGAGAACGGCCTCAGCCTCTGGGTCTCCGGCGACCAGCTCTGGCGCGGCGCGGCCCTCAACGCCATCGAAATCGCCGAAGTCCTCCACCAACGCGGAAAGCTTAAGGTTGGCAAATAGCGCGAAAACACTAATATCACGGCCATGAAATTACCGCTCACCGCTGTTTTTGAAAAAGTGCCGCTGGGCTATATCGGCCATGTGGAGGAATTGCCCTGCGCGAACACCCAGAGCGCAACCCTGGCGGAATCCAAAGCCAATCTCCGCGAAGCCATTGCCCTAGTCCTCGAGGCCAACCGGCAATTGGCCGAGGAGGCCTTGGGCGCACGCAAGGTGATCCGGCAACCTTTGGGTGAAGTCGTGGCATGAAACGACGCGACTTGCTGCGGCACCTTCAGCGGTGCGGTTGTGAATTCCTGCGCGAGGGAGGGAATCACACCGTCTACATCAATCGGACCGCCCGAAAAGCATCCTCGGTGCCCCGCCATAAGAGGAAGTGGACGAAGGTTTGGCGCGGAAGATATGCAAAGACTTGGATGTGGCCCAGCCTTGATGGTAATGAAAACATGCCTGCACAGCTGCCCCAACAAGTAATTCCTACTCCCGATAGAGCATCAAGTGCACGCTGGAGCCAGCCGGCTTCGTGCGGCCATGGAAACGCACGTCAATCGCCGAAACGATGTTTTCGTGCAATTCCTCCAGCGAGGAACCTTCCGTGTAAATATTTTCGCTGTAGCAAGCGGCGACATAACTGCCTTCCACTTGTTGAATAACCTCGAACGTGATTTCCATAAGAGTGTGTCTGCGCAACGGGAGCAGAGACGCATTCTCTCATAAATCCGGGTGGAATACAATTATTATATCGTTAAACCTCGCCCTATAATCCCTTATAATCTTGCTTCCCGACGCAGTAATTAGACACTTACTTCGGCTTGGCTCGACTTCTGCTTAAAACCTATTCTAATGCAACGACTTACGCCATCAACCTTCCTGCTGCTCGGGTCACTCTCCACCCTGCTTTTCACCCCAGTCGCCCGCGCCCAAAGCGCTGGCTTGACCCTGACGCCGGCGGCCAGTTTTGCGCCTTTACTACCAGGCGCCTCGGCGGTTCCAATCACCCAGGACAACATTCCGGGGTTCCCGCGCGGCATCTGGGAATTGTCGCATGAGAACGATTGGTTTGTCTACAGCGACCGCGATTACACCGGCGGCGTGCGCCTCGCCTACACCACACCCAATTATTCCACCTGGGAGAACGTGCCGCTGATGCCCAAGTCGATGGGGTCGTTTTTCGACCGCTTTAACGGCCTCGGCGACACTGATTCGGTCGTCGCCGCCGCTCTCTACGCCCAGATCAACATTTACACGCCCAATGACCTCCAAAACAGCGTGCCCGACCCCACCGACCATCCTTATTCCGGCTGGAACCGGCCTCGGCGCTGACATGATCCGCCAATCCGCCGAGCGCCGCGCCATTTTCGAACTGAATCTCGGTTTGGTCGGCCCCGATTCCGGCGCCCAGGATTTGCAGGACGGCTTTCACGGCGCGATTGGCGACAGCCTGCCCCAGGGCTGGAGTTACCAACTCAAAGACGAACCGGTGGTGCAATTAACCTACCGCCAGGACTGGCGCCCCGCCTGGCTCACAAATTTAAGCGACCCCTCCCCCGGTTCGTATAATTACGACGTGATTGGCCACGCCCTCGTCACCGTCGGCAACGGGTGGGACTACGCCGCCGCCGGCGCCGTGGTGCGCTGGGGCTACCACCTCCCCATGGATTTCAGCCCCGCCCGCCTGCGCCTCGGTGATGTGGACACCGAGCCTTACCGCCCCCTTAATTTCCCCCGCGGCCCGAAGTTGGGCTGGTCGCTTGATTCCCTGTCCGCTTATGTCTGCTTTGGCGCGGAATCCCGCGCCGTGGCGCGCGACATCACCCTCGACGGCAATACCTGGGCCAGCAGCGTCAGTGTCGTGCATAAACCCATCGTCAACGAGGTTTACACTGGGTTGATTACCGACTTCGATCACTTTCGCGGGTCGTTTCTGATCCTCTACGAATCCACCACGTTTTATTCGCAGCCCCAGCCCGGCCAATGGCGCGGCATCCTCACTCTAGGCGTTGCCTACTAGGGCCTGTTTTTAAAGCTCCGTTTCACCACCAAGACGCGCAACGAAGAATTTAACCACAGAGGACACAGAGGGCACGGAGGGGTTGGTTCGGGTTTCGAGGGGAACTGCCTCTGTGTTCTCCGTGTCCTCCGTGGTTGAACTCTCTTTGCGTTCTTGGCGAGTTGGCGGTGAATTGCCTTGGGAATACCACCCAAGCGATAAATATCGCCCCTTCTTTTGGGCTTGCACCGTCCCCCGCCCTGCCCTAGCCTACCCTCTGAAACGTGCGATAATAGTCGCTGCAACCGGCCTGCGTGGCCGGGGTTAGACCATCAGTGCTGCTCACGTTTTAGCCCGTTTGGATTCCGGGGCCTTGCTTTAGCCTGACTGCTCGACGCCCCCGGAATCGTTCCGCCGCACCTGCGGTTGATCGGCCCTGTCCTTCCGACGCATTGTCGGCGGTCACCGCGCCCTCCCAGTATTTACTCCCCAGCCCGCGGCCTCCTAGCGCCGCGCGGCCCCCTCCACATGACCGAACTCATCACGGCCCGGAATCAAATCCAGGTAAAGGGCATCCTCGAGCCTGACAATAATAAGTGCGCGAACTTGCTCGACCCCGCGCGCAACGGTAAAACGCGCCCCACCGACCCGTTCCTCCCGCGCGAGCTCCTCCATCGCTTCAAACTCAAGCGCGGCAGCCTCATCGAAGCCCAGGCCGCGCACGACGAGCGCTTCCAAAACCCCAAAGTCCGCTTCATCGAACGCGTGGACGGCATGAGCATTGACGACCGCCGTCGCCTCCCCGACTTCTCCCAGCTCACCACCATCACCCCCGACGTCCAGCTCAAGCTCGAATGCAAGGACGGCCGCATGACCACTCGCGTCATTGACCTCTTCTGCCCCATCGGCCGCGGCCAGCGCGGCCTCATCGTCTCCCCCCCCCGCGCCGGCAAAACCACCCTCCTCAAGGACATCGCCATCGGCTGCCTCGAAAATTACACCGACATGCACGTCATGGTCCTCCTCGTGGACGAGCGCCCCGAGGAAGTCACCGACTTCAAGCGCGATCTGCCCACCTGCGAAATCTACGCCTCCTCCAACGACGAGGAACTCGAAAGCCACGTCCGCGTCGCCGACATCGCCATCGAACGCTGCAAGCGCCTCGTCGAAACCGGCCAGGACGTCCTCCTGCTCATGGACTCCATTACCCGCCTCTCCCGCGCCCACAACGCCTTCCGCAACACCGGCAAAACCGGCACCGGCGGACTCGACGTGCGCGCCATGGAGCGCCCCCGCCAAATCTTCTCCTCCGCCCGCAACACCGAGGAAGGCGGCAGCCTCACCATCATCGCCTCCGCCCTCATTGACACTGGCTCGAAGATGGACGACATCATCTTCCAGGAATTCAAAGGCACCGGCAACATGGAGATGGTCCTCGACCGCAAAGCCGCCGAGCTGCGCATCTGGCCCGCCATCAACCTCCACTCCTCCGGCACCCGCAAGGAGGAACTCCTCCTCAGCAAAGAATACCTCGAAGGCGCGACCCTCCTGCGCCGCGCCATGGTCGGCGCCAAAATCGAGGACGCCGCCGAAACCCTCCTCGAACGCCTCGCCCAAACCAAAAACAACGCCGAGTTCTTACGGAAGATTTTGAAGTCGTAAAAGAGGAAATTTGCTCGCGCTAACATTTGCTACAAGACTTAAAATCTTCCCTCTTCCGGGCTCCCTTAAGATGCGGCTCCTCCCTGCTCCATCATGCCCACCCCTATTTCATGGTCCCCCCGTCACTTTCCACGGCTATTTTTGGCCATGGCCGGTTCCACCCTAGGCGATTATCTGATCTTTTGCATTTTACTGCTAATTCTTGTGCCGTCTGCAAGCGCCGCTGTTAATGATCGTACGATGTATTTCACTGTCAGCCCAGGGGGAGGGATTCCAATCACGGACAAACCAGTTACATACTCCACCCCTATCCATTTAGGCACCAAAACCGTTGTTGTTGGCACCGAAGTCGCAGTTGTTCACCTTTCCTTGGAGATTCGCACTTTATCAACCGAAGACCGAACCACTTTTGTATTTCCCACGGTTGATGATTATCGTCGGCAGACCCAGCCGCAACCTGCTAACCGTGTTATCCCCAATGTGACCTTTGAAGCTTTCGAAGACCAGAATGGCGTGTCCAAGCCCGTTCGCCTTCGTGTTCGAGCACTGGGGGGCGGAATGGATCTTCAGTATCTCGAGGCCGATATTGAACTTCTCTTGGCGGTGACGAAAAAAATCCAGCCAATCTGCCGGGCACTTATCACATCCGTGCAACTTACAGCCCTAATGTTGATGGCAAGTGGAAAGGTGTCCTTAAAACAAATCTGATTGCCATAGTCATCACAGACTCGCCTACTCAGACAAAGCCAACTCCGCCGTCTGCTGTGAGGCCGTGAGCATCGCAGCCCAAAACCACGGTGCCCAAAAGGTTAAGGAAAATTTTGAAGTCTCAAGCGGCAAACCAAACCGGGAATTGCAAATTAACGCCTCTTGGCGTTCAAGCTCTCCGCATATTTCGCCAACAAATCAAATTCCAGGTTCACGCGCGCGCCGGGCTTGAGGCGGCTCAAGTTGGTGACTTTGAGCGTGTGGGGAATCAGCCACACCGCCAAGGTCGTTGCGCCGGCTTCGGCGATGGTCAGCGAGACGCCGTCAATGGCGATGCTGCTTTTTTCCACAATGAAACGGCCAAATTTTTTCGGGAAACCAATGCGTAAGTAATAATTTTTGCCGACTTGCCGGAATACCTTTACCGTGCCCGCGCAATCAATGTGCCCAGTGACGAAGTGGCCGCCGAACCGGCCCTCGCGCGCCACGCTGCGTTCGAGGTTGACCGGCGCGTTTTTGCGCAGATCGCCCAAGTTGGTGCGGCGGAGGGTTTCCTCGAGCAAATCAAATTCCAGCGCGCCGCGCGCGCGCCGCGCGACGGTCAGGCAGCAGCCATTGATCGCGAGGCTGTCACCGACCCGCAAGCCGGGCCGCACCCGGCGGGCGCGCACACGCATACGCCAGGCGGCTTTATTTTCCGCCAGCGCCAGCACGCAGCCGGTTTCCTCGACCAGTCCGGTAAACATTGCGCCTGCATCGTGACACACCGGGGGTGGCAGGCAATCCCGAAGGGCATCTCTCTTAATGTTGACCCTGGTCGCCACTATGATCGTCGCCATGATCACCGGGTGGCGGGCCGCCATGGTCATCGCCGTGGTCGCCACCCCGATCACCGCCGCGGTCGCCGCCGGGATCAATGATGCAGCCATTGAGGGCTAGGGCTGCCAGGAACAGTAATATAGTGGCGAACAGCCAGCATGAATTGGTCTTATGAAAAATATTTTTTGTCTTCATCCGAAAAGCATATACCCAATGGCGAGCAAACGCCATGGGGCCTTACCCTGCTTACCTAGGCGGATTGATTTGACTGCCCACCCCACATCGTTACACAGAAGAACACCTCTCCTGTTGTATTACCCCATTCCCATGCAATACCGATTTTTGCGCCATTTATTGCCCGGCCTTCTCTGCGCTGGTGCGGCCGCTCTGGCCTTGCCCGCCTGCGGTGGCAACCAGTCTTCCTCGTCCGCCACCTCGGCGGCACCCGCCGCCAAAAAAATCCATCTCGTGTATATCGCGAAGGGCATGCAGGACGTTTACTGGAGTTTCGTCAAAGCCGGGCTGGACCAAGCGGTCAAGGACGCGAACGCCGCCGGCACTCCGGTCGAAGTGACATGGGACGCCCCGACCAAGGATGGCGACCGCGACGCGCAAATCACCATGATGCAAAATTACATCGCGCAGAAAGTGGACGGCATCATTTTGTGTCCGATTGACGACAAGGCGCTGGTCAACCCCGCCGAACTGGCCCACCAGGCGGGCATCCCGCTCGTCATCGGTGACTCCGCGCTTGATTACAAAGATATCGTTTCCTTTGTGCGAACCGACAGTTTCAAGGGCGGTCAGATGGCCGGTGACGAGCTGGCGCGTACGCTCGGCGACCAGGGCAATGTCATCCTCCTGCGCTTCAACCCCGGTTCAGCCAGTTGCGCGGACCGTGAGGCCGGGTTTCTCGACGCCATTGGCAAACACCCGAAGGTGAAAGTCATTTCCTCCGACAACTATGCGGGTACTTCGCGCGAAAGCGCCGAGGAAAAATCTCAGGATTTGCTCAACACCTACAAAGGCCAAGTGAACGGGGTATTTACACCCAATGAATCGAGTACGAACGGGATGCTGCTCGCACTCGAGGGCGCGCACCTCGCCGGCCAGGTCAAATTCGTGGGATTTGACGGCGGCGACGCGAATGTGGCCGGCCTGCGCGCTGGGGAAATTGACGCGCTCGTGTTGCAAAACCCCAAGAAAATCGGCTACGAAGGCGTTCGCGTCATGCTGGACTACCTGGCGAAAAAGCCCGTTGAGCCGGTGATTGACACGGGCGCGGCCCTGGCGACCAAAGCGAACCTCGACAGCGCCGACACCCAGGCCCTGCTCAGTCTGCCCAAACCGTGAAGGCGGTGGGCGGGGCGTAATTATGCCGTTAAAAAACGGTGCGCCCTTTCCGATAAAAATGTTTTACATTTTCAGCGTGGCGTGGCTGGGCGGCTTGGGCATAATGATGGGTTTTTCAATAACCTCATTCCTATGGCTATCAACCTCGCCGCCCTCAACGAATCCGTCAAAGCTAGCTCGGGCTGGGTCAGCCTGCTGCGCTCGGAAATTGGCAAAGTCATCATTGGCCAGCAATACCTGGTGGACCGGCTGCTGATTGGCCTGCTGGCCAACGGCCACGTCCTGCTCGAAGGCGTGCCCGGCTTGGCGAAAACCCTGTCCGTGCGCACGCTTGCCAGCGTCATCCAGGCGGACTTCGCCCGCATCCAATTCACGCCGGACCTGCTCCCCGCCGACATTTTGGGCACGCTCATCTACAACCCGCGCGACGGTGAATTTCTGACCAAGAAGGGGCCGATTTTTGCCAACCTCGTGCTGGCGGACGAAATCAACCGCGCGCCCGCCAAGGTGCAGAGCGCGCTGCTCGAGGCCATGCAGGAACGCCAGGTCACCATCGGCGAGCACACCTTCCCGCTGCCCGATCCCTTCCTCGTGCTCGCCACCGAGAATCCCATTGACCAGGAAGGCACCTACACCCTGCCTGAGGCACAAATTGACCGCTTCATGCTGAAGCTGAAAATCGGTTATCCTTCGCGGATGGAGGAACGGCAAATCCTGGACGCCATGGCCACCACCCGGCCCAACATGGACGTGAACACCATCATCCAGCCCAAGGACATCCTGGCCGCCCGCACGGTGATTGACCAGCTTTACGTGGATGACAAGGTCAAGGACTACATCGTGGACATCGTCCTGGCCACGCGCCAGCCCAGCAAATACAAAATTGACCTCGACTCCTTTGTGCGCTTCGGCGGCTCACCGCGCGCGACCATCGCGTTGACCCTGGCCGCCAAGGCCTGGGCCTTTTTGCAAGGCCGCGGCTACGTCACCCCGCAGGACGTGAAAACCATCGGCATGGACGTGCTGCGCCACCGCGTGATTGTGACCTATGAGGCGGAGGCCGAGGACTTGACGAGCGAAGACGTGATCAAGCGGATTTTTGACACGCTGCCGGTGCCGTAATGCTGAATGCTGAATTCTGAGTGCTGAATAGTCCCGGACCCTCCCCATTTCACTATGCCTTCCGCAATCGGAGAGAATTTGAAACAACGCACCAAGCAGTTTGCCTTGCGGGTGCTGAAGGTTTATCTGGCTTTGCCGAAGCGGACGAACGCACAGGTTTTGGGAAAGCAAATGATCAGAGCCGGCACCTCTGTCGGAGCACAGTATCGGGAAGCTTTACGGGCCCGCTCGCCCGCCGAATTCGCCAGCAAAATTGAATCGGTCCAGCAAGAGTTGGAAGAGACGCTCTACTGGTTTGAATTGATTGCCGAACATGGCCTCTTGCCCGCCCGACGACTCCGCGAGCTGATCACCGAAGCCAATGCCCTGCAAGCGATCCTAGCCGCTTCCGCCAAAACGACCCGTAGAAACATCCCTTAGCCCCACAGAATTCAGCATTCAGAATTCAGCAAAAAACATCCCTGTGCCAGCCCGCCCAACAATGTCTTCCCCCGCCCCCACCACGGCCCTTTTCCGCCGCGTGCGCCACATCGAGATCCGCACGCGCCGGCTGGTCACAAACTCGCTCGTGGGAGCGTACCACTCGGTTTTTAAGGGACAGGGCATGGACTTCGAGGAGGTGCGCGAATACATGCCCGGCGACGACGTGCGCCGCATTGACTGGAATGTCACCGCCAAAATGGACCGGCCCTTCGTCAAAAAATTCCGCGAGGAGCGCGAGCTGACTTTGATGCTGTTGGTGGACGGCAGCGCCTCGGGCGCGTTCGGGTCGGCCGCCGTCAGCAAACGCGAACTGGCCGCCGAAATCGCCAGCGTCCTCGCCTACTCCGCGACGCGCAACCAGGACAAAATCGGCCTGGGCATTTTCACCGACCGGATGGAACACTTCGTCCACCCGCAAAAAGGCCGCCAGCACGTCCTGCGGGTGGTGCGCGACATCTTGTGCTTCGCGCCGCAAAACCGCGGCACCAACCTGGTGGACGCGCTCAATTACACGAACCGCGTGCTGCGCCGGCGCGCCATCGTCGTACTCGTCAGCGATTTTCTGCAAGGCCCGGACGGCAGGCTCCCCAACCCCGCCGTGCCGCGCAGCCGCGACCTGTTTCGCGCGCTGGCCCTGACGAACCGGCGGCACGACCTGATCTGCGTCACGCTTACCGACCCGCGCGAGTTGGAGCTGCCCGCCGTCGGCCTGCTGACCATTGAGGACGCGGAGACCGGCGAGGTCATCGAAATCAACACCAACAACACGCTTGCCCGCGAGAACTACGGCAAGGAAAGCCGCCACCGCCTCGAGATGTTCCGCCGCGGCCTGCTGCAAACCGGCGCGGGCGTGCTGCCCCTTTCCACCAACGAATCGTATATTTTGCCGCTGCGCCGCTTCTTCCAGCAACGCGCCCGCCGCCGTTGATTTTCCCCGTGTCTTTCTTTTTCCTTACTCGTTTTGCCTTATTCCGCGCCTTGCTCGTCCTGGCGGCGCTGGGGCTGGGTTCCGCGCGGCTGCCCGCAGAGATTACATCAGCCCTGGGGAACCCGACCAATCCACCTAACGCAGCCAACCCTGCGCCGGCCAATGGCCCCGTTTTCTTTCCCTCAACTGGTGCGAACTCCAACAGCGCGCCAACGCCCGCGGCCGACTCGTCCACCGGGCCAGACATACATGACATCCACAGCCTCGCCCCCCTGACTTTTTGGGAGCGGCATGGCATGGAGGTAATTATCTATAGCATCACCGGCGCCGTTTTCCTCGCCTTGGTTCTATGGCTGCTTTTGCGCAAAAAGCCCGCGCCGCCGCTGACGCCCTACCAACGCGCCCTGCAAGAACTCCAATTCGCTCGCGGCTTGCGGGACACCGGGCAAGACAAGATCTTCGCCATCGCCGTGTCCGACGCCGTGCGGCGCTACCTCGAAAGCGCCTACCATATGCCTGCGCCCGAGCGCACGACCGAGGAGTTTTTGCAGGTCGCCATGCACCATGTGTGGTTGCAAGGCGAATTGACCACGCTTTTGCGTCGCTTCCTCGAATTTTGCGATCTGGCGAAATTCGCCGGCCAACAGTTTGGCGCGGAGGAACGCGAACAGTTGCTCAACACCGCCCGCGAATTTATCGAGACTGCGGAAAAACTCCGCCAACCGCCCACTGCGCCGGCCGCGTCCTCCCCGGCTCCTCCCGCCACCCCGCCCGCAAAAGCCCCCGCTGAACCCACATTGTCCGCGCCGTGAATCTCACCTTCCAGAACCCGGAATATCTCTGGCTGCTGCTCGCGCTGCCGCTTCTGTTGCTGCTCCGCGGGCGGGTGGGCCGGGCAGCGGCCGTACAGTTTTCCAGTGTAGCCGTCGCGCGGCAGATGGGGGCGGCGGCGCGCTCGCGCGCGGGCTGGTTCCTCTTTGCGCTCCGTGCCCTGGCCCTGGCGGCGTTCAGCGTCGCACTCGCGCGTCCGCAATTGCCGGAGACGCACGCGGAGCAAATTGACGCCAGCGGCATTGACATCGTGCTCGTGCTCGACCTCTCCTATTCCATGGCTTCGGTGGACATGACGGTGGACCAAAGCAATGTCGTCACCCGCGTGGACGCGGCCAAGCAAGTGATGGAGGACTTTATCAAGCGCCGGCCCGACGACCGCATCGGCATGGTGGCCTTCGCCACCGACCCCTACCTCGTCAGCCCCATCACCCTCGACCACGACTGGCTGCTGCAAAACTTGGACCGTCTGCACTTGACGGTCATTGACGGCAGCAGCACGGCCATCGGCGCCGGCCTCGGCATGGCCATCAACCGCCTGCGCGATCTTGAATCCAAGAGCAAAGTCATCATCCTGCTCACCGACGGCGATAATAACGCGGGCACCATCAGCCCCATGAACGCCGCCGAGGCCGCCAGCGCCTATCACGTCAAAATTGACACCATCGGCGTGGGCACGGAAAATTCCGCCATGCCGCTCCTCGACAATAACGGCCAGTTGCAGCGCGACCGCTACGGCCATGTCCTCTTCGCCACCGACATGATGGGCCGCAAGATAGGGGTGGACGGCATTGACAGCGACGACCTGCAAAAAATCGCCGCCAAAACCGGCGGCGAGTTCTTCCGTGCCACCGACCAGAATCAGCTCAAAAAAATTTACGACGAGATTGACCGCCAGGAAAAAACCGCCGCGCACCTGCGCCACGTTTCCACCTACCAGGAGATTTTCTACTGGCCCGCGCTGTTGGGGCTGGGGCTGATCGGCCTCGAACAGCTCCTCGCCAACACTCGCCTGTGCCGCCTGCCCTAAACCATATCCATGACCTTTCGTTGGCCATACGCCCTGATTGCGCTGCCGTTCGTGCTGGCGGCCTTCGTCGTACTCTTTAAGGGCAGCCAGCGCGCGCGGGAACGCCTGCTTGGGCAGTTTGCGTCCAACCGGCTCCTGCCACTGCTGCTGGTTTCCTACAGCCCCGCCCTACGCCGCATCAAACACGCGTTGATTGCCGCCGGCGCGCTGCTGGTCGTCCTGGCGATGGCCCGCCCCCAATGGGGCTACGACTGGCAGGAACAGCGCACCCACGGCGTGGACGTGGTCTTCGTCATTGACACTTCACGCAGCATGTTGACGCAGGACGTGCAGCCCAGCCGCCTCGAACGCGCCAAACTCGCCATCTACGACTGCGTGGAAAAAATGGGCGGCAACCGCGTCGGCCTGGTGGCCTTCGCCGGCGACGCCTTCCTGCAATGCCCCCTCACGCTTGATTACGACGCCTTCCGCCAGACCCTCGATGCGATAGACACCAACACCATCGCCGAGGGTGGCACCGATATCGGCATCGGTCTCAACGTCGCCGCCAAGGCGCTGGAAGATTCCGGCAATCACAAAATTATTGTTTTGGTTACCGATGGCGAAGACCTCGAGGGCCAGGGCGTCAGCGAAGCGCAGGAGCTGGCGAAGCAGGGCGTGACGATTTACACGGTCGGCGTCGGCACCGCGGCGGGCGATGTCATCCCCATCAAAAACGCCTCGGGCCAGGCCGATTTCGTGCGCGACGAGCGCGGCGAGATCGTCCACTCGCATCTCGACGCCGCGACGCTCACTTCCATCGCCAGCGCGACGGGCGGCTTCTATGCGCCGCTCGGCGCGACCGGCGAAGGCCTCGCCAAAGTTTACGAAGACGGCATCAAAAAGATGCCCGAGCAAAATTTGACTTCGCAGATGCGGCGGCTGCCGATTGAGCGGTTCCAGTGGCCGCTGGCGGCCGGATTCGTCCTGCTCGCGTTTGAAATGCTGATTGGCACGCGCCGGCCAAGCTGGCGCCGCAGCAAGGTGACGACCGTCAACCTCGCCGAACCGATTCCCGTTTCAGCCGCCACGGTTCCGGCATCCGGGCCCAAAGCCAAATTGCCGACACCTCCAAAGGCCTCGGCGCTGGCTGGTCTATTATTGTTGCTGGCGACCAATGTCATTTGCTCGCCCCGCGCCGTGGCCGAGGATGCGCCGGCCATCACGGATAATTCGACCATGGCCCCCGCGGCCGCTGCCGCGTCGGCTTCCGCGCCCGCCGCCACTGCATCCAAGACGCCCTATTCCGCCAAAGACGCCGAAACTCTCTTTCAAAAAGGCGACTTCCCGGGCGCAGCCGACGCCTACAACCAGGCCGCCGTGGCCGCCCCGCAGGATGCCCGCTTCCGCTACGACCAGGGCGAAAGCCTCTATCGTGATGGCGACTTTGCGGACGCGGCGGACGCCTTCACGAAAACGCTGTCCAGCAACGACCTCACCCTCCAACAGCGCGCTTATTATAACCTCGGCAACGCAGATTACCGCATCGGGCAGTCGCAATTGAAGGACGACCCGCAAAAGGCCGTCACCACCTGGGAATCAGCCATCAAGGACTATCAAAACGCACTCGACCTGAATTCCGCCGACCCGGACGCGCGCTACAACCTGAATTTCGCCAAGGTGCAACTGGAGGCATTGAAGAAAAAGCTAGAACAGCAGCAGCAACAACAGCAGCAAAACCAAAATCAGGATCAACAGAACCAACAAAACCAGCAGAATCAGCCGCAAAACCAGCAGAACAATCAAGACCAACAGAATCAAAATCAGAACCAAAATAATCCGCAACAGAACCAGCAAAACCAGCCCAGTAACCAAAATCAAAACTCGCAGAACCAGAACAACTCATCGCAAAACCAACAGAACCAACAAAATCAAAACTCGCAAAACCAGAATTCACCGAAATCAGCAGAACCAAAACCAGAACCAACCCAACGAGCATTCGCAAAATTATTCCGGCCAACAAAACCAGAACCCGCAGAATCAAAGCCCGCAGAACCAAAATCAGCCGAACCAAAACCAGTCCGGCCAGCAGAACCAAAACAACCCTTCCAACCCGCAAAACCAGCAGAATGGGCAAAATCCCCAGAACCAAAACCAGCCCAACGGGCAAAATGGCGGCGCACAGCCCAAACCCCAGAATGGCACCGGGGACCAAAATCAAGCTCCCCAAAATCAGCCAGGCCAGCCCAAGCCCCAGTCCGGCAACCAAAACCAGCCGCAGCCCAGCCCCGGCCAGTCCACCAATCAAAAGTCCGGCAACCAGGGACAAAACCAGGCCCAAGCCCGGTCACCCAGCGGCACCTCCGGCAAGGAACCCGGCCAGCAGAATCAGGGTCAAAATAAAACCCAGGCGCAAGCCGCCGGCGGGTCAGCCACGTCCGGCGCTTCCGGCCAACAGGGGGATGCCACCATCGGCGGCACACGGATTGCCGGGGTAATGACTCGCGACGAGGCCCAACAATTGCTGGACTCACTTAAAACTTACGAACGCAAGATGCCCGCCGCGCCCGCGCAGGGCACCGCCGCCAAAAATAACAACCCCGATCAATTTCACAAAGATTGGTAATCGCGCCATGACTCCCCGCATTTTCCGCCTTTTTCGCTTTTGCCTCATGGCGAGCTTCGCCGCCTTTGCCCTGGTCGGCGCAGTGGCGCTGGCCGGCGCCGTTGCCGCGACTACCGACGCGACGGCGACCGCCGGCTTCGATCCCGCGCAGATCGCCGCCGGGGATGTCACGCATTACAATGTGGCCATTTCCGGTTTTTCGTCCGCCCCCAACTTTGATCCGCCCAAGGTAGATGGGCTGGATTTGGTCGGCCGCGGCAGCAGCTATAGCATCCGGATCGTCAACGGCGAAATGTCCACGGATGTCTCGCTCCAATTTTCAATTCGCGCGTCGAAGCCCGGCCATTACACCATCCCCGCTTACAACGTCACGGTCAATGGTAAGACCGTCGCCATCCCCGCCGCCACACTCGAAGTCACCGACCAGCCCGCCTCTGCTTCCGTCGCCCCGCCCGCCGGCGGCAACGCGTCGGTCGCGGCTTCGGGCAACAAGATCAGCCTCGTCGCCAAACCCCCGCGCACCGACCTCTATGTGGGCGAAAAACTGCCCCTTGACATCACCCTTACTTGGCAGCCCGAAATGCAGCCCCAAATCTCCGGCGAATTCACCCAGGACAACGAGTCCTTCCAGCGCGTGGACCTCGTCGGCAAACCTTCCCAGTATGAAGTGGCCATGAACGGCCAGCGTTACGGCGCGGCCTCCTGGCATACCTCCCTCACCCCCATTAAAGCGGGCGCGCAAACGCTGAGTTTCACCTTGCCGCTCCAGATCACCACCCCGGGCCAGATCGACGACCCAACGATCCGCGCCTTGATGGGGTCGATGTCCAACATGTTCGGGCAACCGCAGTCCATCAACCTCGTCTCGACACCGCTGAACCTGAATGTGCAACTCCTGCCGGAGGACGGCCGCCCCGCGAACTTCACCGGCGGCATTGGCAACTTTTCCGTGACGCCGCCCAGCCTCGACAACACGGACCTCCAGGTCGGCGTGCCGGTGACCTTCAAGCTCACCGTCAGCGGCCAGGGCAATTTCGACCGTTTCCAGGCGCCCACGCTCGACCTTGGCACGCTCTGGCGCAGCTACCCGCCGAAGGAAACCTTCACCGCGCAGGACGCCATCGGCTACCAAGGTGAGAAAACCTTCGAATACGTCCTGATGCCGATGTCAGACAATATCACGGCCTTGCCCTCAGCCGAATTCAACTACTTTAATCCCGATACCAATACCTACGTTGACCAGCCCACCGCGCCCATCCCCGTGACAGTCAAACCCGCGCCGCCGGGCCAGGCTGCCGCTCCGCTGCCCGCCGTCGCCAGCGCTCCGACTGAACCCGGCAAACCGGAACTCGTCGGCCTGCATGTTGACTCGGGCGGCTGGCAAGGCCCGCAACTGCGCCCCATTCTGACCGCGCCGGATTTTTGGGCCGCGCAAGCCGTGGCCGCCGGACTTTTCGCCACCCTCGTCATCACCCGCCGCCGCCAGTTGCGCCTCGAAAACGACCCGGTTTACGCCCGCCGCCGCCGCGCCCGCCAGCAGGCGCACGCCGCCCTCGCCAGCGCCCGCGCCGCCGCCGCCCAGGGTCGTGCCGCCGAATTCTATACCCTCGCCCAACGCGCTTTGCAGGAAGCCGCCACGCCGGACCGCCTCGACGCCGCCGAGGCCCTCACCTGGCAGGAATTCGACGCCCACCTCGCCCAACACAACACCCCGCCCCAATTCCGCCAGCAAGCGCGCGAAATTTTCGACGCCGGCGACGCGCTGCGCTTCGGCGGCTTCACCCCCGACCAGGCCGATTTGACCGCCGCGTCCACGCGCCTCGACGGCCTCGTCAAACAATTTCTGGAACGCACATGAAAAAATTTATCGCCATCATCGTCGTTGCGGCTCTCGCCGCCGCGTGGCCCGCGCGGGCGCAATCGTCCGCGCCCTCATCCGGCGTGCTCCCCCTCCTTACGACCCCCGCCCCGGCCGCGCCTGCCGCCAGCGTCTCGTCCTCCATCGCGCCCATCCCCACCGACCCGGCGCAAGCCTTCGCCGCCGGTGTGGCCGCGTATGAAAAAGGCGACTTCGCGCAGGCCCGCACGCTGTTTGCCGCAACCGAGGCCAAGCAGGTCTCCGCTCCGCTGGAATTCGATTTCGGCAACGCCTGCTTCCAGGCCGGCGATAACGGCGCGGCTATCCTGCACTATTTGCGCGCGCTCGCGCTCGACCCGCGCGACCCCGACGCGCGCCAGAACCTCGCCCTCGCGCGCCGCACCGCGAATATCCCCGTCGCCGACGCTACGCGCCTCGAAAATTTCGCTAATTTGTTAAGCGTCAATGCGTGGGGCTGGCTCGCCACCATCACGGGCTGGGCCGCCATCTATCTGGCCGTCTTGCCGCGCCTGTATCGCTGGCGCGGCGCGGCGCCTTGGCTGCTCTGCGCGACTGCGGCCACCATCGCCCTTGCGGCGCTCGCCGGCTTCTACGGCGCGCAAAGCCACGGGCGAGACGGCGTCGTCCTGCGCGCCGACACCCTCGTCAAACTCTCGCCGACGGAAAACAGCGCCGCCATCAGCACCCTCCAACCCGGCGAAGTGGCGAAAACACTGGACGAACACGCCGGTTATTTCAAAGTCCAACCCGAAAGCGGTCAGCCCGGCTGGGTGGACGGCGCCAATTATTCGCCGGTGTGGAATTAAGGGTTCCCCCAACCCATGGCCAGCCCCCTAAAGACAATTTCAAGTATTTGCCAAGAAAGAGCCGCCAACCGCGTCCAAGTCTTATGTCATCCTCCACCCTTTCCGGTTTTCTGGTTGGCGCGATACTTTCGCCACTCGCGGCCATTTCTGCGGAACCAACGACTGCGGCGGTTTCGCCTAATTCTGCGACTTCGCCAGTTACCGCAATCGCACCATCAACCGACACGGTTGTTTACACCATTAAAAACCTTGGCACTCTCGGCGGAAATTACAGCAATGCCAACGCTCTTAACGCTTCGGGCCAAGTCGTCGGTATGGCCCGTAATGCGGCGGGCGAGTTGCACGCGTTCCTTTATAGCGGCGACAAGATGCAAGACCTCGGCACGCTTGCGGGATATACCTATAGCGTAGCCACCGCGATCAATGCCGCCGGCCAGGTCGTTGGCTGGGCGCGAAGCCTCTCTGACGGGCCCCGCGCCTTTATCTACAGAGGAGGCCAGATGCGGGAGATCGGGACGCTCGGCGGAAATACGAGTCAAGCCAATGCCATCAATGCGGCTGGTGACATTGTCGGCGAAGCGCAAACGGCCAGCGGTCAACGCCATGCTTTCCTTTACAGCAACAACCGCATGCAAGACTTGGGCACCTTTAGTGGCAATGCGAGTTGTGCCTACGGCTTGAACGATGCGCGGCAGATCGTCGGGTATTCGGTCGTCAGCGGCTCCGGAACCGTTCCATTGTCCCGCTGGGTTCCCTTTCTCTACGATTCCGGGAAAATGATGGCCATTGATACTTCCGAGAATGAAACCAGCCGGGCAACGGCCATAAACTTAGCCGGGCGGATTGTCGGGTCAATGGGACACTTTTATACCCAGTGGGAGTCCGACCACGCTTTTCTTTACAGCGATGGCAAATTGCAGGACCTCGGCACCCTCGGTGGCAATGCTCCCTCTAGCATGGCGAGCGCAATTAATGACCAGGGACAGATTGTTGGAACGTGCGGAAGCCATCCTCTCGACAATAGTAAATTGGACGCGGAGCGATCCTTTCTCTACAGCGGTGACCACATGCAAGATTTGGGGCAACTGGTTGGCGAGGCCAGTCTCACCGCGGCGGGTTTTCAAGTGCTCCTTGGGGCGACGGGCATTAACGACCGTGGCCAAATCGTGGGCACTGGACTGGATGTCAAAGGCAATCAGATCGCGTTCTTGCTGACACCCGTGGAAAAGAAATGACGCTTAACCCCGCCCTTTCTATACCCAAAAAAGGTCGTTTCGATCAGATAAAAGCTGTTAACATAGTTTCATTTTTTGATTAACAAGGGGCCGGTTTGCTGCTCTAATCCCGGGTGCCATGCCCGCCGCCGCGACTTCACCGACCGCGCGTTCCCAGCTCGATGACTGGGATCGCCGCCATGCGTGGCATCCGTTTACCCAGTCGGCCGAGGCCGCGCTTTACCCGCCCCTGCACATTCAAAGCGGCGAGGGGCCGTGGCTGTTTGATGTTGAGGGTCGGCGCTACTTCGACGGCCATTCCTCGCTCTGGACGAACGTCCACGGCCACCGCGACCCCGACCTCGACGCCGCCGTGCGCGCGCAGTTGGACAATGTCGCGCACGCGACCTGGCTCGGCCTGTGCCATCCCGCCGCGGGCGAACTGGCCGCGCAGCTCGCGCGCCTCGCCGGCCCCGGCCTCGAACGCGTTTTTTTCACCGACAACGGCTCGGGCGCGGTCGAGGTCGCGCTGAAACTTTCCCGCCAATTCTGGCAGCTCACCGGCCAGCCCGAAAAACGCGAAATCGCCGGCTTCACTGGCGGCTACCACGGCGACACGCTGGGCGCGATGGCCGTGGGCGGCGGCGATTTTCACGCCCGCTTTGCCGACTGGTTCTTGCCCGCGCACCACCTGCCCGCGTCGATGTGCCGCGAACTCGCGGGAAAAATTGTCGCGGCCGACGCCGGCCCCAGCCTGCGCGCCCTGCGCGAATTGCTGGGCGCGCGCGCGAAACAAATCGCCGCGGTGATTCTGGAACCCTCCGTGCAAGGCGCGGCGGGGATGGCGCAGCAGCCGCCCGGCTTCGTCGCCGATGTCGCCGCCCTCTGCCGCGAACATGGGGTGCATTTGATTTTGGACGAAGTGTTTGTCGCGTTCGGCCGGCTGGGCCGGCTGCTCGTCAGCCAAAGCGAAGGCGTGACGCCCGACTTCCTCTGCCTTGGCAAAGGCCTCGCCGGCGGCTATTTGCCGCTCGCGGCAACTTTAAGCTCGGACGAAATCCACGCCGCCTTTGGCGGGCCATACGAGGAAGGCCGCACATTTTTTCACGGCCACACCTTTACCGCCAATCCCCTCGCCTGCGCCGTGGCGCTAACCAGCCTCGCGAAGCTCGCA
The DNA here is from genome assembly GCA_963765205.1 of uncultured Verrucomicrobiae bacterium. Taxonomy (GTDB): domain Bacteria; phylum Verrucomicrobiota; class Verrucomicrobiia; order Opitutales; family JABDGR01; genus JABDGR01. The sequence continues at coordinate 512,800 of CAVXVB010000009.1, read as the reverse complement.
CCGCTCGTCGCCAATGGCACGCTCGCGCGGCGCATTGATATTTTTGGAGGAATTTTCGCGGATAACTTTGCCGAGCATCCGCACCTTATTGACGCCCGCCAGCGCGGTTTCACCGCCGCAGTGGAAATCGTCAATCAGGAAAAGAAACCTTATCCTTTCGCCGCGCGGGTCGGACTGCAAGTCTGTCTTGCCGCGCGCCAACGCGGCCTGATTCTGCGCCCGCTCGGCGACACGCTGCTCTTCGTGCCCCCGCCCTGCTGCGAAGAGCCGGAATTCCGTTTCCTCTGCGAAGCCGCGCGTGCGGCCCTCGATACGATTGTGCAGCGCCCCGGCGGTCCGCATCTGCGTTTCGGGGATTTTGCCGCATCTTATAATCCAAACTCCGTGAATTGAATCTCCCTCAAATTCCAAAGAGGGACGCAGAAAGCTGCGCCCCTACAAAATCCACCAGCCGAAATTTCAACTCGAAACTCAAAACTAATTTCATGACGACCCTGGCCCAAATCCGCGAGTGGTATGCCCTGCCGCTCACCACGCTCATCTTCCGCGCGCAAGCCGCGCACCACCGTTTTCACGACCCGGCGGGCGTGCAGCTTTGCACGCTGCAAAGCATCAAGACCGGCCGCTGCCCGGAAAATTGCGCCTACTGTCCGCAGTCGGCCCATTATGAAACCGGCCTGGCCGACGTGCCGCTGATGGACGCCGACGACATCATCGCCAAGGCGCAGCAGGCGCGCGCGGGCGGCGCGTCGCGCTTTTGCATGGGCGCGGCGTGGCGCGAAGTGCGCGATGGCCCGCAGTTTGATTCCGTGCTCCGCGCCGTCGCCGGGGTTTCCGAGCAGGGCCTCGAAGTCTGCTGCACGCTCGGCATGTTGACGCAAAACCAGGCGGAGCGCTTGAAGGACGCCGGCTGCCGCGTTTACAACCACAACCTCGACACCTCGCGCGAGTATTACCCGCAAATCATCACCACGCGCTGCTACGACGACCGCCTGCAAACGCTCGAAAACGTGCGCGTTGCGGGCCTCGAAGTGTGCTGCGGCGGCATCCTTGGCCTGGGCGAAAGCGTGGACGACCGCCTCAAGATGCTGGCGGAACTCGCCGCGCTCGACCCGCAGCCGGAATCGGTGCCGATCAACGCGCTCGTGCCCGTGGCCGGCACGCCGCTGGCCGAGCGCCCGCCGGTGGACGCGTTTGAATTCGTGCGCATCATCGCAGTCGCGCGTCTCGCCCTGCCCAAGGCCATCGTCCGCCTCTCCGCCGGCCGCACGGAAATGAGCGCGGAGACGCAGGCGCTGTGCTTTCTCGCCGGCGCCAATTCGATTTTTCTCGGCGAGAAATTACTGACGACACCCAACCCCGCCGCCGAGGAGGATTTCCAACTCCTCCGCCGCCTCGGCCTGCACGCCCTCGACCCCGAGGCCACGCGGCAACTGCAAGCCGCCGCCTGCGAACCCGCAAACTCGCGTTAATCCCGTGGTGACGATTATGGTATCCGGCTCCGGCACCGGCGTCGGCAAGACGCGGGTGACGGGTGCGCTGGCCCGGGTCGCGGCGCGCAACGGCCGCTCGGTGCAAATCATCAAACCGGTGCAAACCGGGGTGGCTCCGCGCGAACCCACTGACGCCGAAATCGCGTCCCAACTGGCGGGTCTTCCGCCGGATTGCGCGCACACCTTGCGGCGTTATCGCGCGGCGCTGGCTCCGGCGTCCGCCGCGGCGGCGGACGGCGCGTTTTTGAAGATCAACGAAGTTATCCAAGAAATTTCTGTCTTGCCGCCGGTGGACATCCGCTTGATCGAAGGCGCCGGCGGCATCGCCGTCCCGCTTGGCCCCCAGGGCTGGGATTGGGTGGAGTTCGCCGAGGAGGTTCACGCCAACGCGATGGTGCTCGTCGTGGCGGATGAACTGGGGGCCATCAACCAGTCGCGGCTGGTTTGGAAATATACCCAGGAAAAATTTCCAAAAAAACTGCCCTGCGGCATTTTCCTCAATGCCATAACCCGGCCGCCCTCGGATGTGGCTGGCAGTTCGCGCTCGGCCCTCGATACTTGCATGGTCCCGCTCTGGGGCGAAATGGCTGCGGGTGCGATCGAGCCGCTTCTGCATGAACCCTCTTTGATTAAATGGCTGAAGCATTGGGCATTCCCTTAGCCATGTCCCCTAATTCCCATACTTCCTCTAACTCCCCCGCGCTTCTGCAAGCCCGCCTCCGCGCGGACTTGAACGAACGCGCCGCGCAGGGCCGCCGGCGCGAATTGCGCGTGGCCGCGATGGTGCGGGTCAATCTGGCCGACAATGATTATCTCAATCTGGCGAATGATGACGCCGTAAAAAATGCCGTGCGCGCGGCGCTCGAGGACGGACCGGTGTCAGCCGCTTCCTCTCCCCTCGTGCGCGGTTACCAAGACGCCCACGTCATCCTTGAAAAAACCATGTGCGCGTGGCACGGATTCCCCTGCGGCCTCGTCTGGAATAGCGGCTATGCCGCGAACCAGGCCGTGCTCGGCACGCTCGCGACGCGGGGCGATTTGATTCTTGCCGACCGGCTGGTGCATCACAGCCTCATCGCCGGACTCCTGCAATCGGGCGCGAAATTCATCCGTTTCCCGCATAATGATCTTGATGCATTGGAAATTCTTTTGCGCGAAAACCCGCGGCCTGGCGCGGCGCGCTGGGTCGTCACCGAAAGCGTCTTCAGCATGGATGGCGACAGCCCCGACCTGGCGCGTCTGGCGGAAATGAAACGCCGGCACGGATTCATCTGGATGCTCGACGAAGCCCACGCGCTCGGCTGGTTCGGCCCGCAGGGCCAGGGCCGCGCCGCCGAGGCGGGCGTCACCGGCGAAGTGGATGTTTTTATCGGCACGCTTGGGAAAACGCTCGGCGCGCAGGGCGCGTATTCGCTTTTCCATGAGCCTGCCTTGCGTGCAGCCCTTGTGAACCGCGCCGGGGAATTCATTTATTCCACCTACCTCTCCCCGCTGCTCGCGGCTGCCGCCACCGCTGCGATTGGGCGGGTTCGCGCACTTGTGCCCCAATCAACCCAATGGCGTGCGCAATCGCAGAGGCTGCGCGAGCACCTGTGTGCGCGCGGGTGGGACACGCCGCCGGGCGACTCCGCGATTGTGCCGGTGCTGATTGGCGACGACCACGAAACCGTCGCGCTTGGCGCGCATTTGCGCGAACGCGGCATCGCCATCGGCGCCATCCGCCCGCCCACTGTGCCCGTTGGCGCGGCGCGCCTGCGCCTGTCGCTCAAAGCTAACACGCGTTGGGAAGACTTGGAAGCCTTGCTCAATGAAATGGACGCCTGGCGTGCCGCCCGCACCACCCAACCATGAAAATTTTGTGGATATCCGGTTGGGCCGTCCCGCCAGACTGGCTGGCCGCGCGGGCGCGCGCCGGTTGGCCGGAAGCGGAACACGCTGCCGTGACCCCAACGGACGCCGCCACCGCGCTGGCGAAAAATGAATATGACGCCCTTGGCGGATACTCCTTAGGCGCGCTTTGGCTGCTCAGTCGGGCGACGAAAATTCCGGAAAAAACCCCAGTGGTTTTGCTCGCGCCAATTTTTGCCTTTTCATCCGAGCAAGGTTGCGGCGGACGCATGGCGCTCGCGCAGTTAAGTCTGCAACGCCGGCGTTTGCGCCAGGATGCCCCGGCCGCGGTGGTGGATTTTTTCCGGCGCACGGGCTTGGCTGATTCGATTCCGCCACCCGACAAGTTTACCGCGGAAGAAATCACCACGCTCGACGAGGAACTCGGCTGGCTGGAAACCCTGCGCGCGCCCGCCCCACCGCCGTCGCATTGGCAGGGCGTGGCGGGCACCGACGATTCCTTGACCGATGCTGCCATGTTGAAAAAATTGTGGCCGGCCCTGCGCGTCGTGGCCGGCGCCGGTCACGCGCCCGGCCGTTTGCTGCGCGCCGCCCGTGAAATGTTTTCTCAATCTTCCGTCTAATGGATGTCATCCAAAATTTCGACCGCTCGGTGTCCGGCTACGACGCCCACAGCGCCCCGCAAGCGGCGCTGGCGGCGGAGTTGGCGGGCTGGATTGCGCCCAGTGAACGCCAGGGCCGCGCGGTAGAATTCGGTGCGGGCACGGGCTTGTTTACTCGGGAAATGCAACCGTGGCCGGGAACCTACCTCGCCACCGACGCCGCACCGTGCATGTTCGAACTGGGCCGCGTGCGCTGCCCCGCCGCCCGTTGGGCCAAGTTGGATGCGCGTCAACCGGCTGGCCTGGATTCCGCCGATTGGGTTTTTTCCTGCAATCTTTTGCAATGGCTGGAGGAACCCGAAGCGGTTCTGCGCGGCTGGCGGAAAATCTTGCCGCCGGGTGGGCGCATGGCCATCGCCGTGCTGTTGGCGGGCACCCTGCACGAATTGCAGTCGGTTTTGCCCGGCGCGACGCCGCTGCGCTGGCATTCGCTGGAGGAATGGCGCGTGATACTGCATCGCACCGGTTTCGCCATCGAACGTGAGGCCCTTTGGGAACGCCGGGAAATTTATCTAGACGCGCTCGCGCTGTTGCGCACCATCCATGCCGGGGGCCTCGCGCCGCGTCGCGTGGCCGGCGCCGGGAAACTGCGCGCGGCCCTGCGGGCCTATGACCAAAAATTCGCCACCAAAGGCGGCGTTTATGCGAGTTGGCAGGCCTGGCTGGCGCGGGCCGTGGCCGTTTAGCAGCCTGCCGCAAGACCTTACCCAAGCGTGATTTACGTTTGACAGGAGGGACTGATTTCCAAAAAATGCCTTTTTCGGCATCTTCACTCCGCACTCCGCCCACGCTTATGATCGGCTTTCTCGCCAAATACTTTTCGTATTTCTCCGCCGACATCGGCATTGACCTCGGCACCGCCAACACCCTCGTCTATGTGAAGGACAAGGGCATTGTGGTGCGCGAGCCGAGTGTGGTGGCCATTTACACGAATTCGAAAAAGGTTCTCGCCGTCGGCACGGAGGCGAAGCGCATGCTCGGCCGCACGCCCGTCGCCATCACCGCCCTGCGCCCAATGAAGGACGGCGTCATCGCCGACTTTGACGTGACGCAGGAGATGCTGCGCCACTTCATCAAGAAAGTCATCAAGTCCGCCTGGTCCAGCCCGCGCGTGGTCGTGGCGATTCCCTCGGGCATCACCGAAGTCGAGCGCCGCGCGGTGCGCGACTCGGTGCTCAATGCCGGCGCGCGCGAAGTGCTGACCGTGACGGAGCCGCTGGCCGCCGCCATCGGGGTGGGCCTGCCCATTGACGAGCCGGCCGCCAACATGATCGTGGACATCGGCGGCGGCACGACGGAAGTCGCCATCATTTCCCTGCGCAACGTCGTTTACTCGAAAAGCCTGCGCGTGGCCGGCGATGAAATGGACAACGCCATCATCAATTACATGAAGCGCGCCTATAACCTGATGATTGGCGAGCGCACCGCGGAGGAAATCAAAATCACTGTCGGCTCCGCCTATCCCCTCGACCAGGAACTGACCATGGAAGTGCGTGGGCGCGACTCCGTGGCCGGCCTGCCCAAGACGCTGCTCATCACCTCGCAGGAAATCCGCGAGTGCCTCAACGACACCTTTAACTCGATTGTCGAAGTCGTCCGCGCCGCGCTCGAACGCTGCCCGCCGGAATTGTCGGCGGACCTGGTGGACCGCGGCATCGTGATGGCGGGCGGCGGCTCGCTCGTGCGCAACCTCGACCGCCTCCTCAGCGAAGCCACCGGCCTGCCCGTCATCCTGTCCGACGACCCGCTGAGCGCGGTCGCCAACGGCACCGGCATTGTGCTGCAGGATCTTGACGAATGGCTGGCCGAGTCAAAGAATTTCATGGACTGAACGGCGGCATTTCCGCCTTAACATTTTGTGGATCCGTCCCGCCTTGGTCACACCGCGCGCCAGCCGCTTTCGCCCTTTGCTCATCCTGGCGTTGTTTCTCGCCGCCTGGTGGCTGGCGCCGGTGGCCGCGCGCAACTTCTCCCGCGCCAGTTTTTCGCTCTTTGAAGCGCCGGGGGAGTTGGCTTATGCGCGCCTCAAGGACGTGCAGGATTACTGGGGCCTGCGTAATCACAGTCAAAACGAATTGATCGAAGCCGGCCGCGATGCCACCCGCCAGGCCAACGCCGCCGGTTTGCAGGTGCAGCAGGACGCCGCCTTGCGCGACGACAATGACCGCCTCGCTGCCCTTCTGCAAATGCCGCCCGAACCCGGCTTCCGCTACGTCTTTGCGCGAGTCATCCGCCGCAACGAGACAGCTTGGTGGCAGGAAATTGTCATTCGCCAAGGCCGGCGCGCGGGCCTCGCGGAAGGCCAGGGTGTGGTCTTCACCGGCGGCGTGGTGGGGCGCATCGCGCGGGTGGACGATTTCACTGCCACAGTCGAACTGGCCAGCAGCCCGACATTTCGCGTGGACGCGAATCTCGGCGGCGACCCGAACCCGGTGATTTTCCAGGGAGTGACGACCGCGCCCTTTCAAACACCCACGGGCGAAGTGCGCGGCGAAGTGCGCAATGTGTCGCCCACGCTCAATCTGGCTGGCGGCGGGACCATGTTGCTGGTGACCTCCAATCTGGGCGGCGTGTTCCCGTCCGGCCTGCCCCTGGGCGAAGTGGATCGTTTTACGCCGGGCGCTGATGGACTTTTTCAAACGGGTCTCGTTAAACTCGACCCACGGCTGGCGGACTTGCATGAAGTGGCCGTGCTGGTGCCTGATGCACCGGACGCAGCCTCCCCGCCACTCGCACCCACCGCCAAATCGCCCTCCTCCACTCCCCTCCCGCCGGCTCCCCAACCATGAACCTCGACCGCTACTGGTATGTGTTGGCCGCGGCCAATATCCTGTTGCTCGCGCTGGCGGCCATGGTCAATGACGGTCTGGCCGGTTGGAGTGTGTCCGTGTTTTTCCTCGGGCCATGCGTCGTGTGGCCCGCGTTGCGACTGAGTCCGGGCTGGCTGCTACTCTGCCTGGCGGTGAGCGGATTGGCCGGCGATGCGGCGTTACCCACGCCCCCGGGCTTTCTCATGAGCTTGTTTGTGGCCGGCGCGATGTTTATCCTGGCCGTGCGCCCGCGCTTGGGCCGCGTGCGGCGAACGCAGCAAATCGGACTCGCCTGGCTGATCAATGCGGCGTATTTTCTCGCCTTCACGGGGTGGGCCGCCATGCACAACCCCCTCCTTGGCGCGGCGTTTTTCGAACGCCTGACGGTGGACTTTATCCTATCTCAAATCGTCGTTTTTCCTGTTGCCCTATGGTTTTTCGATTTCCAGGTCAGCGCCCTCGCGTTCGCGGGCTCGACAGCAACGTCCCCGCGCGCCGAGGAAACCTGCTGAACCCGCAACTGGCCGTTTACCAGCGGAACAATCCGCGGCTGTTTTCACTGACTGTTCTGCTGGCTTTGTTGCTGGCCGTGCTCATCGGCGGCCTGGCCTGGCGGCAGGTTTTCCTCAAACCCTACTATGACAGCATGGAAAGCGCGCAAATGCTCCGCTGCGTGCTCGAACCCGGCCCCCGCGGGCGTATCCTCGACCGCCACGGCAATGTGCTCGTGGACAACGAAGCGCGCTACTCCGTCGTCCTCTACACCAATGAATTGCGCGATGAGTTCGACCAAGAGTTCTACGCCCTCAAAAACCAAACCGCCCAGCTCGCCTACGACTCTGCGGACGCCCGGCCCACCCCAAACAGCGCCACTCTGTATCGGGATGCGCGCTTTATCGTCGCCCAATGGTATCTGCGCCAGGCGAATCTCATCCTGGGCCGCAACGACACGCTGGATCGCGTCACCTTTGACCGCGAGGCGGACGACAATCCGCTTCTGCCCGTCACGCTCATTGACCATCTCACCCCGCAAGAATATGCCCGCTTCAACGCCCAAACCGCCGTGGACATTCCCGACAGCAAGGGTATCCAGCGGCCCAATCCGATGCAAACCCAAGTGCAGGCCCAGCGCGCCTACCCCAACGGCTCGCTCGCCTTTAACGCGCTGGGATACGTGTCGCGTACGGCGGAGGCGGAGGGCGACACCAGCAGCTTCGCCGATCTTTGGCGGCAATATCTGCGCATCCAGCCGCAAGACCGGCTGCCCCAACACATCACCTTCACGCTGCCCAGTTGGCACGGCCGCATCGGCCTGGAATATGCCTACGACCAACAACTGCGCGGCGAAACCGGCGGCGAAATCTGGGTCGTGGACCCCTCCGCGAAAATGCAGGAGCGCATCGCGGTCAAGACACCTGGCAAGGGCGCCGACCTCCAATGCAGCCTCGACTTGAATCTGCAACGCACGGCGGAAAACGCTCTAGCGCATCCGCCCCCGCCCGCCGCCGCAGGCCCGTTGATCGGCTCCGCCGTCGCTTTGGATGTGCGCACAGGCGAAGTGCTCGTCATGGCCGTCAGCCCGACCTTTGATCTGAATGAGACCGTGCCGAGCATGTCGCAGGAATTTGCCGACAAACTTAACGGCATAGTGGACGGTAAAGCTGACCCGCATTCCACCAATTCACTCAACCGCGCCACGCAGGGCCTGTATCCCGCCGGCTCGACTTTCAAGCTGATTGACACCATTGCGGGCCTGCGTGCCGGCGTATTGAATGGCACCATGTTTCTTGATTGCCCCGCGTCCATCACCTTTCCCCCAAGCCAACATATTTTCAACGATGACAGCCGAACGGATCAAGGCAATATCGGCTTGGTGAAGGCGCTGCAGATCAGCAACGATGTCTTTTTCTTCCAAGTGGGTGTGAATATTCTTAAACAGCCGTTGATTACGCAGGAGGCCCGCCGGATGGGCTTGGGCCAGCCCACTGGCATCGGCCTGGGCGAACACGCCGGCATCATCCCTGATCCCGCTTGGAAAATGGCCAATCGTCACGACTCCGCCGACAGCTTTGGCAAATGGTCGGACGACGATACCGCCAATCTGGCGGTTGGCCAAGGTTATGTGGAAGTGACCCCGCTGCAAATGGCCTGCATGGTCGCTTCCATCGCGCGCGACGAAACCCGCACCCAGCCGACGCTCATCCATAATCCAAACCTCGACCCGGCGACGATTCAACACGGTGGCGAGCCGCTCGGGCTGACGCCGGAAGAACGACAATTGCTTCTCACCGGCATGGAAGCCGTAGTCGGCCCAGGTGGCACAGGCTACCCCGCCCAAATCCAGGGCTTGCGGATCGCGGGCAAAACCGGCACCGCCCAATGGGGGCCCCACAAAAACACGACGGTGGCCTGGTTCGTCTGCTTTGCCCCCATCGAAAATCCCCAAATCGCCGTCGCGGTGGCCATTGAAAGTGCCGTCCCCGGCGAAGACTACTACGGCGGCCAAATCGCCGGCCCGGTCGCCCGCGCCATTTTGAATGCGTATTTCCATCCAGCTAAGAAAAATTAAGATTTATGAATTAAGAAGCAAAACCAGCCAAGGCTGGGGTGCTTAAGTCCAGCGGGCACCGCCGATAAAGGACGCAGACTCTTAGCTTGACCGCCCAAAGAATACTTTTGCTTGTGTCTGCCTTCTTAATTCATAATTCTTAATTCCTACCCCGCCCCTTCCGTGGTCGCCGTTCATTCCACCATGCTGCCTCTCGGCACTGAAGCGCCCGGCTTCGCGCTGCCCGACGCCGCGTCCGGCCGCGTCGTCCAACTCGCGGATTTTGCCGGCCAACCCGCCCTGCTGATCGCTTTTATTTGCAACCATTGCCCCTTCGTCGTGCACATCCGCGAGCCGCTGGCGGCGCTCATCAAGGAATACCAGGCACGCGGGCTGGCCGCCGTCGCGGTGTGCAGCAACGACGCCGAAAAATATCCCGAAGATTCTCCCAGCCAAATGGCGGTGGTGGCGAACAAGCTCGGCTTCACCTTTCCGTATTTGCATGATGAGACGCAGACCGTCGCGCGCGATTACCATGCCGCCTGCACCCCTGATTTCTACGTCTTCGACGCCTCCCACCGGCTGGTTTACCGCGGGCGCTTTGATGACAGCCGCCCCGGCCGGCCCCGGCTCCGTGACCGGCGCGGATTTGCGCGCCGCCCTCGAAGCCACCCTCGCCGGTCGCACCGTTCCCGAAACCGCGCAAAAGGCCAGCGTCGGCTGCAATATCAAATGGAAGCGTGGCAACGAGCCGCCGTGGTTTGGGGGGTGAGGAGACAAAAGTCAGGAGCCAGGAATCAGTAGTCGGGAACCTAAAAGAACGCCAGGCGAAAAATTGACCAATATCTTGGCCTGCGTTGTTACCTGTCTCCTGTTTTCTGTCTCCTCTTCTCCCTCTTCCATTCCCTCACTTCTCCGTCATTTCCTCGACGCCGTTCCAGTTTGACGCGGGCGGGTGGGCCTTCATTTCGTCGCACTTTTCCTGCATGAGCTCGGAGGGGTTGTGCGCGACGCCTGCGTCGCGGCCGGGCTGGAGGGGCTCCAGTTTTTGCGCCTCGGCAAAAAGCGCTTTCGCCTCGTCCCACTTTTGCGCAAAATAAAGGTGCAAGGCCTGCTCAAACAGTTCGACGCAGCGCAACGTGTCCGGCGTCGCCTCCTCGCGGAAGCAGACAATTTCGTAAACTTCGACCGGGGTGGAGCGGCCCTTGACTTTGATTTTATTGAGGCGCCGGAAAAGAATCTGGTTGCCCTTTTCCTCCGCATTTTTCTTGGTGTCCTCCGTACACATGGTATACACGCCGAAGTGCTTGGCGCCGCTCTCGCAGCGGGCGGCGAGGTTCACGGTGTCGCCCATCATCGTGTAATTGAAGCGCGTGGCCGAGCCCATGTTGCCCACGGTGGCGTCGCCGGTGTTCAGGCCGATGCGCATCCGCATGTTATGGACGCGGTCGGGCCACTTGTCGCCCTCGCCAATCCATTTCTGGCGCAATTCGCCGAGCCGCTTTTGCATCCGGCAGGCGGCGACACTCGCACGCAACCCATGGTCCGTGAGCGTAATCGGCGCGCCATACATGGCCACGATGGCGTCGCCGATAAACTTGTCGAGCGAACCGCGCTCGGCCTGCAGTATGTCGGTCATGGCCGTGAGGTATTCGTTCATCAAGTCCACCAACTTGGCCGGCGTGAGCACCTCGGAAAAAGCGGAGAAGCTCTGCACGTCGCTGAAGAAACAAGTGATAAAGACACTGTGGCCGCCCAGTTGCGGCTCCTGATCGGAGTCGGCCATTTCATTCACGACTTCGGGTGCCAGGTAGGTCGCGAACATGCCCTTGATGCGCTTCTTTTGCTTTTCCTCGGCTTCCAAGCGCGCCACCGCGCCGATAAACGCCGTGCTAAACGCCGACCCAACGGGGACCATTAGCGGGAGCATCAAAGTAAAATGCGCGAACGTCTCAAACACCCCAAGGATGTAGGCCAGCAGCACCACCACCGCCGCCACCTTGGCCAGACCCGCCCCGCGCCCGCTATAAACCGCCAGGCCGGCCACGACCAAAGTGAGCATGAATTGCAGCACGACCGGCACCCAGCCGGGTGGCCGGAGGATATAATCGCCCGTGAAAATCGTCTTCAGCAGATTGCCGTAAACCCCGACCTTGGGCTGGTTCTCCGCGTCGAATGGCGTGGGGGCCAAATCCTGCAAAATGGGATCCACCGGGCCGACGAGCACGATGGCATCCTTGAACGGCTGGAAAAATTCTTTCGCTGCGGCCTTCTGTTCCGGCGTGCCCGTTTCCCATTTGCTGCCATGGTCCATTACTTGCAGAAAACTGTAACGTGGATTGAGCACAGGGTTGATCCATTTGGAAAACCAGTTGACCTCCAGCAATTGTTGCTCGCGCATGGGAATGTCAACCAGCACTTTGCCGGCACTGTCCACAATTTGCAGATCGTTCGGACTGCGTTTGATATTCCTTTCGTCCAGTCCGAGATAGGCCAGCGCCAGCTTGATGGAAAGATTATAGAAGGTTACGTCCTGAATTTTGGGCATCTTGAACGGTGGCCCGCCATTCGGATCAAGCACCAGGGTCGTATTGCCTTGGTCCATGCGCAAGGGCGACGGCGAATCTGTACCGTTTAAGTCTTTATCATCAGGATACGTAAACTTTAGATAGCCACTGACGATGTTGTTCGTGTGGTCCGGGCCGATGGTCTCGGCAAACAGCGGCACCCAGCGCGGCACGGAATCCGCCACGCCGTCGCCATTATAATCCGTTGCCACGTCAATCATCCCGGTGTGAATGCGATCCGGATTGATTAGGGGGAAAGTCGGGCTTTCTGGATAGCCGTTCTTGGCCGGGTCCACATACCCCAAGTAAATGTAGGGGAAATCCGCCTGCTTGAGCGCCGAAGTCGCAGGCAGGTCTTTAACGGCAGCCGCAGAATGCGGGACCTCACTATACACAGTCGCAATGATCGCACCGGGATATTTCTCCATGGCCGTGCCCAGAAGGTTGTCGTTATTATGTACCTTTTGCTGGTCCAACATCCCCGACAGGACTCCGGCGGGCGAAAGCACAAAGTCGAGCCCCACCGCCTTGATGTCCCCATATTCAAACAAGGCGTTGATGATCCTCGCGTAATATTCCCGCGACCAAGGGCGCTCACCGAGAAATTTGACGGTGGGGCCGTCCACATCCACATAAATAATCTTCAACGGTGGGTGGCCGGGCTTGGTGTTGTCCGTTGCGGGAATCTCGCCGCGGAACTGATACATCCAGGACTCGGCCAGATTGTTGATGCGGCCAAAGACCTTCAAATAATCCAGCCCCCACCACGCCAAAGGAACTAACGCCAGCAGCAATGCCAGTCGCAGGGGAAATTGGCGGGGAGCAGCCATGACCGTTTCATTTATAAACCACACCCCGACTTGAGCCAACTCTTAAGAATCGAAATTTTTCACGGCGGCGGCCGGGCGCCCTCCGCCGGCTCGCCATCCAGCGGGGGCCATGATGGTGGCGGCTCATAGCGCGGCGGCAGCATCCGCATCATTAACGGCCCATTCTTCGCACCCGTCTCGGCCAGGAGTATGGTGCTCGCGTAATATTGCGCCTCGGGATTGTGTGGGGCCAAATCGAGGGCATGGCCGAGGTGATTACACGCGTCCGCCACCCGGTTGACCAGCAGGCACGCCAGCCCTCGCACAATCCACGGCTCAGGTGCCTGCGGCGCAAATTCAATCGCGCGCACCGCGTTGTTTTCCGCCCTTTCGCTGTAAATAGTGAATTGCCCGGGATCTAGCCGCGCCCATTCCATATCCAACCAGGCCAGCCCGGTCAGCGCCCGCCCATTGCCGGGCTGCCAGGCCAGCACCTCGCGCAAGTCTGCCGCCGCTTGCGCCAGTAATTCCGCATTGGGCTGTGCGTCAATTTCCACCAAGAACTCCTGCGCTTCATCCAGCTTACCCTGCGCCGCCCATGCTGGCGCGACCTTCCCCGCTAGCAGCATTGACGCCATCGCCGCCAGACCGAGTCCCAGTGTGCCGCGCGTCTCGGCCTCCAACCGCACCGACCCGCCGCGCTGCGGGACATTGCGTGCCACCACCCCGACCACCACTGCAAAAACGAACACCACCGCCGGAATATTCCAAGCCCGGCACGCAGTCATCGCCACCACCACCGCCGACAAGCCCAGCGCCCCGGCCGCCAGCAACACCTTGGCCTCGGGCGTGTAGGTCCCTTTTGCCGTCAAACCACCCCTTGGCCCGACTGCGGACATCTCATAGGCGGCTTCCGGCGCAACGGAAAACGGCAGCCGCGCCCAACTTGACCAGGCCGCCCATAACAACCCACCCAAAACAACTGCCGCCAGCGCCACCCCGCCCATGCCCCACGCCACCGCCAATTCCAACCAATCGCTAAAACAATAACTCCACCCACCATCCGGTAGCGGCCAATCAGCCGCGCGGGCCAAATCGGACACTGTCTCCCCACTCCCACCCAGCCATGGATTGTGCTGCCAGGCCTCGGCCAACGCAACCCGGGTGGCATCCAACGGCGTTTCCCCCGTCAAAAGTGGCGCCAGCCAGGACTCACCCGGGATCCGGGCTTCATGCAAATAAATCACCGCCCCGGCCAAAAATGCCATAGCACAGCCCCACCCAACATACCGCCCCACGCGGGAATTCGTCACCACCCACGGCGATACACCCACCGCCATCACCACCCCTAACCATACGCCCAGGCAAAATGTATGCAGAGCGCCCACTAGCATGATTAACCCTCCCATCGCGGAAAATACCCTCCAAAAAAATGGCAGGTGGCGCGACCCAGCCATGACCAACAACACCGGCCCGGCCAGCAACATCAGCACCCCGAACGCAGCGGGCGATGGCAGCGTCCCGCTCCAGTCTCCCCTCCACATCGCGGGCAATTGCCGCTCCATCGGCAACCACAACCCACTCCTGCGCGCTTGCCAGCCCACGGCCGCCGCCAAGGCCAGCCCCGCCGCCATGACCACCACCAGCAACCAGGCCCAGGATAACGCGCGCCCTCCGGGGGTTGCCGCCACAATCCAGCATAACAACCACGCTTCAGCCGCCAAAAAAAACAGGTGGCCGGAGCGCATCGGGTGCGCCTGGTCGTGCCACCAGGCAAACCAGAGACCAAGCACGATCGTCGCCGCCCATAACGGCCATCGTGGCAGGCGCAGATCCTCCTGCTCCACTCCCCACCGCCAGGCCATGCTTACCCCATGCACCACCACCAGCCCCGCCAGCATCCAGGCCGACCATTCGCGGGCCGCCGGTTCCACCCCACCCAATTCCACCACATTACCCGCCACCAAGGCACCACCCAGCAGCACCGTCAGCCAGGATACCGTCGGTGTTTCAATAAAAATCGTGTGCTCGCCATTTTTCATAAAATTTCCATCCAGTCAACAAAACACCTTCATCAAATCAGGCATTTTTTATACACTGCGCCGGTTCCCGCAGGGGTCGGCTGCGTCGCTGTTGACAAGATTGACGCGCCCGACCATACCCATTATTCCATTCAGCATCGAACCAAAAAACACCATGACCCCCAAAGAAGTTCTCGCTTTGGCCAAAGCCAAAGACATCAAAATCGTGGACCTCAAGTTCTGCGATATTCATGGCACCTGGCAACACTTCGCCATTCCCACCAATGAGTTGACCGAGGGCATTTTCACGGACGGCATCGGCTTTGACGGCTCGTCCATCCGCGGCTGGAAAGGCATCGAGGCCTCGGACATGCTCGTCATGCCCGACCCCGGCACGGCGTTTGTGGACCCCTTCACCAAGTATCCCACCCTCAGCCTCATTTGCGATGTCGAAGACCCGCTCACCCGCGAGCCGTATGACCGCTCCCCGCGCGGCATCGCCAAAAAAGCCGAGGCGTATTTGAAAACCACCGACGCTGGCGACACCTGCTACTGCGGCCCCGAGGCGGAATTCTTCATCTTTGACGACGTGCGCTTCGGCGGCGCGAGCAACAATGCCTTTTACTCCGTGGACTCCAACGAGGGCATTTGGAACACCGGCAAGGAGGAGTTCCCCTCCCTCGGCTACAAAATCCGCCACAAGGAGGGCTACCTCCCCGTCGCGCCGAATGACAAACTCGTGGACATTCGCAATGAGATGATCCTCACCATGATGGAACTGGGCATTGACATCGAGCGCGAGCATCACGAGGTCGCCACCGCCGGCCAGGCTGAAATTGACATCCGCTTCAGCCCGCTCCTGAAATGCGCCGACAAAATGTGCGTGTATAAATATGTGGTCAAAAACGTCGCCATCAAACACGGCAAGACCGCGACCTTCATGCCCAAGCCCCTCTTCGGCGACAACGGCTCCGGCATGCACACGCACATCTCGCTCTGGAAAGCCGGCAAGCCCACCTTCCACGGTGACGGCTACGCTGGCTTGTCCAAAAACGCGCTCTACTTCATTGGCGGTTTGCTCAAACACTGCCCGGCTCTCTGCGCCATCACGAATCCGACCAACAATTCATATAAACGCCTCGTGCCGGGTTTTGAAGCGCCGGTGAATCTCGCTTACTCGGCGCGCAACCGCTCCGCCATCTGCCGCATTCCGACCTACAGCCCCAGCCCGAAAGCCAAGCGCGTCGAGTTCCGCTGCCCCGACCCGGCCGCCAACCCCTACCTCGCCTTCTCCGCGCTGCTGCTGGCCGGCCTCGACGGCATCAAAAACAAAATTGATCCCGGCGCCCCGATGGACAAAAACCTCTACGACCTCGAACCCGAGGAAGCCGCCCTCATCAAGACCGTCCCCGAGTCCCTCAAAGGCGCGCTCGAAGCCCTCGAAGCCGACCACGCCTTCCTCCTCAAAGGCAACGTCTTCACCAAGGACTTCCTCGACAACTACATCGCCCTCAAAAAAGCCGAATACGACGCCGTCCGCCTGCGCCCGCACCCGCACGAATTCCATATGTATTATGACGTGTGAGCCGCCGGACTCACCTTCGTTCGCCCTCTGTGCCTTGGCGAAGGAGGGGAATCAAATGACCAACCTCGAACAAACGATCCGCGAAGTGAGCGACCTCCGGGACTTCTTCCTCCGGATGGAGCCGGTGCGCCAAGCCGCCCGGCGCGAAGAAGCCCGGCGCGCCCAAGTCGTGACGAAAGAAAGTCCAAAAAAGCCACCCCTCGCCAAAAGCGCCGCCGCCCGGCCCAATGAACCACATTCAATCCGCACCGTGGATCCGTTGATAAGAAAAGTGAGCGACCTGCGTGATCTGTGCAACCAAGTCGCGAATCTCAATCCCGTGCACAGCCACGAACTGGCGGCTCGCTCCACCTACCCAACCGGCCCGCGCCGCCCCCGGGAATCGAATAAAATTCCTCCGGCCCCCATCATCAGACGCCACCGCCCAGGCAAGTAACCTATATCGAAGACGAGTCAATCTGTATCATCGCCGACAATATACAAACTTTGACTCAGCATCGGTGTTTATCCATGTTCCCCCGATGCGTTCCTTTGCGGCAGCGTGCCTCGTCTTTGTCGGCGGCTTCGCCATCATGGTGCTCGAGATCATCGGCACGCGGTTTCTCGCGCCGCATTTTGGCACGTCGTATTACGTCTGGGTGAACCAGATCGGCCTGGTCATGGTCGCGCTCGCGCTGGGATATTATTGGGGCGGCATCCTGGCCGATCGCTGGCGGCGGCTCGGCTACCTGGCCTGGCTGCTGTTTCCCGCGGGTCTATTCACCTTTAACATCCCGAATTTCGCCGACCACCTCATCAACGCGGTCAGCACTCCGCCGGGCGTCGAGCTGACCCCGTTGCGCCAGTTTCTCGACCCGGTGCTGGGCAGCGCGGTCGTGTTTCTCTTCCCCTGTGTGCTGCTGGCCATGCTCTCGCCCTATGTGACGCAGATTTGCGCGCGCAACATCGCCCAGGTCGGCCGCGCCAGCGGGTTGATTTTCGCGGCCAGCACCGTTGGCAGCATCGCGGGCGTCTTTGTGTCGGGCTATATTTTGCTGCAAACCGCCTCGCTGACGGTCATTTTCTACGTGACCGGCTGCGCAATTATCGTCTTGGCGGCGGCCTGCGTCGCGCTCAATAGTTGGCTGCGCCCGCCGGACCTCGCCAGCCCTTCCCCCACCCCTGCCCCACCCCCGCCCCATGCCTAAGTTGTTTTCCTGCCTGGCCGCCGGCGTCGTCCTTGCGCTGGCCGCTGTGCCGCGCGCGTCCGCTCAAAACGCCCCTGTCCTCGAGACGGACATCGTCTATACCGGCACCTCGCCCTACCACAATATCGCCGTGGTGGATGAGGACGGCGTGCGCACGCTCTATTTCGACGACACGATGGAGTCGCGCATGGAAGTCAAAAATCCCTTTGCCGGCGCGTTTGAATACACGGACTATTTCCAGACGATCTGGCTGTGGAAGCCCGACATCAAAAACATCCTCATGCTCGGCCTCGGCGGCGCCAGCACCCAGAAAGCCATGGCGCATTACCATCCCGAGGTCACCATGGAGACTGCGGAAATTGACCCCATGGTCGCCGACGTGGCGCAAAAATATTTCGCCTACACCCTCGGCGACCGGCAGAAACTGGACGTGCTCGACGGTCGCCAATTCCTGACCCACACCAAAAATAAATACGACGCCATCCTGATGGACGCCTACACGCAGGGCCGCTACGGCGCGAGCATCCCGTATGAATTGGTGACGAAGGAATTTTTCCAGCTCGCCAAGGAACACCTCGCGCCCGACGGCGTGCTGGCCTACAACGTCATCACCATCCTCCAGGGCTACAACACCAGCGACATCGTCGCCTCGATTTACCGCACGCTCAAGGAGGTCTTCGCGCAGGTTTATGTCTTCCAGGCGCAGACCAGCCTCAACGTCGTCATGGTCGCCACGCTCAAGAAGGACGCCACCAGCCTCGACGCGCTGAAGAAAATCGCCACGCCGCTGGTGGACGCAAAAAAAATCACCTTCCCCGATTTCCTTGACCGCCTTGATAATCTCCAATCCACGCCCCCGAAAAATTACCTCACCGCGCCGCTGTTGACAGACGATTTCGCGCCGGTTGAAAGCCTGACCACCCCCGGCGCGGCCGCGAAGGCCGCTGCGTCCACTACCACACCTTCCAAACCCAAATCCACCACGCCATGAAATCCCCCCGCCTCTTGTTATTGTCGCTCGCACTAGGTTTATCAACTCTGGCGCACGCCGCCGATTATCAAGTGCCGGCGCTGACGCCGCCGTGGCCCGGCACCCCGGAAATTTTGCTCTGGCCCAACGGCGCGCCCGGCTCCGAAGGCATCACCGCCCGGGAAAATTATTCGCCGCCCACCGCGCGCAGCCCGCACGGCCACCTCTCGCCCGTGCATTACCCGTCGGTCTATGTCTTCCCCGCGCCGAAGGAAACCGCGACCGGCGCGGCGGTGCTCGTCTGCCCCGGCGGCGGCTTTAACACGCTGACCATTGACCACGAGGGGCGCGACATCGCGCTCTGGCTCAACAAAATCGGCGTCTCCGCCTTCGTCGTGAAATACCGGCTCTCGAAGACGCCGGGCTTTCCCAGTTACACGCTCGACACTTCGATTGGCGACGCCTTGCGCGCCCTGCGCCTCGTGCGCAGCTGCGCCGCCGACTGGGGTCTCGACCCGAAGCGCATCGGCCTGATGGGCTTTTCCGCCGGCGGTGCGATGGCCGCCTATGCGGGCACGCGCTTCGACGCCGGGAAGCCCGACGCCGCCGACCCCATCGAACGCGCCAGCTCGCGCCCCGATTTCGAAGTGATTCTCTACCCCGGCACAATGGATGCGCCCTTGACCGTCCCGAAAGACGCCCCGCCGCTCTTTCTCGCTGGCACATTTGAAGACGCCCCCGGTGCGGCCAACGCCATCAAAGTTTTCACCGCCTATCAAACAGCCCAGATGCCCGCCGAGCTGCACATCTACACCAACGGCGCGCACGGTTTTGCGCTCGAAACTCACGACCACCCCGTCAGCACCTGGAACGACCGCCTGCAGGACTGGCTCGTGGATTTGAAGCTGCTGCCGAAGAAGTGAATTACGCCAATGGCAGCTCCATTCTATTATAACGATCCGGTAGCCGAAGCTGACCCTCTCTCAAGAGCGGTTGTTCGTTTAACTATGCAATTTCAAATTCCTGGTCACTCTGAAGACACAGCTACAGACTTAGCAACAGGGACTGGAATTATTATTAGCGATTTACACCATCGATTTTATCTTGTCACAGCCAGACATAATCTTACAGGCAGAAACCCAGAAACAAATAAAATAATTCATACCGAACGTTCACTGCCTAATTGGGTCAAAATTCATGGGTTTTGGTTTAAGCATCGAACTTCACTCCTAGATGGAGACAACGACCCTAACACATGTAATGTATTATTTAAGACTCACCCAACAAATGCAGGCATTGATGTTGCAGTCCTGAAACTGGAAGGCGTTTCAAAATGTCATTGCGAATTTCATCTTAGAGCTTATCCGTAAATAAGGATTGCGTTGAGAAGGCGGCGGGATAAACTGCGGGGATGCCGCGACTATCCTCCTGGGAAATCTCTGATGAATTCTGGGCCAAAGTCGAGCCTTTGGTTCCCGCGCGCGCCGGCCGGAAGGCGGGCGGGCGCTACCGTCGCGCCGCAGGCGCGGGCCGCAAGGCCCTCGCGCCTCGACGCATCTTCGAGGCGGTGGTTTACGTGCTGCGCACGGGTTGCCAGTGGAAAGCGCTGTCCAAGGCCCGGTATGGCAGCGCCAGTTCCGTGCACAAATACTTTCAGCAGTGGCACGCCGCCGGATTCTTCGAGGCGTTGTGGCGGGCCGGTCTGGCCGACTACGATGAATTGGAGGGCATCGCGTGGCGGTGGCAAAGCATCGATGGCTCCCTGGTCAAGGCCCCTCTGGCGCGCGAAGCGGTGGGAGCCAACCCCACCGACCGGGGAAAAAAATGGGAGCAAGCGCAGCGTGCTGGTGGACGCCCGTGGCGTCCCGCTGTCGCTCATCGTCGCCGGGGCCAATGAACACGACGTGACGCTGGTGCGCCGCACGTTGCGCCAGCGCCACGACCGGCGCACGGCCCATTTGTGTGCCGACAAGGGTTACTGGGGGAAACCGGGCCTGCGCACCATGCGCCAATACGGCTACCGTCCGCATGTGCCTGCCCGCGGAGCCAAACCAGCCCCGCGCCGATCCACCGGCCAAGCCCGTCGCTGGGTGGTGGAACGCACCGCTTCCTGGCTCAACCGCTACCGCAAACTCCTCGTGCGGTTTGAGAAAACCGCCGCCTCCCACGAAGCCTTGCTCTGTCTCGCCAGCGCGCTTATTGTTTGCAGACGAACAACTTTTATTTACGGATAAGCTCTTAGTCCTGGATCTCTGCAAGTAGGTGTAACGAATACCGTCTTTGTCGTCGGGTATCCTCTTGGTTTGGTAAACATGGTTGACGATAATACCCCTTTACCAATCTGGAAAATTGGAAACATTGCTAACGACCCGGGGCCTGATTTCAACGACATCCCTCGCTTTCTGATAGATGCTACTACGCTTCGTGGTATATCTGGGTCGCCTGTAATCCTTAGAAGGAATTTCTCGGGGCAGATGAATCAATTTCTCGGAATATACGTAGGTCGTCATGTCGTTCCTGTCACACAACCCAGAGCAGAACTAACCGTCTATGGAAATGAACCTAAATCCGAATCAAGTGCACTTGGATGGGTTATCAAATCACCCGCAATTTTCGAGATACTCGATTCGTTTCAATTGTAGCATTTCAAGGCTTTGCCATCCATAACTGGCTAAGTGGGTTCAAGTTTCACAGTTCCATCCTGAAGACCAAAAACAATTCAGCTTTGGCATAAATCCCTCCCTTCACGGCGCGCCGGCCGCTGCCTGCATCCGGGCCAGTTCGGAGCGGGCGAGAAGGGATTCGAGAAATTGATAGACGCCGGTGGCCACGCAGGCCGTAAATTTTTCCTTCGCCTCGGCGGGGCGGCCGGCCAGCAGATCGGTGATGCCGACATAGTAGTTGGCTTCGCAGAGCTGCTCGCGCTTGGTCTGCGCATCAGCGGTCGCGGCGGCGAGGCGGAGCAGGTCGTCCGCGCTGATTTTGCCGAGGAGAAATTGCCCGACGGTCTTGGGCCAGCCGTCCGGCCAACTGGCCACTTGTGTGGCGAGTTTGCCGTCGTCGGGACGGCCGAGGCGGCGCATCAGCAGGCTGCGCTGGAACCAGGCGTATTCGTCGCCGTCGGGTTCGAGCGCAATGCGTTTTTCGTAGTCGAGGATGGCGAGGGCGAAATCGCCGTGGGCGTTGTGCGTGGTGGCGCGCCCGTTGTAGGCGCGCCAGTAATCCGGGTCGAGGGCGATGGCGTGGTCGTAATCGGCGAAGGCCGCGTCGTAGTCGCCCTGGCGCCGGTGCGCGAGGGCGCGGGAATAGATGGCGGCGGTGAAATCCGGCTCGAGGGCAATCGCCCGGTCGTAATCCGCAATGGCGCCGGCGTAGTCCTGGAGGGAAAATTTCGCGCCGCCCCGGCTGAGGCAGGCGTCGGCGTCGCCCGGATTCTGGGCCAGCACCTGATCGAATTCGGCGATGGCTCCGGCAAAGTCCTGTTTCCCGCTTTTCGCAAGTCCGAGGTTATAGAGCGCGTCGGAATCATCCGGCCGCAGCGCGAGGGCGCGGTTGTAATCGGCCATGGCGCCGTCGTAATCCTCTTGGTCGAATTTCGTGACGCCTTCCCGAATATATCCTTCGACGGTCAAGGTCGGCGGCGGCGTGGGTGATGACTGACAGCCTGCAAACGAAAGAAGGGACAAGGCCAGCAACCGACACCCAAGCCGGCGGACAAAAAGGAGCGGCAACGTGGTCATGGGGGGAGGGGTCTGTCGGCCGGACCGTATTCTTCATTCCCCAACCCCGACAACCCGGAAATGTTGTCAAAGAAGGAGCAATCACTAATTCACACACCCCGCGAGTCATCCGCGTCCTTCTTCACGTAGCCCGAGTCCTGGCGCTGGTGGTTGATTTGGTTTTTTTTGAGGTAGGCCTGGTAGATGTCATCGGCGCTGAGGCCAAGGGTTTGGGCGATGGAGACAAGGAAATGAAAAAGGTCCACGACTTCGACGCGGGCGTTCTGGCGGTCGAACTGCTGGTATTTGGCCCACCATTTCCAGGGCACGGAGTCGGTCAGCTCGGCGAGTTCCTGCTGCATGGCGCGGATGTAATTGAGCGTCCATTGGATTTGTCCGGCGTCGTCGAGCGCGGCGGTGTCCACGCCGATGCGGCGGTTGAGGGCGGCCTGGAGCGCGAAGATGGCTTCGAGCTTGTCGGGGGGGAGGGAGGGGGGGGAGGGAGGGGGTTCGCTCATGGCGGCATGGCAGAAGAAGCGGGGGAAGGTGGCAAGCGGAATCGTTGGAATGAGGTTGCAGGTTGGGCAGCCAGGCAACCCATAGGGGCGACGCAGTTTTTAAATTTTTGGCCTGATTAGGTTTGATTTACTTTGATTTGGTCGGACCGGGTGGAAGTATACGAGAAAACGCGGGGCCAGAGAGGTAGTGGGAGTGCATGGCGCAGAGTATAATCGAAGACGAGCCATTTGACCAGTGATGCGTTGGCTGCGTTGGGTAGGTTGGTTGGGTTTGATCGGTTGGGTGCAAAAGACCCGCCCGGTCGGGGTGGAGGAATGGGTTTCCGACTCCTGCGCCCCAACAGGGCGCGGAATATGTTTTGCGGCAGCAGACCCTGGGTAGCCTCCGCAGAGCGGAAGCAACCCAGGGCTGGAATCCGGCGCCCCGTTGGGGCGCAAGCCAGAATTCCCAAATTCAAACTGTACCACTACCCAAGTTCGCCTTTCCCCCCTTGACTTGCCCCCGGAAAAGCCCAGAATTTAACGCCTTCATCATAAACGCTTTCCCTCGGAATGCTGGGCGGCCTGCGCCCGGCATTTTTCGTTGGACTAAATTTCCAATTTTCCCGCGCCCGCCGCCCGCTGATTCATGCAACTCAAGGACACGCTCAATCTGCCCCAGACCAAATTTCCCATGCGGGGCAACCTCACCGCGCGCGAGCCGGAGCGCCTCGCGCACTGGGACAAAATCGGTCTCTACCAAAAAATCCAGGACAAGAACGCCGAGCAGCCGCCCTTCATTTTGCACGACGGCCCGCCCTTCACCAACGGCGACGTGCACATCGGCACCGCGCTGAACAAATTGCTCAAGGACATTGTGCTGCGCCACAAAACCATGCGCGGCCACCGCACGCCCTACGTGCCCGGCTGGGACTGCCACGGCCTGCCCATCGAGCACAAGGTCTCGAAGGAATTGCGCGAGGAGAAGAAAACGCTCACCTCCGCCGAGTTGCGCGGGGAGTGCGCGGCGTTCTCGGCGCGCTTCATCGTCAAGCAGCGCGCGCAGTTCCAGCGCCTCGGCGTCCTCGCCGACTGGGCGCACGAATACAAGACCATGGAACCGGCCTATGAAGCCGCCGAACTGCGCGCCTTCGCCGAATTCGTCGAACGCGGCCTCGTTTACCGCAGCAAGAAGCCCGTCTATTGGTCCATCCCCTGCGAAACCGCGCTCGCCGAAGCGGAAATCGAATACAAGGATCACGTCAGCCCGGCGATTTACGTTAAATTCCCCGTGCCCGTTGAAGAGGCAAAAAAATTCGGGCTGCCGATGGACTTGCCGTTGAGCATCGTCATCTGGACGACCACGCCGTGGACGCTGCCGGCGAATCTGGCCGTCGCCGTGCATCCGAATGTTGACTATACTGTTTATGGAAACGGCACTGAACGCGTAATTATTGCCAATGCGCGGTTGGTGGAATTTGCAAAAGATACAAATTTCAAGTCAATGCTTGAAGTGGGTAGGGGCGTTTCTGCGGACACTTCGATTTTTATAAAGGGCAAGCAACTCGAACGCCTTCAAGCCCGCCATCCTTTCATTGACCGCGCCTCGCCGGTCGTGCTAGCGGATTATGTGACGACCGACACCGGCACCGGCTGCGTCCACACCGCGCCGGGCCACGGCCTCGAAGACTACCAGACCGGACTCAAATATGGCCTCGATATCTATTGCCCGCTCGACGATTACGGCCGCTACGTCAACGACGGCAAAATTCCCGCCGAATTGGTCGGCGTGACGGTGCTCGAAAAAGCCGGCAAATGCCCGGCGAACGACAAGGTTTTGGAGCTGCTCACGGCGCGCGGCGCGCTGCTGGCGAATCATCCCTACGCGCACCAATACCCGCATTGCTGGCGCTCGAAGACCCCCGTCGTTTTCCGCGCGATGGACCAATGGTTCATCGGGCTGGACTTGCCTTTTGCCGACGCGAAAGGCCATCCGCAACCTTCCCTCCGTGCGCTCGCGCAACAATCCATCGGTGCCGTGCAGTGGGTGCCCGCCGGCGGCGAGAACCGCATCCGCGGCGCGGTCGAAAGCCGGCCGGATTGGTGCATCTCGCGCCAGCGCGCCTGGGGCGTGCCCATCCCCGCCTTCTTCGGCCCGGATAATAAAGCGCACTTGAACGCGAAAGTCATCCGCGCCCTCGCCGACAAATTTGAACAGCACGGCAGCAATCTATGGTTCGAGCAGGACACCGAGGCGCTCCTCGAAGGCGTCACCACGGCGCAGGACTGGCCGCGCCCGCTCAAGAAAAGCACCGACACGCTCGATGTGTGGATAGACTCCGGCTGCTCGCACGCCGCCGTGCTCAAGCGCCACCCCGAGCTTACCTGGCCCGCCGATCTTTACCTCGAAGGCTCCGACCAGCACCGCGGCTGGTTCCAAAGCTCGCTCTGGACGGCGCTGGCGACGGACGCCGCGCCGCCCTACCGCGCCGTGCTTACGCATGGCTTTGTGGTGGATGAAAACGGCCGCAAGCTCTCGAAGAGCGATGGCAAGCCGCAGACGGCCGACGATTACGTCAAGAAATACGGGGCGGACCTCATCCGCCTCTGGGTCGCGTCGGAGGATTTCCGCCACGACATCACGCTCTCCGAAAATATTTTCAAACAAGTCTCGGACACCTACCGCGGCCTGCGCAACACCCTGATGTATCTGCTCGGCAACCTCGCCGGTTACGACCCCGCGCGCGACGCCGCCGGCCCGGAAGATTTCACGCCGCTCGACAAATGGGTGCTGCACCAGCTCGGCCGGCTCATCGGCGAAGTCACCGTCGCGTTCGACGCCTACGATTACCACCTCGGCGTCAAGGCGATTGACCACTTTGTCTCGGTCACGCTCTCGCGGCAGTATCACGATATATTGAAGGACCGCCTCTACACCTTCGCGCCCGCCTGGCCCGCCCGCCGCGCCGCGCAAACCGCCATGCACGCCCTCCTCCGCGCGCTCCTCGGCCTGCTTGCGCCCGTGCTGCCCTTCACCACCGACGAAGCCTGGAGCCATCTCGCCGCCGGCGGTGATTTCACCGACGACTCGATTCACCTGCAGCCCTGGCCGAAAGCCGAGGCCGCGTGGTCCTCGCCGGACTTCGCCCAAGCCGCCACGGAGATTGACGCCATCCTGAAATTCCGCGAGCGCGTTTACGAAAAGCTCGAGAGCCTGCGCCAGGAAAAGAAAATCGGTAAGTTCCTCGACGCGCAGGTGACCATCACCGGCTCCGCCGCCGCCGAGCCGATGGCGGTGCTGCGCCGCCACGCGGGCGATTTGCCGGAACTGCTCATCGTTTCGCAGGTCACGCTGGCCGACGGGCCGGGCGACTTGCTCGACATCTCTGTCGCGCCCGCTTCCGGGGTGCGCTGCCCGCGCAGTTGGCGCTGGGTGCCGGAACTGGTGGCGGTCGAGGGCTTTGCGGAAGCGGTCTCGCCCCGCGACCGGGAGGCGCTGCTGGCCAAATACGGCCCGCAAAATACCTGAGGGAAAGTATCGCCTTCCGGCTCCTTTTCCTGTTGTCTTCCCCCTGCTCAGGTTTCCACCTTTCCCGCTTTTCCGCCGTCCTTTCACTTCTCATCCCCAATGACCAAGCCCAAAAACGCCCCCGCCAAGCCGGCCGTCAACAAAGTCAAGGCCCCGGCCAAAGCGCCGGCCAAGCCCGCGTCCGTAGTCAAAGCGCCCGCATCGAAGCCCGCCCCGGCACCTCTGGCGCCCAAAGCGCCGGTCAAACCCATCGCCGTGGTTGCGCCGGATCCCCAGGCCACGGCCATCATGCTCAACGCGCGCAAACGCAAAAGCACGCCGGCGATTTTCAAAATCCGCTCGCGCAAGAGCACGCCCATCGTGTTCACGCTCGACGAAGTGCGCGACCTCATCAAGAACCGCAAGCTGGAGAAGGACAAGCCGGCCAAGCCGGGCAACACCCAGGCCGCGTTTCTGGCCGCCAAACAAATCGCGGAAAAGAACGCCACCGGCAAAAACAAGCTCCTGGTTCCCGCGGCCAAACCCGGCAAGGCCCGCGTCCTCGGCGCGGCGTCGCTGGCGGACATCCTCGGCGTCACCATCCCGCCCAAGACGCAAAAGCCCGTCTCGGTGGCGCAAATGATGGAAAATGAAAACATCCCACAAAAATACCGCCGCTATTACCGGATGCTCGTGGAGCTGCGCGAGGAAATCCGCCAGGGCCTCGACCTGCACACCTCGGAAACGCTGAAACGCTCCGCCAAGGAGGACTCCGGCGACCTGTCCGGCTACAGCCAGCACCTGGCCGACGCCGGCACGGACACTTTTGACCGCGACTTCGCCCTCAGCCTCGTTTCCAGCGAGCAGGAGCTGCTGTATGAAATCGAGGAAGCCCTCAAACGCATTCGCAAAGGCTCCTACGGCATCTGCGAAATCACCAACCAGACGATTTCGGCCGACCGCCTGGCCGCGGTGCCGTTCACGCGCTATTCCCTCGACGGCCAGAAGGAACTGGAAAAGCAGCGCCGTTACGGCGTCCAGCGCAGCAACGCCGTCGGCCTCTTTGGCGAGGCGACGACGGAGGACGCCGCGGCGCTGGCCGAGGACGACGCGGATGCGACATGACCAGCCCTGTGCAGAGTTTTTCGTCCACGGAAGCGCGCGGCCTGCGCGGCTACGCGCGTTTTTGGGCCGCGTTTCTCGCGGTGCTGGTTGCGGACCAGGCGAGCAAAGCGTGGGTGCGCGGGCATCTCGAGCCGGGCACCTATTTTGCCCCGCCGCCGATTCCCGTCATTGACGGATTCTTTTATTTCGTAAACGTGTCGAACACCGGCGCGGCTTGGAGCATGTTCGAGCACTACACGCGGTGGCTGGCGTTGTTGGGCGCGGTCGCGCTCGGGGCGGTGTATCTTTTCCGCCGGCAACTCGAATTACACCGGCCGCTCCTGCAATATACCTTTGGCATCATGTGTGGCGGCATCCTGGGCAATCTGATTGACCGCGGCTTGCACGGCTCGGTCGTGGATTTCCTGGATTTCCACCTGCCGGGCTACCGTTATCCCGCGTTCAACGTGGCGGATTCCGGGATCACCGTCGGCGTGCTCATTTACTTGGCATATTCATTCCGGGACTGGCGGCCCTGGCGTCGCGCGGCGGCCCCGCCCACAGCGCCCGGGCCCACACTGGCGGCAGATAGCGCGTCCACAACATCGTCTGGGTCAACCCAGAAATCAGCAGAACGCTGACCCAGAGGTTGGCGGCGGCGGCGTTCGTGAGGTCAATCCAGAAGGGCAGCAGGACGGTGACGGGCAACAGCATCGGCCAGAGCAACGCCGGGCCGCCCAACCGGAATCCCTCGCGCAATTTCTTCCCCGCGATGAGCTGCATCCCCAGCGCCAGTATGAAGGCCAACGCCGCCCAGCCGAGAAAATTCCGCCCCGGCACGCCATACCACGGCCCGCTCGACACCCAACTCCAGTAGCGCCGCGTCTCCGCCGCCGGTTCGAGCGCGAAGTCCATTGCCACCGCCCCGAGGGCCGTCGCCGCCGCCAGCAACCGGCGTGGCCAGGGGGAAACAACAGGCGGGTCTCCGGCGGATTTTTTTGGGGGCGCAAAAATCAGCGCCAGCGCGGCTTGCGCGGACAGATAGGCGGGCAGCATGATCACCCACCAGGCCAGCGGCACCGCCAGCGGCAGGCTTCCCGCCAACTCCGGCCCGAGGTGACCCGTGTAGTGGTATTCACCGAACGGCCAAGCGTGATGGACGCCCACCCATTCCACCACACCCGAGCCGAGTATCACCCAGCCAAACAATAGCCAGGCCCGCGCCGCGCCGACCCGCGCGCCCAGCCACAACCCCAGCAATGCGGCGGCCAGCGCGAGGAACACCATGTCTTCCAGATGCCCAAACGGAAATAAATCCGTCGCATAAGGCACCGGCCATTGCGTCAACTCGTAGAACGCCAGGCCCAGCCCGACGGCCAGCCAGACGGCATACCAGACCAGCAACACGCGAAATAGCCCAAGCACGGCGGAAAAATAAACGGGAGAATAACCGCGCGCACCCAAATTGTTGCCTACTTCAAGGCGGGCAAGTCCGGCACATTTAGGAGATTGGTGCTGGTGGCCGGGGCGGGTTTGGAATTGGAGGGAGGCGGCGGCGGGGCGGCGGGCGGCGGGGTAACCGCGGCGGACTTCGGAGTGACCACGACGGCAGGCGCTGGAGATTCCACGGGGGCAGCCATGGCGGAAGGCGCAGTTTCGGCCGGGGCGGGCGGCGATGTGGAGCCGGTCTTGGTGGTGATATCTTTGAGCAAAGGCACGATTTCACCAAGGGTCGAGGCTTGACTGGACCAGGCATTGGCGTCTTTGAATTCCTTCACCCGGTCAATCCACTTGGCGGCGCCATCGTTATCGCCAGCTTGGGCGGCCAGGATGGCCAGGTAGTAGGCAGATTCGGCGCGGTAACTTTCCACGACGCTGGCATCGTTCGCAATGGCTTCGAGGAGTTCGCCTCCTGTCTTGGCATCGCCGGACTGGAGCAAGGAAACCGCCTGGCCGAGGCGCGCACGCTGGCCTTTTTCGTCCGTGCCCAGCAAGGTGGCAGCCTGCGCATAAGCGTCGGCCGCCTGTTTGAATTGGGCGTCCTTGTAAAGAGCATCGGCCGCTTCGAGTTGGGCGATCTTGCCCAGCGTCGCCTGCGGATGAGCTTGGGCGAAGGCCAGCAGGGCGGGTGCGCCGCTGGCCGCCTGGTAGTCCGCCTGCAAGGTGGCGGCTTCATGCGCCTGGTAAAAGTTCCACCCCTGCCACACCACCACCGCCACGGCCACGGCCACCAGCAGGCGCACGAGGTTCACGCGTTGCTTGCGCCAGAACAGCCACATTTTATCCTCGAAATCGCCACCGGCATAGCTCTCATCCACCGCCACCAGATGCCGGTCGTCGCCCTGGAGGATCTCTTCGCCGTCCGCGGCGCGCTGGAGCGGGCCGCTAAGCGGGTCAAGGGAGACCCGCCGGGCATCGAAGTCGGAACCGGGGCCGGTTGTCTTCTTTTTGGGTGGACGATAGACCATGCGAAATTGGGGCTAAAACGTGACATAGCATCCGAAATCCCCCCCCAAGTCAAGCCCGGGTGCGGGGGGGCACTGTATCAGTTTGGTTCCGACTTTGTTCCGCAGAGCTATTCTGGCCGTGCAGCGGGGTCTAACACTTCTGTGGCCAAACTGGCAGTTGTCCAATAGTGAAAAAGAAAAAAACTAATGCGGCCCTACAGTGCCAGCGAGGGGCAAAGGCACTGAGGCACTATGGCACTGAGCATGAATCGCACTTATGCCGATTGAAAATACGGTTGGCTTTTCCTCACGATCCAGCAAATTGACATCCGTCGAATCCCTCAGTGCCTCAGTCCCTTTGTTCCTTAGTGCCTTCCCCCCCACCCCATGCTCAAACGCCTGGCCCATCTTTGTTTGAAGACCAGTCGGTTGGAAGAGATGGCTGGGTTTTACCGCGACCAACTGGGCGCGCGCGTGCAGTTTCGCTACCTGCGGCAGGACGGCACGCCGATTGGCTACTACTTCGCGCTGGGGGAAACGACGTTCATTGAAGTCTTCGACCACGCCGATACGCACCGGCGCAGCGGCTCGGCGAAGCCGCTCGAGCCGCTCGAAGACCCGCGCGATCCCTGGCTCGCGCGCTTCAACCATTTTTGCCTGCAAATCGAGGGGCTCGACGACTATGTCGCGCTGCTCGAAAAACGCGGCGTGACCGTGACGGGGCGCAAGACGGGCAATGACCGTTCGCGCCAGGCCTGGGTGCGCGACCCAGACGGCAACCTGATTGAGTTGCAGGAATACACGCCGCAAAGCCGCCAGTTCACTGGCGAGGATTATCGGGAAGGTTGAAAGAAATTCGTGACAGCCGGGTGGCGAATGTTCGCGTTGGGTCAAGATCTGGCAACAACGCCGAGGTTGGCTTGACGGCGGCTTTAAATGGCATTCAGTTGTGTGTAGTTAAATAACGGTCGGCTCACTTCGCGGGCTGACGCCACTTTCCATCAAATAGCTGGAGCCAATCACCATGGGCGACTGGGGTCTCACCGAATTCAAATCGCGCCTGGATAACGCGACGTATCCGAACACTTTTGATCGACCGGGGGGCCAGCCGCCGCCGGGCCTGCCGCGCCTTGCGCCCAATCCGCCCCCGCCGGCGCCGGTTGCGCAAATTGCGCCTATCACCTTGGGAACCGAGCGAATCCCGGAGGCCAGCTACCTGGGACCCCTCTCGCTGCTGCCGGAATGCATCGCTCAAGTCGAACAATATTACCTGGAAAAGCGGGCGGTGCAGGTGGGAAAAGTCACCCGGCCATTGTTCCGCGTGGGCTGGCTGCCCTGCCTCACCGCCGCCATCCTTGGCATCATGTTGCTCAACGAAAGCCATGCCCTGGATCGCTCGGTCGCGACCGCTGCACCGGCCCGGACGCTGAATCCACATCCGGGCCAAATCGGCATCATTAATCCGGCCTGGGTGGCGAACAAAACATCGCACTCCAACATTGAAGACACTGCTTTTGGATATTTTGAGTCCGATTCCAGCAGCGGCGTACCCGTGCCGCCGGAGTCCAAATACATTTACGTCCCGCCAGCCCAAGCTCAGGAGATTCTGATTAGCTTGATCAAGAGCGGCTTTGTCACGGCCGCCGGCGGCAAACCGGACGTAGTGCGGGACTTTGCCAAATTAAAAGGCATCGGTGTCACCACCGATTGAGTGGCGGTTGGCGCAGGGTATTTGCGAAGTCGCCCACGCCTCTTGATTCTGTGCCTCCCGTCGCCGCCTTATTTTTTCGCCCGGCGCCGTCGTTGGAACACCACGAGCATCCCGCTAAAGGCGCCCATGATCATCGCATAAGTGCCCGGCTCCGGTACTGACACGGCGGGCGCAAAGGAAACGGCCTTGAACACTTCGCCCCCTTGCGCGGTGAGCGAGGTAACATTGCCAATCCCCGGCGCCGTGGCCAGTTCGGTGAAGGTTTCCCCGTTTTCGCTGGTGGCCGAAAGGTTGTCGGCAATGGCATATAGCCCGTCCGCGTCGGAATCGCCCACCGTATAGGAAACGGCATAAAGGTCCACCGTGCCATTCACCACTTGGCCGGTCACGGACTCGAAACCGGATTGACCGTCTTGGACGTTGCCGCTGACGTTGGTGCTGGTGTTGCTGCTATCGTTGTAGTTCTGGAGGAAATTAGTCGGCGTCAGTGTATAATCAAGGTCCCAGGTCGAGCCGACGAGGCTCCACTTTTGAATCCCCCCATCGCCAATGCCCTTGTTTTTGGCTTTGCCCGTGTCGGCGACATACAGGGTGGTGGTATTGGCAAAGTAGAAACCGTCGGGGCTGTAGTTGACCGTGATGTTCTCGCTGTTGCCCGACAGGCCGCTGGCGGGGGTGAGCTGCGTCGCCACGGCCACGCCGGTGGGAATACCGGAATACTCGAAAATCCCCGTCGCTTTGGTCTTGACGTCAATCGAATAATACAAATTCCCATTATAGGCTGAAACCACCCGGGTATCGAGCGAGGTGTTGGCGGAGATGGGCGTGGGCGCCGGGCTGCCGGTGACGGTGTTGTTGCCCTCCTGAATGGTGTAAATGCCTTGATCCGTGCTGCTGCCCTGGCCGGAGACATAGAGCAAGGAGCCGTTGGCGCTCCAGACACTGCGGGGATTGTTTTCGCTGTAAATGTCGTTGAACTGCGTGGAGGTGTTCGCCACGCCGTTGGCCCCAATCACCGCGATCATCCGGGGAACCGCCGTGTCGGTGGATTGCGCCAGGGCGGTCCCTTCTTCATTGCTGTAATAATTGCCCGTGCCCAACCCGGTGCCCGCGATGGCCGCATCGGCTTGATAACCCCCGATGAGCAGGTCTTGCCCATTCGCGGTGAGTTGAATGTTGGCCTCGGAGGAGGAGCCATACTCGCCCACGATCCCGAAATTGTTGCCGCTGTCGGTCGTCGGCAGGGTATCAATCATCACCGGCGTGCCGTTGGTCGTGGTCGTGAATTCCTCCAGGCTGATCGGCGTCGGCACGCCATCAATGCTCGTCGCCTGCAGCGTTCCATTTTGGTAGCCGCCGTCCACTCCGTAGGTGCTGACCACCAGGTCGCCCGGGGTAAAGGCGGTTTGGGCCAAGGCGGGAGTGGCGAGGGCGAACAGTGCAGCAGCCGCGGCCAGGAGGCGGCGCGAAGAACGTGCAGCGCCCCGCGCAGAGCGCCGGCGGGATTCAATCGAGCAATTGAGAGCAGAGTGGGCGTTCATAGTGAAAAAGTTCCAGCGTGGATGAGAAAACGGCGGTCATCTAACGTAAAAGTGCATCGCGCACCCACTGTCAACCACCGCCCCTGCTCGTTGCAAAAAGTTTACCCTGCCGCCGAAAAAGCCTTACTTGTCACACAACCGTTATAATGATTATTTGATTTTTAGAGATATTATTTGGTTAAATTCACAGACGCTGCTGTGAGATTCCCGCCCGGTTCATTCCCGCAAACCCGCCGTTTGCGGCCTGTTTGACCGCAAATTCAGGCTTAACCCAATTCTAACGAAGGCGTGACGAGTTTTCCACATTGCTCCTGTAAAAGGGAGCCTGCCAGAAACATTTGTCCATTCACTCTTTCGTTCATGAACCTCCGCCGCCTACTTTCCTCCGCCCTTGCCCTCGCCCTGCTGGCCACCGTCGCCCGCGGGCAATCTGACACTTCTGTCCAGCTCACCCTCACCCAGCCATTTACCGCGGGCGATCTCCTGGTTTTGCAAACCGGCAACGGCACCGCGGCGCTGGCCGGCAACGCCGCGCCGATTATTCTCGACGAGTATAACCCGACGAATGGGGCGCTAATCCAGAGCGTCGCCATGCCCTCATCCGGCGCCAACTTGAGCGCTAATTTAATCACCGAGGGAGGCACGGCGGCGAGTGAAGGCATCTTGACGCTCTCGCCCAACGGCGAGTATGTCGCCCTGGCCGGCTACAGCGAAGCAGTGGGTGGACCCACGCCCTCGGGCACCGCCACCACGGCGGTCGAACGCGAGGCGGCCACCCTGAGTTGGAACGGCACCCTGACCATTGATCCGTTGGGCACCACGGCCTATGGCGCCAACAATATCCGCAGCGCCTTCACCAGCGATGGCACGAACATTTGGACGACTGGCGCAAACTCCACCACCGGCGACGTCTCGGTATACCAACGGCACGACCTCTTTGGAAATTACCAACGGCACGATGGGCGGCAACAAGACGGTCAACGGCGCGAATGGCCAGCTCTATGCCTCGAACGCCACCGCCATTCTGTCCATTGGCACCGGCTACCCGACGGCCGTGGTTGGGAATCTGGGCGTGGCTCTGCCGGGCGTCACCGCCGCCAACATCGAAGGTTTTTTCTTCGCGGACGTCAACTCGAGCACGCCCAACGAATTGTACGTGGCCAATAACAATTCCAACATAACCGCGATCGTGAAATTCTCGTTGGTGAATGGCACTTGGACCTCCGATGGTGACGCGAGCCTTGGCAGCCTCACCAATGGAACGGTCGGCGCGGAAGACATAACGGGGGTGGTCAACGGCAGCAACGTGACCATCTATGGCACCACGCTGGGCTCCATTTTCGATTTAACCGACTCAACCGGTTTTAATGGCAGTATTAGCAGCCTCACCGCTTCCTTGTTGGCCAACGTCTCCGTCAGCGGGAACGAAGACTTTCATGGTCTCACGTTTGTGCCCCAGGCAGCCGCCGTGCCCGAGCCCGGCGAGACCGCCGTGCTGCTCGGCGGTTCGGCTTTGGTGGTCTCACTCTTGCGGCGACGACGGCCAGCCGTCACGACCACACTCACGCCGCCCGCTGGTTCGACCTGAACAGAAAGAATTCGTCGCCGGAGCATGCTCAACATTCACGCGTGAATCGGCCCATTGCGTTCGCGCAAGGGGCGGGCATCGCGTCCGGCAAAAGCGGCTTGGATTTCGGCCAGCATGGCCAGCGCGACGGCTTCGGGCGTATCGCCGCCCAAATCCAGGCCGACCGGCCCGTGCAATCGCGCGCGCATTTCTTCCGTGAACGTGAATCCATCCACAGTCAATTCCGCCAGAATTTTCTCCGCGCGTTTTTTGGGGCCGAGCAGGCCGAGGTAAGGCAGTTCGCGCGGCAACAGCGCGCGCAACAGTTCCACATCCTCGCGATAGCGATGCGTCATGACGACGGCGACGGTCGCGGCATCGAGGGGGGTGGAGGCCGCGTCGGCCAGGCGAACGACAGCCACCCGGTTTGCCTCGGGGAAGCGCGCGGCAGTGGCGAAGGCCGGGCGCGAATCGAAAACCTCGACCGTCCAGCCCAGGGTTTTGGCCAATTTTGCGAGCGGTTGAGCGTCGTCGCCCGCGCCGAAAATGAGCAGGCGCACCGGGGGCGCGACTTCGTCCTCGAACACCACCGACTCCGCCGGGAGCCGGCCGGTAATATCGTTAAGATCGTGCGTGCCCAAAAATTTTGCATCGGTGGACTGCCAGACGACGCCGAGGCGCGTGGTTTTTCGCGCAGCGAGATTGCCGCGCAGCGTGCGCGCCCACGCGGGCCGGGCCAGCAGGCGCTCAATGAGAATGCGCACAATGCCGTTGCACCCCGTGCCCGTGCCCCACACTAAGTCGTTTTCATCCGTGGTATTATAAACGGCCACTTGCGCCAAGCCGTCCGCGAGCACCTCATGGACACGCGCGATGACATCGCTTTCGAGGCAGCCGCCGCTGATGGAGCCGAGGCCGCCGCCATCTTGATTGACCAGCAACCGCGCGCCCACCCGGCGATACGACGACCCCTCGACGCTGACCAAGGTCGCCAGCGCGTGCGCCACCTTCGGCGCCCGTTCCAATTGGTCGAGAATGGCTTGGATTTCATTCATACGTCATTGGAGCCTTGGCCGGGCCAAAGCCGACGGCCTTTCATTGTCATGGGGTAGCCGTGCCCGTGGCAAAACAAAATGGGGCCGGAAATGTGGGCCGACAGAATTAGCCAACCGTCACGGACCGAGGTCATCAAGACGCCCGCCCTCGCGAACTGCGCTGGGTTGGGTAGGGCGGACTTGCGCCGCTCCTGCTGCCTCATCGAAACCACCCCCCGACCCGCTTATCCGCTTGCCTCCGCGCGCCGACTCGCAACAATGGCCCCCTTCGCCCCGTGTCGGACGGCTAGCTCAGTTGGTTAGAGCGCCTGCTTTACACGCAGGAAGTCACAGGTTCGAGTCCTGTGCCGTCCACCCCGTGCGGACCCGGCCCCCATGCGCCACACCATCTCCATCCTCGTTGAAAACAAGTTCGGCGTCCTCGCCCGCGTCGCCGGCCTCTTCTCCGGCCGCGGCTTCAACATCGAGACCCTCAACGTCGGCCCCACCCAGAACCCCGATCTCTCCCGCATCACCGTCACCATCGTGGCCGACGAGACCGCGCTCGACCAGGCCGTCAAGCAGGCCGACAAACTCGTCAACGTCCTCGAAGTCACCGACTTTTCCCGCGGTCAGACCTTCGTCGCCCGCGAGCTCGTCATGATCAAGCTCGACTGCACGCGCGAGACCCGCTCGGAAATCATCGAAATCGCCGCCATCTTCCGCGCCAAGGTCGTGGACGTCACCCCCGCGGCCATCACCCTCGAACTGACCGGCAACGAGAATAAAATCAAAGCCTTCCTCGAAATCATCACCCCCTTCGGCATCAAGGACCTCGCCCGCACCGGCAACCTCGCCCTCCCGAGGGGCGCGTGAATCTTGCACCGCGAAGACGCAAAGAACGCCAAGAAACTAAAGCCCGAAACTCGAAACTCAAAACTCGAAACTAACCCGTAATTCTTATGCCCGCCAAAGTCTACACCGACAAAGACGCCGACCTCGGCGTGTTGAACAACAAGACCCTCGCCATCATCGGCTTCGGTTCCCAAGGCCACGCCCACGCCCTCAACCTCAAGGACAGCGGCGCGCAAGTCATCATCGGCCTCTATCCCGGCAGCCAGTCCTGGAAAGTCGCCGAAGAAAAAGGCTTCGCCGTCTATCCCACCGCCGAGGCCGTGCGCCGCGCCGACGTCATCATGGTCGGCGTCCCCGACATGCGCCAGCCCGGCGTTTATGAGACGGACATCGCCCCCAGCCTCGCGCCCGGCAAGACCCTCCTCTTCACGCACGGCCTCAGCATCCATTTCGGCCTCATCAAGCCCCCTGCCGGCGTCAACGTCATCATGGTCGCCCCCAAAGGCCCCGGCCACATCGTCCGCGCCCAATACCTCGAAGGCAAAGGCGTCCCCGCGCTCATCGCCGTCCACACCGACGCCACCAAGGACGCCAAGAAAATCGCCCTCGCCTGGGCCAAAGGCATCGGCGCCACCCGCGCCGGCGTCCTGCAAACCTCCTTCAAGGAAGAATGCGAAACCGACCTCTTCGGCGAGCAAGCCGTGCTCTGCGGCGGCGCCACCGAACTCGTCAGGGCCGGCTTCGAGACCCTCGTCGCCGCCGGGTACCAGCCCGAAATGGCCTACTTCGAGTGCCTCCACGAATTGAAACTCATCGTGGACCTCATGGTCGAATCCGGCATCTCCGGCATGAGATTCTCGATTTCCGAAACCGCCAAATATGGCGACATCACCCGCGGCCCCCGCGTCATCAACAAATCCTCGCGCGCGGCCATGAAGAAAATCCTCAAGGAAATCCAAAGCGGCCAATTCACCAGACAATGGGTCGCCGAATACAAAAGCGGCCTGAAAAATTACAAACGCCTCCTTGCGGAAGGAGAAAAGCACCCCATCGAAAAAACCGGCCAGCGCCTCCGCGCCCTCATGCCCTGGGTGCCGAAACGGAATATCAAAGGCGCCCAGGCCGCTTATGCGAAGTAGGGGGGGTGACGGAATGGAGGAGGTGGCAGGTGGGAGGCAGGAGGTAGAAGGCAGCATGGAAAACGACCACCTCGCAGATATTGATCTCGCGGCGGTGCGAGAGGCCATCGCGCGCTCCCGCCCCGAGGACTACGACGGCCATACGGAATTTGCACGCTTGTCCCCGGCGCAACGTCTGGACTGGCTCGATGCCGCCGTGACCCTGATTGAAGCCAGCCGCCGCAACCTCAAAAACGCCCAGGGGGCCTATGAAAAATAGCGGGATGCCATTATATTGCAGTGGAGGCTCAAAAATCTGTTTTGACCAGCGGGGTTGGGTATCTATGTTCATTGCAGTTCAAAACAAACTCCGAAGATGACTAACATCGATGGAACAACTAGAGGGCGCCTCTATTAACCCCCAAGCCGCTTGACATTGATAAGACAAGGTGACAGAACGTGACATGCACTACCGAAAATCCGAGTCGCAAGGAGGTTTGTTCGATTATCACCAGCATTGCGCCGGGTTGGCGGCGCGGGGCACGAGTCTGGACCGGCTGAAGGCGGCGGTGGACTGGGAAGCCTTCCGCGCCCCACTCGAGCGCCACCTGGCCTATGAGGACGGGGCCAAAGGCGGGCGTCCGGCGTGGGATCCGGTGCTGATGTTCCAGGTGCTGGTGCTGCAAAAGTTCCACGGGCTGAGCGACGCGCAGACCGAGTTTCAAATCCTCGATCGGTTCAGCTTCCAGCGGTTCATGGGCCTGCGGGCGGGCGACGCCGCGCCGGACGAGAAGACGATCTGGGTGTTCAAGGAGCGCCTCGGCCCGGACGGGGTGCGGGCGTTGTTCGAGTTGTTCAACGCGCAACTGGCCGCGCGGGGGCTGATCGGCCAGCAGGGCAAGATCGTGGACGCCACGTTTGTCGAGGCCCCGCGCCCGCGCGCCGCGCGCCAGCCGGAGCATCCCCCCGCCGCGCGGCAGCAGGACGCCGACGCCCGCTGGACCGAGCAAGGCGGCCAGGCGCACTACGGTTACAAAAACCACGCCAAGGCCGACGCGCGCAGCAAGCTCGTGGCGGACTACACGGTGACCCCCGCCAACACCCACGACAGCCAAAAACTCGACGAGCTGGCCGCGCCCGGCGACCGCGTCATTTACGCCGACAGCGCCTACAGCGGCGGGCCCATCGCGAAACAACTCGCGACCAAAAAGCTCGCCGGGCGCATCCTGGAAAAAGCGCGGCGCGGCCATCCGCTGACCCGCGCGCAGGAAAAACGCAACCGCCGCCAAAGCGCCGTCCGCAGCCGGGTCGAGCACGTCTTCGCCCGGCTGGCCCACTGGCGGGCAGACTGGTTCCGCCGCAAAGGTTTGGCCCGCGCCCGTTTTGAAATCGGCCTGGCCAACCTGGTTTACAACCTTGACCGCTACGCCTGGCTGCAAAGTGCCGGTTAGAGCCGGACGAATCGCGCCCCGCTGCCGGTTCAGAGCAAGAAACCCACTCATCATCCCGCCAAACCACCGCGGGCAACTCATGCCGGGCGCTTCCCTCCCGGATGCCGCTAGAAAATCACGCAAAATTACCCTTGTGTGGCCCAAGCCAAGTTGTTAGAAGTGCCCTAGATTATAATTCCAAGATGGGCGGGAAGCGATGGGTCGCATATTTCGACCGATTGGGATTCGGAGATTATACAAGGAAAAGTAACCTGATCAGTGTGTTTCATGACACTTGCGTTTACTTGGAAACTGCACGGAGGGAGTCACATTTTAATCAACATGCAGAGTTTGCCTGGTTCTCGGATACCATCATTATTTATTCATCGGACGACTCTAAAAATTCATTTCGCACCGTAGCCCAATTTTCGAGATTTTTTTTCGACGAACTCACCATCGCCGGAATCCCATCACGCGGGGCAGTTACTTTTGGTGATTTTTATGGGGATAAGGCAAACAGCCTTTTTCTTGGGAAAGCCCTCGTCGAGGCTTGCGAATATGGTGAAAAATTTAACTGGTTAGGCTTTGTGCTGCACCCCTCAGCGTTAAAAAGAATGGCTGAGACTGATCAGCCCTTGAGCGATCTCTACTACAGGCGATGGAACGCAGAATTCAAGAATCGGAAAAATCATACTTTTGAAAGGGAGGATGTTGTAGCGTATCTCATGGGGCCAGGATCAATAATGCCGGTTGTCGGAGGCAATCCCTATTTGGAAGCACTCGAAAAAATGGAAAATTCCACAGACAATGAAGACCATAAAAGGAAATATTCAAACACAATTGAGTTCTTGAAAAGTTTCGAGCCTAACCCTTAATGCGCTCCCAAGCTGGCGTGAACAAAGCTTGTTTTTACAGCCATGCGAGCTATGCTATCTTAACGTTACCCCATTCTAATCGCGATGAAACTTACTCACGACGAGTTTTTGCGCCTTTCCCGAGACGACCAGGAAAGCTACCGTGAACTTCATGGTGAATCTTTTGAAGAACACGCGCCCAAGCCCATAAGCAAAGAAGAGAATTCACCACCCATAGAAAGTCAGAGAACCAGTTTTTTATCCTGGATGATTCGGCTTGTCGTTTTATTTGGTGTAATTGCCCTAATTTTTTGGCACAATCAAAACGTTCAGCAGGTTGCCGAAACGAGTAAAGTTTCGGATCATGATCAGGGGCGCATAGACGCAGAAGAGTTTTTACGTCTTAGCCAGATGGGTGACTTGCGTGATTTAGATTTCAAAAACCTTAAATCAGATGTCGCCCTTGCAGAAACGAACGAATTTGCGGCACAAGCTTTGCCGGGTGACATTAAAAATTTCTATAATCAATTAACTTCTGACGAGGCAGATTTTTCATCCGACGAAATGAGCCAACTGTCCATGGCTAGAAATGAAAATAAAAGCGCAGAATATATTGATGCTATGCGGGATGTATTCGAGACCGCAAAGGCCAAGTTGATTGCGCACGACGCTGATATGCGCGCGGAACTACCTCCAATTTCTCAATGAGTTATTATTTCGCCGCATTCGCCAGCGCCCATGCTTTATGCTGCCGAAGTATTTGACGAACGTCATTGCCAGAACAAGACTTGTTTTTTCAGCCATTCGGGAACCCGGAAGGGGTCAGGTTTTAAGTTTTGTAGTTGACGAAAGCCAGACAGGGGTAGTTCGCAAACTCTGTTGGCTTGCACTCATCATGATTTTGACAACTGAAAGGGAATCGCTTTTTTGAGGTTACCGGGGGCCGGGAGGGGGTAAATTGACGATTTTTGTCAGGTTTTTGCGGCGGGTGTCGTATATGGGTAAAGACAAACGATGACCACCGACCGCGAGTTATTGCGCCAGTATGTCGAGCAGGGCGACGAGGCGGCCTTTGCCGAACTCGTCCGCCGGCAGACTGATCTGGTCTATTCCGTGGCCCTGCGCGTCAGCCGGGATCCGCATTTGGCCGAGGATGTCACCCAGGCCGTCTTCACCAAGTTCGCCCGCGAGGCCGGGCGGCTGCGCCATTACATCACCCCCGTCTGCTGGTTGCACATCAATGCGCGGCATCGCGCCATTGACGCGATTCGCGGCGAAGCCCGCCGCCGCGCGCGCGAACAGGAGGCCGTCACCATGCAAAATGACCAGATCACCCCGCCGGCCCACTGGGCGGAAATCGGCCCGCTGCTCGACGAAGCGGTCGAGCGGCTCGGCGAACGCGACCGCCAGGCGGTTTTGCTGCGTTTTTTCAACGGCCTGAGCCATCAGGAAGTCGGCGCCATCCTCGGCCTGAGTGAAAATTCCGCCAACAAGCGCGTGGAGCGCGCCTTGGAAAAACTGCGCGCCCATTTTGTTTCCCGCGGGGTCACCACGTCCGCGTCCCTGCTGGCCTCGGCCCTCACAATGAACTCGGTTCAGGCCGCCCCCGTTGGGCTGGCCAAAAAGGCTACGGCCATCTCGCTCGCAGGCGGCGGCGCCAGCCTCGCTGGGGGAACATTGCAGGCCTTATTTTTGGCGTTTTTTATGAGCACCAAGACCAAAATTGCACTCGCTAGTGTCGTCCTTGTTCTTCTCGTCCTTAACTTCGCCATTAAATGGCAGGACGTGAACGAGCGGCCGGTCTCTGAGGTTCCGCGTCCGCCTCCTGCGCCCGCCATTGCGGTTCTCCCGGTCCCAACCAAGAGTCCCGCGCAAGTGGTCGCGCCGGTGGCCCCGCCCGCCCCGGTGTCGGAGGCAGTCGTGGAAACTCCGGCCATCGCAACGCAGGCGGTGGCGAGTGACCCTCGTTCCGAAATCGGCACGGCGATGAATGATTTTGTCAACCTGCTTCAATCCGGTGACTATCCCTTGGCCTTTGATTCTTACCTGCAATTGCCCCCGACGATGTCGGGCCAACAAGTGATGGAGACGCTTCAGCAAAACCCTGATTTCCCGAACACGATAAAAATGATGATTGATGCCACGTCCGCCGCCCAGACAGAGACGCCGGAATATGACGCGACCGGCGATCTGGCCACCTACAAGCTTTCGCAACCGACGGATGGCAAAACCATGGTGCGTTGGAAGAGAATCAATGGCACTTGGTATGTGGATGCTTTTGAATGATGAGTGAAGTCTGCAACGGCCTGGTCCGATCGGCCACCAAGTAGACGACCCTTTATGCCCGGGTGGCAGGTAAACGGATGGGAAGTTGTTTTTTAGAGATGTCCAGCCGAGGGGTTGAGCGAGGGGTTAAGCGTACTGGACGCAACGGGCTTAAAGGTGTTCGGCGCGCCCTCATGCCCTGGGTCCCCAAACGCAACATCAAAGGCGCCCAGGCGGCGTATGCAAAGTAGGGGGATGCCCATTATGTTGCTGTGGAGGCTCAGAAATATTTTTTGCCCAGCAGGTTGTGTCTCATTCGCAAATTGCAGACTTTGGGGTGTTTTCCTCAGAGCAAAACAAAACCTAATCGAGTTGCGCTTTTCCCGCATCCAAACCCGATTGCGAAATACCCCACCCTTCCATCTCGACGATTGCCTTTCCCGGGAAAACGTGCGTGGGTGGGATTTCACGCGAGACTCGAAATTTATCCATGAACACTCTTGGCATCGGCCTGGTGGGCGCCCGTTATGGGGCGCGGATGCATCTGGCTAATTACGCCAAGCTGCCCAAGGGCCTGGTCGAGGTGCGCGGGGTTTGCGCGCGGACCCAAGCCAGCGCCGCGGCGCTCGCGCAGGAGGCCGGCGTGGACTTTGTCACGGAGGATTTTGCCGCGTTGCTCGCGCGGCCGGACATTGAGGTCGTTGACCTGTGCGTGCCGCCCGCGCTGCACCACGAGTTCGCGATTCGCGCCGCCGAGGCGGGCAAGCACATTATCATGGAGAAGCCGTTGACGGGTTATTTTGGCGAGCCGGGGAACCCCGAACCGATCGGGCGGATGGTGCCGCGCCGCCGGATGTGGGAGGGCGCGTGGCGCAATGCCGAGGCGGTGCGGGCCGCGGTCGCACGGGCGGGAGTGCGCTTTTGTTACGCGGAAAACTGGGTTTACGCCCCGCCGATTGACAAAATGCGCCGGCTGATTGCGGCGGCCAAGGGGTCGGTCCTCGAACTGCGCGCGGAGGAAAACCATTCCGGTTCCAACTCGGTGTTTTCGCGCGAGTGGAAGCACACCGGCGGCGGCGCGCTGCTGCGGATGGGGGTGCATTCCGTGGGCGCATGCCTGCATCTCAAAGAATGGGAGGGCCAGGTGCGACGGGGCCG
Source organism: uncultured Verrucomicrobiae bacterium (assembly GCA_963765205.1). Lineage (GTDB taxonomy): Bacteria > Verrucomicrobiota > Verrucomicrobiia > Opitutales > JABDGR01 > JABDGR01. The sequence goes on along the minus strand of CAVXVB010000009.1, from coordinate 469,492 downwards.
GGGCATCCGCGCGGTGTCCGTCCTGGCGGACACGGCCGACCTGATGCAAAGCGAGGCATCCGCGCTGGCGCGCCAGGCGGGGGCGCACGCGTGGATCAGCGCGAATCCGGTGGACGTGGAAAACTGGGCCAACCTCGTCATCCGGTTCGAGGACGGCACGCGGGCCAGCGTCATTGTGAGTGATGCGGGACTGGGCGGTTTGAACACCCGCGTCACCGCGTTTATGACCGACGGGGTCATCAAGGCCAACTTGACGGCCAACGATGCCATCGAAACCTACGCCCCCACCCCGGCGGTTTTCGAAAGCGAGTATTTCACCGAAAAGCTCGAAACCAAAGCTGGCTGGAACCGGCCGAGTTGCGACGAGGACTGGTTTCGCGGCTTCGCGCAGGAAATCGCGGATTTTGTGGGCGCGATCCGGGAAGGCCGGGAGCCGCGCTCGGGTATAGATCTCGCAGTGGAATGCGTGAACGTCATTTACGCCGCGTATCTTTCCGCAGCCGAGGGGCGGAGCGTGGAATTGCGGTGATGGCGGCTATTTCCGCCGTTGCTGGCCGGTATAAGATTTGTGTAATATGTTATTAGTAAGCAACTTGGTTTGTCCGACATGGACGAGAGAATGCTACCATGCCGGATTGCTATTGCCTTTTGCGAGCCAATTTGGCAGCTTCATTTCACTTATTTTCGACTCATTTCCCTCCATGCTCGAATGATGAAATCCCTTCAGGGCCAAGCGGATGCTGCCTCGGCAACACCTTCATTTTGGCCCCGATCACCCTGGAACAGAAAATGCTGTTAAAAAGCCGTTAAAACAATCTCCTTCAGGCCCCAAAGCCTACCCCGCCATGAACCACGATGAAAACCACGAAACTGACCCGGCGTCAATTCCTCGGAATGACTGCGGGATCGGCCTCGCTGTTGGCCGCGGACGCACTTTGGATCGAGCCTTCGGCGATCAAGACGCGTTTTGTCCAACTGCCGCACGGCGAACCCGCCCAGCGCATCGCGCAGATCAGCGACATACACCATAAAGGTGACCGCGCCTACCTGGCGGAAGCGGTGAAAAAAATCAACGCGCTGTCGCCGGATTTCGTCTGCTTCACGGGTGATCTGGTCGAAAAGGCCGAGCACCTGCCGGAGGCGTTGGAGGTGCTCAAGGGCCTCAAATCGCCGCTCTATGGCGTGCCCGGCAACCATGACTACACGTCGAACGCGAACTTTGAAACGATCAATGCCGCCTTCAAGGAGACCGGCGGGCGCTGGCTGCTGAATGAAAACATGGTGCTCGCCAACGGGCGGATTAATCTCATTGGCGCGGTCTGCGACGATCCCAAAATGGTGCAGGCGCTACCCGGCGCGACCAACATTGTGCTGATGCATTATCCCGATTTTGTGGAAAGACTGGATGACAAAAGCTTCGACCTGATGCTGGCCGGACATTCGCATGGCGGCCAGGTGCGCGTGCCCTTCTACGGCGCGGTGATTCTGCCGAAAGGCACAGGACCCTACGACATGGGCCTCTTTCACACGAAGTCCGGGCCGCTCTATGTCAACCCCGGCCTGGGCTACCTGCACCTCGACGTGCGCTTCAATTGCCCGCCGGAAATCACGGTGTTCGAGGTGTGAGGGGCGGCGGGGAGGAGTGGAAATTCACCGCAAAGGCACGGAGGGCGCAAAGAGAGATTTTTGGGCAAAATCACTCCAGGCACTTCGTGCCTGGGTGAACAAAATTGACAGAATTTATTTTTTGAGCCCTGCGCGTCTTGACGATTTTACATTACTTCATCGCTGCCTTGAGCAGGGCATGAATGGCATGCGTTGGCAGGCCGAGCACACGTACGCGTTTGTCGCGCGAGGCGTGGCCGCTTTCCAGGACGATGGCTGCGCGGGGCAGGCCGAGGGTTTCCGCGAGGAGTTCCACGACGGCGGCGTTGGCGCGGCCGTTTTCGGGGGCGGCGCGGACTTTGATTTTCAAGGCGTCGCCGTGCCAGCCCACGATGGCGTCTTGCGCTGACTTGGGCGCGACCCGCAATTTGAGGGAGGCGGATTCCAAAGTGGCTCGAGTGCGGTTAGGCAAACTAACGAAAGAATTTTAACCACAAAAAACGCAAAAGACACATAAAGCGAAAAACAAGAGGGGCGGTTTTTCTGAGTTTTTGCGTGTTATGTGGTTAAAAACGAAAACCGCGATTTCACCGACCAGGCGCTACGTTCGCACGTTGGGTGGAGTGGCCGAACCAGAACCACCTGCTGACGAGAGTTGGCCGCTTTGGAGGGCGGTGAGGAACTGGCCGAGCAGGCCGGAGTTTTTCGGGATGAGGGTGATGTCCACCTGGCCGTTGATGATGTTTTGCGTTTCGAGGGTTTGGAACAGGGCGTCGGAAATCTCGGGGTCCTCGGAAATTTTTTGCAAGGCGGCGCCGACGATTTGCGGGCGCATCACGGCGGCCTTGGCGAGTTCGATCGCGGCCTGGCGCTCGGCGGTGCTGGTGATGATGCTGACCTGGTTGGCGCCGTCCTGCTTGATGGCGGCGGTGACCTGGCGGAGGCGGTTGACGACTTTCTCCTCGATTTGCTTGATCATCATATCATCGCGGAAATGCACCTTGCGGATGTAAGCCGAGCCGAGGCTGTAGCCCCAGTCCTGCGATTGCGGGGAGACTTCGGCGCGGACAGTCTGGCTCATGGCGTGGCGGTTTTGGAGCATGTCGGCCAGGCGGAGGTTGCTGAGGCAGCGGACGGTGGAGTTGCCGACGTTGGCGGCGAGGGAGCCGCGCGGGTCGGCGTTTTTGAAGAGGTAGGCGACCGGGTCGCTGATGAACATCTCATACCAGATGCCGATGCCCATGGGCGCGCCTTCCTCGGAATTGACGGGGGTGCTGCGCAGATACACCTGGTCCATGCGCAAATCGAGCACATGGCACTGGCCGAGGATGGCGCAAACGGGGGCCTTGAGGCCAAGTTTGCCGATGAGCAGATGCAGGCCGGGCTGGTCAATCACGGCCAGGACTTTGCCGAAGAGCACATAGACTTTGCACTGGCGCTCCTGGACAATCGTGTAGAGGCCGAACACCTGTAGGAGGCCAAGCAAAACCGGGACGGCGATGAACAAGCCGAAAAAGGTTACAGCCGCGGCGATGAGAAAGTTAATCATGGCGGGCCTCCATAATCACACTTTTAGCCTCGCTAAATAATTTTAACCGCACGTTGCGGATGTAGGCCTTGAGCGCGCCAACGCCGCTTTTCTTCAAATCGCTTAATTGGGCGGCGAGTGCGACGAGGGGCTGTACTTCGGCCTGGGCCTTAAGTGTCTCGATTTCGACCGCGCGCCGGGAGAGGACGATTTTCTGGTCGGCCCCGGCCTGGGCGAGGCTGATGCTGGAGGAAACTTCGTTGTAGGCGGTGTTGATGGCGGCGAGCGCGGACTCGACGTCCTCCGGCGGATCAATTTCCGTGATGAGCGAGGCGTCAAGGGCGATGCCGTAGCGCGCCGCCGAGCCGGCGCACTCGCGGTCCATGTGGTCGTTGATATCGCGCAGATTCTTGCGTAGGTCGTTGATGGAAATCCCGATGACCGCTGTGGCCGCGCCAATGTGGGGCGAGGTGTCGTTGGGGTCTTTGGCGGTCGGCGGCACGTCAAAGGTGGCGATGCGTTCGCGCAGGATGGAAACAAAATACCCCATGACGTGGGTGATGGGGTGTTTTACACCGAAGAGATAGGCGTAGAGATTTTTTTCGGAGGCGTGGTAGCGGATCTGCCCCTTGAGACCGGTGTTGAGCTGGTCCTTGGTGACGGCTTCGAGAATCGTGCCCTGGTTGTTGGCGTTCCGGTCTTCGGGGTCCACGGCCATGTTGATCGTCTGGGTGGCGACGGACACGCGATAGACGCGCTCCCACGGCAATTTGAAATAGGGGCCGCCGGGCGGAATCACGCGCACCTGGGGGTAGGAGTAGCGGGGTTTTTCCTCCGCGGACAAGGTCGCGGCGATGGGGTCTTCGAGGGTCGTGGCCGTGCCGACGCGCTCGGCCTTGCCAAAACTGGTTTTCACCGCGCGTTCATTTTGGTTCACGGTATACAGGCCGGCCGCGACGTAACGAACGCAAAACCACGCGATAAAGCCAACAATGCATCCGAGAAGAATGGCCATGGGTAAGAGGGTTGCCCTGTCCTTACGCGCCCGTGAAAAACTTAACAAGTCTAAAGGAAAATTATTTTTATAATGGCGCGGAGGTTACTCGCGCAGATTCCCGGCGGCCTGGTCGGCGAGGAAATGTTGGTAGGCGTCGCGGAGGCCGTCGCGCAGGGTGATTTTGGGTGCCCAGCCGGTGGCGCGCAGGCGGGAAATGTCGAGGAGTTTGCGGGGCGAGCCGTCGGGTTTCGCGGTGTCCTGGACAATGCGCCCGGTGAAGCCGACGGTCTCGGCGACGAGTTCGGCGGCCTGGCGGATGGTCACATCCTGGCCGGTGCCGATGTTGATCCAGTCGGGCGGATTGGCGAGGCTGCAGACGTGGAGGAGCGCGTCGGCGCAGTCGTCCACATGGAGAAATTCGCGCTTTGGGGTGCCGGTGCCCCACAAGATGACTTCCGCCGCGCCAGCCACCTGAGCGTCGTGGAAACGGCGCAGGAGGGCGGGCAGCACATGGGAGTTTTGCGGATGGTAATTGTCGCGCGGGCCGTAGAGGTTGGTGGGCATCGCGGAATGGAAGAGCACGCCGTATTGCTTGCGGTAATACTGGCACATTTTCAGGCCGGCGATTTTGGCGAGGGCATACGGCTCGTTGGTCGGCTCGAGGGCGCTGGTGAGCAGGCAGTCCTCGGCCATAGGCTGCGGGGCCAGGCGGGGGTAGATGCACGAACTGCCGAGAAAGAGCAGGCGCGGCACCTTCGCCAGATAGGAACCGTGGATGAGGTTGAGCGCAATCGCGAGGTTGTCGTGGATGAATTCCGCCGGGTAGGTGTTGTTGGCGTAAATGCCGCCGACGCGCGCAGCCGCGATAATGACCAAGCCGGGGCGTTGCGCGGCGAGGTATTGCTCGGTGGCGGTGCGAGCACCGAGGTCCAGCTCGGCGCGGCTGGGCGTCAGCACGCGGCCGGCGGGGTGGCCGCGCTTGTGCAGGGCGCGCAGGAGGGCCTGGCCGACCATGCCTTGATGGCCGGCGACGAAGATTTTAAGGTCGGGGGGAAGATTCATGAGGCAATAATAAACGGTGGAGCTTAGCCGAAAAGAGTTTGGTTGGCATTCCTAAAAAACTGCCCTTTAATTTGGGCGAATTCACCTCCACCCATGCAAATAACAAAATGGATCACGTTGGGCGTTGCCATTGTCAGCCTCCTCGCCGACGGCTGTGATAGTTCGGCCAACGCTTTGCCCACGGTCTCTCTCGGGGACGTCAGCAAAATGGTCAAAACCTCGTCGGGACTGATGTTCCAAATTTTGCAACCGAGCAACGGACGGATCGCCCTGGCCGGCGACACCGTCGCGGTGTATTATAAAGGCACTCTGGCGGATGGGACGGTGTTCGATTCCACGGATGGAAAAGGCCCGTTTATCTTCCCGCTCGGCGCGGGCAAAGTCATCGCCGGCTGGGACGAGGGCGTGGCGGGCATGAGGGTTGGCGAAAAGCGCAAGCTCATCATCCCCGCAAAATTAGGCTATGGTTCGCAGAACCTGCCCAACATCCCGCCCAACTCGACCTTGATTTTCGAGGTGCAGCTTTTGGAAATTAAATAGGGATGGGGAATGCGGCGGCCCGTCCACCTCGAAATAACCGCTCCATCATTCGTATTGCCACGCGGCGTGGCCCGCACCACGATGATGGCCCGTCGCCCCATGAAAACTAAAGATGGAATCGTCGTCGCCCTCATCGTCCTGTTGATCGTGGGGATCATCCTGCAAATCATGAATAAAAAATCTGCCGTAAACGTGGCGACGCTGGATGTGCCTGTCACGACCGCACCGGCGCCGAAACCGTCAGCCGCCACCGGTTCCGCAGCCATCCCCCGGCCCACACCGGCACCCACTCCCGCCCGGCCGGCGATGGTGGAGGCGGCAGCGGTCGGTCAAAACATCACCACCGCTTCGGGGTTGAAAATTCAGATTGTAGCCGTCGGCACGGGGGCGGAGGCGAAGCCCGGCGAAATCGTGTCCGTCTATTACAAGGGCACCCTCATGGATGGCACGGTGTTTGACTCAACCGACAATCATGGTGGCACGCCCTTTTCCTTTCCGCTCGGGAAGGGCCTGGTTATCAAAGGGTGGGACGAAGGCGTGGCAGGGATGAAAGTCGGCGAAAAGCGCATATTGACCATTCCGCCGCAACTGGGCTATGGCCCGAACGGCACGCCGGGAGGGCCGATTCCGCCCAATGCCACGCTCATCTTCCAGGTGGAGTTACAGGGCGTGAAGTAACGGCGCGAAACCGCCGAGCCAGCGATGAAAAACAAAATCATGGTCAAGTTTTTGCTCTGGGGGCTTTTGGCGGAAGCCGCCCGGTTGGCGGGCCAGGGCCATGCGCCCGCACCGATTTTCGAGATGCCGGGACCGGTGGGCGGCGCACAAGAATCAAAATGGCTGGCTCCGTATGTCAACCTTTCCAGTATGGGCATCACGGGCGGGGAATTCATCAGGGTGGTGCGCTGGTTCGCGCCGGATGGTTCGGTCGTGCGTGAGTTGCGTGACGCAAATCCAGTCTCGCAAACCGGCTTGGTGATGACCCAGCATGACAAGATCCTGACGGTCTATGCAACCGGCGCGTCTTGGACGATAACCCTACCGGATGTCCCTGGCACCGGCCCGGCGCTACTGGCCACGCGGGACAGCTCCACGATGGTGCTCCCGTTGGAAAACAACGGTCTGATTTCGGCTGAAATCTACAGGGGTGGAAAATTGGCGGCTCAGATTGGACCGTATTTTCAATACGCGGAGCAGGAATTCATGCTTGGCGAAGATGGCAGCCTCGCCCTCCTGGTGCGGAAGGAGTCCCAAAGCAATGCACCGCGATTGCTCGTATTTGCGCCGGGCGGCAAGCTGTCCTTCGCCGCCGACTGTCCGGGCTATCTGCGGATCCTGGCCGTGGCGCCGGACGGGCGGGGAGCCGTGGTGAGGGGACGGGCGCCGAAAACTTGGAGAACCAATGGAAGTATTTTATGCAAGATGGATCCGTCCACTACTCCAGCGCCGGAACAACGGCCCGCGTGGACCATTGGATGCCCGATTCCTCCACCGCCTTAATTTCCTATCGCAGCGCCTCCGCGGAAAATTTCAAACTGGTGGATTTGGAAAAAAATACCACCGTGTGGGACGTGCCCGCGCCAGAGGGCGATCCCGCCAGCCGTCTGCCCGTGAAAGGGGACTCGATTATCCACGGCGGTTATCTGTTGCTGTGTGAACCTGCAAGCACGGGCTATACTCTCGTGGCCCTGGATCTCGCCACCGGCCAACGGGCGGGGACGTGGTCTTCCATTCCCCTGCGCGGAGATACTTCGGCACAATTTTTCCTGGTTGCCGGGAAACTATACCTGGTCACGAATAATCTGTTTTCGCCGCTTTTGCTGGAGGATATTCCCGCCAAGCGCAATGGCTGGCAGTGATCGCTTTGGCGGGAGCTTTTGCGGAACGAGATTTCAATCCAAATAGGGCGCGTATTCCGGGACGATCTGGGTGAGGAATTGCTTGATTTCATCACGCGAGCCGGGAACGAGGCGTTCGCTGAGTTGCTTCATCCACTCCTCGACTTGGGGGGGCGTGGCGGGCTGGCAGACAAACCGGAAGATGCGCTTGTGCGGTGTAGCCTGAAATTGTTCACCGTGGTGTTGGAATTCCTCGAAGAGTTTTTCGCCAGGGCGCAGGCCGACGTATTTGATCTCGATGTCCACGCCGGGCCGGAAGCCGCTTAGCTCGATGAGTTGGCGGGCAACGTCCACGATTTTGATGGGCTGGCCCATGTCCAAGACGAAAATTTCCCCGCCGTCCGCCTGGGAGGCCGCCTGCAGAACGAGGCCGACCGATTCGGGAATGGTCATGAAATAGCGCATGACCTCCGGGTGCGTGACCGTCACCGGACCGCCTTCGGCGATCTGGCGCTTAAAAGTGGGAATCACGCTGCCGGAGGAGCCGAGGACGTTGCCAAAGCGCACCGCGCAGAACTTGGTCGTGTTGCCGGGCCTTTGCTGCTGGGCTTGCACGGCGATTTCGGCGAGGCGTTTCGAGCAGCCCATCACGCTGGTTGGGTTGACGGCCTTGTCCGTGGAGATAAATACGAATTTCTCCACCTGGTATTGGGAGGCAAGATGCGCCAGGCGGAGGGTGCCGAAGGTGTTGTTTTTCAGCGCCTCGACGGGCTGGTGCTCCATCATGGGCACATGCTTGTGCGCGGCGGCGTGGAAGACCAGCGCAGGCCGGTAGGTGCGCAGGATCCAGCCCATGCGTTCCTGGTCGAGCACCGTCCCAATGCAGGGCAAGATCACTGAGCTGTGGCCGAGGCCAATGAGTTCCTGCTCGATTTGAAAAAGCTGCACCTCGGAATGGTCCACCAAAATCAGGCGTTTGGACGCGCGGTTGGCAATTTGCCGGCAAAGTTCCGCTCCGATGCTGCCGCCCGCACCGGTCACCAGCACGACGCGATCCTGGAGCATGTCCTTGATTTGCTCTGAGTCCAGGCCGACCGGCTCGCGCCCGAGCAAGTCCTCCAATTCGACCGGACGGATTTGGGAGGCCTGCACGCGGCCGGAGGCCAAGTCCCACATCGAGGGCATGATTTCCGTTTCCAACCCGAGCGCTTTGGCCTGGCTGACGACCTCGAGGCATGCGCCGGTGCGCGGCGGCGGGCAGCGCAATGATGATCTGATCAAAATCGTAGGCCTCGCGGGCGGCGGCCATCTGGTCCGGCGGGCCGGCGACGGGGATGCCATGGACATCGTGGCCGTGCTTGGCCGCATTGTCGTCGAAAAAAACCACGGGTTTGAGGCCGAGGCCGCGTTTGGCCAGCAAATCCGCCGCAACGGCAGAACCCACTTCGCCCGCGCCGACAATCGCCACCCGCCGCAGTTTGGCCGACCCATTTCCGCGCGGGCCGGAGGGCTGGCCCTCGCGGTAAGCGCGCAAGTTAATCCGAAAGGCGGCCAGCGAGAGGGTGGAAAGGAGGTAATTGAGGATGATGACGGAAGAGGGCGGCGCAATTTTGGTAATCCCGGTAAAACCGGGAAAATAGTTAAAGCCCTGAAAATAGGTGAACAGCAGCCACAAGACACCCAGGATTCCCGAAACCCAGCCAAAGGCCCAGGCAATCTTCATCATATCCGGCAGACGAAAATAGGATAAAAAACCACGGAACTGGCCGAAGATATAGAGTAAAAACAGCTCCAACGGCACCAGCCAGAGCAACTGGTAATGCAGCGGTTTGACCCACAGCGCTCCATCACCCGTTTTCAAATTAAACTCGAACCGCAGCTCGTAGGAAAACCATAGGCAGGCCGCGAGCGAACCGGCATAGCAGCACAGCACGAGGAGGTGCCGCAAGAAAATCCGATGGATGGAGGGTGAAGGCATGGCGCTTTTAGCAAAACTGGACAGAATATCGTCCACCGGAAATCATGGCAAGAATTCGCTCAGGAAAAATATCGAATCGGGCCGATTTTTGCGCTTCTTTAACGCGCGCTCGGAAAGCAGGCCCGCACGGTTGCCGCGACGCGCGCGCGGTCGGCATCGGACAGGTTGGAACCTGAGGGCAGGCACAGGCCACGCGCGAACAACTCGTCGGCCACCGCTCCGCCAAAACGCGGGGCGCGGGCAAAAAGCGGCTGCGCGTGCATCGGCTTCCAGACCGGGCGGGCTTCGATGTTTTCCTTTTCCAGCGCAAGGCGGACTTGTTCGCGGTCGGCGCCCGCGACGGCGGGGTCAATCGTCAGGCAGGTCAGCCAGCGGTTGGCGCAGCCCCAGGTGGCTTCGGGCATGAAACTGATGCCGGGCAAATCGCCGAGCGCAGCCTGGTAAAAATCAAAATGCGCGCGGCGGCGGGCGACTTTTTTCGCGAGGTGGCGCAATTGCCCGCGGCCAATCGCGGCGAGCACGTTGCTCAGGCGATAATTAAAGCCGAGCTGCGAATGTTCGTAATGCGGGGCGGGGTCGCGCGCCTGCGTGGCGAGGAAACGTGTCTGTGCGGCAAACAAGGCATCATTCGTCACCAGCATCCCGCCGCCGGAGGTGGTGATGATCTTGTTGCCGTTGAAGGAAAAAATTCCCGTGACGCCGCGGGTGCCGACATGCCGTCCGCCGTGCGTCGCACCGAGGGCTTCCGCGGCGTCCTCGACGAGGGTCACGCCGTATTGCGCGCACAAGGCGGCGATAAGGTCGAGGTTGGCGCTTTGGCCGTAGAGATGGACGAGGACGAGGGCCTTGGGCATTTTGCCGTCGCGCGCGCGGTCACGCAGGGCGTCGGCCAAAATATTCGGGTCGAGGTTCCAGGATTCGCGTTCACAATCGAGGAAGACGGGCGTGCCGCCTTCGTAAACAATCGGGTTGGCCGAGGCGACGAACGTCAGGGTCGAGCAAAATACCTCATCGCCCGGGCCGACGCCAAGCTGGCGCAACGCAAGATGCAGGGCCGCCGTGCCGGAACTGAGCGCGACGGCGTGCGCCACGCCAAGGTGCTGGGCGAATTCGCGCTCGAAGGCGTCCACATGCGGGCCGAGTGGGGCAATCCAATTCGAGGCGAAAGCGTCGGCGACCAAGGCCTGCTCGTCCGGTCCGATGTCCGGCGGGGAAAGATAGATGCGCGGGGGCATGAAAGGGATGGATCAGTCTAATTGAAAACACGAGCGCGGCAATCGGAAAGGGGTGTCTGCCGTCCTCCTTCCATAAGTATTTTTAGCCGAGGCAGGCGCGTAAAAACGCTCAACTTTTAACGCTTAACGTTTAACGCTCAAATAAGAGAACCCCACCAAGTGATGACGAGGCGGAGGATTTGGTTGCCTCCTGACTTGAGCGTTGAGCGTTGGCTCGTGTTCGGCTTAGGAGCCATCGTCTGTCTTCCACCTTCCAACTTCTAGCTTCTAATTTCTTGCTTCTTCCGATATGCTGCTGCCATGTCTCCCCGTTGGATGCGTGTAATGTTGAGCTTTGGTGCCGTGATCGTGGTCGCGTTGCTGGGGTTGAACTTGTATATCACGCTCAAGCCCGCGCCAAAACCGAAGATTGACCAGCCCTTGCAAAATCTGCTGCCGGCCGCGCCGGCGGGCTGGCAGACCAAGGACTTGCCGATTGCCGACACGCCCGAAGAGCAGGAGCAAGCCGAGGCCGTCCTGCATTTCGACGATGCCATTTACCGCATTTACGCCAATGGGCGGGCGAATGTCGGCGTGTATATCGCGCATTGGCTGCCGGGCAAAGTCAGCCCCGCCAAGGTGGGCGCCCACTCGCCCGACACTTGCTGGGTGCATAATGGCTGGGAGACGGTCTTGCGCGACCATGTCGAGGCCCAACCGATGGCTGGTGGCACGCTAAAGCCGATGGAAACGGGCACTTTTGAAAAAGACGGTGAGAAGGTTCATGTGATTTTCTGGCATCTGGTTGGCGGCGTGCCCATGCATTACGATATGTCCGGGTGGAATAATGGCCTCACCGGGCGCATCGAGCGATTGCCCATTCTGGTCGAGGATTTCCAACATTTCGGCCTCGACCAGCGCAAGGAACAACTCGTCATTCGTCTGTCGTCGAATGTGGCCTTCGAAGACCTGTCGGACCAACCCCGACTTCACGCAATTGATGGACAGCCTCAGCCGCACCTTCGATATTTATTCCAAATTGCCGCCGACGGCGGATTCCTCAGTGCGCACCGCCGATACCAGCACGAATGAAGTGCGGGCGCTCTGACGCCCTAGTCAATTCGAGCGTATAGATTTGTTCGCTGGCTTGAGTTTCGGCTTCGGCGGCAAAACCTAAATCCGGGAATAACTTGGCGACCAAGCTGTTTTTCGCCGTGGGGCGGTAAACGCCGCGCAGGCGGAGTGCGCCGACGGCACGCGCGGCGGCGGCGAGTTCGTTGAACATCAGATCTTCCAGGCCGCGCCCGATGACGCGGCAGCTCATCACCCAACTGTCAATTTCCCATTCGCCGTCGCCGCGCGGCAACGTCAGCCAGAGGCCGACGAGGCCGTGGTCGCCAAAACGGTCGCCTAGGCGGAACCAGCGGGCGAGCGCGCCGGGTCGCGCGAGGAGGGCCGTGATCTCGGCACGGGAATGGCGGCGGGTGGTGAGGTTCCACTGGTTGGTGCGGGCGAGCAGTTGCTCGACGCGGTCGAGCGTTGTGTCGGAAAAGGGGCCGGACTCGGCCACCATGTCGAGACCGCGCAAAAAATCCTCGAGCGAGGCCGCGCCGGCGCGCAGTTCCGCGCGCTGGTCGTTGGCGCGGTAGGCGGCGGCGCGCCCGCGGTCTTCGGCGGAAATGACCGGCGCGTCAAAAAAACGCCGCGCGCGCAAACAGGAGACAAACTCCGCCGGGTCGGCGGGCAGTTCGGGCACGGCAACTTCCGGCAGAGCCGAGCGCACGCGGGCGCGTTCCGCGGGCTGGTCGTCCACAAAGACAAAACTGTCGAGGCCCAATTGCAGCGAGGCCGCGAGGGCACGCAAATTTTCGGCCTTGTCACACCAATTGACCAGCCAGCCGGTGAAGTCCTCGCGACGCAGGGGCATTACAAGCTGCGCGAAAACCTCGCGCGCGTCCGCCTCGTTGTTTTTGGAAACGACGGCCAGCAGCACGCCGCGCTCCTTCAATTCGAGGAGATACCGCTGGTAAGAAGCATGGGCCTCGCCTGCTGGTGAACCGGGGCCGACGCGCAGGCCTTCGACGCCATCTTCGCCGACGACGCCACCCCACAGGATGTTGTCCAAGTCCGTGACCAGCACCTTGCGGGTTTGGCCCCAGCGCGCGCGGAGCAACGCCAGCCACAATTCCACGATGGCCACACTGCCGACAGGCGAAGGATGCTGACACACGGCCTCCCACAAGCGCTCGTCCGTCCAGTTCTCGCCGACGGCAGCTTGTGCATCGGCTAGATCGGCCCACATAATTTCCGGCGGCAGCGCCGCGCGCAGGCGCGAATTCACCTCAGTCAAGGCCGCGCGCAATTCGGCATCCGCGGCAGGCAAATCGTATGCCGGCCAGAGCACCATGCCCAAACCCTCGGTCGCGCTACGCGCGAGGCTCAATTCCTCCTCGAAGAGCCGGTCAAGCTCCACCCTCCCCTGCCCGACCGCGCGCCAACCGCGTAAAACAAGTGTGACCTCAGGCTGAAATTGGCGCAAGGCCGAGTGCGGCTCCAAAATCTCCTGCCGCCAGACGCCGAACGGGGCTTCATGGAATACCGGCCACCAGCCGTCGCGAAACGCCAGCGCACGGATGATGGGACGCAAAAATGCCAGGGTGTCGGCCCCGATGAGCGCAACCCGGCGCACCGGCCAGCCCGGCGGCGGCGCGTCCGGCGCGGTGTTTTCCAAAAATTTGGCCGCCGCGACCGAGGTGGAATAATCGGCGGGAGCATCCAGCCCGGCGCGCAACTCGCGCCAGGCGGCGGGCAGGTCGCCGTCCGCGCGTCGCGCGCGCGCGCGCGCGAGGGCGTCGGCAAAAAAACGCTGGCCGGCGGGATCGCTCATGGCAACAAATTGAGCAGTTCGCGCACGCTGCGCAGATGGGCGACGGTTTCCACTGGCACGCGCACATTAAAAGCAGCCTCGGCGGCGAGGACGATTTGCACCGTGGCCACCGAGTCCCACTCCGGGCAATCGGTGGTGGCAAAATCCTCGGTAATCCGCAGCGCGGGCTGATCCAGCACGTCGCGGAAAATTTCCTGGAGGCGGCCGAGTTTTTCTTGCCGGGTCATGGCGAGGCGGGCAAATCGGCGAGGGTCAGGTCCGTCGAGGCTGCGATGGGCGCGAGGCCGCCCGCGCCAATACGCACAAGCGCCACACCCCACGACAATCCGACGCCGAACGAGGCGAGCAGGATGAGCGTGCCGGGCTTTACTTGGCCCTGCCGCGCAGCTTCGGAGAGCGCGGCGGGCGTGGCCGCGCCGCTGAGGTTGCCGACGTTTTCGAGGTAATAAAATTGTTTTTCCGGCGGCACGCCGAGCTGTTTGTAGATTTGCTCGATCATGAAGCGGTTGGCTTGATGCAGGATGACGAGGTCCAAATCCGCCACGGTCACGCCGAATTTGGCGAGCGCCTCTCGCACGACAACGGGCACCTGGTGGATGGCGAAATGGAAAATCGCCTGGCCGTTCATCTGGAAATGTTCGGCGGTGCGCACGCAACCCGTGTCGTCGGCGATTTCGCGGCGGGTGTTTTCGCCGCGGGGCTGGCGCGCACCGGAGGCGGGCATGCACAGGTAGCGCCAGCCGGAGCTGTCCGTGCCGAAATGAAAGCCGAGGAGTCCTTCGTCACCCATGGTCGGCTCCAGCAAGGACGCCACCGCACCGTCGCCATGGAGGGTGACGAGCGTGCGGTCCAGCGGATGAATTACGCCGGAGAGAGCGTCGGTGTTGAGGATCAGGGCCCGCTGCGCCACACCGGTAGCGAATAAACCATTCGCGAGCGCGAGCGCATAGGGATAGGCCGCGCAACCCTGGTTAAGGTCGTAGGCGGCGCAGTTCTTCGACAAGCCGAGGCGTTCATGCAAAATATACGCGGTGCCGGGAATTTGATAATCGCCGGTCTGCGTCGTGACGATGAGCAGGTCAATCGTCTTGCGCGACGTCCCGCGAGCAGACAGCAGGCGGTCCGCCGCCGCCCAAGCCAAATCCGCCGCCGTCATGCCCGGCTCGACAACGCGCCGCTCGCGAATGCCGGAGAGTTTGGCGATGGACTGGATGTTTTTTGCGCCAAAGCGCGCCTCCAGCTCCGCCTCGGTCAAACGCCGGACGGGCAGACAATGGTGGAGGGCGGTGAGGGCGGCGCGCGGCATGGGCCGGGGCCAAGGCGGGGCGGAGTTCAAGTGCGTTCGAGGGCGAGGACATCCCCGAAGGTGCGCATGTTGGCGGCCTCGGCGACGGGCATTTTGACGCCGATTTCCTCCAACGCAACCATGAGCATCAGCAATTGCACGGAATCGAAACCGGGCAGGGAATGCAGGGCGGTGTCGGGCTGCAGGAGTTCGAGCGGAACCTTCAGTTCCCGCGCCACCAGGAGGCGGATCTGTTCGTCAGAGCTCATCAGGCCGGGGAATGGGCGGGGAGCGGAGCGGGCGGCGGGCTTTCGTCGTCAATGGACTCGCTGTCGAACACGGTCGTGTGATGCACGGTCATGGCCGGAATGCCGACCACAAGGGTGTTGGGCAGGGCGTCGCGCACGACGAAGGAACCGGCCGCCACCGTGGCGTTTGCACCAACGTGCTTGCCGGGATGCACCACGGAGTTAGAGCCGAGAAAGGCCAGCTTCTCGACCACGCAGTGGCCGTTGACCCGCACGCCGGGGCAAGCCTGTGAATAATCCCCCATGACGCTATGGTGCCCGATGCTCGCGCCGACGTTGACCAGCACATAGCGCCCGAGCCGGGCGTGCGGCCCGACGTAGCAGCGCGGGGCAATGTAGCAGCCCGGGCCGATGATGGCACGCGGGGACACAACGGTCATGGGATCCATGATGGTGGCGGGCTGAAAGCCCTCGCGCTCAAACAGCTCCGCGAGGCGCTGGCGTTGCGCATTATTGCCGATGGCGCAATGAAAGTAGAGCGGCTGGCCGCGGTGGGATGCCAAAAATTCCTGCACGGAACCCAGCACGGGCAGGCCTTCGACCAAGCGCCCGCGCAAACTGGGACGGTCATCCACGAAACCCAAGACGTTCCAACTGCCAAAAACCGGTTCGAGGGACATCCGGGCGGCGACCCAGAGCACTTCCATTCCGTGGCCGCCGGCGCCGATAATCACCAGCGGGCGCGGAACGTCTTTCACTTCGAGGGATTCGTGCATCGGAAAAATGCGGAACGGCGAAACAATTGTCGCTTAAATGCCATAATCTCAAATCAGTTATGGAAAGGCAAGCGTTAACATATTCTTAACACCATAAGCTCTGACCCCAAAAGTGTCACTCAACATATACTTCAGGCGCATTGGCGTTGGGTCTGCACCACGGGCGGGGGCAGCATCTTGCGATACGCGGGAAAATAGCCCCGGGGAGAATCCGCCAGCATTTGGTGCTGGGCCTCCCACTTGCGGCACAAACGTTGGTAAACGGGTTCATCCACCACCAGGCGCCAGGTGTGAAAGGTGGCGCGGCCCGAGGAAAAACCGCTCTTGAACATGAACAATGAATCGTTTTTGGCCCCCACCCCGCCGCCGAGGTGGAAATAATCGAAGCCTTGTTCCCGGGCCCATTGGCGGATGCCATGCAGGAGGAATTTGGAGCCATCCGCGCCCGCGCCACCCAGGCTGTTGCCGGACAGGTGATATTGCACGATGCGTGAACAGGTGGTGAAAATGCCGCTGGAAACAATTTCGCCCGCCGGATTGCGCACATGGGCCAGCATGAAACCGGCGCCGAGCGCGCTCTGCAACCCGTAAAAATATTCCTCGGAAAAAAAGTAATTGGGGTCGGCGCGGACGCGCAGCATTGTTTCGTGATAGATTTTGACAAATTCGCCGAGCTGGCGGCCCGCGGGATCGAGTTCGAAGCGAAAGCCCTGGCGCTCCATGCGGTTGATGGGGTTGCGAAAGTCACGCCGGGTGTCGGACCATAATTGCGCGGTGGTCTGATGCAGATCCACATTGACGGTTTCACCGTGCAACACGAGGTGGCCCAAATCGGCAAAGGGCTGGAGGGGCACGGGGAGCAGCGGATGAAAGCGCAGCAGGAGGGCGCAGATGTTGCGGCAGCGCAGGTATTCCGCCAGGCGGGCAAGGGCCAGGGCGGCAAATTTGGTGCGCTGGTTTTCGTCGCCCTCGGCGATGATGAGCGGTCCCGCATAGCCGTAGGGCGCCAGGGCGTCCTCCGGCGAAACGCCGGTGGGTTGCAGAGTCAGGGGGACGGGTGATTCCAGCATGGGCACCAGAAACGCGCCTTGGTCGCACTGAAGAACGTAGGCCACGGCCTTGGCATCGCGGCGGTCGGCCTCCAGCGCGACATAGCGCGGCAAATGGTGGAAGTCATACCGGGGGAAGCGGCGCAAAGTTTCCTCCCAGCGGGGGTCAGTGGCGTCAATGATGTCGTCCCAAAACATGGTGAAGGAGGTCGGAAGGGCAACCGAGGGGCAACCCCCTTATCGGCCGGGGAACCGAAAACTTGCCGGCTAATTTAGGTTACTTTTGGGTGTCAGCTGGCGGCGTGGACGGCGGGCTGCCCATGAACTCCTGGTGGAGGCCGGTGGCGGGTTCCACGACGCCTTCGCGAGCGATTACTTTTCCGATGGTGAGAAACAAAATGTTCACATCCAGCCACCAGGTCAGGTTGTCCACATACCAAACATCGAGGCGGAATTTTTCCTCCCAGGTGATGTCGTTGCGGCCTCTGACCTGGGCCAGGCCGGTGATGCCTGGACGCGCGTCATGGCGGCGGGCCTGCTCGGGCGAATAGCGCGGCAGGTAGCGGATCAAAAGCGGACGGGGGCCGACCAGACTCATGTCACCGCGCAGGACGTTAAAAAGTTCGGGCAGCTCGTCGAGCGAAGTCCGGCGCAGCCAGCGGCCAAACGGGGTGAGGCGCGCCAAGTCCGGCAGCAGGTTTCCCTGGGCGTCGCGCGCGTCGGTCATGGTGCGGAATTTGTGGATGGCAAAAATCGTCCCGCGCCAGCCGGGCCGCTGCTGGCGGAAGAAAACCGGCGCGCCGAGTTTGCACCGCACGAGGACCGCCACGATCAGCGCCAGCGGCAACCAAAGGGGCGCGGCCAGCATCACAGCCGCCACGTCGAACAAACGCTTGCCGCCCTGGCGATAAAGATTCATGGGGTGCCCATTAGGCAAAGGGCTGCAAGCCGGCGGGTGCGCGGCGTTGCTGGACGGCTTCGATCCAGTCCACAAATTGGTCGGCCATCCGGGCGCGGGAAAATTTGGTTTCGGCCAGTTGCCGGGCGTTTTGGCCGAAGGTGTGGCGCAGGGCCGGGTCGTCGGCCAATTGGCAAAGGGCGTCGGCGAACGCCGCCGGGTTGCCAGGCGGGATGGCCAGCCCACAGCGATGGGTTTGAATCAGGTCGGCCAGCCAGCCGGGATAATTATTGATCACCGGCAAACCGGCGGAAAGGTAGTCGAAAAATTTGTTGGGAGACGTGCCGTAATAAAATGCCGGCACGTTGGCCAGAATCATCAGGCCCGCGTCGGCGCAACTAATGATTTCGTTAAGTTGTTGTTTGGGCATGGGCGCGAAAAAACGGCACTGATCGAGGCCTTCGCGGTGCGCGCGCTCCATCAGTTTGGGCTTTAGTTTGCCCTCGCCAATCAGGGCCAGCACGATGCCGCGCCGGCCGCGGCGTTGCAACTCGGCGGCGGCATCAAGCACTGCCTCAAGGCCGTTGGCGAGGCCATGCGCGCCCGTGAATACAGCCACAAAATCATTCGGCCCGACGCCGGGGAGACGCAAGTCCCCGCGCCGGCCCGGTTGAAACAGGTCCAAATCTGCGGCGTTGGGAATGACCGCGATGGGCAGGCGTTTCCGGCTGCGCCGGGCGATGCCTTCGCCGATGCCGGGCGACAAGCCGACGCAGGCCGAAGCAGCGCGATAACTCAGCCATTCCAAACCGCTGAGCGCAGCCAGCACCACCGGATTCGTCACGACGCCCATGGCTTTGGGTAGTTCGGGCCACAAATCGCGGACTTCAAAGACAAAGGGTTTGCGGCGCAGGCCGCGCGCAAAAATTCCGGGCAGCCCCGCCGTCAGCGGCGTGCTGGTCGCAAAAACCAAGTCATAATCCATGCGCATCGCCAGGCCTATCCCGCGGGCCGCGTAACGCAGGAAAATCCGCGCGCGCTGCGGCAGGCTTTGGTGGTTGGAGTAAGCGAGGCCCAACTGGATGACCTCGATGCCGTCAATCAGACCGCGCCGCACCGGCGCGCCGGGCGGGCCGGGCAAATCGAGCGGGTCCCGATCATCTATCACACAGACCATGGTGACGCGGTGCCCGCGCGCAAGCAACCGTCGCGCGAATTCGTAGGAACGGATGCCGCCCGCGCCGCGCGGCGTGTTGAAATACTGGTGAAAATAAAGGACGTGCATGGATCACGCGCCTCCCGGCGCAAAGCGCGTCGCAACTTCCAGTTGATCCGTCACTTCGAACAGCAGCTCGAACGACACGGCCGGCTCGACCGCCAGATAGTGGCGCGACCACCAACCGCGCGCCGAGGCCGGATCGGCGCGCACAAGGCTGGCCGAGAACGCGGAGATTCGGCTGTCCCAGGAAATCACGAAATTTCTTCCATCCACCTGGGTTGTGATGGTCTGCGCCGCGGCGTCAAGTTGCCAGTCCAAATCGGCCAGCAGCCAGTGCAAGCGCACCCGCCCGGGCTGGCGCAAGGTAACTTGATCGGAGACGAGAAACACGCCGGTTTGAGGAGAGGAGATGGCGCGCTGGAGGGTGGCGTCCGCGCGATAGCCATCGTGGCTGGCGTGAAAACATTTTTCGGCGTCCGACCACTGCGCAGTGCCGTTCGGCCAGGGCAGGTAAAGAAAGCGGCTGGCTTTTTCAAGTGGTTCACGACCGAAGAGCATCGGGACGTTGTGCGCTGCGGCCTGACCGAAAGCGCCGCCGAGCGGGGGGGGCATATTGTTGGAATAAGTGCCGGCGTCGTGCGCCAGCGGCCGCCCGCGCCACCACACTTCCACATGCAACATGTCCGCCTGGCTGGGCCGATGGCGAAAATGAGTCGGGCAGTGGAAAAAGAGTCGCACGTCGCCCGAACGCCATTGGAAACAACCGCTATTGGGCGCATGCCAGCGCTCAGGAATTTGTTCGGGAGCGCGCAGGGGAAATTGCGACGGATCGGTTCCCGCCAGCCAAAACGCGGCCTCATCCCACGGGCCGGGCGGATAAATTCGCACGCGGTCGAGCAAAACGCAGCCGGCTTGGATCACTCCACGCATATCATCAAAGGCGCATTCGTCCAAAGGCAGCACATTCGCGCCGTCGTTCGCGCCAAAGAGCGGGCCGCGGCCGGAATTTGCGTCCACTAGGGCGGTCAAAAATAGGAGCGCGGCGCGCGATTTGTTCAGCAGCCAATCCGGCGGCACCTCCCCCGCCCGGCGCAAAAGCGCGATGAGCCAAAGCAAATCGTGCAGCAGCACGCGATGGTAGATTAACGAGTGTTGCGAAAAACCGCCATCGGCGTAAATGAGTTCGTTGAGTTGGCGGAACAAATGCGCGAGGCCGCGCTCGCGCCAGGAGCGCGTTTCGACGGTATCCGCTGAGAGCAGGCTGGCGGTGATCAAGCCGACACATTCGCTGATGCCGTGGTTGTTGGACTGGCTGAGCGCGTATTCGAGATTGGCGTTGATACGCCGAGCGGTGGCCGTGACAAAACGCGCCCACAATTGCATTCTCTCCGTGGTCGCGCTCGGCAGACGGCCGAATTCAGCGATGGCAAAAGTCGCCCCCAGCAGGCGAAAGGTCGCCTCTTGTCCGCATTTCCAATTGACGCCTTCATTCGGAGGATTCCGCGCGCACCAGTCGGCCAATAATTTCCAGAACAGTTCGGCGATGCGCGCTTCGCCGAGGCGGGCGTGGGCGCGGGCCAGCGTAAACGCCCAGCCACAACGGCTCGGCTCCCAGATGGCCTTGATGTCGCCGAAAGCAAAATCGCCGAGCGTCGACCAGTGCCTGTGGCGGGGCGCGGATTCGCCCGTGAACGGGTTGTGGTGCCAGTCCGGCGGGCAGCCGAGAAATTTCTGGTGGTGCGAAAAGAGCACAAATTCACCAAGGGCGATGCCGTCGGCCTCGGTAACACAGCGCTCGCCCCATTTTTTTGCTGATGCAGGCAGGCGCAGAGCCTGGACCCAGTCTGGCAGCAAGGCAGCAGAAGGGATGTCCTCCCATTTTCCGCAAGGCGAGCGCCGCCGGAGCGCGCCGGTGCGCCGTTCCATCGCGTAGCGCAGCCGGAATGCCACCCAGCCGGGGCCGAGAAATTTCAGGATAAGCCGCGTCTTCCGAAAAAAATTCATTGCCAAAATCCGCGCGTGTCAATGACCGCCTTGCCTACGAGCTTCCGCCGGTCAAGTTCGCTGAACGCGCGGTGGTTGACGAGCAGGACCACCACATCGGCGCGCGCCAGGGCAAGCGCCGCATCAACCAGATTTACCCGGCCGCTGGCGGCCAAGGCCGCGGGGAGCGCCTGGATGTGCGGCTCGACGGCCAGAATTTCGCCGGTAAAATCCTTGGCCAATTGCTCGACAATCCCGACCGCCGGGCTTTCGCGCAAATCGTCCACGTCGGCCTTAAAGGCCAGGCCGAGGCAGGCAATGACGGGCCGGGGAAACGGCGCCGCCGCGGACTTGATCCAGGCCAGCACGCGGGCCGGCTTGCTGTCATTAACTTCCCGCGCCGTGCGAATGAGCCGCGCTTCATCGGGCGCGGCCGCCACGATAAACCACGGATCCACCGCGATGCAGTGCCCGCCGACGCCGGGGCCGGGTTGGAGGATTTTCACGCGCGGATGGCGGTTGGCGAGGCGGATGAGTTCCCAGACATCAATATCCAGTTTTTCACAAATGAGCGAAAGTTCGTTGGCGAAGGCGATGTTCACGTCGCGGAAGGAATTTTCCGTGAGCTTCGCCATTTCGGCCGTGCGGGCATCGGTGAGAAAAATATCTCCTGTGCAAAAAACGCGGTATAATTCCAGCGCGGCCTGGGCGGCGGCGGGGGTCAGCCCGCCGGCGATACGGTCGTTGGCGACGAGTTCCTTCAGCATCTGGCCGGGCAAAATTCGCTCGGGACAATGCGCGAAGCGCAGCGAAGCGCCGAGCGCCGCCGCCTCGGTGGGGCGGACGCGGTGCAATTCGTCGAGCAGCCAGGCGCATACCTGTGCCGTGGTGCCAACGGGGCTGGTGGATTCGAGAATGACCAGCGCGGCCGCGGGCACGACGGGGGCCAGCGAGCGCGTCGCCTGTTCCACAAAGGACAAATCCGGCGTCTTCTCCCGTCCGGTGCCGTGGTGAAAGGGCGTCGGCACGGCGATGATATAGACCGCGGCGGGTGCGGGCCGGCGGGCGGCGCGTAAATTCCCACTTTGCACCGCGGCACGCACGAGCACGTCGAGGTCCGGCTCTTCGATGTGGATGTGGCCGGCGTTGATGGTCTCGACCACGGCGGGCACCACGTCCACGCCCAGGACTTTTTTGCCTTTGGTGGCAAAGATGGAGGCGGTCGGCAAGCCGATGTAACCCAGGCCGAGAACGCAAATGTCGTAATTCATATTAAATTGTCAAGCCAGCGATTTTTCCAGGATGGCGCGGATGCGGAGGCCGGCGCGGCCGTCTCCATAGGGATTTTGCAGGCGCGCGCGCCGGGCATATTCAGCGGCATTGCCGAGCAAGACGGCGGCTTCGGCCAGAATGCGCGCGGGGTCGGTGCCGACGAGCCGGCAGGTGCCGGCCTCGACGCCTTCGGGCCGCTCGGTCGTGTCACGCAGGACGAGCACGGGTTTGCCAAGGCTGGGCGCCTCTTCCTGCACGCCGCCGGAATCACTGAGCATAAAATGGCAGCGGTCCATCAGCCAAATAAAATCCTCATAATCCGCCGGCGGTACGAGCGCGACGCGGGGATTGGGCCCGAGCAGACGGCGCACGGGCTCCTGCACATTGGGGTTCAGATGCACAGGATACAGCAGGCCGAAGATCAGGGTAAAGCCGCGCCAATTCCGCAATGGCGTGGCAGATGTTCTCAAAACCCAGGCCAAAGGATTCACGCCGATGGCCGGTGATGAGGACGAAACGCGCGTCCGGGGCCTCGAGATAGCGCTGGGCAAAATTTTCCGGAATGGCGCAGCGCGTCGCGACCGCCCTCGCCAAACGTGGTGCGCCGCGCAATTTTTCGCGCACCCACAAGAGCGCGTCCACCACGGTGTTGCCGGTGACGTGGATGCTTTTCTCCGGCAGGCCTTCGGCGCGCAAATTGGCGGCACTCCAGGCGGTGGGCGCAAAGCACCAACGGGAAATCGGGTCGGCCAGGCGGCGGTTCATTTCCTCGGGCCAGGGCGCGTCGAAATTACCGGTGCGCAGGCCTGCTTCGACGTGGCCGAGGGGGACGCGTTCGTAAAACGCGGCCAGCGCCGCGCCGAGCACGGTCGTGGTATCGCCTTGGGCGAGGAGGGCCGCGGGGCGCGACTCGCGCAGCGCGGCGGCGACTTGCGTGACCACGCGCGCCGTCAAATCCGGCAGGGATTGCCCCGGTTGCATCAGATTCAACTCGAGATCGGGCTGGAGTCCAAAAACAGCAAAGGCCTGATCGAGCATCTGCCGATGCTGGCCGGTCGAGAGCAGGAGCGGCTCGAGCGTGGCGCTCTCGCGCAGCGCAAAATAGACCGGCGCCAGCTTGATGACTTCGGGCCGGGTGCCGGCCACGAGGGCGATTTTTTTCTTCGGCATGGTCATCCGGAGGACGCAGTCTGTGCTTGCGCAAGATTGATGGTGGCGCGGCTGATTTCGAAAATTTCCTCCGGCGGAATCGGGCTGGGCCGGCCCTGGCGCACGGCGTCCACAAACGCGTCGTATTGGGCTTGGTGGCCTTTGGCGAGACTCCAGGTTTTAAAGTTTTTAAAACCGTTCCAGCCGTAGCCGGTGAGGCGGCGGAAATTGTCCATTTGCAAAATCCGGCCGGCGCAGAATACTTCGAGGCGCTCCTTGGATAATTTCGGATTGCCGTTGGCGAGGTAATGCACGGTGCCGATGGAGCCGTCGGCAAAGCGCAAATGCAGCGCGACCACGTCGCCCTGCCGCCCTTCGGCGCCGCCCAGAAAATCGGCGCGGGCGGCGACAATGGGGGCGCCCGCGAGAAACCGCAGCGTGTCCACAAAATGACAGGCTTCGCCGATGAGGCGGCCACCGCCCGTCAAGGGATTAAACTGCCAATGGGAGGCCGGCAGGTGGCCGGTGTTAAGGGTGTAAATCATGGCGCGCGGGGCGCGGACGCCCTCGAGCAGGGATTTCATTTTGACCAGATGCGGTGAGAAGCGGCGGTTGTAGCCAACCATGAGCAGCGAACGCGCGCCGGCGGCGGCGAGTTCGATTGCGGCCAATTCATCCAGTGTGAGGCAGAGCGGTTTTTCGACGAAGACATGCTTGCCGGCGGCGAGCGCGGCCAGCGTCTGACTGGCGTGGGCGCCATCGTAGGAGGCGATGAAGACCACGTTAATTTCCGGGTCGGCCAGCACCGTGGCCGGGTCCGTCGAGGAAACGGCAAAGCCAAAGCGGCGGGCGGCTTGCGCCGCGGTGACGCCTCGGGCGGAAACAATGGCCTTGAAGCGAGGCGGACTGTGCCTTTGTAACGCCGGCAGCAGAAACCGGGTGGCAAAATCGCCCGCGCCAAGCACACCCACCACCAAACCCGCGGACGGGCGGGCCGCCCCCGGGGCATGGCGGATGGTTTTCGAAGCCGTGGATTCCAATGCAGAATGGGCGACTTCGTATTCAAGTACCAGCCCGAGCGTCGCGCGATCGCTGACGGCCTCATAGGCCTGCAAAGCGTGGTCAAACGGAATCCGGCGCGTGATGAGCGGCGCGATGGCGACGGCGCCGGAAGCCATTTGCGCCAGGACGGCTTCAAAATTGCGCTGTTCCGTCCAGCGCACGAACGGCAGCGGGTAATCATGGCCCTTGATCTCATATTCGGGATCATAGCGGCCCGGCCCGTAGGAGCAGGAAACCTGGAAAGTGAGTTCCTTCTCATAAAAATCGGCGCGGTTTAACTCAAGACCCGCCACGCCGACGAGGACGATGCGACCGCGTTTGCGGGAGGCCTGCGCGGCCTGCGCGATGGGTTCACAGCTTTTGGTGGAGGCGGTAATAAGCACACCATCCAGGCCGCGCCCGCCGGTGAAAGCCCGCGCCAGCGCGACGGGGTCCTCGTTGCGTGACAAATCCACGGTTTCCGCGCCGAATTGGCGGGCCAGCGCGCATTTTGCGGAGTCGTAGTCCACCCCAAGGACCCGGCAACCGTGCGCTTTGAGCAATTGCACGGCCAGCAAGCCGATGAGGCCGAGACCCGTGACCATGAAGCATTCACCCAAGGTAGGCTGCAACAGCCGGATGCCTTGCAAGGCAATGGCGCCCGTGACCGCAAAGGGCGCATGCGCATCCGGCACGGCGTCGGGGATTTTTGCGCACAGGTTCGCGGGCACGGCAACGACCTCGGCGTGCGGGCCGTTGGAGAGCACGCGGTCGCCCGGCCGCCAGCCCTGGACGCCCGCGCCGACTTCGAGCACGATCCCGGCGTTGCAATAACCGAGCACGAGCGGCTCGGCCAGCCGGGTGCGCACGGCGGCGATGGTCGCAAACAGGCCCTCCGTTTTAATTTTCGCGAAGACCTGGTGGACCTTGTCAGGCTGCTGGCGGGCTTTTTCCAACAGGTTCGCGCGGCCAAATTCGAGCAGCATACGTTCGGTGCCCAGCGAAACAAGCGTGGCGCGGGTGGCGATGCGCAAGCCTCCGGGTGGCACGCCGGGCGCAGGCACTTCGGCCAGCAGAGTCTCGCCATTGGCGAGGTTTTGTAGAATTTGTTTCATGGAACGGATGGTGGCCCGGCATCCTCGGGCCGCGGGAGGCGGAATTACAATCCCGGGCGCAAAGTTCAAGCAGCGGAGGGGTGATGGGCGGCGAGGAGCCGGTCCTCGACGGATTCCCATAAAAATCGTTCGCGCAGGGTGGGGTCCGAGCCGATAACGGGCCTGAAAGTCGCGGAGGGCTTGGGTGACTGCTTTCATATCGGACGGCTCGTAAGCGTCAAGGATGACACCCAGATCGTGCTCGCGCACAAAGCGGGAGACCCGCACTTCAGGGTTGATGATGACCGCGCAACCGGCCTGAATGGCATCGTAGATTTTGTTGGGGCTGGCATAGATGTTGTTTGCAATCACCGGCTCATAATGGCAAAGGATGAAATTACAGCGCGTGGCGTGCGCGATGATTTCCTGTTGGGGAAGAATGCCGAGCCATTCGACCCGCGGGTGCGCGCACAAGTCTTGCGTCGGCTGGTCGCGAATCCAGCCGGCCATGACCACATGGACATCGCCGGCCGCCGCGAGCAGACGGGCCACGAATTCCGTGCCGCGGCGCGCGGACAACGAGCCGGCATAGAGCACGCGGACGATGGCCGCATCCCGCGCCTGGTGCGGCCCGGTGTAGCGGAAGGGATAATTGGGAATAATGACCAGCTTGGGGCGTGTAAACTCCGGCATTAGACCCGCGCGTTCATCGTCCGTGACAATGATTTTCGCCGGCAGAGCGTAGCTGAGGCGCTGGCCCAACCCAACCAGCCAGCCGGACATCCGGGATTTCAAGAACCAGGAATCGAACACATCCAGCACCACGCGCTGGCCCAGTAACAAGGGCCAGAGCAGCAAATATAAGTTCTCATTAATCACATGCACCGAGTCGTAACGGTTGTGCGCCAGAAGCTTCAGCACCCGCCACCAAAGCTGGGCCAGGGGCCGCATGGACCGGCGGCGGCCGTGAATAAGTTCAACGCGGCAAACCTGCCCGGTGATAAACGGGCGGGCGTCCGGCGGGGCGATGCCGACGAAATCAATGGCAAACTTCCGGCTCAGCGTTGCAATTTCCTTGTTAATCCGTGTGTCTGAGCCGTCGTTAATGGACAGGTAAAGGAGGCGGGCACGCGGGCAGGCGGCAGGCTCTGCGCTCATAGTCATTAAACTTGGTAAAGGAAGCCGGGCCGCAGGGGCCGGCTCCAACGCACGCGAAACCAACGGGATCGAATCAATGGGCGGGAACCGAGCGGGGCGGCGGGCGCGCCCCCGGGGGTGGCATGGGCCAGCGCGGAGGAGGCAGCATCATGGGCCGGGGGCGGAAGGCCGGACGACTCGGCCCGGGCGGAACTGCCTGCGGCGAGCGTTGGTAGAGAAAAAGGTAAGCCGTAAAAATTAAAAATACGATATTGAAAAAATTACCCAAGTCGAAAAAGGTGTAATTTTCGGACAGGGACCGGCCGAAGATCGTGAAAAAATAGGTGAAGTAAAACGCCTTGACCTGCTTGCCGACGGAGGGGCTGCGCAATATGCTTGCGAAAATCCAAAGCACCAAACAGGCCACCACCGCAAAACCGGGAAAGCCCAGCTCGATGATCATGGTGAGGGTGCCGTTATGCACATGGGAGACGCCCATTTCGCCGGAAATCAATTCTGAATAGGTATGGCCCAAGCCAGTGCCCAGGGGATTCTGCATGGCCAGCAAAAAACCGTATTCGACCAGTTGCAGGCGCATGTCCTTCGATCGCTCAAGGCGGTCGAGGCCATTGTAACTGCCTTCCTCCGCCGGGGTGATTTGGAGCTTGATATCCAAAAACTGGTCGAATAACTGCGACTTGAAGAAAAAGAGGCCGCCAAACATCAACATGCCGGCGATGGCAATGCCTTTCACCGGCATGCTGGTGGCGCTGTAGAGAATATACGGAACGAACATGATGGGAATGGTAAACAACGCCCCGCCCGCGCCGGATAAGAAGATGGCCACCAGCCCGACCCCAGACCATAAGGCCCGCTGCCAAAGTTTCTGGGCAAACAAACCGGAGGCCAAAATGAGGTTGCCATACAACCCCGACAAGTGAAGGGCGGAACGCAAGCTATTGTCGTCCGTGGCGTAATGGCCGGCCACCACGTCGGTGAGATACAGAAAGGTGAAAAGGTAAGGGAGCCGCTGGATGGTGGCCTCCACCCAGGAGCCATCGCTGGCCCCCACCACACGAGCCAAACAAATCACAATGCCGAGCCAGAATACCCAACGCAGGGAACTCTCGACCGGATCCCAGGAAACAACCATGTTGAAGAGCGCCACGACCATGAGCAGGGATATTATAACCGTGGCACGCCCGCTTATTCCTCCGTGGGATGGCGGGAGAATCAGCATCTTTACCAGAAGCACGGCGCCAATCAGCATGGAGATATACTGAACCAATGAACTCTGGTGATAGCAATAGGTGGCAATGTAGGTACCCCCGAATATAAACGAGCAGAAGGTCAAATAGTGGACGATCCATCGGTCAACTTTGCCGATGCCATGACGAGTCGCGCTGCCGGGGGAGGAGGACATGAGAGTGGAGCCGTGCTGGGGTAAAGGGCCAATTATTCAAGAATGGAGGCCAAAGACAACCTCATTTTATCGAAGCCGGCCCGCGCGAAAGGCTAGGGCGGCCAAATACATAGGCCAAGCCGATGAGCAACGACCAAATGCTGGGGAGCAAAAAGCGCGGCTCAAAATGGGCCAGCAGATGGGTGCCGACGCTGTAAAGGTGGGGGCACAGCAGAAATAAGCAGAGGCCCCAGCGGCGCCGCTCGCGCCAAAACATGAAAGCATCAGCCAGCAGGGCCGCCAAACAGACTCCAGCAGCGGCAAGCACGTCCCCATAGGCTAGCAGCAGATGACCGGGTTGGGCGCGCAACAGATCATAGCGATCCAGGTTTTTTTGCTTCCGAATTTGCTCGATGGTATTGTCTTTGTAAGGGTTCTGAAAGCCCACGTCCAACGGCGGCGCCACGGCCAAGGGTATCCGTTTCACGATGGTCATGAGATAGCCCGCGGGATTTTCTTCCACCGATTGCCAAAACAGCTTGCGGAAGTAGGCATCGGCAGCGGGATCCCAGGGGCTGGCCACTCCCTGCGCGGCGGCTTGCTGGGCGCGGTCGGTGTCGGAAGATCCAAATCCCCAAGGATTATGATATTCGCCCAAACCGGTAATGAGTGTGGCACCCACACTGGTCGAAGTAAAAATCCACCGGCCGCACAAAGCATGGTTGCGCAAGGCCCAGGGAACCATAACCGCCAACGCAATTATTTGCATGACTACCAAGTTGCGCACTGAAACCCAAAACCGGCGGGACATCATCCAGGCGCCAAACCCCAGGGCCACGGGCAACAACAAATAATCCGGCCGGAAGGCGCAGCCCACACCCAGCACCAAGCCGCCCAAGCCGCACCACTGAAACCAGCGCTGTTGCCCGCGGGTCATCGCCAGCCAGACGCAAGCGGTGGCACCAACAATGAAGGCGGCCATCAACCCCTCAGGTGCCCGGGCCGTGGTGGCCCCATAAGCAGCCGGCGGGAAAAAGGCGTAAACCAACCCGGCCGCATACCCAATCCCGGGAGTGAACGCTTCAGATACCAGCCAACCGAACAACACCGCCGCGAGCGAATCCAAGAACAGGCCCGCCACTTCCACCGGCAATTCGGCCGGCCCCCTGACCAAACGATGCAACCCGGCAATCAGAAGAGCGAGACCGGGTGGGTGCAGCATTTCGAAGTGGACATCACCCGCGGGCAGGGGCGGGGCCGATTGCGGCGTGGCCACCAGACCCTGGGAAGTGACCAGATTATATAAGGCCTTGAGTTGGGCGCCACCCGCACCTTGCGGGGACACGTAGCCGTAACCAGCCGCCAGCCCATAGCCCTGCCGAAAATAGAGCTGGCTCATCCCATCCTGGGGCTCGGCATGCCAGGCTGTCCAACCCCAGATCAAAAAAATCAGGCGGAAAATCGCCGCGCAGAAAAAAACCTTCCACAGCCAAATGCCCTGCGATGGGTGGGTGGCGATCATAAAGAGTGCCTTCGCAAGTTATTCATGCGCGCGGCCGGCGCCGAAGGCCCAGACGTGGGTAACGGCGAAATTGATTATGGCTCCGGCGCCAATCCCCGCTAACGCCGACCGGTAGATATGCGCGCCAAACCAGGGAGCTTCCTGCGCCAGGGCAAACGTGACCCACCAATTGACCAACGCACCGGCGAGGCACGTCAACACGAAGCGCCCATACTGCGGCAGCACCGGGTGGTGGGTGGTCAGGTCGAAAGTCAGATAGCGGTTGGGCAGAAAATTCCAAGTCATCGCCACGCCGATGGCCAGGGCGTAGGCGGCCTTGGGCGGCAACCCCAGTTTTTGCAGCCCGGCAAAAACGAGCAAATTCACCACTACACCCGAGGCGCCTATCGCACAAAACTGGACCAAGCGGGAGGCCCGCTCGAATTTGTAATCATAGAGGCGCTTGAGGTGCAGCAGATACAGCAACTGCTCCCGGAGGTTCAACTTGCTCTGGCCGAATTTGCGGTCGGCAAATTGAATCGGCACTTCCACCACTTTCCGGCAGGGGCATTTGACGCTGACCTCGAGGAGTGCTTTGTAGCCGATGGGGTTCAGGTTTTTTCCTTGCTCAAAAATCCGGCGGGGCAGGAGAAAGAACCCGGCGCCCGAATCGCGCACGCGGGACAGGGGCCGCGCCAGCCAAAGCGCAACCTGGCTGTTCAACCAACGATACAGCCCCCACCCTTTCTCGATACCACCACCTTTGACGTAACGGCTGCCCACGACCAAGTCGGCCTGCTGTTCGGTGAGCGCCCGCAAGAGGGCGGGGATGGATTCGGGGGGATGGCTCATGTCCGCGTCCATGCAGAGGAGCAAATCGCCACGGGCCTGCCGAAAGCCGTGCAGAATGGCGCTGCTGAGGCCGCGCTCGGTCTGGCGCACAATCAGGCGCACCGGCGCGCCGGCCTGGCGCAGTTCCTCGACGCGGGCCTCGGTGCCATCCGCACTGTTGTCATCCACAAACACAATCTCATAACCACCTTGCGCGTCGAGCGTGGCGCGGATGCGTTGCACGAGCGGAAGAATGTTCTCCGCCTCCCGGTAGGTCGGGACGATGATGGAAAGCATGGGATACCGGCCAGGCGGTCACACCGCCTGCAAATAAAGGTTGCGTAAACGGGTGATCATGGCCCGGGTGGAAAAATATTCGAGGATTTTCCGCACCGCCGCCGGCGGCTGGCCCCCAGGCCAAGGTTGGCTGTCGCGCAAGGCTTGCGCGAGGAGAACGGGGTCATCCGGCGGCACCAATATTCCGGCGGCGGGATTTTGGACGATTTCAGGAATGCCGCCGACCTGCGCGGCCACGACCGGCAAGCCGGCGGACAGCGCCTCGAGCAACGCCACGCCCAAGGCCTCCGCACGGGAGGGCAACACAAACACATCGGAATTCCACAAAATCCGGCGCAATGGTTCTTTCTCGACGGTTCCGGCAAAGATGACGCGCTGCATACTGGCAGGTATAGGCAACGCGGGAAACGCCTGGGCTGCTTGGGCGTGCGTGGCGCCAACAACCGTGAGATGCCAGTTAAAATCTGCGGGCAGCCACGCGACGGCCTGCAATAAAACGTCCAAACCCTTGCGAACGATGTCGCTGCCGACGAACACAAACCGGCGCGCGGAGGCGGGGCGGGCCAGCGGGTCGGTCGGACAGGGCAGCGGCCGGCGGAAATATTCCAAGTCCACGGCTTTGTGCAGCGTGATGACGCGCTCCGGGTGCGGCAGCCGGTATTCCGCCAGGATTTTTTTGCGCGTAAAATCGGAATTGCAGAGGGACAAGTCCTGACGGGCCAGCAACCGGCGTTCGAGCCAGCGCCGCCGGGCGAGGGCGAAAAACCGCCGCCAGCCCGCGCAGCGCACCGTTTCACCCGCGTTGCGCCACCAGTCTGCGTTTTCGTAATCATTGACCTGGCCCCAGAGCAGTCCGTCGTAGGCCAGCAATGAAGAATGGAGGTTGGAACTGTTCACGTGCAAAAGCGGCTTTTTTCCAGAAACGCCGAGCTGCCGCGCGGTTTGCAGTATCGTTTGCGCGACGCGCCGGTATAAATCGAGGGAGTTGACGCCGCGGCCCGCCGGATGCCAGCGGGGGTGCGCACCAGGGAAGTCCGGGGCGACGAGGTGGAATTCTATCTCCGGGTCGTCGCGAAAGCCGTCCCATAAATAGCGCGCATAGGTTTCCGGGCCATTGGCGCCATGGCCAAAAACGGTGGTGGCGAAGACAATACACCGGGGAAAAAACATGAATGGCAATCTTGTGGATATACTATTGGCGAGTGTAGCCCGGAGACATCAACCACCGCGATTGGCCAGGCATGGCTGGCTAATCAAAAAAGCTGCAATCAGCCCGGCCGCCGAAAGACCCGGCGAAGTGGATGCCAGACAAACCTGGCCAGACGCAGAACGAGCGCACGGACCAAAATGAAAGTGGGTGCCAAAGCTAAAATACCCGAAGCCGTATCGGGCGCAGGAATTTGGCTTTGGTTCAAAGTTCGCAACCAGTTCTTGATGTAACGAGTCATTTTTATACGGGCGATGTCGTGGTTGCCGTGAAGATAATTCGAGGCGACGAGCCCGATGTCGCCGCCCAGCTCGTCGCGGCGCGAAATGGACTTGGGGTTATGATGGACGAAGGCCACCGTTTCGGTAGTGAAGATGAAAGTTCCAACTTTCCCCAGGCGAATCCAGAGGTCCACGTCGCCAGAATTGAAAAATCGCGGGTCGAACCCGCCCACGGCCCGGTAGGCTGAACCATCAAATAAGCAAGCCGGACTAAAAAACCACGCCCCCACCCCCCAATTGCCAATGGCTTGGTGATTGCGAATAAAAGGTTGCTTCACCTTGATCTGAATCCCGTTTAGGTCCAATTCCGGACAAGCCCCGCCCCACAGCACGTTCTGCGGGTGGGACAGGCGAAGGGCGAGGAGCTTGGCGAACGCGTCCTGGGCAAAAAAATCATCGGCGTTCATAACCCCGAGCAAAGCGGCGTTGGTGCGGGCCAAACCCTTGGCGCAGGCATCCGAGCAACCCTGGTCGGGTTCGCTTACCCAGTAACTAAGCCACCGCTCGTATTTGCGGATGATGGCGGTGCTGTGGTCGGTGCTGCCGCCGTCAATGATGATATATTCCAAATCGGGATAGCCTTGCAGGAGCACCGAGCGGATGGTTTGTTCGAGAAAATCGGCTTGGTTGAACGACGGCGTCACCACCGCAATTTTCGGCCACGCCGCGCCCGTGTGCTGGGTAGCCGGAAAGACGGGCGATTCCTCCGTCCACGGCCAGCCGGTTTTGCCGGGTGGGGGCGGGGGAAGTTCAGTGAGCGCGGGACAATGCATGGGGCATTGGTAAATCTTCGAAAAAGAGACCTAGCGCGCACCCTCAATAGGTGGGAAATAACAATACCCATCGTATGAGGGATTACAAGCGGGTATTATTTTGACAATACGTCTGCCAAGGCCCGTTGGTTCTCCACCAAGTATGCCTGCGCCTGGCGCAAGGCTGCTTCGCCGGCTTGCTGGGCTTGAGACAAATTGGACAGCAAAGTGACCACGGCATTCGCAAACTCCTCCGCCGAAATCGCCCACCACCAGACCATGTCCGCGGAAAGCGTCCAAACCCTCCGCGCCGACGCCCGTGGTCACCACTGGGCGGCCCTGCATCAACGCCTCAATGGTTTTGATTTTAAGTCCGGTTCCGCTCTGCACGGGACAGATGAACACCGGGCAGTCCCGGTAAAAATCCGCCAAGGATGGAATTTGCCCCAATAAACGCACCCCTGGTTCCGGCGCGCATTTCTCACCAATTGTGCCGGCCACCCAGACTTCCACTCCAGCAACTTGCACCCGGATGCGCGGCCACACTTCGCGCATAAACCATTGCCACCCGACCAGGTTCGAAGCGTGGGCGGAGCCGATGCAACCCAAACGGGTA
Organism: uncultured Verrucomicrobiae bacterium; assembly: GCA_963765205.1. GTDB lineage: Bacteria > Verrucomicrobiota > Verrucomicrobiia > Opitutales > JABDGR01 > JABDGR01. The sequence continues at coordinate 435,805 of CAVXVB010000009.1, read as the reverse complement.
AATGGCGCTGGCGCCGGAGGCACGCCGGATACTTCTGCTAAATGCCCTACCGTATTCACCGTCGGAGCGCTCCCTACCAACTGCCGAAAGTAAGCGGCTTCCTGGTTCTGAATCGCCATGAGCCGATGGGCGCGCCGCAACCCCCGTTTCTCATCTTTCGGGGAATAGGATAGCCAATAATCGCTGACCCCTTTGGCGCGCAGGCGCTGCCGTCGGTTGGAAAAGACATCAATGGTGTCCAAAACTCTTAAGCAGGGATCCGGAAAGGCCTGCAAGAACTTGGAATAGAACACGTAGGCCACCAGCACCCGTGGATATTGGAGGCGTCGCTGCAAATCGCGCGCTTCTTCCAACCAATGTTCGCAAAACTTCCCATCCAGGCGATCCTCCACCAATTCAAGGCGATGGAGCAATTTGCGGCCCTTTCGCAGAAGGCGGACCTCGATGCTTGCGGGGGGAGGTGGCCGATTTTCAAAGTTGCCCACCCAGGTAATCCACCATCGGACGCGTGCTGGCTATTTTTTGCTCGGTCATGCGAACGCCGGCAAAATGCACTGCGTAGCCGGCTCGGCGCATCTCCCGAATCAACGCGGCCATACGTACATTTGAACCCTCGCTGGGAGGCGGACATCCGACATGGGAGATAATGAGAATACGGTTGTCCGGGTCGGCATCGCCTACCACTCCGGCCGCGAAAGTACCTGGCAGACAGGCTATCGAATCGGTTGGTGGGTTAATTTTCATGGGTAACAAAGCACTTTTGGTTCCGTGCGAGATCAAGCTTTGAATCCGCTACAGTTAATTAAATTATGTGCTACTGATCCCTTAACTGCTTCCTGGTGACAAGTGCCAATGGGCATCGACCCGCATCGCCCCCATGGTCGAAATCGGTGGCAATCTGACCCGAAACTTGTTGGCGAGGAATTTAAAGCCCATGATCTTCTCCAAGTGAACAACCGTGCTGTCCTTTTCCGTCAACCAAATGGAGCATACATAATCGCCATTCCAAAGCGGGAGCGGGTCAATGGTTAAGCAACACTCTTCCCACTGGATGGGCAATTCCCCCGCCGGGGGCGGATGCATTTCGGAATTGGTGCCGAATACCGGCTGGCCGGTAGCCGTGAACAAGGCCAGTCCCGGAGTTAGCTGTCGCCGATCCGCTTTTCGCACAATCGAGATTTTCACTTTAAGCGCGCCGTTCTGCAAAGCCTGTTCGTCCAAACAGACCGAGCGGATGTGCGTCGCCGCCGGGGCTTTGGCGACCTGCCACTGCAATTTCGTGCCGCAGGTTTGCATATACTGCAGGACAATCCTTTCCACCTTATCGATCGCGCTCACGGCGCCTTGCTCCAGCAGTACGGCCCGCTTGCAAAGATTTTGCACAGCATCCATATTGTGGCTGACGAACAAAACCGTCCGGCCATCCTGGCTCGACACATCTTGCATCTTCCCCAGGCATTTCTTTTGAAATTGTGCGTCACCGACCGCCAGCACCTCATCCACAATGAGGATTTCCGGTTCGAGGTGGGCGGCGACGGCAAACGCCAGCCGCACATACATCCCGCTGCTGTAGCGCTTGACCGGCGTGTCCAGGAATTTCTCCACCTCGGCGAAGGCGACGATTTCATCGAACTTCCGTTTGATTTCCACCCGGCTCATGCCCAGGATGGCGCCGTTGAGGAAAACATTTTCCCGCCCCGTCAATTCCGGGTGAAAGCCGGTGCCGACCTCGAGCAAGGAGGCCACGCGCCCGTCTATCTCGACCCGGCCCGAAGTCGGGTCGGTGATGCGGGAGAGAACTTTCAGGAGCGTTGATTTCCCGGCGCCGTTGCGCCCGATGATGCCCAGGACTTCGCCGCGTTGGACTTCGAAGGAAACATCCTTCAGTGCCCAAAACTCCTCCCGGCTGGCGGCTGCCTCGTCCGCTTTCCGGCGGCGAAACGGCGCGGCGAGGGTGCGGGTGAGGACCTCGCTGAACCGTTCGTATTGGTGGCCTTTTTTGCGGCCGGCCTGCGACTGGTGCTTGAGCCAGTAGCTTTTGCAAAGCCGGTCCACGGTGATAACGGTGTCGCTCATGCGGGGTGGCCTCCTAGATGATGTCGGCGAAGGCGCGTTCCATGCGGCGGAAATAACGCAAGCCATAGGCCAGCATCAATCCAATGACGGTCACGGAAACGGCAAATCCCGGCCAGTAAAAGGGTTCGTGGCCGCAGATGGCCCAGCGAAATCCGTCAATGACGCCGACAATCGGGTTGAGCCAGTAGACCAGCCGCCAGTGCGCCGCCAGGTGGTAGTGGGCCAAGACCGAAATCAATCCGACTGCTGCTGAAACCCACGGGCGACACATAGAGGCCAAATTGCACGATGAACGGGATGATATACCGGAAATCCCGATACTGGACGTTAAGCGCGGTGACCAGCAGGCCCGGGCCTAACGCCGCCAGAAACGCCAGGAGCACTAACGCGGGCAGCGCGAGAAAATGCCAGGTGGGCGCGAACTGGTAGCAGAGCAGCAGGTAAATCAAAATGACAAATGAAATGAGGAAGTCCACCAGGCTGACGACCACGGAACTGGCCGGCACCAACAACCGCGGAAAATAGACCTTGGAAATCAGATTGGCATTGGCCACCAGGCTGTTGCTGGAGTCGGTGAGTGAATTCGAGAAAAATTGCCAGGGCAGCATCCCGGCCAGCACCAGAATCGGATAGGGCACGTCCCCGGCCGACAGGCCGGCCACGCGTTCAAAAATAATCGTCAGCACGAAGATCGTGAGCAATGGGCGCAACACGGCCCAGCTCAGGCCGATGGCCGTCTGCCGGTAGCGCACGAGCAAGTCCCGCCAGGCGAGAAAGTAAAATAACTCGCGGTAACGCCATAGGTCTTTCCAGTAGTGCTTGCTGGTGCGACCGGCTTCAATGATGAGTTTGGCCATGGCTGGGGTAAAGGGATGGAGGGCCGGGGCAGTTCGGCCAGAAGGTTTTTCAATCCTGCGGGTTTAGGACGGATCGAGCAGATTGAACTGGCGCAAAATGGCGTTTTCGACCACCGTGGGATCGAGCGTTTCCATGCAAGTCGGGCGGCGGTCGCAACGGCTGCGGTAGCAGGCCGCGCATTCGGGGTCGGCGGTCAGGATTTCGCCGCGGCCATACACATCCAGTTCCCATGGGGAAGTCGGCCCGACCAGCACCACCGTCCGCTTCGCCAACGCAATGGCGATGTGGAAACCCAGACTGTCCGGCGTGAAAAAAATATCGGCGAGGCTGACGAGGGAGACAAATTCTTGGACGGGATTTTGGCAGCCCAAGTCCGCGACTTGCCCAGCGCACTCCGCCAGGATGGCCGCGTTAAATTCGATTTCCTCCGGTCCGCCGTAAAGCAATAAGGCCGCATCCGGGACGCGCCGGCGCAGACGCCGCACCAATTCCACCGTGCCGGCGACGGTCCACTTTTTGCACTGCCAGCGACCGCCGCCCCCAGTGTTCAGGCCGATTACTTTACGGTCGGGCCGGAGGCCCAATTCCTCGCGGCGGCGGCGAATCCATCCCGGCTCCAGCAACCTGGCGGGCAGTTGCGGGCGCGCGACCGGGCCGGCCAGGCCGCAGATTTGATACATGATTTCCTGGTAAGTGCGCCGATTGGCTTTTTTCAGGCGGTCATTCACCCCCATCAGCCACCAGGCCCGCGCCTCCGGGCTGGCTGGCTCGCCCCAGCCAAAGCGTCCGGCGGTGAATCCGAGTTTTTCCCCGCAACGCGCGAGCGACAGAATTTGCGCGGACAAGGCATCAGCGTCCAACCCGATGCCGAGGTCGAAGTCCTCGCTCATGAGCGTCTCGAGATAATTGCCCTCGACCGCGAGCACCCGGTGCAACTGCGGATTACCTTCGAGCAGCGGGCGGGAGCGTTCGCGCGTGACCCAGGTGACCTGTGCGCCGGGATATTTATCCAGCAACGCCGGTAGGATGGCGGTCGTGCGCAACACGTCGCCTATGGCGTCAAGCTTGACCACCAAAATTTTGCGGCCGAGCGGCGCGTAATCCGGGCAGCCGGGGCACGCGGCCGTCGCGCTTGTGGAATACGCACGGCGCCGACCCGCGATAATGCGCACAGTCGGTATGGATGGTCTCGTTGGCTTCGGCGGGAGTCATGGCGTTAAAAGACCAAGGCACTGCGGTATTTTTCCAGCAAGACCACCGGGGAAAAGTCCCGGCGGCGGGTCTCGATCGCGCTAGCGGAAAGCCGTTCGCGTGTAACATCGTCGCTAGCCACTAGCGCGAGTTTTTCCGCAAGGGCCGCGGGTGTTTCCGCGATGATGCAGTTATAGCCGTCGCGCATTTCCGGGCAGCAGGCAAACGTCGCAGGATAGCCGGCGCAAATCATGCCGTAGCCGCACACCTCGGGGATTTTCGTGCGGAAGCCGGTGTCGTATTGATAGGGAATCAGGCAGAAATCGCCGCGCTGAAAAATCCGCGCCGGATCGTCCATGAAGCCGTGGACGGTGAAATGCCGGCGCAGCCACTCGATTCGCTCCGGCGCGTAGGTGTTAAAATTGCCCGCCTGGTGAAACTCAGCCCGCGGCGCGGCGGCCTTGAGCAAATCGTAAAGTTCCCGCGCCAGATGGTCCAGGATAATCTTGTTCGAGGTGGCGCCGGATCCGCCGTAGATCCAATAGCGAATGGACGGATTGAGGCCCTTCGCCGGTTCGCCCGCCGTGGCAGGCGGCACGGTGGGAATATATTCCGCAGGGATGCGCCAGCGGGCCTTCACGCACTGCGCTTCGCTCGCGGAAACGCAAATCGCCCGGTCAATTTTTTTGAACAGTCGATTTTCCAGATAATTCGTCAACCACCAATACGTCCGCATCTTCAGTGTGATGGCCGGCTTTTGCTTCAAGAGGCGACGCAGTCGGCCCAGGTTTCGTTCCAAGTCATGACAGGAATAAACCACCCGTGGGTGCCGCGGAATGCACGCCAGCGCCGCCCAATGCTCGCAAAACAAAATTGTAGACAAATCAGGCAAATGATGCGCTATCAAATTCTTGACCGTGCGGCGATAGCGGCAATGCCGGTGAAATTGCACGAAATGGGTTTCCGGCAACGGCGGTGCCAGCACGACCGGAAAGCCCGGAATTTCGCGCCCGGCGGGATCCGGAGTGGTGACAATTGTGATGGCAAACCCCAGTTCCCGGAGCGCGATCAAATTTTGCCAGGCGCGGACCTCCGTGGCAGTGCGCCCTTGCGGGCAAGGATAAAGACCCAAGCTCACAAACACGGTTTTCATCATAGCATCCCCTTCACCGCTGTCTGGGCATGTTGCAGAATTTCCACCAAGCGGTTGCGATATGCGAGCAGGTCGCAAAATTTGTGGATGTGCGCCTGCGCGGCGCGCCCCATTTGCTCTCGCAGGCTGGGTGAATGGGCCAGCTCGAGCATCGCTTGCGCCATGCCCTCAATGTCGCCTTCTTTCACTAAAAAACCAGTCTGCCCAGGAATAACCTGCTGCGGAATTGCCGCATGATAGGTGGCCACCACCGGCAGACCCGCGGCGCAGGCCTCGGCAATCGCCACCGGCCAGCCTTCTTCATCGCCGTCGGCGGCGACCTTGGAGTGCTGAGTGTAAACATCCGCCGCCGACATTAACGCAGCGGCTTGTGCATGCGTGACCCCGCCCGTGAGTTCCACCCGTTCGCGCAACCTGGCGGCGGCAATGATTTTTTCGACCGCCCCACGCATCGGCCCGTCGCCCGCGATCGTTAAGGTGCCCGGGCCGCCTTGTTCAACATAACGGGCAAAAGCGGTCACCAGTTCAGTCACGCCTTTTTTTTCCACCAGCCGGCCCACAAACAGGAATTTTATCCCGGCGTGGCGCGACCGGGACAAATGCCCAAAAATGGAAACATCCACCGCGCAGGGGACGCAGTGGATTTTTCCGGAAAATCCAAAAACGCGCCGCAGGCGCTCCCCCATTATTTCATTCACGACAATGACGTTGGAACAACGGTTCAGCAGCGGGCGAAGTTTGCGCACATAGCGCGCGTCCCGGAGGCAGGCCGACAAATCCACGCCATGGAAATACGGGACAACTTTCACGCCCGGCTCGAATACCGCCGTGCCGCAGCCAATGAAGCACTGGCCGAATTCCACGACGACGGCGGTGATGCGGCGCTCGCGCAGCAGAAAGCGAAGGCGGCGACGTTCGTGCGGCAGCCAGACTCGCCAGGGCGTGCCGGCCAGACGCCGGTAAACTTTTTCGGCGAAGATGCGCAGACGGTTGCGCCCCGGTTCGATACCCAGGGCCTGCACGCGGCCCGCCCAGCGCGGGTCGCCGACAGGCGCCGTCACTTCGAGCGCGAACACATCCGCGTCCAGGATTTCGGCGTGCAGTTGCACAAACGTCTGGGACGGCAGCGGAAATTTTTCGCAGACCACCGCGATTTTTTCGAGCGCGCTCATTTTTGAAAAACCGCGGCCAGGTTGCCGGCAATATCTTCCATCGAACGCAACGGCGTGGCCGCGCGGATGGCGCGGTTATAGGGCAGGAAAAGCTTGCGCCGGGCCAGCGCCTCGCGCAGGCGCGGGCGCAGGTCGGCGGCGCGCGTGACTACGTTGGCAAAGCCGGGCAGCATCAGGTATTTTTGGTTGTGGTAGGTATGGAAAAAGCGCGTGATGTGCATCTCGTCGCCGGCCGGCGCCCCGTAGTCCAAGTCGTCCGGCGCGAGGAAAAACACGGGCGTGTCGAAATATGCGCCCTCAAAACCCATGGTGGTGCCACAGTGGAAAAACAGCTCCGCGTGCTCCTGTAAATTGAATTTGGAAAACACATCCGCGCGGGGGATGACGCGCTCCTGGATTTCGGCGCGGTATTCGTCGTCGAAGGCGATATTGGGCCGGGCGCGCAGGCGGCGAAAGCAGGTCGTGTCGCGCAACATCGGATAGGGGCGCACGATGAGTTTCAACCCGGGGTCGGCGGCGGCGAGTTCCTCCGCCAGCCATTCGAGGAGGCGAACCTCCTGCTCGGCGAGGGCGGGAATCGCAATCGCGCAGCCATAATAGGCGTAGCGGAAGGGGATTTTCCGGCGGCGCGCCTCGGGGGTCTGCAAATATTCGCGGAGACAAACAAGCTGTGTCGCCCCGACTGAATGGGCCCGCGCACGGGGCACGCCCTGCAACGCGGCCAGGTCGTCAGCCACACCCTCGTTCCAGGTGAAGTAGGCGTCCAAATGGTGCGGGAAACGGTCATATTTCGGCGCATGATCCCAACTGTAAACATAAGCGGCGCAGCGCACACCGGACTGCTGCGCTTGCGCGAGCAGTTCCGGGCTGGAAATATTGGTGATGAACAGCACGCCGTCCAAATCGTCAATTTTACCAGCCCGGCCGCGCAACAGGCGCAGCAGGCCGTCAAAGGAAAATATCTGTGGAAATTTTAGCCGCCAGCGCAGGCGCGCGGTGGCCTGGCGGCGCTTGGCGGGATCAAGTTTTTGCAAAAGAAAAAGCGTGTTCTGCCAAAAATTGTCCCGGCTGGCCGGCACCTGGCCATAGCGGGCAAACAGTGCCAGCCAAAGCTTGTTCCAGCCATTGATTTTGGCGCGAACCAGTCGTTTTTCCCACGGTCCTTCACCCACGCGCGGCGCCTCGGCGGGCGAGGCCAGCACAACGACTTCATGATGCCTGGCGAGGCCGCGAAGCAGGTCGGGCAGGTCGTTGCGAATATCGTAGTCGGCAACGCAGACGCCAATTTTCATAAAAAATAACACCGGGTAGAAGCTACGGCCTACGCCGGGCCATGGGCAAGAATTGCTTCCGCGGCCTCCACCGCCGCACGCCAACCCACGCCGGCCCGGCGGCCGTGCAGCGCCAACTCAAGCACGTCTGGCATATTTGACGGTATCGCGTGATGCGCGGAATCAGTCTCCGCCCCGCCCACCTCAACAACCAGGTCACCGGGCCGCGCCACCGCGAGGATCTGTTTCGCGCGCAGGGCGGGGTCGCGGGAAAGTTCGAGTATGGGCCAGGCCCACTGGCTCGAGGACAAAGCTTGCAGCGCGGACTCAGCGCCCTCTCCACAGAGAAGGATTTTCCGCCCCGCTTGGAACGCCCGCGCCAACTCGTGCGCCAACTTGGCCACCGCGGGCAAATGACGAAGGGGAATTTTATGCTTCTGGAAATACCCGCGCAAATCCCGTCGGATGATTTTTTCGTTTCGTCCATCTGCCAACCGGTTCAAGAGCAGCCGCACCGCTTCGCTGACTGCGCCGTGGCCGCCGGATTTTTTCAAAACCCGGTGGGCCGCACCCCGGGCGGCGAAAGTGGCATTGGCGGGCGCCAGCGCGAAGCCGGCTTGGGCCAGCGCCGGCGCATCGCGGTCACCATCGCCGACGTAGCAAATTTCTGCGAGTGAAACCCGTGCATCTTTCGCCACTGATTGCAGGGCGGCCAATTTGTCTTTCGCGTCCCGGCGCACCACCGGGACGCCGGTTCGCGTCGCCACCAAATCCACCGAGCCGTCACTCTCACCCGTGATCAGGGCAAGGCGCAGACCCGCGCGCCGGGCCGTGCCGATGGCGTCCAAGTCCTGGAAGGCCAGGCGTTTTTTCTCCGGCGAGCGCGCGCCGAGCGTGGTGCGGCCGTCGGTGAGCACGCCGTCAATGTCCAACGCGAGCAGCTTGATTGTTTTCACCAGGTGCTGCGGCCGCCGTCCATTACAAGGTTGGCGCCATTCATATATTGCGAAGCGTCAGATACCAGAAACACCACCGCCGCTTTGTATTCACCGAGGCGTGCCATGCGCCCGAGGGGGATCAGCGCGGTCAGCCGGCGCACGAAATCCTGGTCCTGTTCATTAAAGACGCCGCCGGGCGAAATCGCATTGGCGCGCACGCCTTGTTCGGCCCAGTAGGTCGCGAGGTATTTCGTCAGGCCGATCAGGCCGTGCTTGACGACGGAATAACTGACGGGCTTGACCATTTGCCGATCCGCCGGCACGCCGGGCCGGCGGTAAATGCGCTGGTCGGGCGCGATGACGCCAAGGTCGCTGGCGACGTTGAGGATGACACCGCGGCCCGCGCGCGCCATTTCCGCGCCAAAGATTTGCGAGCAGATCAGCGCCCCGGTCAGACCCACCGCCAAATCCTGCTCCCATTGGGGCAGCGGATAATTTTCCAGGCGCGACCAAACCAGTTTGCCCGCGCCCTCAACTTTGGGATTGCGCGCGGCGTTGTTGATCAAAATGTCCACGCGGCCCTGCTTGCGCAGCAAAATGTCGCGCAGTTTTTTGACAGACGCGGGCCGGGTGATGTCCACCCCGTGCGCCGCGGCCGGCACGCTGAAACGCAGGGCGATTTGTTTCGCAACGGCGACGGCGCGCCGGGCGTCCACATCGACCAGGATGGGAATGCCGCCCATTTCGGCGATGGCTTCGGCGTGCTGCACGCCGAGCAGTCCTGCGCCGCCGGTGATGACCGCCACGCGGCCCGCGAGATCAAACTGATCCTTGACGTTCACGGGGAAATTAAATTCGTCGGATTCAACCTTTGCGGCGCAGCTTTTTCATGATCGGCACTTCGCTGTCATAAACGCGCTTCACTCCATCCCCAAAGCTCATTTCGATGGCGCGCACATCACGCACGAGGCGCGCAAAACCTTGCGGCTCGACGGAGGCCGCCTGGTCGCTGCCCCACATCGCCCGGTCGAGGGTGATGTGCCGTTCGAGCAGGCACGCACCGATGGCGGTCCGCACCCACCGACGGCGCTAGACCGACTTCGTGGCCCGAATAACCAGTGGGCACGCCGTAGCGTTCCGCGAGCGTTAGCAGGGTGCGAATGTTCAATTCCTCGAGCTTCGAGGGGTAGGTGCTGTTGGTGTGCAACAGAATTAAATCATTTTTGCCCAGGACTTCGAGGGCGTGGTCGACTTGCGCCAGCGTGCTCATGCCGGTGGAGAGGATGAGGGGCCGGCCGGTCCGGCGGTGGTGGCGCAGCAGTTCGTCGTCCGTCAGGCTGGCCGAGGCAATTTTGTAACAGGGCGGGTTGAATTTTTCGATGAAGTCCACGGAGGCCTCGTCCCAGCAGGAGGCAAACCAGAGGATGCCCTTTTCCCGGCAATGCTGGTCAATTTCCTGAAACTGCGTCTTGCCGAATTCGAGGCCGCGTTTGAGGTCGCCATTCGTGGGGCCGAAGGGGTTCTCGCGCGGCTTGGCCAGTTCCTCCTTGGTGTAGACCACGTCCACCGTGCGCTTCTGGAATTTAACGGCGTCACAACCGGCATCCAGCGCGGCATCAATGAGCTTTTTGGCGAGGGCGAGGTCGCCATTGTGGTTGATGCCAATCTCCGCGACGATGAAACAGGCGTGCTGGCCGCCGACCTGGCGGTCTCCGAGGGTGATGGCTTTGGGCATGGGGAAAATCCTAGTTGGGTGGTGAAAAAAATGTGGGCTGTCGCGCAGGGAGCCGATTGGGAAAATATCCGCGCTGGCCGGCAGCGTCAAGTTTTCCCCGGCCCGCTTTAGACGGCGGGCCGGTTTTCCTGCGCGAAGGAGACGTGCTCGCCGCGCGCCAGCGCCTGGAGCACGCGCTCGACCTCGGGGATCGAGTCCTCGTAGTCCAGCTCAAAAATTCGGTCGGTCACAATGAACGGCAAGACCAAGTCGCCAGTCATGCTGTTCTGGTCGAGGATGGTGCGCGCACGCACGATGTCCACGTAGCCGTTTTGCCAATAAACTTCCGGCAACATCTGACGTGGCATGGAGTGGGGTTCTTTGACCCCGGGCACGGTCAGAAGCGGCTTCAAGAAGCCGTTTTCCATGCGCCACATCTTGTAGGGCGTCAGCGCCGGCACGCTGACTGAGCGTAGCGCATTCGCCGTTGGGGTCGCGAGCATCCGGGCGATGGCCTCGTCAATAAGTTCCACCCGGCGCACCGGGCCGGTCGGCCGCAAATGGACCACCAATTCGGGCCGGTAATTCTCATGCTCAAGCAGCCAGCGCAAAGCATGGCGGAAAACATCAAGGTCGGGCGACAAATCCTGCGCAAACTCCGCCGGGCGCATAAAAGGCACCTCGGCGCCGGCGGCGCGCGCGGCGGCGGCGATTTCCTCATCGTCGGTCGAGACGAGGACGCGCCCGATGCGCCGCGACCGCAAAGCATGCTCGATCGAATAGGCGATGAGCGGTTTCCCAGCCAGCACGCGCACGTTTTTGCGCGGAATGCCTTTAGAGCCGCCGCGCGCGGGAATGAGCGCGAGGATGTTGCTGTTTTTGTCGCTCATAGTTGAACGACCTTGCCCGTGGCGAGGGATTGTTTCACTGCCAAGGCCAGGCGCAGGCTCTGGGCGCCGTCACGCAAACTGACGCGCGGCTGCTCGCGCCCGGCCACGCAGGCAAGAAAGTGCTGCAGCTCGGAAATGAACAAATGGTTGCGCCGCAAATCGGCAAAATTTTGCGATTCAACCGCCGTCCCTTCCGGGCCAAATAATTGCAGTGTTTTGCCCGGATAATCCCAATAGATCGCGCCTTCGTCGCCGATAATTTGGAAATTTCGGCGAGGTGGACGCTGTAGAAAATCCTGGTGGACTTGCGCGGACAAGTCGGCGCAGCCCGCGCGGCGATAGCGGAATAGCGCCGCCGCTGTGTCCTCGACATCGAGGGCGAGCCGGCTGTTTTTGCCACCGACGGCAAAAACTTCGTCCGGTACGCCGAACAATGCATAGAGCAAATCGAATTCGTGAATCTGGCACAGCACGACGCCGCCGCCCAACTCCGCCCGCGCGGGATAAGTGCCGCGGTAATCCTCGTAGGAATGAAAACCCGGCATATATTCCCCGACTTCCGCGCGCACCGCCGCGACATTGCCCAAACGGCCTTCTTGCACCCAAAGCGCAATTTTCTCAAACGCTGGATGAAAACGGAATTGATACCCGACGCAGCCGACGCGGCCCGGGCGTTCCATGAGGGCCAGCAAATCCTCCACTCCTGCCCAGTCGTGGCTGAGTGGCTTTTCCACAAATAAATGGCTGCCCGCGCGCGCCGCCGCCAGCGCCACCGCCAGGTGCCGGCTGGTTGGATTGGTCACGAAAGTGAGATCCGGGTGCTGCCCGAGGGCCGCGTCGAGATCGGAAAACGTTTCGAGGCCAAATTTCTTGGCCAAACCCGTGTCGGCTTCAACGCGCAAATCATCGGTCAATATCCGATCGCCCCGGGTGGTGCGGTAGGCGAGCACGCGCGGCGGTTCGGGTAGCAACGCCATGAGGTTGCGAAGGTGTCGCTGGCCAATGCTGCCCAAGCCTGCGAATAACACGGTGAACCGTTTCATGACAGGAATTTTTTCACCCGCGCCAAATTTTGCCGGGCTTGACCGCGCGGATCGCCCAGGGTCGGCGTTTCCAGCACGAAGGGGCCGGCCCAGGCGCGCTCCGCAATGATCTGGAAAAACTCCGCGAAGCGCGTGTCGCCGTAACCCAGCGGCTGGCTCGCGCCACCCACGCGCCGATCCTTAAGATGAATTTCCGCGACCAAGGGCAGCAACAGATTGATTTCCTCAACAATGTCATAGCCGAGCGCGGTGGCATTGCCGGTGTCGTAGCACAAGCGCGCGCGGGGCGAGTCAAGCCAGGCAATAAATTCGCGGCACTCCCCGGCAGGCCGATCCATTTCAAAGGCCAAGTCCACCTTCGCCTGCTCCGCGGCGCGCGCCGCGGGCCGGAAAATTTCGGCGGCATGGGCCCGCGACGCTGCCTTGGCAATGGTGGCCGCTTCGAGAATGGGCACGATGACTCGTTCCAGGCCGGCCGCACCGGCCGCATTGAGCAGGGTGGAAAAATCCTCCAGGCGCTTGGCGCCATCCGGAGCAAATGGCTGCCATTGCAAAACACAATGCGCGCAGGCGGAGGCGATGCGAATCCCGGAGGCTTGCCCCGTTTTCTTAATTTCCGCGCGGCCCGCAGGGGAAAGCAAGGGATTGACGGCCAAACTTCCCGCCTCGACCAGCCATTCAATCGTGTCGAAGTCCAATTCACGAGCCACGGCAAATTCACTGCGCCAGGTGGCCGCGGGAAACACTTGCGGACCCGCGGGCGACGATGCGGAAAGCCGGCCTTGCATGATGCCGATGGAATTTTTCACCCTAGGATACGGATTTCAGCCACCCGCGGTTTTCACGGTGCCAGGCGATGGTCGCAGCCAGCCCTTCGTCAAAGGCGATTTTCGGCTGCCAACCCAGGAGGTTTGCGGCCTTGGCAATGTCGGCGCGCGTGGCTTTGAGGTCGGCGGCGATGGGCGGATGGCCGGCGATAATTGCCTTCCGGCCCAGCGCGTTTTCGATACGGGCGATCACGTCGGCAAGCGTCGTCGGCGAGCGGCCGCCGCCCAGGTTGATGATTTCATAGCCCAGCAGCCGGGTGGCAAGGATGGTGCCGCGCGCAATGTCGTCCACAAACGTAAAATCACGCGACTGGGTGCCATCGCCATACAGCGGGAGCGCCCGGCCCTGCTCAATCGCTTCGATGAAACGGAAAATGCTCATGTCCGGGCGGCCGGCGGGGCCGAAGACGGTGAAGTAGCGCACGACGGTGATGTCGAGGCCGTGCAGCTTAGAATAGCTATGGGCAAAAAGTTCCGCGGCTTTCTTCGAGGCCGCATACGGCGAGAGCGGTGCGTTCACGGGTTGCTCCTCGGTGAAGGGGAGCGGGCTGCCCGCATAAAGCGACGAAGTCGAGGCGAGCACCATTTTCTTTACGCCAAACTGGCGCTGGCATTCGAGCAGGTTTAGTGTGCCATGCGTGTTGGTCGTGAGGTAAACGTGCGGATTAACGACGCTGTAGGCCACGCCAGCCCGCGCCGCGAGGTTGAAAACAGCGTCAAAACGAAATTCGCGGAAAAGTTGTTCCAACCCGGCGCGGTCCTCAATGTCCACCGCCTCAAACACAAACCGCCCGCCGCCCGCGGTGCGCCGCCCGCGCCCGCCGAACTGGGAGCGCCGCGCGTCCGCGCCGGGTTGCCAGGTTGTATCGCCCATTAGGCGCGCCAAGCGGTAGTCCTTCAGGCGCACGTCGTAGTAATCGTTCAGGTTGTCCACTCCGACCACGGCATGGCCCTGGGCGAGGAGCAATTCCGCCACGCGTGAGGCAATAAAGCCCGCCGCTCCGGTGATTAAATAAAGCGCCATGAGGGAAGATTAAATATGGCTATAACCATTGCGCGCCATCGGGTTTTGCTCCGAGCTTCTGGAGCAATTGCTTTAATTCTTGAGCGCGATCCCGAGGACAGACCAGGGTGACCTTGTCCGTATGCACCACGACCAAATCATTCACCCCCAACAAAGCAACCAAGTGATCGGGGGTGCTGCGCACGATATTTCCTTTGGCCTCATGAAATATAGCCTCAGACCGCCCAATTACATTGCCCTCGGGATCTTTCACTGCATGGCGGAAAATTGCCGGCCACTCACCCACGTCGTCCCAATCAAATGTCGCTTTGAAAACCGCGACATTGGCGGCCTTTTCCATGACGGCGAAATCCACGGAAATCTTCGTCAATCCGGGATAGACCGCCGCCAGCGCGGCGGGGAGGGAAGCCCCTTGGTCGAGCAGGGCGTCCACCGCCTTCATCCCGTCGGCGATGACCGTTGCATACTTGACCAAAGCGGCTTCAAGCACCTTGGCGCGCACGACGAATATGCCCGCATTCCAAAGATAAGTTCCTTCCTTGAGGTAACGTTCGGCAGTCGGGCGGTCGGGCTTTTCAACAAACTTATCCACATGGAACCATGAGTGTCCCATGCTTTCGCCGACTTTCGGACCCAAGCGCAAATAGCCGTAAGCCGTCGCTGGAAAAGCTGGTGGCACGCCGACGGTGAAAATGTAGTCCTGCGTGGCCGCGGCCGAAAAAGCCGCCTCCATGGTCGAGCGAAAACCCGCGGCATCGTGAATCGCCGCGTCGGCCGCCAGCAGCGCCATCACGCCGTCCGGGTCGCGACGCCGCACCAGCAGTGCCGCCAAAGCGGCGGCGGGCGCGGTGTCGCGGCCCACTGGCTCGCCAATAATTTGTTCAGCGGGAATTTCCGGGCAAACGGCGCGCACCGCCGCGACATGCTCCGCATTCGTCAAAACGAACACCCGCTCGGTCGGCACCAAGCCGCTCAAACGCTCCACCGTTTGAGCAAGCATGGGCTTATCACCCACGATCGCCAGGAGGTGCTTGGGCCGAGCCTTAAGGCTTTCGGGCCAGAAACGCTCGCCCCGGCCTCCCGCCATGATTACCGTGTAATAATTTGACATAATTAATTCCTGCCACGACCTGGCCCGGAGTCCGCAGCGGGAAAAGCCTGGCGCACCCGGCGATGCGAACTGAGCGCCGCGGTCTTGACGGTCGAGGCCAGCAGCAGGGAAAACAAGAGGAGCACCGCCGAGTTAAAAAGAGGGAAATCCACCAGCGAGTGCGCGAGCAAGCCGGTGGTCGCCAAGAGCGTGACGACGCCCGCCGCCCCGAGCGTGCGCGCCAGCCATAATGCATGGCCATACCAATAGAACAGCATCGCAAGGGCAAGACCGGCGCCAAGCACGCCGTATTCCACCGGCAGTTGCAGCCAATCGCAATGCGCGTAGTCCGTCCAGACCGTGGATCCGCCATAGGTGGTGGAGCTTTGAAATTCGTTGTCGGCGTAAAAATAAGGCGGAATGACATACCGGTAGGTGCCCGCACCCCAACCGAGCCAAAAATGCGGTTGGAGCATCCGCTCCGATTCGAAGCGCAGGACCGCGCGCACGTCCTCCTCCGGGTGGTCATGCAGGTATTGCTCGCGGGCCAACGTGGCCGAATTTTCTCCGTGCAATTCATAGCTAATCAAACCAATTAAGGCCAATACCAGCACCGCGCCACCGAGCCAGACGCCCGGCGAACGCCCGCCGCGGGCCAGCGCCGCCGCCAGCATCACACCCAATCCCAGCCCAAACAACACCCCCGCAATGACCAGCCCAGCCCGGCTTCCCAGTGCGAAAAAACTGGCGAGTATAACCAGACACCCAAGCACAGCGATCCAGGCCAGGCCGGAGTCGCGGGTCTCGTCGCTCGCACGCGTCTGGAGTCGGCACGCTACCGCCAGCCCCGCGCCTAGCGAGAGATACAAGAACGCTGCTGCCGCGTCATGGTTCACAAAGGCCGCCGAGGTCGTCAGTTGGACCATCGCGGTCGGATCCCACGCAGGGTTCCAATAGAGGCCCAAAACCTTGGCGGGCGGATGCACATGCTGCATCAGGACAACGAGCGCCGTCGCGATGCCATTAAGAAAAACCCATAACGCCAGGCGGCGACCGCTGCGCCGTCGCCGCACGGCGGCCCACCACGCACAAACCAGCAGCCATGGGCTAGTCCAATACACCAGCATTCGCCAAGTGCTCATTTGGGTGTAATTCGCGTCAAGCCCCGCCGGCAGCCAAGCCAAATGCGGCTGTGTCGTGACATCCCACACATTGACCGGACCCACTTTCGGCGAAATCCTCTGCACGGCCCCGCCCCAGGGATTTAGCGCCTGGCAAAGGATGTAGCCCAAAAACAGCAGTCCGAGCCAGAAAACCGGGAACCGCCACAGAGTGCGCCGGTTATCCGAGGGACGCACCGCCAATCCGAACGCAACCGCAGCGACCACTGCGCTGAGCACCTGGACCCACCATAACCAGCCTCCCAGCAGCCACGGCACAATGACGACCCAGGAGCAAACCAAGCCCGTCACGGCACGCTCCACGCTGCTGACGGCCGTTTTTTCGGGCGGAATCGCAGCAGAGGGGGAAGCCACTGCGGTTTGGAATGTCGCGCGGTTCACGCTGGATATGAAAATGCCGGGGCGTCGTCCACACCGGGGCGGGCTTTTCGAACGGAAAATTTCATGGGCAGGCGACAATCACATGACTCAATGTAGGGCGTGGGCGCCCGGCCATTTCGCCAAGCTTCACGGCCGTGGCCAGCAACACACCCACGGCAATCAAGACCGCGGGATTATACAAGGGGCAGTCGGCCCACGCCCCGGCGAATATTAGCGCGACTGCGCCCAAAATAATCCATGATTCACCAGGTAGCAGGCGGCGCAGCGTCCAGGCTTGCCACGTCCACCACGCCAGCGCCGCGGCAAACAAGCCCGCGCCCAACATGCCCCATTCGGCGGGAATTTGCACCCAGTCACTCTCCGCGTAGTGGGAGTTGTAGCGCAATTCCCCGATATGCCGCGGGTCGGAAAAATCCGGATTGCTGATTAAATAATACGGCGAAACATAGCGGAAACCGCCGGGCCCCCACCCGAACACCGGCTCTTGCCGGATCATGCCCGCCGTGGTCCGCGCGATCGCGTAGCGCACGGGCAGGGCCGGATCAAGCGGGTTGACTTCCAGCGTCTCGCCCCCGCCGCCTTGACGCCACAACAGGAGCGCGGTGCTGGTGGCCAACAACAGGAGCGCCATGAAAAATAATGTGGGCAGCGCATAGAGCGCCGCGCGCCGTTTTTGACCCGCGCGCCACCAACGGGCCAACCAGAGAAAGGCGCACACCACCAGCACGCCGCCCGGCGCGAGCGCCCAAAAGTCCGGTTTCACAAACAAACTCAGCGCCACGAGGATGACCACGAGCGCTTCGAGCCAAACCCACGCCGTTAGCGAGGGCCAGCCCCAAGCGCGCGGCGGCCTGTGCGGATCGCGCCGGCGCAGGCGGTGGTCCATCATGGCTGCGGCCGCGCCGAAGGCCAGCGCCATCCAAGCAGCCGCATGCCCGGCGTAGATAAAGCTGCCAAAAAAATCTGGCGTAAGGCTGTTGGGCAGTGGGTCAAACATCCAGAACATATAACGTGTGCCGCTCAATCGCTGGGCCATGCCGAGCAAGGCCAGCAAGGTGCCATTTACCGCTACCGCGCCAAGCAAGCGCCGCCAAGCCTGCTCCGTTTCGAGACCAGCCCAAACCGCACAGGTGGCCAGCCAGGCGGGTGCGAAAATCATCAACGCGCGCCAGGCGTTCATCGGCCAAAATGGCGCGGCAATGCTATGCGGCAGCCACGGGACATGCGGCAGATCCTCCAGCCACTGCTGGTCTTCCGCCACGACCAGTCTCCGCGAAGGGTTGATCGCCGCGAGCGCGCCGTAAACCAGAATCGCCAGTCCGATCCAAAAAATCGGAAACTTCGCCAGGCGTGCCCACGTCGCGCGCGCAGCAGGCGAAGGCGGCCACGCGCGGTAATCGAACATCGGTGCAAAGAGCGCCGCGAAAGCGAGCGCCGCCAGTGCGAGCGTCGCCCATTGCGCCCAGTTGTCCCACGCGCCGACCAGCCAGGGCGGCAAAACGAGGGCCGTACCCGCCAAAACAAACACCGCGGATTCACGGCGGCTCGGGGGCGTGACTGCCGCCGGCCGCGTGGGGAACTGGCCCCGCAAGGTGGGCGTCACCGCCGTGTCATGCGCCGCAGTCATGTCCACTAATGTTGGTAGATGTCATGCAAACGCAGCAGACCGAGGCAGCGGCCCTTTGCGTCCACCACCGGCAAAACGGAAATTTGCGAAGGGCGGTCTTCCATCAAGCGCAGGGCGTCACCCAACAGCGTCTCGGGCATGATGCTGATTGGATGGGCCGTCATCACGTCCGCGACTGTCAGCGGACGGATGTCCTCATGCTTTTGCAGGGCGCGGCGCACGTCGCCGTCCGTCACCAACCCCAACAGTTTTTGGCGCGGGCCGACCACGCAGGCGGCGCCGTGCGGCCGGTGTGTCATCGCAACCACCGCGTCGCGCATTTTGTCTCCGGTCGCGGTGACGGCGATTTCGTCGAGGCCGTGCATCACGTCGGCCACGCGCAGCAAAAGATTGCGGCCCAACTGGCCCGACGGGTGCGTACGCGCGAAATCCTCCGCGGAAAATCCGCGGACCTGCGCGAGGGCCGCCGCCAGCGCATGGCCGAGGGCAAGCGCGACGAGGGCGCTGCTCGTGGGCGCGAGGCCCAAGGGGTCGGCCTCGCGCTCGACAAAGGCGTCCAGAATGGCATCGGCCTCCCGCGCCAACGGCGATTGCAAATGGCCGGTGAGCGCAACCAGCTTCGCGCCGAGCGCGCGCAACACGGGCGCCAGACGGACCAATTCCGGGGTGGCGCCGCTTTTCGAAACCAAAATCACCACATCGCCGCGGCCGACCACGCCGATGTCGCCGTGTGCGGCCTCGCCCGCGTGCAAATACACTGCGGCGGTGCCGAGGCTGCACAGCGTGGCCGCGATGGCGTGCGCCACCAACCCGGATTTGCCCAGGCCGACGACAACCACCCGGCCCGGCGCATGATAAATCATCTCAACCACGCGCGAGAATTGGTCGTCGAGGCGCGTGGTGGCGGCCTGCAACGCCTGGGTTTCGGCGGACAAGACAGCGCGCCCGCATGCCAGTGTCTTGGATTTGGAGAATGTTTTGGTTGTTTTCTTCATAATCAGGCCACCGTGGAGGGGGCGAGTAATGCGCGTGCGCGCGCCAAATCCTCGGGGGTGTCAATGGCGACGACGTGGTATTGCGTTTCCACCGTCTGGATGCGCCAGCCGGCTTCAAGGAAGCGGAGTTGCTCGAGCGCCTCGACGGCTTCGAGCGGGCTTTCGGGCAAAGAGGAGTAAGCGGCGAGCTTCGCGCGCGCGTAACCGTAAACGCCGAGGTGACCCCAATGCAG
Source organism: uncultured Verrucomicrobiae bacterium (assembly GCA_963765205.1). GTDB lineage: Bacteria > Verrucomicrobiota > Verrucomicrobiia > Opitutales > JABDGR01 > JABDGR01. The sequence continues at coordinate 416,141 of CAVXVB010000009.1, read as the reverse complement.
GCCGCGCGCGGGCCATTGCTCCATCGGCACGCCGCGCAGGTGCGGAATCGGCGAGCGCGAAAAATACCACGCGCGCCCGTCCGCCCCGCGCACCACCTTGACCACCGCCGGGTTCGTCAGCGCCCCGTAGTTGCGGAGGGGATAGACGGGCGTCACGACATCGCCGCCGTGGGCGGCAAAAGACTCGGCCATTGAGTCCAGCAATTCCGGGTCAATAAACGGTTCGTCGCCCTGCACATTCAAAATGAACTGGCCCTTCAGCCCATCGAGGATCGAGGCGATGCGTTCGGTGCCGCTGCGGCACTCCGGCGAGGTCAGCACAAACTGCCCACCCCACCCCGTCACCGCGGCGGCGACTTCCTCGCTATCCGTCGCCACCAGGATTTCCGTGGCGCGGCGCATCCGTGCGACGCGTTCCCAGACGTGTTGCAGCACGGGCTTGCCGCCCAAATCGGCAAGGACTTTGCGCGGCAGGCGCGTCGAGGCCAGCCGCGCGGGAATGACAACCGAAACGTTCATGGACAATATCAGGCTTGCGCGGCGCGGGCCTCGCGCTCCGCGAGGGTGAAGTCGTGCTCGACCATCAATTTGGCGAGAGCGGCCATGCGCGTGTGCGGCTCCCAGCCGAGGTGCTTCTTGGCCTTGTGATAATCGCCGATGAGCAAATCCACCTCGGCCGGGCGCAGGTAGCGGGCGTCGAACTCGACGTGGTCTTTCCAGTCCAAATCCAGCGCGCCAAAAGAGGCGGCGAGAAAATCCTTCACTGTGTGCGTCTCGTTGGTGGCGAGCACATAGTCGTCGGGCTTGTCCTGCTGGAGCATCCGCCACATGCCCTCGACGTATTCCTTCGCGTAGCCCCAGTCGCGCTTCGAATCAATATTGCCCAGCACCAGTTTTTTCTGGAGGCCGAGCTTGATGCGTGCGGCGGCCAGGGTGATCTTGCGGGTGACGAACGACTCGCCGCGCCGGGGGCTTTCGTGGTTGAAGAGGATGCCGCTGCACGCGAAGAGCTTGTAGGACTCGCGGTAATTGATGGTCAGGTAATGCGCCATGACCTTCGCGCAGGCATAGGGTGAGCGCGGGTAGAGCGGCGTGCGTTCCGTTTGCGGCACTTCCTGCACCTTGCCGAACATTTCCGACGAAGACGCCTGGTAAAAACGCACTTTTTTCGCCAGGCCGCTCTCGCGGATGGCTTCGAGGATGCGCGCCGCGCCGACCCCCGTGATGTCCGCCGTGTATTCGGGAATGTCGAAGCTGACGCGCACATGGCTTTGCGCCGCGAGGTTGTAAATCTCGTCCGGTTTCAGCTCGTAAAGCATTTTGACCAGCGAGACACTGTCCGCCAGGTCGCCGTAGTGCAGGAAGAGCCGCTGCTTCTTGCCGGTTTCCCACGGACGCAGGTGGTCAATACGACCGCGGTTGAGGCTGCTGCTACGGCGCACAATGCCGTGGACTTCGTAGCCTTTTTCGAGCAGCAGTTCGGCGAGGTAGGAGCCGTCCTGGCCGGTGATGCCGGTGATAAGAGCGCGTTTCATAGGTAAATAATGGAAGATGGAAAATGGAAGATGGAAAAAGATGTCACACGGGACTTAAGAATGGAAGATGGAAAATAGAAGATGGAAAAACAAACCAGGATGGTCTTGGGGTTTTATTTTTCTATCTTCCATCTTCCATTTTCCATTCATTTTTCCCCGCTCAGCCCCGTCCTCCGCTATTAGCGACCTCGAGTTGGGAAACCACCAGGCGCTCGACCATGGCGTCAAACGGCACCGTGTTTTCCCAGCCGAGCACGCGCCGGGCCTTCTCCGGATTGCCGCACAGGCGCGCCGGCTCGACCGCCGTGACCAGCCCGGCGTCGTGCTCAACGTAATCCCGCCAATTCAGGCCGATGACCGCGAACGCGCGCTCAACGAGCTGCTCGACGCTGTGCAGCTTGCCCGTGGCGAGCACAAAGTCGTCCACCTTGGGCTGCTGGAGCATCAGCCAGAACCCGCGCACGTAGTCCGGCGCCCAGCCCCAGTCGCGCTGGCCGGCGAGGTTGCCGAGCTGCAATTTTTTCTGCCAGCCGAACCGGATGCGCGCCGCCGCCCGCGCCACTTTCATGGTGACGAACTGCCCGCTGCGCCGCGGCGACTCGTGGTTATACAGGATGGCCGCGCAAGTGTTCAGCCCGTAGGCCCCGCGGTAGATTTTCGCCATCTGGGTCGAGAGCGCCTTGGCCACGCCGTAGGGCGTCGAGGGCTGCATCGGCGTGGATTCGTCCTGCGGCGTTTTTTCCGGCTCGCCGAAAATTTCGGAGGACGAGGCGTAGAGGAACTTGGGCGGGTTGTCCAGGTCGCGCAAAATTTCGAGCAGGCGCACGGTCGCCATGCCGACGCTCTCCATCGTGGTCTCGGGCAGTTCGAGGCTCAGGCGCGGGCTGGACTGCGCGGCGAGGTGGTAGAATTCCGTGGGCTTGGCGCGCATGATGAGGCGGCGCAGGTGCGTCGTGTCCTCGAACGAGCCGATGTGCAAATGCAACCGCGCGCCCGCCGCCGTCTCGCCCTGCGTGAGCTTGGCCAAAATGCCGGACGCCAGCGACTCCGGCCGGTGCACCAACCCATGCACCTCGTAGCCCTTCTCGAGAAGCAGCTCCGCGAGGTAAGAGCCGTCCTGGCCCGTGATGCCGGTGATGAAGGCGGTGTTCATGGAATGTCTCTCTGAATGCAAGGTAAGGACGCCTCTCCGAGGCGTCCACGGACGGCTCGGAGAGCCGTCCCTACCATAACAATCCATTTCAAGATGCCCATATTAATTTGGGAATTAGTTACTCAATGCCTGTTTATAAACTTCTTCAAGGTTTGGGCTTTTCCATTTCGAATCGTATTCCCGCAGATACATCAAAAGCTCTGCTTCAGACGCTAGTGGAGAATTCCAACGCCTTAGCAAATCAGGTATCTCATGAATCGCCTCCCAAAGATCATCAATTTGCTTTCGACTAATCTCGTCATTCAATGTCCAGTTTCGAGTTGTTACAGATGCAATAAATAGCACACGTAATGCGGCTCGCATAATTGGCTCTGGCGCTAACTGATTCATGTCAAAAATAATTTACTCCTCATTGCTCTTCCCAATCCCGCTCGCCGTAAAGCCAATCTTCCGCAACGCCGCCAAATCGAGCACATTGCGCCCATCAAATACAAACGCGGGGCGGTGCATCGCTTCGTAGATGCGGCTGAAATCGAGGTTCTTGAATTCGTCCCATTCCGTGCAGATGATGAGGGCGTGCGCGCCGGTCGCGGCGGCGTAGGCGTCGGCGCAAACTTCCACCCCGGCGGCGGCCAGGTCCTTGAGGCCCAGGTCGGCGGAGACCTTTTCCGCCGTGACCTGCGGGTCGTAAATCGCGACTTTCGCGCGCTCGGCCAGCAGGTCCTGGCAGACGTAAATCGCGGGCGACTCGCGCGTGTCGTTGGTGTCCTTTTTGAACGCAAACCCGAGCAGCGCGAGGCGTTTGTTGGCCACGGTATTATATAAGCTGCGCACGATGCGCCGGGTAAAGCGGCGCTTTTGGTGGTCGTTCATCTTCACCACCTGCTCCCAATAGCTGGCCACCTCATCGAGGCCGTAATGCTCGCAGAGGTAAACGAGGTTCAAGATGTCCTTCTGGAAACACGAGCCGCCGAAGCCGACCGAGGCCTTCAAAAATTTCGGGCCGATGCGCGAGTCCGTGCCGATGGCGTGCGCGACCTCGTCCACATCCGCGCCGGTCGCCTCGCAGAGGGCGGAAATCGCATTGATGCTGCTGATGCGCTGCGCGAGGAAGGCGTTGGCCGTCAGCTTCGACAATTCCGAACTCCAAAGGTTGGTGGTCAAAATTTTCGCGCGGGGCACCCAGTGCGCGTAAACGTCCACCAGCGCCTGCACCGCCGCCTGGCCGGCCGCCGACGGGTCGCCGCCGATGAGCACGCGGTCGGGCTTCTCCAAATCGCGCACGGCCGTGCCCTCGGCGAGAAATTCCGGGTTCGACAGCACCTGGAAGCGCGGGCCTTCCCGCTGCGCGGCCAAAATCGCGCGGACGCTCTCGGCCGTGCGCACGGGGAGCGTGGACTTTTCGACGACGATCTTGTCGTCGCGCGCGACCGCCGCGATACGCCGCGCGCAGGCCTCGACATATTGCAGGTCGGACGCCTTGCCCGCGCCGACGCCATACATCTTCGTCGGCGTGTTGACGGAGATGAAAACCATCTGCGCCTCGCGGATGGCGGCGTCAATCTCGGTCGAGAAAAACAGGTTGCGCCCGCGCGCCTGCCGCACGACCTCGTCGAGGCCCGGCTCGAAAACCGGCAGCGGGCCGTGATTCCAGGCCGCGATGCGGCGCGCGTCCACGTCCACGACGGTGACTTTGATAAAGGGACACTTGTGGGCAATCATGGCCATGGTCGGCCCGCCGACGTAGCCCGCGCCAATGCAGCAGATGTTCATAGATAAAGAAAGAGACTAAGGGACTGAGGCACTAAGGCACTGAGGGTAATTTCTTGGTCCATTATTTCTTTTTCAAGAGGTCGCGAAAATACGCGACCGTCTTCTTCAACCCGGCGGCGAGCGGGATCTTCGGCTCCCAGCCGAGGTGCCTTTTCGCCAGGGTGATGTCGGGGCGGCGCTGCTTGGGGTCGTCGCCGGGCAGCGGCTCGAAGGTGAGTTTCGAGCGGCTTTTGGTCTCGGCGAGGACTTTTTCCGCCAGCTCGCGGATGGTGAATTCACCGGGGTTGCCCAAGTTCACCGGGCCGGTGACTTTGTCCTGGTTCATCATGCGGATGAAGCCTTCGATCAAATCGTCCACATAACAAAACGCGCGCGTCTGCTTGCCTTCGCCGTAAATGGTGATCGGCTCGGCGCGCAGGGCCTGCACGATGAAGTTCGAGACGACGCGCCCGTCGTTGGGCAACATGCGCGGGCCGTAGGTGTTGAAGATGCGCACGACGCGGATGTCCACGCCGTTTTGCCGGTGGTAGTCGAAAAAGAGCGTCTCGGCGCAGCGCTTGCCCTCATCGTAGCAGGAGCGAATGCCGATCGGGTTGACGTGGCCCCAGTAGGTTTCCGGCTGCGGATGCACTTCGGGGTCGCCGTAAACCTCGGAGGTCGAGGCCTGGAAGACGCGCGCGCCGACGCGTTTGGCCAGCCCCAGCGCGTTGATCGCGCCCATCACGGAGGTCTTCACCGTCTTGATCGGGTTGTGCTGGTAGTGGACGGGCGAGGCCGGGCACGCGAGATTGTAAATCTGATCCACCTCGATCTTGTAGGGGTCCACCACATCGTGGCGGATGAACTCGAACCGCGGGTTCGGGAGCAAATGAGCCACGTTGGATTTGCGGCCGGTGAACAGGTTGTCGAGGCACGCGACCTCGTGGCCGTCGGCCAGCAGCCGCTCGCACAGATGACTGCCCAGGAAGCCGGCTCCGCCGGTGACAAGGATGCGCATAAGTAGGGGTGAGTTGAGGTTAATCCGTCCGCCCGCCACCCGTCAACGGCGTTCACCGGCGCCCACGCTGCCGCCCTTGGCCGCACCGCCTGCGCGGAAGCCAATCGTTACTGCCAGCCGGGATGTGGGGCGGCCCGTCATGGGCGCGCGGGAAGCCGTTCAGCCGCCGTCGGGCGGTGTCGCGGAAAAGTGAGAGCGTGGGAAAAAGTATTTCATGCGCGGAATTTGATGAGGCCGGAAACCACGGGCAGGAACTGCCGCGCGCGCTGGTTCCACACGTGCAGGCGATGCACGCGTTCGGCCAGCAGCGGGTCTACCACTTCCATCTCGTGAAGCGCCTTTTTCAGGCGCGCCAGGCGCTCGTCGTTCTCCTTGAGGCGTGGCTGCACCTTTTCCTTCAAAAATCCGGCGACCAGGCGCGTCGGGCTGATTTCCGCCTCGTAGAACTCCCGGCGCTCGCCCACGACGGCGATGACGCGCACCGCGCCGAGGCCGCGCAAAAATTTGAGGCCCTGGCTCGCGGAGCCTTTGCTGATGCCGAGCCGCTCGACAAAATTGTCAAACGGCAGCGCCCGGCCCGACAAATAGAGCAACCCGTAAATCTCCCCGACGGACGCCGGCAGGCTCATCAACGCCGTGAAATCCACAAACCAATCCACCAGCTCGCGCTCGGAGGCGTTGAGCGGCCGGGTGACCAGCGGCCCTTCCGGCGGTTTGGGCGCGGGAAGGTGTCCCGCGGCGACGCGGCCATTGGCGGCAGGGGCCTTCCGACGGCCCGCTAACAGGGCAAGACGCATGGGCGAAAGGGGGTTAAAACACCCTCAACATGGCATGGGTTCCCCGTTTGTTCAAGAAAAAATGAACAAAATCGGGGTTTGAAGGGTAATCCCGCTTTTTTTGACCCCTAACGTTGATTTCGACACCCTAAGTTTAGGAAGGACACAACTCAGGCTTGGCTCAGAGTATCCACAAAATTGCCCAGCGAAGGATATATTATCACCTCGCGGCCGGCCTTGCGCCAGGCAGCGATTTGTTCCGCGCCGATGGGGCCGCCGGCCAGCGCCGCAGCCCGCATCCCCGCCGCGAAGGCCGCCTCCACGTCGGCGGGATAGTCGCCCACCATCCAGCAGCGCGCGAGATCGAGGCCGTGCTGCGCCGCCATCTCCCGCGCAAAACGCGGTGACGGTTTGCGGTAGGCCACCGGCTGCCCCGGCGCTTCGGGCGCGACGCAAATACCTGCAAACACGTCCGCACCCAGCCCGAGCAATTCAATCATGCGCTGGTTGCAAGCCTGCGCCTGCTCCAGGAAGAACATCCCCCGCCCCACCCCGGACTGGTTCGTGTGCAGGAAGAGCAAATAACCGAGCGCCCGCGCGCGCGCCAGCGCCGCCGCGACGCCCGGCAACAACTCCACCCCCGCCGGGTCGTGCAAATAATGCACATGGCGGATGAGCGTGCCATCCCGATCCAAAAACAAGGCCGCGTGAGCCATAGATAAAAATTAACCACAAAAACGCAGAAGACACAAAATCAGGAATTCTGTTTTTTGCGTCCTTTGCGTTTTTTGTGGTTAAAAGATTCTTTTCCTCCCACCGCCGCGGCGAGTTCGGCGAGCCACGCGTCGGGCCGGGCGTCGCTGGGCATGCGCCAGTCGCCGCGCGGGGAGAGCGCGACCGAGCCGACCTTCGGCCCGTCGGGCATCGCCGAGCGCTTGAACTGGTTGGCAAAAAAGCGCCGGTAGAAAACTTCCAGCCAGCGCGCGATGAAAGCGCGGGAGTAAACGCCGGCCCACGCCTGCTCCGCGAGCAACAGCACCTTGGCCGGGCGCGACGGTGCGCGCACGGTGTGGAACAGGAAAAAGTCGTGCAGGTCATACGGCCCGATGGTGTCTTCGGTCTTCTGGCGCAATTCGCCGTGCCGGCCCGTCGGCAGCAATTCAGCCGACACCGGCGTCTCCGCCACGTCGCGCAAGACGGCGGCGGCCGCGCCTTCGAACACGCTGTCCGCGCACCACTCGATCAAATGCCGCACCAGCGTCTTCGGCACGCCGGCGTTGACATGATACATGGACATCTGGTCGCCGTTGAACGTACACCAGCCGAGCGCGAACTCGGACAAGTCGCCCGTGCCCACGACGAAGCCGCCGTGTTCGTTCGCCAGGTCCATCAAAATCTGCGTGCGTTCGCGCGCCTGCGCATTTTCGTAGGTGGTATCGTGTTTTGCGGCATCATGCCCGATGTCGGCAAAATGCTGGTGGACGGCTTTGGCGATGGGCACGACACGCAACTTCACGCCGAGCAGGCCGGCGAGTTTTTCCGCGTTGCCGCGCGTGCGCGTCGTCGTGCCCGGGCCGGGCATGGTGACGGCCAGAATGCCGCGGCGGTCGAGGCCGAGTTTGTCGAACGCGCGCGCCGTAACGAGCAGCGCCAGCGTCGAATCCAGGCCGCCCGACAAGCCGATGGTCACCGAGCGCGCGCCGGTGTGGCGCAGCCGCGTCGCCAGGCCAGTGGATTGGATTTGGAAAATTTCCTCGCAATGGGCCGCGCGTTGCACCGCGTCGGCGGGCACGAAGGGCCGCGGCGGGTTGGGCCGGCGCAATTTCGCGGACGATTTTTTCCCGAGCGCCGGCGCAGACGGCAACTCGATCCACGCCTCGCCGATGTTTTGGTCGGCCGCCGGGCGCATCCCCGCGAACGTGCTGTTCTTGAGGCGCTCAATCGTGAGGCGCCCCAAATCCAAATCCGCGATGGCCGCGCGCGCGGCGAACGAAAAACGCTCCGCCTCCGCCAGCACGACGCCGTTCTCGGCGATGAGGCCATGGCCGGAAAAAACCAGGTCGGTGCTCGATTCGCCCGGCCCCGCCGCAGCATATAAATACGCCGCCAGGCAGCGCGCGGATTGCTGCTTCACCAACTCGCGCCGGTAGTCCGCCTTGCCCAGCAACTCGTTGCTCGCAGACAAATTGACGAGCACCGTCGCGCCCGCCAGCGCCAGTTTCCCGCTCGGCGGCTCGACCGCCCACAAGTCCTCGCAAATTTCCACGCCCAGCGCGAACGGCTGCGGCCCGCGCACGCCCAAAATGTGCCGCGACGAAATCCACGCCCATTGCCCGGCGACATCCGCCTGGTCGGTGTCGAGTGTGGCCGCGGGCGAAAACCAGCGGCGCTCGTAATACTCGCCGGAATTGGGCAGGTGGCTCTTCGGCGCGAGACCCCACACGCGCCCCTCGGCCAGCACCGCCGCGCAATTATAAAGGCGACCCGCCGCCTCGACCGGCAGGCCGACCACGGTAATCAGACCCAGCTCGTGCGCGGTCGCGGCCAGTTCGCGCGCGGCCCGCGCGGCCGCGAGACGCAGCGTGGGCTGGTAGAACAAATCTGCGCAGGTGTAGCCCGTCAGCCCCAGTTCGGGAAACACCGCCAGGCGCACGCCTTCGGCCACCAGCGCGCGCATTGCGGCCGCCGTGGCCCGGGCGTTGAACGCCACGTCGGCCACGCGCAATTCCGGCGCGGCCACCGCCACGCGCAGAAACCCCAACTCTTCGGGAGCAGGCATAAAGGGTTAATATACAGCAAAATAAACGAGGGAGAAAGTAAAAACGCGCCCCACCCCTCCGGCGATGCGGGCTTGCCAAATGGCCTTCGCCGCCCTACCTCATGCTTATGCCCGCAGAACATCCCATTCGCCTCACCGCGCTATTGTCCGGCCCGGACCGGCCCGGGTTGGTCGCGCGCACGGCCAACTGGATTTTCGAGCGCGGGGGCAACATCCTCCATGCCGACCAGCATTGCGACGATGACGCGAATATCTTTTTCCAGCGCATCGAATGGCTGCCCGCCGCGTCCGCCGACCCCGCCGCCGAGGCGGCCGAATTCCAAACTTACGCCGCGAAAAAACTTGGCATGACGGCGATGGTCGTGCCGTCGAGCGCGCGGCCGCGCGTGGCCGTGTTCGCCTCGAAGGCGGGCCATTGCTTCCACGACTTGATCCTGCGGTTTCGCGCCGGCGAAATGCGCGGCGAGCTGGCCTGCGTCATCGCCAACCATCCCGACCTGGCCGACAGCGCGAAGACCTACGGCCTGCCGTTCTTCCTCACGCCGATCACGCCCAAGACGAAGGCCGCGGTCGAAAAGCAGCAGTTGAAAATCCTGCGCGAACACGGCGTCGGCCTCGCGGTGCTCGCGCGCTACATGCAGATTTTAAGCCCGGCGTTTCTGGCCGCGCGCGATTTTCCGATCATCAACATCCACCACAGCTTCCTGCCCGCCTTCGCCGGGGCGAAGCCCTACCACCAGGCCCACGCGCGGGGCGTCAAGCTCATCGGCGCGACGGCGCACTACGTCACACCCGTGCTCGACGAAGGCCCCATCATCGCGCAGGACGTGAGCCACGTCTCCCACCGCAACAACGTGGACGACCTGCACCGGCGCGGGCGCGATCTGGAAAAAGTCGTCCTCGCCCAGGCCGTGCGCTGGCACCTGGAGAACCGCATCCTCGTCCACAGCAACAAGACGGTCGTGTTTGACTAAATTTAGTTTCGAGTTTCGGGTTTCGAGTTTCGAATTAGCCTGGAATTGACTTTTTTAGGTTTCCAATCGGACGACTGTTGGTTAAGCTTGTGGGTGTTTTCATCGCGAGCCTTGGTCGCTTTAACTCGAAACCCGAAACTCGAAACCCAAAACTAATTTCTTTATGCCCGCCGACAACTCCTCCCTCGATCTGATTTTCCGCAACGCCCGCACGCACGCCGCCTGGCAAAGCCGACCGGTGGACGACGCGCTGCTGCACCAGGCCTATGAACTCGCCAAACTCGGCCCGACTTCGGCCAATATGTGCCCCATGCGCGTCGTGTTTGTGAAATCGAAGGCAGCCAAGGAAAAACTCAAGCCCTGCCTCCACGCCGGCAACGTGGACAAGACGATGGCCGCGCCCGCCACCGCCGTCATCGGGATGGACATTCATTTCTTCGACCAGTTGCCGAAGCTGTTCCCGTTCGTGGACGCGAAAGCGTGGTTCCAGGACCTGCCGGAAAGTGTTTTGGAATACATCGCGCTGCGCAACAGCTCGCTGCAAGGCGGGTATTTCATGCTGGCGGCGCGCGCGGTGGGCCTCGATTGCGGCCCGATGTCGGGCTTCGACAACGCCCAAGTGGACGCGGCGTTCTTTGCCGGGACGACGGTGAAGTCCAATTTCCTGTGCAACCTCGGCCACGGCGACCCGGCAAAACTCCATCCCCGCGCTCCGCGCCTGGGCTTCGACGAAGCCTGCAAAATAGTATAAGGCTGGTTTTGGTATAGCGGGCGGCGGGACGATTGAACGATTTGCCTTCAATTAGACGCCAAGGGCTGCGCGACCGGCGCGTTGGCCGGAACTTGCGGGGTGGGGGCCGGATTCGCGGGCGCCAGCGGCGAGGCTGGGACGGGGGCGGGCGCGGTCCACAAAAAATCGAAGATGGAGCCGTGGGTGATGTTCACGCCGTTGGCATCGGTGCTCGAGCAGCCGGCCAGCAGCATTCCGAGGAGCAGCAACAGGGGGGTAGACTTGGTCATTTTCATGGTTGAACCCTAGAGTTTTTTGCGCCCGGGGTCAAGCGCAAGCGCGGTGCGGCGGCGGCCCGCGGCGCGAAATAGCATGGCGTTGGGCGCGAGGGGGCGTCATGCTGGGGCGCGTGGACTACGACGAGCCCAACCCACGCAAGCGACGGTATATCATCCTGACGGTGCTGGCGGTGCTGCTGGCGGCCGGCGCCGTGGCGGCCCGCCCGGCCTACCACGCGTTCAAACATTGGCGCGCGCTGCAACTGGTGCAGGCGTCGGAGCAGGCATTGCAAGCCAAGGACTACGCGACCGCCCAGGAAAAGGCCGGCGCGGCGCTGCGGCTGTGGCCGGACGACGTGCGGATGCTGCGCCAGGAGGCCCGGGTGCTGCTCATCGGCAGCCCGGCCGACTCGCTGCCTTATTGGATCGGGGTCTGGAAAGTTTCGCACGACCTGGCCGATTTGCGCCAGGTGGTGGAGATTGCCATTGGCACCCAGAACTTTCCCGCCGCGCTCGAGTATTTCGCCGAATTGCAAAAGGCCGACCCGAACAACACGGCCACCTGGTATCTCGAGGGTAAAATCCGCCTGTCGCAAAACCAGATTCCCGAGGCGCTGGCCGACTTCAAAAAAGTGCTGGCCGCCGGCCAGGCGCCGCCGGAGGCGCACCTCGACTACGCCCGCGCCGCCGAGCTGTCCGGCGACCCGCTGGAACGCGCCGCAGGGCTGGACCATTTGCAGGCGCTGGCCCACCGCACGGACGACTTGGGGTTGCAGGCTTTGCGCGCCCTCGCCGCCAACGCCCAGGCGCTGCCGCCGGACGGCATCGCGCCACTAGCCGACTTGCTCCAGCAGCACCCGCTGGCCACGCGCGACGACAAGCTGATGGCCTTGAAGTTGCGCAGCTTTCTGCCCAACGCCGACGAGAACAGCCTGATCAAGGACGCACGCGACTTGTTCCCGGGTAATGATGACGACGCGCTGGCCGCGGTGGGCGGGTGGCTCATCAGCCAGAATCGCAATGAGGCGGTGCTCGAACTCGTGGACGGGGAGACGGCGATGAAGCGCCAGGACCTGTTCCTGATTCGCGCGGGTGCGATGGCGGGCCTCGGCCAATGGAACTCGTTGCAGACGTTGCTCGAGCAGCCGAAGCTCCCCATCTCGAACGACCTGCAGCAGCTTTTTATGGCCCGCGTGCTGACGGCGCTGGGCGACACCAAGGACGCCGACCTGGCGTGGAAGACCATTCTCAACAACGTCGCCGACCAACCGAGGAAGCTCTTCGACGTCGCCGAATACGCGGTGAAGAGCGGGCTCGATGAGGTCGCGCGGCCGGCGTTAGTCCAGTTGACGGGCAATCCCGAGTTGCGGCGCTCCGCCTTCAACGATCTCGTCATGCTCGAACACCGCGCGCACGACACCAAGGCGCTGCGGCAGACGCTCGAAGACATGGCGCGGTTTTATCCCGACGACGCGGTGGTGCAGAATGACTTGCTCTACATCGGTTTTTTGCTTGGGGAGACGGGGCCGGACAAGATTGTCGCGGCGCGGGACCTCCAGGCCAAAAACCCGGATTATCTGTCGTTTCGCATCACGCTGGCGCTGGGGTTGCTCAAGGCGGGGAAACCGGGGGACGCGCTGGGGGCGTTGGGGGACGTGGCGCAGAGCACCTGGCCGCTGCCTTATGCGCATGACCAGAGGAATGATTGGAACGCGGTCTACGAGGGGTTGCTGCGGGCGAATGGGCAACTGGACCGGGCGAACCAGATCGAGCGGGCCATCCACCCGGCGGAGTTGCTGCCGGAGGAGGATGATTTGCTGCGGGTGCCGCTGCCGCCGGGGACGTTGCCGATGCAGTGATGGGGGTGAGGGAGACGGAGGGGGGAAGAGGGGGGGAATGTAGGAGGTAGGAGAAAGACGTTAAGAGTCGTGGGCCCCCCCCTGTTAATCGAGGTCGGATTTGGTCTTTTTTGGGGGGCCTTCGCCTTCGCTCAGGCTGCCCAGAACAGTGCCGAGGGGCAGAGCCGTTGGGCATCGCTCGGGCTGGGGGGGGTGCGGATTCATGGCGCGGAGTATAATCGAAACCGGGCCACTTGTCCAACGATGCGTTGGCTGCGTTGGATCGGTTGGATGGGTTTGATGGGTTGGGGGCGATAGAGGGCGCGGCTAATCGGTAGAACGTGTCGCAGGAATGGCGGGTAGTGTGGCGCAGGCGCAAATAGTGGACTTAAAACCATCCCCAGCGGAAACCACAGACGCCAAAAACGTCAAAAGCCAAGGCCAGAAACAAGACGAAGTAGCCCAGGATTCTTCTCTTGTCGTTCAGCAAGTCATAACCAATGAAGGACAGCCAAAAGCAGATAGCGATACAGACGGCGCAAACAACCAGGCCGCCAAAGGATGGGTCTCTATTCTCTGGAACAAGGCCGTAACTGACCCCATTGCCGTCTTGACGGTTGCCCTGGTGTTTTTTGCTGGTTATCAGGCATGGCTTACTAGGGACACCGCCAAAAGGCAACTGCGCGCCTATTGCCAACAGTGCTTCACGAATTAGGACATATTATTTTTGACTCCAAAGGTAAGACGCCAAAAAATATCGAGATCGAATGCGACGAATTCGCGGCAAGATATTTAATCGGAAAGCGCACAGACGCGGTTAAAGATAACTTAATGCTTGGTGTAGCAGTTTGGCAATGTTGCCTCTGTACATTCGCCCTTGGCGAGCGTCCTTGGCAAAAGCCGGATCATCCTAATCCTATAGCACGGATGCAGAATGTCCTTAGAAAATTTATACCGCCGGCAACAGATGGCGGGAATACGGCATGGCTATTGTCGGTCGCACATATCACAAACCTAGCTAGGTTTTATAACCGTCCCAGACTTGATACCCATGTGCTCATCAACAATCACGCCTCCCTAGACGATTTCCTAGAGGATTTGCGCCTATGTTGGGAACCAGATGAATAGAGCATTTTCGATTTAAATAGACGTATTGCTGAAAGCGGTGTATAATGGTGGAAAAGGAGGCCACCACCATGAAACCACTCTCGGAAGATTTGCGCCAGCGCATCGTGCGGGCGCGCGAAGCCGGGGAAGGCACGGGCGAGGTCTGCCGCCGTTTTGGGGTCAGCCGCAGCAGCGCCGAACGCTTCTGGAACCAATACCGCCGCCGGGGCCACTGCCGGCCGAAACAAATCGGCGGCTGCCGCCGCTCCCGGCTGGCGGAGCATGAGCGCAAGGTGCGGGCGTGGATCGCGGCGCAGCCCGACCTGACGCTGGCGCAACTGCAAACGCGCTGCCGCGAGCAACTCGGCGTGCGGCTGGGCCTCAACGCGCTGTGGCACCGGCTGGAGCGGCTGGGCTTGAGCTATAAAAAAAACGACGCGCGCCGCCGAGCAAGATCGACCCGACGTTAAAGCGGCCCGGCACCAGTGGCGCCAGGATCAGCCCAGCTGGGACAGCCGACGGTTGGTCTTCATCGACGAGACCGGCTTGAACACCAAGATGGCGCGGCTGTATGGGCGGGCCCCGCGCAGCCAGCGTTGCCTCGGGCGCGTGCCCCACGGGCACTGGCACACTTCCACCTTTATCGCCGCGTTGCGCGTGGACGCCGTGACTGCGCCTTTTCTGATCGAAGGCGCAGTGGACACCGACGTGTTCACCGCCTACCTCCAACAAGTGCTCGGCCCGGAATTGCGGGAGGGCGACACCGTGATCCTCGACAACCTCGCCACCCACAAAACGGCCAGCGTCGCCGCGGTGCTGGCCGCCCGCGGCGCCCGCGTGCGCTATCTGCCGCCGTATAGCCCCGATCTCAACCCCATCGAACAGGCCTTCGCCAAACTCAAAGCCCATCTTCGGCAAGCCGCCGCACGAACCCTCACGGACCTCCAAACCGCTTTGGTTCCAGCCCTCGCCTCCTTCACCTCCACCCATTGCCAAGGCTTCTTTGGTCATGCCCAATATGCGTCTATCTAAATCGAAAATGCTCTAGCCTATCCTGCGACGAATTAACCAACACCCACGCGCCGCCTTTGCTTCCTGCACCACTAGACAGAGTTGTCTAGTGTTTATAGGGGAGGGGGGAGGGGTACAGTCCATTACCTAAAGACAACCCTGTCTATTCTCGCCCCAGCTTAAAAGGTTGCAAACCATCTAACTCGCCTGCGCCACGTCAATATCAAACGGCACGTAGCGTTCGACACCATCCAGTTTCACCTGGGCCCAGATGCGGTAGTGGCCGGTTTCCGTGAAGTTGATGACAAAGGACAAGGTGGGACGCGTCGGGTCGGTTTCCTGGCCGGTGAGCGTCGGATGCAGGTGCGCCACGCCGTCGCGTGTCGGGTCGAACGCCACCAAATGCGCCAGCGTGCCCATCACTGGTTGCAACTGCACCGGGCCGCCGTCCCCGCGCTGCACGGACAACGTCAGCGTCTCGCTCGTGCCGACTTCGAAGGGTTCCTCCGACGCGTTCAGGTTAAAAACATAATCACCGTCCTTGAACGGCGCGAGGCCACGGGGCACGGCCGGCCTCGAGTTGCCCGGCACGGCAATCTGCGTCTCGCCAATCATCTCGCGCAGCGAGAGCGTCGGGATGAACTGCGCGTAAACGTGGTAGGGGCCGGGCCGTTTCGGCGTGAAGGAAAACGTCCAATCGCCCGAATCGCCATCCGGCACGGGGTGGATGTGCTGGTAGTCTTCGAGGCTGGCGTCCACCACCAACAAGTGCAGCTTCTGCGTCTGCGTCACCGCCAGCTCCGAGGGCCGCAGCGTCTCACCGTAGCTCGTCTGGAGCTGCAGCGTGTAATTCGCCGCGACGCCCGGCTCGGGCGCCTGATCGGCCGTGAGCTTGACCGCGACGGGAAACGGCAGCTTTTGCAAATCCACAAAATAAGCCGCGCCCGAACCGCAGTATTGGTTCCCATCGGCCGTCACGACCGTCTGTTCGTAATGCAGGAAATTGCAGTTGCTGGCGGGAATTTTGCGCATCGCCACGTAGGTGCCCGCGAAGAGCGCCGTTAGCAAACCGATATGGATCATTGTGCGCATGAGTATCAGATTCAGCCTAACTCCCCGCTGGTTTGGCCGCCGGCGCAGGCGCGGGCGGTTTCAGTCGGTCAAATACTTCACTCACCAGCCACAGGTCGCCATCCTTGCGATACACGATCCGCCCTTCCGGGCTGACGATCAACAAGGCGAGCGTGTGGAGCAGTGTGCCGTTCTCCTGCTTGACGAGGATGCCGAATTGCTGGAGCGCGGCCGCCACTTCATCTGCCGGCCCGGTCAGGAGTTGGAAATTGCTCAAATCCAGGTTGTAGTCGTCGGCGTATTGGCGCAACGCGCCCGGCGTGTCGTGCTCCGGATCAATCGTGACGGTGACGAAGGTGACGTTGTCAATTTTCGCTGCCTTGACCTCCTTTTGCAATTTGGCCATGCGCTGGGTGTTGGCCGGGCACATGGTCGGGTTGGCGCAGCGCGTGAAAATGAAATTGATGACCAGCCGCCGACCGCGCAGCGTCTGCGGCCGCACCACTTCGCCATTCTGGTTGTAGAGCGCAAAAGCCGGCAATGTATCACCCACGCCACGGATGGACTGGCGGCCCAATTCAACCAAGTCGCGTTGCATCTGCGCCGAACCGTCCGCCGCCGCGTTAGTCATCGCCGGGTCGGCCGGCCAGATATTGTCGAGCCGCCATAGGCCGCCGCTTTTGCTCAACTCGCCCTGCACACGGTGGCCCGCATACCCCACCTCGGCGTCCCCCTCCGTCACTTTCACGACCTCGGTGCCATCCTTGCCCGGCTCCGGCAACCCCGCGCCCTTGACGGTCAGGGTGTAAGCTTTGGGGTCGGCGGCGACCACCTGCACCGTCACATCCTGCCCGCGCGCAGAAACCACCCCTGCCAACAGCCCGGCCACCACCCCTGGCCAAAGCCATGGGCCGTAGTTTCGACGAATAAAACTCCTCGGCATGATCGCACACTAGCGCCCCTAACCGCCGCTGGCAAGTTTCCACCAAGTCCACCCCGGCTCTAAACCAGACTAAGTAGAGCGCGTAATGCCAACCACAATGAAGATGAAGTTTTTGCTAAATTTTTAACAAAAAGACCATTTGACAAACTAGGTATTAACACCTAGTTCATCCAGTATAAACACCTAGTTTATAGACAAATATCCCCTAGTTTTTGATCTTCTCGTCCAGCATTTTTTTACAACCACCTGCTCCCAAAATGTCCTGGAAAGACGCCAAACAAACAGCGACCGTCTGGCTGCAAGCTCTGGCCTTGCCTCAAGACCTTACCGGCGTCGAAATTGATTTGGAATCCGTTACCAAGGATTTGCCGCACACGGGGCGCTTTCGCGAAATGGTGGTGCGCGCTATCGCCCGCCATCTCAAGGCGCGCGGCGCAAAAATACAGTAGCTTCTCCCGGTCACCGCGTCGGCACTGTTTGGTCGCCGACGGGTGGGGTGGCTTCGGGGAACTGCGTCGGATCGAGCACTCGCGCCAATTCCCACAACGCCACACCCACGCTCGGCCCGGGACGATAAAATTCATCCCCCGCGCTGATAGTCACGACCCGCACGCCTCCGTCCGCCGCCGATTTTTCCAACCCCATGGCCGGCGCAGGCGAGTCCGGCTCAAGAATATCCACAATGACGTCGGGCGCCAATTGCAGCGCGCCTTCCGACGAAACCTCGACCCACGCCTTCGACCCGCGCAGCAACACATTGCGCCCACCCGCCGCCGTCAATAAATCATCCACATAAGAACCCGGCGCGGGGCTGGTGTCGCCCATGCGGATCAGCACGCGCGGACGCTGGTTCTCCGGCACGCTCCCCCACCGGCTTGCGGTCAGCGCGCGAATGTCGTCGATCTTTTTAGCGGTGGCCTCACCCGCAGCGGCGTGTCCCGTCGCCTGCCCCAACATCCGCAGGTCATCAAGCACACCCTGCAATCCTTCCGGATGCAAGACCACGACCGGCAAGCCCAGCGCCTGCAACTTCTCCTGCAAAGTTTTGTCCGCCAGCCATGGCGCTATCACCAAGTCAGGCTGGAGCGCCAGGATGCGCTCGTAATCCGGGTCCACCACCCCGCCGACGCGGGCGACGCGCTTTTCATCCTCCGCTGGAATGTGGCAATAGCGCGTCACCCCCGCCACCTCGGCATGGGCGTTCAACGAGATTTCCAAAATATCGGTCGCCGCCGGCGACAAACTCACGATGCGTCGCGGCGTCGCCGGAATTTGCACGATGCGCCCCGCGCCATCTGTCAGGGTGGTGACATTCGTGCCCGCAGGCAAATCCATCGGCGCAATTGCCGGTTTACCACAGCCCGCCCACGCCAGCGCCAACGCCAGCAGTGCCGCCCAACCCCGGTAATATTGTCTGGCCGTAAACATCGCCCAATTCAGTTCGCCACCGGATTGTTATTCCAGTCCGCCAACTCATTTTGGTAATCGGGAAATCCCTCGATGAATTCAGAACCAAAACCACCCAGTTTCATGATGTCGTCATCCCGATCCTGGGTTCCCAGCGGGAAAATCCGGCGTGTCGCCACCGCGCCATAAAGCAGCGATAATAGCGCGCAAACCGGCATCAGCACGGCGAGTATCTTTACCGGCATTGGGTATTGTGCATAAATTGGGTGATTGCTTTGGATTAGGGCTATAAGCAAAGACTCGGCGCAGACAAACCCCACACAAAGCGCGGCCATTATCCATATCGCCCGGCGACGCCGGGCTTGATGCGTTCGGCAAACACAATAGACGACCGGCGTCACTTTATATTCCGTCAGCGTGCGGACGATCGCAACCCCCACCAGACCGTTGACCGGGAAAAATAAAATGAGGAAATCAAGCAGTTGATTGGTTTTGTGATACTTACTCGGTATCCAATATACCTGCCGCGTGACTTCGCCGTCCGCCGCGGGCGCGTTGCACTTCACGCAGCGCGCCGGCAGCCGCGCCGGTGCTTTCTTGGACAAGACCAAGCCCTCGCCATCCCGCCAAATGCGGTTGGCCGGCGCAATTACCTTTTCCTGGCAAGGAGCCTCCATGCGGCATGATTTTGCCCTTATCTCCTCATCCGGCAAGTCCCAACTCGGGCGATCATCCAGCCACCGGCAGCACGACCACATCATCGGCATCCGCATACGCAAAAAGAGTTTTCTTGCAGCGTCCCTCCCACGAGCGCGGGTTCAGCTCGCAAATGCGCAGACGCGGCAGCGTGAGCGCCAAACCATCCCGCCCCACCGCCTCGAACTCGAACAACGCGCTGTCGCCGAAATACGTGACCCCACCGATGCGCCCAGTCAGCGTGTTTTCCTCCGCCGGCTCGTCGAGCAACCGCAGCACCTCGGGCCGAATGGACAATAAAACTTTGGCACCCACGGCAGGCTCGACTGCGGGGTCGGCCAGCGCGCCCTGAAAATCACCGGCGCTCGTGCGCACCCAGGCCGCGCCCGCGCCGACCTCCCGCACTTCACCTTCGAGTAAATTCGTCTCGCCGATAAAGTCCGCCACAAACCGGTCCCGCGGCCGGCGATAGACTTCGCGCGGCGGCCCGACCTGTCGCACCCGCCCCTCAACCAGCACCGCGACACGGTCGCCCAGCGAGAGCGCCTCCTTCTGGTCGTGAGTCACATAGATCGTCGTCAGTCCGGACTCTTTGCAAATGCGCCGGATTTCCGCCCGCAATTCCTGACGCAATCGCGCATCAAGGTTTGACAGGGGCTCGTCGAGCAACAGGCAGCGTGGCCGCGTGACGAAAGCCCGCGCGAGAGCGACACGCTGCTGCTGCCCGCCAGAAAGTTGCTGGACGCGCGCGGCCTCCTGCCCCGTCAGGCGCACCGCCGCCAGCGCCTCGCCCACCCGCTCGGCAATTTCCTCGCGCGGCCGCCGCTGCTGCTTGAGGCCGAAGCCGATATTATCGGCCACACTCAAATGCGGCCATAGCGCGTAATTCTGGAAAACCATGCCCGTCTGGCGCAGATTCGGCTCCAGACGCGTGACCTCCTCGTCGCCAAACCAGATGCGCCCCTCGTCCGGCAGCGTCAAACCCGCCAGGCAGCGCAAGAGCGTCGTCTTGCCCGCCCCGCTCGGGCCGAGCAGGAAAAAAAGCTCGCCCTGCTCGACAGTCAAGTCCACGCCGTTGAGCGCCGCGACCGGCCCAAAACGCTTCACCAGGTTTTCCATGTGCACGGCAATCATGGCCTGAAAAGTGACGACCTCCGCCGCGCCAAGTCAAAACCATTCGTCGGTTCCGCCTTTGAATTGTCACATACGCCAGCCTGCCTTGCGGCGTTAGAATCTTGACTCCTGGCCCCCCCGCCCGATTGTTTACTGGGATGTTCCGTCCCGTTCACCGCGCGGCCTTTGCGCTGGCTTGCGGCCTTGGCGCGGCCTTGGCCGCCGCGCCGGGATTGCGCGCGGACGACTACACACCGCCCAAAACACCCGAGGTGCAAATCGCCGCAGCCAAGACTGAACGGGCCAAGACGGAAAAAGCCCTTGCCGCCGACCCCAAGAACAAAACCCTCCGCCAGCACTTGGGCGAAATCCTCTGCGACCTTGGCGCTGATGGCGACGAAGACGCTGCCGACGCCGCGGTGAAACTGTTCAAGGCCCTGCATGAGGACCTTCCCCAGGACGCCGAAGTTTTCGCCGATTACGGCAACGCCTGCACCATTTACGCCCAATTCGCCTCCATCTTCACCAAACTGAGCTGGGTGCATGACGGCTTCAACTACATGGACGCCGCCGTCAAGGCCGCGCCCGACAACGTGGGTGCCCGCGTCGTGCGCGCGCTGAATTCCTCCCAAGTCCCCGCCTTCCTCGACCGCGAGCAAACCGCGCGCGACGATTTCGCCTGGCTGCTCCAGCGCTTCCAGACCAACCCCAAGGATTTTTCCTCCGACACCCTGCGCGACATCTATTACTATGACGGCCTGTTCGCCCTCAACCACGGCGACGCCACCTGTGTCCAACTCTTCACCCAAGCGGCCGCCGTGCCCCCGCCGCCCGGCGACACCCTCGCCGTCCGCCTCGAGGCCGCCCTCAAAGCCGCCCGCGCCAAATTCCCACCTGTTCTGGCTTCCAAAGCACCATGAAAATTGACTTAGCCCAAGTCGTCGTCTCCGAAGAGGAAATCCGCCATCGCATCGCCGAGCTGGGCGGCCAGCTCACGGACCTTTACCGCAAACTCGGCGCCGAAGAGATCAGCGCCATCTGCATCACCAACGGCTCCATCATGTTCGCCGCCGATTTGCTGCGGCACCTCGACCTCCATGTGCGCCTCGATTGCGTGCGCGTTTCCTCCTACAAGGACGAAGACCGCCCCGTCACCGAGCCGGAAATCATTGACCAAATCCGCCTCGACCTCACCCAGCAGCACGTCCTGCTCATTGACGACATCCTCGACACCGGGCGCACCCTCGACAAAGTCACTCGCATTCTGCGCGCCCAAAAGCCCGCGTCGCTCCACACCTGCGTGCTGCTGAACAAAAAACGCCGCAAACAAGTCCGCGTCACCCCCGATTTCGTCGGCTTTACGATTCCCGATCATTTCGTCGTCGGCTATGGCCTGGATTTTGCCGAGCGCTACCGCAACCTCCCCTGCATCGGCGTGCTGCGCCCCGAATTGCAAAACCCGCCCAATTGGTGTGCCGCCCGCAAGGAAGACCAGCCTGGCTCGCGTCGTTAACGGGGAACCTTTTTGAGGTAATCGAGAATTTGCGGATCCGGCGTCGGTGCTCCGACCGGCGCCGCCTCGCGCAGGAACTGCGAAGCAGCTAGAAAACCCGCCGGCGACGAACTCACGCCCAGCCGGTCCACTCCCGCCTGCCAGATTTTCTCCGCCTGCGCCGGGTCGCCGGTTTTCCACGCCGCCACACCCGCCACCAGCACGAGCGTCGCGTCGCGCAATTCCAAACCCTGTAATTCCTTCGCCGTTTTTTGCCAGCCGGCCGCCGTGTCATACTGCGCGCCGTCGGCCAGCGTCAGGTTGAAAAAACTAATGACCGCAATCCGCCGCAGGTCGGAACGCGCCGCATCGCGCTGCAAGCCCTCCTCCGCCAGCGCATAAGCCTGCGCATCATCCCCGATGGTGGACGCCGCATTGGCCGTCAACATCTCATCCTGAATAAAAGTGGATTCATCGCGCGCGTTGAAGAAATTGGAAAAAGTCAACCCTCCTGCGACCAAGGCGGCGATGATCGCCGGCCACCGACCGCGCTTCCAGTCCTGGACCGCACCCAGACCACCCGCGATGACGCACAGCAACGGCAGCAGCGGCAGCCGAAATCTGCCGCTCGCGTAATAAAGCACCACCCCGCCCGCGTAGACGAAAAAAATCAGGCCGAACCCTGCCAGCCGCGCGCTTCGCCCCGGCTCGCCGCGCGCCTGTGCCCAAGCCAAGAGCATCACCGGCGCCGCCAGCACGAACAAAACGCCCCAACCCAAAAAATTCCACGCCAACCAAGGCGACTGCGCTTGCTGCCAAGCATAAGTGAAGTTGTTATACTGGTCGTAATTGTTGAACAGGTAATAAACTTTTTTGACCATCAATTTCAACCACGCGCCGGGATTGGCCTCGATGGCCGCCCAGGCCTGCTGCCGCCAATACGCCTCCATGGCCGCCGGGGAAAACGGCGGCGTCAGCCTGGTGCCTTTCGCATAGAGCAATTCCGATTCCGCCCGCGCGGGATTCTCCCCCGGCGGCAAGTCCGCCATATATAATTGCTGGACATAGTATTTCCCATTCGCGCCCGGCTGGTTCGCCGCATTAAAATTATACGATCCCTGCCACGGCAGTACACGAAACTCGCCGCCCCACCGCCATTGCGCGATG
Organism: uncultured Verrucomicrobiae bacterium; assembly: GCA_963765205.1. GTDB lineage: Bacteria > Verrucomicrobiota > Verrucomicrobiia > Opitutales > JABDGR01 > JABDGR01. The sequence goes on along the minus strand of CAVXVB010000009.1, from coordinate 393,301 downwards.
CCCAAAATCAGCAGCCCCAGCGCAGCGCCAATCCAGGCTGACACATCAATCCAACGCAGCCGACAGCGGCCCGCATACCAAGCCTGCGCCAGCGGCGTAACGAAAAGCACCGGAAGAAAATGGGGCCGCGCCGCCACCGCCAGGCCGAGGAAAATTCCTCCCACCAGCCGATAGCTCATGTGTCCGGAGAGCCGCATCCATCCTACCAAACCCCACATGAACAATGCCAGCGCGGGCACGACATCCAACACCTGCACGGCGTAATACAACGCCACCGGATTCAACCCCCACAACGCCGCCGCCAACAACGCTGCCCTGCGCGCCCGTGGCCCGCGCCATAGCCGCGCTGCCAGAATCTTGACCGCCAGCGTGATCGCAAAATGGCAGAGCAGTCCAAACGCGGAAGCCAGCGCGGGCAAATTCTCCGCCGGCACGCCCAATTTCAACGGCACGGCCAGCATCGCCGGGTAAAGCATCGCGCGATAAAACGGCTCATGCGGTAGCGTGCCCGTTGCGATTTGCGCGGCCAGCACCAGATTCTCCTGGCCGTCGAGTTGCGGCGCGTGGCCCAACGGCGTTTGCAGATACCATGCGAGATACCCCCCCCCGTAAATCATCACCGCTAGGGCCAGTATAATCGCAGGCCAGCCGGGCCGCGCGCGCGGGGCGTTCGCGGCGGGCGAAGGCAGGCCTGCGTCCTCGTTCACTGGAAAAAGCTGTATTTGACGATGCAGTAAAGCGCGCGGAAGCCGTCCTTCCAGCCGATTTTTTTGCCCTCGGCATATGTGCGCCCGAAATAGGAAACGCCCACCTCATACACCCGCACCCTTTTCTTGGCGATTTTCGCCGTCACCTCCGGCTCGAAGCCGAAGCGATCCTCCTCGAGCTTGAGGCCCTGGATCACCTCGCGGCGGAACGCCTTGTAGCAGCACTCCATGTCCGTGAGGTTCAGGTTGGTGCACATATTCGAAAGCAGCGTGAGCACCTGGTTGCCAACCATATGCCAGAACAGATGCACCCGGTGCGCGCCGCCGCCGATAAACCGCGACCCAAACACCGCGTCCGCCGAGCCATCAATAATCGGCTGCAGCAGACGTGGCAACTCCGCCGGGTCGTATTCCAAATCCGCGTCCTGGACGACCACGATGTCGCCCGTCGCCGCCGCGAAACCCGCGCGCAACGCCGCCCCCTTGCCGCAATTCTGCCGCTGCGGCAGCAACCGCACTCGCGGGTCGGCTGCCGCCAGTTCCGCTACCTTGTCCCGCGTCGCATCCTTCGAGCCATCGTCAATCACGATGATCTCCTTCAAGTTCATGCCTGCGGCCAGCACGCGCTTAAGCAGCGTGACTACGGTGCGTTCTTCATTGTAAACGGGGACGATGACAGAGACCTGCATCAATCTACCCTAGCTGTTTTTACCAACCATGATAAAGCCTAAAGTGAGCTAAGTTCGATCGGTGCGGGGCCGTCTGCCGCACTGCTTAACGCCCGGCTGCATTGCCGAACCCGGCCTTGACCCGATGAATTCGCTACGGCGTCAAACCTAGCTTAATCTTATCCTTAACACAGCTCGTTTTATTTTTTCATATAATTTGTGCAACAACGATTACCCTGCTTCCGCGACCACAATCCTTAATGCCCTTGGGATAGGTTCAAACGCAAGCAAGAATATAATTAGAATTTATTACAATTTTTTTGCGGATTGAAGTAAGGTTTTGGGTTCTTTTGGCGATAAGGAACCTACCTCATTAATCCCGTATCTTGGGTGCTAACTGGGTCTTGCTTTGCCTCCCAACGGCGTCGAATCCATGACTGCAGCCACTGACACCAATCCCACCGCCACTACCCGCCCGCGCTGGACTTGGGCTATCGTTGCGGGGTTGCTGGCACTTTATGCGGGACTGGCGCTGAGTGCATCGGCGAGCAAAGGCGTTTCGTTTGACGAAGGCGAGGAGTTGGCCGTCGGCTACAATATCTGGCTGCACCAGGATTTTCGCATGGAGGGTGCCAACGGCGACTTGGTGAAACGCTGGGCCACGCTGCCCTATTTAATTTCCCAGCCGGCCTTTCTTAGCACCACCAACCCTAATTGGCTCGCGGCCCAACCGTATGCGCTGGGTTATAAATTCCTGTTCGAGTCAGGAAACACGCCGGAACTGCTGCTGCTCGAAGGGCGCGCGATGGTGGTTTTGCTCGGTCTGGCCGCCGGCCTGCTGGTATTCTACCTTTCGCAGGCAGTGTTCGGCGTCATCGGTGGCCTGTTTTCGCTCGCCTTGTTTGCCCTCAGTCCAGACATGCTGGCGTTTGGCGGCGTCGTCTCGACTGACATGTCCATTTGCTTGACGCTGCTCGGCGCCACTTGGTGCGTCTGGCGGCTACTCCATCAGATTAGCTGGGGGCGGCTGCTCGCCGCCCTGGTGTTCCTGCCGCTCTTATTCCTGGCCAAAGCGACCGCCTTGGTCATCTTTCCCATCACCGCAGTGCTGGTGGGGATCAAAATTTGTTCCCGCCGGCCTCTTGAATGGTGGGTGGGCCGCCACCGGACGATTCAATCGCGCCCGGCGCAGTTGTTGATTTTTTCTGCCCTCTTTCTTCTGTTTGGATTTTTGTGCTGGGCCGGCTTGTGGGCCCACTATGATTTCCGTTACGCTTCCAACCCTGACCCCACCAATCCGGCGGTCCAAGCTAGGGCGCGCGCGCCCCGCAATCCCATGAGCCCCTCCGTCCAGGCCTTTCTCGCTTGGGAACGGCGCTGGCACATCCTGCCCGAAGGCTACCTGGACGGAATGGAGCTGCTGTTGACGGATAATGAAACGCGCGAGTCCTTCATGAACGGCCAGTGGATTTTTGGCGGAAAGCGGGACTTTTTCCCCTACACTATTTGGGCCAAGACCTCCCCGATATTGTTTACGATCCTGATTCTGGGCACGGGCTGTTGGTGGTGGAAACGACGGCGACGGCGCCTGGAAGCGCAAACCAATCCGACCCACCCCCCCGGCCCTCATTCCCTGGCGTTGCTTTATGACCTAGGTCCCTATCTCGTCTTGATCGCCGCCTTTCTTTTGGTGGCTATCGTCCAGAACGTTAATGTCGCCCACCGGTATATCCTGCCGATCTATCCCCCGCTCTATATCCTGGCCGGTGGTTCCGTCGGCTGGCTGTGGTTGCAGCGCAAATATTGGGCGCGGACGGTGGCCGCCCTGCTGCTGCTCTTGTATGCCGGGGATACCTGGGCCATTTACCCGAATTATCTCGCCTACTTCAGCCCCTTTGTCGGCGGGCCATCCCATGCCTACCAACACCTGGTGGAAAGCTCGCTCGATTGGGGCATGGATTTGCCGAGCCTGAAAACCTGGCTCGAACAACACAATCCCCATGACCGGGAAAATCTTTATCTCTCCTATTTTGGCACTGACAACCCTGATTACTACGGCATCAAATCCACCCGGCTGCCTTCCTTCCCCGCCTGGCAGAAAGACGGCCAATATAATTTAAACGCCGGGCTCTATGCGATCAGCGCGACCATGCTGCAAAGTTTCTACACCAAAACCCGCGGGCCGTGGAACAAAGTTTATGAAGCTGCCTACCAGGACTGCTTGAAAAATCTGCGCATCTACCAACAGACCGCCAAGGATCCCACCCAACTCGCCGACTTGCTCAAGAAATACCCGCCCGCCCAGTGGAACACGGAATACATTGCCTTCAAAAACCTCCGCTTTGGCCGGCTCTGCGCCTGGCTGCGCCATCATCGCGCGCCCGACGCCAACATCAATCATACGATCCTGATTTGGAACCTGAGCCAAAAGGAAATTGACTCCGCCCTCTTTGATCCGCCCGCCGAACTGGCCGAGGCGCCGCTCGGGCCTCAGGATCAAAGCAATGGCCACGCCGAGGTAAATTAAGGGTCGGCTCCTGCGACTCAGTCGGGTTCGCCGCCGTCTGGGAATACGACTCCAATAATCATGCCAGATTATTTTGTATGCGGCAATCATGAAAACCTTGATTAAGAGTGATCAGCTTTTGTGTTATTCTTGACCGCAGACAGTAAAAGATCGTCCTTCCTTGGACCGATGAAGTTCGCTGTCTGCTTGACACCAGCCCACCCCCGGCGTCGAATCACGCCATGATTCTGGGAGACCCTTCGCGACCGCTGCAGCCCTCCCCACCGCCCAAGCCGGAAATGGCTCCGCCCGTGTGCGCCAAATGCCGCGGTGCGATGGAACTTGGTTTTGTGCCGGACAATACTTATGGCGGAATTGTGGATCCCAAATGGGCTGCCGGCCCCCCGGCAAACGGGTTTTTAGGCATTCATGTGGCCGGCCGCACCTACACCGTCCGCACCTACCGCTGCACCCAATGCGGCCATCTCGAATCCTACGCGCCCGGCAGGTAAGTAGAGCAATTTTTTCTCGGTCTCAGTTCAAACTCCGGCGATATTCCGCGGGAGACTGCTTTTGGAAGCGGCGAAAGACCAGGCGGAAATGCCGCACGTTGCTGAAGCCGCAGCCTGCGGCGATGGCGGCGAGGGATTGCTTGGGCCGGGCTTCGAGCAACCGCCGGGCCTGATCCACGCGCAAACGATGGATGATAGTCGAGGGCGGCGCGCCCAGATGGACGCGAAAGCGGTTCTCCAGCGTGCGCCGGGAACATTGCAAGAGCGGTGGCAACCGTTCGACGCCGAAGTTTTCGGCGATGTGTTGGCGAATGTATTGGATAAGTCCGGCCAGTTCGGGATCTTCCACCGCCATGGTTTCCGTGGACTGGCGGGCGACCACCCCCGTCGGCGGCACAAAGAGCAATTGGCGCCGGTCGCGCCGGCCCGACATGAATTCATCCAGTAACGACGCCGCCAGTTCCCCCGCCTGCTGGTCATTGCGCGCCACGCTGCTAAGCGGAGGCTGCGCATGGTCCACGATGACCGGGTCGTTGTCCACCCCAATGACGGCCACCTGGTCGGGAATGCGCAAGCTAAGGCGGCGACAGGTTTCAAGCAGCATATCGGCGCGCAAATCGGTGCTGGCCATGATGGCGACCGGGGGTTGCAGGGAGTGAAGCCATTCCTCCAATTCCCGTTGCTGCTGCATCCACATTTGCCCGCTGGCTACAATGGACGGCACCTCCAGGACGGCGCAGGTGCCGCCCTGCTGCCGGATGGCGTTGACAAAGCCATCCCGGCGCAATTGGCTGAAAAACAAATCTCCAGAACCATAATAGCCGAATTTCCGGAACCGGCGCTCGATCAAATGCCGGGCGGCCAGGCGGCCGATTTCGCGGTGGTCGGCCGTAATGGTCGTCACCCCGGGCTTTGGAAAATAGGCTGTGATATTGACCACCGGAAACGGCAGGGCGCGGGCGATGCGGGCGTCTTCCGGCGTCGAAAGTATGACGAAGGCGCCATCGCCCCGCCAGCCCTGCAGCCAGTCCAGGGATGGGCTGAGACGCTCCGGAAAGCGTAAAATCTGCCAGTCGGCCTGGCGGCGGGCATAGGTGAGGATACCCTCGACGACTTGCTCGACAAACGCCCGGCCATAGGGAAAGGCCAAGGCGACACGCCGGGTGGCGGGGGCAGGGGAAACCAAGGCTTGTTGATCATCCGATAGCATAATGCGCAAATATGCCTTAATTTACGCAACTAAACTCTTGTGCGCAAGCCGCGGTTTGCCTAATTTAAGGGTTTGAGTTTACGTTTACCCACTTCCCCTTTTACCACAAACTATTCCACCCCCTCCCCCCATGAGCAAGCCCCTGCATCGTTCTTATCGCCAACCCCGATTCACCCTGCCCCTGGCATTGCTTGCGGCCCTTTTGACCGGACACGGCGCCGCCTCGGCCGCGACCCCCTTTAGCATTGATAGCATTGCGGTGGGCGCAAAATTTGTCGTGCCGGCCTCGCCGCGCGCGGTCTATAATTTCAACCCGGGCTGGAAATTCATTTTTGCCGACCAGGGCGTGGATCTCACCGGCGCCGACCAGCCAGCTTTCGATGACTCGGCCTGGGCCAACGTCAGCCTGCCCCACACCTGGAACGAGACGGACAGCTACCGTAGGTATATCAGCCATGGGAGCGGCGACCAGAGTGAGAAGTTGGGCGTGGGCTGGTATCGCAAGCACTTTAAGCTGCCCGCCAGCGCCGAGGGCCAGAAGGTTATTCTCGAATTCGACGGCATGAGGCAGGCGGGCCGCTTCTTCCTCAACGGCCAGCCGCTGGGCCTCTATGAGAACGGCGTAACGGCCGTCGGCTTCGACATCTCCAAACTCGCCAAATTCGGCGGCCAAGACAACGTGCTGGCCGTCCAAGTGGACAATCGCACAAGCTACAAAGAGGAAGCCACCGGCACCCCTTACTTGTGGAATGCGAAGGACTTCAACCCCGATTTCGGCGGCCTCAATCGCGACGCCAAGCTGATTGTCATGGGCAAAGTTTACCAGACTCTGCCGCTTTACGAAGGCCTCCAGACCACGGGCATCTATATCTACCCCCAGCATGTAGACGTGAAAAATAAAACCACGGATGTGACGGTCGAGGCCCAAGTGCGGGATGAATCCGGCGATCATGCCGACATCACGCTTTCCACTGTCGTGGTGGACGCGGACGGGATGGTGCGCGCCAAGTTTGACGGCAACACCTCCGATTTGGTGGATGGCGAAAGCGAAGTTTTTACCGCCACCGGCACCCTGGCCAACGCGCATTTGTGGGACACCAGCGATCCCTACCTCTACAATGTTTACTCTATTCTGAGCGTGGACGGCAAGGTCGTGGACGTATGCAAGACCCAGACAGGCTTTCGCAAGGCTGAGTACAAAGGCGGCGCGGGCACCGGCGGCGTATGGCTTAACGACCATTTCGTGTGGCTGACCGGCTTCTCGCAACGCTCGGCCAATGACTGGCCGGGCCTTGGCGGGGCGTATCCCGACTGGATGCACGACTTCACCGTGGCGCTGGTGCGCGCCAGCAACAGCAATTATATCCGCTGGATGCACGTCTCCCCGCAGCGGGCGGACGTGGAGGCGTGCGACCGCTTTGGCATCGCCATTGTGTGCCCCGCCGGCGACAAGGAAAGGGACGTGACCGGCCGCCAGTGGGACCAGCGCGTCGAGGTCATGCGCGACTCGATGATTTTCTTCCGCAACAACCCCAGCATCCTCTTCTGGGAGGCGGGCAACACCATCGTCACGCCCGATCAAATGGTGCAAATGGTGGCATTGCGCAAGCAATGGGATCCCAACGGAATGCGCGTCATGGGCACGCGGGACAATGATGCGGCACCCGCCAATATCGCCCTTACCCCCGTGTCCGAATTCTACGGCGTGATGATTGGCCAGGACCGGCAAACCGACGCCATTACCGAGCCGGGACAAATTTTTCGCGGCTACAGCGTGGAGCGCCGCGACAAAGCGCCCTTAATCGAAACCGAGGACTTCCGCGACGAGGCGGCGCGCGGCATCTGGGACGATTATTCGCCGCCGACCATGGGCTTTCATCCCAAAGCCCTCGCCGGCCGGGGAGACCCCGCTGCGGGCCAGGACGCTTACCATTGGAACTCTGAGACCTTCGCCCTCGCCGCCGCCAACCGTTATGCCGCCTATGCAGAAAACCGCATAGACAACCCCGACCCCCTCCATTCGAAATGGTCGGCCTATGCTTCGATTTACTTTTCGGACTCCGATGCCGATGGCCGCCAGGATGGCGACGAAGTGCTGCGCGTCAGCGGCAAAGTGGACGGCGTGCGCCTGCCCAAAACGGTGTTCTACGTCACGCGCGTGATGCAAAACGCGAAGCCCGACCTTTATATTCTTGGGCATTGGACTTATCCGGCGGGCACCAAGAAGACCATGTATGTCGCGGCGACGATGTGCGACCAGGTCGAATTGTTCCTCAACGGCAAATCCTTGGGCGTGCAAAAAACGCCTTGCAACCCGGTGGATCCATTTAATGGTAACAGCATCGGCTACACGGGTTATATTTACGCCTTCCCCGACGTTGCGTTCGAACCAGGCACGCTCAAGGCCGTGGCGACCAAGGGCGGCCAGGTCGTCGCGCAGGAGGAACTCAAAACGGCCGGGCTCCCGGTCGCCCTCAAGTTGACCGTGCACAGCGGCCCACAAGGCTTGCAGGCGGACGGTTCCGACGTGGTGCTGGTGGATTTTGAAGTGGTGGATGCGCAGGGCAACCGTTGCCCGACCGACCAGGGGCGCGTGGATTTCAAGTGTGATGGCCCCGCCATCTGGCGCGGCGGCTTCTGCAGCGACGAGCTTAATTCGATTAATAACCTCTATTTAGACACCGAGTGCGGAATTAACCGCGTCGCCATTCGCTCGACGCTTACGCCGGGCACCATCACACTGACCGCCACGCGTGACGGCCTCACGCCCGCGACGGTGCAAATCCCCTCGCACGAAGTGGCCATTCAGGACGGCCTGGAGATGGATTTACCCCAAGTGTTTTTGGGCCTGGCGAAACCGGTGCCCAATTTGGTGCCATAAGCGGGCCGCCGGATTTATTGCTGGATTGTTGAACTGTTCAATGATTGGACAGGCATGAGAACTGCACCAACAATTAAGCCACAGAATGATTCTCCCATTTGTGCGTGGTTGTTATAGCCGTTTAACTTTCAGGCGCAGCGCGTTTCCGACGACCACCACGTCGGAAAAGGCCATGGCCACGCCTGCAAACATGGGCGGGAGCGTCCAGCCGAAAAGCGGATAAAACAAGCCCGTGGCCAGTGGAATGCCGATTGTATTAAATGCGAAGGCCCAAAAGTAATTTTGCCGAATCACCCGCATGGCTTGGCGCGCGAGTTCGAGGGCTTGCGCCAGCTTGGCCAGGTCGCCGTGCAGCAAGGTTACGCCCGCCGTTTCCAAAGCCGCATCCGCGCCGTCGCCCATGGCGATGCCGACGTCAGCCTGTGCCAGCGCGGGGGCGTCGTTGACGCCATCCCCCGCCATGGCCACGACCAGCCCGCGCGCTTGCAATTCCTTGATTTTTTCCAGTTTGTCCGCCGGCAGCGCCCGGGCAACGACTTCGCCAATGCCGACCTGGCGCGCGATATATTGCGCCGTGTCCTCGTTGTCACCGGTCAGCATGATAACGCGAATGCCGAGCGCGCGCAACTGGCCCACGGCCGTGGCAGCGGACTCCTTGGGCGCGTCCGCCACCAAGGCCACGGCCAGCAGTTTCTGCGCGGAACCGAATAGAACCGGCGTGCGGCCGGCCCGCGCTTCTTCGTCGAGCTTCAGTCCGTCGAGCGTAAAGCCACGCTCGTGTGCCAAGCGTTCGCTGCCGGCGAAATATTCCTCCCCGTCCATGACGCCTTGAATGCCGCGACCCTTGAGCGACTCAAACGCGGTCACAGCGGGCAAGGAAAGATTCTTTCGCTCGGCTGCGGCCACCAGCGCGTGCGCCAGGGGGTGTTCGGATTTTTTTTCGAGCGCGGCCAGCAGGGCGAGCGTCTGGTCCGAGCCCACGCCCGCCAAATTGCGCAGCTCGATCAGCTCCGCGCCGCATGTGAGCGTGCCGGTTTTGTCCACGACCACCACGTTGACGCGGCCCAGCGTTTGCAGCGTGGCCGCATCCTTGATTAAAATGCCGGCGCGCGCCCCCCGCCCCACGGCCACCGTCACGGCCACCGGCATCGCCAGGCCAAGCGCGCACGGGCAGGCGATGACCAGTACGCACATAAACGACGAGAGACCCAGCGTCAGCGCGTGCGCAAAACCCAAACGCCCCGTGCCGATTACCAGCCACACCACCAAAGATACGACCGCCACCCCCAGCGCCACCGGCACAAAAACCGCGGTGATTTTGTCCGCGAGCGATTGCATGGGCGCCTTGCTCGCCTGCGCCTCGAGAACCAGTTCGATAATGTGCGCGAGCAACGTTTCGCCACCGACTTTGGTGGCGCGGAAAGTAAAGACGCCCGTGGTGTTGAGGGTGCCCGCCACGACGGCATCTCCCGCGGCCTTTTTAACCGGAGCTGATTCGCCAGTGACGAGTGATTCGTCCACATGCGACGCGCCTTCGACGAGCAGGCCGTCCACCGGGATTTTTGCGCCAGGTTTGACCACCAATAAATCCCCCACCACGACGTTTTCGACGGGCAACTCGATTTCGATGCCGTCGCGGAGCACGAGCGCGTTTTTGGCCTGAAGCCCGAGCAGGCTCTCTAAGGCGGCGCCGGTCTGGAGCCGCGCACGCGCCTCCAGATATTTGCCCAAGGTCACAAAGGTGATCACGACGATGGTAACATCAAAATAGTCGTCGTTGACCTCCAAGTAGGGCCGTAACTGCGCCTTAAAAAGCAAAAGGATCAGGCTGTAAAGAAACGCCGCGCCCGTGCCGAGGCCGATGAGCGTGTCCATGTTCGCCGCCCCGTGGCGGGCAAAGCGCGTGAGGGCTTTGAGAAACGGCGCGCCTATGATAAACAATACATAGGCCGCCAAAACGGCCAGCAGCCATTGCAGAATTAGATGCCAGCCGGCCGTCATCCCCGAAACCCAGCCGGCTTGCGCGAGCAAGTGCCAACTCATGATGGCGATGGCGGTCGCGGCGATGGGCGCGGCGGTGCGCATCCGAGACCATAACACATTGGTCTCCAGCGCGGCTTGCTGCCGGGCGGCATCGGCCGCCGTCCGCGTCGTGCCCTCCGCGGGAATGACCAGCGAGTAACCGAGTGGTTCAATTACGCTGGCCAGTTCGGCGGCCCCCACTTGCGCTTCGTCGTAAGAAACCTTTGCGGTGCCGCTGTTGTAATTGACCACGACCGCCCCGACGCCCGCGCGCTGGCGTAAGGCGCGTTCAACGGTGCTCGCGCACGATGCGCAGTTCATCCCGCGCACTTGAAAGGTGTGGGCCGTGGTCATGTCAGTTGGATAAACGGTAGATTTTCATCAGCTCCCGGATGGCCCCGGCCTTGTCCTCGCGCAGACGCTTCACCACACAGCTGTCCAGGTGACCGGCCAGCAGCTCGCGCTCGACGGATTGGAGCAGACCGACGACGCTGCCGGTCTGCTGGATGATTTCCGGGCAGTAGGCGTTGTCCTCAATCATGGCGATGACCGTGTCGAGGGTCCCGCGGGCCTGCTTGGCCAGTTTGAGGGATTTCTCCTTTTTAGAGGGAAGGTGCTGGTTCATGTGCTTGTGCCTGCAACCTAGGATATAGGTTAAAGTTGTCAAGCCGATTCCGGTTTCCATAGCCTTTAAAATCCTCCACCCTGCTTACTGCAGGGCGGCCTTCGCCGCGCGCGCTTCGGGCAGGGACTGAACGATGGCGCGGGCCAGGTCCCCGGCGAGCGCGCTAAGGGCGTCCACGTAACCCGTGGCGGGGTCGGTCGTGGCGGCGGCGGGACGCGTAAAAACTGATTCGTGCGTGTAATAATTCGGTTTGCCGCCGGGGCCGGAGATGCGCCAGAGCGCGCGCAGCGTCACGTCGCCGCCGGGTGCGCCGTCGAACTGCAAGACTTGCGCGTCCACTTCAAATTCCTGGGCAAAACCCGGCGGCACAGGGAACGCCGCCACATGGGAGGAGTCGGAGTATAGAGCGATATCCTGCGCGAGCACGCGTGCGAGGGCCGTGCCAAGGGGTTCCAGCCAGCGATGATATTCGTCCACCCCGGCTTGGTTGCCCGGCAGGCGGATGACCATTTGCGGACGATCCAAATAATCGGGTACGTCGGCGCTGAAGACTTCCAGCGAGAGCGTCGGGTCCGGCGGCGGCGCGGGGGCGGGTTTGGCCGCAAGAGGATTGAGCACGTAGAAACGTGACAGGTCGGGCTTGGGCGAAAATACCGAACAGCCCGCCCACAGTCCGGCGACGACAAAAACTGCGATGCGGGGGCGAAAAGTCATGGAGGGAAACATTCGAAGTTATGCATGCGGCAGGCCCTTATTTGCCGGGCGGCTCCGTGAGAACAGGCGCGGGCGCAGGGGTTGCCATGGGCGCGGCCGCAGACTGCGGCGTGACGCGCGGCGGAACCACCCAACCCGTCGGTGGCGCCTTGCCCGTAATGATGGCGGACGGGTTGGCCTCCAAAAATTCCGAGAGGATGCGCAAGGAGCGCGCGGCGTTGGTTATTTCGATCAGCGTCTTGTCCAATTCGGAGCGCAGCGCCGAGTCGGGCGCGATGACCTCGCGCACCGAAGAAAGGGTTTGATTGATTTGGTCCAGCGTGTCGCGCGCACTTTTCGCGGTGGTCTGAATTTCGTCGGTAAGGGGCTGCACCTGTTGGTTGACGCTCGTGGTCAGGCGGTCGAGGTCGTCGAGGGTTGTGCCAAGTTTATCCAGTGATTCCTTGATTTTTGGATCGGTGAGAATGTCGTTCAGGTTTTTGCCGGCGGTGATGAGCGTGTCGTTGATTTCCTTGAGGTTGAGTTGATCCACGCTCTGAGTCAGTTCGTCTGCCAGGTGGTCAATTTTATTGGCCATGTCCGAGAAGTCCACCTTGCTCAAATTCGCCAGCGCCGTGGTGACGGACTGCATCGCCTCGCTCAGGCCCGAGGGGATTGAGGGGATTTCCTTGTAGGTGTGCGACAGACTGACGGGCTTGAACGGCGGTGGCGGATCCACATCGTCCAGCCCGATATACAACTGGTTGGTCACGAAGCTCTGCATTTCCAGCCGCGCGCGCAAGCCGGCCGTGACCACCTTGTTAAACACCGCGGGGTCGCTCAAATCCATGTCCTCGCCAAGGTCCTTGCGCAAATGGGTGATGTCAATCGAGATGATGACCGGGATGGCGTCGGTATTGTTTTCATCCTGGTCATAATGAATCAGGATGCTGGAGACTTGGCCAATTTGCACGCCTTTGAATTTCACCGCCGAGCCGACGGACAGGCCGTTGACCGAGTCCGTGAAGTAAATGATGAATTTCTCCTGGTGGTTGAATAGCTTGCCGCCCCCAAACACCACCACGGCCGCCACCGCCAGCATGGCGGCGCCGGTGACGAAGAGTCCAATGAGGGTGGGTTTGGCGCGAACGCTCATAAAACTCCATGATGGCGGCTGCCGCCGGAAATGAAAAGCCGCAATTACGGGGACCGCCGCTGGGTGGTGACCAGATAGGGCGCGCCCGTTGCCGGGTCGGGCAGGTGGTGCTGGCCCACCATGCCACGGTTGAGGAAGAGCCGCAGGTTTTCATTGTCGCTTTGCGAGCGCAGCACCATCGGGTCGCCGAGGCCGCCGAGCGTGCGCGTGGCCACGTCGAGGAAAACCGCGCAGTCGGCGATGGCAAAAATGCTGGCCAGCTCATGGGTGACCACGACGACGGTCGTGCCGAGCGAATCGCGCAATTCGAGAATCAGCTCGTCCAGCCGCCGCGCGCTGACGGGATCGAGGCCCGCCGAGGGTTCGTCAAAAAACAAAATTTCGGGATCGAGCGCCATGGCGCGCGCCAGGCTGGCGCGCTTGCACATGCCCCCGGAAATTTCCGCGGGGTAAAAATCCTCGAAGCCGCGCAGCCCGACGAGTGCCAGTTTCAACTCGACCGTTTCCCGGATGGTGGCCGCCGGCAGGTCGGTGAACTCCTCCAGCGGAAACGCGACGTTTTCCGCCAAGGTGAGCGAACTCCACAACGCCCCCCCTTGGAACATGACACCGAACTTGCGCAGAATCTGGTTGCGCCGCTCCGGCCCCGCATTCGTAAAGTCCACCCCATTGTAATAAACCTTGCCCGCGGCGGGTTCCTGCAGCCCGATGAGGTGACGCAACAACGTGCTCTTGCCCGACCCGGAGCCGCCCATGATGATGAAAATTTCCCCGCGGCGGATGTCGAACGTCAGGTCGCGCATCACGACGTAGTCGCCATACGCCATAGTCAGTTGGCGGACGGAAATTTGGGGCGAAGAATCGGGGTCGGACATAAAAGGAGAAGTTTGGCGATGCCTACATGCCCAGCTTGTTAAACACGACGGCAAAGACCGCGTCGGCGATCACCATGCAGGTGATGCCGGAAACAACCGCGCGGGTCGTCGCCAAACCGACTGCGGCGGAACTGTTGCCGCATTGCATGCCGCGCAGGCAACCCGTCGCCGCCACAATCAGCCCGAACACAAAACTCTTGATGAGGCCGACGGACAAGTTCGTCAAGTCCACCGCGCTGATCAGTTGGTTGGTGTATTGCGAAAAATCCACGCCCATGGTGAGCGCAATCACCAGGCCGCCAAACATGCCGATAAAGTTGGCGTAAAGGGTCAGCAACGGAAACATCAGAAATAACGCGATCATGCGCGGCAGCACCAGGTATTCGATGGGCGACAGGCCCAAAGTGCGCAGCGCGGCAATTTCCTCGGAGACTTTCATCGTGCCCAGTTGCGCGGCGAATGACGCGCCGGTGCGCCCGCTCATGAGCACCCCCGTCATCATCACGCCCATCTCGCGCACCATCGCGAGGCCGACCAGGTTGGCGATGAAGATCAACCCGCCATAGGGCCGCAACGTCACCGCGCCAACATAGGCAAGAATCAGGCCCATCAGAAAACCGATTAGCGAGATGATCGGCAGCGCGTCCGCTCCACAGTGCTGCATTTCGAGCCACACATCCGACCAGCGAAAGCGCGCCCGGCCCATGAAGAATCGCGCAAAGGCGATGACACAGTCACCGAGGAATTGCAGAATTTCGAGCGTTTCTTCTGCCGCGCCCTGCGCCCAGCGGCCAATCCGGGCCAGGGGGTTGAGTTGCTCGGGGCGCTTATGCACGTCCTCGACTTGCGGCACGCTTGTGGCCAATACGAGGAGTTGCCGCGGGCTGTCCGGCAGGCTCTCAAAATCGAATTTAGTCTTGGTCGCGGCGCAAATGTCATGGCACTTGAGCAAAAAGGTGATTAGCGCCGTGTCGTATTTGGTCACGCCTGCGAGGTCGAAGCGCATCGTCTCCGGCAGGTGGTCAAATTGCGCGAATTCAGCCTGCACGACCGACGTGTCCGGCCGGCCGCGCGCCAGCAGCGTCCACTCACCCGACAGACGCAGGCACAGCGCGCCGCCGTCGCGTGTCACGACAAGCGTCTCAACATCCGGAGAGGGGGCGGTCGGTTGCATGGGAAAAGAGGTTCGGACTTGAAAACACCTCGGCTTTCGCGCCTATTCGTGAAGATGCAAACAGGCCACGCGCCGGGCAAGGCGATTCTCTACGACCTCGACGGCACCCTCGTGGACCATTTCACGGCGATTCACCGAGCCATCACCCATGCCCAGCGCGCCATTGGCGCGCCGCCCTCGAGTTATGAATTGGTGCGCGCCACGGTCGGCGGCTCCATTGAGGTGACGATGGCGCGCCTCATCGGCTCGGAATTGGCCCCGCGCGCCCTCCCCTATTACCACGAGTTTTTCGCCAAGATCATGTTCGAGGACTTGCACCCCCTGCCCGGCGCGGCCCGCCTGCTCGAACAGTTGCACGCGCGCGGCCTGCGCCAGGCCGTGCTCACGAACAAACAGGGCGACACCGCCCGCGCCGTCGTCCGCCACCTCGGCTGGGATAAGTGGGTGAAACTCGTCCTCGGCACGCACGACACGCCGTGGCGCAAGCCCAAGCGCGAGTTCGTCCTCCACGCGGTGGAAAAACTCGGCGTCGCAGCGAAAGACGCCCTGCTCGTGGGCGACTCGCCTTTTGACATCGAAGCGGCGGCGAACGCCGGCGTGCGTTGCCAGGCCGTCGCCACCGGCAGCCACACCCGTGCGCAACTCCTCGCCCACCAGCCGCCGCCCGAGGCGGTGTTTGATAATTTGCAAGACCTAGGTTCGGCAACCTTTGCGTTGGCCCCAGCTTGAATTCAAATCTCCATGGGGAGTCTTGCCACCGGCGGGCTGGAAAAAACCACCTTGATAATCAAACCCACGGTCAGCCCCGTGAGCATACCGACCATCTCCAGGCCGTTATCATGGTTGAAAGTTGTGTCCTGCCGAAAAACCACCAAGTCGAAGAACAGGCCCGCCGCCAAGCCCAGCATTTCCGAAAACAAAACGAGCATCCACGAATGCGCCTTCAAGCCGAGATCGAGGGCTACTTCCATCGCCGTCGCGTAGATGACGCTCAAAATCGCCGTCCCGCCCAGCAACCAGGCCAGCGTCGGCAAACCTGCCGAGTAGTCGTCCATCGTGAGTCCTGTTCGAATTCCCACCGTGCTGGCGAAACCGCACCACGCCACCAGATAAACCGCCCCCAGCAGCGAGGGCAGAAACATCTCACAAATGAAACGCAAGTCGCTTTTCATGGCGGGATTATGCAAAGGGATGGATTCGTGTTCAATTCGTTAATGCCAGGCCGCATAAGCGAACAGTGCGGTGAAGGCGGCGAAGAGCACGGTGAGCAAATAATAACCCGCCCGCAGCCACCACGCGGTTAGAAAGGGTTTCACGTCGAAAACCGCCTGCAAAATCAGCCGCACACCCCAGAACACCGCGATGTAGCCGCAGACTAGGCGGGCCAGCCGGCCGCCGCCCGCCAATTCGGCCGGCGCGGCAAGGCAGACCAGTCCATTGAAGAGAATCGCCAGCACCACGTAGCCGCCATAGGTCCAATACATCTGACGATGCAGGCGGGGCAGCGCGGAAAATATAGTTTTCCAATCGAGTTGAAAAGGCACGAGCGCCGAAGCGACCAGGATGCCCAGTTGCCCAACCCCAGCCAGGCGAATCAATTGTGCGAGGTTAATTTTAGTGCTCCGTTAAAGCGCCCCGGCGGCGCGCATGAATGGCAAGACGACGTTTTGGACAAAAGCCGTTGGAAAGGCGAGGCTGGCGGTGGCGGTCAATTCCAGCAGGGTGAAAGCCCAACCGCGAAAACCCCGGCCCAAGCCCAGGGATTTTCCCATATGCGACCGCTCGAATAAAATGGCCACGCCTTGGCAACTGAAGAAGAGGGTCGGTCCGCCATAGCCACCGCCCGCCGGGACCGTCACCACCAACTCATGCACCACCCCGCTAAAAAAAAACCTACCAGCAACGCGTAGCGCGGCCCGCAGCGCTGGGCCAGCGGCTGAAATAAAAATCGGTGGGCAAAGTCACGAAAGGCGGTGTTCCAACGCTGGCCCCAAAATTCGCTGACATTGCATGAGCACAGGGGCCAATTCATCAAGGGTCGCGCGTCCAGGCCAACCGTTTGCCAAATGTAACTCAATATCTGAAAAATTCCGCAATGGGCGGCGAGGATGAAACCCGTCATGCCGGTCCAGCCCCGCGCCCACCACCACGTTGTCGGCCATTGGCGGGCGCAAACCCAAAAGAGCGCGGCACCAAAGATGAGGTTGAAGGTGGCCAACCACCAAGCAGAAGGAGTCGGAAGTTTGCGTCGTAGTAGTGAACCGTTGAATAAAAAAGCTTCCGCGTCGAGTCCGGGCCAGAGCAACAGGTAGGCCGCCTGCCGCCAGATGGGGACGCCGTCTGGCCGCGCGGCCCGCCAGGTCAGCCATTTGCAGCCGGCGAAAAATGCCAGCGCCACCATCCACATCACCACCCAGCGCGGCCATGCCGAACCCCAAATCACCCAAGCCAGCAATACCCCACTCGGCCATGCCAACAGGGGGAGGTAGTGCCTTTTCTCCGTGGCTAAGGAGGAAATTGGCATAAAGGGTAAAGAAAGACTACGGTGGCTCAAACGCCATGGCTAAAAATCAGCCTTCCAACCAGCTGACGTTATGCGCAAACGCCATTAACAATGCAACGGCTTGAAAGGCAAACAGCAGGTTGAAGGCATATTCTCCGAATCGAAAAAGCGCGCGTTGCGACGTGATTTCGCGCGTGTCGTAATAAAACAGCCCGAGCACCAGCCGGCCCAGCCAGTAAACGCCGATGAACAGCGTGAGATCGGCGGCCAGCGGCGTTTTTCCAAGCAGAGCGCGCGGTTGGAACAGGCTAATCAAACCAAAAACCGTGTTAATCGCCTGAATATAGCGCGCGTAGGTGTGGGCGATACAGCGGTTGTGCGGGCGCAGTTGCGCAACGTTGGCGTCCCAGCCGACAATGCGCCGCATCCAGAAATAGATGCCGGCGATGAAAAGCTGGCCCGCGCCGGCCAAGCGCAGGCCCCATAGGAGGAGATTAAGGGTGTTCATGGCGGGGAAGCGCCGGCGGGGTCTCCGGCGTTGGTTGCTGGTTTATGTTTTGTTTTATACTTCCGGGAAATTCTGAAAGTTTATCGTATAAAAAAAGCAATCCCACGAACCAGCAGGGCAAGCCCCCACCGCCGCCAAAGGCCCCCAGCGCGCCGGCCAAACGCCGTTTGCGCGGGGCGCGGACGGCGGGCGGCGGACGATGCGGAAGTGCCTTCATGGGAAAAACAGGAGTTCATTTTAACATTTTGAAAATCAGCGGCATGATTTTGCTGCGCTCGCTGCGCGCGACCCGGTCCATCGCCCCCGAGGCCTGGCGGACGAAATCGCCGAGGTGGCGCATGGTCGCGTGAAACTCCGCGGCTTCCGCGCCCTTGAGCTTCGCGGTTCGCTCCGCGCACTCGCGCAGGACGGCGAGCGCCGGCTCGATCTCGCGGCGCTGGCGCTCGCGCGCAATGATGCAAAAGATTTTCCAGACTTCTTTTTCAGCCTCGAAATACTCCTTGCGCTCGCCTTTGCGCAGCACCACGCGCAGGAGGCCCCACCCCACCAGCTCGCGCAAGTTGGTGTTCACGTTGCCGCGGCTGATCTGGAGGGCGGCCATGATGTCGTCGGTGGCCAGCGGCGCGGGGCTGGTCAGCAGCAGCGCGTGGATTTGCGCCATGGTGCGGTTGATGCCCCAGGCGGCGCTGATCACGCCCCACTGGGAGATAAAGCGCTCGCGCGCGGCCCGCACTTCGGCAGTGGTGTGATCGGTGGTGGTCATGGGGGAGTGGTTTAAGGATTATACTTTCGGTATATACTGAAAGTTCGGTAATGTCAAGGGGCGCGCGCCAGCCAACTTGATAACCCGCCTGACAATTCACGCCGCTAATGGAGGCCATGCGGGCAGTGAATCCCTTGGCTTGGGTATTAAAACGGACTACCACCCCAGCAACTTTCGCGCGTTGCCACCCAATACCTGTGCCAGTTCGTCTGTTGTTAGTCCCGATTTCCTTGCCTCCGCCAGCGGCCGCGCGAAATCCGGCTCGCGCTGTTCGCGCGGAAAGACGCGGAGTGGATAATCGCTGCCGAACAAAATGCGCTCCGCGCCGACCGCGTCCGCCACCCGGCGGTAAACTAAGGCGTCATACAGCAGCGGGCTGGCGGCGGAGTCGAAATGCACGTTGCGCAAATCGGCGCGCACGGCCGAATTCAGCGCCAGCAGCGGCAGCAGCCCGCCCCAGTGCGCGAAGATGAAAGTGTTGCGCGGGTGCGCACGGGCCAGGCGCTGGTAATCGCGCAGCGGCGCGGCCATGTAGCCCGGATAATCGCGCCCGGCCGGCTCGGGGACATGCAGGTTGACGGGCCATTTTTCCTCTGCGGCCCAGGCCAGCACACATCCCCATTCCGGGTCGTCCATGGCGAATCCCTGGGCAGCGGGAAAAATTTCGCCGACGCCGCAAAAGCCCTCATCACGCACCCGGCGCAAATCTTCCAGCGCCGCCGTGCCGGCGAGGGGTTGGACACTGGCGAAGGCGCCAAAACGGTCCGGGCTGGCGCGCAACCACTCCGCCATCACCGCATTGTGCCAGACGCACGTCTCGTGGCGCTCCCAATACCAGCCTAGCAGCACACAGCGCTCTACCCCAGCGGCATCCATCGCGCGCAGCATTGCACCGCGGTCGGCAAAGCCCTGGAGCGAGCGCCGGCCATCGGCGCGCGGCCCCACCAGGGCGGCCCAATGGTGTTCGCCGCGCGCGCGCGCCCAGCCCGCCGGGTCGGCAAAAATTTCGGGTGGGTAGGCGTGCGTGTGGACGTCAATGACGCCCGGAGCACGGCGGGCCGGAGCGGATTTCTTTTTCTTCATCGGCGCAAAGCAGGATGTTCTTCGTCGGCATTGGCCGGCAATTCGTTGGGCAGCACCAGATAATAGGATGTGATCCAGAGGCTCCACGAAATTTTATAAAACAGCCAAGGAAAGACGAGCGCGATGCCCACGCCCAGTCCGATGGCCACGCTCACCGGCAACCAGCCCCGGCTGGCCAAGAAGAGCACCAGCGCCAGCAGCCCGAACACCGTCACGCCATAATTCCACACCATCGCGCCGAGAAAAAATCCATTACCGCGGTCCCAGCGCGCGGCGCATTGCGGGCAGCGCTCCGGCAGGCGCATTTTCGGGCCGAATACCAGCGGGCCGCCGCAATTCGGACACTGCCGCCGCAGCCCCCGCGCGAGAATTTGTCGAAAGGTAACACGCATAAAAAATGGCCGGCAGCCGTCGAAGAGGTTGCCCCGCGAGGAGACGAGCCAGGCACCGTGATTCTGGTCGCAATCCAAGCCAAACGTCTAGCCAAAATGTCAAATACCAAGGTTTGCCAACGTGGACTAATCCAGGGGAGATCTGGCACGATGATTAACCCTCGCGCCGGCCCAGGTCAGCGCGGGGCCACATATCCCCCCAGGACGCCTCGCGTGGAAAAGAGGCACTGGAAAAGTTGGATATGGCGGGCCCGGAACGCTCCCGCGCAGCCGAGCAGATAATACCGCCACATGCGCTGGAACCGCTCTCCATAGCGGTCTTTGAGCCGCGGCCACGCCTGCTGAATATTACGCTCCCAGGCCAGCAGGGTGTGGTCATAACTGGCGCCGAATCCATGCACATCTTCAATCACGAACAGTCCTTCCGCCGCGCGGGCGATTTGAGCGAGGGAAGGCAGCAGCGAGTTGGGAAAGATGTAACGGGCGATCCAGGGATCGGGGCGGATGGCTGACACGCTGTCGCCAATGGTGTGGCAGAGGAACAGTCCTTCCTCGCTGAGACACCGTCGGGCGACCCGCATAAAACCGCGGTAATTCTTGGGCCCCACATGCTCCATCATGCCGACGCTGACAATGCGGTCAAAAGGCTCGTTGACTTCACGATAGTCCTGCAGGCGGATTTCGACGGGCAGGCTGCGGCAAAGATTTCTGGCGTAGGCTTGTTGTTCCCGGGAGATGGTCACCCCGACGACAACGCAACCATAATTTTCCGCCACGTGCTTCGCCAACCCGCCCCAGCCGCAACCGATATCGAGCAGGCGCATCCCCGGCCGCAGGCCGAGTTTGCGGCAAATTAAATCCATTTTCAACCGTTGGGCCGTGGCCAGATCATCGGTGCCCTGAAAATAACCGCACGAATATTGCATGGAGGGGCCGAGCATCGCTTCAAATAAGTCATTGCCAAGATCGTAGTGACGCCGGCCGACCATACGCGCCCGCGCACAGCTTTGCAGGTTGACCAGCAACGTCGCGCCGACCGCCATGATTGTGCGCAAGTCGAGCCGGACATGTTTGGTCAGGTTGGCCCGTATCGCACGGAAACACATCTCATCAAGGGCATCGCAGTCCCACCAACCATCCATGTAGGCTTCGCCGAAGCCCAGTGTACCTCGCGCGAGCACCCGTCCATAGAAACGATTATCTTTGATGCGGATGTCCCAGGGCCGCTGGCCACCCAAATGGATGCCGCCGGCGGTAAATATGTCCGCCAGGATTTGTTGGCTGGTGGATTGGGGACGCAGCCGCGTTGGGATGGCCGAGGCGGAGGTGTGGGTTGTTTGCGCATTCATGGTGAACCGTGGACCCCAGATGGCGTGTTCTTCATTGGCCGTTGCGGTAGCCGGAATCAGCTCGTTCGAGGATTTTGGCGTCCGCGCCCGCCGCTTCTTCCGCAGCGTCGGGGCCGGGGGCAAAGAAATTCAATTCCGCGGCCCAGGAGGCATTTTTCAAAAATTGATAGCGGGGTGAATCGGGCGCGTCCAACACCTCATTGGAACTCAACAGGGCCACGAGGGCCGAGGGTCCCGCGCGCTTCTGCACGAGGCAATCCGCGATCCATTTTTTGAGTGTCACCGGGAAATCCTTCGAACCGTTGTAGGAAACAATAATCATGTCTGCCAAATGGGCCTCAAAGAGCAGCCGGTCAAAGCGGGTGGCGTCGTCCAACTGGGCAACCGGCACGGACATGAACCGCTGTCGCACTTCGCCGCCGAAATTGCGACCCAGGCGTACGAGCGCTTCCGCCGCCCGCAGCGCGGCGTGCTTGTCGTTGTAAACAATGACAACGGACAGCGACGGGTTGGCATGTTTACGACCGGCCACAGCGGTGGGCTGGACTGGAACAACGTCCTTTTCCTTAGCCGGTTCGTGAGTACAGGCGAAACGCTCGCGCATGGCGCTGAACCACGCGCCCAGATTGTCACAGGATGCACTGTTCATGTTTTTCAAAAGTTGGCCTGTTTCAGAGAATGCGGGAGTGATTTCATGGATTTGGCGCAAGGATAATATATGCGTTGTGCCACAACCGCCATGGGGTGTTACCCCACCAAGCCGGCCTGCCAGTGGGGTAACACCCCATGGTGGATACATCGGTGCATGGGCTATGCTCCCCGTATGAAAACCCGTCATTACTATCAGGATCAAAATCAAAAACCCGCCGGCGCGGCCCATGTGGCTTCCGCCGGAGAATTAAACCAAGACACCCATGATTCCCGGCCCTCCGCTGCAGACGTGGCCGCCCGCGCCTACGCCAGTTTTGTCCACCAAGGCTCGCTGCACGGAAACCATGAACGGCACTGGCTGGAGGCGGAGGCGAAATTGATCCAGGAGCGCACCCTCACCCGGACACATGGCTATCCCAATCGCAAATAGTGGAAATCGGATCTTTTTCTTCAACTAACAGAAAAATAAAATATATGAACACCACCATTATCGCCCGTGACCTCACCCGCCATGCCCCGCACAGCCCGCGCGAGCGCCTCGCCGGCTTTGCCATTGCCAACCGGGCCATTGATAAATGCCGCGCCAGCGTGGCTGGCACACTCGGCGAATACCATTACGATTGTCCGCTGGACAATATGCTCTTCACCTTCAAGGGGATCAACGGCGCGCAATTCAAGGCCGTCGTGCAAAACTCGGAAAATTATGAGCAAGTCGGCGCCTGGCTCCTAGCCAACGGCATGGCGAAAACGCCGGCGGAAATCAAAGCCTGGTCGGATGAAGTGGAAGCCGGCAGCCCGATGAAAAATCCAGAGAAACGCGCGGGCTTCATCGAGAATTGCACCAAACTCGGGCTGAATCCCGAAAAGAGCACCACGTTCGACTGGCTCGAAGCCGATGACCGCGCCAGCTTCAGCCCCCAGACGGCGTAATCTTTTTCCTCTCCACCGCCGGCGCCGGCGGATCGCGGTGCGCGCGAGATAAACACCCTGCTCAACATCCACCCCTTTCTACTGGACAGGAATAATTTGCCATGAAAAACAATTCCCTAAAGCAACATGCCCTGACTGAAAACTCCCCCGACCGCAGCAAGGCGAGCCGCAAGCTGGCCCGCGAGCGAGCGGTCGAACTGGCCTACCGCAAGGGCCGTTCCGCGCAGGATGTGTCGAAGTCCGATTGGGAGCAGGCGAAGCGGGAATTGCGGATCGAATCTGAACCGGAGCCATCGGAAACGACGCAGCCTTCAGCGGCCGAATCCGAACGCTGGGATCCCCTGACCGGCTCAATTGGATACAAAGTGCAAGTCCCCACCGGTGACGATGAAGACAACGAAGGGCGCAGCGATGCGGAGAGGCTCGTCGAGCGGGGCGTCCAAGCCGCCGGGCGGGAGCAAATGCGCCAAGCCAACCGCGAAGGTGAAATCAGTGAATGAACTAACCCCGGAAAATGTCGAACGGCTCGATTTTAAGGACTTTGCGGATGCCGACATAACTGGAGATGCCGGCAATCAGGATGACCATGCAAAGGGCCAGACTGATATTCCAGAAGGTGACAATTGCCGCGTAGTTGGCCAGCCGGGCGCGACCAATCGCGATCACCAACGTCACCAACCCGATGCCCAAACCATAGCCGGTGAGCGCCGTCACAGTCGCCATGAACAGGATCATGTAAACCAACTCTCGATTCTTGGCGCCAATGGCTTTGAGCGCGCCAAATTTCTCCAGGTTTTCAAGGATGAAGGTGTAAAAGGTCTGGCCCGAGATGGACAGCCCCACAATAAAGCTCATCACGGTCATGAACAGCACGTTGATGCCAATGCCGGTCTGGTAGGTATAATAATTGGCGATCCGTTGGTTGAATTCGGCCTTGGTGTAAGCGACATAGCCGAGCTGGGCGACCTGCTGCTCGATCCCGGCCACGGCCGCGTCATTCTTCGGCTGCACAATCACATAGGACATGGTGAACCGCGTGGACGGGAGGTATTCGATGGCGCGGTTGTAGGTGGTGTAGAGCGTCGGCACGCCATTGAGGCCGTTCGCGGCGACCTTGGCGATGCCCACAATCGTGCCGCGGTGGTCATTGAGTTCGAACGAGGTGCCGATCTTCGGATTTTCCAGCTTCGTGAATTCAGAGTCGTCCACCCCGATGAAGGTGTTGTCGGCATAAATGTCCTGAATGCTGCCCTGTTCAAGTTCGGGGCGGCCAAACAGGCTGTCGTCATCCAAACCGATGACATTGACCGATTGATAGTCGCCGCTGGTGAGCCGGACCAGCGCGCCCCCGACAAAGAGGGGCACCGCGTAACTGACCCCGTCCATGCTGCGCACCGCGTCCAATACATAATCGGGCATCGGAATTGCGCTGGTGGGGGTGTTGACCCCCGGATCCATGACCCACATCGCACCCCCGATATTGGTGACATTCGAATAGGCGCGGTTGAGGATGCCGGCGAACATCGCCGTCATCAGCATCATCAGGAACACCGCGAAGGTGATCCCCATCAACAGCGCGGTGAACTTCGCTTTGTCGTTCACCAGCAGCTTGAACCCAATGCGTAGAATGCCACTGTATTTCATGGCAACCCTCCTTGGCCGGTTGCCGCCGGTTCATTCCACCAGCCGCCGCCCAGCGCGGCGAACAAAGCGACGGTGTCCTGGTAGCGCAGCGCGACCGCCTGCAGGTAGGCGATGGTCGCCTGGTGGAATTGCACGTCGGCCGTGAACACCTCCAGGTAGTCCACCAACCCCGCCCGGTAATTGGCCTGCAAAAGATTGAGGGCGTCGCCGGCGGCGTTCCTGGCTTCGGTCTGGGCCTGGAGCGCCTCGGCGTCGTGCTCCAGCGCCTTCAGGGAATCCGCAACTTGCGCAAACGCGCCCAACACGGTTTGACGATAAATGGCCTGCGACTGCTGGTAGGCGTCAATGGCCGCACTCCGGCCATACCACAAACTTCCCCCTTGAAAGAGGGGCACCGTGGCGGAGGGGCCGATGCTCCAGAACTGGCCGCTGGCCGCCGAAAGCGCGCTAAGATTGGGGCCGGCGGCGCCATAGGCGCCGGTCAGGCTGAAACTGGGGAACATCGCCGCGGTTGCCACGCCGATTTTCGCGCTGGCCTCATGCATTTGCGCCTGAGCCGCCAGAATGTCCGGACGCTGTTTCACCAAGTCGGACGGCAGGCTTACCGGCAAGTCCACCGGCAGGGTCAGGGCGGCCAAGTCAATGTCCGGCAGGGTGACCTGGGAGGGCAGCGCGCCTTCCAACGTCGCCAGCAAATGCTCAGCTTGGCTGACATTCTGCTCCAGCGGCGCCAACGCCGCCTGGTTGGCGGCAAGCAGGCTGCGCAGACTCAACACGTTCGCATAGGGGGCGGTGCCGGCGCGAACCTGTGCTTCAGTAAGAAGAAGTTGCTGGTTCTGCAGTTCGATTAATTCTTTGGTTGCACGAATCTCAGCCGCATAGGCGGCGCGCGCAATGCTGGTGTTAACAACATTCGTCGTCAATGCCAGATACGCCGCCAGGCTCTCATAACCCGCATAGTCGGCCTGGGCTTGTAAACTTTCCACCGCGCGGCGCTCACCCCCAAACACATCAATGGCATAGCTGATGGTGCCGCTCAGCGTTATCAGATTGAAAATCCGGCCGGGAGTCCCGGCGCCGTTTTGCGACGCCGCCGTGCGCTCCCGAAAGGCGGATGCTCCGCCTTGAATTTGCGGGTAGAACACGCCATCGCCCGCGCGCAGGCTGTCCTGACTTTCACGCAAGGTGGCCTCGGAGGCCTGGAGGGTTGGGTTATCCGCGACGGCTTTGCCGACCACCGCATCGAGTTGCGCCGACTTAAACAGCCGCCACCAATCGGCCGGCAGCACAGTCCCGGGCGAGAAATGCTGCACCTGGCCGTCCGCCGGGACCGGATCGGCCGGTTGCGCCTCGCTGGTGTAGCGGTCCGTAGGCGGCGGCGCGGGGGGGATGAAATCCGGGCCGACCGCGCAACCGCCGCCCACCGCGATGCAGAGGGTGAGGCCGACGGCCGGCAGGATTGATGATCGCAAGTATTTCATCGCATTCGCTCGGAATGGCATTGATCGCGGCCCTATTGCGCGCCGATGTAAACATCCACCAACTGGCCGGGATAAACCGGGAAGTCCTTCTTCTCGAAGCGGAAAATCACCGGCAGCACCCGCAGGTCCACCTGTTCCTGGCGCTCATTCGAGAGCTCAATTTTCGGCGAAACGTAAGGTTCCACGCGCACGAACTCCAGCGGCACCTTCAGCTCGGACCCCAAGATGGACATCTGCGCTTGAATATGAAAATGCGAGGGCAGCCGGGAAATCAGGATCTCGTCCACATAACAACGCACGTCCAAATAATCCTGGGGCGCGCTCATGACCACGAGGGGGTCGAATTCCTGGGTGTAGGTGTCATAGGCGCCCTGCGACGACACATAGCTGCCGACGGCGCCCGCCACCGTCAGCACCACTCCATCAACGGGGGCTTTGACCGTAAATTTTTGCAGCAACGCGTTCGCCGACTGGTAGGCTTGCTCGAGCGCATCATAGGTCCGCTGCTGGTTGGCGATGTCGTAACTCCACGCCCCGGCCTTGGTCAGGTCAAATTGCTTTTGGGCCACGTCCAGCGCGGCGGCGTCCTGCTGGACGGCGTCCGCCGCCGTATCCAGCACATCCTGGCTGATGGATTTCGGGGCAATGTCGTAGGAAGCGCGGTCCTTGTCGTATTGGTCCTGGGCCGCCTTCAGATTGGCCTGGGCCTGCACCACTTGCGCCGCGGCCACCGCCAGCGTCTCCGCGCGCGGCTCCGCCTGGAGTTCCTGCAGCAGCGCCTGGGCCGCTTCGGCCTGCAGTCGGAGTTGCTCGGTGGTTGCTTTCTGCACTGAATCATCAAGGGAGAACAGCGGCGCGCCGGCCGTCACGCTCTGACCTTCTTTCACCAGCAGCCGGGTGATGGGGCCGGAAACTTCCGGAAAGATGTTGATGTTTTCGCCGCTCGACTGCTCGCTCTCGATCATGCCATTGGCAAAGATGGCGGAAGCGTAGGGGCTGCTGACCGGCTTAAACACGGGCGGCGGGAGCTTCCGCAACCGGCCAAAGTAGTAGGCCGCGCCCAAACCGGCCAGCAGGCCGATGATTGCGAGGCTAAAAATGATTTTGTTTCTGAAATCCCCGCGGGGCTTGGATGCGTTGGTTTCCGCCTTGGGCGCGTCGGTCTTCGCGACGGGCTTTGGCTCGCCTGTGTTGGCGGCGGGTTGGGGTTCGACCACTTTGGCTGCCGGCTTAAGCTCATCTGTTTTGGCCATGGGCTTCGGCTCCCCGGCCTGGACTTTAGGCGCAGGCGCGGCGGGTTGGGCTTCCGGTTTTGGGTCATCGGCATTCATTCGGTGCCTCCGTCCATCGCGATGAATCGCCCATCTTCCATGTGCAGAATCCGGTCCGCATACTCGTTGATGCGGGAGTCATGGGTGACGATGAGGATGCAGCGGTCTTTATTGAGAATCTGCTCTTTGACGAAGGCGATGATCATCCGCCCGGTGTCCCCATCCAGGGAGGCGGTCGGCTCGTCGAAGATCAGGATTTCGGGGCGGCTGATGATCGCGCGCGCAATGGCCACGCGCTGCTGCTCGCCGCCCGAGAGTTTCACCGGCACGATTTCGCCCCGGCCTTTCAAGCCGACAATCGCCAGGTATTTCCGGGCCTCGGCGATGGATTCGTTCCAGTTGCGTTGCTTCAGAATCAACGGGATGGCGACATTCTCGGCGGTGGTCAGCCGCGGAAACAAATGATAGTCCTGAAACACGAAACCAATGGTATTGAGGCGAAAGTCGGCCAACTGGTCATTGTTCAGCGTCCAAATATCGGCGCCCTTGACGGTCACCTGGCCGGCATTGGGCCGCAGGATGCCCGATAGCATGCTCAACAGGGTGGTCTTGCCGCTGCCGGACGGGCCGACAATGAACAGCATTTCGCCAAAGTTGGCCACCAAGCCGACGCTATTGACGGCCGTCATCCGGGCTTCGCCCTCGCCAAACCACTTGGTCAAATCGGTGGCGACAATCGCGTGATTTCCGTTCGGCTTTACCCGCTCGCTGGCCACCGGCTCATGGGTCAAATCAGTCATGGGACAATCCGTCTTTGGTCGGTTGGGTTGGCCGGCAAACTCAAGGGCGGTATTTTAGGCGGAAGGCGTTGGCTTCGATGGGGCGCAACCCTGCCCGCGGCGGCGGGAGGGCCGTAAATTTGGACGCTCCCGGGCTTTCGCTTCCTTAGGACGCGAAGCCAAACCGGTCCTTGACCTTGACCGCATCGAGGTCGAGCGATTGGCGCAGCATTTGAGCGGCGATGCGGCTGGCGGCGACCTTGAGCATCTGGTGAAATTGATGGCCGCTCAGGGCGGCGCCCTCGTGGCGGATTTCCTTGATGCGCGCGCCCGTGGCGAGCAAGTGCATCAAAAAGTCCTCGACTTCCACCGGGTCATCGGTGCGGTGGGTCAAGACGCGGGTGCTGTGCTGGGGGAACACGATGTAATCAATGGTGTAAACGGGTAACATGGTTTTGTTTGGGTTGATGGTTAAGCTAATCGGCCGGCTCAACTATACTGAAACCGGCGAATGCTGTAAATGGGTGCTCAAGCGGTGTTTCCCTAGGGAAAATCCTTACGGCGCCACCGTAATTTTTAAGGGGACGGGGCGGGGGGACGGCGGCAGAAGGTGCTCATTGATCGAATCGAAGCGGCCCTTAAAGCCATGCACCACGACGAAAGCAACTCGCTGCGAATGGGCCTGAATTGCGGGTCGCCGCCTGGTTTGCGTGGACTGGGACATTCCGGAATGGCAACCCGGAATGGCGCACCCCGCCTTTTTTTGGTTTGATTTGGTTTGATTTACTTTGATTTGGCCGGATTCGGCGGGGCCGCGGCCGCCGCCAGGCAGGGCTTGGCTCCGGGCAATTTTTTGATTTCCAAATAGACCGCCCGCAATTCTGGAGTAATCGCGCGGGCGCTCCCCGTCTCCGTGCCCGGGAAAAGGTCTGGGAATTGCCGGGCTAAGCGGGCGTCGCTCTCCGCGTTCAATCGCTTCCTCTTCTCTTCCTGCGCCAGTTGCCTGGCCCGCTCCTCGCGTTCGGCACGCAAGCGTTGTTCGAGCTGATCGCCGCGCCGCAATTGATTGAGTTCCCGCGCGGCGCCAATCAGCAACTTCCGCTGCTCGGGGTCGGCGCCGGCGCCCAGGGCGGCCTGCTGGGCGCACCGGCCCAAGGCCACCGCCAGCGGCCCGGACAGGTGTTCGGCCACCGAGGCCGCGCCGGCGTCCGCCCCCAAATCCGCGGCTTGTTCAACCAGCCCGCCAAACCAGGCGCGCGCCTCCTGGTGCAGCCGCCAGTCGGCAAAGCCGCCCTGTTTCCACTCGGTGAGGTTTTGCTCATTGATCGCGCGGCCGCCAAAGGAGGCCGCGAGGACCGCCTGGACCTCCGCGCCGGCCGTTCAGCCAGGCGACGAGGTCCACGCCCGCTTCGCCCTCGTCGAGGTGGCGGTTCAGCTCCTCGCGCAGGGCGCGGGGCAGGCGGGCGATTTTGCCGGTGCGGGCCATGGTTTTATCGGCTATAGCGGTCGCGGATATGCTCGTGGTAGTAGCGGCCCGGCGAAGCGGCGTGGATCAATTCATGAAAGACCCAGGCCGGGACGCGGTAAAAGCTGTAATGCGACCCGCCGCCGGTGAACTGGATGGTCAGCACTTGAGAAAAGAAATCGTAATCGGCCCACCGGATGGCGGAGGAATCGAGGAAGGTCATGGCGGTTCGGCGTGATACGACGCACCATCGCCCGGCGCCCGCAAAAAAGCAAATTTCGCGCGGGCGTTTTTTAGGCGGGAATGCCGCGCAATTTTACGGGGCATCGCCGCCGATCCCGCGCAAAAAATCGCCCCGCCGGAGCGCGGTCGCCCGGCATCCCGCGCAAACATCCCGCCGGGGAGCGCGCCACCGGGCGGCCTGGCGCGCAACCGGGCCTCAGTCCGGGCGGGCGAAGCGTTGCAAGGTGTCCATCACGGCGCTCTGCAAATGGGATTTGAAGGTGCCGCGGCTTTTGACGCCGCGATGCCGCCAGAGGTTGAGCAAGGCGGGAACCTGGCAGGTCGCGCGCTCGCCCGTGTCCGTGGCCATGATGATGGGCACGATGATTTCGCGCGACCAGCGCAACGTCGATTTTTTGGTGAGCGGCGGCAGGGTCGGCAATTTTCGGAGGAGGGCGGCCACTTCCGGGCCGGGCCGGGGGTCCGTCCAATCGGACAATAAAAAAGCGTTTTGTTTGTCAAGGTCCGTTTGGGGCCATTTTCGCCCTCCCCAATGCAGCAGCCACCAGCGGCAGTCATCGAAGCGCCCCAGCAGCGGCTCCAAATATCGAAGCAAAGCGGTCTCCGTGCCGCGCTTCCGGCGGGGCGAGACATCGAGGGGATAATCGCGCCCGAGTTCGAGGCGCGCGGCCAAACGCGCGAATTCGGCCCGGCCATCGAGGTGGTGGGAGACGATCATGGGCCAGCCGCGCATCCGCCGGGCGGCGTGCCGGACGTGCTTGGGATACTCCTCGGCCAGTTGGGCCAGCGCGGACACCCGCTGGTAGGTGTCCCAGACGAATAATTCAGGGAAAGTTTCTTCCAGAGCTTCCCCATCGGGGAGCGTGTCGTCGCCGAACAGGGCGTGACAACGCCGCATCAAACGCAAAGTGTCCTGCGCATCGCCGCGTTTACCGATGACCCCTTCCACCAGCAGGTCGAGGCTTCGCGTCGTCTCGACTCTTTTTTTGAGCAGGTGCGAAAGCGAGTCGATCTGGCAACTGAGCATGAAATCGAAGTGATCGCGCAATCGCGCCCATTCCCGCGCTTGGGAGCCGACGGGGTGGTCTTCCGCCGCGCCCTGGGCATCCAGGTGGGAGGACAGCTCGGCCATATCTCGCAAGGCACCCACGGCATTATCCAAACGCCGCCACAAATTTTGCAGCATGGGGTGATGCTTTTCCGCGACTTCTTCGGGATAAAGGGCCATGGCGAAGGGGGAGACCAGGAGCGGCGGGCGAGCGCCGCCCGCCCAGCATCAGCCACCGCCGCCCGCCTGTCAATTCCCCGCCTGGGCAAAAAGGGCCGCTTTACAAGGGGCGGCGAAGCGGTGTAAATAGGGCCGCCTGGCCGGCCGCCCGCCGCTCGTCCCCGCTCGCCACGCCTTCCCCCGCTTTTCGACCATGACCGCCGCTGAATTCAAGAGAAAATGGTCGCGCTACCAGGGCAAGGAAGCGTCCGGCTAACTTCTCGGGCTTTTACTCTTCCTCCTGATTCTTTTTGAAATCCTCAACGATCCCTAACTCTTGCACTCGTTGGAATGCCAGCTTTTCAAGACGCCTAGCTTGCGTAAGGAGTGTGCGCCTAAGTCCTTTTGAAACATCCCGCTCGCTTATAACTCGTGCAAGAGCGGCAATTGTGCCTGCACGGCGAGCAAGCACCGTGTACTGAACTGCCCACCTTGTGGCCCTTCTCATCTACCAACGCAAAAAAACTGGATACGCGCTAATCATCGTAAAAGCTCATTTCGTAATCGTCCAATTCCAAACCCGCGCAGCATTGTGCCACGGCATCCTGGCAGCGGTATCGATCCTTCACTAAAAGCTCAACCGTGTAGGTGCCGACATCGCAGAGAGAGGTTCCAGCACCGACTAGTCTCCCGCAGCGAGATTTTCGCAAGGCATTATCTAATGCCCCTACTATCTGTAATTTTACTTCCTGACTTTTCACGCAAAAGAAATAAACGCAGGCTTCGGTTTTTAATTGACACTTGCTGACCATGACACAAAAACCTCCTTCCGCTCTTTTCGTTTGAAATTCAAATCAGAATGCAATGGATTTCTGATAATACTGTGGAAGGGCTTTTCAACAAAATTTCTAACGAGCACCAGGTAAAACCTGTTTACCAAGGCTTCGGCCATTGCATATTCGAGCTCGGTGAATTGAATTTGGCCGGTTTTGGCTCTTAATCCTTTTACCTCAACCGCAGAGTATGAGTTGTTCACAGGATGAGTCATTTTGAAGTCGAACCCACAGCCCCAGCTTGTTGTGTCTGAAAGCGACATCCCAGCGAATTCAGTCATGCCAGGCCAATGAGCCAAGAAATACTCTTCTGCGGCCTTGCCTGTAATTAAACGTTTCGCAAATGCTGATTCAGCGTCCGGCTCGTGCGCCTTGATGACTCTCTGCACTTCCGCCATCTGCTGCAAGCCAGTCTCTGGTGCAACAAATCTTTTAATAAGGCTGCCTAGATCAGTCAAGGTAGCGGCTGCAAACGCATCCATAATCGCCTTGCAAAAATCCCGCAAGGGCCGCCCATGCCAGCCCTTTCTTTCGTTAGGAAAATATGGATCAAATTCATCTCGATAATTTTTGATAGACATTGGCTTCGCGCCCAAACCATATCCGAGTGCGTTGTATGCCTCAGCAAAATTCTCGAACCCCAAGAACTTCAACCCTTCCCGCCCATACTTTGACAAAAAGAGACCGCAGACAATTTGTCTGTCTCTATGGGTTAGAGTATTTTCCATTACATTCATAATTCTAATTGTTTAATTTTCTACGCAAATTCCAGCAGTACCATCACCCGCGCAGTGTTCCCAAATCCTCAGAACTTTCCAACCCTTTTTTCGCAACGTCTGGTTTACCAACTTGTCCCGCGCCGCATTCCGAGCGATTTTATTGACCCAGTAAGTACGATTCGTTGCCGGAATTCGGCACTTCCGGGGGTGTCCATGCCAAAAGCAACCGTCCACAAAGACGGCAACCCGTTGCTCAGGGAAGGCAAAATCGGGTCTCCCAAACATCCTGTAGTTTCTCCGCCAACCGTGGATTGCGCAGCGCTTAAGCGCGCCCATCAAGGCCTCCTCCGTGGTTTTGTTACCGCCGGACCTTACTTGGCCCATGATCCACGACCGTTTACGCTTGCTAACAGTATCCATTATTTGACGCTCTCATAAAATCGGCAATTCGTCAAATCATGGAGTCTACATTTTGTCGTCAATAAATCGAATGAGGTACTTGACGGCAAATCTGTAGCAGATAATCGGCGCGGCGGCCCAGGAGTTGAACGGGCTGCGGGAGCGCTGGCTCAACCCGCCGGAGTGGACCCGGGAAAACGTCCTGGAATTTCCCGGCTCGGTGAACGGCCCGTGGGCGCGCTACGTGGGGAAGCCGGACAAAAACGGGATCGGCACGGTGCGCTACCCGCGCCGCGAACCGCGCGACGCCGCCGGCGCGGCGAAACTGAAGGACCGCACGCTGACGAAACTTTACAACGAGCGGCCGGCGTGGCTCGACCTGGCGCATCGGAAACTGGACGCCGCCGTGGCCGCGGCCTACGGCTGGCCGGCGGACGTGACGGACGAACAGATTTTGGAGCGCTTGCTGGCGCTGAACCTGGCCCGGGCGGCGGAGGAAGCCGCGGCGGAAAAAGGCGGGAAGCCGCGCAAATCCCGCGCCAAACGGGATGATGAGTTGATTTAGGCTTGGGCAGTTAAACCCCCCGGCAGCGCGCGTTAAGACCGCCCCCTTCCCAAACTCAACGGCGTTTTACAGCGGTTAACCACGGATGGCACGGATGAGCGTGGATGGCCCTGCTTAACTTTAAGAGAGAAAATTAGCAGCCGAGAAGGCAGAGGCCTGAGCGACTCGACTGAGCTCGCCGAAGTCTGGTCGAAGGGCGGCCCAGTGACGCAAAAATAAGGGCACGGATCCGGGAAAGTGGCACGGGGGCACTTCCGCTGCCAGGGTTGGCGCGGGGGTTCATTTCCGGTCCAGCCCGTCGTAGGTGGAGGCTTCGCTCCGCCCACCCAATCCCTACTAAACTAATTATGGTATTAAGGTGCAGCCTGACCCCGTCCGGGCCGCCTTCGGTTTTTGTTCCCAAACTCAACGGCGTTTTACAGCACGAGGACACGGAGTAAGCGGTTAACCACAGATGGCACGGATGAGCGTGGATGGCCCTGCTTAACTTTAAGAGAGAAGATTAGCAGCCGAGAAGGCCGAGGCCTGAGCGACTCGACTGAGCTCGCCGAAGTCTGGTCGAAGGGCGGCCCAGTGATGCAAATAAATAGCGCGGAAATAGAAATGTGGCACGGGGCACTTCCGCTGCCAGGGTTGGCGCGGGGGTTCATTTCCGGTCCAGCCCGTCGTAGGTGGAGGCTTCGCTCCGCCCACCCAATCCCTACCAAACTAATTATAGTATTAAGGTGCAGCCTGACCCTGTCCGGGCCCCCGGGCAAAATCCAAGCACTGGGCCCGTGAATTAACCGCCCGAGACAACCGCGCGGGTTCCCCCATCGGGTTGGTGAAAGTCCGCGGGGGACGCGCGCGGGGCGGCCGAGTTTGCGGCGGTGACGGACGCGGTGACGACGGTGGTGAAGATTTCGGGCGCGGTGAAAGACAAGTATGTGGTGTAGGGCGAGGGTTGAATGAGTATGAAACAATTAGGCCATGCTTCCGTAGCGCGGTGCTTTAGCCCGCGCTGCCTGGCAATGGATACTCCCCAGCGCGGGCTGAAGCACCGCGCCACGGGGCGGACCCGGCAGTCCCCCGCCCAGTGCGGCAACTGAACGAGGTCAGATATTCCGTCAAAATTGAGCGTGACGGCCCATGTTTTTTAGCGTTAGGCTGATGTTTTCCAATTTTTCCATTCCTATGCGCGCCTTTGCGCCTTTCCTCCCCCGGCGGTTTATTTTATTGCTGGTCGCGGCTTTCGCTTTCCTCAGCGGGAAGGCGCAGGCCCAAACCACGAGTGATGGACTGGAGTATACAACCAGCAACGGCAACGTCACCATCACGGGCTACTCGGGGCCGGGCGGTGCGGTGATCATCCCCAGCATGATCAACGGCGTGCCAGTGACCAGCATCGGCGACTATGCGTTCAATTACTGCAACAACTTGACGAGTGTCACAATTTCCAACAGCGTCACCAGCATTGGAGATGGTGCGTTCGCAGACTGCCCCAACCTGACCAGCGTCACCATCGGCAACAGCATCATCAGTATTGGAGACGCTGCGTTCTATTCCTGCAACAACCTGACCAGCGTCGCCATCGGCAACAGCGTCATCAGCATTGGAGACTATGCGTTCGAAGACTGCTGGAGCCTGACCAGCGTCATTATCCCCAACGGCGTCATAAGCATTGGAGACGAGGCGTTCGAAGACACCGGCCTGACTAGCGTGACAATCCCCAACAGCGTCACCAGCATTGGAGACGGTGCGTTCGAAGACTGCCCCAACCTGACCAGCGTCGCCATCGGCAACAGCGTCGCCAGCATTGGAGACGATGCGTTCTATTCCTGCAACAAACTGTTTAGCGTCACCATCGGCAACAGCGTCACCAGTATTGGAGACTATGCTTTCTACGGTTGTGTCAATTTGACCAGCGTCACCATCCCCAACAGCGTCACCAGCATTGGAGACGATGCGTTCTACTCCTGCAACAAACTGTCCAGCGTCACCATCGGCAACAGCGTCACCAGCATTGGAGACTATGCGTTCAATTACTGCGTCAACCTGACCAGCGTCACCATCGGCAACAGCGTCATCAGCATTGGAGACTATGCGTTCGAAGACTGCTGGAGCCTGACCAGCGTCACGATCCCCAACAGTGTCACCAGCATTGGAATCCATGCGTTCACAGACTGCACCAGCCTGACCAACGTTACCATCGGCAACAGCGTCACCAGCATCGGGGACTATGCGTTCAGTTCAACCAACCTGACCGGCGTTACTATCCCTAGCAGTGTCACCAGCATCGGGGACTATGCGTTCAATTACTGCAACAACCTGACCAGCGTCGCCATCGGCAACAGCGTCGCCAGTATTGGAGACTATGCGTTCTTCGGTTGTGTCAATTTGACCAGCGTCATTATCCCCAACAGCGTCACCAGCATTGGAGACGGTGCGTTCGATTACTGCACCGGTCTGACCAGCGTCACCATCGGCAACAGCGTCACCAGCATTGGAGACGGTGCGTTCGATTACTGCACCGGTCTGACCAGCGTCACGATCCCCAACAGCGTCACCAGCATTGGAGACGATGCGTTCGCAGACTGCCCCAACCTAATTGCGATAAATGTGGA
This sequence comes from uncultured Verrucomicrobiae bacterium, assembly GCA_963765205.1. Lineage (GTDB taxonomy): Bacteria > Verrucomicrobiota > Verrucomicrobiia > Opitutales > JABDGR01 > JABDGR01. The sequence goes on along the minus strand of CAVXVB010000009.1, from coordinate 356,884 downwards.
TCTGAGCAATCCCGAATATAGCAGTGTGGCTGGGGTTTTATTCAACCAGAACCAGTCTTTGCTTATACAATACCCAGATGGAAAGGTCGGAACCTCCTACACTATACCCAGCAGCGTCACAAGCATTGGAGACGGTGCGTTCGCCAGCCCCAACTTGACCAGCGTCATTATCCCCAACAGCGTCACCAGTATTGGAGACTATGCGTTCAATTACTGCAACAACCTGACCAGTGTCACAATCCCCAACAGCGTCACCAGCATTGGAGACGATGCGTTCGCAGACTGCCCCAACCTAATTGCGATAAATGTGGATCTGAGCAATCCCGAATATAGCAGTGTGGCTGGGGTTTTATTCAACCAGAACCAGTCTTTGCTTATACAATACCCAGATGGAAAGGTCGGAACCTCCTACACTATACCCAGCAGCGTCACTAGCGTTGGAGACGGTGCGTTCGCCAGCCCCAACCTGACCAGCGTCATTATCCCCAACAGCGTCACCAGCATTGGAGACGGCGCTTTCGCAGACTGCACCGGTCTGACCAGCGTCACCATCGGCAACAGCGTCACTAGCATTGGAGACGGTGCGTTCGAAGGTACCAACCTAACCAGCGTCACGATCCCCAACAGCGTCACCAGCATTGGAGACGATGCGTTCGAATACTGCACCGGTCTGACCAGCGTCATTATCCCCAGCAGCGTCACCAGCATTGGAGATGATGCGTTCTATTACTGCACCGAGCTGTCCAGCGTCACCGTCGGCAACAGCGTCGTCAGCATTGGAGACGCTGCGTTCGAAGACTGCTACAGCCTGACCAGCGTCATTATCCCCAACAGCGTCACCAGCATTGGAGACGGTGCGTTCGTAGACTGCACCAAGCTGACCAGCGTCACCATCGGCAACAGCGTTATCAGTATTGGAGACTCTGCGCTCTACGATTGTGCCAATTTGACCAGCATCATTATCCCCAGCAGCGTCACCAGCATCGGAGTTAGCGCGTTCGAACTCTGCCAACGCGTGGCCAGTGTGACGATCGGCAACAGCGTCATCAGCATTGGAGCCTCTGCGTTCGATGACTGCACCAACCTGACCAACGTCTATTTCACGGGCAACGCCCCAGGCGCTGATACAACAGTGTTCACCGATGACAATAAGGCGACGGCCTATTATTTGCCGGGCACCAGCGGCTGGGATTCCACATTTGCCGGGATTCCGGCGGTGCTGTTGAACCCGCCCGCCATCGCGACCCCGCCGGCCACTGCCGCTGTAGTTACAGGAACGAATGCTACTTTCACCGTCGCGGCCAGCGCCAGTCCCGCTCCACTAAGTGACCAATGGCAGGTTTCAACGAATGGCGGCAATACCTGGAGTAATATCAGCAACAGCGTGAATACCACCATCGCGCAGCCCCTGGTGGCAACTCCCGATGTCAGCGGGGGTGGCTATAGCGGTGCCACGACGAACACGCTGACCATCATAGACCCGACCACCGCCCAGTTGGGCTATCAATATCGAGCCATTATCAGCAATTTAGCGGGAAACACCACCACCACGCCGGTCCCGCTCGTGGTGGGCACTTCCTCCGCCAAACTGACCTGGCTCCAGGATAACTTTACCTCCGCCCAATTGGGCAATCCCCTGATTGTCGGCGATACGGCCGAGCCGGCGGGCGACGGATTGCCCAATTTGCTCAAATACGCCTTTAACCTCAATCCGTGGGTGGATGGGCATCCGTTCCTGCCGCAACCGACTTTTTCCGCAGGGAACTTGACGCTGACTTTTCCGGCTCCGCAAACCGACCTGACTTACATGGTTGAAGCCAGCCCGGATTTGATTAACTGGAGCACGACGGGGGTGACGCAGACCAGCGATCCGAACAATGGCACGGTGACGGGGAGTTATCAGTTGTCGGGGGTTGCGCCGGTTTTTCTGGAAATTATGGTCGCGCCCGCGCCGTGATTTTTCACCGCGCAGCCGCGAAGAGTTTTTTGACAGAATTAATTAACCCCCTCCTCCCGACCCCGGCAATCCGATGAAAGCAATTGACACCGCTCGAGAAGCGGACAGCGCGGCAGCCATTCGGCCCACCCTGCCGCCCACCACTCCATTTCCAGAAGCGGCGGCGGGAGGGCCGACGAGGGCGGGTCATCCCGGGCAAAATCCAAGCACTGGGCCCGTGAATTAACCGCCCGAGACAACCGCGCGGGTTCCCCCCCCGGGTTGGTGAAAGTCCGCGGGGAACGCGCGCGGGGCGAACCCGGCTTAAGTCGGCATAAAAACTGCTTCACAAAAACGCCGGCCTTGGGGATAGGCCCTAGGGATTTTGCTTATTAAGATTGCGGCGCATCCCCTATTGTCTAATCTTGGCAACTTGGTATACACTGAGTTATTTTTATGAATGCCTGGTGAATCAATCCAACCCTCTGCACACTATGAAAACCAAGTCACACGGATTCCGCAACAGGGGTGGTTCGATGGGCCGGGCGCGTCTTGACAAAGGAATGAATCGGGCTTAGAATGCGTCCGTTAGCTTTGTGTATGACACTCAAATCTGAATCCTATCCTTTCGACAGTTAATCGAGTTGTTCAACTGCTCCCAAGCGCCGCTCCCGCCCGTGAAAACGAACCCGATTCCCCGCCTTTTCGCGCGTGGTCGCGTTGTTTTCACGCCACTCTTTTTTACCGCCGTCGTGACGGCACTGGGGCTGCTGCCCACCGCCGCCCGCGGGCAGGTGGATGTTTTTGAAGTTAACGGCGAAAACGAGTTCGGCGCGGTCGGCGAATACACCTCGGCGGGGGCGACGGTGAATCCCACGCTGATCTCGGGGTTGGCGGATGACCCGGTCGGCATCGCGATTGCAGGGTCGGATCTATTTGTGGTGAGCACGAACGGCGCCGGCACGGTTGGCGAATACACCACGTCGGGGGCGACCGTAAACGCCACGCTGATTTCGGGATTGGACGGCCCTTGGGGCATCGCGATTGCGGGGTCGAACCTGTTTGTCGCAAATGCCATCAGCGGCACGGTTGGCGAATACACCACGTCGGGGGCCACCGTGAACGCCACCCTGCTTTCGGGGCTGGGGTCTCCCAATTACCTCGCGGTTTCGGGGTCGGATTTGTTTGTCACGCAAAACGGGGGCCCCAACCAGAACTCCATTGGGGAGTATACCACGTCCGGGGCGACGGTGAACAGCACGCTCCTGAGTTACGCTGCCAACGGCGTGAATCAACCCTATGGCCTGGTGGTTTCGGGGTCGAACCTGTTCGTGGCGAACAGCGACGCCGGCACCATCGGCGAATACACCACCTCGGGAACGACGGTGAACGCCACCCTGGTCTCGGGGTTGACTTTCCCCTTGGCTCTCGCGCTTTCGGGTTCGGACCTGTTTGTCACAACCTACAATGGCACCAGTGGAAACTACGAACTCGCCGAATACACCACCTCGGGCGCGGTCGTGAACGCCTCGATTGTCCAGTTCGGGAGCGACGATGAGCCCTGGGGCATCGCGATCACCGGCACTGTTCCCGAACCTTCCGCTTGGCCGTTGCTGGCCGGGGTGACCGCCCTGCTCGCGGTCTGGTGCGGCCGACGCCAGAAGGGTCGTCGGGATTCCGGCCAGTTCAGCAGCTTGGCATTGGCCAATAGATGAATCAGACCCAGGTCATGTTTCAAGTTCTCCCGCATTTTCTAAAATCAAGATCATTGCACGTCAATTTTTCACTGCTTTAATTTTCTTCATCTATGAAAACCAAATCACACGGATTCTGCAACAGGGGTGGTTCGATTGGCCGGGCGCTTTTGGGCCTGGCGATCGGCGGGATGGCGTTTTTGCCGGGGCGGGCGTGGGGGCAGCAAATCCTCTACGTATCGAATTCCATCGGCAACGTGGTGGACGCGATCTCGCCGGGGGGCGTCGTGAACACCTTCGGCTCCGGGTTCGATTCGCCGACGGGCCTGGCGGTGAACAGCACGGGGACGGTGTTCGTCGCGAATTCGGGCAATGGGACGATTGACGAAGTGACGCCCGGGGGCGTCGTGAGCACCTTCACCAGTGTTAACAGTGGTGGCCTGGGCGGCCTGGCGTTTAACAGCACCGGCACCTTGTTCGTCGCGACTCAAGGCGCAGGATTTACTATTTCCGAAGTGACGCCCACGGGTATCGTGAGCAATATGATTACCACTGGCGGTTTGAGCGGATTCCCGAATGGGCTGGCGATTAACAGCACCGGCTACGTGTTTGACGCGGGTGGAGGCGGGGGCATCAATGAGGTGACACCCGGGGGGGTCGCGAGCGTCCTGGGCCCCTATGTCGGTTTTGCCACCGGCCTGGCCATTAACAGCACGGACACCTTGTTCGTTACGAGCACGGGCAGTGGAAACATCCTCGAAATGTCGCCCGACGGCAACGTGAGCACCTTTCTCACGGGTCTTAGTTCCCCGCAAGGCCTGACGTTTAACAGCAACGGGAACTTGTTCGTCGAGGATGCGGGCACGCGCAACATTGACGCAGTGACGCCCGGGGGCAACGTGAGCACCTTTGCCAGCGACATCGGTGGAGGCCTCAGCAGTCAATCCTATTTGGCCTTCGCGCCGACAATCGTGAACGTGCCGGAACCGGCCACGATGGTTTGGGTCCTCGGGGTGGGTCTGCTGGCCTTTGGGGCCATGGCCGGGCGGAAGAAGCGGAAGAAAAGTCCGGCGGGGCGGGCGGCGCCGTCGGCCGCAGGATAGCGGGGGGGAAGCGATACCCTATTACGAATGTCGGAAGCACTTGCTGTTGACCTTCCTGAAATTATCCGGAGAGCGAAAGACAGACCACAAGTCTTTTAATTACAAATGATACAATTTGCTAGAAGTGGCATGAGTCCGCTGTGGCGCGCTTGAATATGAAATAGAGGCACTTGTGGAAATCCTGCCTTCGATTTGACTCCGCACCAGTCCGCCAAAATCAGCCCATTTTTAGGCACCAGGTTACAACGACGGGTTACATATTTCGGGCCAGAGGCAGATAAGGCGGACTCGCAAGCTTGCTCGCCCAGGAATGAGGCGCTCCGTAGCGGCGGTAGCGCTCGGGCCGCGCGGCCTGAGGTCCCAGCCGGAAATGCGCGAGATGGATGAATGCCCGGCCCCCGCTTGGACACCACCCGCCCAATCGGAAGCAGATGGCCTGCTCCTCGTTTCGATGGCGACTCGTCGCTGCCGGACAACCTTCACACCTTCTGGACCAATTAGTCGAACCAAGGGGCAACGGTTAAAATTCCAGTCCACGACTCGGATTCTGGTGGGGCCATGTTTAATAATACGTTTCAAAAGATTCTTTCCATGTGTCTTCATTTAAATATTCCGACATATATTTAAGATATCCATCCTTAAAAAACCCTCGATATATCTTCGCGCCAACATAACTGATGAGAATGTTTATCAGGGGAATTGTTGTTAAACTGCGCAATTTACTTTAGAAAGCAGAAACTGAAAGACAATATTTTAAGCACGGCGTTGTACTACAGCAATTCGATCACGTAAGGTAGGTGCGAATAATTCCGCGTTGTCATACAAGAATCGGCGCAGAACATTGGCCTCAAGGCATTCAACACCACACGACGGTTCGCCATCGTACCCAGCGGGACTAAAGAGAAAAACTTTGAGTTTTTCACGTTTGTAAGCGGCGGGCTTGAGACGGATATTTCCAGTCTTTACTTGAACTCCAGCCCATTCTTTCGAGTCACGTTTAACGACAAAGAACTCAAATGTGGGATTATCCTGATAGCGGGACGTTGGGCTAAAGATGTACCCACGCTCGAACTGAAGGTAAATGGCAACTAAATCTTCCGTTTCTCGGTCATCCAATAGCTGAAAAATGTCCACTTCCATGTGCGATAATGAGTAAACTTTACGGCCACACCGTTCGTTAAAAATGAGCTTAGATAACTCGCGAACTGATTCGTCGGCCACCTTTTGTATAGTTCGTGCCGCTCTAAATGCGGCTAACACTTTTCCGGGCACATCAACACCAACCGGTACGACTTCTACTGGACGCACTAATCGTATGTCGAACCGTTTTGCCTCAAGATCATTGCGACAAATCCAAGGGCCTATGATTCGACCCAGATAATATGCAGGAGCTAGCATGTCCCTAAACCACACAAGGTCATTTTCGCGCATCTGCACGATTAACCGGTGAGTGTTGGTGCGCCAACGAGTGTGCCCTGGCGTTCCAATTGCCACAGCTGGATTATGGACCATGTATTTTTTGAAATAATCCTCCCAATCCGCGATTGGTTCGTCAATTCCCCAGCCTATCCCAATGATTCTATTTGCTGCACAGAATGCGGCGACATTGACACCCTGGTTCCGGTTCCCGGGTTTTAATTGAATGCGCCAGACAATTGGTTCGGATTGGGTTGAATCCATACGTGGAATTGTTTAGGGTGCTATTTCGCGCCCTCCTCCCGTCCTCGTCAACCCTAAAAAAGCAATTTACTATCATTTCAGTTTGGCGGCACCAATCACAGTGAGAACAGTTATTACTCGATATGAAACAAGGAAAAGGGCCGGCGGGGTGGGTCTGCTGGCCGTCGGTTTAGCGGTCTGGCGGACCGCAGCCAAAACCCGGCCACCCCGAAAAAGCGGTTTGTAATCAGCAGTTTGCACTGATGCAGGGCTTTTTTTTTGCCTACTCGATATTTTTCAAGGCAAGGGCCATCGTCACCGGCCGCCCTAATTTCGTGCTTGCCCACCAAGCCGAAAAAGTCATCAATGGTTCCTGTGAGATATTCACCCATGAGCAAAAACTCAAGACGTTGGTGGCAGCTCCAGTCGCCCGCAATGCGCGAGGTTAGCGCACACCTCAATGGCGCCGAGCGGTCCACGTTGCAGTGCCAAGGGGGACTCTATGGCCTGTGGACGGCTGCCACTTTCGCTGGGCCCGTGTCGTATGGGTTGGTTTACCACCACAATTCCATCTTCATGGCGCTGGCGGGCATTTTAATCTCCATTCATGTGGTCTGCATCCCCATTTGGCGGCGGCGGTTGAAACGCCTACTGTGCGCGAGCGCATGGGCGCGGGAACACGGGTTCACGCCGGAACGGATTTAGCAGACGAGGCGGGCCAGGGACCTCGGCATTGCGGTTGGCGGGGCACCCGCAATCCAACCGATGGCCAGTGAAGGGGGCCTCGTTTTAGGGCATTAAGACACGTCCGCAGCCAGGGGCGGGAGCGAAGGGCCCCAAGTGACGCACGGAATGCGGCAAGCAGGACCGGATAAAAAGCACAAAGTGTTTAACCCCGACCGCCCGACCCCGGCCACCCCAAAAAGCGGTTTGTAATCAGCCGGCAACTTCCAAAAGCAATTTATGATCACTCGGGTGCGGTTGCGTTCCGAGAGCAGTTCCAATTCCGCATTCAGCCAGTGCTCGAGGTCATGGCCGTGCCGCGATCCCTCCCGCAAATAAATCAAACAGGCCCGACCGGCCACTTCCTGGGGCGGCGGAAAATCAATTGGGGGTTGATTTGACGCCCCGGCGGAGGCCACCCGCGCCGCCGCCGGTTTTTTGATTTTTGATGAAAATCCTCGTCAATCTTAGATACAACATCAATTGTTGCAAAGCCGGCTGGAAGACCATCACAACGCAAATCAAAACTATACATTGTCATGGGACTTTTTGATAGTGGGTCCGTTTGAGTTTGGGAATTTTGGCTTTCGCCCCAACGGGGCGAAGGAATCCAGCCCAGGGCAGATCCCGCCTCGCGGGAGCAACCCTGGGAAGCGTGGGGTGGAAATCATTTGCGCTCTGAAAGAGCGCAGGAGCGTGGTTTTCCTCCGCCCTGACAGGGCGGCGCCTTTTCACAAATCGCATACCCAGGGTTTCGCTTCGCGCAACCCTGGGCTTGGCTCCGGCAGCCTCTCAGGCTGCGGACCAATTTCAAACTGACCCACTACCGACTTATTAAAAAAGTGATTGCCTCACTGTCCGGTTGTCATACGATATTCTTATGGCCGCCTTCCGGATGCCACTTCTTCGTGTTACGGACGAGACTGGGCCCCAGCTTGACCGCATAGCGAAGCGCCTCGGGATGAGCCGCAGCGGCGCGATCAAATTTCGCACGAAATCCCTTCTCGATGATTTTGAGCGGCGCGGTACGGCCCTCTTCCCCGGTGACTGGCGAGATGTTTTGCATTCCTACAGTGGCCGCGTGGCGCGCCACCAACATCTCGCCGTCGCCGAGGATGTGAAAGGGCCGGTGATCCAGGTGGGCCGAGATTTTACTACTGCTGCGCGGGGCGACCACAAATACCCACGCACCCGAGCGCCCCGCGCAAAAAAGTGACCGGGCCCAAGTCTTCATTTGCTCCCAAAATTATACCCTTCCCCACCCGATGAAATTGACCCGCGAAGAATTCAATCGGCTCGATGCCGAGGATCGGCAAAGTTACCGGGAAATGCATGGGGACAATTTTGTGGGGGATGCCCCGCCTTACTCCCCACCAGAACCGTCACACGTGCCGGAATCAATTGATCGCACAGAAACGATTCCCACTTCTTCGCCGCAACAAAAATTTCGATTGCTGTTTCTTTTCGGCTTGGCCGCACTTTTGATCGTCGCTGCGATTTTGAACATTTTGCATAAGCGTGAACTGGCAGCCCTAGCCCAGATCGCCGACGATCGCAATCAGGCACAGCAGGATTTTCAACTTCTCTATTTGCCTGATGACGCCAACTCGGAATGGTGGAAAAACCATTGGCTCGATGACATTAAATTTGAACAGACGGATACTGATGAAACAAAGAGAACCAGGAACCTTTCGGAAATCCATCAACGCATGATGGACGATGAAACCCAGAACGAAGCTGAATTCGAAGTGGCGCATCAAAAGGGCGTCGCCAAGGAAATCGGCAAAAGCCAAGCCTACACCGAAATGCTCGAACACCTCTTTGCTCAGGGCAAGGCAGTGATGCTCGCCAATCATGCAGAAGAAAGGGCTGATATTAATTCTGCGATCTCGACGGCCAATGACATGGGGCGAAGCGCAAAGCAACTTGAAGTCGCGAAACAAAATCTGCTCGATGCCCAAACGCAACAAAAGTTGGCCGAAGACGATCTTGAAGAAGCACTTGCTCTTAACTATCTTGCGCAAGGTTATTCTGTCGAAGAATCAGAGCAAAAAGCTAAAATCGACGCGGCAGATAGGGTAAAGAAAATTCACGATCAAGATAACATTCCTCAAGAAAATCAGGCTCCCACTATTGCGCCCACGCCTAGTCACTGATGCGCAAGCGCCCAATCCCGATGCTGCTTAAAATAGGCGACGAACTTGGCGGCGCCGGCCTGGTCGACGAAGAGGGGCGCGGAGTTGCCTCCGAGCCAGCCGGCGGCCGTGAAGTTCGTGCTGCCGTCCCAGCAAACGCCCGTGCCGTCCTGATGAACCACGACGAAGGCCATCCCGTGGAAGCTGTCGCCGGGGTCTTTGCTGGGCGGCCCGGCGGTGGTCAGGATGAGGTCGAGCGTGCCAATAGGAATGATGGGAGTGAGGAGAGGAATGGCTTACGATCCGTCCCGAGGCCAGGTCAAAAATCACGCCAGGTCGAAGCGATCAAGGTTCATCACCTTAGCCCAGGCCGCGACAAAGTCGTGGACGAACTTCTGCTCCCCGTCGGAACTTCCATAGACTTCCGCAAGGGCGCGGAGTTGGGAGTTGGAACCGAAGACAAGGTCCACACGGGTGGCGGTCCAGCGGACGGCACCCGTTTTGCGATCGCGGCCCGCAAACACGTCCGCGGCCTTCGAGACCGGCTTCCACTCGGTGTCCATAGCGAGCAGGTTCCGGAAGAAGTCGTTGGTCAGCGCCTCCGGTCGCCGGGTGAAGACGCCGTGCGACGCGCCGCCGACGGTGGCCCGCAAGACGCGCAGGCCACCGACGAGCACCGTCATTTCGGGGGCGGTCAGGGTCAGCAATTGCGCCTTGTCAACCAGCAGCGCCTCGGCCGAGAGGGCGCATTTGCCCTTGAGGTAATTGCGGAAACCGTCCGCGATGGGTTCGAGCACGGCGAAGGATGCGACATCGGTCTGCCGCGGGGAAGCGTCCATGCGACCCGGGGTGAACGGCACCTTCACGGGGTGGCCGGCCTTTTTCGCGGCCTGCTCGACGCCGACGCAGCCGGCCAGGACGATCAGGTCGGCGAGCGAGATCTTTTTGCCTCCTTTGGCCGTCTGGTTGAACGCGCGCTGGATACCGCCGAGGGTCTTCAGCACCTTCGCCAACTGCCGCGGCTGGTTGACGGCCCAATCCTTCTGGGGCGCGAGGCGAATCCGCGCGCCGTTGGCACCGCCGCGCCGGTCCGAGCCACGGAAGGTGGAGGCCGAGGCCCAGGCGGTGGAAACGAGTTGCGAGACGGACAGGCCCGACGCGAGGATATTCCCCTGCAGGGAAGCGAGGTCCCGCCCGCCAATCAATTTGTGATTGAGCGCGGGGATGGGGTCCTGCCAGAGGAGTTCTTCCGGCGGAACCTCAGGCCCGAGATAACGCGCGCGCGGGCCCAGGTCGCGATGGGTGAGCTTGAACCAAGCGCGGGCAAACGCATCGGCAAACTGTTGCGGGTGGTTGAGGAAGCGCCGGGAAATTTTTTCGTAAGCCGGGTCGAAGCGCAGGGCGAGGTCCGTGGTCAGCATGGCCGGCGCGTGTTTCTTCGCCGGATCATGCGCATCAGGAATCGTCGCGGCGGCGCCTTTCGCCACCCACTGGTGCGCGCCCGCCGGGCTTTTCGCCAGTTCCCATTCGTAATGGAACAGATTTTCGAAGAAGTGGTTGCTCCACCTGGTCGGCGTCTGGGACCAGGTGACTTCCAGGCCGCTGGTGATCGTGTCGCCGCCCTGGCCGGCGCCAAAGCTGTTCTGCCAGCCCAGGCCCTGGCTTTCGAGGCCGGCCGCCTCGGGCGCAGGCCCCACATGGGACGCCGGGCCGGCGCCGTGGGTCTTGCCGAAGGTGTGACCACCAGCGATGAGCGCCACCGTCTCCTCGTCGTTCATCGCCATGCGGGCGAAGGTCTCGCGGATGTCCCTCGCCGAGGCCACTGGATCGGGGCGGCCGTTGGGGCCTTCCGGATTGACGTAAATGAGTCCCATCTGCACGGCCGCAAGCGGAGTTTCGAGATCCCGGTCGCCGGAGTAGCGTTGGTCCCCCAGCCAAGTGGTTTCCCGGCCCCAATAAACGTCCTGATCCGGCTCCCAGACGTCGGCGCGGCCGCCGCCGAAACCAAATGTTTTAAGGCCCATTGTTTCCAAGGCGACGTTGCCGGCGAGGATCATCAGGTCGGCCCATGAAATCTTCCGGCCATACTTCTGTTTGATCGGCCAGAGCAGGCGGCGCGCCTTGTCCAGGCTGACGTTGTCCGGCCAACTATTGAGCGGGGCGAAGCGCTGCTGGCCCCGGCCGCCGCCGCCGCGGCCGTCACCGGTGCGGTAAGTGCCGGCGCTGTGCCACGCCATGCGAACGAACAGGCCACCGTAATGCCCGAAGTCCGCCGGCCACCAGTCCTGCGAGTCGGTCATGAGCGCCGCGAGGTCTTTCTTCACCGCCGCCAGGTCGAGGCGCTGGAACTCTTTGGCGTAGTCGAAGTCCGCGCCCATGGGATTGGACTTGGACGAATGCTGGTGCAGGAGTTCGAGCTTCAACTGGTTCGGCCACCAGTCGCGGTTCGACGGGCCGGCTCCGGCACCGTGGCGGAAAGGGCAGTGGGCTGCGGTTGACATGGGTTTGATCCTGGGGTCGGCTGAAATGAATTCTGCGGCCGGCAGTAGGGCAACGGAACAGCAATTACTCGATTATAAACAAGGAAAAGAGGCGGCGCGGCCCCCAACCGGCCCCCGTTTCTCCGGTATTTTTCCCGGCAGGGCAAGACCAATCAGGCGACAAGGCCGGTAGGGTTTTACCTGATGGAAAAACGCCGCCGACGGAGTATAATTTTCCCACCATGAAATTACCGAAACTTATTCCCACTTTTGTGCTCATCCTCGCGGCTGCCTTAGCCGCCTGCGGCAAGTCCGCCACCAGCGCCGACGCCACCACCGACCAGCAACTCGACCAGGCCAAACAGGACACCAAGCAGGCGGCGCAAGACCTGCAAGACTACACTTACGCGCAAAAAGAAGCGTTCATCGCCAAAATGCAGGTCGAACAGGACGAACTGAACCAGGAATTGGCCCAGCTCTCCGCAAAAATTGACAAAGCCAGCGACACGGTCAAGGCCGAGGCGCAACCCAAACTTGACGCCCTGCGGGCCCAAGCCGCCGACTGGGGGGCGCAGTTGGACAAAGCGAAGGGCGCCACGGAATCCACCTGGACGGAAATTAAAAACGGCTCCCAAAAGGCTTATGACGCCACGGCGCAGGCCTTGAAAGATTCCGGCCAATGGATTGACCAACAAATCAGCTCGATGAGCACCGCCGCGCCCGCCACCTCCGCCCATACCTAGCCAGGCGCCCCAGCGCCGACCCGATGAAGTTGAAACCCTTAACGGACGCTTCCATAAACCTCCCGGGCGCGCGCGAGGAGCTGGGCCTCGGTCAGATGATGTTCATCCACGACCCGGGTGCCGAGGATGCGGCCGGCCAAGTCCGCGTGATGTTTTTTCAACCAGGCGGTGAATTGTGCCATTTCACTGCTGGCGCCCGTGCCCGTGCCAAAGATCAGAATTTTTTCGGCGCCTTTCAGCGCCCGGGCCACCGGCTCGAAAAAGGCGCCGGGGGCGGCCTTTTCCTTGCCGCTGAAGAAGTCCCGGGCGGGGTGGGCCTGGCGCAAATGACCGTCCGCTTCGTAAGGCAGGATCAGCTCGGGCACCGCGCCGCGCAATTCCGCGCGGAACAAGCGGGCCGCATGATGGTCAATCACCACCAGCAAATGGGCCGCCGGCGGGTTGGCCGCGGGCCGCGCCGTTTCCGACTGCCCGAGAAAATGGCGCAATTTCATCAGTTCCTCGGTGGTGGTGACGTCCTTCGTGCGCGGCGAGGGCAGGATCAGGACGTGCCCTCGGCGGGTCACTTTCAAGTTGCCATTGTGTTCCACCACGACTTCGCCGAGATGGGTGAAAAGGGCGAGGACGTTCGCGCCACGGCAGATTGTGCGAGACGGGGTGTTGGAAAATCTTTTCATAGGTGCGCAGGTGCGAACCTTGCAAAGACGGAGGAGGACTGATGGTGTGCATGATGATGAGTCGGCTGGATGGGTTGAAAAATGGACTGAAGGGGCGCGGGTGGCCCCGCTCATTGGCTAAAGTCGAACTATACGCGATTCATCGCCATTCGTAAATTGGAGCCGGGGCGATACTTCACTAGGGATTATCCCTATCATATCGGGCAGGGGATTGGTGGTCCGGGTGTCTGCTATTCGGTTCAAGCGCGATGCCCCCGGCGAGGATGATGACGGGCCGGATTTCATGTGTGGGCGATCGGGCCGGGGATGAGATTAAGCCGCTTCAGGGCGCCGAGGGGGGCGCGCCCTCGACCACGATTTGATTGTCCACGTTTTCCACCCGGACCAGCGCAACCGCGATGGTGCCAATGCGGTTTTGGGTTTCCTGGTCGCGGACGGACCCGCGCAGGGTAACCCGGCCGTCCAGCGTGCCGGCCTGCACCGTCTCGTCGGGGTCGAGTTTGGCGTCTTGAATCGCTTGATAGATCTGCGCGGTGATGCGAACATCGCGAAAGCTGGCGCCTTGCGCGAGGTCGGCGGTGGTGGGCGGGCCGCTGGCGTTTTGCTCGCGATAGGAACGAGCCTGCCCACCGACACTATCCTGGAAGACGACCCGGGGCTCCTCTCGGAGGACTATTTTTGAAACATCCAACACCAGCCCGTCGTGCTTGGCGTTGAAACTGAGCAGCATGGGTGGAACGACGGCGAGGTATTGGTTGGGAAGCTCCGGCCGGTCGGAGACATGGGAGCGGATAAAGGCGCTGACGATGCGCCCGGCCGGCACGTCCAGCGTCAAGGAGCCCAAGCGGCCCAGCCAGACGCCCTGCAAATTCACGACCGGCATGTTGATGAGATCACTCATTTTTTCCAGGATGCCGAGGTTCGTCACCACCCTCCCGGCGGCCGTGGTGCGGCCAGGAGTTTCGCCAGCCAGCAAAAAATGGGGTTCCACGCCGAAATAGCGGTAAGTGGCGGCCACGCGATCCGGCTGGGTGGAGGCCGCCCACTGGGAGGAGTTAAAGGCCGGGGCGGCCAGGAAGGCCGCGGGACTCATGTTAATGATGAATCTTTGTTTCGGAAAATCCGGCAGCAAGGCCAGCGGCGGCACGGCGATCAGCTTGCCGCCAAAACCGAGGGTTTGGCCGGACTTCACCAGCATCTCGACCACGCGGCCGTTGGACAAATCGAGCACAAGGTCATCAACCCGGCCGAGGCGTTCACCCTGGGGGTTGGTGATTTGAATTAGCGTAACGTCATACCATACGATGGCCGGACCATAAGCCGCGGCGGAAATGGGCGCCGGGTTCACCAGCGCGCAAGCCGGCAACATCAGACCCAAGGCGATTAGCCCACCGGCAAGGATGGGGCGCGGCCATTTTATAGGATATTTCATAAGGTTTAAGATGCGGCCGGATAGCCAATTGGCTGGGCCGGGCAGAATTTCCGATTCAACCACGCGGCCGTCGCCCCAGGAGGAGCGAAACGACGAACAACACGAGAAACACGAGGAAGAGCACCCGCGCGAACAGGGCGGCGGTGCCGGCGATGCCCCCGAAGCCAAGCAGGCCGGCAATCAGGGCGATGATGAGGAAGATGATGGCGTATCTTAACATGGACGTGGAAGGTTAAGGATTGGAAGTTAGTTGGACGAATTTGATTTCGACGGGATCAACAACCCAACCGCGCCAAGGACGGCGGTCATGAAGCCGCCGATCAGCAGCCAGATGGATTTTTCCGTCGGCGCCCCGGTAAAGAACCGAGAGAAATCAGAGCCCAGCGACTGCGAGGCGCTGATGCCCAAGATGATGAGCGCGATGCCTCCGGCGAGGAGGACGAGGGCCAGGATTTTATTCATGGGAGGATGGATTTGGGGGTGGGATTAAGCTGGTTCATTGGCCCTGGTTTGCCCCCACGGGCCTCCGGGTTGACGGAGGCCCGTGGGCAAACCGATTTGGCGCAAGGCGGGGAGACCGCCCGCAGTTCCGTTTTAGCGGGAAGCCGGGGCGGCGCCCGGCACCACGATTTGGTTGTCCACATTATCCAGGCTGGCCACGGCAATGGCCTGCGCCCCAATGCTGTCCTTGGTGCCCTGGTTGTTGACGGTTCCGCGCAGCGTAACCCGCCCGTTCAACGTGGCTACTTCCACTCCCCACGTGTCAAGGTGACCTGCTTGAATCGCCGCGTCTATCTTCTGCGTGATGCCAATGTCACGGAAGCTGGTGCCTTGCACGAGGGCCACGTTGGTGGGCGAACTGCTGGCGTTTTGTTCGCGGCTGGAGATCACTTGTCCGGCAGCGCCATATTGGAAGATGACATTCGGCTCCGTTTCATACGCCGCTTTGGTGACATCCAGCAACAGCCCCTGGCCGTTGGGCTTGAAACTCAGCATCGTCGGCGGAATCACGGTTGAGAATTTAAGCGGCGCCCCGAAGTTTTGGGCATTGATATAAACATTGACGATGCGCCCGTTCGGCACATCCAGCACCAAGGCTTGCACTTTGCCGACGCTGCCACCCTGCATATTGTCCACGGGCATATTCATGAGGGTGGACATTCTTTCCACCCGACCCAGGCTGGTGACCTCCCGGCCCCCGGCGGTGGTGCGGCCGGCCGCCTCGCCCGGGACCAGAAAAGTGGGTTCCTGCGCGAAATAGCGATAAGCCGCCGCAACCTGTTCAGGCTGCGTGGCAGTCGCCCATTGGGACAAGTCAAACGCAGGCGCGGCCGCAAACGCCGCCGCGCTCATGTTGATCTGATAAACCTTGTTAAGGGCACTTCTAACAACTTGGCTTGGGCCACACAAGGGTAATTTTGCGTGATTTTCTAGCGGCATCCGGGAGGGAAGCGCCCGGCATGAGTTGCCCGCGGTGGTTTGGCGGGATGATGAGTGGGTTTCTTGCTCTGAACCGGCAGCGGGGCGCGATTCGTCCGGCTCTAACCGGCACTTTGCAGCCAGGCGTAGCGGTCAAGGTTGTAAACCAGGTTGGCCAGGCCGATTTCAAAACGGGCGCGGGCCAAACCTTTGCGGCGGAACCAGTCTGCCCGCCAGTGGGCCAGCCGGGCGAAGACGTGCTCGACCCGGCTGCGGACGGCGCTTTGGCGGCGGTTGCGTTTTTCCTGCGCGCGGGTCAGCGGATGGCCGCGCCGCGCTTTTTCCAGGATGCGCCCGGCGAGCTTTTTGGTCGCGAGTTGTTTCGCGATGGGCCCGCCGCTGTAGGCGCTGTCGGCGTAAATGACGCGGTCGCCGGGCGCGGCCAGCTCGTCGAGTTTTTGGCTGTCGTGGGTGTTGGCGGGGGTCACCGTGTAGTCCGCCACGAGCTTGCTGCGCGCGTCGGCCTTGGCGTGGTTTTTGTAACCGTAGTGCGCCTGGCCGCCTTGCTCGGTCCAGCGGGCGTCGGCGTCCTGCTGCCGCGCGGCGGGGGGATGCTCCGGCTGGCGCGCGGCGCGCGGGCGCGGGGCCTCGACAAACGTGGCGTCCACGATCTTGCCCTGCTGGCCGATCAGCCCCCGCGCGGCCAGTTGCGCGTTGAACAACTCGAACAACGCCCGCACCCCGTCCGGGCCGAGGCGCTCCTTGAACACCCAGATCGTCTTCTCGTCCGGCGCGGCGTCGCCCGCCCGCAGGCCCATGAACCGCTGGAAGCTGAACCGATCGAGGATTTGAAACTCGGTCTGCGCGTCGCTCAGCCCGTGGAACTTTTGCAGCACCAGCACCTGGAACATCAGCACCGGATCCCACGCCGGACGCCCGCCTTTGGCCCCGTCCTCATAGGCCAGGTGGCGCTCGAGTGGGGCGCGGAAGGCTTCCCAGTCCACCGCCGCCTTCAGCCGGTCCAGACTCGTGCCCCGCGCCGCCAACCCGGCGCAATGCTGGTGATAATCGAACAAACCTCCTTGCGACTCGGATTTTCGGTAGTGCATGTCACGTTCTGTCACCTTGTCTTATCAATGTCAAGCGGCTTGGGGGTTAATAGAGGCGCCCTTAACTTCGTCCGGAATCAAGGCCCGTGGCGGCACGGCGACCGTCTTGCCGCCGGTGCGCAGCGTCTGGTCGGCCACGACCAACACCTCCACGACGCGCCCATTGGACAAATCGAGGGTGAGATCCTGGATGCGACCCAGCGATTCGCCCTGCAGGTTCGTAACTTGCACCTCGGTAATGGCGTCCCAATGAACCTTGGGGCCGAAATGCCCTTCGGCCGTAATGGCCTCCGGCGCGTTCTGGTTCTGGGCTTGGGTCTGCAAGGGCAGACAGAAGGCGAGCAGGCCGCCTACAGTGATGGATAGGTGCGTTTTCATGGGAGGTTCCGTTCTATGGTTTTTGACTAAATGGTGGGGAGGAAATGCCAGGGTGGCATTTTGATCCGCGCTCATTTTGTGTGGTTCCAACCTACATGACTTTACAAAATCCGTAAATTGGAGCCACGCCCATATTCCGCTAGGAAAAATCCCTATTGCAACGGGTGCTTTGGCGCCACCTCGCATTCTCATGCGGCGCTTTTTATCCCGTTTTTTCCAGGCCCTTAAAACTGCCAGCCCAGAGTCACGACTCCGCGCCATTGGCCGGGCTGGGGTTGCGACTCGAAAGTGTCGGATTCATAGATGACCAGAAACGAGCCGCGGAAGTTCTTATATTGCGTCACGACTCCGGCGTAAATTTCGCCGACCACCGGGCAGCGCACCACGCCCGCGCTGCGGGCCAGCGTGTTGCCGTCGAGGGTGATGTCGCGCGCCACGGCCCGGCCTTCCGCGCCAAAACAGACATAAGCTGAAAAGGGGTCGAACGACCCATCCCCGACGGAGCTTTTCAGCGCGCCCGGCGCCGCGTAGGGCGCGCTGTCAATATCCCCCAGGCGCATCCGCGCCGGGCCGAAATCCAACGGCAAATGATAACCCCAACGCGCCAGGAAGCCCACCGCCGCGTAGTCCCAGCCGTTGCCACCCGTCGCCAGCGCGTGCGTGATAAAGTCGTAATTGTACGGCCCCGGCGCGGCGGCCGAAAGGTTCGACCACGCCGCGAGCCGCCAGTCCTGCCGGTAGGTCAATTGCAAGACGGGTTCATTTTTAATTTGATCGTCCCAGCCTTGAAATTGCGAATCCCCGACCAGGGCATGAAAACCGTTTTGCAAGTCGCCCGCGCCAGAGGCCGGCCCGACCCAGCCCAGGTTCGTTTCGAGAATGGCGCGGCGGTCCGCCGTTTGCCGGATCAAATCCAGCCCAAGACCGACCCAGCCGGCATAGGGACGATCCGTTGGGTCCGGCGGGTTCAAATTGGATTTGTTTGGGGTATACAAATTCTGCTGGGCGTAAATGCCGCCGGCCACGACCGCCTGACGGTCGTCCAGCAGACTGAGGCGGTTGAAGAAATTGCCAGAGGCGGCCGGCACCAGCGGAACCGCCGCCCAATCCGGGTAATTCGGCGTCGTGTAGGCCAGGCGCAGGCCCGCGGTGAAATCACGGTCGCTGTAGATGAACCAGTCGTTCTCGTGCGACAATTCCCAGATTCCGTCTGGAAACGCCGGGGCGGCATGCAGGGCCGGCATGACCGGCCCGGCGTTGGTGGTTTGCGCCGACAGGGAAGGAAGCGCGAGCAAAGACAAGATCAAGCCCATCCAGAAGTTGCCGGTTTTGGTTGCCATGACGAAGGTGCCTGCTGAATTGAAAAAATGGTTCCGAAGGATGCACGCAACCGCTTTTATTTGAGGAAGAGGAAGCATGCTTGACTCAATAATACTGGATTCGTTGAACATCGTAAAGCCGGGCCATGGCGCAATCTCGCTAAGGAAACGGCTTAGGGAACGGGAACAAAGGCCGCCACCCCGCCACCGGCGATTTTTTTGTCGCCAGCGCCATCCCAGCCGCCACAGTGTTTGGCGATGACCGATTACGGCCAACTGACCAAAGCGGAGTTGATCAAACTCCTGCGGGCGTATGAGGCGAACGGCGCCGGCCAGCCGCCGTCCGGGCCGCAAGGGCAATCCGCCGTGAAGGAACTGCGCGACATCAAGGCGGCTCTCGACGCGCACTCGATCGTGGCCATCACGGACGCCAAGGGCGACATCACCTACGTCAACGACAAGTTTTGCGAAATCTCCAAATATTCCCGCGCGGAATTGCTCGGGCAGAACCACCGCATCATCAATTCGCGCCATCATCCCCGGGAATTCTTCCGCGAGCTCTGGAAAACGATCGCCCATGGCAAAATCTGGCACGGCGAAATCAAAAATCGGGCCAAAGACGGCACTTTCTACTGGGTGGACACGACGATTTTTCCGTTCCTGAATGAAGCCGGCAAACCCGTGCAGTATGTCGCCATCCGCTCGGACATCACCGCGCGCAAGGAGCACGAGCACCGGCTGACCCAACTGTCCCAGGAACTCGTGGATAAAAACAAGGAACTCGAGACCGTGGTCTATGTCGCCTCCCATGACCTGCGTTCGCCCCTGGTGAACGTGCAGGGATTCAGCAGGGAGCTGGCCTATGCCTGCCAGCAACTGGAGGACAACTTGGCGAAGTTGCCGGGAACGAAGGACCAGAAACGGGAGGTGCAAGCCTTGCTCGAGGGTGACATCCCCGAGGCCCTTTCTTATATCCATGCGGGGGTGACCAAGATGGAGACCCTGCTCACCGGTTTTCTGCGGTTTTCCCGGCTGGGCCGGGCCGCGCTCAATATCGAAACCCTGGACCTGAATATCATGTTGCGCGACATCAGCCGCGCGATGGAATTCCAGATCAAGGAGGCGGGCGCCACCCTGCAAATCGGCGACCTGCCGCCCGGCCTGGGCGACGCCGTCCAGGTCAGCCAGGTTTTTTCCAACCTCCTCGACAACGCGCTCAAGTATCGCGACCCGAAGCGGCCCTGCCGAATCAGCATCATCGGCCGCCAGGCGAATGGCTTGTCCTGCTATGAAGTGACGGACAACGGCATCGGCATCGCGCCGGAACACCAGGCCAAGGTGTTCGAGATTTTTCACCGCCTGAACCCCACCGCCACCTCCGGGGAAGGACTGGGCCTGACCATCGCGCAAAAAATCCTCGAACGGCAAAACGGCAAAATCCAAGTGCAGTCGGAAGCCGGGCGGGGCAGCACGTTCATTGTCTCCTTGCCAAGCCCGGCGGAGTATTCTTAGATAGCGAGATTATGCCCAAAGAAGTCGTTATTTTGATTGCGGACGATGACGCCGGCCACGCCCGCCTCATTGAGAAAAATCTCCAGCGCTCGAACCTGCACAACCCCATCCAGCGCTTCGAAAACGGCCAGGAGATCCTGGACTTTTTGTTTGGCCGCGGCCCCGGGAAAAAGCGCAAGCCCGGCAGCCCCTATTTGCTGCTGCTGGACATCCGCATGCCCAAAATTGACGGCGTGGAGGTATTGTCGCAAATCAAGGCCGACGCCGGCTTGCGCAAAATGCCCGTGATTATGCTGACCACGACAGACGACCCGCGGGAAGTCGCGCGCTGCCACCAACTCGGCTGCAGCAGCTATATCGTCAAGCCGGTGGACTACGAGAAATTTTCGGAGGCGATCAAGCAGCTCGGCCTGTTTATCAGCCTGGTGCAAGTGCCCGAGCTGAATGGGCAGAAATCCAGCCTCTCCGGCCATGGCTGAACCCGCCGCAGCACCCCTGATCCTGGTGGTGGACGACGACGTGGGCTTGTCGCGCTTGATCGCCAAAGCCCTGGATCGCGAAGGCCTGGCCACGATCACGGCCGCGTCGGGCCAGGACGCCATTGCGTGGCTGGCCATCAACACGGCCGACCTGATGCTCCTGGACCTCAAACTCCCCGACATCAAAGGCAAGGACATCATCAACCGTCTCGCGGAAATGGGCCGCTCCGTTCCGTTCGTGATCATCACCGGCCAGGGCGACGAGCGCGTCGCGGTGGACATGATGAAAAGCGGCGCCCGCGATTACCTGATCAAAGACAGCCAGCTCATGGAGTTCATTCCCGCAATTGTGCAGCGGGTGCTGGCGCAGATCGCCAAGGAGAAGCGGCTCGAGCGGGAAATCCTCGAAATCAGCGAGCGGGAGTTGCGCCGCATCGGGCGCGATTTTCACGACGGGCTGGGCCAGCAACTGACCGCGCTGGAATTGTTCACCACCGGCCTGCTCACCCAAGTGCGGACGCAGGCGCCCGCGCTCATCCAGCCCTTTCAAGACCTCAGCAGCCATCTGCGGGTGGTGGTGCGCCAGGCCCGCGCCCTGTCCCACGGCCTGGCGCCCGTCTCGCTCGATGGCTATGGCCTGGAGAACGCCCTGCGCGAACTGGCCGAGAACACGCGCCTGATGACCAAAGTGGACTGCTCCCTGAGCTCGGAGCCCAATATCCTGATTGCGGACTCGACCGCCGCCATCCACCTCTACCGCATCGCGCAGGAGGCGGTGAACAACGCCCTGAAACACAGCCACGCCAAAAAAATCCGCCTCACCCTCGACCAGGATGGTGATGCGCTGATCATGACGGTGGGCGACGATGGCTGCGGCATCCCCCCGGCGGCGGACAAGGACGCCGGCATCGGGCTGCACATGATGAAGTATCGCGCCGATTTGATTCACGCCACACTTGAGATTGCCTCCAAGCCGAAAAAAGGCACCATCGTCGCCTGCACGTATCGCCCCCCGTTATGAAATCCAAGGCATCCGCCCCGGCCCGTTCCCCCACCCCCAAGACTGGCGCCACCCCCCGGCCCCCGCCCCCCGACCCGCGCAAAAAGATTTTGCTCGTGGACGACCATCCCATGATGCGCGCCGGCCTGGCCCAACTCATCAATTTGCAGATAGATCTGGTGGTCTGCGCTGAAGCCGGCAGCCCGGCCGAAGCTTTGAGCACCATCCCCAAGCATCGGCCCGATCTGCTGGCGACAGACATGACCATGCCGGGCCGCAGCGGAGTCGAGTTTGTCAAGGATGTCGCCGCGCTGCACGCCGGGCTGCCCATCCTCGTCATCTCGATGCACGACGAATTGGTCTATGCCGAACGCGTGCTGCGCGCCGGCGCGCGCGGCTACATCATGAAAGAAGCCGGCGGCGAAAAACTGCTCGCGGCCATACGGCATGTGCTCACCGGGCAAACCTACGTCAGCGAACGCATGGCCGCCAAAATGGTGGAGACCATGACCTCCCGCACGCCGCGCGGCTCCAGCTCGCCGATTGCGAAGCTGAGCGACCGCGAGTTCGAGGTCTTTCAACTCATCGGCCAGGGCCAAAGCAGCCGCGAGATTGCCAGGCAATTGCACCTCAGCCCCAAAACCGTGGATGTCCACCGCAGTCATATCAAGGAGAAACTTGAATTAACGGACGTGACATCGCTGGTGCGCCACGCCGTGCGCTGGGTGGAAGCCCAGGGCGGGGGCGCCGCGCCGGAATAATCCCAACGACAACCGAGCGCTGCCAAACGAGCGATAAGCCCCGGCCATGAATTCGCCAGCATTAAAGACCGTCCTCGCGCTGTTTTTGCTGATGGCGGGCGGGTGTGCGGGCGTGGCGCCAGTGCCGGGCGGCACGGATTTGGTGAACCAGTCCTATTACAAAAGCCGGGAAGAGTTTTTGGGCAAGCTGGCCTTGGTCAAGCCCGGCATGACGCGCGCGGAGGTATTTAAGCAACTGGGCCGCCAGGAAGAGGACTTTACCCGGTTGGAACCGGACCGCCATCGTCGCGGCCCTGTTTGGCAGCAACAACGTGCAGTTCAAGGACCTGGACGCCAACGAGGCCAGCAAGTCGTTCGTGCAAATGCTGGAGGGCTATCAATTTGAATACGAATCGAAAAACCGCATCCACGGGCTGTCCTCACCCATCCGGTTGCAAACCAACGAAGCCGGCTTTGATTACAAGCTCACGCTCATTTTCTACCAGGGCAACCTCCTCGGCTGGCCCATTCTTGCCGGCGGCGTGGTGAATGATTCCCAATCCACCACCATTTTCGACTACCTCAATCCCGGCACCGCCGTGGACGCCGCCAAAACCACCATCGCGCCGTGACGCCAGCGAGGCCGCGGGCGCGCAAGAGCGCCGCCCCGCCGCCTTGGCGGACGGCTATTTGAGGTCGTCAAAGTTCCGGCGCACCGCTTCGATTTGCTCCCGGTAGTGCGCGGCGTCGCCGTAATCGAAGAAATTTTTATACCGGCTATGCGCGGTCTTGATGCGCAAGGCGTGCCGGATGGGGCAAAAGTGCTGCTCCGTCCGCCCGGCGATCTCCACGGCATAACTTAAAACCCCGTTGGCATAGGCGCAGTATTCGCAATTCAACTTTTCCAGCAAATTCAAGTAGGCCAGCCGGTGCCGGTCAAACAGCAGGTAGTCACGCCGGATGACCTTCGGAATCTCGTAGATGGGGAAACAAATGGATTGATAAAGCGACACCATCAGGTCGAGCAACGCAATGGGCAGCAGCACCGACCAAATCACCGCCGTGGTCACCACCACGGTCAGGCGCGAACGGCGCAGATATTGGCCCAACCCCATCCTCAGCTGCCGGTTCCGGGCCTGGGCCGCTGCGGTGAATTTTATCTTTTTGTCCTTCACCCGGTAAAAAAATTCAGTTTCCTTCCGGCCCAATTCGCGAAGCAGTTCCTTTTCCAGTTGCCGCATCTGGCCCAGCAGGGCGTCAAGTTTGTCGCTCATAGGTTTTGTAATTAAGTTTTGACGGCCCCGACCGCGGCACCCGCACATCGTCGCTCCGCGATCAATCCAACCTGACGCCGCTTAGGCGCCGGAGCGAGCGCAATCCCGCCCCACCCCGCTTTGCCGACCCACAGCGCTACTACCCATCATAAGGGATTTTCTTAGCGAGATGCAGCCGGAGCCCCAATTTACGATTAAAAATTTTCGTGTATGATGGGCCTCGTATGAAACACGAACCCCAAATCCTTGATGAGTGCACCCCCTACCTGGGCGAAGCGAGTGACTCCTTCCCCCTGTCCGTCGTCCTGGTTTACAATGACCTGCACGCCGCCCTGCGCGCCGCCCAGGCGCTCGAACGGCTCGGCCATAAATTCCACGGCAAGTTGCGCCAGTGCCTGCACCCGATTCAGTTCAACTACCTGCAAGACGCCGCCTGCTTTGACCACGCGCTGCACGATGCGAGCGAAGCAGACATGGTCATCGTCTCCTTCAATGGGCCGGGCGACCTGCCCGCGGCCGTCAAAAAATGGGTCAAGGATTTCACCATCCAAAAGCGGGAGGGCGACTCCGCCCTGGTCGCCTTGCTCAGCTCGAATGAACGGGTGGACGCGCCGGATTCCCCCCGTTTCCAATTTTTGAGAAACGCCGCCCGGGCCATGGGGCTGGATTTCTTCGCGCCGCGGCCCGACCCGGAGGAGGAAATTGAGATGACCAGCTGGATGGAGGTGACCGGCTAAGGGAAAGTGCCCATGGCGCGAACACCCGATCCGGATTATTTTTCCCTCAGCCCGACCACAAGGCGCGCACCTCAAACACAGCTGACCGACCTTTCACCTAATTCACCTTCACAAAAAAACACCATGGCCAACTCCACTCCAGACATTCCCCAGCGCGCGCCGCAGGGAGAGGCATCCATGCAGAAGTCTCGTTTGCGCCAGGTTGGATTTTCTCTCATTTCCATGCTGATTGTCCTCATGGTGGCCGGCTATTTTTCCGCCTCCTGCTCCGTCGGGGATCCGCCGCCGGCCGACGGCAAACCGGCCCTGGCATCCGCCGACCCGGATGATTCATGGGGAGCCTGGCCCGCGGGCCAGGAGCCGGCGATCGTCGGAACCAAGGTCGTGCAGAACCTGCTGGGGCGGATCAATCTTGATGTGTCCGGCGGTCTGACCTATCTGGAAACTTGCAGCGGCTACGGGGCCGTCCGCTTCGCCGATGCAATCCATAACCCTGATTTGCTGGACCAAGTGGTTGCGCGCTATCAGGCGATCATCACCTCCGCCGGCTCCGGGCTGCTCCCCACGCCGGATCACGTGGATCGGAGCGTCTTTGGCATTCTGCCGCTGGAACTGTTCAAGGATGCGGCTTCCCACGATCAGAAGTATCTCACGCTCGGTCTCAAATACGCGGATGCGCAATGGACCATGCTCAACCCCCAAGGCTTGAGTTCCGAAACCCGCTACTACCTTGACGATGCCTACAAAATTTCGGTGCCGCAAATATTGGCCTTTCAGTCCACCGGGCGGGCGGACTATGCCGCCCACGCCGTACAGGAAATGACCGCATTCATTGACCTGTTGCAGCAACCCAGCGGCCTGTTTTTTCACGGTCCCGACGCCCATGTTTATTGGGGCCGCGGCAACGGCTGGATCGCGGCGGGCCTGGCGGAGGTGCTGCTTAACCTCCCGGCCAACGATCCACAGCGCCCCAAAATCATGGCCAGCTACCAGGCGATGATGAGCGCGCTGCTCAAATACCAAGCCCCCGATGGCCGCTGGCGGCAGGTGCTGGACGATGACACGGCCTGGGAAGAAAATTCCTGCACCGGGTATTTTATTTTCGCCCTCGGCGAAGGCGTGGACCAGGGCTGGCTTGATGCCCCCACCTTCCGCCCGGCCGTCAAGAAAGCCTGGAGCGCCCTTTGCGGGCAAATCAATGCGAATGCCGATATTCTGGATGTCGGCGTGCTGACCGAACATTCCAACGACGAAGGTTACTACCTGACGCGGCCACGCGCCACGGGCAACCTGCATGGCCAGTTGGCCACGATCTGGGCCGCCACGGCCTTGTTGGAGCAGAAGCACTAATCCCATCAAAATCATGCTTACGCACGGGGCAGGCCGGAGAACGCCCGGCGCGGGATTTCAAATTTTTCCTCAACGCAATCCAAACCAGAAACACCATGACCCTCTCCGCTCCCGATCTCACCCAGCGCGCTCCGCGCAGTCCCCGTGTCCGCCTGGGCGGCTACGTCACGCTGCCGCGGATGCTCGACAAATGCCGCGCCACCCTGGCCCGTAAAAACGGCGAGTTTCATTATAACTGCCCGCTGGATCAGAATTTTCTGAACTTTGCCGGCATCAATGCCGAGGCCCTGAAGAAGGAAGTGGCCAAGGGCAAAGGCGACGGCGACATCCTCGCCTGGATCGAGGCCCATGCGAAGCATAAGCACACGCCGCAGGAAATCGCCGCCTGGTCGGCTTTTTTCGAGGCCCGGGCGCCTTCCAGTATCGGGATGCGGGCGCACCTGCAAGAGATGCAGAGTGCGGTGGCGCCCTTGCGCGAGGATGTGACCACCATTTTTGACCTGCTGGATGTGGACGATTTCGTGACTTTTGGGGGCCAAGCCTAGGCCAAATTTTTGTTTGCATCACCTCAACTGGAAAATAAAACCATGAATACACTCGTTCGTTGGAATCCATTCAGAGAGTTGGAGGACGCGCAAAACCGCCTCTCCACCCTCTTCAATCGCGCGGCGTCCCTGCCCGGCAATGGCCAGGAGGAATCCCTGACCGTGGCCAAGTGGTCGCCGTTGGTGGACGTCACCGAGGACGACAAGGAATACGCCATCAAGGCGGAATTGCCCGAACGTCAAAAAGGAGGATGTCCACGTCAGCGTCGAAAACGGCGTGCTCTCCATCTCCGGCGAACGCAAGTTCGAGAAGGAGGAGAAGGGCAAGAAATACCACCGGGTGGAGCGCGCCTACGGCAGTTACCACCGCAGCTTCAGCGTGCCGGAAGACGCGGACGCCGGCAAGGTGAACGCCGAGTTCAAGGACGGCCTGTTGCGCGTCCACCTGCCCAAGGGCGAAAAAGCCAAACCCAAGCAAATTGAAGTTAAAATCGCCTGACCACCGGGGTCGTGGCGGCGGCTTTTTTACCGCCGCCACGACCACTTTTAAACGCTGGACTCCGCGCATCCACCACGAAACCAGAATTCATCCATGAGACAGCCCATGAATACGATTGCCGCAGCCGCCCCCGCCACCCGACGCAAAACCTTGGCGACTCCCGGTTCGGCGGCGGCCACGCCCAAGGCCGCGCCCCCAGCCTCCGTGCCCAGCGCTCCGGCCAGGAAATTGCCGGCCTCGATGCCCCCGCCCAAGAAGCAAAATCGCATCATCGCCCATATCAACGTGGGCTGGGGCAACGCGCTCTACCTGCGAGGCGACGGCGGCGGCCTGTGTTGGGATCTGGGGGTGCCCATGGCCTGCCTCACCGACAGCCAGTGGGTCTGGACTTATCCGGAGGACCACGCTCCGCGGGAAATCAAATTCCTGCTCAACGACACCGTCTGGGAGGCGGGCCCCAACCATGTGATTCTATTTCAGGAGACATCCGTCTATGAACCCCGGTTTCCGTCGCCCTGACCGGCGCGATCCGTTAAAAAATTCAGGAACCACTGAAGTTTAATTCCCACACCGAAAATAATTAATTTATGAATAAACTCATTATCGCCCTGAGCCTCGCGCTCGCCGTCAGCCCCGCTGCGGACGTCACCTTCCGCTGCGGGATGGCTCCGCCCCGACCAGCGCCGCCGACAACGCCTTGGGCCAGCAGCAGGTTGAAAAGTTGTGGGCGGACTTTGCGCAACCCGATATCGCGGATCTCGACCAGTTTGTCGCCCCCGGCTTCCAAAGCCTGCACGAGGATGGCGCCCGCGGCTGGGCGGCGGAACGGCTGCTGGTGGCCAAACTCAAGCTCACCCCCTATGTTCTTTCCGACTACAAAGTCACGCGCCAGGGCGATGTGCTATTGGTGACCTATCAATGCCAGGTCGGCGAAACGATTGCCGCCGCGCGCCTGGCGAAGGAAGCCACCCCGCGCCTGGATGTTTTTGTGCAAACCGGCGGCGGGTGGAAACTGCTTTCGCATGTGAATGTGCGCAAAATTCCGCCGCCCTCCGCCGGCGCCACGCCCATGATGATTGCAGGCCCCCAGGAGTAACCGGCGTTTGTCGCAAATTCACCCCGCGGGCTGGGCCAGCCAAAGCGAATGCACGGCCAGAATGCCATTGATCATGAATTGGACGGCCACGGCTGCCAGCAGCAGCCCCATGATCCGGATGGCGATGTTCAAGGCAATGGGGCTGAGCCATTTCATGCCGTGCGCTGATATCCGCAAAATCGTGTAAGTGGCCGCAGCCACGGCCAAGATACTGACGCACAAGCCCACCTCCTGCGACAAATTCTGCGCCTGGTTCTGCAACAGAATGACGGTCGAAATGGCGCCGGGACCGGACAGCATGGGGATGGCCAGGGGCGTCACCGCGATGTCCAGTTTCGCCATGCCCGCGTCCGTCTCCTCGCGCGTTTCCAGCACCCGCGAACGCTGGGCCCGCAGCATGTCGAGCGCCACCAGCAGGAGCACGATGCTCGCGGCAATCTCAAAAGCCGGCATGGTGATGCCGAGAAACCGGAAAATCCACCGCCCGGCCAGGGCAAAAGCCAGCAGCACCCCCGCCATCACCAGCGCCGCCAACCGGGCCATGCGGCCGCGCTCCGCCGGGGTGTTGGACGGCGTCATCGCGATAAACGCCGGCACCGCCGCCAAGGGATCCACGATCACAAAGAGCGAACTCGTGGCGAGGAGGATATATTCCAATAAAGTCATGGTCTGGCCAGCGGTTCAGCACATGCGTCGAAATTGTCATGCCCCCCGAATCTACACCGGTTTCGAAAAAACTGCCCAAGCGGCGCATTCTCGTTCAGCCCTAAAATTGCCAGCCCAGGGTCAAAGCGCCGCGCCATTGGCCGGGCTGGGGTTGCGAATCGAAGGTGTCTGATTCGTAAATGAACAGCATGGAAGCGCGAAAGTTCTTATATTGCGTCACCAACCCCGTGTAAACTTCGCCGACGAACGGCTTGTGCACCACGCTCGCGCTGTTGGCCAGGGTGTTGCCGTCAAGCGTGATGTCCCGCGCCACCGCCCGGCCTTCCGCGCCAAAACACACATAGGCCGACAGCGCGTCCAGCGACCAATCCCCGCCGGAACTTTTCCCCGCGCCCGGCGCCGCATAGGGCGCGCTGTCAATATCCCCGAGTCGCATCCGCGCCGGACCGAAATCCATCGGCACTTGGTAGCCCCAGCGCGCCACGAAGCCCGCCGCCGCGTAGTCCCAGCCATTGCCAACCGTCGCCCGGACGTGCGGAATAAAGTCGTAACAAAACGAGCCCGGCGTCGCCGCGTTGAGGTTCGACAACGCGGCCAGCCGCCAATCCTGCTGGTAGGCAAATTGCAAGACCGGCTCGTTTTTGAGCTGGTCGTCCCAGCCCTGAAATTTATGGGAGCCAATCAACGAATGGAAGGCATCTTGCAAATCTTCCGCGCCGGAATACGGGCCGACCCAGCCCACGTTGGCCTCAAAAATCGCGCGGCGATCCGCCGTTTGCCGAATCAGGTCCGTCCCCAAACCCACCCAGCCGGAGTAGGGGTAATCGTTCGGGTCCGGCGGATTCAGGTTATTGTTGTTCGGCGTATACATATTCTGCTGGGCGTAAACCCCGGCGGAGGCCACCGCAGTGCTGGCGTCCAGGAAGCTGATGCCGTCGAAAAAGTCGCCATACCAGGCCGGCACCAGCGGCACCGCCGACCAGTCCGGCATAATTCGGCGTTGTGTAGGACAGGCGCAAACCGCTCGTGAAATCGCGGTCGCTGTAGACGAACCCGTCGTTTTCATGCGAAAACTCCAAAATCCCGCCAGGTGAATCGGACCGGACCCCGTGACGGGCACCGCCGGCCCGGCGTTGGTTGTTTGCGCCGCGAGCGACGAAAGCAGCAGCGCGGAAAACAGCACTTCAGACAGCATGACGGATATTTTGGCGCGCATGAAGCATGCTCTTTCGTGGATTTGTTACGGAATTCGATTTCGGCGGGAAAAAACCACAAGAAACGCCCCCCGCGAAATTTGCAACCATTAAGAAGGCCCCCGACCCCGCACCCGTTATCGCCCCGCAGGGTGAAAATCAACAAATCGTAAACTGGCGGAGTTCGAATCTACCGGGACAAAATCAGAAGTAACTGCCAGAGGCAAGATTGCAAAATTTCAGAAAAAGGCCCCACCCCGCGCCTTACCACCAAGTTCCGGCCAGCCTGGGGAAGCCCTGTCCAAGGTTGTCCTGGCTTGGGCAAATCTACCCGAGCATATCCGCGCGGCCATCCTCGCGCTCGTTGACGCGGCGCAAGGAGGCCGGCCATGAGCCGTCAAAGCTCAATAATGGTCAGCGCGCGCTTCTGGGGCCGTTGCGCCGCGATTAAAATTGCCGACACCAGCGGTCGTAAGTCCGGCAAGGAGTTGCTGCGCGCGCGGAGCAAAAAGATGGCGATGTCGAACTTGGGGAGGTTCTGCTCAAACGGCAGGCCACGATCTACCGACAGGAAGATGTCGAACTGTTTCTGGGCCAGCGCCAGCAACTTTCCGTTTTTGACGCCGCCCCAGCCCATGCGCACCACGGTGTTGTATTCGTGGCCGGGCAAAAACGTTCCCAGCGCCCAGGGCAGGTTCTCATCAAGGAGTATGCGCAAGGGCCGTCTCCTCCGTGTGTTGCTTGGATTCCTCCAGTACGGCCAGACATTGCGCACGCTTTACCGACGGGAAGTCATAGAGAAATCCATCAATCGTGAAACCCTGCTCCAGGTGGTCGAACAAGCTGCGCACGGGCACCCGCGTGCCGACGAACACGACTTCGCCATGCATGATCTCCGGGTCGGAATGGTAAACCCTGCGGCCACCGTGAGCCTGTCGAGCGGCTTTCATGCCCGTATCATTGCGGATTTCGGCAAAAATGCAAGACCGCTCTCGATACCCGCGGCGCAAGGAGGCTCCCGATGAATGCCGCGCCTTCCGGTGGATTGGCCGGGGGCGGGCCGGAGGCCGTCCCGCATGGCGGGACGGCCCCGGCCCCCGCCGGCCTTCCTGGTCAAAGAAGAAACAATTGCATCTCGCCCATCAAGCCGGGCTACAAGTTCAAGGCCATGGGTGAGCGTCTTGCAGAGTTCTAATCTCTACAAAAGCTAGGAAAAAGCCCCGCGAAAGCGGGGCTTTTTTCGTGTAAGACCACAGGGGGTAAGAAGCGGCTGCCCCGACACCCCCATCCCCCTTGCCAGAGTTCCTCCCCCAAGGGGGTCGCCGACAAATTAGTCACTGATCTTCACAAAAACACTCAGTGAATTTGTGAATATCTTGTCCAAACGAGCGTTTGACTTTTGGACATAGTCATGGCATTGTAATCGCAATCCAAGAAATTGGATATTCGTTCTGTGACAGTTCGATAGTGATTGCAGTTGTTAGTTGCATTGCAGGCTACAAAAAAGGTCCAGCGTGTCGCGCTGAACCCCGCTTGGAGTCTGCTTGACGCCCAAACTCGGAAAACTCCTCACATGAAAGACCCTCATGAAGAAGCAACCTGCGGTAGTTGTAACATGTTCTAAGTTAAGACGCAAGCACCTCAAAATCAAGCAGTTAAATATGGATTATTGTCTTAGGTCGCCTTGCCACATTAAGACCAGAGTAGACATATCCGACTGTCTTCATATTGCCTTCGCCAATATCTCATCCCGCCGATAATAGAGCGGATTTGCGCCCCTTCCGTTTCGAATTTTGTCAGAGAAAAATTCGTTGAAGATCTAGTATCAACTCTCCCCTGCCGTTCCGAATTTTGTCAGAGAATATATTCGTTGAACGTATAGCATCAAAGCGTCAGAAACATAATACCAAATAGTATCAATCTTAGGTTAGCAAAACCTCCCATCATGCAGGGGAGGTTTTTTTGTGCCCAAATGCTGTGTATGAACGGCATTGACCCGTTCCTGCCTGACGGCATGATTCGTCGGGACAAATCCGCGGCGGATTTGCTCAAGCCGAAGTCTTTTGCGCGTTGTCCACGTCTCTCCACGGACATTTTTTTTATCCTGTCTAAGGCGCTAGTCAAAAGTCAATCTGCGACAATGTTCTCCATAGGCAAATTATTGTCATTTATATTGTCACTTTGCGAAAATTAAGGATTCAAGTTTAATGTATCTCATTGCAATAAAGCCAGTTATAAAACTGGCGGAGAGAGAGGGATTCGAACCCTCGGTAGCGCTTTTGGCACTACACCGGTTTAGCAAACCAGCGCCTTAGACCACTCGGCCATCTCTCCGTGTGATTTTCACCAAACCGCCGGCACGCGGAGCGCCGGAGGGTTGCTGACTATCACCTTTCCCCGCCCCGCGCGCAAGCATAAAGCCGTCTCCCGCATCGTCACGAAAACCACGCATCCAGCAGCTTCCACAACAGCGGCAAATTCCCCCCTTGCTGGCGCGCCAGGCCTTCGCGCAACTGCCCCTCCGTTTGCACGCGCGGGCCGCCGGGCGCCAACTCATCGCCGCAATTTTTGATCAACGCATCCAGCGCAGCCGCATTCGTTTCGAGATGGAACTGCAAGCCCAGCGCCAGCCGCCCCCAGGCAAACGCCTGGTGCGCGCAATCGTCCGTTTCCGCCAGCCATTGCGCACCGGGCGGCAAACTGAACGTGTCGCCGTGCCAATGCAACGGCGTCGAAACCGGCGGCAGAAAATCCCAGCCCGGCGTGGCCCGCGCCGCCGCCCGCCAGCGCACCGGCCACCAGCCAATCTCCCGCACC
Source organism: uncultured Verrucomicrobiae bacterium (assembly GCA_963765205.1). Taxonomy (GTDB): domain Bacteria; phylum Verrucomicrobiota; class Verrucomicrobiia; order Opitutales; family JABDGR01; genus JABDGR01. Next base: position 324,169 of record CAVXVB010000009.1, on the reverse strand, counting down.
GGATTCTGATAAACGCGCCCACCCAGCACGTCCGCCAGCAATTGCGCCCCCAGGCACACCCCCACCACCGGCCGTCCGTGCTCCAACGCCCGCGCCAGAAATTCCTTTTCCGCCCGCAGCCACGGGTGCGACCGGTGCTCGTAAATGTTCATCGGCCCGCCCATCACGATCAGGCCCTCGACCTCCACCAAGTCCGGCGCGCCCGCCCCGTCATACCAAGCCGTCGTCGTCAACTCATGGCCACGCTCGCGCGCCCAGCTCGCGATTTCGCCGGGGCCCTCAAAGGCAACATGCTGGAAAATCTGGAGCCGCATGGGCAACAACACTATAAACGCAGCAAGGCTCGGGCCAACCATATTTCGCTCCCCGGAAAGCGTGCTCGCGCTTTTTTTGTCGGATTTTTGGGCCATATTCAACCTTCACCCGCCCTGGCTGGCGCCAATTCCTTCCGCAACTGCCGGCTCAATTCGCGGAAAAATCCTGGCACGGAAAAATGCTCCTCCCACAGACGGCGGGAGGCTTGCTGGCGTTGCCGGAAAAGCTCCGGATTAAGCCGGCGGTGCCAGGCGAGCAGGCGCTCGGGCAACGAGGCCAAATCGGCCTCCGGGACGCGCACGAGGTAGTCGTCCCACGGGATGGATTCCTCGCCGGGCAATACGCCATTGGTATCCACCAACAGGGGGATGCGCCCGCACATAAGCGTCTGGTAAAACCGCAGGGAAAAATTGCCCGCGCCGCGCACACAGAGCGTGTAGTCGCTGTCGAGCATGTTGTCAAAAAACTCGCTGCGCGACTGCCGGGCCAGTTCCGCGTCCCAACGACCATCCACGACGGCCCCGTTGAAGCCGGCGCTGCGCAGGAGGAAATTCGTGCCGCACAACGGGCTGCGTTGCAACAACCGCACCGCCTGCGTGCGCAGCCGCACCGCGGGCGATTTAATCAGCCGGATGCCCACCCGGGCCAAGGCGCGATCCAGCGGCAGCGAAGCCCGCAGCCGCATGGATCAGATTATGAAACGCATTTTTGCGTTTGGCCACATAGCCGCAAAATCCAACCACCGGACGCGAACTGAATTCACGCAACCGCAGCGACCCGGCGTGCATTTCCAGCCCCCAATCCTTGACCAGCGCCGGCGGTACTCGCTCGTTTGGACGCCGCCTGCTCCGGGTCAGCGAGGTGCGGTAAACGATGGCGTTATCCACGGGAATGGGTTCATCCAGATCGCTCCAGAAAAAAATCAGCGCCTGTTTGCCCGCGGCTTTGGCTTGCGCCGCCAAGCGGTGCGCCTGCTCATTGGCGTCACCTTCGCGCCAATAGGCGGGATACAGCGCCAGGTCGCACTCCGCCAGCGAAGCCAGCTCAAAGAGTTCCGCGCCGAGCGTTTCCAGTTCGTGATGATCGTCCAGTTCGATATTGGAGTAGTTGCTCAACTGCTCGCCCCAAAAAGGCAACAAAAGCGGCACTTGCTCGCCGCCGGGTGGAAAATAATTTCGATCCGCATACAACTTGAGCGGGCGGAGGGGCGGGGTCATGACGAAATCCGGCCAGGAATCGAATTCGGGCGGAAAGGGAATCTGCCGGGACGGGCCGGAGAACTCAAATCCAAAAGGATTTCCGCCGGGTGGTGGAAACATGGACTGGACGAATTCAGCCCGGATCCGCAGCCACGACAAGGTGACGGCTTGATTTTCGACTGGCATTTACAGGTAGAACCATCACTGTTGGCCGCCAATTGCGGCGCTGTTTGTCCCCGCCCCACCTCGCCCTCCCGTGAATGCCGCCTGTCAGCTCGCCTGGTATCGTTTGCTCACCGCGCTGACGCCCCGCGGGTCGTCCGCGCATGACCGTTGGCGTGAAAAAAAACACCGTTTGCGCGCCCTGCTGCTCGCCAAGGCGGAAGCTGCGGATTGGGACCATCGCATCGCCGATGTGCTGGCCTGCCCCGACTTGGGCCGGTTGCCGCGCCACCCCCAGGCGGGCGCCATTATCGGCCACGACCAAGTGATGCACAACGGCGTGCGCGTCGCGCTCGGCTCCTATTACACGGGGCACGCCCAGCGCCTGCTGGCGGCCAGCCGCGGCGTGCATGAACCCCAGGAGGAATGGGTTTTTGCCGAAATGCTCAAACAGATGCCGGCCGGCGCCACCATGGTCGAATTGGGCGCCTATTGGGCGTTTTACTCGCTCTGGTTCCATCAGCAGATTCCCCAGGCGCGCAATATCATGGTGGAACCCAGCGCGACCAACCTCAACGCCGGCCGCCTGAACTTTGCGACCAATGGCTGCGCCGGCGAATTTTTTCGCGGCTATCTCGGCGATCATTATGGCACCCATCCCTATGATGCGCCTACGGTTTCGGTGGACTGGCTGGCCGACCGGTTGCAGATCGAGCACATCCACCTGCTGCACAGCGATATTCAAGGCCACGAACTGGCCATGTTGCGCGGGGCGAACCGGATGCTGCGCGAGCGCCGCGTGGATTGCCTTTTCGTCTCCACCCACTCGGAGAGTCTCCACACCGCCTGCCTGGCTCTGCTGCGCGAGCATAACTACGCCCTCGTGGCCGAGCATACTCCGGCGGAATCCTACGCCGTGGACGGCCTGTTGGTGGTTCGCCGTCAGGAATTGCCGGGCCTCACCCTCGTGCCCGTCTCCAAGAAACACGCCTAATCAGGACGACCGGCCGCGCAACCGCTCGGGCGCAAGTTTAAGCGCGGGCCGTTCGATGTGAATGCGGCGGACGTTCCCTCCTTGCGCGATTTCATAATCCACCGGATCGCGCCGATAGCCGCCGGCCCATAGTTTGCGCAAACGGTAATAATGCTTGGCCAGCTTAGTGCTCCAGGTGTTGCGCCGCCGGCCCTCGAAGGCATCCTCGCTTTGGTTGGAGTTGCTTAAATTATCCGCCCGCCAGGTGAAAATCCCGATGGGCGCGCCCACCACCGCGAGGCGCAGGCCGAGCTTCATCTGGCCATAAAACCAAACATGGTCGCCCACCAGGCGGAAACGCGCATCGTAGGGCAGCCGGTCCCACACGCGCTTGCGATACAACAACGAGCAGGATTGCACCGGCATGCACCATTCGGCATCGGCCAAAGTGGGAACCACCACCTGCTTGAACAACTGCAAAAAACCGCCCTCGGCGTCAACCATGACGGTGGGGCTGAAGACAGCGTCGAGTTGGGGCTGCTCTTCCAAGAGAGCCAGAGCCGCCTGCAGGCCGGCGCGGTTGTATTGTTCGTCGGCATTGAGGTGGCCGATGATTTCCCCTGTGGCGCGCGCAATCCCCTTGTTCAGGGCGTCATACATCCCGCGGTCGGGTTCGGAGAGCCAGCGCAAGCCAGGGTCATCTTGTAAAAATTTCACGGTGCCATCCTGACTGCCGCCGTCCACCACCCAATGTTCGAAGTCCCGCCCGGCCCCGGCGTGGCGCACCGAGGCCACGCAGTCGGGCAGCCAGCGCAGGGAATTAAAACTGGGAGTGACGACGCTTAGTTTCATGTTGCGCGCCCGCCGGATTGGGATTCGGTTTTCTGGAGGAGATCGGCAAACGTGGCCAATGCGCTCTGGGCGCTGATTCCTTCGATGCCCATTGGCCCGGCGCGGCCCACCAGCGCCGCGTGCCGCGGGCCTTGCGGCATCCATTCGACGCGCCCGGCATAATCACGCCACCAGGACAACGTGGGTGTGCCGGCCATCAGCGCAACGTGCAGCGCGCCGGAATCGCCGCCGAGGTGCAGCCGCGCGCGCCGCATCACTTCCGTCAACTCCACCAAATCCAAATCGCCGGGAAAGATTTTCCACGGTTCGAATTTTAGTTTCGCGCGCAACGTGGCGAGCTTGGCGCGCTCACGCTCATTGGGCGCGGTCGAAAGCACCCAGGCCAAATCGGGCCGGGCCGCGGCGGCGGCGTTCAAAAAATCGGCCAGCGTGTCAGCGGGCAGTTCCTTTTCATCCTGCGTCGCAAACGGGCTGACGTGGACAAACGCGCGCTCCGCACCCAGTCGGGCCGCGACTTTTTGCACCGTCGTCTCCGGAATTTCAATGGGAAACGCCGGGCCGGCCAGAGCCGCCGCCGGGAATCCCGCCGCCGCCAAGGCGGCAAGGTGCTGGATATAAATCGTCTGCGTGCCGCGCGCAACCTCGACGGTGTGCGTGAAACAGTGCGGCCAAAACATCGAAACCTTCGGCGGCACGCGCCCGAGGCGCAAGGGCGCGCCCGTCAGCCGTGTCAGAATGCTCGAACGGTCGGAGCCGTTCAGGTTGATGACTGCGTCGTAGTGCTCCGCCCGCAGGGCGCACACGCGGCCAAAATTCTTATACCACGGCGGCCCTTTGGGAAAACGTGGGTAGCCGCGCACCGCATCCAACCACGGGCACACCGCCAGCAGGCTCATAATATGCTCGGAGACCATCACCTCCAGCCGCGCCGAGGGCAAAGCGCGGCGGACAGCCGCCAGCGCGGGAATCAACTGAATCGTGTCACCCAGAAAACCCAGGTCGAGCACGAGCACGCGCGCGGACGGCGATACGCTGTGAAAAAATTCGACGCCGGGGCGGGGCATGAGGCAGCGTATAATGGAGGATGGAAAATGGAAAATGGAAAATTTGGCCTGTCTTCTCCATTCCATTTTGCCTTTTGCATTTTTCATTCGGCCATTTACAGTCCGGCTTGTGGCGAAGCTCAAAATCCTGGCCATCAAATTCAAATACCTCGGCGACGTTGTCGTGGCCGTGCCGGCGTTGCGCGCCTTGCGCAACCAGTGGCCGGAGGCCGAGCTGCACGCGCTGGTGGCCGAGGACGCCGCGCCGCTGCTGCGCCATTTGCCGTGGCTGGACAAAGTCTGGGCGCTGCCACGCACGCGGGGCCGGGCGCGTTTCACTGAAAGCTGGCCCATCATCCGCGCCTTGCAGCGCGAAAAATTCGACCGCAGCGTGGACTTCGTGGGCAACGACCGCGGGGCGATTCTCAGCCGCTTGATTGGCGCAAAGGAGCGCCTCGGGGTGACCACCCCCCATGGGCACCGGCTGCGGCGGCTGGCCTACACACGCGGCATCGAGGAGGCGGACCCGACGCGGCACGAGATTGTGCGCGATTTGCACGTCCTCAGCGCCTGGGATATCCCCTTCCCCCCCTCCCCCCGCCTGGACGTGCGGGCCAACCCAGCCCTGGCCGCCGAGGCCGCACAGATTTTACCCGGTCATCCGGTGATATTTCATCTTTCGACCAGCCAGCCGAAGAAGGAATGGCCGGCTTCGAATTGGGTGGATTTATTCGACCGCGCACGGGCGACAGACATACCAGTCTGTCTGTCGGCGGGGCCAAGTGCTCGCGAACAGGCTCTCCTCGCCGAGGTATGGGGGGCTATGCCCAAGGCGCCCACCCTGCCGCCCGGCCTCGATTTGGACCGGTTTCTCGCGGTGGTCGCGCGGGCGAGTCTGTTTGTTTCGCCCGACACCGCGCCATTGCACCTCGCCGCGGGGCTGGGCGTGCCGACGATTGGGTTGTTCGGCCCGACGGCGGCCTCGCGCTGGGCGCCGCTGGGGCCGTTGCACCAAGTCGTGCAGGGGGGCCTCTGCCCATGCAGCGGACACTGGCACGAGTGCCACGCCTCCAGCCCTTGCATGGCCGCCATCACTTCCAGCGCGGTCTGGGCGCGCATCCAACAAGCCCTCGCCAAACCGGCGGCCGCGCAGCCATGAACGCTCCCGCCGAAAAACTGCCGCTCAGCCTTGTGCTCATCGCGCGCAACGAGGCCGCCAACCTGCCGCGCTGCCTCGACAGTGTAGCGCCGTGGGCCGCAGAAATCGTCGTCGTCATCAACGATTGCACGGACGACACCGCCGCCCTAGCGAAAAAATATGGCGCGCGCGTTTACGAACATCCCTGGCAGGGTCACCGCGACCAAAAAAATCTCGCGCTCGGCTACGCCACGCAGCGCTGGGTCTTGTGCCTGGATGCCGACGAAGAGGTTTCGCAGGCGCTGGCCGCCAGCATCCGGGAATTTGTGCGGCGCGACGATGCGAAATTCGCCGGGGCCTTTTTCCCGCGCAAAGTCTGGTTTCTCGGCCGCTGGATCAAGCACGGCGACTGGTATCCCGACCACAGCCTGCGCCTGATTCGACGCGGGCGCGGAAAGTGGGGCGGCAGTTCCGAGCATGATAAAATGGAATTGGACGGCCCGGCGGCCAAACTGGCCGGCGACCTGCATCACTACACCTGCCCCAGCCTGCGCGACCATTTGCAAAAAATCGGCTATTTTGGGGACATCTTTCTGCGCCGGCAACTCGAGCGCAAGGCGCGCTGGTCGGCGGCCAACGCCATCTTTCGCGCCCACTGGCGGTTTTTTCGCGGGTACGTTCTGCGGTTCGGATTCCTCGACGGTTTTCCCGGCTTTTACATCGCGTGTTACATGGGCTACGCGACCTTCTATCGTTATTCCCTCCTTTACGAACACCTGCAAAACCAGCGCGCCCCGCGCCCGCCGCCCGAAGATTTGCCCCAACCGCCGCCCTCCTGATGCGCCTCAGCCTGATTGTCAGCACCTATAATAATCCCGCGCCGCTGGATGCCATCCTGGCCCGGTTGGGGGCGGACACGACCGCCCGTCCGCATGAAGTCATTATCGCCGACGATGGCTCGGGTGCGCCAACGCGCGCCGTCGTCGAAAAATGGATGAAGCAGGCGCCCTTCGCCGTGAAACACGCCTGGCACGAGGATAAGGGCTTTCGCAAGACGCGCATCCTCAATGCCGCCGTGGCGCTCGCCAGTGGCGAATATGTGGTGTTTCTCGATGGCGATTGCCTGCCCGCGCGCCGCTTTGTCGCCGACCACCTCGCCCTGGCCGAAAAAGGAACCTTCGTGCAAGGCCGGCGCGCCTTTGTGGCGGAAAAAAAAGTCCCCGACCTGCTGGCCGGGCGAGTCAGCTTGACCCAACTCATGCTCACCGGGCAGGTCCATGGCCTGCTCAAAGGCATCCGCTGGCCGGTGCCGGTGATTCGACGCAATCAAGAACAGCGCGGACTGATCGGATGCAACCTCGCTATCTGGCGCGATGACCTCCTGGCCGTCAACGGCTTCGATGAAACTTACGAAGGCTGGGGCATTGGCGAGGACAGTGATCTCTGCTCCCGGCTGTATAACCTAGGGCGGCAGCGCAAGTTTGTTTACGGCCGAGCCTTGGTGTTTCACCTCGACCATCCCCAGTTGAACAAGGACCACGTCCCGGCCAGCCTTGAGCGGCTGGAAGAAACCATTCGCACCCGCCGCATTCGCGCCCTGCGGGGGTTGGATCAGCATCTGATGGCCTTGTGACTCGATTTGTAGCGCGGTGCTTTTGCCCGAGCTAGGGATCGTCACCGGGCAAAGCAGCGCGGGCAAAAACACCGCCCTACGAAGACGATACCAAGCTTTTTCATGGAGTGGAAGTATGGCTTGGATAATCTGGAAAAACCTACCCGCCGATGGCGGTCATCGGACGCGCGGGTTGATACACGTCGCGAAACCCGTGGGCGGCGGGTTTACGGGCGAGCGCGGCGAGGAAGACAGCCGTCACGTCGTCGTCGGTGCCACCGCGCAAGGCGGGCATCAGGTCGAATTCGAGGGCGTCGCCGAGGCAGGGGCGCAACTTGCCGTCGGCGGTGACGCGCATTTTGTTGCAGCGCTCGCAAAAACACGCCTCAGTCAGCGCGCCGATGACGCCGACGAGCGCCCCCGTGCGTTGCAGGCGATAATAGCGCGCGGGGCCGTTGCCGATGCGCTCGCCCGCCTTGTCCACCGGCTGCACTTCATCGCGAGCCTGCAATATCTCCATCAATTCGGCAATGGGGAAAAAATTGCTCTCATTGAGCACGTCGCGCCGGGTGAGTGGCATCAGTTCGATGAAGCGCAGCGGGCAGTGGCGCGCGGCGGCATATTCCACCAGCGGCCAGATTTCCTGCTCGTTGACGCCGCGCATGAGCACGCAGTTCAACTTGATTTTTCCAAAGCCCGCAGCACAGGCAGCCTCGATGCCCGCCAGTACGCGCGCCAAATCGCCGCCGGTGACGCGGTGGTAGATGGCGGAGTCGAGCGCGTCCAGGCTGACGTTGACGCCGCACACCCCTGCCTGGCGCAGAGGCACGGCCAGTTTTTCCAACATGACGCCGTTGGTCGAAATGCCGAGAGTTTCGACGCCCGGCTCCGCCCAAATGCGACCGAGCAAATCCACGATGTTCTTGCGGATGAGCGGCTCGCCGCCGGTGACGCGAAATTTTTTGAAGCCCAGCCCGGCGGCCACGCGCACCAGCCGCATGATTTCGTCGTCGGTCAGCGTGTCCTCGCGCGCCTGCCAGCCCTTGTAGCCCTCCGGCATGCAATAGAGGCAGCGCTCATTGCAGCGGTCGGTGACGGAGAGGCGGAGGTAATCCACCACCCGGCCGCTGGCATCCGGCGAGGCCATGGTCGAAACAGGCATGGCAATGAATCAATCCTGATTTCCAGATTTTCACAAGCCAATTTAGGGGGCGCTCAGGGCTGGTCTGGTTCACTGGACTTTGGCAGACGTGGGACGCCTTTTCGCTTGTGCTTGCGGTGTCCAAACAAAGCAGCGTGGCCACCCACATCCATCAGCGTCACACGTCGTAAAGATGCCTTGTAAATGACAACCACATCGCCTGAAAGATGAAATTCCGATAGCCTTCGTAATTGTCCGTGAGTGCATGATCGTCAAAATCCAAAGGCAAAGGTTCTCCCTTTTCGAGCAGATAAACCACGGTGTCCAAATCATCATAACCGACCAAGCGAGCGCGATGCAATGCACGCCAGTTGCGAAGAAAGGTTTTGGTGAACCTTATTTCGCGCATACGGCATGGAGATAAGCCACTGCTTCACGGGCCGTCTTAAACGTTTTTCCCGGTCCGCGTTCCAAAACACGCAAACGACGCAACATCGCCGGAGAGACGGCGGTGCCGTTCATGCGACGGGGCTTGGTTGCGCTGGTTTTCGTTTTCACGGCTACAAAATAAGTGATCTGGAAAAATCGTCAACCCTTTACAAAGCAGCATTACACACCCGACTCAAGTGTATTTGCATCATGGTCATTCATCTTGAGTATTGGCGACCGCTTTGGTAGTAAAACTCCATGCCGGAAGATGATATCCCAAATAAACTGCGTTCGGCTGAGGAGGTGGCCCGACGCACTCTTGTCCTTCACTGCGTGCTTTCCGCAGCTCATGGGGTCTCCAAAGGCGATTTGAAACACTGGCTAAATGAGCAAAACTTATGGCCCGCACTTAGCCCGGCGGAAAAAAGTTTTCTCCAAAGTGAATTCCATGACCAAAAAACCATCGCCAACATTACTTGGCAAGTGGAGGCGCAAGTTCCCTTGTTCTGGCCCCTGAAGAAAATTGATCGGATGAATGATATGACCGCCTTGTGCGACATGGGCCCCGTAATAGCGGCCATTCCAGCACTATTTTCCAGCACCCATGATTATATTTCGTCTGCCTGCCTAAGAGGCGAGAATGAAATCCATGAGGAGTATGAGCGTGTTTACAAGCTCCATTGGGAGGTGCGAAATGCGCAGCGACGAGACGGTTTGCCTACTTACCAAGGAATCAACCCGGGAGTGATTCAGGAAAGGCACTATGGGTTTAATTGGTTAATCGGTTACTGCAACCAGGAATGGGACGAAATTAGTACAGATACCTAGCTCCTAAAGGACGTTAACGAAAGATTTAGGTTCCAAGTTTTTCATCACTCGTCTTGAAGCTTTTCATAATCCTCCGGCGTGTCCACATCCAGCGCGCCGTCTGGAAATGGCACGAGTTCGACTTCGCCGGGATTCGCCTGGAGCACGCGGCGGGCGCCTTCGTCGCCGCGGAGGGTCAGCAGTTGCGGAAACAGGCTGGCGCAAAAAAGCGCGGGCGGGCCGGGGACGCCGGCATACTGCGCGGCGATGATTTTTTTGCCCGTCGCGCGATGGCGCTCGATCAGCGAATCGAGCAACGGCGTGGTCAGGTGCGGCTGGTCGGCAACAGAGAGAATCGCCGCGGTGATGGCGGGATTTTCTTTTCCAAGCGCCGCCAAGCCGGCGCGGATGGAACTGGTCAGGCCTTCCGGCCAATCCGTATTGACGACGATGCGGAGCGGACGGCTCGGAGCGCCGTCCCTACCCGAGCTAACCTTGCCCAAGTTGTCCCCACCCAAACCTTCTAAAACCGCAGCGCAGGCTTCGGCTTGCGCGCCGAGCACGACCACCACCGGCCGGTATTGGGACGCCAGCGCGGTCTCGACGGCGCGGCGCAGCAGCGGCTGGCCTTCGTAATCCAACAACTGTTTGGGCCGGCCCAGCCGCGCGGAACCGCCGGCGGCCAGCAGAATCAGTCCGATCGTGTCGTTCACGACCATTTCAAATCTTCGCCGCTGATGGGGAGGGTGCGGATGCGTTTGCCGGTGGCGGCAAAGATGGCGTTGCACACGGCAGGCGCGGTGGGCGGCAGTGCCGGCTCGCCCAAACCGGTCGGGGCGGCGGTGGTGGAAATAAAATGCGCCTCCACGACCGTCGGCGCATCGGGCATGCTCAACAGCGGGTATTCATCGAAGTTGTCCTGCTCGACCTGGCCGTTCGCGATGGTAACCTTGAGGAACCACGCCGCGCCCAGGCCGTCAATCATCGCACCCTGCACCTGGTTTTCCGCGGAACTTAAATTGACAATCAGCCCCGCGTCCACGGCGGCGACGAGCCGGTCCACATGCAAGTTGCCGGCGTGGGTAACTGTGACCTCGGCAATGACGGCCACACACGCACCGTTGGTCGAGCTGATGGCGAAGCCCTGCCCTTGGCCGCGTGGCAATTGTTTGCCCCACCCGGCTTTTTCGGCGGCGAGTTTGATGACGGCGTTCATGCGCTGGGAGCTAATCGAGCCGCCACCGCGGCCCCCACGGCCCCCGGCGGCCGGCGCAGCGGGCTGGGCCGCGAGCAAATCCACCTGAAAGCCCAGCGGGTCGCGCCCGGCGGCGTGGGCCAACTCGTCCACAAAACACTGCACCGCCCAGCAATTGCCGTTGTCGCCGGGCGCGCGCCAATAGCCGGTGGGAATGTTGCCGGGAATCTGGCTTTGTTGGACATTCGAGCCGGGCACCGAGGCAAAAGGAAAGCCGCCGGCATAGCCGCCGACCTGGCCCTGGATTTTGACAAAATGATCCGCCAGCGCCACGACCTTGCCCGAACCATCCACCGTGGCGTTGAAATAATGCCAGCCATTGGAACGGTAATTATCATGCTGCATGTCATGCTCACGCATCCAGGTCAGCTTGATGGGCGTGCCCGCGAATTTTTGAGCAATGGCGGCAACTTCGAGGGAAAACTCGTTCGAGCCACGCCGGCCAAAACCGCCGCCGACGCGCGTCACATGCACCACCACGTTGCTGGCCGCCAAGCCCAGGCCCGCCGTGACCAAACGCTGCCCGGCCGAGGGCACCTGCGTTGGGCACCACATTTCCATCACGCCATTTTTGAACAGCGCCGTGCAGTTTTGCGGCTCGAGCGTCGCGTGCGCGAGAAAAGGATAATGATAAACGGCGGTGAGATTCCTGGCGCCGTCTGCGGGTGTCACGGGCGCGCTTTGGCCGAGGGCGTCCGCCTGTTTGGCGTAATCATCGCTGCCTTGGTTGACGCCCGCGCCATTATCCCATTGCACGGTGAGTTTTTGGCCGGCACTAAAGGCATGCCAGGTCGAGTCGGCCACAATGGCAACACCGGGCGTGAGACTGCCCAAATTGCCGAGCAGAAAAGCATCCTTCACGCCGGGCAGTTTTTTCACCTCATCGAGGTTGGCACTGACGGGCTGGCCGCCGAAGACGGGGCATTTCACATACGCCGCGTAAAGCATCCCTGGTTGTTTCTGATCAATGCCGTAGAGCGGCTGGCCCGTGACAATTTTGGCGTTGTCCACGCCGGGCACGCGCGTGCCGAGCAGCTTGAAATTCTTGGGGTCTTTGAGCGGCGGATTGGCCGGCACCGGCAGGAGCGCCGCCGCCGCGGCGAGTTCGCCGTAAGTCGCCGTCTGGCCGGCCGGGGTGTGGGTGACGATGCCTTGCGCGGCAGAACATTCCGATTCGGGCACGCCCCATTTTTGCGCGGCGGCGGCAATGAGCATCGCGCGCGCCATCGCGCCGGCCTGGCGCAGCCGGGTGTAATTGCCCTGGGTGGACTGGCTGCCCACGGCGGATTGACTGCCATACGCCGGATTCAAGTCGGCCTGATAAACGCTCACGCTCGACCATGGCACGTCCAGCTCCTCGGCGATGATCATCGGCAGCGCCGTCTTGGCGCCCTGGCCCATTTCAGAATTCGGGGCCATCAGCGCCACCTTGCCGTCGGGCGAAATTTTAATGAAGACGTTCGGGTCAGGCGGCGTGGCTGCTCCACCGAAACCACCTGCCGCGGCCTCGGCCGGAGCCGTGCCGAAATCCAAATACGTGCCAATCACCAACCCGCCGCCGGCGAGCGCGCTGATTTTGAGAAAACTGCGCCGATCCAGTTCCCGGCACGGAGGAGGTTCCAGCACGGCGCTCATGGTATTACAAGGGATTGTTTACTTCGCCGCGGCGGCGTGGATGGCGGCACGGATGCGGGTGTAGGTGGCGCAGCGGCACAGGTTGCCCGCCATCGCTGCGTCAATGTCCGCGTCCGACGGCTGGGGCTTGTCCGCGAGAAGCGCCGTCGCGCTCATGATTTGGCCGCCCTGGCAATAACCGCACTGGGGCACATCGAGGTCGCACCAGGCTTGTTGCAACGCCGTCAGCTTGCCGTCCTTGGCGAGGCCTTCGATGGTCGTCACCTTCGAGGCGCCGACCTTCGAGATTGGCGTCTGGCAGGCGCGCTGCGCCTTGCCGTCAAGATGCACGGTGCAGGCGCCGCACATGCCGATGCCGCAGCCGTATTTGGTGCCCACCATTTCCAGACTGTCGCGCAAAACCCACAGCAGCGGCGTATCATCTTCAACGTCCACCGTCTTCGCCGCGCCATTGACCGTTATATTAAATGTGCTCATGGGAATAAAAGTTGGGGTTAAAAATGTTTAAGACCATTTCAGGTCTTGCTTGGAGATCGGCAGCGAGCGGATGCGTTTGCCCGTCGCGGCGAAAATCGCGTTGCAGACGGCGGGCAGCGTGGACGGGAGCGCCGGTTCGCCCAAGCCGGTCGGGCCGTTGTTGCCCGCGGGCGCAAAATGCACTTCCACCGCCTTGGGCGCGTCGGCGATGGTAATGAGGGGATATTCGTCGAAGTTATTTTGCTCCGCGCGGCCCTGATCAATCGTGATTTCGAGGAACCAGCCCGCGCCGAGGCCGTCAATCATCGCGCCCTGCACCTGGTTTTCGGCGGCACTCACATTGAGGATCGGGCCCACGTCCACGCCGGCAGTCAGCTTGTCCACGGTCAAAACCCCATCCGGAGTAACGTTGACATCGGCCACCACGGCGACGTGGCCGGCATGGCTGTAATAAAACGCGATGCCCTGGCCCTGGCCTTTCGGAAGCTTTTTGCCCCAGCCGGCTTTTTGCGCGGCGAGTTGCACGGCGCCAGCCATGCGCTGGGCACTCATGCCACCCCGGCCGCCACCACCACCGGCGGACAGCATTTCCAAACGCAATTCCACCGGGTCGCGCCCCGCGGCATAGGCCAGTTCGTCGAAGAAACTATGCACGGCCCAGGCATTGCCATTGTCATTCGGCGCGCGCCAGGCCCCTTGCGGTATGCTGCACTGCACCGTGCTGGATTGGATGTTCGCCCCCGGCACAAATCCATCAGGAAACACCCCACCGCCAAAGCCCGCGCCGGTCATGCCCACAAAATGATCGTTCCAAGCGACAATTTTGCCGCCGGACACGCTGCCATTGAAAAAGTGCCATGCCGCGGGCCGGTAGGAGTCGTGCATCATGTCCTGCTCGCGCGTCCAAGTCAGCTTGATGGGCGTGCCCTCAAACCTTCTCGCGATGGCCATCGCTTCGCTGGCATATTCCGTCTTCAACCGGCGTCCAAAACCGCCGCCGCTGCGCCGGATATGCACGGTCCCCCAACCGGCGTTGGGGGATTGGGTCGGAACCCACACTTCCATCGCGCCGTTTTTGAACAACGCCGTCGTGTTCATCGGTTCGAGCGTGGCGTGGGACAAATAGGGAAAATAATAAGCGCCTTCGACCGTTTTGGCACCGGCCGGCAGGCTGGAGGTGTCCGGCGGATTGCTCTTGCCCAATGCGAGGGCTTGCTCCGCAAAACCCGGGCTGTTCTGGCTGACGCCGGAGCCTTCGTCCCACGCCGCCTTGAGGGCGTTGCCCGCACTGATGGCCCGCCAGGTTGAGTCGGCGACAATCGCCACGCCGGGGGTGATGCCATTGCCGCTCAGCAGAAACGCATCCTTCACGCCCGGCATTTTTTTAATCTCATCAAGATTGACATTCGCCTCCGTCACCGTGCCGCCAAAAACCGGGCATTTCACCAAGTTGGCGTGCAGCATGCCGGGCTGGATGACATCAATGCCGAACAGCGACTGGCCGGTGACAATCTTGGGATTATCCACCCCGCTGACCCGCGTGCCCAAAATCTTCCAATCCTTGGGATCCTTGAGCGTGAGGCTGGCGGCGGCGGGCACCGGCATCGCCGCGGCAGCGGTGGCCAGTTCGCCATAAGTGGCCTTCTTGCCGGAAGCCGCGTGCAAGACCGTGCCGCTGTCGGTGGTGCATTCACCCGCAGGCACGCCCCATTGTTGCGCGGCCGCCGCAATCAGCATCGCCCGCGCCGCCGCCCCCATTTGACGCATGGGTGTATAATTGGTCTGCGTGGCTGTGCTGCCACCGGCATTCTGGCCTTGGAAAATGGGACTCACGTCGGCTTGCTCGACTGTCACACTCGACCAGGGTACATCCAATTCCTCCGCGATGTGCATCGGCAGGGAAGTCTTGATACCCTGTCCAATTTCCGGGTTTTTTGAAACAATGGTGACGGCGCCATCGGGCGTGATTTTGACAAAGGCATTGGGGTTCAACGGCCCACCGCCGCCAAAGCCTCCGCGCGCAGCCTCAGCCGTTGCCACGCCAAGGCGCAAGTAACTGCCAAGCATCAGCCCGCCGCCGGCCAGCGCGCTGACCTTGAGAAAGCTGCGGCGATCCAGTTCACGGGCGGGCGGAGGTGCGGGAGGGGGTTCGAGGAGGGCGCTCATGGTATAAACTTGGTGGATGGAGGTTGAGGGGTGAAATTATTTCGCGGCGGCCGCGTGAATGGCCGCCCGAATGCGCGTGTAGGTCGCGCAGCGGCACAGGTTGCCCGCCATCGCCGCGTCAATGTCCGCGTCTGTCGGCTGGGGCTTGTCCGCGAGCAGCGCCGTCGCGCTCATCAACTGGCCGCCCTGGCAATAGCCGCACTGGGGCACGTCTAGGTCGCACCAGGCTTGTTGCAAAGCGGTCAGTTTGCCGTCCTTGGCGAGGCCTTCGATGGTCGTCACCTTTGACGCGCCGACTTTCGAAATCGGGGTCTGGCAGGCGCGCTGCGCCTTGCCGTCAAGATGCACGGTGCAGGCGCCGCACATGCCAATGCCGCAACCGTATTTCGTGCCGACCATTTCCAAACTGTCGCGCAAAACCCACAGCAATGGCGTGTCCGCCTCGACATCCACCGTCTTCGACTCGCCGTTGACGCTTAAATTGAAAGTGCTCATAGGGGTAAAGAGGCGCTGGGAAGTATTTTCCTTCAAGACCCCCATTTGTCAAGGCCCGATCAACTCCTTGGCGCGGGGCCAGCACGACGCTCCAGATAGGGGGCTGTTAAGACGACCGCGCGGGCGTGATTGACAGCCCTATCCGGTGTTTGCATCCTTGGTCCCATGCTCGCTTCTCGCTCATGGCCCCCCGCCGGCTGGCGGAATCTATTTTGCGCCGGGCTGTTGGGCTTGGCCGCGCTCACCATCGCCCCACCTGCGCGCGGCCAGGCTGCCGCCACCGCCCCGGCGCCCTCCCTCGTGCCAACCACCGCCGCCGGCCGCGCCGTCGTCCAGCCCGGCGACTCGGAGGCCGCCATTGAAGCCAAGCTCGGCCAAGCGCGCATGGTTCTCGGCAAACAGGATGGGCCCAACGCCGTGACAATGTTGACGTATGCCGAAGGCCAAATCACTTTGGTGAACGACCACGCAACGGAAATCCCGCCCAAATTGCTGGCTCCGCCCGCACCCGTGGCTGCGCCGGCCCCTGCGACCACCCCCGCGCCAGCAACGGCCGGTATGACCCCCACAGCCACCGCGGCACCCTCGGCCGCTTCGGCCGCCACGACGGCCAAGCCCGCCGCTTCCAGTGGAACCAGCCATCCCGCCGCCTCAGCGGGAACCGCGAAGCCGGCCGCCGCCGCCGCCCCGGCGGCCCCGCCGCCCGCGCCGGCCGGGTCTTCGATGCCCACCTATGTCGGTGTCGGCGTGGGCCTGGTTGTTATGTTAGTTGGTATTAAAATTTGGGATATTAAGAAGCGCAAAGTCCCGGCCGCCCCGGTGGTTTCCAACCCCGCCCTCGATGCCGTCGAAGCCAAATTGGCCGCCGCCCAAGGCGAGACCGCGCCCGCCGGGGCCGCCGCCGAGACACCCGCCGAACCGCCCCCGACCAAAACCATCCCGCTGCCGTCGAAAAAATTGCCGTTTCCTGGTTCGCGACACCCCAGCCCGGCGCCCCCATCCGGCACGACGCAGCCGCCCATTCCCTCTCCACCCGCCGCCACCCGTCCGCCCATTCCGGCACCCGCTCCCGCGCCCGAAGCACCGCGCAAGCTTACCGTGCCTTTGCGCAAAGCACCCGCAACTCCGGCCGCGCCCGCCGAACCACCGCCCGCCGCGTCCGCGTCACCAACTCCCGCACCGGAAACGCCAACTCCTGCGCCACCAACCCCCGCGCCGGAAGCTCCGCGCCCGAAACTTACGATGCCTTCGCATCACGCGCCCGCGAGTGCTGCGACTCCGGCCGCGCCCGCCACGCCTGTCGCCGCCGCGTCGTCTGCTTCCGCGCCTGCGCCGGAAACCCATCGCCCGAAACTCTCCATGCCCAGCCGCAGCGCGCCGACGAATCCACCAGTGCCGGTGCCCCCTTACGCCCCACCCCCGCCGCCACCCGCCACATCCGCTGAAACCCCGCCGCCCGCCGCCCCTGCAGAAGCAAAACCCTCCGAACCGCCGCCCGCCGCGCCGCCTCCGGCCACCCCGCGCCTCGGACTGAAACTTAACCGCCCCAGTTCGCCCCCCCCGCCCGCCAATCCCAGCGGCAGCAGTTAGCGCCTTTTGGGTAATTGATTTTCACCGCAAAGACGCCAAGAGTGCAAAGGAGGATTTTTTTGGGCAATTCCTTTGTGTCCGTTCAAGGCGCAGACGCCTTGGCCGCGATGCTTTGGAGGGCGGCTTGCTGGTCGGGGGTCAGGCCAGAGAGGTTGCCCAGCGCGTTTTGCGCGGCCGTAGCGGCAGCGGCGGGGTTTTGATTAGACCAGTGCGTGGCAAGGCTGACCGCTTGGTCATTGCGAACGGCTGGATCGCTCATTGTGACGGCCCAATTATAAGCCGTTCCGGGGTCGTTTTTGCCAACAATCGTTATGATCTGATTGATGGCCGCATCTTTGGCGGAGCCTTGGGGCAGCGTGTTAACCCATTGCGAAGCGGAATTAGGATCGGAAATCAACCAGCTTCCCGCCACTGTAGACGTGGCCGTGTCGAGTTCTGGACCAGCCGGAATGTTTGCAATGGCTTGGGCTGCTTGAGCCGGATTCTTCCTTGCCCAGGCAGTGATTATATTTAGCTCTGCTTGAGTTCCGGTTGCATCAGATAATTGCGATGCAACGTTCCAAGCAGATTGAGGGTCCGCCGAGGCCCAAGTAGTGATTACATTTAGCTCTGCTTGAGTCCTGGTTGCACCAGGTAATTGCGATGCGACGTTCCAGGCAGCCTGAGGGTTTGCCGAGGCGTAACTACCGATGGCAGCCAAGGTCGCCGAGTTTTGGGCCTCGCCCGGAGGCAGGCTATTGACCCACGTTAACGCTGACTGTGGATCAGATTTTTCCCAGGTGGCTGCGGTCGAGGTGGCGAGTGTCGTAAAAGACGGATCCGTGGCGAAATTTTGCACGAGGTAAGCGGCCATGGCACTCGGATCACTGCCGATCCATGCTGAAAGAACATCCTTGATGGCGGTGTCTCGGGTGGTGGTATTGTCCACCGGCAGAGACACCGCCCAGGATAAAGCCGCTTGGGGATCCTGTTGGGTCCAATTTTGGGCAATTGACAAAATAGTTTGGTTGGTAATATTGGCATCATTATTTTGCGTCACTAAAGCCGCGGCCGCAGCGGGGTTGGTTGTGCTCTCCACTCTCAGCGCGGCCAAGGTGGCGGTGTCGTATTGCGCGCCGGTCAGGTTTTGGCCAGCCCAATTCAACAACTGAGTCGGGTCGGCTTGCGCCCAATTGTTAATAATTCCATTAAGAAGAATATCTTGGTTCGCGCCACTGGGCAGTTGCATGGCGTAATTGGCCGCGTCCGCCGGGTCATTTTGACTGGCAACCTGGATCACTGTGTCAACCACCGCATCTTTTAGTTTGCCGGGAGGGAATGTCTGCGCCCAAGCCAAAGCCGCCGTAGGGTCTTGCGGTGTCCAAGTGCGAATGATCGCATCCAGAGAATCATTACGCGCGGCGCTGGGCGCCATATTGGCGACGGCGGCCGCGGCGGCGGCGGGGTTTTGTTCGGCCCAGGCGGTAAATATGGAGGAATATACATTAGAGGACTCTGTGCCCGGAGGCAGGAGGCCCGGAGGCAGGGCTTGCAGCGCCGCCAAGGCGGCCTGAGGATTTTGTTGAGCGTAGCTTTCAAATATTCTATAAATTCCAAAAACTGCGCCAGGCTGTCCTCGGAACTGGGGCCAAGCAGCGAGAGCGGCGGCGGGGTCGCGGGCGGAAAGAGCATCAAATAGATCCTCAGTGCAGTACTCCTTCATACTGGGTTCGGCACTATTCAATAACCAGCTGATGGCGGCTTGAGGATCCAATTCCGCCCAGCGATTCATCAGCTCGGGCAGGACGCGATAGCGATAGAGGGCGGGTATCGCTCCTTGCTTGTTTAGGTCGTTCAGTAGTGCCTTCACCATGTCTTTGTCGAGGGTCGCAACATAATCGTCAAGTGCTTGAATGCTGGCCAGCCGGCCAGGCGTGCTAAGAACTTCGGCAAGATTCGTTTTGGCTTCGGCGATTTCGCTAGCGGAGGGAGGGCCGGATTTCTTTGCTGGAACATGCCGGGATGCGTCACTTTTGCCCGAAGTGCCGGTGCCAGAACCTGCCAGATGGCCGGCCAGATAGCGTCCGCCGGCAAAGGCGACGATTATGAATGCAACCAGCCTGGCCCACGCCTTCCAGGATTGGGCGGGGGCCTTATTCTTTGCGGATGGAATTGGCATGGGCGGTGACATGGGGCAAGGAATAATTGGGCTGGTTAATGCGAAACAGCGGCGTCAATGATCTTTTGCAAGGCGGTTTGTTGGCTCTCGGTCAGGTTGGGAAGGCTGCCGAGCGCTGCTTGCGCAGCCTTGCTTCCTGCCTCGGGATCGACTTTACCAAGCTGGGTGACCGCCGCGATGGAAGCAGGTGCTTGCACATCAGAGGGCAAACTTTTGGCCCATTGCACTGCGGCTTGCGGATCAGTGGCTCCCCATGTGGTGGCTAAATGGGAGGTCAGATTGCCAAAATCAGGGCTGGCGGCGAAGTTTTGCTGGATGTAGGCGGCGGCAGCGGCAGGGTTGGTTCCCCCCCCAGCCCGAGATTGCCTGGCTGATCGCCGTTTTGCGCAAGCTGACATTGTCCGAAGGCAAAGACTGCGCCCACGCCAGCGCGGCTGGCGGATCCTGCTGCCCCCAGGCGGCGGCGAGCGCGGGAACCGCTTGGGCAACAACGTCGGGATCGGGATTTTGGGCCAGGTAGGCCGCCGCCGCCGCAGGGTCGGAATTGCCCAGTTGACTAAGAGCTTATCCGTAAATAAAAGTTGTTCGTCTGTAAACAATAAGCGCGCTGGCGAGACAGAGCAAGGCTTCGTGGGAGGCGGCGGTTTTCTCAAACCGCACGAGGAGTTTGCGGTAGCGGTTGAGCCAGGAAGCGGTGCGTTCCACCACCCAGCGACGGGCTTGGCCGGTGGATCGGCGCGGGGCTGGTTTGGCTCCGCGGGCAGGCACATGCGGACGGTAGCCGTATTGGCGCATGGTGCGCAGGCCCGGTTTCCCCCAGTAACCCTTGTCGGCACACAAATGGGCCGTGCGCCGGTCGTGGCGCTGGCGCAACGTGCGGCGCACCAGCGTCACGTCGTGTTCATTGGCCCCGGCGACGATGAGCGACAGCGGGACGCCACGGGCGTCCACCAGCACGCTGCGCTTGCTCCCATTTTTTTCCCCGGTCGGTGGGGTTGGCTCCCACCGCTTCGCGCGCCAGAGGGGCCTTGACCAGGGAGCCATCGATGCTTTGCCACCGCCACGCGATGCCCTCCAATTCATCGTAGTCGGCCAGACCGGCCCGCCACAACGCCTCGAAGAATCCGGCGGCGTGCCACTGCTGAAAGTATTTGTGCACGGAACTGGCGCTGCCATACCGGGCCTTGGACAGCGCTTTCCACTGGCAACCCGTGCGCAGCACGTAAACCACCGCCTCGAAGATGCGTCGAGGCGCGAGGGCCTTGCGGCCCGCGCCTGCGGCGCGACGGTAGCGCCCGCCCGCCTTCCGGCCGGCGCGCGCGGGAACCAAAGGCTCGACTTTGGCCCAGAATTCATCAGAGATTTCCCAGGAGGATAGTCGCGGCATCCCCGCAGTTTATCCCGCCGCCTTCTCAACGCAATCCTTATTTACGGATAAGCTCTAAGCCCTTGAATGGCTGCCCGGTTGTAAGCCTGGCCGGTAAGATTTTGGTTGGCCCAAGTCAGCAAGGCCGAAGGATCGACTGCCGCCCAGTTTTGAACAACAATAGTTGAGAGGGCCGCCCCACCTGGTGCAGATGAGGAATTAGCGAGAACATAGTTTGCCGCCGCCGCCGGATCCACCTTGCTAGAAGCATTCAAAATAAGATTTACTGCCATCGTTTGCCTTTGAGCGTCAGGCAATGTGTTGGCCCACGCCAGCGCCGCCGCTGGGTCTTGCGTGGCCCAAGTTTGGGCAATCGTTCGCAAAGCGGATGTTTGCTGAGGGCCAGCCGGCAGGTCAGCTTGCGCGGCCGCGGCGGCGGCCGGATCCTGCTGGGTCCATTGACCAAAGACTTCCGGAAAAAACGGCTCGAAAGCTCGGTTATTATTAAAAGCGTTCTGCAGCGCAGCCAGAGCGGCGCGCGGATCCTGCTCGGCATAATTATTAATCACGGTCACAGCCAGTTGGATGAAGTCATAATTGGCGGGCAATTTGGTGAGAGCTTTGAAAGCGGCTGGCGCGTCCTTGGCCGAATAAGCGTCAAAGATACTATTGGCGCAAAGGCTTTGCACCTGCTTACTTGGAACGGTCTGCAACCAAGCCCAGGCGGCGTCAGGGTCTAATTCAGCCCAGTGGTAGGCCATGTAGTCCAAAAGTTCCTGGTTGGATCCGGTCAACGGCTTGGCCGCAAATTCGGCCAGCAAGGCCCGGGTGTCTGAAGCGTTCAGCTTTGCCACATAATCCAAAATCATCCGTCGGCGATCATCTTGGTCAGGGAGGCGGAGAAGTTTGGCGAGGTCGGCTCTGGCTTGGGCCAGGGCGTCGGCGGGTGATCGCGGAACATTTTTGACGACCACCTCCTTGACGGAGGGTAAAGGCTGGGCTGGCGCGAAGTCGGAGCTAGACCAGCCGATGGCAAAGGCCGCGCCGAGGAGCGCGGCGGTCAGGATGATTTTGGTGTTGGTGGCCATATAAAGCGCGTTCAAGAATGAGCCGGCGAGCGTGCCGGAGGCGGCGTTCGCCACCGAGACCCCCGCCACTTTGGCGGCCAATCCTGCGGGCACCGGCGACCCGGCCCCGTGGGCGCTGAGGGTCGAGGTCAGCAACGCGGCGCTGGCGGTGATGCCGCAGCGGGCAAAGTACGCGCGCATTTTGTCCAACGCGCGGTCCACCCGTTTGCGCGCGGCTTCTTCGCTCATCGCCAGGACCTGGCCGGTTTCGCGGAAGCTCTTGCCCTGGAAAAAACGCAGCACGATGGCGTCCTGTTCCACCCGGCGCAATTGCCCAATGGCCTGTTCAAGCAACGGCGCGAGTTGCTCGGGCACAACCTGCGGACGGGAACTTTCTTCGGCGAGATTCATGGCTGCGGTTTCACGTTGGCGGCGCCTTTTTTCGCGGCGCAGGGCATTCAAGGCGTCGTGTTGGGCGGCCCGGTAAAGCCAGCCCGCCAGCGCCTGGCCTTCCCGAAGGGAAGGCGCCTTTTGGGCAAGTTGAATAAAGACCGCCTGGGCCACGTCTTCCGCGGCCGGGGGCTGGCCCAACACCCGGCAAGCGGTTGTATAAACGAGCGGGAGATACCGCTCCACCAGTTCGGCAAAGGCCTGGTCGGAGCGGTGCTCGCGGTATTCTCGCAATAATTCGCAGTCATCCATGATGGGGTCTTATAATAATAGCACCGCCGGCGCTGGAAAGCGGACAAAATTATTGGCCGCCATTTGCGGTTGCCTATTTCGCGCCGCCCGGCTCAATGGCGGCATGACGACGGCGAATTTGCATCCCCACGGCGCGGCGCCGACCCCGGCCGAACTCAATGCGGCGCTCACCGCCACGCTCAAACTCCAGGAGACGGATGTCATCCGCACGCAGTTGGAGGCGCAATTGAAACAGATTCCGGCGGAACTGGCCGCGCTAGCCAAAACCGCCGCCGAGGAAAAAGCCATCCTCGAAGCCCGGCGCAAAGCCCTGCAGGACCTCGAAGTCCAGCGCAAGGACATGGACAACCGCCTCAAGTTGGCCGAGGCGCAGGTGCAAAAGTTCAAGATCCAGCAAGTCGAGGTGCGCAAAAACGACGAATACCAGGCGCTCTCGCACCAAATTGAAACCGCCGAGGCCGGCGTTGGCGCCATCGAGACCGAGGAACTCGAGCAAATGATGAAAATTGACGAGGCGACCGCAGCCCTGCGCGCCGCCGAGGCCGAGTATAAGCTGCGCGCCGCCAACCTCGACGGCCAGGTCGCGCTCGTCCACCGCAAGGAAGCGCAATGCCGGGCCAACCTCGAAGCCCAAACCGGCGCGGTCGAAGCCGCGGCCGCCAGCGTCCCCGCCAACTGGCGGCGGGCCTACGACACGGCCAAATCCCGCGCCAAACGCCCGCCCTACCTGGCCCCCCTCGACGACCACCGCTGCGGCGGCTGCCACCTCCGCGTGTCCAACGAAATCTCCGAAGCCGCCCGCCACGGCGGCAAACCCGTCGCGTGCGACAGTTGCGGCCGCGTGGTCTACTGGCCGTCCTGAGCTTCGGGCTTGCATTGGGGGTCGTTCCCCAACAGCCTTTTGCGTGGCCAAATTTGGCGTTTTTCCCGGCCCGCTGCCCAACCTTTTTCGGCAAGCCGCTCCTTTAACTGATAAGAGAATTCCGCCCCGCTGTGCTCCCACCCGGAGCATCTTTTCTGTAGATCCTCCTCTATCATGCCCGATCCGCTACCAGCCATCCCACCGAGCGAAAAGGACCCCGCGGGGCCGTTCGATCCCCAGCGCAAAATCTACAAGGCCGGCGACCATGTTTACAGCATGGTGGACTTGCTGGCCAGCGCCGTTTCCAAGGAATATCTCAGCCACGGCCTGCCGCGCGTCTCCGACTTTCACCTGAAAGTCGGCGAGCCGGTGCGCTTCCGCCTCGATGATGAATTGCAGACCATCCCCGGTGGCGTGCGGCTCACCCCGGAGTTGATCGAGCCGATGGTCTTCTCCCTGCTGCGCCCCAGCCACATCGCCCAATTGCGCAACGATCCGCTGGTGGACGTGGACGCCGCCTTCGAGCTGCCCGGCGGCAATTATTATTTCCGCATCAACGTCTTTCGGGACCGCGACGGCCTGGCGGCGGTCATCCGCCTGCTGCCGCCCTTCATCCCGCGCGTCGAGGAAATCGGCTTTCCCTCGGAGATTCCCTGGCGCAGCATCGTCGGGGCCAAGCAGGGCTTTGTGCTCCTCACCGGCATGACGGGCAGCGGCAAGTCCACCACCATCGCCAGCCTGCTCGCGCGCATCAACGAATTGCGCCCGGTGCGCGTCATCACCCTTGAGGACCCGATTGAATTCGTGTTCCCCAACAAGCGCGCGCTCTTTTCCCAGCGCGAAGTCGGCCTGCACGCCGTCAGCTTCGCCTCCGGCCTGCGCAGCGTTTTGCGCGAAAACCCCGACATCATCTACGTCGGCGAAATTCGCGACGCCGAAACCGCCTCGCAGGCCCTGACCGCCGCGGAAACCGGCCACCTCGTCTTCTCGACCATGCACACGCGCGACACCGTCGGCGCGCTGACCCGCATGGTGGACATGTTCCCGCCCGAGCGCAACCGCGAGCTGATGGTGCAATTGTCCTTCAGCTTGTCCTACGTCATCTGCCAAAAACTCATCCCGCGCGCCAACGGGCACGGGCGCTGCGTGGCGATGGAAGTGCTGCGCAACAACCACGCGATCGCCAACCTTATTCGCACCGGCAACTGGCAGCAGATCAACGGCGCCATCGAAACGCGCGTCAAGGAAGGCATGAACACGCTCGAGCAATCGCTGATCTCGCTTTACGAGCGGGGCATCATCTCGTTCGAAGACGCCGTCAACCATGCCAACGACGCCTCCATCATTGACCGTCTCGAAATCAAAACGACCACGGCGAAGCGGTAGGGGCGGAGGGAGGGAGACAGAAGACAGAATTTAGGAGTCAGGAGTCCAGAAAAAATCTTGCCAGATCACTGTCTTGCATTTTTTCGCCCGAACTTCTGGCTTCTGACTTCTGACTTCTCACCCCACTCCTTCCCATCTCCCCCACAACGAAAGCGGCAGTAGCCGCGAGCCCGGCGCGGTGGCGGCCAGCGCCAATTCGCCGATGCTAATCCGGCCCGGCTGCCCGCGCATCATTTGTTCAAGCACGTTGCCAAGCATCAGCGACGATGCTTCCAGATTATAGAGCGTCAGCAGCACGAAACGCGGTTTTTCAACGAGCACCTCGCGGCACAGCGCCAGCAATTCCGGCAAGCCGGTCTCGACTTTCCAGATTTCGCCCGCCGGGCCGCGGCCAAACGACGGCGGGTCGAGCGCCAGCGCGTCGTAACGCACGCCGCGCCGGATTTCGCGCCGGACAAATTTCACCGCGTCGTCGAGAATCCAGCGGATCGGCGCTTCGTCAAGGCCGGAAAGCTTTTGGTTGTGCCGCGCCCACGCCACCGCCGGTTTTGAGGCATCGACATGCGTCACGGCAAAACCCGCAGCCGCCGCCGCCAGCGTCGCCACCCCCGTGTAGCCGAATAAATTGAGCAGCTTGGGCCGTTCGCCATCCTCCGCCGCTCCACCACGGTCACCGCCAGCCCCGGCTTTTTCCATTTTCCATTTTCCATTTTCCATTGCGCTCCGCGCCCGAATAAACTCCCAATGCGGCGCCTGCTCGGGAAAAACACCGAGGTGTTTCGAGGCGTCGGTGAGTTTCGCCTGGAGCGTCAATTCGCGCCAGCGCATCGTCCACTCGCGCACCGCGCCCGACGCCAGTTGCCAGCGGTCGTCGTTTTCATGCACCGCCTGCGCGCGCGCCCACTCTGCTTCCGGCAACGCCGGCTCCCACCACGCCTTCGGCTCACTGCGGATGATGACCTGCGCGCCAAACCGCTCCAGCTTGCGTCGCCGCCCGGAGTCGAGCAAAGCGTAGTCTGGCCAGTCACTGCACAGGACTTCGATGTTTGGCCAAGTCGGTCGCTCAAGCATGGGAAAACTTCATTCCACCGTCACCGATTTGGCCAGGTTGCGCGGCTTGTCCACGTCGCAGCCGCGTTCGCAGGCGATGTAATACGCCAGCAACTGGATGGGCAGCGTAAAGAGAATCGGCTGGATGGCCTCGTGCGCGTCGGGCACGCGGATGATGTCGTCGACCAAATCCTCGGGCAATTCGTCGCGCGGGGCGGAGGTGATGCAGATGACCGGGCCTTTGCGCGCGCGCACTTCCTGGATGTTGGAAATGAGTTTTTTCAGCATCTCGCCGCGCGGCGCGAGGAACACCGTCGGGCATTCCGGGCTGATGAGGGCAATGGGGCCGTGCTTCATCTCCGCGGCGGGATAGCCCTCGGCATGGATGTAGGAAATTTCCTTGAGCTTGAGCGCACCCTCGAGGGCGATGGGAAACATCGCCTGCCGGCCCAAAAACAAAAAGTCCTCCGCCTGCGCGTATTTTTTCGCAATGACCTTGATTTTGTCCGCCTGATCCAGCACCTGGCTCGCCAGGCCGGGCACCGTGCGCAGGGCGTCAACCATCGTGCGGCCCTCGGTGAAACTCAAATCCCGCGCGCGGCCAAAATAAAGCGCGAGCATGGCCGCCAGCAAAATTTGCGAGGTGAACGCCTTGGTCGAAGCGACGCCGATTTCCGGGCCGGCGTGCTGGTAGATGCCCCCGTCGGTCTCGCGCGCGATGGTCGAGCCGACGACATTGATGACCGCCAGCGTGCGAAAACCCTTGCGCTTGGCCTCGCGGAGCGCCTCCAGCGTGTCAATCGTCTCGCCGGATTGCGAGATGACCAGCACGAGCGTGTTCTTGTCCAGCGGCGCATTGCGGTAGCGGAACTCGCTCGCGTATTCGACCTCGACCGGGATGCGCGCGAAACGCTCAATCAGATATTCGGCAACGAGGCAGGCGTGCCAGGCGGTGCCGCACGCGCAAAACAACAACCGGTCCACATGGCGCAGTTGCAGCGGGTCAATATTGAGGCCGCCAAATTTTGCAGTGCTTTGGTCGTCGGAAAAGCGCCCGCGGATCGCGTTTTCGAGCGCGACGGGCTGCTCGAAAATTTCCTTCTCCATAAAATGCGTGAAGTGCCCCAACTCGGCCTGCTCAATTTCCCAGTCCACCTTGGCGATGACCGGGTCCACCGCCTCGTCGGCGGTCGTGGTGATGCTGAAGTCGTCCGCAGTCAAATGCACGACCTGGCCGTCGTCGAGGTAGATAACGTTCTGCGTGCGGCCGGTGAAGGCTGAGACATCCGAGGCGATCATGTTCTCGCCGTTGCCCACACCCACGACCAACGGCGAGCCTTTGCGCGCGCCGACGATGTGGCCCGGCTGGTCTGCACACAGCACCGCAATGCCATAGGTGCCCTCAACGTGCAAAAGCGCCTTGCGCACTGCGGTGAGAAAGCGGTTCTTGCCGTTCCCCGCCGCCGTTTTCTGCTCTGGCGGCTCTTTCTGGTAATGGTAGGCAATGAGGTTGGCGAGCACCTCCGTGTCGGTCTCGGACTGGAAAGTGTAGCCGTGGTTCTCGCAGAACTTTTTGATCGCCAGGTAATTCTCGATGACCCCGTTGTGGCACAGCGCGATTTTGTGGTCGGAGCTGACGTGCGGGTGCGCGTTCGCGTCCGTCACCCGCCCGTGCGTCGCCCAACGCGTGTGCGCAATGCCCGTGTGCGCGGAGTCCTTGACCCCTATGGCGGCGCGCGCGAGGACTTCGACGCGGCCCGCCTTTTTGATCACTTGGAGGCCGGACCGCGTGTTCACGGCCAAGCCCGCGGAGTCGTAACCCCGGTATTCGAGCCGCTTGAGGCCCTCCAGCAGGATGCCACTGGCCGCTTGTTTGCCCACATAGCCGACGATGCCACACATAAGAATTGCCAAGCTAACGCAAAACCACAGGCTTACGCAAGGCCCGATGCGCCCCACCCCACCCCCGCGCACCAGCCCGCTGCCCTTCGTGTCTGGGTTGGTCGTCCGTTAGTCACTCGTCCGCCCCCTTTGTTCCGCAATTTTTTCCCGCCCGGATTTTTTTCACTCCTTTTCTTTTTTCTTCCTTCTTTTTTGATTTTTATTTCTTAATTCTTAATTCATAATTCTTATTTCGCTTTTATGACCTCCCGCGTAATTTCCATCATCATGGGCGGTGGCCGCGGCAGCCGCCTCCATCCCCTGACCAAGGACCGCTGCAAGCCCGCCGTGCCCCTCGGCGGCAAATACCGCCTGGTGGACATCCCCATCAGCAACTGCATCCATTCCGGCTACAACCAGATTTACCTGCTCACGCAGTTCAACACCGCTTCGCTCCACCGCCACATCCAGTCCGCCTACCAGTTCGACCCCTTTGACAACGGCTTTGTGGACATCCTCTCCGCCGAGCAGACCCACGCCAGCGAACAATGGTATCAAGGCACCGCCGACGCCGTCCGCCAAAACATGCACCACTTCCGCGGCGCGGACGACGATCTGTTCCTCATCCTCTCCGGCGACCAGCTTTACCGGATGGACTTCCGCGAAATCATCGCCCAGCACCGCGCCACCGGCGCCGACATCACGATCGCCGCCAAAGCCATGCCGAAGGAGGAAGTCCACGGCCTCGGCGTCATGCGCGTGGCCGAGGACCTGACCATCACCCAGTTTGCCGAAAAACCCAAGGACCCCATCATCGTGGACAGCCTGGTCGTGGGCGCCACCGTGCGCGCCCGCATCAAGCACGCCCAGCCCGGCCGCGAATACTGCCTGGCCTCGATGGGTATATATGTCTTCACCGGCCGAGTCATCAAGGAGGCCATGGACGGCCACGCCCTCGACTTCGGCAAGGAAATCATCCCCGGCCTGCTCGGGAGAAAGAAACTCTTCAGTTTTGTCTTTGACGATTACTGGGAGGACATCGGCACCGTCGGCGCATTCTTCGAGGCGAATCTGCTCCTCGCCACCGAAAATCCGCCCTTCGACTTATACAACCACAACCACCCGATTTTCACGCATCTTAATTACCTGCCCCCGCCCAAATTCACCAATGCCGTCCTCGACCGCGCTGTCGTCGCCGCCGGCAGCACGCTCCATTCCGCAAAAATCAACCACGCCATCATCGGCGTGCGCTCCTATATCGGCGAAGGTACCAGCTTCGAGCGCGTCGTCATGATGGGCGCCGACCAGTATGAGACCGAGGCCGACCGCGTGCGTAGCCGCAAGGCCGGCCAGCCCGACATCGGCGTTGGCAAACATTGCGTCATCAAAAACGCCATCATTGATAAAAACGCCCGCATCGGCGATAACGTCCACCTCTCCCCCGACGGCAAGCCCGACCAATGGCAGCAAGGCGACCTCTTCGTCCGCGACGGCGTCATCATCGTCGCCAAAAACGGCCTCGTCCCCAACGGAACGGTGGTCTGAAATTCGGGCGGCGGCGCTTCCGGCAAACTCCCATTGCGGTGCGAAGAATAACCACGACCCAATGAAAAAGGGGAAACCAGGTGCCACTTTCCCCGCCGGAGCGGCTCGGCCCGCGTCCGTGTCTCGCATGGAGAGGTTCCCCGCGCTGGCTGCCGCCGCGGCGATGGTGCTGCTCGGCTTTTGGATTTACGCCCCGGCCCTGCACGGCACCTGGGTGTGGGACGACACGCTGCTGATCAGCAACAACGCGACCGTGCAGGACCCGGCGGGTTGGTGGAAAATCTGGCTCGCGCCCTCGCAGGTGGATTTCTTTCCGTTGTTGACGACCGTGGACTGGGCGCTGTGGCAGGTTTTTGGCAACCAGCCGTTCGCGTTTCACGTCGTCAACGTCCTTTTGCACATCGGCTGCGGGCTGCTGCTCTGGCGGCTGCTGGCGCAACTCGGCGTGCGCCAGGCCTGGTGCGGCGGGCTGCTCTGGGTCGTCCATCCGCTGGCGGTCGAATCAGTCGCGCAGGCCTCGGAGCTAAAAAATACATTGTCCCAGTTTCTAGCCCTGCTGTCGCTGGTCGCATATGTAGCGTGGACGGATTCCGACGCCGGCACTTCCCGCGCGCAGTCCGCCAACGCAGCCCGCCGCGCGCGCCGCCGGTTATATCTCGTGTCCTGGCTCCTCTTTGTCGCCGCGATGCTCAGCAAAAGCTCGGTGGTCATGCTGCCGTTTGTGCTCCTGCTTTTTGCCTGGCGGAAGCGCGGGCGGCTGGAGCGTGAGAGCGTTTACGCGACCGCGCCCTTTTTTGCCGCCGCATTTGTGCTGGGTTTGATTACGGTCTGGTTTCAAGCCCACCACGGCATCGGCGACGAATATGTGCCCGCGGGCAGTTTTGCCACGCGCGTCGCGCGCGCGGGCCTCGCCATTGCCTATTATTTATTCAAGTGCGTGGCACCGGTGAATCTGATGCCAATGAACCCGCGCTGGGCCGTCGAACCGCCCGCGCTCGCGCAATTTTTGCCCTGGCCGGCTCTCGCGGCGCTGTTGGTTTGGCTATGGATGAAGCGCGCCACCTGGGGCCGCCCCGCCCTGCTCGGCCTCGGCTTTTTTCTGCTCAACCTCGTGCCCGTCCTCGGCTTTGTGACGATGGCCTATATGTGGATCACCTGGACGGCGGATCATTTCGCATATCTCCCGCTGCTCGGCATCGTCGGATTGGCGGCGGCGGCGGCGAGCGTGGCCTGGACGCGCTGGCCGGTTTTTCGGAAAACGCTGGCGGGCACGGGCGCGGCGCTCATCGTCACGCTCGCCTGGTCGGCGCACAGTTACGACCGCGTGTTTCACGACGACGACGCGCTCTTTACCCGCGCCGTCCAAGCCAACCCCGACGCCTGGGTCGCCCACCTCACGCTCGCGCAAGCCGCCCAACAAGTCGGCCGTCGCGAGGACGCGCAAGCGCACTTCGACGCCGCCGCGCAAATTCAACGGAAAATAATTGAGGCCCATCCCAACGATGCGGTCGCCCATTTCCAACTCGGCCTCATCATGAAGCAAGCCGGCTTGGATAATTACGCCTACGCTGAATTTCAGGAAGCCGTAGACCTCAAGCCCGATTACGTGGCCGCCCACGCCAACCTGGGCTACATCATGTTCACCAGCGGACGCATCGCGGACGCGCAGGAACAATTCGCCACCGCCCTGCGCCTCGGCCGCGACTCCGCCGAAATCCGCTACGACCTCGGCTATATCCTCGCCGTCGAAGGCCACTACGACCAGGCCCTGCCCGACCTCCAGCTAGCCGTCGCGCTGAAGCCCGACTACGCCGAAGCCCACTACAGCCTCGCGCAAACCTACGCCAAGCTCAACCGCCCCGCCGACGCCCTGCGCGAATATGAAGCCGCCCTCCAACTGCGCCCCGACAGCACCGCCCTGCGCGATTTAGTGAATCAGTTAAAACAAAATCCCGGTGCAAGTTCGGTGCCCGCAAAAAATCCTTAGCCCTGCACCAGCGCTTTTTTGACCAGCGCCTCCGAGGTGGCCTTCGCGCCAAGGATCGAAAGCGCGCGGCGCGCGGCTTTGTCTGCGTCGGGGGCGTTGTAGCCCAGCGCCATCAGCGCGCCCACGGCGTCGGTGAACACGCTGCCGTCCTGGCCCGCCGGCGCGGCCGCTTCCGCAGGCAGCGCCGTCATTCCGCCGCCCAGCACTTTGTCGCGCAGTTCCACCACCAGCCGCTCCGCCGTCTTCTTGCCGATGCCGGGGCATTTCGACAGCAGCGCGACATTCGATTGCGCGATGGCCGCCTTCAACGTGTCGGCAGACAGGCGGCTCAGTAAATTTAGCGCCGTCTTCGGGCCGATGCCCGACACTTTTTCAACCAGCAGGTGGAAAAAATCGCGGTCCTCGCGCGCGGCAAAACCATAGAGCTGCTGCGAATCCTCGCGGTAAACCGCGACGGTGTAAAGCTTCACGCGCTGGCCGATGGCCGGCAGGCGCTCCGCCGTTGTCAGCGGGATGTTCACCTCGTAGCCCAGGCCGTGCGCCTCCACCACCGCGCGCAGCGGGGCGCATTCGACCAACAGGCCTTCGAGGGAGACGATCATGGGAGATTTATGAATTCAGAATTATGATTTATGAATTACGAAACAAACCCTGGTCGGTGAAATCGCTTCCGGCTTCATTTCATAATTCATAAATCTTAAATCATAATTCCTGAAAAGCGTCAGCTTTTCAGCCCCAGCACGTCCTCCATCCCATACAACCCCGGCTGCCGGCCCTTGACCCACCGCGCGGCGTGCAGCGCGCCGACCGCGAAAATGGCGCGCGAGGAGGCCCGGTGCGTCAGTTCCAGGCGCTCGCCGTCGCCGGCAAAAATCACCGTGTGGTCGCCGACCACTTCGCCCCCGCGCAGGGAGTGGACGCCAATCTGTTCCTCCGGCCGCGCGCCCACCAGGCCGCGGCGCCCGTGCGTGACGCTCTCCGCGCCGAGGCCGCGCGCTTCCCGCACGAGGGCGAGCAGTTTTTCCGCCGTGCCACTGGGCGCGTCCTTTTTGTCGCGATGGTGCATCTCGACAATTTCCACGTTGTAACGCGGCCCCAGCACCGTCGCCGCGCGCTGCGCGAGAAAATTGAGCAGGTTCACGCCGACGGAATAATTGCCCGCCCAGACAATCGGGGTTTTTTTCGCCAGCGCGGTGATGGCCTGACGCTCGGCGGGCGTGTGGCCCGTCGTCCCGATGACGAGCGGAACATGACACTTGGCGGCAAGTTTCGCCAGCGCCGCCGTCGCCTCGTGTGAGCTAAAATCCACCGCAGCATCCACGCCTTCGAAGGCGGCGGCGGTGAGCGCGTCCCCCGCGTCCAGCCGACGCGCGACCTCGACGCCCGCGCCCGGCGCGGCGGCGAGCATGGCCTGGCCCATGCGGCCCTGATAACCGTTGAGGAGAATGCGAAAAGACATGGCGAAGAAGCAACCGCGCCGAGGATGCACGGCTTTCCGCCCGGAGGCTAACCAAAAATTACGCGCCTATTACACGAAAGACCATTGACCGACGCTTCCCCGCCGCCATTGTGGAAGCCTTATGTTCGGCCCCACCTTCTTCCGGGACTGCTTCCTGGTCGCCGGCTTTGAACTGCGCGACATGACGCGCAGCCGCCGTGCCATTTTGTTCGCGGCGCTCTACCTGATTGTTGCGGCCGTCGGTTCCTATTTTTTCACACAAGCCTTAACCTACGTCCAGCCCATCAGCAACATGGGCCGCAATCGCGGGCCGTTCGGCGACTTCGGCCCCCGCCGGCCCGACCGCCAAGCCACCACCCCCGCCCGACCCGCCGACCCCAACGCCCTGGCCCAACGCGATCTCCTCCAGGACACCTCGCCCTTTAACGCAATGTTGCGCCGCATCGTCCCCGACAAGGACACGTTCGACTTTCTGGTGTATGAGCCGCCGATCACGCTTTTTCATTTCTGGATTTCGTTCTTCGTGATGCCGCTCGTCATCATGCTCACCTCCTCCGAATCCATCGCGCAGGAGATTCAGACGCGCGGCGTGCGCTTCGTCGGCCTGCGCACCGGGCGCGCGGAATTTGTGTTGGGCAAAGTACTGGGGCAAGCCGTGACAATCTGGTTGCTGACGCTGCTGGCCGGCGGCATGTGCATGGCCATCGCCTGGTGGAAATTGTCGGATTTTGAATTTTTCCCCTCCTTGCTTTCGATTTTGTTGTTCTGGCCGCGCCTGGCCTGCTACTGCATGGCGTTTCTTGGCCTGGCCGGGCTGTGCTCGATGAATTCGAGTTCCCCGGTCGCGTCGCGCACTTTTTCGATCATGGGCCTCGTCGGCCTGTGGATCACGCACCATCTCGCGCAGGTTTATCTCGCCTCGCTGCCCAACGGCGGCGCGCAGGCCCAAGCCTGGAAGGTCATTGATTTTCTGACCCCTTACTCGCATCAATACGATTTGTGGTATGTGCAACCGGGCACCTACGGCTGGGCGATGGCGTCGCTCATTTTCCTCGCCGCGCTCTATGCCGGCATCGGGCTAATTTTCTACCGCCGGAGGGACCTGTGAACCTATCTGACTCCAGCGCGCCCGCCCTGCGCCTCCAAGCCGTCGGCAAAAGTTACGGCGCCAACCACGCCCTCAACGGCCTCGACTTGGTGGTGCCGCGCGGCTCGATTTTCGGCCTCATCGGCCAAAACGGCGCCGGCAAAACCACCGCCTTCGCCGTCGCCTGCGGATTTTTGAAGCCCGACCGCGGCACCGTCAGCCTCCTCGGCGACGGCCCCTTCAACGCCAAGCGCCACCGCGGCCGCGTCACCGCGCTCCCGCAGGACGCCGCGCTCGGCCGCGATTTGACGCTCGTGGACCAGCTCACCTACCTCGGCCGCCTCCAAGGCATCTCCCGCGCGAAAATCCGCGGCGAAGTGGACCGCATCCTGCAACTCGTGGACTTGACCGACCGTGCCCGGCACCGCACCAAAACCCTTTCGCACGGCATGTTGCGCCGCCTCGGCATCGGCCAGGCCTTTTTGGGCGAACCCGAACTCGTCCTGCTCGACGAGCCGACCAACGGCCTCGACCCCCGCCAGGCCAACGACATCCGCCAATTCATCGCCAGCCAGCGCGGCACCCGCGCCATCGTCGTCAGCTCGCATAACCTCCACGAACTCGAAACCATCTGCGACCACGTCGCCCTCATTGACCATGGCCGCCTGATGAAGTCCGGCGCCATCGCCGACGTGACCGGCCGCAACGACGAAATCCAAATCACCCTCGCCGACGGCCCCCGCCCCCTCGACCAGCTCCGCGCCGCCCTCCCCGGCTCCACGGTCGAATGGGATGCCGCTACCCACACGCTGAAAATCAGTTTCACCGCCCAACCCGGCCGCGAGGCGGAGGACATCATCGGCGCGGCCCTGCGCGCCCTCCTCGACCACAACGCGCGCATCTCCTCCGTCACCCGCGGCCAGTCCCTCGAACGCACCTACCTGAACCTCCCCTCCGGCCAACTCCCGCCGCGTCTGGATGGCGCTGGCTGATACCAACCCAGAATTGTTTTGGCTTGAGGATTGGCAGTCCCGGGGAGCGCGGGCGTCTCGCCGAGGACATCTTCGAAAATCCGCGAGGTATAACGCACCTCCGGCTTATGAAAAGACGCGGTCGGCGAGACGCCAACCGCGGCGACGGGACGGGTCACTGTTTTTCGAGTTTAGAGGCAATAATAAAGGGAATAGCGGGCCTTGGGTCCATTGACAGCTTCATATCAGTTGCAAATGGATTTACTAGAGGTTGATGAGATTGCCAACGGTACGACCAATGGAGGTGAAAGCTGCGATAAATCCAAACGCTATCCATTTGAAAAACGTTACCCTGACCGTCCTCCAATGCTGTTACATCGTCATCCCCAGCCATTCCTGATTTTTCTGGTGGCAAATGCGAAAGAATTTCGAAAGTTGATCGGCAAATAGATCCGGAAAACGACAAATCTCTAAGTGCGTCTTTGCTATCAAGATAATCACGCAGGTTTTGTGAAGGAGATATGCCAAGTGCCACAAGACGGCACCCTACGTGCTTCACAAAATAGCGCTGAAGGTCATCAAGGGTGACAACCAGATTTTCATTGAAAATGGTCGTTGTCGGGATAGTTAAATCCTGTGCGATTTCAAATTCGTGATCGCGAAAATAATTCGCAAATTGCTCTTGCGCTTTATCAAAGGGTTGGCTTCGCGCATTATTGCAAGACGCACAAAGGCTCGGCTTAAATTTATACTGTTTTGCGTTTGGCCCAACGAGGGTCTCTGATAGTATCCCCATATTGATCCCGAGAATATCAGGATCGATTTTGGATCCAAATTCCCGGATAATATCGGAACGTTTTATTCGATGCTCCCGTGAACTCGCGGTGTTGCCACACCACCAGCAGACCCCGGTCTGTACTGATCGAGGAATTATGTTCGCAGGCGGGGTCGTCCATTGCATAAGAGATATTAACTCCATTCACGCAAAACTTCCGCCCTGCGTGATGCCGAGCGCAATCCGCCGAGCGCGACGATCCTTGGCCGCGTGGCGCTCGTAGCCGCTGCGGCGGTGCTCCTTCAGCGGGTCGGCCGGCAAATCATTCGCCTTGCGCCAGGCCAGCAGCGCGGGCACCACGTCGGCGAAAAACGCCTTTTTCAATTCCAGTTCCGCCGAGACCACGTCGTGGCGCGCCTGCGCCGCACGCAGGGCCTCATGGTCCACGAGGGCGGCTTTCACATACAATTCCTGCGCCATGACCACGGTCTGGATCGTCGCCTCGATCTTCGGCTTCTCGTTGTGGCACTGGTCAATCATGTAGGCGATTTTCGGCATCGTGCCGCGGTCGGCGGCGAAGAAATGAATTTCGTGGAAAATTCGGAACACCTGATACGGGTCAATCGAGCCCAGCGTCAGATCGTCGTCCGCGTAGCGCCGGTCGTTGAAGTGGAAGCCCCCGAGCATGTTTTCGTCGAGCAGGAAGGCGACGATTTGCTCGATGTTCTGCGCCACGTAGTGGTGCCCCGTGTCCACCAACACGCGCGCGCGCGGCCCGGCCTTTTTCGCCAGAATGTAGGCCATGCCCCAGTCCGCGATGTCCGTCTGGTAGAACGCCGGCTCAAACGGCTTGTATTCGACCAGCATGGTCATGCCCGGCGCGAGTTTTTGGTGGCACGCGCGCAGGCCGGCCTCGAAACGGTGCTTGCGCGCGCGGATGCTGTCCTGGCCCGGATAATTCGTGCCGTCGGCAAACCATAGCGACAAATACTCGCTGTCCACCGCGCGCGCGATGGCGATGGAATCGGCGCAATGCTTCAGCGCGTGGCGGCGCACCGCCGCGTCGGAGTGGCCGAACGAGCCCCATTTATAACCTTGGTCCTGAAAAAGATTCGGGTTGATCGCGCCGATGCGCACGCCGTGTTTGCGCGCGCGGCGCGCGACGGCCTTCGGGTCTTCGCCCTTCTTGAAATCCCACAGCACGTGCACGGCGACCGTCGGGCAGCAGCCCGTCAGGCGGTGGACCTGGCCGGCGTCGGCCAGTTTGTCATTCATGTCAATCGCGGCGGCCTCCTGGAAAAACTTGCCGAAGCGCGTGCCCGTGTCGGCATAACCCCAGCTCGGGGTTTCGACGCGGAAGGTGTTCAGCGCCTGCACGGCGCGGTCGAGGGTTTTTCTGTTCATAGAATGGAAATAAGAGTTTGAACCACGGAGAGCACGGAGGACACAGAGGGCTTAAGAACGGGAAATACAAATCCCCCCTCCGTGTCCTCCGTGTTCTCCGTGGTTATTATTCTAAATGAAATACTTCTGGCAAGCCCAAGGCCACCGGGCTGCCGTCCGGGTTGCCAGGCATGAGGCCCCCCATATGCTTCCACCATTTTTGACAAATCGGCGTTTGGGCGATGGCGTTCCAGCGCGCCTCATCCTCGATCTCGACGTAGGCAAAAAGCTGGCGCGTTTGCGGATGAAGAAAAATCGAGTAATTGTGCGCGCCGTGCGCGCGCAGCACCGCGGCCAGCTCGTCCCAAATGGGCCGGTGCCGGCGCTCGTATTCGGCTTCCGCGCCGGGGTTGACGCTCATCACAAAAGCTTTGCGAATCATGGCAAACAGCGGGGTTAAAATTGAAAAAAATCAGCCGGCGGCGGCGATATGCAGCAGCAGCACAAACAACCCGATAATCGCGCCCGACGTGGCCAGGCAAGAAATAAACCCGATGGCGTCCACCCGGTCCCATTTCAGGAATTCCCATTGCGTGCCCGGCAGGAGTTTGAGGTGGTCAAACCGCCCCGGATTTTTGCGGGTTTCCTCCATGGCAGCGAGATCGAGTTCCGCGTTGCCTGCAATGGGGGTTTTCATCTTGCCGTAGAATAAATCCACCCGTGCGCGGTCAGTGCCCTGGGTGAAGTAGCTGACCAGCACCAGCACGACAAACGGAAAAATGCCGTCGAAGAAATAGCGGGCCGCGTCGCGTCCGGTGGCGCTCAGCGTCGCGGGTTGCAGGCCAAATTTGCTCAGGATAAAACACTCAAAGTTGAACCGGCCCGTGCCCACCAGGGCGCTCGTCTGATCGTTCGGATCGGTATGCACGACCGCGTCGAAGAACACGCCATGACCCGAGGCATCGGCGCCCAGCAGCGAGGGCGCATGGTCCAGATTGGACACCAGGGGGAAATTGGCCGGCGCGATCATATTGCAGTTCGGCACGATAATGTTGATCACCACCGAGAGGGCCACAGCGATCCACACCGCGGCGGGCGTCAACCGGCGCCAGCAATAGATAAGCATGATGGCCGCGCCGAACGGAATATTCACATCAATAATCAGCTTGATGCCTTGTTCGAGATTAGTGAGTAACAGCGGCGCGCCCAGGCCCAGCACCAGCACGCCGACAATCGCCCAGCGGGCGGTGCGCACCGCCTGCGCCTCTGGCACCTCCGGCCAGATATGCCGGTAAATGTTGCGCACAAACAGCGAGGAAATCGCCACCGCCTTCGCGGCCAGAATGCCCATCGTGCCCGCCAGCACCCCCGCCAGCATCAGCCCAATCAACCCCGGCACCGCGTGTTCGGCCCCCAGTAGTTGGTTCGACATCGCGCCCCAGAGCATGTCGGGTTGGGACAGGGCGTCGCGCCCGGCAAACAGCGCCGCGCCGATCAGGCCCGTGAACGCCCAAAGAATGATCAGCAGCCGCTTCGCATAGGTGCCCGAGACGCCGCCAAACCGCGCCGCGTATTCATTCGTGGCCGAACCGAGGATGCCCATGTTCGCGCTCAGGCCCAAAATCTGGACGAGGCTCGCCCAGGTGAACGCCACAATATACCAAAATCCGTATTGCCCGTTCGCACTGGCCCCGACCAGTTGAAACTTGTCCGGCGAGACCTTGAGTGCCAGTTGATGCCAGCCGCCGATGGCGTGCAAGCCCACCGGCACCAGCAACACGGAAAAGGCGACCACCAACAACCCTTGCAGCGCGTTGTTCATCGCCGCGCCTTTCATCCCCCCCATCACCATGTAGGCCCCCACCACCGCCGTGAACACAAAATAGAACGTCCATTTCGCCCAGACGGGATCCAGGTAAGAAATATAGCTGTGCAATTGGTGCGTGTTGCTCAAATCGCGCAGCTTGTCATATTGCGTTTTGTCGGTCGGCGACAACGGCCCGGCGGCCGCCTGCTTGTTCAGTTGCACCAGCATCGAGTAGCCGTCCACCGACGCCCGCTCTGCCGCCGTCCAGTTCGCCTGCGGCTTCAGCACCAGCGACGCCGTGGTCGAGTAAGCCGTCAGGTTGCCAACCGCAATGAGTAGAATCGCCACGCCAATTTGATAAATCGAGTAAACCCGCGCCAGCCACTTGCTGTTGAAGCGATCCTCGAACAAATCCGCCACCGTCGTCAGACGCACGCGCCGGAACCACACATAGACGAACCAGTAAAACGGGCTGATGAAAATCGTTTGAAAAGTGAGCCACGATTTCGACGCGCCGTTGGCATAGACCAGGCTCGCGGTCGTCACCGCCCCCTGCGGCTCCGTCGAGTTCCCAAAGTTCATGAAGAACTGGTAGAGCTTGCCCATCTTCCGCCCCGCCAGGAAAAACCCTTCCTGGGTTTTTGCCGCCTTCGACGCCACCTGGCCCAGCATAATCACAAGCACGAGGTAACCGACCACAATCAGGATATCAATGGGGTGGATGCCGTTCATGAAATACTTTCGTGCGCCGGGCGCAAAAAATCGGATGGGGGGGGTGGCCGTCCACATCACTCGAATGCAGTCGCGGCCCAGGGGGACATTTAGCTAACTCCACAAACCCCCGCCAAGTCTATCCCAAATTTTCGCCTTAAAGCGATTCCTTGACGATTTTCCGGTTGCCGTCGGCCAGCACGATGGTGCGCGGTTTCCAAATCTTGGCCTCCTCCTCGGTCATCAGCGCGAACGTCATGATGACCAGCAAGTCGCCCTTTTTGCCCAGATGCGCCGCCGCCCCGTTCAGGCAGATCGTCAGCGACCCCGCCGGCGCGGCAATCGCGTAAGTCTCAAACCGGTTGCCGTTGGCGAGGTTGCCGACCAGCACCTTCTCGTGTGGCAAAATGCCCACGCGGGCCAGCAGGGCCGCGTCAATGGCCAGGCTGCCTTCGTATTCGAGGCGCGCGTCGGTGACTTCGGCCCGGAGGATTTTTGACCGCAGGAGGTGGACTTGCATTTCCGCTGGATAAGTGACGTTGAATCGTTGAGAATGGGTGCACGCGGCGCCCAAAAGGTTGAATGTTGCGCGTCGCGCCCGCGCCGTCAACTCCCGATTGAAACCTCCCGCCTTTTCCGCTGATTAACCAACCATGTCCTCCCGCTGGATGAAACGCCTGGCCGTGCGCGCGCGGCAATTCGAGGAATTCACCGTGGACGTGGTGTATGACCGGCAGGGCGAAGGCCCGGGCGTCACGCTCTACAGCGGGGTCATGCTTGCGCTGTCGGGCGTTTACGACGTGATCATCCGCGCGCGCTGCTGGCTCTATGAGCAGCGCATCATCCTGCGCAACCAGCCCCTCGGCGTCCCGGTCGTCGTCGTCGGCAACCTCACCGTCGGCGGCACCGGCAAAACCCCGATTGTCGAAAAATTCGCCCGCTCCCTCGCCCTGCGCGGCCGCCACGTCGCCATCCTCAGCCGCGGTTACAAAAGCCGCGCCGAACCGTTCTACCGCCGCGCGTGGCGCTGGCTCACCCACGGCGAAGACCCCCCGCCCAAGGTCGTCAGCGACGGCAACCAGGTTCTGCTCGATTCCGCCGAGGCCGGCGACGAACCCTTTATGCTCGCCCGCAACCTCCCCGGCGTCGTCGTGCTCGTGGACAAAAACCGCGTCAAGGCGGGCCAATACGCCATCAAAAAATTCGGCGCCGACATCCTCCTGCTCGACGACGGCTTCCAATACCTCTCGCTGCGCGGCCAGTTCAACCTGCTGCTCGTGGACAAGACCAACCCCTTCGGCAACCACCACCTCCTCCCCCGCGGCATCCTCCGCGAGCCGGTCAAGCACCTGCGCCGCGCCTCCTATGTCTTCATCACCAAGTCCGACGGCCAACCCGACGACGAACTGCGCGCCACCATCTCCCGCCACCACCCGGAAGTTGAAGTCATCGAGTGCGCCCACCGGCCCAAATACCTGCAATCCATCAACCATGTCGGGCGCCGGCCACTGGAAGACCTGCGCGGCCGCCGCGTCGCCGCCTTTTGCGGCATCGCCACCCCCGAAAGTTTCGAGAACCTGCTGCGCGAGCTCGGCGCGGAAATCTGCCACCGCAAACGCTACCTCGACCACCACCGCTTCACCCCCGAGGAAATGGAGCGCTTCTTCACCCGCGCCGCCGCCGCCCACGCCGAAATGATCGTCACCACGGAAAAGGACGCCGTCCGCCTCGCACCCGACCTCGTGGCCCCCGCGCCCCTCTATTATTTGCGCCTTGAAATCGAAATCCTCAGCGGCGACCATGACTTCGACGCCGCCGTCTCCCGCATTTGTTTCCCCCGCGACGCCCGCCGCATCTCCCGCCCGC
Source organism: uncultured Verrucomicrobiae bacterium (assembly GCA_963765205.1). Lineage (GTDB taxonomy): Bacteria > Verrucomicrobiota > Verrucomicrobiia > Opitutales > JABDGR01 > JABDGR01. The sequence goes on along the minus strand of CAVXVB010000009.1, from coordinate 282,817 downwards.
CCTTCGCCGGCGAAGGCGAGGAGTATTCGGAAGAGTAGCCTTCCTCCAAGGCAAGCTGCCGCAATCGTGCGGCGAGACCCTCATTTACCAGCGCACTCAAAGTTGTTTTATCCCTTCGGGCTATTTTCATTGCGCTATGGTGCAGCGGGTCGGAAATGGTCATCGTGATTCTCATTTGAATTGCTTATTATAGTATTTATACAGACGCAATCCTTTTTCGATATCGTTCTGCGGATTATGCCTGGCCTTCTTTAGCCCTGCACGGACGAGGGAACCCAACACCCCCTTTTGCCGTTTACTTCACCCAGTTGCCAAACTAAGTTCTCCTTCACCCGTTTTCATTCCGCGTCTGTCTCCTGACTCCTGTTTTCTGTTTCTTCACTCCTCCCTTCCGCCTGCTTGGCTTCTAACTTCTAGCTTCTAGCTCCTAACTTCTCCTCCCGCTCCCATGTCCCTCCAGCAGCATCGCCCCCTCATTGTCCGCGGCAACCGCGCGCTCGGCTTGCTGCTGCTCGAGAAACAAATCATCACCCCGGAGCAACTCGACGCCGCCAACGAAAAACTCGTCCAAAACATCGAACAGGGCGACGTGCGCCGCGCCAGCATCCTCCACATTCTCCTCTTCGAGCTGCAAGTCCTCAACGAAGACGCCTACCTCGAAGCCCTCGTCGAAAAATCCGGCCTGGGCCTGATTGACCTCCACGCCTGCCAGTTCCGCAAGTTCGCCGACTTGCACCCCGACTGCGCCGCCTGCTGGGCCACCTGGACCGTCCCCTTCGACCTCGTGGAAGACTTTATCCTGCTCGCCACCGCCGTCTTTCCGACGCCGCCCGCGCAAAAATTCTGGCAAGAACAATACCCCGGCAAAAACCTCCTCTGGTATGTCACTTCGGCGCGCTCCTTCCAAGGCGCGATGGAAAAACTCGAGCAATTGAAAACCGAAGCCGCCAAATCCGCCGTCAAAAGCCCCACCAAACCGCTGTTTCCTCCGAAAAAGTAAGTTGCTGACGGAGACTCTTCGATCGCCGTATCCACTGGCAAATTTCCCCCAGGCCCAACATGGCCCCTGTTTCCAGATTCTCGCCGCGACAGAAGCTGGCGCCAGGCCGTTCATCGGCCTGGGTTGCATTGCTTTTGCTGGGCGCTTGCGAGCTTCCGCATGCGCCGGTGGCTTCATCTTCCACTCCGGCAACCCTGTCGCCGGGGGATTTGCCTTGGGATGCCGTCGGCGGCTTCAACGATGGTTACTCCCCGGTCGAGCGCAGTCACCAGTGGGGCATTATTGATATCACCGGCAAAGTCATCTGCGCGCCGCAATGGGATGCCGTCTCCGGTTTTTCCGCCGGTTACTTCCCGGTCAAGCGCGGAAAAAAATGGGGCTTTATTGACCAAACCGGAAAAGTGGTCATTGAACCGCAATGGGAAATGGTTATCGGATTCTTCCCCGACGGCCTCGCGGCGGTCAAGCGCGACGGAAAATGGGGCCTGCTGGACCAAACCGGCCGGATCATCATCGAACCGCAGTGGGATTTTATCGGGGACTTTTCCGAAGGTCTGGCCGAGGTGTGGCGCGGAGACCAACGAGGCTTCATTGATCAAACCGGCAAAATCGTCAGCGATCCGCAATGGGATGATGCCTTTAACTTTTCCAAGGGCTGCGCCCAGGTTAAACGCGACGGCAAATGGGGCTTTATTGACCAGACCGGTCGGGTGGTGGTCGAACCGCAATGGGAAAACGACTTTATGGTCGGCCTCAGCGCAGGATTAGGCATGGTCGAGCAGGGCGGAAAATGGGGTTTCATTGACCCATCCGCCCATGTGGTCGTGCCGCCACAGTGGGATGGCGTGGGTGTGTTTGCCAACGGCTTCGCCAGGGTGGCGCGCGGCAAACTTTGGGGCTTTATTGACCAAACCGGCCGCGTGGTGGTTGAACCGCAGTGGGATCTCCTCAAGGATTTTCATGAGGGTCTCGCCGTGGTTATGCGTGGACCCGCCGATAATGGAAAATGGGGGGTCCTTGACCAAACGGGCCGGGTGGTGGTCGCGCCTCAGTGGGCGGACGCCCACGATTTTTCCGAGGGGTTGACGGCCGTTCTTTCGCCGGCGCAACCCGGCCAATGGGGGTATATTGACCATACCGGTCAAGTCATCATCGCCCCGCAGTGGGATGATGCCGCAAACTTTTCCGCGGGTCTCGCCCGCGTTAAACGCGGCGAAAAATGGGGCTTCATTGATAAAGGCGGTAAAATCGTCAGCACGCCCCAATGGGATGACGCGCATGACTTTTCCGGTGGCTTCGCCTGTGTGCAACACGGGTATCAATGGGGCTTTATTAACACCGCCGGCAAAATAATCAGCGCGCCTCAATGGGATGCCGCCGATGATTTTCACGACGGCGTCGCCATGGTTCAACACGGTGGAAAATGGGGCTATATTGACCAAACAGGCAAAATTCTTGGCGTGCCTTAACGGGCCAGACCCGATCGCCCATCCCGCTGAAAAAAGCGAATGCTTCCCCGATTTGCCTGATGATAAACCCGTATCGTCCAGGTTACATTTGCCCGCGCCGCCTGCTATTGTCTTGCCAGTCTCCCTCGAAAGCGCCCACTGTGCCGGATGCCCCAGTCGCCCGCCGAGGTCGCTCATGCGCTCCCGCAGATTGAGCTTTTGCGCAGTCTGCATGATGTCGTCGCGGAAAATCTCTCCCTCCTGCTCCCGGTTGATCAAGCCTGGCAGCCCACCGATTACCTGCCCGATTTGACCCACGACGACTGGCGCGAGCAAATCGCCGCCTATCGCGAACCCGCCCGCCAGCTCACCGACGAAGTCCTCGTCGTCCTCGTCGGCGACATGGTCACCGAGGAAGCCCTCCCCAACTACGCCATCTCGCTCAATTACATTGCCGAGGATTACGAAGGCGCCAGTTCCGAACCCTGGGCCAAATGGATGCGCGGCTGGGTCGCCGAGGAAAACCGCCACGGCGACCTCCTCAACGCCTTCCTGCGCCTCACCGGCCGGGTGGACATGCGCGCCGTCGAAGTCACCGTCCAGCACCTCATTGCCGACGGTTTCAGCCCCCGCATCCAAAGCGACCCCTACGCCGGCCTCGTTTACACCTCCTTCCAGGAACGCGCCACCAAAATCTCCCACGCCAATGTCGGCCGCCTCGCCACCACCAACGGCGATGAAAATCTCGCCCGCATCTGCCGCAAAATCGCCGGCGACGAATCCCGCCACGAGCTCTTCTACACTCGCATGATGGGCGAGGTCATGAAACGCGACCCCGAAACGGCCCTCGTCGTCTTTCGCGACATGATGCGCCGCGTCATCGCCATGCCCGGCCGCCTGATGACCGACGGCAAAAACCCCGACCTCTTTGACCAGTTCGCCACCGTCGCGCAGCGCCTCGGCGTTTACACCGTGCAGGATTACATCGCCATTCTCGACCACCTCCTCGCCAACTGGGAAGTCGCCAGCCTCCCCGTCGCCGGCCCCGCCGCCGCCGCCCAGGAATTCCTCTGCACCCTCGGCCAGCGCCTCGCCAAAATCGCCGAAGCCTCCGCTAAAAAACACGCGCCCAAACCGCCTCTCGCCTGCAGTTGGATTCATGGTCGCGAGGTGTAGTCGCCCTCTACCGCCCCCACGCATCAATCCATCCCGATGCGTTGATATACACGCTTGCCTCCCGCCCCCGCCCCCGCTAACGTCCCTCCCTTCTTATGCCTGACCGCTTCATCTTCTCGTCCGAGTCCGTTGGCGAAGGCCATCCGGACAAAGTCGCCGACTTCATCTCCGACAGCGTCCTCGACGCCTGCCTCGAACAGGACCCGCGCAGCCGCGTCGCCTGCGAGACCATGGTCAAGAGCAACTGCGTCTTCCTCGCCGGCGAGATCACCACCAAGGCCCGCCTCAACTATGAGCGCATCGTGCGCGACGCCATCCAGGAAATCGGCTACGTCAACACCGACGACGTTTTTCACGCCGACCAGGTCTTCATCACCAACGCCCTCACCCGCCAGTCCCCCGACATCGCCCAGGGCGTGGACGCGCGCAAGGCCAAGGGCAAGAAAACCGCCGAGCAAGGCGCCGGCGACCAAGGCATCATGTTCGGCTACGCCTGCAACGACACGCCCGAACTCATGCCCGCCCCCGTGATGTTCGCCCACCGCCTCAACCGCGAACTCGCCCGCATCCGGAAACGCACCGGCCTCGCGCCCTGGCTGCGCCCCGACTGCAAGTCCCAAGTCGCCGTCGAATACGTGAATCACAAACCCGTCGCCATCACCAACGTCGTCATCTCTACCCAGCACGCCGCCAGCGCCGAGCACCGCACCATCGAACAATTCTGCGTCGAGAACGTCGTCAAGAAAGTCCTCCCCAAGCGCCTGCTCACCGCGCGCACCGAATTCCTCATCAACCCCACCGGCAAATTCGTCGTCGGCGGCCCGCAGGGCGACTCCGGCTTAACCGGCCGTAAAATCATTGTGGACAGCTACGGCGGCTGGGCGCGCCACGGCGGCGGCGCCTTCTCCGGCAAAGACCCCTCGAAAGTGGACCGCTCCGCCGCCTACATGTGCCGCTGGGTCGCTAAAAACGTCGTCGCCGCGAAACTCGCGACCAAGTGCGAACTGCAAATCGCCTACGCCATCGGCCATCCCCGCCCCACGAGCATCCATGTGGACACTTTCGGCACCCACGCCGTGCCCGAGCGCCGCATTATCGCCGCGATCAACGAAGTCTTTTCCTTCAAGCCCGCCGACATCGTGCGCCAGCTCGACCTCCTCCGCCCGATCTACCGCACCACCACCAACTACGGCCACTTCGGCAAATCCGGCCTCGCCTGGGAAGAAATAGATAAAGTGGATGCCCTCCTCAAATCGGCCAAGTAATATGCTGGTCGGTCTCGCGCTCCGTGCCCTCCGTGTCCTCCGTGGTTTAATTTCCTCATCTTTCATCCCTCATCCTTCATCCTTTTCTCATGACGAAACTCCTCAAGCCCGTTAAGCCCGATTTCAAAGTCGCCGACCTCGCGTTGGCCGACTGGGGCCGCAAAAGCATCCAGGTCTCCGAGCACGAAATGCCCGGCCTGATGTCCATCCGCGCCAAATACGCGCCGAAAAAGCCCCTCAAAGGCGTCCGCATCAGCGGCTCGCTCCACATGACCATCGAGACCGCCATCCTCATCGAAACCCTCGCCGCCCTCGGCGCGGACGTGCGCTGGGCCTCCTGCAACATCTTCTCGACCCAAGACCAGGCCGCCGCCGCCATCGCCAAGACCGGCATCCCCGTGTTCGCGTGGAAGGGCGAAACCCTCGAAGAGTATTGGGAATGTACGATGCGCGCCCTCACCTGGCCCAATGGTAAAGGCCCGCAAATGATCGTGGACGACGGCGGCGACGCCACCTTGCTCATCCACAAAGGCTACGAACTCGAAAACGGCAGCGACTGGGTCAAGACCGCCTCCGGCAGCCACGAGGAACAAGTCATCAAAGACCTGCTCAAACGCATTTACCGTGAAAACCCGAAGCACTGGCACACCGTCGCCGCCGACTGGAAAGGCGTCTCCGAGGAAACCACCACCGGCGTCCACCGCCTCTACCAGCGCCTCGAAGCCGGCACCCTCCTCGTCCCCGCCATCAACGTCAACGACTCCGTCACTAAATCAAAATTTGATAATTTGTATGGATGCCGCGAATCTCTCGTGGACGGCATCAAGCGCGCCACCGACGTGATGATCGCCGGCAAGACCGCCGTCGTCTGCGGCTACGGCGACGTTGGCAAAGGCTCCGCCCAATCCCTCCGCGGCCTCGGCGCCATCGTCCTCGTCACCGAAATTGACCCCATCTGCGCCCTCCAGGCTGCCATGGCCGGCTACCAAGTCGTCACCCTTGAGGACACTCTTGGCACGGCCGACATCTACGTCACCTGCACCGGCAACAAGGACATCATCACCCTCGACCACCTGCTCAAGATGAAGGACCAGGCCATCGTCTGCAACATCGGCCACTTCGACAACGAAATCCAGGTGGACAAACTCAACAAGGCCCGCGGCGTCAAAAAAGTGAACATCAAACCCCAGGTGGACCGCTACGACGTGCCCGGCGGCCGCTCGCTCTACATGCTCGCCGAAGGCCGCCTCGTCAACCTCGGCTGTGCTACCGGCCACCCGTCGTTCGTCATGTCCAATTCCTTCTCGAACCAAGTCCTCGCGCAAATGGACCTCTGGGCCAACCGCGAGAAATACGCCCCCGGCGTCTACATCCTCCCCAAAAAATTGGATGAAGAGGTCGCCCGCCTCCACCTCGAAAAAATCGGCGTCAAACTGACGCAACTCCGCCCCGACCAAGCCGCCTACATCGGCGTGCCGGTCGAAGGCCCGTATAAGTCGGAACATTATCGGTATTAAGCCGGTTCACCGCCAAGGCGCAAAGAACGCAAAGGTTGGAAAATCGGTAGGGACGGCTCTCCGAGCCGTCCGCTTCACGGAAAGAGCTTAGATATCAACATGTTCCAAACTTGAAGTCACAAATTGTGACTTCAAGTTGTATCGCTGGATTCTTGATTTTCTTCTCGAAGAAGTAATTCCTTCTCCTTAATAATACTCGCATTGAAAGTGACCTTGCTTCAATGAAGACGCCGCTCCCATCGCTTTCCTTTACATTGGCTGCATTGTTGCCACCGAAAACGCATGTCCATTTGCTCTACGACGTTGTCGCCGTTTTGGTTGTCTCGATTCCTGTGCTATTGATGGGTGCGGGCGTTCGATCGCTTGTGCGTTTCCAGCAGTGGCGTGCCAAAGCACTCATGGCGCAAGGGGATTTAAATGGTTGGGAATTTAGACTCTCACCATCAGGCAGGAACGGTGCCAATTACCCGATAATTGCCTTTACCGCTAAAAACAGGCAATTTTATCGCTGTAAGAAATGTGTCGGTTATCTTGGAAAGCCAAATCTCACGCCGGAACAATTAGGCGTCCTTTATAATCCAGATGATCCGGATGACTCGTATCAAAATAACAATCAGGTCTATCCGAGCATATTCACCTCAGTTTTTTTCCCATTACTTTGCTCTGCATTCTTTTATCCTCTCTGGGTATTTTTTACTGATCATTTTGAGCGTTGATAAAGACATTTCCATCCACAAGGGCCGCCCCGAAGAATTCTGAATGTAACGATCTACCTTGCGACTCAGCGCAACTGGACGCAGATTTCCTCAATACCTAAACCACCCCGCGCCCCTCGCAAAGGTTGATCAAATCCGCAAACGCCAGCACCTCCGCGCGGCGGCCCCGGGCCGGATGCACGGTTTTCAGGATTCCCGCCTTTTTCAGCTTCGCCAGCAGGATCGTCAGCGTTTGCCGGCTTGGGCCGTGTTTCTTCCGAGCCAATGCCGAGGCGGAAAACACCGGCTGCTGAAAAAAATGATCCAGCACGGCCACCGCCCAGGGCGAGCGCGTCAATTCCACCACCTGGACTTTTTTGGCCTGGTAAAGCTCCCCGATGCTTCGCGCCGTCCGCGTATTGGTGGCGGCCTGCTCGGCCACCGCTTCGAGAAAGAACTCGATCCAGCGGGCATAGCCGTCGGGTCGGTGGCTTAATTCGCGCAGCCGCTCCATGTAAACATCCCGCTTCCGCTCCAAATATGCGGATAGATAGAACATGGGCTGCTCCAGCACTCCCTTCTCGGTCAGAAACAAGGGGATGAGGATGCGCCCCAGGCGGCCATTCCCGTCGAGGAAGGGATGGATAAGTTCAAATTGCGCATGCACCATCGCCAGTTGCACCAGCGGGTCCGGGCTGTCGGCGTGATAAAACTTTTCCCAGGCGTCCATGCATTCCAGCACCCGCTCGGGCGCCGGCGGTACAAAGGACGCCCGGGCCATCGGCATGCCGGGCCGGCCGATCCAGTTTTGCACCGGCCGGAAACGTCCCCGCGCCTTGTCGTTGCCCCGCACCCCCCGCCAGCAGGGTCGCGTGCAATTCCTTGAGCAGGTTGAGGTTGAAGGGCCGCTTTTTCATGGCGTTTACGCCCTCCCGCAAGGCCCGGCGGTAGTTGAGAACCTCCTGCACGTCGTCCCCGAGCGATTCATTGGCCGGTTTGTCGCCCGCTTCAAATTTCAGCACGTCATCTAGCGAGGCCTGCGTGCCCTCGATCTTGGAGGAAAGCACGGCCTCCTGCGTGGCCAGCGGCGAAAGCATGATGGCGGGGTTGGGCACGCCGTGCAGGCTGCCGTTGAATTGCGCCAAGGCGCGGTTCGCCCGACCCATGGCGGGGATCAGCGGCTCCCAATTCAGATCGGGCCAGGGCAAAGGTGGTGGCACAAAGGGCTTCATCTTGTGTCAAGGAGGCTAACAACAAAAAAGTTTGTGTCAATTTGCCTTGTCACAAACATTTTTGGGTCAACTTGCTTTGACCCAATGCCGTGCCCAACTCAGCGCCTCAGTGCCTCCGCGGCTTTGTTCCTTCGTTCCTCCGTTCCTCCCGATACAGTTGCTTCTTACATCCCCGCGTAGGCCCGCTGCAAGGCCTTGATGTCAATTTTCGACATTTTCAACATGGCCTGCATGACCTGGGCCGACTTGACCGGATCGGGATCGCTCAACAGCCGGCCCAGGGTGGTCGGGATGATTTGCCAGGACACGCCAAACTTGTCCTCGAGCCAGCCGCAGGGTTTCTTTTTCCCGCCCTTCGAGAGATTCTTCCACAACCGGTCCACTTCCCCCTGCGTCGTGCAATTCACGAAAAATGAAATGGCCGGGGTGATCTTGAAATGCGGACCGCCGTTGAGCGCCATAAACCGCTGCCCATCCACCTCGAACGCCCCCAGGAACATCTTTTTCCCGCGGCGTTGGAGGCAGGTGATCCTGGCCTTCTTGAACACCGAGACATAAAACTTCATCGCCGCCTCGGCGTTGTCGTCGAACCAGAGAAAAGGAGTGATTTTGTTTTTCATGCCAACGCCATCCAATTACCCGGCGGAGTAAAATGGCAAATAAAAAGATACGCCAACTCGAGGCCTCAGTGCCTCAGTCCCTTTACCCCCCTCCTACTTCCCCTCCCACGCCCGGTTAAACGCGCTGACCAGCGCCAGCAACCCCGCTTGCTCAATGTTTGTGTCTATGCCGCAGCCCCAGAACTTCGCGCGGTCGCTCTCGCGCTCGATGAGCACATAGGCCGCCGAGTCCGTGGCAGAGCCAACGCCGATGGCGTGCGAGCGGTAGTCGAGCACGCGGAAATTTTTCCAGCCCTGGCTGCCCAGCGCCTGCACAAACGCGTTGATCGGCCCGTTGCCCGAGCCATGAATCTCCCGCGCCATGCCCAGCCATTGCACGCGCCCGACCAGGTTGAACTGGTGCTTGCTCGCCGGATCGGCATGCACGTCGTAGTCCTCGAGCTGCAATGGCCGGTTCGCGCCCAGATACATTTGGTCGAAGAGGCTTTTGATTTCCGCCGGCGTCAGCTCGCGCGCCAGTTTGTCCGCCGCTGTGTTCACGGCCGCGCCGATTTCCGGGTGCATCAGCTTCGGCAAATCCAACCCAAACTCCGCGTGCAGGACATAGGCCACGCCGCCCTTGCCGCTTTGCGAGTTGATGCGAATGATCGCCTCGTAATTTCTGCCGATGTCCTGCGGGTCAATCGGCAAATAGGGCACCTCCCAGTGGTCGAAGGGCTGCGCGTGCGCGGCGCGGCGGCGGTCCATGCCCTTCTTGATCGCGTCCTGGTGCGAGCCGGAAAACGCCGTGAACACCAAGTCCCCCGCATACGGCCAGCGCGCGGGCACCTCCATGCGCGTCAGCATTTCGTAAATCGTGCGCAACGTGGGCAGGTCGGAAAAGTCCAGCCCCGGGTCAATGCCCTGCGTGTAGAGGTTCAGCGCGACCGTCACGATGTCGAGGTTGCCCGTGCGCTCGCCGTTGCCGAAGAGCGTGCCCTCGACGCGGTCCGCGCCGGCCAGCAAGGCCAGCTCCGTCGCCGCGATGCCCGTGCCGCGGTCGTTGTGCGTGTGCAGGCTGATCAGCACCCGCTCGCGCCGGCCGTGCTTTTTCAATTCGCGCCCGAACCACTCGATTTGGTCGGCGTGGATGTTCGGGGTGAAGTATTCGACCGTCGCGGGCAAGTTCAGGATGATCGGGTCCTGCGCGGTCGGCTGCCACACGTCCATGACCGCCTCGCATACGTCGAGCGCAAAGTCCGGCTCGGTGTCGGTGAACGACTCGGGCGAATACTCGAAACGCACGCGCGTGCCTGCCGCCTCCAGCTCCTGCGCCAACTCCTTCACCAGCTTCGTGCCCTGGACGGCGATGTCCTTGATCTGCTCGCGCGACGCGTCGCCGAAGGTGATTTTGCGCTGGAGCGCCGAGGTCGAATTGTAGAGGTGGACGATGGCCTGCCTGGCCCCGCGCAGGCTCTCAAAGGTGCGGCGGATCAAATGCTCGCGCGCCTGCGTCAGCACCTGAATCCACACGCCGTCGGGGATGCGCTGCTCGTCAATCAAGCGCCGGATGAAGGCGAACTCGATGTCCGACGCCGAGGGAAATCCGCCCTCGATTTCCTTGAAGCCCAGCTTGACCAGCAGCGCGAAGTATTTGAGTTTGTCCTCGACGTTCATCGGGGTGGCGAGGGCCTGGTTGCCGTCGCGCAAATCCACGCTGCACCAGATGGGCGCGCGCGTGTGGGTCTGGTCCGGCCAGGTGCGGTCTTTTAAGACCACATGGGGCACCGGACGGTATTTGGTGATCGAACCGTGTTGCATAAAGGGGAAGTAGTGAATGATGAATTACGAATGATGAAATAAGAAGCCGGAAATCAACGACCTCGCAAACTGGCACGGTCAACGCTCGGCCACCGCGTAGAAGGATTGTCGGTTGTAGGGGCGCACACTTGCTGTGCCCGCCCTGGGCTTTACGCCAAGACCAACCCGGCCAACGGCCAGAAACCAGGGCATTCCAACCACGGCCGCAAAAAGGCGGGGCCGCCACGCGCGCGATTAGGCTCCCCGCCCGGGGAGTCGGAGCAGAGCAAGCAGCAGCAGGGCGTTCTGGGCGCGCGTGGTCATTGAATAAACTAACCATAGCAACAAATCCAAATTCGTCAACGAGCAAAATTGGGTCCAAAACAACTCCCTTGTTTCATTATTTCTTCTGCTTGCGATATTTTTTAACGGAATTATACCATTGACGCATGTAAGACGCCCCCTAAACTTGGGCTTTACGGCGCGGGGGTCAATTCCCATGCCGATGCATCATGTCTTTTCTATATTTTTGGGCGCACTGTGTGCGTGATGGATGGGAGCTTGGTGATGGTATTTTTGGAATTGGCGAGATGAGGTGCTTCCTTGTTTCGGGATTTTTATTCGCACGCAAAAAGATGCACCCTGACAAGTGGAAAGAATGGGAGGACAAGGTTATGAAATGCCTATTCTACATTCGGAGCATGGGTATTTCTATGAATACTTGGCGCAAATGAGTTCGAAGCCAATACCACTTGGCAAAAGAATTTGCAAAGCGTGGGAGGCAAAGATGCGAAAAGCAATTTCACAAGGAAAGGAATTATACTTTCTGGGGCCAATCCGGAAACACAACTTTAGGAAACGGGGTTTGGGTAGAGCAAAAATGTCATCCTTGTCGAAGAAGCGACATGCCAAGGCGTTAGCCAAATCGGAATTTTAAGTCAATGCAGGTAAAGCCAAGTTCTTGGACTTGGAAGTCGCGAAGAAAAAATTAGCCAAACGTCGCCACAAAAGCTAATTTTTTCCGGCCTGCTTCTTCGGCGGCAACTCGCGAATAAACGCCCACGAAACTTCGGCCGTCTCGCCGGTATCGTAGCGCACCTCGAAGCCGCTGTGTGTTTCAGCGTCGAGCACCACTTCCACCGGCACGGCTTTGGCGGATATGCGATTGGCTTTCCTGATGGTTGCATGCGGCTCGAGAAACGACAAACCGTCCTCAAATTCCACGTCGAAGGCGTCCTCCCAAGCCAAATAGCGCACATGGGCGATATCCACCATGCGCGCGGTGCCGAAGGGCTTTTTGAGGGCTAGGTTGGTTTTCATACGCGGCCTTCCTGTTTCAATTCTTCGATGATTACAACAAGTTTCCGGTCGGGAGTCCAGCCTTCCATGCCTTGCATCGTGGAAAGATTGAGGCGGCCCAATTTCCGCCCGCTGCTCGTTCGGACATGCACATGCCGCGGCTCATGGTCGCCTTTCCACCAAATGATGATGTAGCCGCCACGACGGACTTTGCCCATGAGCATACCTTGGCTTAGTTTATACCGGCAGATAAGTTCCTTCGGCTTTCCGCTTGAGCACTCTGGCTGACGTGGTAAGATGTTCTAATGCCCTCCCTCGACGGCCAGACCATCATCCTCGGCGTGACCGGCTCCATTGCCGCTTACAAGGCCGCGGATATTGCCTCCGAGCTGACCAAGCTCGGCGCGGGCGTCTTCGTGGTCATGACCAAGGAGGCCACGCAGATCATCGCGCCGCTGACGCTCCAGGTGCTCTCGCGCCATCCGGTCGGCGTGGATTTGTGGGAGGAGGGCAAGGGCTGGCAGCCGGGGCACATCGAACTGGCCGACCAGGCCGACCTGCTGCTCGTCGCGCCCGCCACGGCCAACATCCTGGCGTGCTTCGCGCACGGCCTCGCGCCCGATTTGCTCACGGCGATTTACCTGGCCACGCCCGCGCCGGTGATGATCGCGCCCGCCATGAACGGCAAAATGCTCGCCCACCCCGCGACCCAGGCCAACCTCGCCACGCTCCGCGCGCGCGGCCACCATTTCGTTGACCCAACCGCGGGCGTGCTGGCCTGCGGTTACGAAGGCGAGGGCAAGCTCGCGCCGGTGGCGGACATCGTGCGCCGCGTCGAGCAATTGCTGGCCGGGAAAAAGAAGAAAAAGTAGCTGCGGGCTTGAATGAAGGCTCGTTTTCACCGCCAAGGCGCGAAGGGCGCAAAGAATGAATTTTGTTAATTCGATTCACCCAGGCATGAAATGCCGGGAGTGATTCCGTCAAAAAAACTTCCTTTGCGTTCTTTGCGTCTTGGCGGTGAATGGCCTTGAATATTTAAGATAGAATCCCTCTTTACTTGCATACGGACACGGCGCCGGGCAGCGGGTATTCGTAAAGCTCGCCCGCAAAATTGCGCAGGACGACTTCGTTCTCGGTGAATTCCTTGACGTAATTCGGGTTGAGCGGCACCTTACCGCCGCCGCCGGGCGCATCAATGACGAACTGCGGCACCGCGTAGCCGGTGGTGTGGCCGCGCAGCGCGCGGATGATTTCCACGCCCACTCGCGGGTCGGTGCGGAAGTGCGCGCTACCCGTGATGAGGTCGCACTGGTAAAGGTAATAGGGCCGCACGCGCATTTGCAGCAGGCGGTGCACGAGCGACTTCATCGTCTCCGCGTCGTCATTCACGCCGCGCAGCAGAACGCTCTGGTTGCCGAGCGGCACACCGGCGAACGAGAGACGGTCGCACGCCTCCTTCAATTCCCAGGTGCATTCGCGCGGGTGGTTGACGTGGATGCTCATCCAAACCGGCCCGTGTTTTTTGAAGATGTCGCACAGCGCGGGCGTGATGCGCTGCGGCAGGAACACCGGGATGCGCGAGCCGATGCGGATGAACTCGACGTGGGGAATCGCCCGCAAGCGGCCCAACAGGTAATCCAGCTTGTTGTCCGCCAGCAGCAGCGGGTCGCCCCCGCTCAGGAGCACATCGCGCACCTCGGTATGTTCGGCGATATAGCGGAGGCCGGCCTCGAACTCGGGATGAAAATCATAATTCTGCGCGTTGGACACCAGGCGGCTGCGGGTGCAATAGCGGCAATAGGCCGCGCAGCGGTCGGTGACCAAAAACAGCACGCGGTCGGGATAGCGGTGCACCAGCCCCGGTACGGGCATGTGCGATTCCTCGCCGACGGGGTCGAGCCGCTCCTCGGGCGCGATTTCCAGCTCGCCGCCACGCGGAATCACCTGCAAGCGGATTGGGCAGGCCGGGTCATTGCCGTCCAGCAAATTAAAAAAGTGCGGCGTGATGGCAAAAGCGAGTTTGTCCTTGGCGTGGGCGCAGCCCGCGCGTTCGTCATCGGTCAGCTCCAGGTGCTCTTCCAATTGCGCGACGGTGAGGATGCGGTTTTGCAACTGCCAGCGCCAGTCGTTCCATTGCGCGGCGGGCGTGGCGGCCCAGCGGCCCTGGCCGCGGGGCCACTGCGAGGGATGATCGTGGGGGTACATGGTAGTGAAAAAAGGCGGCCGGTTGAGCCGGTAAAAATGTATTGATGAATTCAAATATATGAATTCGTCTATGAATATGCCACATTTCCAGCCGCCGTCAAGCGTGAATCGGCGCGGGCGGTGGGGTGTAACCCGCCGGGTAAAACTTTCGGGTTTGACCCGCAACGCCATCATCGTTAAAGCTTTGCAAAAGCCTCTTAACACTCCGTTCACCTTTTCCGGCCTCCTTTTCATCTTTCTCCATGCCAACCCGCCGCAATAGCGACCTGGCCAAGCAGCTCTGGGCCGTGGGCGACCCCGTCCGCCTGCGCATCCTGGAACTGTTGCCACAGGGCGCCGAATGCGAGCACGGCAACAACGTCTCCATGCTCGCGCGGCGGCTGGGTTTGTCGCAACCAACCGTCTCTCACCACCTGCGCGTATTGCGGCAGGCGGGGCTGGTTTCCTACCGCAAAATGTGCCGCGATGTCTATTATTGGACCGATGCGGTCGGCGCGGCGGGGCTGCTGGCGGGGCTGGGCACGGTACTGGCCGGGACGACGGCGGGTGCCGGCAAAGCGCGCGGAGCGGCTGGAGGCGCGCGGCGCACCAAGGGCTGAGGCTTGGGCGCGGGGATTGGCTTAGGGGCTGATTTAGCCTTCGGAGTCGCTGCTGGTTTAGGCGTTGGCTTGCGGGGCGCCTTGCGCTTTGCCTTCTTTTTCACTTTGTGCGCGGGTTTCTTCGTGGTGGCCGGGTAGCGATATTTCGGCTGCCAGCCGTCAGCGCCATCGCCCAGAAGCGCAAAGAAATGCCAGACGCTGCAGAATGGGTCGAACGGCCCCAAGGGCGCAGAGGCGACGTGGTGGACCTTGCCGCGCACCATCTGGAACGTCGAAACACCGGGCCACCAATCGTCCTTGCCGCCCTTGAAGCCCAGGCTCTCGGAGAATTTCGACTTGCGCCCCGACACCATGGGGAAGCGCCAGCCGCGGCTTGCGGCGAATTTCTTTTGCGCGGCGGGCGCGTCCGGCGAGACCACGACAAACGCCGCGCGGTCGGCCAGGTGCGGGTAAACACCGTTGAACCCATCCGCCCACATCGTGCAATAGCTGCACGCCGCGCCCATGTTGTGAACGACAATCAAATCCTTCTTACCGCCAAAGAGCGCCGAGAGCGTGACCGGGCCGTGCGGGCCAACGAAGGTGAAATCCTCGACGGGTTTGCGCGGCAGTTTGCGTTTCAGCTTGGCCAGTTTCTTGTGCTGCGAGCCGATGTCTTCTTCCCATTTGGCGAGTTTTTTGAGGAGTTTTTTGGGTTTCATGGGGATGGGTGGAACTTGGGGAAAGCGGGGTTACAAGGCAAGTATGGGGGCAATCCTAGACCCATTCCCGGGCCCATATCAACCCACAAGTTTGACCGTGCCAAGCGCCGGGCCGCGGGGGCAAGCCGCGATTGCGGGCCATTTTTATAATTATCCGCGCCGCGGGAAATTTGTTTGCGCCCGGCGGCGGTTCGCGTTAATTCTTCGACCCCATGGCTGACTCTTCCCCACCGACCGGCGTGCTCGCGTTTGAAGACGGCAGCGTCTTTCGCGGGCCGGCCTTTGGCGCGCGCCGGACCGTCCTCGGCGAGGCCGTCTTCAACACCAGCATGACGGGCTACCAGGAGATTCTCACCGACCCTTCGTATTTCGCGCAGATCGTGACGATGACCGCGCCGCAAATCGGCAACTACGGCATCAACCCGTTCGACGCCGAGAGCGACGGGCCGAAGGTCGCCGGCTTTGTCGTCCGCGAACTCAGCCCGGTCACGAGCAGTTGGCGCAGCAAGCAGAGCGTGGACGAGTATCTCAAAGCCAGCAACATTCCGGGCCTCGAAGGGGTGGACACGCGCGCGATCACCAAGAAACTGCGCGTCACCGGCGTGCTCAAGGCCTGCCTGAGCACGGAGGGCCTGGGCGACGCCGAAGCCGTGCGCCGCGCGCGCGAATGGCCCGGACTCATCGGCGTGGACTACGTCAAGGATGTCACCTGCCGCGCGCCCTATGTCTTTGCGCCGCTTGATCATGAGGAGGTGCCGTTTACCGTGCGCGGCACGAAGCTCTGCCCGCCGCGCCTCGACCGCAAACGCTACAAAGTCGCCGCCTTCGACTACGGCGCAAAACGCTCGATCCTGCGCAAACTCGTTTACCACGGCTTCGATGTCACGGTCGTGCCCGCGACGACCACGGCCGCCGAGGTGGACCAATTGCAGCCCGACGCGATTTTCCTCTCGAACGGCCCCGGCGACCCCGCGGCGCTCGATTACGCGCACCGCACGGTGAACGCCCTGATGCCGCGCTACCCGATCTTCGGCATCTGCCTCGGCCACCAAATCATCACGCACGCGCTCGGCGCGCACACGTTCAAATTGAAGTTCGGCCATCGCGGCGGCAACCAGCCGGTGAAAAATCTCGAAACCGGCAAGGTCTCGATCACCGCGCAAAACCACGGCTTCGCCTCGCGCCCGGAGGAACTCCGCCCGGTCAACGCCATCGTCACGGAGGTCAACCTGAATGACCAGACGGTCGAGGGCCTGCGCCATCGCGAGCTGCCCGTGTTCTCCGTCCAATACCACCCCGAAGCCGCGCCTGGCCCCAACGACGCCGACCCGCTCTTCGAGAATTTCTACCAGATGGTCCAACAACAGCGGGGTTGAAATGCGCCGGCTGCGCGTATTTTTGTGGCTGCTGTGGAGCGCGGGCATCGCCCACGCCACCGCGGCGCTTTACGACAGCCCGGCCGGGGGCTTCGCCTTCACGCCGCCCGCCGGTTGGGAAATCAAACAAGAAACCGGCAAACCTTTTCCCACGTTGTCCGGCCCAGTGACCGACCTGCGCTCGCCCTATGTCGTCATCAAGGCGCTGCACGACCAGAAAGACCTCTTCGACCTCGGCGACGCGACGATCAAGGAAATGCTCAAGGACTTGCGCTACTCGCTCAACGTCCGCGATGCGTTTGAAACCTCTGACCAGGAATTCGGCCTGAAATTTGTTTTATCCGTCAAGATGCCCGACCCGCTCGCGGCCAACGCGGCCTCCGCCGTGACGATTATTTACCGCCAGGCCTATTATTTCGTCCAAGGCCCACCGGGGACGATTTACGCCATCCTAGCGACGGTGCCCGACCCGGGCTGGAAAAAATGCGAACCGCTGCTGGATGAAATGATGAAAAGCTACCACCTGCGCCCGGTTGTCGTTGCGCCGGCGGTTAAGGATGCGTCACCAGCCAAAGGCGCGCCGACGGTAACGCATTAGCTGATACCCACTCCGAATTGTAATTGGACTTGAGGATACAGGTTCTTCGTCCCGGGGAGCGCGGGCGTCCCGCCCGCCGTCCTCGGCGTCTCGCCGAGGACATCTTTGAAAACATAAGGTGTGCTCCACATTCCTTTATAATAAGATCCTTTATTTCGTCATGGCTTAAATGCAATAAAAATCTAACTTCATTTTCATATGACCAGGCCGCTTGTTTTCGGCAAACAGCGGGGATGAATAAATCATGGATGATTTTTGATGACTCCAAAGAGGCCAGATTGAAGGTCGTTCGGATGTCACTATAATCAACGCAGTGAAGTAATCCTTTTTGAATCAATGACAAAAAGAGTGATGAATCGCAATTTAATCGGAACTATGCACTTCACAAACCTTGAGGAGGGAAGAAAAAATTTAGCTAATTTTCGATAAAACTACTCTTTCGGAAACGGCTCATTGCCGACTTCAATTATCACAACTGTCTCATATTCGCCGCTCACTGGATTCCTTATTGTTTCCTTTGGCTCTTTCACTATAACGGGAAATTTTCTATCCACTTCCCCTTTTTCCTGTAAATACTCAATTTCATAAGTGAAATTTTTATCATAACTAACCCATCCTTGAACTGTAATAGATTGAATTTTTTCTTTGGAAATCCCTTTTGAGGTTCCGTGCTGTCCCAATCTTTCCTCGGTGACTTCTTCAATCGAAATTATCTTGCCTTTGTTTACTTTATTTACATGAAAAAACACGCTCATTTTAGTGTATTGTTTGAGGTTATGAGAGATTTATTATATGAGGAATATGAAGCTGAGAAAAGGAAACAGAGGAAGGAAATTGAGGAAGAATATGGGAAATTGAGGACGATTTATATTGCGGGTAGCGGGTGGTCTTCGGCAGAGGATAGGGAGAGTTTTAATAGGAAAGTTGACCGGACTTACAAGTCAAAATATATTTAAGTCACCACCCTCTGAATTGACCGCCTCTTCTCCTTGAAAAAGATTTGCCGCTTTTGTTGCCAGTGTTGCCCTCTCTCCAATCTCGAAGCGGTCGCCCGGTCTTTATTTCGTGGCATTTTTTGCAAAGTGTTTGGAGGTTCCCCATCGCATTTGCGCCGCCCTTAGACAGGGGTGTTATATGGTCAACGTGCAGTAAAGTAGTGCTGCCGCATTGCACGCATCTTCCACCGTCCCTTGCTCTAACCGTCCTTTTGAATTCTCCCCATTCTTGGGAGGTCGGAGAACCGCCGGGATACAGTTTGTTATGCTTTGACCAGTAGGGGTGCTCACTCTTTCCAGAAGGAGACGAGTATTGCTTGGGAACTTCAGTTGCGCCTGAGTTGGCTGGGGATTCCGATTTTGGGGTTATGGTCGGCGTATAAGTATGATGACGTGTCCAACGCAGCCCCCCATTTTTCTCCAAAATGATTGCGATAAATATGAGAACAAATAGGAGCAGTAATAGCATAGGGTGGAAACTAGCCCAAAATCAGCCGATTTCAAAGGAAAATAGGCAGATAATTACGCAAGGCATTGGCAGTGAGTTACTAGAGAAATAATTAGCCCCTAAAACATTATCACTTGACAAACCTTGGGAAATTAGGTAGGTTTGAGGCATGAAAACCAATCCTCTTTTTTCTGATGCCAAAGACCTGACCCTCGTTGACGTTATCCAAAAATTTGACACGGATGACAAGGCGCGGAGCTACCTAGAGGCAATACGGTGGCCCAACGGCATCATTTGCCCCCATTGCAAGGAACAGGGCAGGGTTTGGAAATTGGAGGTTAATCCGGCTAAAAACATCCGGCCCGGTCTCTACCGTTGTGGGGCTTGCCTTAAACAGTTCACAGTCACGGTGGGGACAATTTTTGAGGATTCTCATATCCCGCTGTCCAAGTGGCTGATCGCTTGGTATCTGTTTTGCTCATCCAAGAAGGGGGTTAGTTCGTTGCAAATACAAAGAATGCTAAATCTAGGGAGTTACCGGACTGCCCTCTTTATGATGCACAGAATCCGCTATGCCGTGCAACACCCCCTCTTTGTGGATAAATTGGAGGGAACCGTGGAGGTTGACGAAACCTATGTAGGGGGCAAGACAAAGGGCATGGGACGGCGTTATGTTGGCAACAAAACCCCAGTTGTATCCCTTGTGCAAAGAGACGGGAAGGCCCGTTCTAGGGTCATGGCGTGCGTTACGGGCCACAATTTGAAGGCGGTGATACAAGACAACGTGGCGGCGGGGTCAAAGCTCTACACTGACCAATTTAGGCCATATAGGAGGGCCGCAAAGGGGTTCAAGCATCGGAAGGTGAATCATTCTGCCGGGGAGTATGTCCGGGGCGATGTCCACACAAACACGGTGGAGGGCTATTTTTCCTTGCTCAAAAGAGGCATCGTGGGAACTTTCCACAGCGTCAGTAAGCAACACTTGCCCCTGTATCTGGCAGAGTTCGATCACCGTTACAATACCCGCAAGATGACGGATGGGGAGAGAACAGTGGATGGCTTGCAACAAGCGGAGGGCAAACGGCTGCTTTACAAGACCTCAAAAAATGCGTAGCTTTTTTATATGCCCCGTTTAGCCATACGCATTAAGTCACCCTCGCCAGTTCCGTTCGACGAAATCATGCGGAGAGCTATGCTAGTGCCGCCAGAGAAGAAGGCAAAAAAGGCAATCAAAAAGAAGGAAAATTCCATCTCCCAAAAATCCACCCTCAAATAATTGAAGCTATGAATATCCAGAAAATACCAGAAGTTCCGCCCGTATTTCTTAGAATTCAAATGGGAGCAAATGCGCGTGACCCTAATTCTAGGGCAGCATACCGAGCAGCTATGAAAGACTGTTTAGAATTTTTTACCTTCATACACAATCTAAACGATGCGATGGCAGAGACCAGAGAGAAGCGGCTGGAAGAATTTAAGAAACTCTTATCTGCCGGTTGATTGGTTCCATAACCCGTTTTTCTATATCCATTTTCCATTCGTTACCGTAGAGTTCACTTAGAATAAGAAAATCTTTCAGTTTCATATTTGAAGGATTCAAGTCTCCTAAATCAGTTGAAAATTGAGTGAGTTTTTGGTCTTTAATTTTATTCATTTTCTATCTATACACTTTTTTTCGGCTCTTCTTCTCCTACCCATGAAAGATGCCTCAAGATGAATCCGCCTCTAATTTACTATATTGAGACCTATGGCACCGTTATAGCAGTTTTTTCAGTATTCTTTGGAGTCACGGGGTTTATTCTTTTCTGTATGATTTCAGAAAGAATTAAGGAGGGTCGCAACGCTTCAAAAAATAAAATACCGATTTCTTGTCCGGTTTGCGGAAGGCAAGTATCCCCACAAGCCGGTAGCTGTCCACAATGCGGCCATCCGATCAACGAAAAGAACAACCCCGGAGCGCAGGCAAGACGCCTTAGATGGATGATTTGCGGCCTTGTCATCGGGGCGGCTTTATTTATTTTGGGTGGTGGTTTGTCACAATGTTCTCGTTAAAAACCTAACCCATCGTCTCTTTATGAAATGGAATTTCCCCATTACTAGAACTGTCAAGTGCAAGAATGTTAAGTGTGCGAAAGAATTCGATATTACGCTTGTTGACCGTAATTCCGAGCGTCATCCCTGTCCAGATTGCGGGACTGTCCACGTCTTCGATTTCGAGGCCCATGAAAAAGAATTCCTGAAGACGTTCAAAGAGCGCATTAGAACAAAAAGGTGAATCAGAAAATTTAATCAAATTTTCCAAGGTTTCATTGTAATCTTTGGAGTAGATTGGTTGACAGGGAAGTGCGTATTCCATGTCAAATAATACACTTTAATTTATATTGCCCTTTATTCTAGGTTTGTGAAGTGCATAGTTCCGAATTTAATTGAATAACAAAACCAGTATGTTTTCGCGCATAGTGCGCCCACATAAGCGGGCAAGCTTCGTTTAAAGTGCAGCACAAAATAGCAAACTGCTCTGAAACCATTTTATTAAAACCTTGTATTGCAAACCCGAGTAATGCGCCCGAAATATCAGGGAGGTCATCCCACACGTCGATTATATTACGTAAAGTCAACTTCGGCCTTACCTGGGCATTATGGACTTGTTTAAAAATCTCAAAATTCTCTAAGGCAAAAAGCCACTCCTCCTTGGTAAATTTTCGACTTTTAGAAAGCAAGCATTCAAATGGGTCGTTGAAGTTTGATGGAGGAGCAATCGGCAGTAAGCATTCGTTCGTGAGGCGGTTAAGCTGCTCCGAATGCATATAAATGAAAATTTTTAGACTGTTATAACGTATGATCATTTTGAAACTAATGGGAAAGGTTCTTCTTTCGATGATAGAGAGGTAAAAATGGCGCCAGATTATACGTTATTACTCAAACCCATCCCTACGGTTTCGCCGCCGCCTGCGGCAAATACTCCGCCGTCGCCACTTTTTCGAGGGGGACGGCGCCGGGTTTGAGGAGACCGAGGTCTTCCATGATGGAGATTTCGCCTTGGATTTTTTTGAGGTTCAGCGTGCCGTAATCTTCGCCTTGCGCGGGGTCGCCTTTGCCGAGGTT
The DNA here is from genome assembly GCA_963765205.1 of uncultured Verrucomicrobiae bacterium. GTDB lineage: Bacteria > Verrucomicrobiota > Verrucomicrobiia > Opitutales > JABDGR01 > JABDGR01. The sequence continues at coordinate 260,762 of CAVXVB010000009.1, read as the reverse complement.
GAATTGGAGGATTTGGTCGCGCTCGTATTTGAAAAAGGCATCATCGGCTTTCGGGTTGTTCTTTTTGATGAGGAGGTTGCCGGGCGCGGGGTCGCCTTCGAGGTAGTTTTTCCATCCGCGGATGAAGGCGCGCAGGAAGGCCCGCAACTGCTCGGGATGCTCTTGCGCGAATTTCGTGTTCGCGAGCAGCGTCGCCTCCGGCTCGTAGCCGGCGTCCCAGAGCGCGAGCCATTTGACCTTCGCGCCGGCCTGCTCGAGGAAATACGGCTCGGCGATGAAAAAGCCCTCCTGGATGAAATGCGGGTCGGCCAGAAAATGCGCCGAGCTGAAGTCCTGCGGGACGACGGTGAAGTTGAGGCCGTATTTCTTTTTCAGGTAGGGAATATAAACCGCCTCGGGGCGCGCCATGATGGTTTTGCCATCGAGTTGCGCGAAGGATGTGATGGGGTTGTCCGCGTGCATCATCAGGCCGGTCGGCATGCGGTGGAAAATCGAGGCGATGTTGATGACCGGCAACCCGCCCGCGACAGCCTGGATGACCTGCGTGGTGGCCGACTGCCCGATTTCGGCAGAGCCGGTGGCGACGAATTGCGTGACCAGCACATTGCTGCCGCCCGGCAGGAGGGTCACATCGAGGCCCTCGTCGGCGAAATAGCCCTTGGCGAGCGCCTGATACAAGCCGCCGTGCTCCGGTTCCGGGAACCAATCGAGTTGCACGCGGAGGGGGAAAAGTTTTTTCGCGCTGTCGGCAGCGGTCGCCTGGGCGGACGAGTCGCTTTTCGCGCAAGCACCCCACCCTGCGGCGGCGAGCAAAACCGCGGCCAGCCAGAAACCTCGGCGAAACAGGACGAAGGGGGGCATCGCCGGGCAGCATGGCGCAGTTGGCCCGGCCAAGGCAAGCGCGGGGATTTTCATTCTATAATTTTCGTGAGATCACGAGATCGCTCGACATAAGCGCGGCTTACCTGTCGTTTGGAAGATTCCGCACTCGTCGTTAGGTTAATTCGAATGTTTTTAAACGGCAGGTTAAAGGAATCGAACGACAAAAAGTCACACCGACATTTTGAATGCGCCGTTAGTTCCGGCACATGCAAAGGAACGACATAATAATTATCGTCGCCAATTTTGGAGCCTTCTCAATGCACGGTTACAAAGATTAAGTCGAAAGAATGCTCTGATAGATTTTTCAAATCAACAGTGATTCTATTGTAACGCGCAAGGAAGTCCTTCGGATATAGCTTCACCAATCGCGGGTCATAGCCTACCATGGTTGCCACAACCGACATACTGAGCTTTTCCAGTAACTCTGCTGAGAGGCTGTATAATGACATGGCGGAAATCTGGCATGCTTTATATGCCCACGGCAATATCTGAGTAGCCCGCATTTTCATGGTGATTTTCCCGGGCGGGGCGCTATGCTCGGGCCATGTTCCGCAACACCGACGACGTGCGCATCGAGGCGCAGCGGCCGCTCATCCCGCCCGCCATCCTGGTCGAGGAATCGCCGCTGTCCGAGCGCGCGGCGCAGCTCGTCACCGACTCGCGCCAGCAAATCGGGCGCATCCTGCATGGGCAGGACGACCGCGTGCTGGCCGTCATCGGCCCGTGCTCGATCCACGACCCGGTCGCGGCGCTGGACTATGCGCGGAAGCTCAAGGCGGTGGCCGGGCGGATTGCCGACGAGGTGTTTGTCGTGATGCGGGTTTATTTTGAAAAGCCGCGCACGGTGGTCGGCTGGAAGGGTTTGATCAACGACCCGTTCCTCGACGGGAGCTTTCAAATCAACAAGGGCCTGCGCCGCGCGCGCGAACTGCTGCTCAATCTGGCGGAACTCGGCCTGCCCAGCGGCACGGAATTTCTCGACACGATCATCCCGCAATTCCACGCGGACACGATTTCGTGGGCGGCCATCGGCGCGCGCACGACGGAAAGCCAGATTCACCGCGAGCTTGCTTCCGGCCTCTCCATGCCGGTCGGCTTCAAAAACGGGACGGACGGCGATTTTCAAATCGCGATTGACGCGATTCGCGCGGCGCAGCAGCCGCACTGGTTCCCGTCCGTGACCAAGCAGGGCGTGGCCGCGATTTTCAAGACGCTCGGCAACCCGGACTGCCACGTCATCCTGCGCGGCGGCTCGCACACGGGGCCGAATTACGACGCGAAAACCGTCGCCCAAGTCGCGGCGTCGCTCGAAAAGGTGAAATTGCCACCCTATCTCATGGTGGATTGCAGCCACGCCAACAGTGGGAAGGACTACCGGAACCAGCCGGCGGTCGCCCGCGTCCTCTGCGCGCAAATCGCCGCCGGCGCGCGCCAGCTCTGCGGCATCATGATGGAGAGCAACCTAGTCGAAGGCCGCCAAGATTACGTGCCCGGCCTCACCGCCAAATACGGCCAAAGCATCACCGACGCCTGCATTTCGTTCGAGCAAACGGAACCCGTGCTGGTCGAACTCGCCCGCGCGGTGCGCGCCCGCCGCGCCAATGCGCCCAAGCGCCATACGCCCGCGCCGTTTGCCACGGCCCGAGACTGAAATTAGAAGACGGTTACCCATGGCCACGCCCGCCGAACCCGATCCGCCGCCCCGGGTGCTCAAATTGAAAGCGGCGGAGTTCACGCGGGACAACGAGCCGGCCAGCGCGCGCGCGTCATCCGCCAATGATCCGCTGGAATTGCTGCGCGTCAACCGGGAGCGCGAGAAGGCGCAGGGTTTTGACGAGATACCCCCGCCGCCGCGGAAAAAACTTTCCCGGCGGCACCGGGATTACTTCATCGGGTTGGTGTCGGTGAACCTCATCCTGGGCCTCCTGACTGTTTTGACGGGGTTCGTCGGCCTGGTGGCGGCCATGATGTTTTTTACCGCCGGGTATAGCTGGGTGATGCTCATGATGGTGGATGATTATTGATCCTGCTCCGCGCGCGGGCGCGTGAGGATGACCGGCCGCGCAGCGCCGGGGCGCGGCAGCAGTTCCACGGCGACGTTGAAGACGCGCTCGATCAGCGTGGCCGTCAGCGTGTCCGCGATCGGCCCGGCGGCAGCGAGCCGGCCATTTTCCAGCACCCAGGCGTCGTCGGCGTAAGTCATGGCCAGGTTCAAATCATGCAGCACAGCGAGGACAACCGCGCCGACGCGCGCCCAATCCCGCGCGGCACGCAGGGCGGCGTGCTGGTGCTCGAGGTCAAGACCGGCGGTCGGCTCATCGAGCAACAAATAGCGCGGGCCGGAAGCCGGGGGCTCCCAGATTTGCGCGAGCACCCGCGCGAGTTGCACGCGCTGCTTTTCGCCGCTGGACAGCGTGGGGTAACGCCGCTCCGCCAAATGGCCCGCTTCAACTTTAGCCAGCGCGGCGGCGCAAATTTCCACGTCACGCGGCGTTTCGGCGCCGTCGAGATGCGGGAAGCGCCCCATCATCACGACGTTGCGCACGAGAAACGCAAAGGCGAGGTGGGATTCCTGCGGCAGCACGGCGCGCCGTTGGGCGACGGCGCGCGGCGGCTGGGCCGCCAAAGGCCGGCCGCCGAGTTCGATGATCCCGCCGGCGGGGTCCAATTCACCCGCGAACAATTTGAGTAAAGTGGACTTGCCCGCGCCGTTGGGGCCGAGCAGCGCGGTCACGCGCCCCGGACGCAGTTCGCCGGACACCGCATCCAGAATTTTGCGGTCTCCGCGGGAGAAATGAAGGTCGCGCGCGGCCAGCATGTTAAAACTCCCCCTTGCGCCGGGCGCGCAGAAGCATCGCCAGGAAAATGGGCGCGCCGGCCAGCGCCGTAACCACGCCGATGGGCAATTCCTCGAAACCCACCGTGCCGAACCGCGCGATGATGTCGGCGGCCAGCAGCAGCACCGTGCCGAGCAGCGCCGACGCGGGTAGCAACAGGCGGTGGTCCGGCCCATACAACAGCCGGGCCAGATGGGGCGCGACCAGCCCGATAAAACCAATCGTCCCGCAGGCCGCAACGGATGCGCCGACCATCAGGGCCGAGAGAAAAATCAACCGGCGCTTAAGTTGTTGCACGGGCACGCCGAGGTGGTGCGCCTCGGCCTCACCCAGCGCCAGCGCGTTGAGCGGCCGCGCCAGTCGCGGGAGCAACAGAAGAGCCGGGATAATGAAGAGCGCGACCGCGCCGATTTGTGACCAGCCTGCGCGGTTCAAACTGCCCAGGGACCAAAACATGAACGCACGCAATTGCTCGTCGGTGGCGAGGTACACCAGCAGGCCGATGGCCGCGCCCGCCAGCGCATTGAGCGCCAAGCCGGTCAACAACATTAACGCGACATGGGTGCGGCCCTCGAATTTCGCCAGATGATAAATCAGAAACGTCACCACCACACCGCCGGCCATGGCGGCCACGGGCAGCGCAAAGGCGCCGGCCAACGGCGTGGGCAAACCCACCGCCGCGCCGCCGAGCACGATGACCACCACCGCGCCCAGCGCCGCCCCGCCCGACACGCCAATCAGCGCCGGATCGGCCAGCGGGTTGCGAAAAAGCCCCTGCAAGGCCGCGCCGGCCATCCCCAACGCCGCGCCGGCCAGAATCCCGAGGGCCACGCGCGGCAACCGCAAATCAAACACGACGTGCTGCGCGATCACGACCGATTCCGCGGTTGCATTCCCGTCACTGCGGCTCCAGCCGGCCAGGCGGGCCAAGACGCGCCAAACTTCCGGCGCACGCACCTTGTCATACGAGCCGTAGGACACCGATAAAAACGCCAGCGCCAGCGCCAGCGTGGTGAGCGCCACGAGCACCCCGAGGCGTTTTTTGGCGAGAGCATCCACGCCGCCACTTTCCTGAAATATCCCCGCCCCGCCAAGCTGAATCACCGGGCACAGCCCCACCACGGCATTTTGGGATGGCGTTATGGCGCGAATTCCGCGAACAAGAAGCGCGGATAATTCCGCCGCAACCCCCGGACTTCGATCTTCTTTGCAGCATGAAGCCATTGCCCATGGATTCCGTTTCGGTCCTCCCGCCCCGGCCCAAACCTCGCCGGACGTCGTGGGCCTTTTGGGCGGGCTTCGCGCTTTTCTTTGGCGCGCTTTATGCGACGGTGGCCGGCCACGCCCGCCACGAGTTTTTCTTTTTGCTCGTGGTGGATTTGCCCATGCTCGGGCTGGGGCTGGCCTTATTCCGTCGAACGCGCCCATTCGGCCTCGGGATGCTCTTGGCAGCCCTGATTTTTTTGGTGACCGCCCTGGCCACCTGCGGGGCGGTGTTGGAATAGCGCCGGCGCGTTGGCAATGAATCGTTTAATTTTAGAAAGACGCCCCTTAGTGCGCCGTTTCTTCCTCGCGATGGCAATACTTGAAAAGCTGCAGGATAATGGCCCCGATGCACACGACGCTGGTGACGATGGAATAAAAGATGGCGACGTTCGTGAGGGCTGTGCGGTTGAAGCCGGCCAGGCGCAAATCGTAGGGCAGCGTCTTGGCGCCGGTGGCAGCTTTCGGCGCCGGCGCGGCACCGGCGGCTGAACCGGCGGGTGCGGCAGTGCCCGCCGCAAGCGCAGAGGTCGCCAGGGTCGCAGTCGAGGCCACAGACGCGGTAGGCGTGGAAGCTACTGGTGTCGCGGAAGTCATTGGAGCGGCGGCAGTAACCGGGGCGGCCGAGGTAACGGCTGAAGTTGCCGGCGCAGAAGCCGCCGGGGTGGCGCTTGCGGTTGCCGACGCGGCGGGCGGGGGTGTGAGCGCCGCATGGGCGAGTCGGTCCGCTTCCTCCGCTTCCGCCTGGCTGACCTGATAGGCCACGGGGATGACGTGGCCGAGGTAATGCAGCAAGCCGGCGACCAAGCCGGCCCAAATCAGGCCAATGATAATAATCCGAATGAGCAAGCCGCCAAAGGTCGGCCGGCCCGGCTGGGCATGGGAAGCAGAAGACATGGGTTGGTTACTAAAGGAATTTCAAGAAAAAGGAAAACATTTTGACGCGGCTGGGCCGTCAGAGCGCCGCGGCGATTTGGGCTTCGAGTTTGTTGATGTCGGCGGCGAACAGGCGGATGCCCTCGGCGGTCTTTTCCACCGCCATGGCGTCCTCGTTGAACATCCAGCGGAAGGCCTTCTCGTTCATCTCGACGCGCGCCACGTCCTGCCCCGCCGCCCATTCCGGCGAAAGCTGACGCGGCACCGGGGCGTCGGATTTCGACAACTCGGCCAGGAGCGCCGGGCTGATGGTCAGCAAATCGCACCCGGCCAGTTGGACGATCTGGTTCACGGTGCGGAAGCTCGCGCCCATGACTTCCGTTTTGAAGCCGAATTTCTTGTAGTAGGCGTAAATTTTGTGGACGGACTGCACCCCCGGGTCGTCCGCGCCAACGTAATCCTTTTTTTCCTTGGCCCGATACCAGTCGTATATCCGGCCGACGAACGGCGAAATGAGCTGCACGCGCGCCTCCGCGCAGGCGATGGCCTGGGCCAGGGAAAAAAGCAGCGTCATGTTGCAATGGATGCCCTCTTTGGTCAGCACTTCGGCGGCCTTGATGCCTTCCCAGGTCGAGGCCAGCTTGATCAGCACGCGCTCTTTCGCGATGCCGCGTTTTTGGTAAAGCCCGATGATGGCGCGCGCCTTTTGCATGGACGCCTCCGTGTCGAAGGACAGCCGCGCGTCCACCTCGGTCGAAACACGGCCGGGAACGATTTCGAGGATTTTCGCGCCAAAGGCCACCAGCAATTCGTCCACGATCTGCTTGATTTTTTGGTCCTTCGGCAGATTCAGTCCCCGGTTGTCCTGGATGACGCCATCGAGGATGGGCTTGTATTCCGGCATCGTGACCGCTTTGTAGATGAGGGAAGGGTTCGTGGTGGCGTCCTGCGGCGCGTATTGCCGGATGCTGGCAAAGTCCCCCGAATCGGCGACGACAACGGTGTATTGCTTGAGTTGCTGGAGGGAGGAAAGAGGCATCGGAAGGGAATTATGAATTATGAATTAAGAGTTAGGAAGGAAAAGCGAAGAGGAAATGGAGAAACAGAGCGGCTCTCTGGATGAGGGCGGGGGCGGGATGGTTGCGCGAAGAAGAACCCTACCCAATGCCTTCGATTTGTAAAGCCGGAAAGGCGCTACTCGCAGTTATCAATCGGGTTCTCCGGGAGCGTGCTCATGTCCGGGTCGAACTTCCAGCCGGGTGGCGATGCATACTTGGGGTTGTCGTCATGCGGCAGGTGCAAGCGGTCTTCCAAGGCGTGCATCCAGTCCGAGATGACGCCTTTCTGGGCGTCGGGCGCGTTGGCGGGGAGGCTGGGATAAAACTGGCGCAGGTAATCGTAGCCCGTCCGCTCGTAGGCTTCGCGCTGGGCGTTCGGGGCGGCTTTGGCCAGGAGCAACAACATGCGAAAATACATGCGGGCGGCGAAGAACGGACTATCGGGCGCGGCCGCGGCCAGGCGCCAAGACTCCGCGGCATCGGGCAAGTCACAGAGGCGGTTTTGGTAGATCATGGCCTTGTCCCGGAGCAAATCGTATTCGCCCGGATGGAATTTCAGTCCTCGGTCCAGCAGGGCGATGCCCCGCTGCGCTTGGATCACCTTGGCCTGCTGGACATACTGGGCAGCGCGCGCGCGGCGGGCGGGGTCGTTTGAGTAGTAGTCCTGTTCCACTTGCCGCAGGGCCCACGCCGGGATGTCGTAAGCGATAATGTCCGAGCCATGGTCCCAGAAAAAGACCGAACGCGAGTCGAGCGTGGTGGTCAGTTGGATCATAGCCTCCGTGGCGGGCCGGTCGTGCTGCTCCCAGAAGAGGTAGCCCTGCAACCAGGAGAAATCGGCCAGAATCGTGCGAAACCCGCCCAGCACGCCCAACAACATGCCCTGGCCAAGGTTGTCACCCAAGTCGCGGAGGTTCAATTCGGGTTGCCGCGCGCGAACTTCCGACCACGCGGCGTTTTGCAACGGCGCGGCCACCACGCCCGCAGCCAGCAGGCCGGCGAAGATTGTCAGCAGTGCGCGCCCTTTGCGCCACCACCAGGAACTGCGGTCAATGGTCATGGAAGTGATGGCAGGTTAAATTTCCCGGCTGCGGAAGCTGCCGACCGCCAGCGCGGCAAACACGACAATGTAAAATACGCCATACCCAACAGCCGCAGCGACTGCGCCGTTCGGCACCGGCGACTGGGACTGAAACACCAGCAGATCCCCGACGGCAAAGAGTTGGAAATTCGGAAAAAGCTTTTCCAGGGTCCAGATGAGCGGCTGGAGCACGGGCGACTCGACCTGCGCCCACGCGTCGTGCGCAATATACTGCAATTGGCAAATCAGGAAGATGAAAAATGACACCACGACGGTGTAGAGGTTGGTGTTGGAAAAACTCGCCACGAGCATGGTGATGGCCGCCAGCACGCTGAATTTCAACCATTGCAGCAGCCCGTCGAGCGCCAGGCCAGCGAACCGCACGCGCATGCTGTCGGGAAATTCCGTCTGCTGGGTGCCCGCTAGTTTGGCGGCGTGCCAGCCTTCAATATACTGTCCCTGCCGCCACCACAGGAAAATCCCCAACAACGCCGTCAACAGTCCGACGAACACCAGCATGAGCAGCGCCACGCCCAGCAGCTTGCCCGCGATGAACGACCAGCGCCGCACGGGCTTGGCCAGCAAGGTCAGCGCGGTGCGGTTTTCGATTTCACCAAAGAACAACTGCGCCGTGGCGACAATGGCCAGAATCGATCCAAAGAACGTGATGCCGCCCAGCCCGAAGTCCGCGATGAAGCGCAGTTCCTGCGGCCCAAAGTCAAATTGGCGGAAGAAATTCGCGCTGCCGATCAGCGCCAGCGACAGCAGCACCAGAAAATTGAAAAAGCGCTGCCGCACCGCCTCGAGAAACGTCAGCCGCGCAATTTGCCAGACCTGTCCGAGCGCCGTCATGGCGTGCCTTTCGTTGGGCCGTCCTTGGGTCCCACCTTTTCCAAAAAGAGCTGGTCGAGCGCCACGCGCGCAGTCTCCACCTGCCGCAGATGCGCGCCATGCCGGGCCAGCACGGCCTCGACCTCCGCCCGCATGGCCGGCGTGAAATTCTCCACCGCCAGGGTGCTCAACCCCTCGCGCCGGAGCAAGTCACCGACCGCGCCCTCAGCGACCAGCTTCCCGAGATTGAGGATGGCGAGATTGTCGCACACGTCCTCGACTTGCGCCAGCAAGTGCGAGCACAGAAGGACGGTCTTGCCCCGGCGCTTGAGTTCGAGAATCAACTCGCTGATGTCCTGCGTGCCAATGGGGTCCACGCCCGCGGTCGGCTCGTCGAGGATGACCAGGCGCGGGTCGTGGACGATGGCTTGCGCCAGCCCGACGCGCTGCAACATGCCCTTTGAATAGGTGCCCACGCGCCGGTCGGCCGCCGCGCTGAGGCCGACCAAGTCGAGCACCTCGGCCACGCGTTTATCCCGCCCGGCCTTCGCCACACCGCAAATCCCTGCGTAGTAGGCCACCAGTTCACGCCCGCTGAGGAAACGGTAAAAATACGGCGATTCGGGCAGATAGCCCACCAGCCGCCGCGCCTGCACCGAGTCGCTCCGCAGTCCGAATATTTCGCATTTTCCCTGGGTCGGTTCCAGCAATCCCAGGATGACCTTCATCGTGGTGCTTTTGCCCGAGCCATTCGGCCCGAGCAGCCCGAACACCTGGTTGTCCTGCACCTCGAACGACAGATCATCCACCGCGCGCAGCTTGACCCCCCGCAGGCCCAAGCGGAAGTCCTTCGTCAGGTGTTGGATGCGGATGGCGGGGGTGGGCATGATGGCCTCTTTAGCCAATGTGAAAGTCGCGGAACTGCGCCGGGCCAGCCAACGGTTCCAGCGTGGTTTCCTTGATGTGATGTATCAGTTGGGACTGGATTTCGCGCACAAATTCGCGCACCTCGGCCTCCGGCCCCTCGACAATCAAGTGGACGCGCCCGTCGGGCAAATTGCACACCCGCCCGGTGACTTCATAGCCCTGGGCAATCTGGCGGGCGGTGTAGCGAAAGCCCACGCCTTGCACGCGACCCGCAAAGTGCGCTTCGAGGCGAAAAACAGGATGGGCCATGGCTGGGGAAAAGTTGGGCAAACGCCAATTCTGCCCCAAACCCGCGCCCGCGGACAATCCTTAAAGCAGTGCCGGTGGCGGGAAAACGCCGGAAGGAGTGTTTTATTGCCAAGCCTCGCCTCCTTGGCAACCGGGACAGACAAACCCCTCCGGCCAGCGCAACACGGACAGATACTTCCGGCACGCCGATTAGTCGTTGAACCGTCGCTCCATTTCCAGCATCGTGCGTGGCTAGTCCTCCATCATCGCCACCAACACTACCGATTGTGGTTGGTCGAATTTCGTAACTACCCCCATTCCCTATTGACAGGCCATGGAAATGGGGTAGCTTGGACAAGAATAGTCGGCGCGCGCCGTGAACATGTGCATCCGTTTGTTGCGATGGTTATTGGCCGTCATGTTATGGTGCGGTTGGGCGGCTTCGGCTTCGGCGGGCATTATGGTGCTCAATGCGACCCCTGCCACAAATCAAGGAGATGTCGTATGGGAAGACCGCCACACGAGGGACGCGATTAATCTGTTGACGCCCCAGACCGCTCCAATCACCGGCTTGACCACATTTAAGAACACTGCGACTCAGCCCGCTTATGTTTTTTTATCGCCAGGCCGGCACAAGATGATGCCCGCGGATGGTTACACGCTGGTGGTTTACCTGCATGGCTCGGGGGAAACTGCGGACTCGGCGGCGAAAGTATGGCTGAGCCTCGTCAACAACCGCTCGGACGTGGAGGTCGCGGTGCCGGATTATGCTGTCACCCACGGCGCCTTCGTTGACAGTGGCGGCGGCCTGCCTGACTCGATCAATGCAATCATTGTCGACACCGTGGCGGGCGACCACATCAACCCTCATCACATCATTCTGGCAGGCTATTCGATGGGCGCGGCGGTCGGGCTTGAAACGCTGAACCGATACCCGGATCTCTTCGCGGGTTTTGCCGACATATCGGGGGCGCAGCTAAATGCGTCACCCACGTTGCAGAGAATTGCGCCCCGGCTCGCCTTGTATGTCAGCGTGGGCACTGGTGAAGGGCTCAGCGATGCGGACTTTGCCTTCATGATCGCGAAGTATAAAAATTTTGGTTTTGCCCATATTTTTTCCGAACGGCCCAACTCGGGCCATAACCTGCCATTTAGCGTCTATGAGCCAATGACGGAACATATGCTGACTTTTTTCGACCAGGTGATGGCGGCCAATGACAAACTGGCGGCAGCGACCCCGGGAACCCCAGCGCCCGCCACTGTTTCAGCGACGGAACCCCCGGACGGAGTCGTGGTGGAGCATCGCACCGCAGCGGTGGTGGCGCCGCCACGCAATGGGGGTCCCGCGATGTCGCGGCGCAATGGGGAGCCGATGCCGAACCAACGCACCGGGGGACCGATGATGGGCCGGGATAACGGGGCGAACCCGGGGGTGAACTACGTTTTTATCTCCCCCGACCAAACCAAGTTTCCCTTCGTGCAAGACCCTACCTTGCTCATCTGTCTTCCGGGTTTTGGCGACACGGCGGTGGATTTCGCCCAGCAGTGGCTCGGGCTGGTGAAAAGCCGCCAGGATTTGGCCGTTGCAGTGACCAAAAGCAGCCTGCCGAACCAAATTGCCGCAATCATAACCGACACCGTGACGCGCGACCAGGTCAACCCGAAGCACGTTATCCTGCTAGGCTTTGATGAGGGTGGCGCGAACGGGGCAATGATCCTGGGGCAGCGCCCGGAATTGTTTGCCGGATTTGCGGGGGTCTCGACCAATCTGCCCAAGGCCGCATTCACTCCTGCGCTGCAGAAGGTAAAAAATGGCTTGGCGGTTTATTACGCCGATGGTGCCCAAGACGAGATGGTGAATGACGTATATCCGCCCAACCTTGCGCAGCTTAAAAATTTCGGCTTTGCGCGCCTCCTCATGGAAAAGCCCAAAGGTGCCCATGCCCTCACGCCCGATGAAATAACGCACCTGATGGCCTTCTTCGACCAAGCCCTGGCGGGCAATGACAAGAAAGACGCGGCGATGGGTGTGGCGAAAAAATGACGGGCCGTTTGTCTGCCAAAACTGGTGGGAGCAACAAGACTTGAACCTGTGACATCATCCAGGTTAAGGATGCGTTCCAGCCAAAATACCCATATTTTTTATTGGACACCTTGCGCGGACAGTTTAGCATCCAAGAACACCCCGGCGGCTCGAGCCACGCACCATGCAAGATTTTGAACATTTCTCGGAGAGTGAGTGGGAAGATCGCGGCGAACTCGCTTGGAACGAGTTCGATTGGCAGCAGTATTTGAAGCAGAATGAGAAGGAGATTGCCCGCTTCCTCACCCTCTATCTCCAGCACAAGCACCGCCCCGACCATCTCGACGAAGCCGCCCGCCTGATGGGCTGGGGCGACCAGGAGTGGGCGCCGGGCGATGCTTCCACCACACCGCCCAAACCGGCGCCGACTCCCTCGCCCGCGCCGCACCCGGTGGCCGAAGAGGAGGAATTCGAGGAGGCCCCCGCCACCTATACGATTCACAAGCATCCGGTTTTCATCGCCACGCGCGGCCTGCACCAGCACCTCAACCATGTCTGGGAGCATTTTCTGGCCAGTGGCAACGACCTCAGCGTCAACACCGGCCTCGCCTGGAAATTCGCCGGCAGCCTTAATGCGGGCGAATTGAACTCGGTGATGGCCATCCATGCCCTCGATCTGGGCGATTTCAGCCTGGCCATCTGCCACCTAAAGAACGCCCTCAGCGCGGTCAACCACTCCCTCAGCCTCCTGCATCAGCTCCCCTTGGGCAACCATGCCGTGCACGGCCAGTTCTTCCGCGACGTGCAAACGGCCCTGTTCGACCTGCGCGAAATTTGGCTGCGGGTGATGAACGACTGCCGCGTGGAAAATAACCACCGCGCCCCCGACGGCCTTGATGAGCGCGAATAGGGGCGGGGTCGGTGTCAAACACCCGTTTGAATTTAAGGGGGTGCCCGTCAAAAAAGGGCTTACATTTTTGCGAAAATGGGCTAATATGTGGAATTAGGCAGCGTCATTTGCCATCCCCATGAATACTCGATTACCCCTTGTTTTGGCCGCGACCCTTGTTCTCACCTCGGCGGTCTTGGCCCAGCGCACACCCAGCGGGCTTCCGCGCGGCGGCCCGGGCGGGAATGCGCCCGCCAACCCCTCAGCCTACAATTCCAACAGCCAGCCGGTTAATCCCTCGTCCGACGGGCAGAGTCCCAGCACTTCGGGCAATGACAATCAGGGCGAACATGACGAGATTTGGAGCGTCGCCTCCAAACTCCTGAATTCGGACAGTCTGAATGTGGACACGGAAAACGGCATTTTTCAGTGGAACAACAGCAAATTTTCTGTCGGCGACAACCTGATCGTACGCTCGCGCTTTGAGCGCTACCTCAGTTCGCCCGGCTTTGACGACACCGACGATTACCAGCAAATCCTAGAGCAAATTAAAGGCCTGCTCACCACCAATACCGCTGCCACGCAGGATGAGGCCGTCAAGCCCGTTGAAGCCGGCAACAGCGACAAAATTTACCAGGCCTGGCAGTTGCTCTACAAAGCGGCGAAATATGACGAGGACGGTGGCGCGTCGGAAACGCTCGCCAACCAGGTCTTCAACGCTTGGCGCGTGCGCGACGAACTGACGGCCAACAAAGAGCAGTATGCCCAACTCGAAGTTGATCGCCAACACGAGGAATTCGGGGTTGCTTCCGGGGCGGCGATGGCCGCCGCCAATGCCGTTGACTTTGCCCGGCAAAATCCCGGGCTGGAAGCCTCTAGCCCCAGTTCCACCCCCCCGCCCGGTCAATCGGGCGGATCATCCAGTGGCGGGCCACCCGTTCCTTACTCCAACAGCACTACCACCACCGGCCCGGCTGGTCCCGCGAGCACGTCGTATAGTGCTTCGCAGGCTCCCACCCCCAATGGCACTTATAACGGCACCACCGTCAATATAAACAATGGGACCGCTTCTGACGGCTTGGGAGGCATTGGCAACATACTTCAGCCTCTACTCAGCACCAGCGCAATGCAACCGGTGGCCGGCAGCCCGGGCCTGCAGACGCAGACCTTGCCCACCCTCCAAAGGGCCAACATGGCCGGGTTGCGCAGCGAGGAATTGGCACGCACCTACGTCAAGCAGAACCTCCTCGATGCCGATGCCACGACCATGGGCCTCGAGGCTAAACTCGAATATCAAACCCAGTTGTTCGCTTTCATCGCCCAGCGCCGCTTTCAGCACAGCCTGATTGCCGGGATGTTTTACGAGCACGTTTTCAAAGGCTCCCAGCAACGCATGAATGTGGCCGCATCCGAAATGTCCAAATTCTTTAACACTGACAACGTGGTCCCCTCCGTGAACAATTTTGAGGCGATCTCCCACGAAGCCATCAACGAAGTGGACAACGGCATGAAGTCGGTCGAAAGCGCCTATGACCGCGGCGACCGCTGGATCGCCCTCCAGCAGCTCCAACAAACCTTCCTGCTCGGCGAAAACCTCCCCGCCGTGCAGAATTTCGACCCCGCCAAGCGCCATGTGCTGCTGGCCATTTACACCGAAAGCACCGCGCTGAAACACATGATGGAAGACCGCGATTTCGCCGGCGCGGAGGCCAAGCTGAATCAAATCGAGGCGGACGCCAAGGACTTTGCCGACGCCGACGCCGCGCCGATCATGTCCGCCATCAAGGAAGGCGAGCAGATCAGCAACAATTACGTCATGGCCGCCGAGCAGGCCGCCCTGACCAGCGATATTGACCGCGTCACCGCCAATCTGCAAAAGGCCACGGAGACGTGGCCCCTTAACCCCGAAATCGCCAGTTTCAGCAAGTCGCTGCGTGACCATTCGAACCAGGCCAACGTCGGCACCGGAAAATTCGACGACCTGCTGGCGCACGGGGACGAGCGTGCGATCTTCGACAACAAGGACGAAATCGGCGCGGCCCTGTATGGCGATGCCGCCCGCTCCGCCAAGTTCAAGGAAATCGTGGACCGGGAATCGCAGGTGGAGGTGGCCGTCAACATCGCCGATCAGGCGGTTAAACAAAACAACGGTTACTACGCCTGGGAAACCCTAGTCAACGCGACGAAGATTGAACCGAACGACCCCGTGCTCGCCATCACGAAGGCCCAGGTGGCCGCCCGCGTCGCCCCATTTGTCGCCGCGCTGGACTCCGCCGATCGCGCGGAACAAGCCGGTGATTATCCCGCGAGCCTCAATTATTATCTGCAGGCGCAGGACATTTATCCGGCCTCGCAAATCTGCCATGACGCCATCGAAGACCTTAGTCTCAAAATCATGGCCAAACTCAACCCCGGCGGCGCCTCGGCCAAAGCTCTTTCGATTCAAGGCGGTGCCGCAGCCCCGGCGCACTCAGCCCAAGCGCCCGACGCCGCCGCGCCCAAAACAGCGACTCCCGCCTCCTAGATTTTACGCCATCGGCACGAGCGGCGGCGGGGTGTTGCGTTTCCTTTGGATAGGCGCGGCCGATGGAGTGTTTCCTTTGCCCTGTGGCGCGCGGGTCACCGGCGGGGTTTGCCCTTTGCGGGGCGGCGGATGGCCGTTACTTGACGGCGCGGGCGTGATAGCATCGCCTACGGCAGCCTCAGCCGCGGGTGCCGGCGCGCCGCGCTTGAAGCCTTTGCCCTTGCCGTCCGCGCGCGGTTTGCGCGGCAGGAACTCGAAGCCGATTTTCCCCTCGTCCTTCAACACCAGGAACGCCTCAAAAAACCGCCCGGTGCGCTTCGATTTGAAACCCTTGATCAGATCCGTCTTTTTATTTTCGATGAGTTTTTGAAATTGCTCGCGCGGGATGGTGGCGCCCAGCAGCACGCGCGAGACCCGGAACCCGCACTTCGCCCCTTCGCCCCGGCTGAAATTCGCGCAGACGTAGCCGCTCGGCGTTTCATGCACCGGCGCGCCGTCCACCGGGCATTTGCCGACGACAGCGAACTGGGTCAAGTCCACCGGCGTGCCGTCGGCATTGTCGCCGAAGCCGCTGTTTTCGAATACAAATTTGACTTTGTTTTCTTCGTCAAGGCGCAGCACAGCGGAAAATGGCCGCCCTTTCTTCGAGCGGAAACCATCCAGCGGCCCGATTTTGCGGTTGGCCAGCAGCTCGCGCACTTCGGCCGGCGCAATCTTGCGGTTGCCGATGATTTTGTAAATGACGGTCTTGGTGTCCTGCGAGCGGTAGGCGCGCCAGGTTTCGAGCATGGTCTGGCCGTCGGCGGGGTTGAGGATGTCCGTCGGCTGGGCGGGCACGCCCTCGTCGTCGAATTTTTTCGTGCGGTCCACGATTTTTTTCGTGAGGGTGGCGATGCCGTCCATGAATTTTTCCCGGGTCAACTTGCCTTCCTCCATGCGGCGCAACTGGTATTCCCACTCACCAGTCAGGTCGGGGCTGGTCAGCTCGTCAATTTTGAGGATTTTCAAAAACTCCATCAGGCTTTCGGCCTTGGGCGTGGGCGCGAGTTCGCGCTGCTGGCGCTCCATGTAATGCAACGCGAGCAGATGCTCGATGATGGACGCGCGGGTGGCCGGCGTGCCCAGGCCCTTTTCCTTCATGGCCGCGGCCAGGTCCTCGTCCTCGACAAATTTGCCCGCGCCTTCCATGGCGGCCAGCAGCGTGGCTTCCGTGAAGCGCGGCGGTGGCTTGGTGGCTTCCGCGCTCAGGGTCGTATTGCGCACGGCGGCCTGCGCGGGCTGGCCGTCCGCCGGCGAAAGCGCGGGCAGGTGTTCCTCGGTGGCGGCATCCTTCCCATACACGGCGAGCCAGCCGGGTAGGGCGAGCACCTTGCCTTCGGTCTTGAAGGCATGCTTGGCGATGGTGCTGGTGCGCGTGGTCACGTCGAATTCCGCCGCCGGATAAAACGCGGCGACAAACCGGCGTGAAATCATGTCGTAAATTTTGGCCTCGTCCGGCGTCAATTTTTCCGGCGGCTCGTCGGTCGGGATGATGGCAAAGTGGTCGGAGACTTCCGCGTTGTTGAAGATGCGCTTCGCATTCGGGTTGACCCAGCGGTTTTCAATCACCTTGGCCGCGTGCGGGGCCAGGTCGCCGCCGAGGCGCTGCAGCACCCGTTGCACGGTCGAGGCGTAGTCTTCGGGCAGCGCGCGCGCGTCGGTGCGTGGGTAGGTGATGGCTTTGTGGCGTTCGTAGAGCGCCTGGGCCAGGCTCAGCGTTTTTCCCGCCGGCAGGCCGAAGCGGCTGTTCGCCTCGCGCTGGAGCGTGGTCAAGTCGTAGAGGCGCGGGGCGATGTTGGTGGTGCGTTTTTTCTCCTCGGTCACGGTGGCTTTGGCCACCGCGCGGGCTTCCGCAAGGATTTTTTCCGCCGCCGCTTGGTCCCAAATGCGGTCGGCGCGGTCCTCCTCATCAGCCCGTTTGAAATCGGGGCGCTGGTAAACGCCCTCGTATTCGCCCAGGGCGATCCCAAAGCGCGCGAGAATGCGCCAGTATTTCCGGGCCGTGAAATTCCGGATTTCGATTTCGCGCTCCACCACCATGGACAATGTCGGCGTTTGCACGCGCCCGACCGTGGCAACCGAGCCGCCGCGCCGGCCATACATGCGCGAGGTGAGCGCGCGGGTGCCGTTGATGCCAATCAGCCAGTCGGACTCCGAGCGGCAGCGCGCGGCCTCTTGCAGCGCAAGCATCGCCGCCGCCGGGCGCGGGTGCTGGAAGGCGTCGCGGATCGCCTCTTTCGTCATCGAGGACCACCAGAGGCGCCGGAAGGGCTTTTTGCACTCGGCGAGGCTATAGAGATAGGTAAAAATCAATTCGCCCTCGCGCCCCGCGTCGCACGCATTGAGCAGGTCGCCCACGTCCTTGCGCGCCATCAATTTCTTCAGCAGGGTGAAGCGTTCCGCCGTGCGCTCGCCGGCTTTGAGCTTGAACTGCTCGGGGATGATGGGCAGCGCGCCGAGCGTCCAAAACTTAAGCTTTTTGTCGTAGTCCTCCGGCATGCACAGCTCCGCCACGTGGCCCACGGCGGAACTCAGCACGTAGTCCTCGCTTTCGAAGAACTCCCCGGTTTTCTTGAATCCGCCCAGCGCGCGCGCAATGTCCGCGGCGACGCTCGGCTTTTCAGCGATGATCAGGGTTTTAGCCATTAAAAAAGGAAGCAAGCAACTCTCGCAACCACTCCTTTCTAGCAGATATTTTGTCGCTTGGCAAAATAATTTTTTCGTCGCACGAAATTTCCGGCAAAATTTTTACCGGAATTTCATCCGGCTTTGGCGGCTTCCGCCAGCAGCACGTCCAATTGGCCGAGCAGCCGGCCGATGGTCTCCTCCGTCTCGTCGCCCATGTTGGAAATGCGAAAAGTTTTGCCCTTGAGCTTGCCGTAGCCACCGTCAATCACGCAGTGAAAACGGCTTTTGAGCGCCTTGTTCAGCGCCTCGAGGTCCACGTTGCGCGTGTTGACAATGCACGAGAGCGCCTTCGAGGCATAGGCCGGCGCGGGCAGGAGTTTGAAGCCCTGCCGCGTGGCCCAGGCATGCACGAGCGCGTTGGTGCGCGCGTGCCGCGCATAGCGGTTCTCCGCGCCCTCGGCTTTGATTTCATCCACTTTCGCGCGCAGCCCGTTGAGCAGTGCGATGCACGGCGTGCTCGGCGTCATGCCCTTCTCGTGGTTGGCGTGAAATTCCAGGAAATCAAAATAATACCCGCGCCCCGGCACCTGGGCCGCGCGCGCGCGCGCCTTTTCCGAGACCGCGAAGAGCGACAGCCCCGGCGGGAGCGACAGCGCCTTTTGCGAGCCGGTCAGCAGCACGTCAATCCCCAGCTCGTCCTTCTTGATCGGCACGACGGAAAACGAACTGACGCAGTCCACCACGGAAATCACCTCGGGAAATTCGCGCACGACGGCCATGATGGCCGCAAGGTCGCTCATCGTGCCCGTCGAGGTCTCGTTGTGGATGAGAGTGATCACGTCGAATTGGCCGGTGGCCAGTTCGCGGCGCACCGCCGCCGGGTCCACCGGCTGGCCCCATTCAAATTGCAACGCGCCGGCTGGCTTGCCGCAGCGTTTGGCCACGTCGTTCCACTTGTCGGAAAACGCGCCATTCATGCAATTGAGCACGCCTTTGAGGGTGAGGTTGCGGATCGCGCCTTCCATGACGCCCCACGAACTGCTCGTGCTGAGATAGACCGGGTCACGCGTGTAGAACAGCGCCTGCAAATCCGGCTGCAGGCCCTGATACAGGGCGACGAAATCCTTGCTGCGGTGGCCGACCATCGGTTTGGCCATCGCCGCGAACATCGCGGGCGAGACCTCGGTGGGGCCGGGAATGAATAGTTTGTAGCTCACGAACCCGCAACATGGCGGGACGCGCGCCGTTGTCAAGTTACGGTTTATCGGCCGGGAACCCGCGCGCCGCCGCCGGGTCTGACATATTACTGACAATTCCACCATGGCTTAGTTCGTGAAACGAGAGTATCCTTCTTGAATTCCCGAAGGGGAGGAAATTACCATGATTGCGCGAATTTGGCAGGGGGTAACCCCGGTGAAACAGGCGGATGCCTATTCCGACTACCTAAATGAGACCGGCCTGGCGGGCGTGCAGTCCGCGCCCGGCAACCGCGGCGCCTACGTTTTGCGCCGTCTCGAGGGCCCCGAGGCGCACTTCATGCTTATCTCGTTTTGGGACTCCGTCGAATCCGTCCAGCGATTCGCCGGCGGCGACGCGACCCTCGCCCACCACTTGCCCCTCGACAAGGATTTTCTCGTCACCCTTGATCCCAGCGTGACGAATTACGAAGTGCTGGCGTGACCAAGGTCCGGGCCCTTCCACCCAGGGAGCACGACGCATAATCAAGGGGTTCTTTCGATGTTCCAATCGTAGGCGGCGGCCTTGACCTTTTGGTAGTTGGCGTCGAGTTCCAGGCCGAGGAGGAGCAACGCGGCAATGCGCCGGGCCATGTGGGTGACTTCGCGGGCCTCGTCCGGTGTGAGCGCCCGGCCCAACAGGCCAAACTCGCGGTAACTCAGCCACTTCTTGATGACCTGATAACCGCCGATGGTGTAGTCCCAAACCTTTTCCGGCACGTTTTGCCAGCAGGCGTGGTCGTTGAGATAGAACGTCATGCGTCACGCGGCCCAGCAATTCCGGCGAGAAATCAATATTTTCGCGGCTTTGTAATTTACCCCGGCCCGGCATAGTTGCGCCTGCTTTGCCGGAGTGGCCCCAGCCGGCGGTCAGGGAAAGATTTAATGCTGATTTTGACAATCGCGTGACCACGGCAATCTTAACCAGATCGGAACGAATCTTTCCCGCAGCAACGCCATTTACTTGGGTCTCGGTGTTTAGCAAAGCCGCTACTTGTCGGCCAAGCGTGGCAGAGGCCAGAAGCGTAGCCTTTGTGTCCGGCAATGGGACGCGCGGCCAATCTTGGCGGATACCGTCGGCATTATCGTTGAGATAATGGCCGGAATAGCTGACGGCCAACGCATGCATCCAGAGCATGGATGCAGCCGCCTCATCCGTATCAGGATTAATAATCCCGAGTTTGGCCAGATAGGCGCGGGCACCCGAAGAAAGATTGGCGGTGGTTTTTATTTCTCCCGCATCATATTCGCCGGCGGCTTCTTCCAGAATCTGGTCAAATTCGCCATTGGTGTCGGTCTTATTCTTGGGGATCACCTTGAAGCCATTGCGCAAACGAATGGGAAAATAATAGGCATGGCCGCGCAAAAAGTCATTATCACCCAGCAGGGGCGTATAGAACAGCGGGACTCCCTCGGGGCTGGCGATCGCGGCGGGCCGGCTGATCAGAAAAGTATTTCCCTCCCAGCACTGGGCCCAGAGATTGGGCCGGGGTTCATTCCAAAGCGGACGTTCAGAACTGTAATAACACCAACGATTGTCAAATGGGCGGAGCGCGTAATGGCGCAAATTTTCCGGCAGATATTTTTCTGATTGAATGACTTTGGCACGGGCCTTCTGGGCATCAAACCGCGCCGCGTCCTCGGTCAGCCCCGTATCAAGCGAATGGAGCGTGGGCCAATTAACTGTCCTATCGAAATACATTCGCATTCTTTTTTCCAAGGCGGAACGATCAATGTCAATCAGTGCGCCGTCCCGTTTCTCCATCAAGCCGTTGGAAGGGGCGACATAAGAAAGGTCAATCAACATTGGCCAGTGCAGGTATTCTGATGAGACAACTAAAGGCAATAACGAGCTGCGACTAGCTTCCGTCGGTTCGACTTTTTCATATTGTTTGGCGAAGTTTTTTGATTTGAGACTCTTGACCAAATCAGCTCTTTTTCCCGCACCCCAGAACTGGCGAAAGAAAACCTTCGGGCTTTTCGCCCGCTTGGCCCGGCGCACCATGAGGCAGACCGCCGTGCCAACGCGAATGCCCTCGCGGTTGTATTCGGTTGAAAACACCGACGGATCAGGTTTGCCTTCCGGTGTCAGCTTGCCTGTTTCACGGCTGTCTCCATTGAGACAATCGAACCATAGCGAATCAAACTCCTGCAAGAACCGCTGGCGCATGACCACAAAAGAAGAATCGGTCAAATAGGAAAAATTTGAGATGTAACAAACAATGCCTTTGCCTGTTTTCTCCGCGATGCGGCGTTCGGCCAGCCGGAAGAAGCGCACATAGAGGTCGTCCAGGTTGAACTTCTTGATGCCCCATTTTTTAACCAAACCCTCCTTATACGGCTCCACCAAACCCTGCTCCTCCTCCGGGCTGATGCCCGCGTAGGCATTATAAGGCGGATTGCCCAGAATGACAAGGATGGGCTTCTCCTGTTTCACCCGGCCGGCGCCCGCGCGCTCAGCCTCCAGTTCCGGCCAATTTTTGAGCTGGGGATTTTCACCGATGAAATCCCACCCGGTCAGCGAGTTGGTGAGAAAGATGCCGGCCCGTTCGTTCTTCTTTTCATCCAGCGGCACCTCCAAATTCTGCAACAGCAAACCCATCTGCAAATGGGCGACGACGAACGGCGCGGGCATGATTTCGAAGCCAAAAACGCGCTTCATCGCCGCCTCTTTGAAACCTTCGTTCGCCAGGGCATCCTCGCCTTTTTCTTCCCGGAGCGTTTGGGCAATCCTCCGCAGCACCTCGACCAGATAGGCGCCGGTGCCGCAGCAGGGGTCGAGGACGAAGACGCGCGGGTCGGCCAGGCCGTCGGGGATGTCCAATTCCTCGCGCAAGACGGTGTCCACCCGGGCGACCATATACTGCACAATCTCCGGCGGGGTATACCAGACGCCCAGTTCCTTGCGCAGCGCGGGGTCAAATTCCTCGAGGAACGGCTCGTAAAAATACTGGACGGCGTGGGTTTCGACGAATTTCTCGAAAAAGGCACCGCGTTCGACGCGGTTGAGGGCGGCGGCGGTCCAATCGAGCACTTCCACCAGGCCGAGGGGGCCGAGCTTGGTGGGCGTGGCGATTTGCTCGAAGAGCGACTTGATCATCGGCACATGCAGCGTCCACGCGGCGGTTTTCCAATCGAAGGCGTCCCGGCGGGCGGGCTGCTCCTTGTGCCAGAGCACCCAGGCGGAAAACACGCCATAGAACAGCGTCTGCACCAGGGTGGAGCGGAAAAAATGCTCGCCTTTGACGGCCTCGAATTTCATGCCGAGCGCCTCCTCGAGGGCGGCGCGCACGGCGGTGAGGGCCGGCAAATCCCCCGCGGCCTCGACGCGCGCCCGGGCATCGCGCGCGTAGGAGGCCAGGAACACCGCCACGTCGCGCGGGTTGGTCAGGGGCGCGGCGTGAAGGAGGGCGCGCTTGAGGTATTCGAGGAAGCGCTCGCCCGACGCGCCGGCCGTCGCGCGCGGGTGCGCCGCCGCCTGCCAAAAAGCCGCCTCGTCGGGCGCGAGCCGGAACGATTCCAGTTTTTGCGGTTGGCGGTTGCGGCCCTGCTGGAGGAGTTGAAAGTCGCGGTAATTGGTGAGCAAAACCAGGCCGTAATGCTCCAGGTATCCTTTGATTTGCTCCGTGGCGGCGATTTTCGCCAGTTCGTCGCCGGGGGACTTGACCTCGACCACGCCGCGGGCGGGCTTTAACCCCAGCAAGGGCACCTGTTCGTCCGACCGCTTGAGCTGGTCGGGCGTGAACAAGCCGCCATCCGGGAGGCCGACGCCGCTATTTTTGAGCTGGAGGAGGCAGCGCACCTTCGGGCGCAGCGTCTGCCCGGCGGCATTGAGCAAATTGGCCAGCGCCGGATAGCCCGAGGTTTCCTTCACCACCGCCCCGGAAGCCCGCGACGTGGCGAGTTCCTCCAGATAGGTTTCAACGGGGTGCATGGCGCAAGGCCAGTCATAAAGACATCCGGCGGTTCGGCAAATAATTATTTTGCCTTCCGGCGGGTTTTTTTGCCATGCTCCGTTTTCCTTTTTCCCTTTTCCATCTTCCATTTTCCATTCTCTTACGCCATGCCCCAGCCTTCCGTGGACATTGATTACGTCGCCAACCTGGCGCGGCTCGATTTGAGCGCCGAGGAAAAGGCGCGCTTCGCGGCCCAGTTGGGCGACATCCTGGCATATTTTGAAAAGCTCAACGCGGTGGATGTGAGCGGCGTCGAGCCGATGGCGCACGCGTTTCCGGTCTTTAACGTGCTCGACGACGACGTGGAGCAAGCCGGCTTCACGCCCGCCGAGGCCCTGCTCAATGCGCCCGCCGTGCGCGACCACCAGTTCCTCGTGCCCAAGGTCGTGGACGACGCCTCCTAACCCATGTCCGCTCCGCTGCATAGTCTCACCCTCGCCGAATTGAGCCGCCGCCTGGCGGCCAAAGAGGTTTCGTCTGAGGAGGTCACCCGCGCCTTCATCGAACGCGCGCGCGCAGTCGAGCCGCAGGTCGGCGCGTTTTTGCACCGCGACGAGGATGACGCGCTCGCCCAGGCCCGCGCCGCCGACCAGCGCCGCGCCGCCGGGCCGGCGCGCGGCCCGCTCGACGGCGTGCCCATCGGCATCAAGGACGTGATCGCCGTCCGGGGCCAGCCGCTGACGTGCGCCAGCAAAATGCTCAAAAAATTTGTGTCGCCCTACGACGCGACGGTGATTGAGCGCCTGCGCGCGGCGGGCGCGGTGTTGTGGGGGCGGCTGAACATGGATGAGTTCGCGATGGGCTCGTCCACGGAAAACAGCGCGTATCAAACGACGGTCAACCCGTGGGACCTGGCGCGCATCCCCGGCGGCAGCTCGGGCGGCAGCGCGGCGGCGGTCGCGGCGGGCGCGGCGCCGGCGGCGCTGGGCAGCGACACGGGCGGCTCGATTCGCCAGCCGGCCTCGTTGTGCGGCATCGTGGGGTTGAAGCCGACGTATGGCGTCGTCTCGCGCTACGGCTTGGTGGCCTTCGCGTCGTCGCTCGACCAAATCGGCCCGATGACGCGCACGACGGAGGACGCCGCGCTGCTGCTGCAATCTTTTGCCGGCCATGACCCGCGCGACTCGACTTCGCTCAAGCAGCCTGTGCCCGACTACGCCGCCGCCGTCGCCGCGCCACCGAAGCCGTGGAAGCTTGGCGTGCCGCGCGACTTTTTTGGCGCGGGCCTCGACCCGGAGGTGCGCGCAAGCATTGAGGCGGCCATCAAATTTTACGAAGGGCGCGGCTGCCAAATCGTGGACATTAAGCTGCCGCACGCGGAACTCGGCCTGCCGGTGTATTACATCATCGCCACGGCGGAGGCGTCGTCCAACCTCGCGCGCTACGATGGCGTGCGCTACACGCACCGCAGCGCGCGCACGACGGACATGCTGGACATGTATTTCAAGAGCCGCGCCGAGGGCTTCGGCCCGGAAGTGAAGCGCCGCATCATCCTGGGCACCTATGTTTTGAGCAGCGGCTATTACGATGCTTATTACCTGCGCGCACAAAAAGTGCGGACGCTCATCCGGCGCGATTTCGAGGACGCCTTCCGGCAGGTGGACGCCATCATCACGCCCACCGCGCCGACGGCGGCGTTCAAGCGCGGCGAGAAAACAGACGACCCACTGGCGATGTATTTGAGCGACATTTACACCATCTCCGTCAACCTCGCCGGGCTGCCGGGCCTGTCGCTGCCCTGCGGGTTCACGAAGAATAATTTGCCCATCGGCCTGCAACTGATTGGCCGCCCGTTCGCGGAGGCCGACCTGCTGGCGATGGGGCGGCTGTTCGAAACCGCGCACGATTATCATTCGCGCCGCGCGCCACTTTAATCCGAATTGCTCGATTGTTCTATTGTTGTATTGCTAAAAACAAAAACACCTAAGTTATTCAACAATTCAACAATCGAGCAATTTAACCATCGAATCATGGAATTTGAAGCAGTCATCGGCCTCGAGGTGCACGTCCAATTAAAGACGCGCTCGAAGATGTTCACGCGCGCGGCCTACCGCTACGGCGAGCCGCCGAACACGCTGACGAACCCCGTCGTGCTCGCGCTGCCGGGCACGCTGCCGGTGATGAACGCCGAGGCCATCCGCAAAAGCATCAAGGTCGGCCTGATGTTCGGCTGCCAGATCGCGGAGACGTGCAAATGGGACCGCAAGAATTATTTCTATCCCGACAGCCCGAAGAATTACCAGATTTCGCAATACGACCAGCCGCTCTGCCTCGGCGGCGGGGTCGAGATCGAGCTGCCCGGCCCGTCGCGCAACCTCATGGGCGCGCACCGCGTCGTGAAGCTCACGCGCATCCACCTCGAGGAGGACGTGGGCAAGCTCACCCACTTTCTCAACGACAGCCTGGTGGACTTCAACCGCGCGGGCACGCCGCTCATCGAAATCGTCTCCGAGCCGGACATGCACACGCCCGACGAAGTTTTCGCCTACCTCACCACGCTGCGCACCTGCCTCGTCGCCGCCGACATTTCCGACTGCGACATGGAAAAGGGCCAGTTGCGCTGCGACGCGAACATCTCCGTGCGTCTGCGCGGCGAGACGAAGCTCGGCACGAAGGTGGAATTGAAAAACCTGAATTCCTTTTCCGGCGTGCGCAACGGCGTGGAGTTTGAAATCAAGCGGCAAATCCAGTGCGTGCAAAAGGGCGAGCGGATCGTGCAGGAGACGCGCCGGTGGGACGCACAACTGGGCGTCACGCAATCCATGCGCTCGAAGGAGCAGGCGCACGACTACCGCTATTTTCCCGACCCCGACCTGATGCCCGTGCGCACAACGCCGGAGCAAATTGAGAAACTGCGGGCGGAGTTGCCGGAGTTGCCCTTCGACAAGCAACGCCGCTACCAGAAGGAGGGATTAGATTTGCCCTACACGATTACGTCGGTGATTTGTCAAGATCGCGAATTGTCAGAATATTTTGAGAATGCCGTGACCGCATGTGGAGGCATTGCATACGATGCTGCACTCAGCCCAAAAGGCATTGATGTATTTATTGGCAGAGGCAAAATGCTCGCACTGCCCATTGCTAACTACATCGCAAACGATTTACTCCGTGAACTCGCATCAGCGGCACCACATGGCGAGTCACCGTTAAAGGTGTCACAATGCAAAATCACACCAGCTATGCTTGCGGGTTTAGTTAATCTTGTGGCGAATAATGTGATCTCCAAGCAAATCGCCAAGGATGTCTTCCTGGAAATGTTCCGCACCGGCGACCCGGCCGAGGCCATCGTCGAGCGCAAGGGTCTGCGGATGCAGGCCGACACCGGCGAGCTGGAAAAAATCTGCGCGGAAATCGTCGCGGCGAATCCGAAACCCGTCGAACAATACAAAGCCGGCAAACTCACCGCCATCAACGCCCTCAAGGGCCAGGTGATGAAACAGACCAAAGGCCAGGCCAACCCACAGACAGTGGATGACATTCTTAAGAAGCTGCTCGGAGGATAGCTTTGATTCTGCTCTGTAGAAAATACCCAGGGGCCGTTGGCAAGCGACGCCCCTACAATTGGCGAATGAAACCTGTGAGGCGTCTTCTGCACGGCACTGTAGGGGCGTCGCTTGCCGACGACCCCTGCTTGGAATCGAGATAACGCCTGTTTTCTACTTCGATTCTTGCATTGCCAAAACGGGTCTTTGGTCCCTATATTTACGCCATGACACCCAAGTTTAATCCCGCGACTGTCATGCTGGCAAAGCTGGACAAGCGGCTGGATCATTATTTCGATTTGTTTGAACCGATTGCCAACGACAATCTGGCGGAATTCCAAAAGGCCATCGTAGGCGGGGTAGACTTAAACCGCGTCCGTGTGATTACGGGCATTTCTCCAATACAAGCCGCCATTGATAACAGGAGCGTAAACGTTTTGAAAGCGATTCTACTGACAGAATATGGAAAGAAGAAGATAAATGAATTTGATGAAACTGCCCATACTCCCCTGATGAGCGCAGTGCGCGAGCATAATATCGAATTCGCCAAAATATTGCTTGATGCCGGTGCTGACGTAAACGCTCACGACGAACCGAACATCGGAGATACGGCGATCAAAAAAGCTGTGGATGAAGGCGAAAACGAGATGGCAGCGCTTATGCTGGCGCACGGAGCAAATCCCACAATTCCCGGATGGATGCAACTGACCGCCATCGGCAATGCACGAAAGGCGGGTTAAGTCAAATGGCAGCGACAGAAATCGGGAATTGCTCTCTATGCTGGAAAAGGCTGCAAAGCGATTTGATAAGCGTGAGTAAACTTGACCCATATAAGCCAACCAATGGCAAAGTAACTGTCTTCAGTCAGAACCCTACTTCGCCTGCATATTGATTTCCCAGAGGGCGAACATGTTTTCTTCCGTGTCCAGGCAGATGGCGAAGTAGCCCATCTTCGGCACGGCGGTCTTGGGTTTGCAGACCTTCCCGCCGAGTTTTTTGACCTTGGCCATGGCCCGGGTCACGGACGGCACGTTGACGTAGTTGGTGATGGGCTGGCCGGGACACTTGCGGGTCATCAGGCCGCCGTCCGGCATGGCGTCTTCGCCGCCAGTGTCTATGTGCCAGTAATCACTCATCCCCGGCATGGCGTTGATTTTCCAGCCAAACAATTTGCTGTAGAATTTCTGCGCGCGCGCCGGCTTGTTGGCGGGGATTTCGAACCAGATGATGTTCGCGGGAGTGCTTTTTTTGGATTTGCTCATGGGTTGGGCTGTCTTGAAATGGATATTGGGCGTTATTTCGGCTGCCCAACGGCCAGACTGCAAACATCTTCGAAAAAGTCACGCACTACCACGGGTACTTTCGTCAAGCAGGATGCGCCAGCACGCCCGCCTTCACGGCAGGGGCTTTGGCGTCGGTGAATGCCGTCACGCCTTGCTCATGCCTGACCGACGACCGCCAGCCAGAAAAAAATGCCCCCCCCTGACGCTGCGACATCCACCGCCGCCTTCGCTTAACTTTTCGTGCGGAATCCGCCCAAGCAATAAATGATCAGGCACACCACGAGGATAAGGCCGATCCCACTGCCGCCGATGACGGGGCCGCCCATATAAAAACCACCGCCCCCGAACAGCAGCAGAAAAATGATGATGAGTAGTAATATATTCATGGCGCCATGATAACACACAGCTGCGGCCGCCGCCATGGGGTCTTACCCGCCCACGGATTGCCGCGTCCTGGCCATCTCCCTGGCCCCGGCACAGGGTGAGACCGACAGGGTGGTGACTTTGAGCGTGACCCCGGCGCATCTGTCCATATTTTAGCAGGCTAGGGGGCGTAGCTCAGGCGGATAGAGCAGCAGTTTTCTAATGCGAAATGATACGATTTGCTATAATTGACCAGGGTGTGCTGGAGTAATCAACCCCGTGTCATTCAGGGGCTTGCGGGTTTCAGGTCGTTATCCTCAATCCTCTAAATTCCGCCCTTTTTCACCCACCGGGTTACACAAACGGGTTACACATTTAGAAACCGAGTCAGGAAAATTGCGCTTTGCCCGGGCCTTGATTCCATGATTGCCTGCCAGCCCGGCTGGTGTTACCTTCCAACCCATGTCAACAGTTCACGTAGACCTCTCAGCCGAGTTATTTGAGTTGGCAGAAATGCCCGGGGCGGTGCCCGCCCAGGCTGCCAAGCTCATCGTGCTTGAGCTTTTCCGCGAAGAGCGCGTCTCCCTGGGCAAAGCTGCCGAACTCGCCGGCATGGCCTTGGAGGACTTCATGACGCTGACCGCCGAGCGGGCCATACCCCTGCATTATACGGCCTCGGATTGGCGTGACGACCACCAAGCGGCTCGTGAACTCGCTCAGTGAAGGTTGTCTCCAATGCTTCTCCCCTCATCATTTTGGGGCGAATTGACCGGCTCGATTTGCTGCCGGCCCTCTTTGGCACCGTCCAGGTGTCCAGCGAGGTCTATGAGGAAGTTGTCATTGTCGGGGCCGGTCGGCCGGCCGCAGCAGCGATAAAGGCGGCGAAGTGGATTGAAGTTCATCCCGCATTGTCTCACGCCGATATGGCCTCTTGGCGTAGCCAGGCCAGCTTAGGGTCTGGTGAGCTGGCGACGATAGCCCTGGCCAAGGCCTTGGCGGCGGATTGGGTTATTCTTGACGAACGCGCAGCCCGTCAACTGGCCACGAACCACCAACTCAACGTCATTGGCTGTGTCGGCATCCTGGAATTGGCCCATCGCAGAAAGCTCGTCCTCGACCTCCGCGCCACGTACGCCCAAATGTTGATCAAAGGCGTCTATATTGCCCCGGCCATCTTGAATCTGTCCCTTGCCGCCTGCGGACTGCCGGTGCTTTGAGGAAATTGCCGAGAGTGGATGCCTGGCCCCACGCGCGATTCTTTGTGAATAACTCCTGCTTGATTCATGATATGCTCAATTGTTCACTTATGGGATGAGTGCCAGCTATCGCGCCAGACGACCGCGGGCTTCGCCTTGGTGGCAATGCCTGCACGCCTGTCTTGGTGATTTCCTGGCCAATTATCCCACGCGCTACGAGGAAGCCTCTGGCCCGTTGCGCTCGGTCGTGTCGCCCAGCCTGCGCGCCTTTCTGCGTTGCGGCGACCTGGCCCAGGGCTTTGCCCGCATCCGCTGCGCCGATTGTGCCCACGAATACCTGCTGCCCTTTACCTGCAAGAAACGCGGCGCCTGCCCGTCCTGCCATCAACGCCGCAGCGTGGACGCCGCCCACATTATTGCCCGCGAAATCTGCGCGCCCGCGCCGCACCGGCAGATCGTCCTGACCGTGCCCCGCGCCCTGCGCTGGCCCTTCCGGCGCAAGCGCGAGCACCTCGCCTTGCTCTTCGCCGCCGCGCACGAGAGCCTGCTGATCTGGTTCCGCGAACGCACTGGCCAGCCCTCCGGCCAAATTGCCGCCATCGCGGGTCTGCACACCTTTGGCGATTACCTGGTCTTTCATCCGCACCTGCATATCCTCGCGGCCAACGGGGTGTTCGACCAAACCGGCGCCTTTCACCTCGCACCGAGCGGCGGCGCAGCCGACCTCGCCGAACTCTTTCGCCACGCCATCCTGTGCCGGTTCGTGGACACCGGCATCATCGAAGCCTGGCAGGCGCACCGCTTCCTGTCCTGGCGGCATAGCGGCTTTCAGGTGGATGTCGGGGAAGCGCCCTTGGCCGCCGACGATGCGGCCGGCCGCCAGCGACTGGCCGAATACCTCCTGCGCGCCCCGCTCGCGCTGGACAAGATGCACTGGAACCCCGCCACCCGCACCGTCCTCTATCGCTCCGCGCGCAGTTGGCATACCAAGCGCAACTATGAAATCTTTGCCGGGGCCGACTTCATCGCCGCCCTCGCCGAGCATATTCCCGAAAAATCCAACCAACTGATCCGTTACTATGGCCGCTACAGCAACAAGTGCCGGGGTCTGGCCCGTAAGACTCCATTTGCGCCACCGTACCTCACCCAGGCTTCCGACCCCAGCGCTGGCGCTGGGAGTCGTGAAGCCGGGAGTGATCCCGAATCCCGCCTGCGGGATGAGGGACGCCGCCGCACCTGGCGCGCGCTCGTCATCCGCGTGTGGGGCGCCGACCCGCTGCGCTGCCCCTGTTGCGGCGGCCTCATGCGCAATGTTGGCCTCATCAAAAAACCCGCCGCCATCCGCGACTGGCTCACCCGCCTCGGCCTCTGGGAAGGCATCAGCGCCCTCCCCCCCGCCCACGCCCCGCCGCTGCCCATCAAAACCATCCTCTGGGGCGTGGACACCTGGGACGCGCGCATCGTGGAATTTGAACCCGGCATGGAATTGGTCGGCTTGCCCGACCGCCGACTCAACAAGGCTCCTCGTGAACGCAGTGTCAGCTATTCTAGTGCAGATTGCGAAAAGGTAGGCGTAGAGTCGCCAGCAGCCGAGGAAAGCCAGGAACAATCCTGGCAACCCCTGGCCCTACCCCGCTCAGACGGTCTATTCCTCGTCTATGATGGGGGGCTAATGGGGGCATGCTTCCCCTCCCCCTTAACCCCCACCTCCCGACCCCGGCAACCCCAAAAAAGCGATTTCCTTTCAGTTTTTTTCTTCCTTCGTTGGCTCATTAAGTTTCATAGCGTTATCCTTTTCGCCATTTCGTAAGAGTGGGTGTCGCGCAGGTGGCCATAGGTTTTGGCGACGAGCAAGCCGCCGTCCTTGTGGCCAACCCAAGCGGCGAGGGTTTTGAAGTCCACGCCTTTTTCGAGGCAGTTGCTGACGAAGAAATGACGCATACTATGATGGGTAAAGTGGGGAAACCCGTTGAGCTTGCAAGCCGTTTCCAAGGCTTTCTTGGCGTCCAGGATGGAGACCAAGGGTTTTTCAAACGGGCGCGGGCTTTCGGCCTGGAGGCGCTCCAAGAAGGATTGCAGCACCGGGAACAGGGGCACGACGCGGGCTTCATGGTTCTTGGTGCCGTATTCGCCGCCAGTGACCGTGAAGCTGCCGCGCTTGAAATCAACGTCGGCCAAACGGAATGCGTTGGCTTCCGCCTTGCGCATCCCCGAGTAGGCCAATAGTTCCACCAAATCGGCCGCGGCGATATAGCGCACGTCCAGACCACGTAGCGTGGTCACCAAGGCTGTGAATTGCTCGCGGGTAGGGATGACGATGGCGACCTTGCCCATGCGCCGGCGAACAATGACCTGGGCGGGGTTGTCCATGATCAGCCCTTCGCGCTGGGCGTAGTCCAGGATGGCCCGCAACGACTCAAGATCGCAATTAAAGGTTGAGGCCGCGACTTGCGGGCTGCGTTGCTCTGCCCATTGCTCGCATTGCAGGCGGGTTATACTGCGGACGGGCATCGCCCCGAAATAGGGGCGCAGTTGGTTGATGCTGTTTTCCCGACTTTCGGCCGACCGGGGCTTGAGACGGGCCCGCCAGGTGTTCATGCATAGGGTGGCTAGTTCGCCGAAGGTGATCCGATTCTTACCCTGGCTAAGGTCGAGACGGCTCACCTTCTCCTTGAACTCGGCAAGGTTACGCTCCGCCAGCTTCCGGTCGTCGGTCTTGAGGGAGCGGCGGATTTGCTTGCCGCTCTTTTTCAGCAGAGCATAATAGACACCTGATGTGTCACACCGATACAGGCATTCGGCTACCTTTGAATATGTCCGGCCCGCAGACCGGGCAGGGGGATTTTGTGTCGAATTCATGCCCAGATACTACCGGGTTACACAAACGGGTTACAACACCTATTTTATGGAGCATTGAAGATAGTTGTAACTATTTTACTGATAATAACTTGGGGGCGTAGCTCAGGCGGATAGAGCAGCAGTTTTCTAAACTGCTGGTCGGGGGTTCGAGTCCCTCCGCCCCCGCTTTTTTAAATGATGAATTATGGGTTCGGATTTATGAATTATGAAAAGCACCCTACCCTTGGCCGAGTTGGCAGATGCGTTTGAATTCGGCGGGGGTGACGGGGAGGACGGAGAGGCGGTTGCCGGGGGCAAGAAGACGCATTTTTTTTAGCGCGGGTTGCGCGCGCAGGGTGGTGAGCGGCACGAATTGCGGGAAGGTGGCGACGTAGCGCACGTCCACCAGCGACCAGCGGGGATTATCGCGTTTCGCGCCGGGGTCATAGAATTCGGACTGCGGGTCGAACTGCGTTTCGTCGGGCCGCGCGGCGCCGACGACTTCGACGAGGCCGGCAACACCGGGGATTTCACAACTCGAATGATAAAACAACACCAGGTCGCCGACGCGCATGGCGCGCATAAAATTGCGCGCCTGGTAATTGCGCACGCCGTCCCACGGCGCGACGCCGCCGGGGCGTTTTTGCAAGTGCGCGAGCGAAAAAACGTCCGGCTCGGATTTCATTAGCCAATGCTGCATGAGGGAGAGAAGGTAGAGGTTAGAAGCTGGAAGTTAGAAGGACCAAACACAAGAAGTTACACCACCAATTTAAACTTCCAACTCTTAGTTTCCAATTTCTAACTCCTAACTTCTAGCTCCTAGCTTCTACAAAGAAACCAGTTCCCAGGGGTCGTAAGCCGGATTTTGTTCTGGCGGGCGCCTCGCGGCACTCCCGCCGCTCATTCATTTCTCTGCCGCCGGCTCCTTGCGAAACCGGCGGTCGCGCTTGCGCGTCGTGCGACTAACCCGGGACCGTTGGTCGGGCCGCCTGGTCCCCTATTTGGTCTTGCACCGGATTGGGTTTGTCATGCCTCCGCAGTTGCCGTCGGAGCGGTGGGCTCTTACCCCGCCTTTGCAGCCTTGCCGTCCGCGCTTGCGCGCGGCTTGGGCGGTTTGATTTTCTGTGACACTTTCCGTCGTCCCGCGTTATGCGGGACGCCCCCCCTTTCGAAGGGAATCCTGCCCTATGGTGTCCGGACTTTCCTCCCGCCACCGCCGGGGCGATGGCGAGCGAATGAACATCCCCGGGAACTGGAAAGGAGAGATTAGGCGGATTGGCGCGTTAAGGCAATCGGAAAGGAACCCTCTTTTTTGGAGGGATGAGCCGATATTCTTGACAAGATTCGAGGTAATTTCCGAATGCACAATCGAAAAATGAATTTGCCTATGTGCCAGAATGATTTTGGCTGGCCTTAGGCGGATCGCAATAAATGGAATTCCAAAGGCTGGAAACGTTGCTCTATGGACGACGCATTCTTTGGAGGAGAATAAATGTCAGTTGCGTTTATGACAAGTATATTGGACCTAATGTAACCAAAGGTTGGACGTAAAGAGGATTACGTTTTTATGGTGCGAAATTGGGGGTGTTAGTAGGCAAAAATGCCGACGTTGCTTTAAGTCGCGCGATTGCGTAAGCTGTTCGCTCTTTTCTTTTATGTCTGCCTCCCTCCCCACTCCTCCTCCCCCCGGCCGTTTGCTGCTGACTGGCGCTTCGGGCCTCATTGGCCGGGCGCTGGCGGTGCATTGGCGCGCGCTGGGCGGCGAGGTGCGCGAACTCGCCCACCAGCCGCGCCCGGACACGCTGACGTGGCAGCCCGAACGGGGCGAAATTCCGGCCAAGGCGCTCGAGGACATCGCCGTCGTCGTGCATCTGGCGGGCGCGACGGTGGGGCAGCGGTGGACGTTGGCGTCCAAGAAGACCATCCACGACAGCCGGGTACTCTCGACACGCCTGCTGGCTGAGCGCATCGCGGCGCTGCCGCCGACGCAGCGCCCGCGCGCGTTTATCTGCGCGTCGGCCATTGGTTATTACGGCTTCCAGCGCGCCGAGCCGGTGGACGAAACATCCGCGCCGGGCAAGGGATTTTTGACAGACGTGTGTTGCGCGTGGGAGGCGGCGGCGACGCCGGCAGTGGCGACGGGCGTGCGCACGGTGTTCGCGCGGTTCGGCGTGGTGCTGGCGCGGCAGGGTGGGGCGCTCGAACAATTGTTGAAGGTGTTCAACATGGGCATGGCGGGGCCGGCCGGGCCGGGCACGCAGCGCGTGAGCTGGATCGGCCTGACCGACGCCGTCGCGGCGCTGCTGTTCCTGGCCGGGCGGCCGGAGCCGCGCGGGCCGGTCAACGTCGTCTCGCCGCACGTCTGCACGAACCGCGAGCTGACGGAAATGATTGGGCGTATCATCAACAAGTCCGCGAAGGCCCCGGTGCCGGCGTTCGCGCTCAAACTCATGTTTGGCGAAATGGCGGTCGAGACGATGCTGGCGGATTTGGCCGTGCGCCCGCGGCGGCTGGAGGAGGCGGGCTTTGCCTGGACGCACGCGGGCCTCGAAGCGGCGCTGCGGCATGAATTGAACGCGTAGGCCGGGTTTTAAACCTCAAAAAAGACCACCACGGATGACACGGATACCACGGATGCGTTCCATGAGCAGGGCGGTGGCTTCGATTGCTTTATCCGTGCTATCCGTGGCATCCGTGGTTTAATTTAAAAAAAGAACTGAGGTCGCACCTGCTCATGGATCATCCCTTTTTCCTGCTGCAACCGCTGCTGTGGTCCTGGGGCTTTGCCCTGGGCGGCATCATCCTCAAGCGCGCGATGGATCATGGCACTGGCCCGCTGCGCATCGCGTTTTTGAACAATGTCGCGGCGGGGCTTTTATTCTTGCCCGGCCTGGCGCAGTTGCCGCACACGCTGACCTGGCCGCTGCTGGAGTGGCCGCTGCTGTCGAGTTTGGTCTATGCGGCCGGGCAAGTGCTGTTTTTCCTCGCGATGCGCACGGGCGACGTGACGGTGCTGGCGCCAGCGATGGGCGTCAAAGTGGTGTTTGTGGCGCTCTTTACCGTGTTGCTGGGGGCGGGGTTGATGCCGGGGACGTGGTGGGTTGCGGCGTGTCTGGCGGCGGGGGCGGTGTTTTTGCTGGGCATGTCCAACTGGCACGACCGCAAGCGGCTGGCGCTGACGGCGATGCTGGCGGTTTTGTCGGCGGCGTTGTATGGCTTCAATGATTTGCTCGTCGAAATGCACGCGCAAGCCATCGGTACGATGGGTTATACTGCGGTGATGTTTGCCGGCGTGGCGCTGTCCTCATTTTTGCTGATGCCGTTTTTCCGCGAGCCATTGCGGGCGATTCCGCGCGCGGCGTGGCCGTGGGCCGTCGGGGGCAGCATCCTCTGCGCGGCGCAATCGGGGGGCATGGCCTTCACGCTCGGCCATTACGGCCAGGCCCCGGCCGTGAACGTCGTTTACAGCACGCGCGGGTTGTGGAGCATACTGCTCGTGTGGGCGGTCGGGCCGCGGATGGGCAACCAGGAACGCGCGGCGGGCGCGGGCGTGATGGTCCGGCGGCTGGCGGGGGCGCTGCTGCTGCTCGTGGCGGTGGGGCTGGTATTTTTGAAGTAATGGAAAATGGAAGATGAAAGATGGAAAAAGACGACATCCCTAACTTGTTGGCCTTCGCTTGATTTTTCCATTTTCCATCTTCCATTTTCCATTTATCCTATCCTCCATGCGCGCCGTCATCCAGCGGGTCACCGAAGCCTCGGTCGCCGTCGAGGGAAAAATCGTCGGCGCGATTGGGCCGGGGCTGGTGGCATTCGTCGGCGTCGAGAGCGCGGACACGGACGAAGACGTGGCCTGGCTGGCGAACAAGCTGACAGCGCTGCGCGTATTCGAGGATGAGACCGGGCGGATGAATCTTTCGCTCGCGGAAACCGGCGGGCAGATTTTGCTCATCAGCCAGTTCACGCTGTTCGGCAGCTTGAAGAAAGGCGCGCGCCCGTCCTTCAACCGCGCCGCGCCGCCGGAGTTCGCGAAGGACTATCTCGAACGGCTGCACCGCGCGCTCGAAACCGCGCTGGGCCGGCCCGTGCCCACGGGCGTCTTTGGCGCGATGATGGACATCCGCGCAGCCAACGACGGGCCGGTGACATTGGTCATAGATACCAAACAAAAAGACTTCTAAATGAATGGAAAATGGAAGATGGAAAATGGAAAAATCAGCGACCTTTGGCACCAGCCGGCGCAGGTGGTCGCGCCACAATTGCTGGGGCGGTGGTTGGGCCGGCGCGGGGTGGATGGGGTGGTGACGCGCTGGCGAATTATGGAGGTCGAAGCGTATTGCGGGCCGCGCGACCGGGCTTCGCACGCGGCGCGGGGGCCGACGCCGCGCAACCGGGTGATGTACGGGCCGCCCGGGGTGTGGTATGTTTATTTGTGTTACGGCGTGCATTGGATGCTCAACCTGGTCACCGGCCCGGAGGGGTATCCCGCGGCGGTGTTGCTGCGCGGGGTCGAGGAAGCGAAGGGACCGGGGCGGTTGACGCGGACATTGCAAATCTCGAAGGAGTTTGATGGACAACCCTGCTCGCAAAGCACCGGTTTATGGATCGAAGGCCCGGCGGAAATTCCCGCAGGCTGGCGGCGGCGGCGCGGGCCGCGCATCGGCGTGGATTATGCCGGGCCGCGCTGGGCGGCGGTGCCTTATCGCTGGTGGCTGGAGCCGCCCAGTGGGCGAAGACCCCACCCATGAATAACGGTGCGGTGTTGACGCGGGGGCAAAAGCGGCTTTTGTTAGGAGACTCAGCCTCTTCCCCACCTCCCACCTTTCCAACCTCAACCCAATTATCGCCATGCCTTACACGCTGCCCGCCCTGCCCTACGCCTACGACGCGCTCGAACCGCACATTGACGCGCGCACGATGGAAATCCACCACACGAAGCACCACAACGCCTATATCACGAATGTGAACAAGGCGCTGGCCGATGCCGGCCTCACCGCGCCGGAATGCATTTATGAGCTGATTGGCGACTTGTCGAAGGTGCCCGAAGCCATCCGCGGCGCGGTGCGCAACAACGGGGGCGGCCACGCCAACCATTCGCTGTTTTGGAAAGCCATCGGCCCGAACGCCGGCGGCGCGCCCTCCGGCGCAGTGGGCGAGGCCATCGCCAAGACCTTTGGCAGTTTTGACGCCTTCAAGGAAGCTTTCGGTAAAGCGGCGGCGACGCGCTTTGGCAGCGGTTGGGCTTGGCTCGTGGTCAAAGCGGACAAATCGCTGGCCATCACCTCGACGCCGAACCAGGACAACCCGTTGATGAAAGGCGTGGCCGAAGTTTATGGCGACCCCATCCTCGGCCTGGATGTCTGGGAGCACGCTTATTACCTGAAATACCAAAACCGCCGGCCCGATTACATCACCGCGTTTTGGAACGTGGCCAACTGGGCCAAAGTGGGCGAATGGTATGAAGCGGCCTTGAAGTAGGCGCGCCACCGCCCATCTGCTCCTGCGAAAACTGAACCTTTAGCAACTTTCCTCGCTTTAATCACGCACTCGCCGGCGACGGAGAAGTGGGTGTGGGTGGCGGCTCCGTCGTTGGCTGCGTGGTGGGCTGCGGGGTGCCCGTGGGCTGTGGATTGGTTTGCAGGTTGACTGTCGGCGGAGTGTTGGTGCCGTGGGCCGGTTGCAATTGCCCGGTGGGGTCGAGGGCATTGACCATGCTCGAGGAGGCAAGGCCAATGTCCTCGAGGGGCACTTTGCCAATGAGGTTCACGCGATAAACATCAATCGGCGGCTGGTTGGGATCCTGCGGCACCCAGCGGATGAGCGCGTAACGGAATTTCAAAGTGTTGTCAAAGGTCCCGGCGATCCGTCCGGGGTTGGTGTTGCCGGTAATGGCCTGCGTGAAACCGGGCTTGTTGTTGTTAAAGAAATCCGGCGGCAAATAGTCAATCGGCTGGACGCCATTGGTGGACGGGGCCGTGTCCTGGGCGAGATAAAGCGCCACAGCCAAGGCATTGTCATTCGACGCCAAGAGGATGGGCGGGGGACGGCGCAAATATTCCTCGAAGGCGGTCTTCGTATCCGTCGCGGGCTTCGTGTTGTCCGTGGGCCGCTTCGGCAACGCATCCAGAAAGTAGAAGGAGAAACTGCCGTTGCCCGTGGTCGTGAAGAGGAGGCCGACCTTGTTGATATCGCGCTTGGTGCCCATGTCCACGACGAAGATATTTTCCGGTTTCACGGCATCGGTGCCGTTAACTGCACCCATGGTGAGTTTTTTGCTCGGGTCGCTGGTGAGGACGTTTTGCGCCTCGTCCAGCGCGCCGCCGGACAAGTCGGAGACCTTGGAGCCATAGGCGGACTGCGCGTAGTCAAATTCAACCAGGTCTTCAGGCGGGACGATCTTGACCTTGCCGTTCTCGTCCTCCTGATTGGGGGCGGCGATCGGATTCTTCAGGTCCACCGAAGTAAAGAGGGCGACCGGGCCGATCTCGCCCGGGGTGTTCATTTTAAAAACCAGCAGCACATAACGGGCCTCCAACGCCTTTAGATCCACGTTTACGATGCGACGCGAACCGAAAGCCTGGTGGATGTTGGCCGACTGCCAGGATTTGTCATCCGTTTTGGCGGAGGCGGGAGTGATGGCGCTATAATAGATATCCACCGAACCAGCGGCGCTGAAACTGAAAAAGCCGAAGCGCTCAATCGTGCGCATGACACCCACATCCACTATGACGCTCGACTCGCCTTGCGCGAAGGGAATCTGGGCGGTGGCATCTTCATCCAGCAGCGCGCCGACCGTGGGCGTGGCGTTGGGGTCTTTGGCCAGCGCCGCGTTTTGCGCCGCGGCATAGTCGTCGTAGAGGAGCGTTTTAAGATCGCCGTTGGGTTGCGATTCCACGAGCCGGGCGCCGTTCAGCCAGCGGGCCAGGTTAATCTTAACAATGCGGTGGGTGGTGGAAAGGGCATCCGGCGTGACGGTGAGGGCGTAGCCGGTGGCGGAAGTCGAAGCGATGAGGGGGGCCGCGGCGCTGCCATCGGGTGCCGGGGCGGCGGCGGCCAAGCCGCTTAAGGCCACGCCCAGCAACAAGAAGCGACCAACTAACGAATTAAGGTTAGGCTTTTTCATTTTATTTCGATACTATAAGCAAGATTGGCAAAAAAGGCAGCAACTCTTATGGTAAAAATGTGTAAAAATGCGGCCTTATTTTTGCTAATGATTTGCTTGATTAAAGAAAACCCCTCAAGATAGGATAACGACCTTTATAAGGCCTTTTACCTAGATGGCAATTCCATATTCAACTCGACCGGCCCACGGCCTTTTCCGCCTGTGCAGGTGCGACGGTATCGTCGCCACATACCTGGGGGGTTTGCCCTAAGTTATGAAGGGACGCGAACATCGCAATTTTGTTTTTGTTCGGACATCGGCTCTAAACTGGGGTGAATTACTTCGGGGCCGGTTTGTGGCCACCGCCCTGACGGCATTGCTAACGGTTTGGCTGGGCAGCGGCGTCCTTTGCGCCCAAGACGCGCCGGGCCAGGAACACACCCCCACCATGCAAATTGGCGCGCTTAAGATAGACATCACCGGGAGCTTCGAAGTCGAGTTCAATGACAACATCAATTTTGCGCATGACGACCGGGCGGGCGACATCATTTTGCGCCCCGGCCTCACCCTCGCCGCCAATGACAAGCTGAACGACAACAACACGGTCGCCTTGCAAATGGGCATCGCGTGGAGCGAGTATCTCATCCATCAAAACCTGAGCACCTACACCAACTTTGCGGATATTTCACCGGATTCCCGCCTGGCCTACACCATCAAGCTGCCGCCGCTCACGCTTTCCATTTACGACTCCTTCAATTATTCTGTGCAGCCGACCGACGCGCTGGATTTCAATCCCTTGACCGGGCAAATCATCACCAGCATCCAGGCCTTCGGGATGTTTAACAATCAACTGGGAGTAACGGCGGACTGGGATATGAACAAAGTGGTGCTCTACGCGGGTCTTTATCGCTCGGATGTGTTCCCGCAGAGTGCGGAATATGAATTCCTGCGCCGCTGGCAATACACCGCGTCCGCCGGTGCCCGCTACGAAATTAACACCAAGCTACAGGCCAAGCTGGACGCCAATTACACGGAAAACTACTACCAGCAGCATCTCGAGAACAACAGCGGCTCCTGGTATATCGGCGGCACCCTGTCAGGGGCCGTGGGCAAGACCATCACCATGAATGCCACCCTTGGCTTCACCGGTTACGCCTTTCAGCAAGACGGGACGAATGGCGACTCCAGCCAGCCGAGCACCTACACCGGCTCCTTCTCCCTCAGCCAGAAATTGAGCAACAACCTGCAGCACACCTTCACCCTCACCCGCGCCTCAAATTTCGGCTACGTCTCCAACACCATCACGGTGGACCGGGTGGACTACAAAATTGAAGTCCAGCATTTCCTCCTGCCCAAGCTGGTGGGGACGCTGGAGCTTTATTGGGAGCATGCCGCCGATTCCGGCGGTCTAGCCCCGGAAACTTACAACGAATACGTCATTTCGCCCTCGATCAACTACAAACTAACCAAGCGATCCGAGTGGTATGCCAGCTACCAGTTCACAGATAAATTCTCGAATTACCTCGAGCGCACTTACTACCAGAACCAGTTCATTCTGGGCTTCCGCTATCAATTCTGACCCCCGCCCATCGCCCGCCGGTGGCTCCGGAGCCGTTTTTTAAGATAGCCTAAACTCTTTTCGCGTGCTAC
The DNA here is from genome assembly GCA_963765205.1 of uncultured Verrucomicrobiae bacterium. GTDB lineage: Bacteria > Verrucomicrobiota > Verrucomicrobiia > Opitutales > JABDGR01 > JABDGR01. The sequence goes on along the minus strand of CAVXVB010000009.1, from coordinate 219,571 downwards.
ATTGTTACCGCGTGTTCCCTCTTCGTCCATTTATGCCTACCCGCCGTATCGCCTTGTTCGCTTGGCTGGCGACCCAGCTTTGGGCCATGGCGCAGGTCACGCATAATGGGCCGTCCCAACCTAATTTCGGCACCAACTCGCAGTCGGGTCCGAATGCCTTTCAGACACCTACGGGAACTATCACCATTAACGGTGTCACAGGTCAGGTCGTTCCCGATCCCAACGCGACGTCCACTGTGGCAAACCCCGCCCTGGGGCCCGTCCCTGGCTCGAATACCATTTCCGGGGCGTTGGTTCTTCCGTCAGCATCAGCTAACACCACCGCTGCGGCGCCAGCGGCTACCGCGCCGACTGTGGCCGCACCGGTAATTCCATCCGGGCCTAATTTTTCCACCATCCCTTTAAGCTCGGATCCCGAGCAAATTGACAACAAACATATTTTGGAGCCGGGTGACCAATTCATTTACCAAGTGGTCGAAGACCAGGATCCGCCGACATTGTTGCTGGTGGATGAAAAAGGCTTGGTGAATAATGTGCCCTATCTGCCGGAACCCATCAAGGCCGCCGGCTTTACTTTGCGGCAGGTGGTACAAGCGCTGCAAGACCGGTTGACCGACCAGAATTTGGGTCCCAATGAGACCAAATTGGAGTTATACAATAAAGCCACCATCAAAGTAGCTTTGTTTCATAGCGACCAGTCCCGTGGCCATGTCACCATCAATGGCGCAGTCATGAGAAACAACCTGCAAGTGCCAGTGCCCAACGACCACCTGCTGACGCTATCCGACGTCATTCGCGCGGCCGGCGACTTTGCCCCCGGGGCGGACACCAAACACGTCACCATCATTCATCAAACCGACGACCCGGACAAACCAACAAAAACCGAAGTTAATGTGGCGGACTTGATCAGCAAAGGCAGGGAGCCAGACATGTATGTGCTCAGTCCCGGCGACGCCGTCACCGTGCCCTCCTTGACTGAAACCAATGGCTATGTGATTGTTTCCGGTGAAATCGAACACCAGCCGGCCTTGCGCATCCTGCTTCCCGCCAATGAACCGATGACGGTTTCCACGGCCATCATTGACGCGGGCTGGACCGATTTCTCGAAGCACACGGTCCGCGTCCTCCGTTGGGAAAAGGACAAGGACGGCAAGGATCAATTGCACACCTACAAGGTGGATGTGGATGCGGTGCTCTTGCGCAATCAAAAGGATCAGGACATGGTCCTCCAAGCTGGCGACGACGTCAATGTGGACTGGTCCATTCTGGCCAACCGCTAAACCGCCTTCCCCTCCCCCCTTTCCCATGCCCACCCCTGTCACCGAAACCAACGAAGGCGGCCAGCGCGTCGAATGGTCGGAGACGTTCCACGCCTTTCTGTTCCGTGCGCGCATCTACCTCAAGCGCTTCTGGTGGATCATCATCATTACCGTGGCGGCGGGTGGCTTCGTCCAAAAGTGGAATATGCGCGACGCCCAGCCAACGTATTTCTCCACCGCGGAAATGAACGTCAGCAACCTGGTTTCCATTGGCACGACCTCCTCCATCAACGAGTTGGTGGGCAATTTTTTCCAAAATCAAATCCATCTGATGAAGAGCGCGGATTTGCAGCATGAGGCTTTCGCGAACGTGCTGCTCCAGCATCCGGAATATGGCGCGCATCCGCCCTGGGCGAGCCCCGATGCGGCCGTGATCCCTGGCACCAGTATTTTGAGTCTGACCGCCACCGGCAGCGACCCGCAATTCACCCAATATTTTTTGGAAGCCTGGATGGAGGCTTTTCTCCACTATCGGGACGTCCAGCGGGACCAGGTTTTTCAGAAATACATCATCAACCTGCAAAAAGTGGCGCAGGACTACCAGAGCCAGGTTCAAGACAAGACGAATGAACTAAGCGACTACGTCAATAAACATAGTTTTGCCACGGTGGATGCCGCGGAAAAAGCTGCCGACGAAGCCCAGGCCAAATTGAGCTCCATCAATGATGAAATCACGGAGATGGACGCCCAATTGCAATTTCTCGAGCCGCTGGCGGGCCCGCCGTCGGAGGCGGACAAGGCAACCACTTTGGCGACCACGCCGCCCGCACCGACGATGGGTGACGACCAAACCAAACCAATGGATCCGGACGAATTCAAAAACTATGTCGAGGGCAATAATGGCCAGGGCGACCGCGTGGATGAAATTGACCGCGAAGTGGACAACTTGAAACTGCTGCCACCCGACTCGGATTATAAATTGTATAATGAGCAGCTCCTCAGTCTCCAGCTCAAATACGACCAATTGGGCACCGGCCTGGGCCCCCGCCACCCCAAGATGGCCGAACTGGCCAAACAGCTTGACCAGTTGCAAAGCACCCTGCGCGAGCTGCGCCGGCGGCGAGTGACACAGCTCGAAAAGATCGTGAATATCCTGAAAATTGAAAGGGCTTCCGCCAACGAAACCAAAAAGACGCTCGAGCAAACCAACAAGGACGACAATGAGATCATCAACACCATCCGGGACGACACCACCAAAATCCAGTTGCTGACGAACACCTATAATTTCGCCGTGCAAAGTTCCGCCTCCTTGACGGAAAACCACGAAATTTCCGGGGAAATCCTCCAAATCAACCTGCACGCCACCCCCGCCTCCGAGCAAGTGGTGGATCCCCTGCGACCCGTGGCCGAAGGCGCCTTTGTCGGGCTGGCCGCCGGCATCACCATCATCTTCCTGCTGGGCGCGCTCGACGGTCGCATTATGTCGGTCGAGGATCTCTCCCAGCGTTTTGAAGAGCCCATGCTGGGTGTCATTCCGATGCAAAAGCGCATTAATGGACAGGTTGAACTCCTGAAGCACGGCGACCAGCGGCAGATGTTTGCTGAATCGTGCCGCAACCTCCGCTCCTCGCTCTTGTATATGGACCGGCAGGGCCAGCGTCCACGGATTATCATGCTGACCAGCTCGATGCCCTCCGAAGGCAAATCCACACTGTCCTCCAACTTGGCCATTACCCTGGGCTTTGCCGCTTCGCGCACGCTGTTGGTGGATGCCGATATGCGCCGCGGCCAGTTGCACAAGCGCTTCAATCTGCCCAATGATCTGGGCCTGGCCGAACACATTGGCCAAGGTGTGCCCCTCGAAAAAATTATCCAACCCACCGGCTCCGAAAATCTCGACTTTATCTCGTGCGGCAAATATCCGGCCCAGCCGGGCGAACTGCTGATGAGCGATCGTTTCCGTGACTCCATCCAGACCCTCCGCCAGCGTTATGACTTTGTCGTGTTTGACAGCCCGCCCATCCTGCTCACCGACGACGCCGCCAGTTTCGCCACGCGCGCGGACGCGGTGATTTTTGTAGTGCGGGCGGGCTTCACCCGGCTGCGCCAGGTGCGCACCTCATTGGAAAGCCTGCACCGCCGCGGCGTCAACGTTTACGGCATGGTGGTAAACTTCATTGATCACCGCGAGCCGAGCTACTATTCCTACCGTTATTACGATTATTATTCCTACCGGCCGGAACGCACGGAAAAGCCGGAACGCAAGACTTAGGCTGACCTAGTTACGCTTGTTTACGGCGGGTGAAAAGCAACCAACCCGCCGGCAGGACAACCAGTACCGTCAGGCTCAAGGCCATCCAAGCCAGCGATTGAATGTCCGGCTGGGTAAACAGCCCCAACGCAGCCAGCCACCAGCCCACCGCCAGAATTCGGAAGAGACGCTGCCGGGTCACCACGCTGTGAATGTGGCACCCGACCCCCAGCAAAACCGCCGCCAACGCCGGCAGCAAGTAAACGGTAAATGCTCCGTAGACCACGGCCACCAGCGCCAGCACCAGAAAGCCCGCGCCGCAACCCACCCAGGTTGCACTGACGATGCGCCCGCTTAATGGCATCCGGGGCAGTTCGCGGAACAAAATGCAGGCATAGACGAGAGTCAACGCACCCGAACCGCCGAAGGACAAGGTCCAAACGTATAAGCCGGTGTTGATGGGAATGTGATAAACCGTGGCCGACCACTGCGCCAGCAGGCACTTCGCCATGATCAGCCCCCAGAAGAAGGCCAGCAGGGCGCGAAAGCCTGGCGTCTGGCGCGATTTCTCGAGCGCCACCTCCAATTCGGCGACTTCCTGCGTGGACGAGTATTTTTGCATGACGGGTTTGGCGAATGGCAGAGCAATGCTGAAACCCATACTACCGCGCCTGGCTGGAAAAGGCAATGCCCCCTGTTTCCCTTGGGTTATTTCCGAGGTCCCATTTCCCGCTTCCCTTTTTCCACTCCACCGCCCACTATCCTTACGCTCTAACATCTTCGCTGGGCGCTGTTTCATCCCATTATCCCTCATGCCTTCGCCCGTGACTGCGTCCGACGTTTTTCTCCAGCAATATGGCGCGGCGCCCGCCGTTTGCAGCTATGCCCCCGGGCGGCTTGAATTTATAGGCAACCATGTGGATTACAACGGCGGCCTGGTCATTGGGGCGGCCATTGATCGGGGAGTGCAGGTCGCGGCCTCGAGGCGAATGGATCACCGCATACGCGTGTTCAGCCCGACTTATGGCGCGGCGGTCGAAGTGGACCTGGCCGGCCTCACGCCGCTCTCCGGCGCGGCGGCCTGGGCCAATTACCCGCTCGGCGTCGCCTGGGCGCTGCAAAAAAATGGCTGCTCGTTTCCCGCGGGTTTTGATTTGGCGATGGCGGGCGACCTGCCGGCAGGCGCGGGCCTGTCGAGCAGCGCGGCCCTCGAACTCGCCGCTGCGGTGGCGCTGCGCGAATTGTTCGGGCTGCCCATCGAATTGCTCGCGCTGGCGCGTTGGTGCCGCCAGGCGGAAAATGAATTCGTAGGGATGCCTTGTGGCATCCTGGACCAGGGTGTGTCCGCCTTTGGCCAGGCCGACCACCTGGTGCTGCTCGATTGCCGCGCCGAAACGTTCACTCCCCTGCCCTTGCCCAAGACCGCGCGTTTCTGGATCTTTAACACCGGGACCAAACACGCGCTCCTCGATTCGCTCTATGCCGCGCGCCGCCGCGAATGTGAGGACGCTCTGAAAGTTTTGCAACAATTCCACCCCCAGGCCCGGTTCCTCGCCGATCTGACTTCCGCCGAAGTCGAACGCCAGCGCGCATCCTTGACGCCCAACCAATTGGCGCGCGCCCGCCATGTCACCCAGGAAATTGAGCGCGTGCGGCAAGCCGCCGCCGCACTCGAAAAAGGCGATCTGGCCGCCGTGGGCAAGCTTCTGGTCGCCTCGCACCAAAGTTCGCGAGAATTGTTTGTCAACAGTTGCCCGGAATTGGATTTTCTCGTGGACCGCCTCGTGACTTTGCCCGGGGTGTATGGCGCGCGGCTGACGGGCGGCGGCTTCGGCGGCGCAGTTATGGCCCTCACCAACCCCGAATTTACGGCCGAGACCGCCGCGCCTGTCATCGCGGCTTACACGCAATATTTTTGCCATGCCCCCGTCGTCTTCGCCACCCGCACCGGCCCCGGCGCGCGGGTGATGCGGTGAAGTTTCTGCCTCGCTTACGAATTATTTTTTCGCCGGGTCATGGTATGTAGCCTCAATCGCCTGCGTGAGACTGGCGGGATTATAAATCGTCCAGGGGTCTTTGATCAAATCCTGGGCCAGCGCGACGGACTGGGCGTGGAGCGCGGCGTCGCTGGGTTGGGCGGCCAGCGCGAACAAACTTTCGCTGAAAGTAAAGCACTTGGCGAACAGCGCCACGCGCGATTTTTGATCATCGGTTTGCGCGGTGGCGGCGGCCTGTTTCAAGAAGTCATCGCAATGCTGAATCAGCGACCGGCTCGCCGGCGTGGTGATGAATTGGTTGGACCAGGCGCCAATCTTGCGCTTGGGGCCTTCGACGCTGTCGAGCTGCGTCCAGAGCGCCTCGACCTGCTCGAAGTATTGGTCCATCGCCGGGGCGGCCGGGCCGAAGAGGTCGTCGCAAAACTGGCGGGTGAGCGCGCGCGGGTCGGCCTGCGGGTTCCACCACATTTTTGCCATGATGTAATATTTCGGACCGTCGAAGCCGAAGTTCGGGTAGGCCTCGGCGTGCATATACACGCTGGGGTAATGCTGCGCCAGCGTGCGCAAAAACTGCGCCCAGTGGTCCGAATAAATCCGCGGCAAGGCAAAACCGTCGCCTTCATACCATTCATGGTTGCCAAAGTGGTGCGCCACCGCGAGAAATTGATCGAGGATGGATAATTGTCCGGCGGGCGCCGAAACATACAACGGCAGTTCGGAGATGTGCAGGTTCGTATAGACCACAATATTATCCGCCAGCGAAAAGGCCGGCGTCGCCCCGGTCGGCCCGTAGGCGAGGCCGATGAGCAGCTTGCCGGGGAATTTTTCCCTCAGCCACCCGGCCAATTGGTTCATGAAGCGCCAGTAAATGTCGCTCCGCGCCGCGGCCTGGTAATCGCCCGTGGGATTCTTGGCCTGGAATTCGGCCATGACGGCCTGGTTGCGCGCACTCTCGCTCCAGTGGTTGTTGTCGTTGACACTCACCGCAATGTAGGGCGCGCCTGGCGTCTTTTGGAAATACTCCGCGAGTGACTGTTCCGCAGCAGCCAGCGTGGCCGGCTCGGCGAAATCAATCTGCCAGGTCTGGTCGCCTGCGTTGGCGGGAATGTAACGTTTGCCGTCGTAGATAGGGTAAATTTCCGGGTGGGTTTGGGCGAATTCCGCTGGCGGAAAAATCTCATTGAGGTCGTGCTGGTGGGTGCCGCCCTTGCGCCGCTGGCCCCCAATGCGCCGCAGCCAGTCCGGGTCGCTGATGCCTTTGATCGTGAAGCCCGAAATATCCCCCGAGTCCACAAAGGGCTGCGACAAAACGTCGCCGCCATTGAAAGCCACCGTGTGGCTGGCGGGCAGGCTCGTCCAGAAGTCCGTCGGCATGTAAAAGCGCACGCCCGCATAGCGGTCCAAAAACGACACCGCGCCGTAATATGTGCCGTCTCCCGAGTGGCCGGTGATGGCAATGACGTTGCCCTCGCGATGGATTAAAAACCCATCATCCTCCAAGGCCGCGACGCGCGGGTCGGGCTGGCCCGCGGCCGCCCCCAGCACAATGACCACCTTGTCCTTGGGCAGCGCAGCCACCGCTGAATTCGCCACCTCCAGCCCCGCGCTCCCTGCTCCCTGCTCTCTGCTTTGAATCTCAAACCCCGTCGTGACTCCGCACGCCTTGCGCAGCCACGTTTGCAGCAACTTGGCGGCATCCTGCTCAGCAGCCGGCGCGCCCTTCGCTACGACCACCATTGTCTGCCCCGGCGCCAACGGCAACGGCGCCGCGGGCGCGGCATGGGTCGCCGAACAACCCGCGGCCAGGAATGCCACGGCCAGCCACGCCAGAATTCTTAGTCGGGGAACCATCGTGGAGTTTATTTTGGCAAGATGACCCCAATAGGTCGAACCCAAAGGTCAATTTCGCAAAAAAGATCGGAGAACCACCGATTACACGGATAGCACGGATTTTTCCAATCGTCTTCTATCTGTGCTATTCGTGTAATCCGTGGTTAAATTCTTCACTCTGCGGCTCTGTCCCTCGGCGATACTTTGGGCAGCCTGAGCAATGTCGAACGGCTGCGCCCCTGCGCGAGTTTTCTTCCGTTTCTTCCCGGCGTCTCGACCGGTTGGTCTCAAAGAGGCACCACCACGATTCGCGGAAATGCGGGCGTGTTGGTGGGTATCGCATAACTGGCGGTCGCGGTGCCGTTGGTAAAATCGTTGGTTTGCGTCACGCCCGTGGTCCTCCAATTGAGCAAATCCGGGCTGGCTTGGACGGTGTAAGTGAGATCGGTTTGCGGGTCTTGGAACGTAAGCGTCAAGTTGCCGGCAGAGAAAGTTGGTTGCGGAAGAAATGGGTGTCCATCCACCCAGGGATTGAGATTAAAGGCGTATTTGAGGAGATTGGGAATGCCGTCGCCAGCGGGGTCGTCCGTATCGCCAACGATAGTGGGATTGCCCAATTGGTTGGACGTGAAATTATTTTGGAGCCAGGTCAGTTGGGCGGAAGAAGTGCCAACCACGAGCGGGACGGGCGTGGAGGTGACGTTCCCCGCGAAGTTGGTGATGACGGCTTGATACTGGTAGCCCAACTGGGCCGTGGTGGCGTTGGCGATCGTCAGGTTGGCGGTCGTCGTGCCAATATAGACGTTGCCGCTGACATTATCCCAAGTGGTTCCGTCATCGGTTGAAACCTGCCATTGGTAGGACGGCGCGGGCGTGCCGCTGGCGACGAATTCCTCGCCGCCCTGACCAGGGCGCTCAACCACCACCAGGCGCTGGCCGCCCGCGCCCACCGGTTGCAACAGGTCCAGGGCATCGGCCTAAAAACCGCCGTCAGCCTGCTGGCCTTCCTGCCTGAATTGGGCGCCTTGGCGCAGGGCCAGGCGGCGTCGTCGGGGTCGTGCCGTTTAACCGGGATTCAGGGAAGTGGCATGGCCCACCCCGGATCCAGGGCGGCCGGCCCGCCGTGCGCAAAGCCCTTTACAGGGCGGCCGTCTCCGCCAGCCAGGACAACCCGGTCCTGGCGCCATTCTACCAACGGCTGGTCGCGCGCGGCAAACCCAAGAAAGTCGCCCTCATCGCGGTCATGCGCAAACTCGTCGAACACGCCAACCGCCTGCTGATCCCAACCCAAAATATAGCACCATGCACCCCTTGACTTTCAACACAGTTGCCACAGTTTCCAGAGAATCGGCGCCAGTGGCTGGCGGCGATCATCAATGAAGGTTGGTTGGTTCGGTATTGCGTTGCCGGAGTTTTTTTCTAAGTTTTACGCCATGCCCCCCGTCTCCTGGAGACTTATCGCGCGTTGGCGAGTCTGGCTGCTGATGGTCATTTTACCTGCCGTTGCCTCATGTGCGGATGTTTCTGCTCCCCGCGCGGGCATCCCGGCGCAAATCCCCGCGCCCGTTTTGCTTTGGCCCGTCGGCGGGTCTTCGGCCAGTGGGGGCGTCGGCGCGGATCAACCCGCGATTTACCCCTTTCTACCACCGGCGGCCAATAACACCGGGGCGGGCGTTTTGATTGTGCCCAGCGGGACATATGCCGGTGGGAGCGCGGAGCCGGAGGGCGTGCCCGTGGCGCAATGGCTGAATACGCACGGGCTGGCGGCGTTTGTGCTGCGATACGGGAGCGCGCCAGGGCCCGCAGGCGGAGGCGCAGCCGGGGATGTCAATCGCGCGGTGCAATACCTGCATGCCAAGGCGGCGGACTATCACCTTTCCGCCGCGCGCATCGGCTTGCTGGGGTTTGGCGCGGGCGCGGGGCCGGCCACGGACGCCGCCTTTGCCCCACCGCCCCAACCCAATCAAGACTCGTCTGACCCGGTGGAGCGCGCCTCCAACCACCCCGATTTCATGGCCTTGATTTATGGGGCGGGTGCGCCCCAAGCCGGCACGGTGCTGCCGCCCCCGACGTTTCTCGTCGGCTCGACAAATGCCAAGGACAATATTTCGAGCATGATTGACCTGTGGAATTTTCTGCGTGGCCCGCGGGCGCGGGTACCGGTTGAGGCGCATTTCTTTCCCAAAGTAGATGTCGGCGCGGGACTCGCCCAAGGCGACGCGTCGTTGGGCGCGTGGCCGGATTTGTTCTACAATTGGGTGCGCGCATATGGTTTCCTGACGGACCAGCCTCGCGTGGCGATCCGCGGTTCTGTATGGCTGGATGGCCGGCCGCTGCCGTTTGGCTACGTGATTCTCACGCCACTGGACACGGTGGGCGCGGGGCCGATTGTGGCCCATGTTTTTAATTCCACCGCCGGCGTCACGATTGGCACCTTCTCGGTGCCCGCCAAGCTGGGGCCGGTGCCCGGCCGCTACCGGGTGGATGTGCGCCAAAACGCGAACCGCTGGCTGAGCAACGCCTTCAGCGCGGATTTGTATCGCGACCCGGCCTTTGGCCATGCGCGCATTCTTTCCCCCAGCATTGACGACCAACATTCCTTCACCAAGGCGCATCCTAATGACAAGGATGATATGTTAATCGAAATCAAACCTGACGGCAACCCGGACTTGAAAATTGAAGTGTTCAGCAAATAGCGCGATTGCGCCCAAACCTCCCCCAACCCCATTTCCCGGCCATGAATTCCCGTTTGCCCAATTTTTCCAGCGCGGCCGTGGTGCTGGGCACTTTTCTCGCCCTGACGGGAAGTTCTTTCGCGCAAGGGCGCGCCGCCCCCGGCAGCGCCGAGGCGCAAGCCATCTACGCTGAGCAGGTCAAAAACACGCCCAACCCCGTGCCGGGCATTCCCGAGCCGGTTCTCCTTTGGCCCGACGGCGCGCCGGGCGCGGTGCCCGACGCCAGCGGCAACTTTACCGACGAGGACAAACCCGCCATCTATTGCTTTCCCGCCCCCGCGGACAAAAACACCGGCGCGGCTTTTCTCATTCTCCCCGGTGGCGCTTTCACCAACCGCGTGGCCGATCACGAAGGCGTCCAGATCGCCCGGTTTCTCAATGCGCACGGCATTGCCGGCTTTGTCCTGCGCTACCGCATCCAGCCCAATTACCGGAACAATATCTCCGTGCTGGATGCCAACCGCGCCATCCGCTACGTGCGCGCCCATGCCTCCGATTTTAAAATCTTCGTTGACCGTGTAGGCACGATCGGCTTTTCCGCCGGCGCGGAACTGGAGGGCGACGCCTTCTACAACGGCGTGGTGGCCGGCGACCCGGCGGCGGCCGACCCGCTCGACCGCTTCTCCACCCGGCCAGATTTTCTCGCTTTGATTTACGGCGGGCGCACCCCGCGCGACCCGGCCAGTGCGCCGCCGACCTTCATGTTCAACACCCTCGAGGACAGCAGCCATCTCAATGCCGAAGTTGGCGCGTGGAACGCGCTGCGTGCCGCCGGTGTCCCGACGGAAGTTCACTTCTATAATTATGGCGAGCACGGCACCAGCATGTCCCCCGGTGACCCATTGCTCGGCGAATGGCCAGAATTGATGATCAACTGGCTCAAGGCCAGCGGGTTTCTCAGCGATAAAAGGCCCGTCTCGCCTTCTAGCGCGTCGTCGGCCACACCTTAGGCAAATCACCCCGACCCCGATTATGAAACTACCCCGCCCTCTTGGCTTCATTCGTTGTGCTGCGCTTGGCGCGGCGGTTCTCTCGGGCGGCTGCGCCACGACGCCGCCTGCCGTCCCCGATTCGTATTCGCCCACCGTGTTGCCCGGCAATGGGCTGAACCAGCATCCGTTTTTCTACACTGGGCAATATAATTTCCCCAAGCCGGTGCAAACCATGTTCATTGTCCGCGGCGGCAAAGTGGTCTGGTCGTATGACATTCCCACTTACGACCAATCGAAGACCCTCCAGGAATTGAGCGACGCGACCCTGCTCTCGAACGGCAATGTCGTGTTCGCGCGCAAGACCGGCGCGGGCGAAGTGACGCCAGATAAAAAACTCATCTGGAATTACGACGCGCCCAAGGGCTTCGAGGTCCACATCGCGCAACCCATCGGCCTCGACCGGGTCATGATCGTGCAAAACGGGATTCCGGCGACGCTGCGGATCATCAATATCGTGACCGGCCAAACGGAGAAGGAATTCGAGCTGCCGACCAATGGCGACCCCAAGACCGTCCACACCCAGTTCCGACGGGTGCAAATGACGAAGGCGGGCACGTTTCTCGCCGCGTGCCATGACCAGGACAAGGTTGTGGAATTCGACACGAACGGGAAGCAAATCTGGTCCGTTGCCGTGCCGATTCCGTGGGACGCGGTGCGGCTCGATAATGGCAACACCTTGATCGCCAGCCATAATTCATTCGTGCGCGAGGTCAACCCCAAGGGCGAAACCGTGTGGGAGTTCAATCAAAAGGACGTGCCCGACATCACGCTGTTCTGCATGCAGGAGGCGAACCGCCTGGCCAACGGCAACACGGTGATGAGCAACTGGTGCCCCAACGCGGTGGTGGACGCCAAGGGCGCCAAGGCCCCCAATAAATGGCCGACCACGGTGCAGGTGCTCGAAGTCACCCCGGATAAAAAAGTCGTCTGGGCGTTGCGCTCGTGGACGCCCCCGGCCGACCTCGGCCCCGCCACCGTCATCCAGTTGCTCGACGAACCCGGCATCCCTGAAAACCGGGAACAGCAGCGGTAGAATGGGTTTGGATCGTCATCCACTGTTTTACCCCATCACGTTGCTGAGGCATTCACCAATTCTTCACCCTAAAAATAAATCCTGAATCCAAAGTCATAGGCGGGATTGCACTGCCAAGGTGGCCGCCATATTCGGCCAAGTTCCGCAAAAGCCCGGAAGATTCGGCCACTCTTTATCGTGCCCTGTGTCTGGCACGCCTGAGATTGTTTAAAAGCAGCAGTCTCAATCAGTTGTTTCAAGAACTGGCGCTCACCCAAACCTACCGAAAAGTCACCTTTTTCCATTTACTAACCCTGTTGATCCCCGCTGCCCTGCTGAGTTTTAGCTTCGTGCTCGGTCGCGAGTTTGTTTTGGCAGGTAGTGAGGGCCAGGCTGGTTGGCGCAGCATAGCCGTTATAGTGGTATGCGTCATCAGCATACTGGCCGGCGTAATTATAGCCCCCTTGTTGCCATGGTGCCTCTGGAATATGCTTGGTCTCTTCGAGAGAAGGGGTTGGTTTCTGATGGAGGATGCCAAGGCGGTCAACTTCTGGCGCGAAGGGGCTGAAAAAGGAGGTTCCTTCGCGCAGGCCGCCCTTGGTTATATGCACCAAAATGGCAAAGGCGTGCCGACGGACGCCGTTGAAGCTTTTAAATGGTATCGCCGATCCGCCGAGCAAGGCAATGACCTTGGAAAATATTTGCTCGCCGCGCTTTATGAAAGTGGCAACGGGGTGCAAGCGGATTCGGTTGAAGCCTACAAGTGGCATTGCTTGTCCTTTACCAAAAACTTGCCGCAAGAGCTGCAAAAACATGCCGGCCATTTGGCGCCCGAGCAGGTTGCCGAGGCCATGAAGCGGGCGGAGACATTTACGCCAAAGCCGGAGAATTTTTCCGGGACACAAACAACCAAACCTCGACCGCGCTTTCCACGTTCGGTAATTTTTTGTTCTTTTTCTCAATTTTGTATCTTTCAATAATAACCGTTATTGGCCTGAATCAATTAGCAAAACATAAGGCCCCCGTTTTTATGCTCAAACCCGTTTTTTCCATTTACCATCGCTTCGGTTATTGGCCAGCTGCTGTTTTTATCCCCAGTTTCGGCCTGTTCTTCATGTGCCTCATGGTCTGGCAATTTCGCCGGCCACCCACGATGCAAAAGATGGGCTGAAAAGAAACCAGCCGGATTCGAGCGTGCTTGATCTGCCACCGCACGCTGTTCGATAGCACGCGGCGGGAGACCAAGGCGCGTCAACCCCGCCGGATTTAGAACGAGAACGACGCGCCGACGGAAATGGTGTTGGACATTTTCGCCTGGGGGGAGAAGCCGGCTTCGTAGTTGGCGTGCAGGGACAGTTGCTTGGTCACGTCGTAGTGCAAGCCGAGGCCCAGGTCGTAGTCCGTGTCGCCCATGCCGGGCGCTTGCACGGTGAACGAAGTGGGTTCGCCGACCACGTTGGCAGTGATGTCGCGCGAGGTCGTTTCGAAATCGTGGCTCACGCCAAAGCTGCCACTAACACTGAACTTGGTCGTGACATCGTAAATGCCATTCACCTTGCCTTCGAGGCGGAAGCTGGGGGTGTCCAGCCCGTTGACATGCAGGGTCTGGAAGACATCGGCGTTATTGGTTTCCGTGACGTTATTCACCGAGGCGCTGCTGTAAGCCAGCCCGAGTTCCGGCACGATGGAGTATTTGGGCTGCTGGATGGCCGTGTATTGCACATTCACATCGCCCAGGTAATCATTCGAATCGAAATCGGGAATGGAGGAGACTCCGGAAAACGTCGTGCGCGTGCCATGAGTGGTGTAATCGCCATAAGACATGCTGGCGGTGAACAACAACCGGTGGCTGGCCAGCGGGTCAAAAGTCCCAAACACACCGTAGACATTGCCACTGACACTGGTGTTAAGATAGGTGGATTCCACGGATCCGGAATCATAACCCGTGTAAGCCCCCACCGTAAATTTGTTACCGAGATCGAAACGGACACCGGCGACGGCGCCACTGCTATTGATCGTGTAATCAGCCTGGTCGGACGAGCTGTCCGAACCGGGGTCAAGATCAACGTAGCCCGCAAACACGGCGAACCGGCCCGAACTGGCCAACGGCGCGAGGCCCATGGCGGTGTCCAGGAAAGACCGCGTCGTATACAGCGCATAGTCCGTCACTCCGGCATAGGCTTCGGGGGAAGCCTGGTTGAAAATCTGGGCGTCCGCGCTGGCCGGGTTGGTCAGGAGCAAGGACATGAGATCGCCGCCCGCAAATTGATTACCGGACACATTCAGTTGGTTGAGCATGGCGAGTTGGTTGGCCGTCGCACCGGGGAAGGCGCTGGCGGGACTCGAGCCCGTCGGCAGACCGGTGGAGATCGCCTGGCCGGTGGCCAGGTCAATCACGAAAGCGGTGGTGAAATTCGAATCAATGATGCTGCCAAATTGACCGCTGATAGACCCCGGAGCACCGCTGATAAACGTGAAGATGTTGCCGCGGGCCGGACTGGTGAAGCCGTTGAACGGCTCCAGATCGAGTACGGTGCCGACCGGGTTAATATACGTGTTGCCCCCGACTTGCACCTGGTCGTTGCCGTTCGGATTGACCCCCGGCCCAGCCGTGCCGCCGATTTGAATCAGCAGGGTGCCGCTGTTGATCGTGTAATTGCCGGAGACGTGCATGATGGATGGGTCGCTCGGTGAGACGGTTCCGCCATTCTGGATGACATTGCCATTGATGTTGCCGCTGCCAGCCAACAGGCCACCCGGATTGACCGTCACGTTGGGCGTCGTCAAAGTGCCATTCACAATCAAGTTGCCGGAGTCCACGTTGGTGCCGTTCGAGAAGGTGGAATTGCTGGTGTTGCCAAGCGTCAGATTGCTCGTGCTGTTCAAGTTCAAGGAGCCGGTGCTGTTGGCCGTGCCAGTGTAGGAGCCACCGCTGAGCACATTGAGGTTGAAGTCATTCTGGGTGACGTTGCCGCCGCCGGACAGGGTGGTGATGGTTGCGTTGCCATTGCCCAGCACCAGGCTCGCGCCGGTGGTGATGTTCACCGCCGCGGCATGGTTGAGCAAATCATCCCCCTCCAAGGTCATCGCCCCGGTGGCGATGGAAATGTTGGTGCTCAACAGGTGGGCATTGATGCCGACGTTGCCGTTGCTGAGGATGTTGCCCGCGCCGAGGGTGGTGTTAATCTGGGCACCGTTGTTCAAGTTATAGGTGTTGGCCGTCAGGGTGCTGGTGCCGGCGATGAGACCATTGGTGTTGAGCGTCGCGATGGTGTTGTTGCTATTGACCGTCAGTTGGGCGCCCGAGGAGACCGTGACCACCTGGCTGGCAGCCAGCGTGCCGTTGAGCACCAACGTGCCTGCTGTGATGTTGGTCGGCCCGGTGTAAGTGTTGGCGCCGTTAAGCATCACCGTACCGGAGGAAGACTTGGTCAAGTTCGAGCTGCCGGCGAGGATGGCGTTGACCGTGCCGTTCATCAGTTGGAAGCTGGTCGTGCTGGCCAGCGCCGAGCTGCCCGTGCCATTGATGAAGCCGCCGCCATTAAGTGTCACAATGCCCACGGTGTCGGTGGTGTGGTTGGCGCCCAGGTTGAGCACCGCCGTCGTGCCGTTGATGGTGACGTTGCTGCCGTTCGCAATCGAGCCGGTGCTGCTCAACAACAGTGTACCCGCCTGGATGTTGGTTAGCCCGGTGTAGGTGTTCACGCCAGACAGCGTTACCGTGGCATTGCCTGTCACATTCAACGGAATGGCATTGCCGGACAGGATGGCGTTGACCGTGCCGTTCATCAGTTGAAAGCCCGTTGTGCTGCTCAACGCCGAGCTGCCCGTGCCATTGATAAAGCCGCCACCTTCCAGCGTCACATTCCCCACCGTGTCCGTGGTGTGGTTGGCGCCGAGGTCCAACGTCGCCGTGCCGTTGACCGTCACGTTGCTGCCGTTGGCAATCGAACCGGTCGAGCTTAACAATAGAGTACCGGCGGTGATGTTGGTAAGGCCGGTGTAGGTGTTCACGCCGGACAGCGTCACCGTGGCCGTAGTCGTCTTGTTCACGGGCGAACTACCCGTCAGGATGGCGTTAACCGTCCCATTCATGAGGTTGAAGGCGGTCGTGCTGGCGAGCGCCGAACTGCCCGTGCCATTGATAAAGCCACCGTTCTCAAGGGTGACGATCCCCACCGTGTCCGTGGTGTGGTTGGCGCCGAGGCTGAAGGTCGCGTTCGAACCGTTGACGGTCACGTTGCTGCCGTTGGCGATCGAACCGGTGCTGCTCAACAACAGCGTGCCGGCGGTGATGTTGGTCAGGCCCGTGTAAGTATTGACGCCGGAAAGCGTTACTGTGGCGGTGGTCGTCTTGTCCAGCGGGATGGCATTACCGGTGAGGATGGCGTTGACCGTGCCGTTCATCAACTCGAAGCTGGTCGTGCTGCTGAGCGCCGAACTGCCCGTGCCGTTGATGAACCCGCCGTTTTGGAGGGTGACAACACCAACCGTGTCCGTGGTGTGATTGGCCCCGAGATCCAAGGTCGCCGTGCCGTTGACTGTTACGTTGCTGCCGTTCGCAATCGACCCGGTGCTGCTCAGGAACAGTGTGCCCGCCGTGATGTTGGTGAGACCGGTATAGGTATTGATGCCGGAGAGCGTCACTGTCGCGGTGGTGGTCTTATTCAAAGGGATGGCATTGCCGGTCAGGATGGCGTTGACCGTGCCGTTCATCAGGTCGAATTCGGTGGTGCTACCCAACGCCGAACTGCCCGTGCCATTGATAAAGCCGCCATTTTGGAGGGTGACGATTCCGACCGTGTCGGTCGTATGGTTGGCGCCGAGATCCAACGTCGCCGTGCCATTGACCGTCACGTTGCTGCCATTGGCAATCGAGCCGGTGCTACCCAACAGCAGCGTGCCCGCCGTGATGTTGGTCTGTCCCGTATAAGTGTTGATGCCGTTCAGCGTCACCGTGGCGGTGGTGGTCTTATCGAGCGGAATGCCGCTGCCCGCCAAGATGGCGTTGACCGTGCCGTTCATCAACTCGAAGCTCGTCGTGCTGCTGAGTGCGGAACTGCCCGTGCCGTTGATAAACCCGCCGTTTTGAAGAGTGACGATTCCCACCGTGTCGGTCGTGTGGTTGGCCCCGAGGTCCAAGGTAGCCGTGCCGTTGACCGTCACATTACTGCCATTGGCAATCGAGCCGGTGCTGCTCAACAGCAGTGTGCCCGCCGTGATGTTGGTCAACCCGGTGTAGGTGTTCACGCCGGAAAGCGTCACGGTCGCCGTGGTCGTTTTGTTTAACGGGATGCTGCCATTGCCCGCCAAAATGGCGTTGACCGTGCCGTTCATGAGATTGAAGGCCGTCGTGCTGCTGAGATCCGAACCGCCCGTGCCATTGATGAAGCCACCGTTTTGCAAGGTCACGATTCCGACTGTATCGAGCGTATGATTGGCCCCGAGGTCCAACACCGCTGTGGTGCCGTTAATCGTCACGTTGCTGCCGCTCGCAATCGAGCCGGTGCTGCTTAACAACAGCGTGCCGGCGGTAATGTTGGTCAAGCCGGTGTAAGTGTTAATGCCCGACAGCGTGACCGTGGCGGTGGTCGTCTTGTTCAAGGGCACTGGACCGTCGTCGGAGAGGATGGCATTGACGGTTCCGTTCATCACTTGAAAGCCAGTCGTGCTGCTCAGGGCCGAACTGCCGGAGCCGTTAATGAAGCCGTCGCCCTCGAGGATCACGTTTCCGACGGTGTCGAGCGAGTGGTTGGCGCCGAGGTCGAGGGCCGCCGTGGTGCCGTTGATCGTCACGTTGCTGCCGCTCGCAATCGAGCCGGTGGTGCTCAAAAAGAGCGTGCCCGCCGTGATGTTGGTCAGGCCGGTGTAAGTGTTCGTGGCCGTGAGCGTCACCGTGCCGTTGGTGAACTTGTTCAAAGGCACACTGCCGCCACTGGCGATAATGGCGTTAACCGTGCCATTCATCATTTCATATTCGGTCGTGCTGGTCAGCGCCGAGGTGCCGTTGCCGTCAATGGTGCCATTGCCGTCGAGCGTCACAATTCCCACCGTGTCGCTGTGGTTGGCCCCGAGTTCGAAGACTGCAGTGGTGCCGTTGACGGTGAGATTGCTGCTGTCCGAAATGAAGCCCGTCGCGCTTTCCTGGAGCGTGCCCGCCGTCACCGTGGTGTTGCCCGTGTACGTGTTCGATCCGGAAAGAATCACCGTGCCATTGGTCGTCTTGTTCAAGGGAATGCCGCTGCCCGCCAGGACGGCGGTAACATTGCCGCTCATCACATCGAATTCGGTCGTGCTGGTTAGATTCGAGCTGGAGGTGCCGTTGATCAAGCCGCCGTTTTGCAGGGTGACGATCCCCACCGTGTCGACTTGGCTGCCGAGGTCCAACTCCGCCGTCGTGCCGTTAACCGTGACGTTGCTGCCGTTGGCGATCGCGTTATTCACGGTCAGCAACAGCGTGCCAGCCGAAATGTTGGTCAGCCCGGTGTAAGTGTTCGCGGCGGACAGGGTCACGGTGGCGTTGGTGGTTTTGTTCAAGGGAATGCCGCTGCCCTCCAGAACCGCCGTGACCGTGCCGTTCATCAGATCGAAGGCGGTCGTGCTGGTCAGATTGGAGCTGGCGGTACCGTTGATGAGGCCGCCATTTTGCAGGGTGACGACGCCCACGGTGTCGGCCTGACTGCCGAGGTCCAACTCCGCCGTCGTGCCGTTGACCGTGACGTTGCTGCCGTTGGCAATGGCGTTATTCACGGTCAACAACAGCGTACCCGCCGTGATGTTCGTCAAGCCGGTATAGGTATTGACGGCAGAAAGCGTCACCGTGGCACCAGTGGTTTTATTCACAGGGGAGGTGCCGGTGAGAACGGCCGTGACGGTGCCGTTCATCAGATCGAAGGCGGTCGTGCTATTCAGGGCCGAACTGCTCGTGCCGTTGATGAGGCCGCCGTTTTGGAGGGTAACAATGCCGACGGTGTCCGTGGTGCTGCCCAAGTCCAACTCCGCAGTGGTGCCGTTGACCGTGACGTTGCTGCCGTTGGCAATCGCATTATTGACCGTCAACAGCAGCGTGCCCGCCGTAATGTTCGTCAAGCCGGTGTAGGTGTTGACGGCGGAGAGCGTCACCGTGTCGCCGGTGGTTTTGTTCAAGGGAGAGGTGCCGGCGAGAACCGCCGTGACCGTGCCATTCATCAAATCGAAGGCGGTCGTGCTGCTCAGCGCCGAGTTGCTCGTCCCGTTGATGAGGCCGCCGGATTCGAGCGTCACGGTGCCCACGGTGTCGGTGGTGTTGCCCAGGTCCAACTCTGAAGACGTGCCCGTCACGGTCACGCTGCTGCCATTGGCGATCGCATTGTTCACGGCCAGGGCCAAAGTTCCGTCGGAAATGGTGGTGGCGCCGGTGTAGGTGTTCACACTGTCGAGCGTCACCAAGCCGCCCGTCGTCTTGTTCAAGGGAATACCGGAGCCCGCGAGGATGGCCGTCACGGTGCCGCTCATCAGATTGAAGGCGGTCGTGCTGGTCAGCGCCGAGGTGCCGGTGCCGGTGATGTTACCGCCACCCTCCAACGTCACCGTGCCGACGGTGTCACTGTGGTTCCCCCCGAGGTCAAAGGTCGCCGTCGCGCCATCCACCGTCAAATTGCTGCCCGAGGCAATCGAGCCATTGATGCCCAGCCGCAGCGTGCCATTATAGATGTCCGTGTCGCCCGTGTAGGTGTTGGTTCCGTTCAAAATGAGGATGCCATCATGCGAGGCGTCATTGACTGTCAGGTTGCCGTTCGAGATGTTGCCGTCAATCTGCGCCGGGTCGGTGAAATTCCCGTTGTCCGTCACCAAAATCGTGTCGGTGGCACCGCCCAGGTTGATATTGTTCTCGAAGAAGACGGTGCTATCCGCGCTGGTGGAGCCGAAGAGCAAGTCACTGCCGAGGGGTACAAAATTGCCCTGGCCCCAAGTCAGGTTAGGCGTTTGGCCATTGCCCAAGGTAACCGTCAAATTGCCGCCGGCGGCGGCAAAGCCGCCGGAAGCCGTGAACTCGACATCCGTGCTGCTCGTGCCGAGATAACGGGTGAAATTACCGTTGGATTGAAGCTGGCCGCCGGCCAGGTTGATGCGGCTTTCGAAATCAATGCCCGAATCATCCTGGGCTTGAAGAACACCGCCTAAAATTTTCGTTTCGCCCGTGTAGGTGTCCACGCCGTTGAAGATGACCAGGCCACTGGCCACCGTCAGGCCCGCGCCCTGGCCGGCGGGAATGGTGGAGGGGCCATTGGCTGCGCTGTCGTCGGCAATGGCACTGCCTTCGGAACTGCCGTCAAACACGATGACATTGCCCGGGCCGGGATTGAGCGTGACATTTGAGCCAGTCATCATAAACAGGTCGGTTCCCGCGGTGGTCCCAGCACTGCCGGCGAGGACCGAACCCGCGACCGCCGCCTGCCCTTGGCCGCCGATGAGTTGGTTATTATCGAAAACGGCATTGCCCGTGATGGTCAGGGAACCGCCGGCGCGCAGAAAGATGGCGCCACCGTCCGCATTGCCGCCATTGCCGCCCAAAGATAAATTGCCCGGAGAGGCGCCTGCGGCGCCGGTGCCTCCGCCAAAACTGCTGAGGCCACCCGCGCCGCCAGTGCCATTGGCGCCATTGTCAGCCTGGCCCGGGCCGGTGGCGGGAATCGCCGGCATGGCCGGGGTGGTTATGATGGTGGATGTAACCGAGGGAATGAAGACATAGTATTGCTGAACCACCGTGCCATTTTGCAGGGTGTAGTTGCCGCCATCACCGGCCGTTACGCTCTGGCCGGAGGCCGAGACGACACTGCTGTTGGTGATGGTCAGGTTGTTCAGCGTGACGTTGCCACTGATCGAACCTTCCGAACTGAGTCCAGTTTGGATGTTGGTAAAGTTTCCGGTCGTCGGGTCAATGTAGCCCAAGGTATAGGAATTGGGTGTTGTTTCATTCATGGTGACCGCAGGCGTTGCGGGCATAGCGGGGGAACCGGTGAAATTGGCGCCCGTGCCACCCACGCCGCCGGCGCCGCCCACACCGCCGCCGGCGCCAAAACCGCCCAAGCCACCCGCACCGCCAGGACCACCAGGACCACCCGCGGCGCCGCCTTGGAAGGCGGAGCCACTCCAGTTGTAACCTCCCGCACCGCCCGTCCCGCCCGCGCCACCCGCGCCACCACCATTGAAATCGCTGCCGATGCCGCCACTGCCGCCGTTGCCGCCCGGGCCGCCCAATCCGATCTGGCCGTCGGCGAGGGATTGGTCGAAGTCGGTCAGCGCGGTAACCTGGTTGGCGAGATCGACCGCGTCAGCGGCGAGAATCAAAGTGTCACCAATTGTGCGGGGCCAGGTAAAAGGGTCGGCGTAGTCAGCCACCGCTGCCGCCACATCGGCCGCCAGTGCCAAGCTCGCGGTCGTCACGGACAAAATCAGCGTTGTACTCATGGTGCCGCCGGCACCGCCATTGCCGCCCATGCCGCCAGCGCCGCCGACGCCTGAGGAATTGATCGCGCCGTTGAGGCCCACCGTACCGGTGGTGCCGCCAATATCCGTGAAAGATATCTGCGTGGGGGTGGTGCCACTGGCCGCAGGCGCGGGCACCGTGCCGTTGTTGAACAGATTATTCAGCGAACCACCCACATTGCCGACGCCGCCCGCGCCGCCTTGGGCCGTATCGGAGATGAAATTGACGTTATTCAGCGTAACGGTGCCGCCGTTGTTGATGAACAGCGCGCCACCCAGCCCCGCGCCGCCGCCGCTGCCGTTGCCGCCGGTCGAATTGAAATTGGCCAGCGTAGCATTGCTGATGGACAAGCTGCCGGCCTGCACGAAGTAGCCTGATTGGCCGTCGCCGTTAATGACGCCACCACCGCCATTGACCGACATACTGCCGCCGGTTTGCACGGGAACTTGCGCGCGGGCCAAAACCGGGAGCAAGAGGGCCGCACCGAGCAGCAAGTTTTTTCCGGCAGTTTTCCAGCAAGCAAGGCGGTGAAGAACCAATGAGCTATTCATGGGAATTTAATTAATTGTGGAGCGGATTTGAAAATGAGCTAAAGGCAAACGCCCGGAATGAAACACTTTTGACATTATTACACAAGAGAATTCCACCCTAATTTGCTAAAAAATGAAGAGCTAAGCCCCGGACAGTTATTCACCACCCAAAATGGCCGATTTCAGACTCAATTGCGCCTCCTAAAATGGAAAAGTTGCCGCGTTCTGCCCCCCGGCAATTCACAAAGCTTAACTCCCCAAAAACACCCTAAACGGTGAGATATACAGAAAATTGGCATGCTCAAAAAAGCACCTGTAACAACTACCGGAGTCAAATAAGCGCCATTTCCCAAACGTTTATCGCAGATTTTTTACCACCCATCCGTGCTCATCGTAATTTATCAGGGATTATCGGGAAGGCACCCCCGACTCAATCAGTTCCCTGGCAATGGCTTAATATACCATTTGCCATTGACTTTGACAAAAGTGATGCTGCTTTGGCTTGCCTGATCGACTCCACCCACAAATCCGAGTCTCGTGAATGGGTAGGTGGCCTCGTCGCCGACGGCATTATAAGTGGGGGCCAGGCCTTCGAGGGCATCGTAACACTGGGCATACTTTTCATAAATGAGTTGTTTTTGGGGGGTTAGTGGCTGCCCGGCCGACGCCTCTTCGATTTGGGTGAGTGCCTTGAGAATCACGGGGTCCATTTTGCCCGGCGCGCTGTAAGTTTGATACATCTGCGCCCGCTTGCCCGCCCGCCACAAACGCGCAATGTCCGAGATAACGGCTTTCAAATCGGTTTGGAGGTCGCCAATTGGCACGGCGGGCAAAGCGGCCACAGGTTGCGTGACAGTGAGTTGGGGAGCACCGAGACTTGGCGTGGGCGGAGTGAGCAAAGGGGCAATTATCGGCGGGGCGACCTGCGGCGATGCCACAGGGGGGGGCGTCAAAGAAACAGGACGGGGGGCCGTCGCCGGATGCTGCGGGGACCGCATAAAAAACCAAATGACGACTCCCGCGATGGCGACAGCCAGTAAAATCAAGATGGGCTTCTTGAGTTTCATGGGACGGTATTTTATCTTTGCCTAATTTTGGCCCACGGTGGCGTGAATAATATATTGCTTTTCCAATGGGCGGTCGTCGGGGCCGGTTTTGACATGGTCAATTTTGTCCACCACGTCCTGGCCGCTGATGACTTCGCCAAAAAGCGAATAGTGCATATTTAAACTCGGGTAAGCGGCAGTGGTGATGAAAAACTGGCTGCCGTTGGTGTTCGGGCCCGCATTGGCCATGGCGAGCTTGCCTTTGGCGTCGAAGGTCACATCGGGCCGCACCTCGTTGTCGAAGACCTTCCCCCAAATGGAAGTGCCGCCCATGCCCGTGCCGGTCGGGTCGCCGCCTTGTATCATGAAATCGGCGATGACCCGATGGAAGATGAGTCCGTCGTAGTAACCTTTTTGAATTAGGCCGACAAAATTTTCGCACGTTTTGGGCGCGACCTCGGGGAAAAGCTTCAGCTTGATGACGCCTTGGTTCGTTTCCAAGGTGACAATCACATTGGCCGAAGTGGGCGGCGTGGTCGCTGGGATGGACGCAGCGGCCGCCGGAGCGACCGGGGTGGACACCGGGGCGGGTGACGCGGGGGAAGCGGGAGCATTCTCCTTCGAGCACGCGGACGCCGCCAGGGCGAGAGAGGCCGCACAGGCAAAGAGAGCGAAAAAACGCCGCAAGGAGGGACCGGCGGGCGCGGGTTGGGAATAAGTTGTATTCAATGGGTTCATAATCAGGACAAAGTAGGGAAATGGGGAAACGGCAAAGTTTGCAGCCGAATCAACCCAGCGCAAGCTTAGGATGAAGGGTTTGTCATGGCAAAAGTCCTGGCGTGAGGTGTTTTGCGCAAATATGTCTTCATTTACGTAACTAAACTCTTGTGCGCAAGCCGCCCTTTGTCTATCTCGGTGTTTGCATTTGCATTTTCCCCCTTTTGCGCCCACCTTAAACCCATTCGTCCCCCACCCCATGAACGCTAAAACCCCGTTTTTCAACCATCCCCTCTTTACCCGGCCACTGACTTTGCTGGCGGCTCTGCTGGCCGGACACGGCACCGCCACGGCCGCAACCCCTTTCAGCGTGGAAAGCATCGCGGTGGGCGCGAAATTCACGCCGCCCGCCTCGGCACGTGCAGTCTATAATTTCAACCCCGGCTGGAAATTCATGTTTGATGACCAGAGCGGGGTCGTGAATGGCGCCGACGCGGCGAATTTCGACGACTCGGCGTGGGCCAACGTCAGCCTGCCCCATACGTGGAATGAAACGGACAGCTACCGGGCGTATATCAGCCACGGCGGGGGCGACCAGAGCGAGAAGTTGGGCGTTGGCTGGTATCGCAAGCACTTCAAGTTGCCCGCCAGCGCCGACGGCCAAAAGATTTTTCTCGAATTCGACGGCCTGCGCCAGGCCGGTCGTTTCTTTCTGAATGGCCAGCAAATCGGTCTTTATGAAAACGGCGTGACGCCTGTCGGCTACGACATTAGCAAGCTCGTCAAATTCGGCGGCCAGGACAACGTGCTGGCCGTCCAAGTGGACAACCGCACCACCTACAAAGAAGAAGCCACCGGCACTCCCTTCTTGTGGAATGCGAAGGACTTCAACCCCGATTTCGGCGGCCTCAACCGCGACGCCAAGCTTATCGTCACAGGCAAAGTTTACCAGACGCTGCCGCTTTACGAAGGCCTCCAAACCACGGGCATTTATATCTACCCCCAGCATGTGGATGCGAAAAATAAAACCACGGACGTGACGGTCGAGGCCCAAGTGCGCGATGAATCCGGCGACCATGCCAACATTACGCTTTCGACGGTCGTGGTGGATGCCGACGGGGTGGTGCGGGCCAAGTTTGAAGGCAACACCTCCGATTTGGTGGATGGCGAGAGCGAAGTATTCACCGCGACCGGCACCCTGGCCAACGCGCATTTGTGGGACTTGGACAGCCCCTACCTCTACGACGTTTATTCGATTCTGAGTGTGGACGGCACGATCGTGGATGTGTGCAAGACGCAGACGGGCTTCCGCCAAGCCGAATACAAAGGCGGCACGGGCACCGGGGGCGTGTGGCTCAACGGCCATTTTGCGTGGCTGACCGGCTACGCGCAACGCTCGGCCAATGACTGGCCGGGCCTCGGCGGGGCATATCCCGACTGGATGCACGACTTCACGGCGGCGCTAGTGCGCGCCAGCAACAGCAATTACATTCGCTGGATGCACGTCGCCCCGCAGCGGGCCGACGTCGAGGCGTGCGACCGCTTCGGCATCGCCATCGTGTGCCCCGCCGGCGACAAGGAAAAAGACGTGACCGGCCGCCAGTGGGACCAACGCGCGGAGGTCATGCGCGATTCGATTATTTTCTTCCGCAACAACCCGAGCATCTTATTCTGGGAGGCGGGCAATACCGGTATCACCGCGGAGCAGATGAAGCAGATGGTGGATCTGCGCAAGACTTGGGACCCGCACGGCGGCCGGATTATGGGGGCCCGCTCGATCAATGATCCCGGGGCCATCGCCGCCACGGAGTATTTCGGCGTCATGCTCGGCGGGCCCTACCGCCCAACGGATCGTGACCAAGCCCCGATCATCGAAACCGAGGACTTCCGCGACGAGGCGGCGCGCGGCATCTGGGACGATTTTTCGCCGCCGCACTTCGGCTTTAAGCCCAAAGGCGGTCCGGTCATCCGTGACCCCGTGGCGGGCCAGGACACCTACCATTGGACCGCGGAGACCTTCGCGCTCGCCGCCGCCGGGCGTTATGCCAATTTCGTGTCCAACCGCATTGATAACTCCGACCCCACCCACTCCAAGTTCTCGGCCTACGCCTCGATTTACTTCTCGGATTCCGACGCCGACGGCCGCCAGGATGGCAGCGAAGTCCTGCGGGTCAGCGGCAAGGTGGACGGCGTGCGCCTGCCCAAGACGGTGTTTTATGTCACGCGCGTGATGCAAAACACCCAGCCCGATATCTATATTCTCGGCCACTGGACCTATCCGGCGGGCACAAAGAAGACCATGTATGTCGCGGCGACGCTTTGCGACCAGGTCGAATTGTTCTTGAACGGTAAATCACTCGGCGTGCAAAAGACCCCCTGCAGCCCGGTGGATTCGTCGAATGGCCGCACGATGGGCTACACCGGTTACGTCTATGCCTTCCCCGATGTCGCCTTCGAGCCAGGTACGCTCAAGGCCGTGGCCAGCAAGGGCGGCCAGGTCGTCGCCCAAGAGGAACTCAAGACCGCCGGGCCGCCCGCCGCCATTAAACTCACCGTACACAGCGGCCCGCAAGGTCTGCAGGCCGACGGCTCCGATGTGGTGCTGGTGGACTTTGAAGTCGTGGACGCCGACGGCAACCGCTGCCCGACTGATGAGGCGCGCGTGGACTTTAGGTGTGACGGTCCGGCCGTCTGGCGCGGCGGCTTCTGCAGCGACCAGCTTGATTCAACCAACAATCTCTACCTCGACACCGAGTGCGGGATTAACCGCGTGGCCATCCGCTCAACAACCACCCCCGGCACCATCACGCTGACTGCCACGCGCGACGGCCTCAAGTCCGCGACGGTGGAAATCCCCTCGCACGCCACCACGATCACAGACGGACTGGAGCTGGCGCCGCCCCCGGTGTATTCGATGTTGAAGCAACCCATTGCCGACGTGGCGCGGTAGAGGACACTGCGGGGCGTTTTTGATTTCCGGATTTCGGATTTGGAAATTCCGAAGGAGTTCCGCCAGCTCCCGGAAGGGGTTTGACGCCGCCCTTCGATTTGGATCACCGAGCAACCCATCCAGTCGGATAGGGCTGGCTTCAGGCGTCAATGGTCACGTCTTCGACAGCTTTGGCCTGGCAGAGCAAAATGATGTTGTTCGACTGGTCCGCATCGTCGAGGGCGTCCTGCACCTCCATCGTCACGCAGCCAGCCAAGAGCTTCGTTTTGCACCGGCCGCAAATGCCGGACCGGCACTCGAAGTCGATGTTGACGCCGGAGGCTTCGCATATTTCGAGCAGCGTTTTGTCCGGCTCCAGGGGAAGGGATTTGTTGGAGCGCCTTAAAGTCAAGACCGGACTGGTCCCGTCACCCGTCGGCGGAGGCGACACGGACTCGCCGGTTGCCCGCGAGGCGGTATCAGGCGCGGCGGTTTCCGCGCGTTTCGCGGCGACGAATGCTTCCGACTTGATTTGGTCGCCCGGCACGCCCAACTCGCGCAGCAATTTAATGGTCGGCTCCATCATGGCGGCCGGCCCGCAAATGTAGACCGGGTGGCGGGCGAGGTCGGGGATGGCTTGCTTCAAGAATCCACCTGTGATGCGCCCTGTTGATCCCGCCCACTCGTGGCCTTCAGCCCGGGTAAGCGTCACCACGAGCCGCAGGTTGGGAAAACGTTTTTGCAGGTCATCAAGTTCCCGGCGGAAGATGATGTCGCGCGGCGTCTTGGCGCAATAAACAAAATGAATTTCGCCCGTCCAGCGCTGGTCGGTCAGGTAGCGCAGCATGGCCATCAACGGCGTGATGCCCACGCCGCCGGCGATCAGCACAATGCTGTTGGCCTGGGTGCCGTTGAAGGTGAAGCGGCCGGCGGGCGCGGTTACCTTGACCACGTCGCCTTCGCGAAGCACCTCATGGAGGTGGCGCGAGACGTGGCCGTTTTCTTCGCGCTTGACCGTTATTTCGCAATGGGCGGTCTGGGTGGGCGAGGAGGAAATGGTGTAGGTGCGGTTGACTTTTTGCCCGTCAATCAGCAGCGAGAGCACCAAGTATTGGCCGGGTTGGTGAAAAAACGGGAGCGAAAGGCCATCGGTGGTAGCGAGGCGGAACGTGCGCACATCGGGCGTTTCCTCAATGATGCGCACCACGCGCATTGAGCCGGTCCAGATTTTCGGTTGCGGGGCCACGACGGGCGCGGGCAGGGGACGGCGGCGGAGCGCGACCAGCCGGAAGCCGAGCAGAATCGCCAGCACGGCGGCAAACGCCAGCGGCAGCCGCACGTCGGCCTTCACTTGCATATAAAAGTGAATCACGCCCAGAATCGCGACGACGTAAACGAGCCGGTGGAGCGCCCGCCAGCGCGGGCCGCCGAGGCGCTTGATCATCGCGTTGCTCGAAGTCAGCGCCAGCGGCACCATGAGCAGCAGCGCGGTGATGCCCACGAAGAGGTATTTGCGCTTGAACATTTCCGACAACGCATTCGAGACGCTGAACGGATGGTCGAGGCTGAGGCCGAAAAAAATGAGGAAATGCAGGCAGCCGTAGAAAAAGGCGTAAAGCCCGAACGTGCGCCGCGAGAAAATCAGCGAGTTCCAGCCGGTGATTTTGCGAATCGGCGTCACCAGCAGCGTCAGCATCAAAAAGACCAGCGTCAACATGCCGGTGGTGAGGATCGCGAAATTCACCGGGTTGGCCCCGAGCTGATGGTGCGCGGCGTCCCACGCCAGGAGCGCCAGCGGCACGCCGCCGTTGACGAGCATGAGAAACTTGGCGAAGCGAATGTCTTTCATCGTGGGGCGCCCCGGTCAGAAATTCGCGCGCAGGTCCATCCCCGCATACATCGAGGCGACCTGCTCCGCGTAGCCGTTAAATATGAGCGTCGGGCGGCGGCCTGATTCGCCGATGCGCTGCTCCGTCGCCTGGCTCCAGCGCGGGTGGTCTACCTGCGGGTTCACGTTGGCGTAGAAGCCGTATTCATTCGGCGCCGCCTTGCTCCAGGACGTCGGCGGCTGCGTGGCGACCAGCTTGATCTTCACGATGGATTTGATGCCCTTGAATCCGTATTTCCACGGCGTGACGAGGCGGATGGGCGCGCCGTCCTGCGGCGGCAGCGCGCGGCCATACAACCCGCTGGTGAGCAGCGTCAGCGGGTGCAGCGCCTCATCCATCCGCAAGCCTTCGAGATAGGGCCATTCGAGCACGTCGGCCAACTGGCCCGGCATCCGCCGGGGGTCGAGCAGCGACTCGAAGGCGACATATTTGGCGGAACTGAGCGGCTCGACCACGGCGAGCAATTTGGACAGCGAATAACCCGCCCAGGGCACGACCATGGACCAGCCCTCGACGCAGCGCATGCGATACACGCGCTCTTCCGGCGGGCTGATCTTCAGCAAGTCGGCGAGGTCAAAGACGCGCGGCTTGGCCACCAGCCCCTCGACGGACACCCGCCAGTTCTCCGTGGTAAATTTCGCCGCGGCGTCCGCCACCGCCTGCTTGTCAGTCGAGAATTCGTAGAAATTGTTGTAATGGGTAATATACTCGATGGGCGTCTCCGCGTCGGTGGCGCGAAAACCCGCGGACACGTCGGACGCGGCGGGGGCGGTCGTCGTGAGGCCTTCGAGCGCCGGCGTGTCCACCGTGGCCGTGCTGACATGGTTGAGCCGCCGATAGACGTAGCCGGTGGCCACCGCGCTGGCCGCCACGATCCCCGCCTTCATAAAATTCCGGCGGTTGAAATACACGGCGGGCGGCGTGATCTCGCCCGGCGATATTTTAGGCGGCTCTTTCATCGGAGGAGAAATCGCGGGCGGAGGCAAGGTGAAGAAAACCTATTTTCCGCAGTTTCATTGGACCACGGATGACACGGATGCCTAACAATCCTAGCAGGCGGGCGGGTAGCGTCAAGCGCGCGGAAACAAAGGGTAGTGTCCGGTTTTGAGGTGGGCTTTTTTACAAAACCCAATTTGCGCTCTAAAATTTATCCCCAGACAACACCGGTTTCTTTTATTTCTTTTATAATGTAATCACGTCCTTGCCACGTAATTTTATCGCCAACTTTTACGCGTAAATAACTACTGTCGCCCGCAACCGAGTGTGCAGATGGGTCGGGGTGTTGCGGTAGTTTAGCTGGCGGTTGCTCGCCAGCGTTTGGAATGTAAAAATAATTTTCCATAGCGTCAAAACTATTTGGCCCTAAAAACCTTAATTACAAGCAAAAACGAACTTGTGACCGACCTCGGTTTTATTGTTCTTCTGGCGATGGCTTAGTGGAGGAAGAAACAATCATGCCCTTATAGAGGTCGAGTGCCTTTTTTAGCATCTCGAAAGCCGCCTCTGTCATCGGATATGGAACATGAGCAACAAGCCCATTGCCTAGCGGCACAGGCAGCGATTGGACGCCTGCGGATGTCACCTAGACTGCGGCCGAAAATCGTTTTGAGGAATCCTTGCCAGCCACCTGATTTATACTAAAAGGCATAGCGCTGGATTTTTTCTAAATCAGCATTACTGATCGTTATCGTGCGCGTTGCCGGGTCGTATTGACGCTGGAGTTTTATGAGAAGACTTTGGAAGCCGCCCTTGCGGGCCTCGCCAGGATCTTGAGCCATCAATGCTGCGATTTCCAAAGTAATTAGATTCAAAGTCATGTGTATGGTTATTTTTCAATCGTTTATATCGTTGTGGTAATGGAAAAAGCAATAACAAAAGGTATACCCAAAGCGGCACTGACAATAGTAGAAATTACGCTGTCAAGCACTCTGCTCAAAATGATTGATAAATGTTCCACATGGAACATTGCGATTTGAGACTAAAAAGGCGTGGAATTGGGCGCAGGCTTGCTGCACCCTCGAAATTAAGAGACTGACTGTCGAGATTTCTTGTTTTCATCGAGAGTTCGATGTTGGATGCTCCCCGGAGAGCGACCTCCACCCCGCGCTTAGAGCATTTTAAATAATTATGTAGCCGCCTGGCATGAGTTGTGCTACTGTAGGGGGAATGAAAACTCTATCCTTGGACTTGCGGGAACGTATTGTGGCGGCCTATGATCGGCAGGAGGGAACAAGGGAGGAAATCGCGCACCGGTTTAGGGTGTCGCTCGGCATGGTCAAAAAGCTGCTGCAGCAGCGCCGGCATAAGGGTGATATCGCGCCCCGGCACCACTTCGCGGGACGCAAGGCGTGGCTGCTGCCCCAGTTTGGAGAGAAGTTGCGCCGGCTGGTGCAGTCCAAGCCCGACCTTACGCTGGAACAGATGCGCGCGGCCTTGGGTTTAAAGTGCACGCTGCCGGCCATTCATTACGTTTTGGCCCAGCTGGGCCTGACCTTTAAAAAACGCTGCGCGCCGCCGAGCAAGGGCGGCCCGACATCGTCCGGGCACGGCGGCGGTGGGTGCGCGGGCAGGCCGGACTGGATCCCGCGCGGCTGGTCTTCCTTGATGAATCGGCGGCCAAGACGAACATGACCCGTTTATATGGGCGCGCGCCCCGGGCGCAACGTCTGCTGGCCCAACGCCCCCAGGGGCACTGGTGCACCACGACCATGATCTCCTCCATTCGCAGGGACGGCACGACGGCCTGTCTAACCGTCGAAGCGGCCACCGATACGGAAGTCTTCCGGGCCTATGTGCGCGAGGTGCTCTGCCCAACCTTGCGGCCCGGGGACATTGTGGCCATGGACAACCTTGCCCCGCATAAAAACCCGCAAACCCTCGCGCTGATCGAAGCAGCCGGAGCGCAAGTGCGATTCCTGCCCGCCTACTCACCCGACCTCAATCCGATCGAACTGATGCGGAGCAAAGTCAAAGCCCGGTTGCGGGCTCTCGAAGCACGCACCCAGGCAGACTTGCTCGCCGCCATCGCCACCGCCCTAGGCAGCGTCACCGGACAGGACGCCACTCATTGGTTTGCCCATTGTGGTTATAGTTTTATTTAAAATGCTATAGCTGGAAAAGATGGGGACAAAATGCGTTACAGGCCGCCATGCTAGTTTTTTTCAAAGGATCAACATTGCATCGCCGAAGCTGTAAAAACGGTAGCCGCGCGCGCCGGCCTCGGCGTAGATTTCCTTGAGCCACGCGATGCCGTCGGTCGCGCCCGGCGTCAGGAAGGCGCTGACCAGACAGAGCAGCGTCGAGCGCGGCAAATGGAAATTCGTCAGCAACATTTCCGCGCCGGCGAATTCACGCGGCGGATAGATGAAAATGTCCGCCTCCGCCAGCCACGGCTGCGGTAGGGCGGGGCCTCCAGATCCGCCGCTCTTCGCCAAATAATCCTCGATTGCGCGCAACGTCGTCGTGCCCACCGCCAACCGCGGCCCGCCGGGCGCAGCCAATGCGACCCGCGTTTCTGCGGGAATTTCATACCATTCGCGATGAATCACATGCGTCTCCACGCGCTCGGCGACGATGGGGCGGAACGTGCCGAGTCCCACGCGCAAAGCCAAATCATAGGTCGCCACGCCGCGCGCCGCGAGGGCGGCGAGCACGGCGGGCGTGAAATGCAGCCCGGCGGTGGGCGCGGCGGCGGCAATTTTTTTTGCCGGGTCGGCGTAAACTGTTTGATAGCTCTCCATGTCGCGCAATTTTTCGGCGGCGTTTTCCGCGCCGACACGCCGGATATACGGCGGTAGCGGCATTTCGCCGAGGCGTTCGGTGACCGCCAACAGACCGCCCACGCCCGCCGTGTCAAAGCGCGCGAGCACCCGGCCATCGGCCTGCTTTTCGAGTACCCGTGGCGGTGAACACGCCCTCCGAGCCAAACGTTGCCCCCACCGGATATTTTTTCCCCGGCTTGAGCAGGCACCACCAAACCTCCCTAGCGCCCACGCGCGTCAAATCGGGATGCAGCAGCAAACATTCGAGTTCCCCTCCGGTTGGGCGGCGCAGGCGCAGCCGGGCCTTGAACACAGCGGCGTGGTTGCGGAACAGCCGCGTCCCCGGCGGCAGCAACTCCGGCAGCTCGCGGAAAATATGATGCCGCACCCGCCGTGTCGCGCGCTCGACGACTAGCAGGCGCGCGGAATCGCGCGGCTCAGCCGGCGTCTGCGCGATGCGCTCCGGCGGCAGCGGGTAGTCGAACAAGGCGGTGTCCATCGCCTCAGCATGGCGCGCGCAGGCCGACTTGGAAATGCTCTTTCGTGCGGCCCTTTTGGCTTGCCGCCGCGCGCGATTTGCAAAAATCTCGCACTCCCCCCATTCTCCCATTCCCCATGAGCACTCCCATCTCACAATTCGACACCGTCTCCCAGGAAAGCCGCGTCTTCCCGCCGCCCGCCGCCTTCGCCCGCGCGGCGCACCTCAAGAGCCTCGAGCAATACCGGGAAATGTATGCCCGCAGCATCGCCGACCCCGAAAAATTCTGGGCCGACATCGCCGGCGAACTCCACTGGTTCCAAAAATGGCACACCGTGCTGAATGCGAAAAACGCGCCGTTTTATAAATGGTTCGAGGGCGGCGTCACCAACATCACTTACAATTGCCTCGACCGCCATCTCCACGGCGCGACGCGCAACAAGGCCGCCATTATTTTCGAAGGCGAACCCGGCGACCAGCGCGTGCTCACCTACGCCGACTTGCACCGCGAGGTCTGCCTCTTTGCCAACGTGCTCAAAAGCCTCGGCGTCGGCAAGGGCGATGTCGTCGCGCTGTATTTGCCGATGGTGCCCGAGCTGGCCATCGCCGTGCTCGCCTGCGCCCGCCTCGGCGCGCCGCACACCGTGATCTTCGGCGGCTTCTCCGCCGAGTCCATCAAGGACCGCGTCAACGACTGCCAGGCCAAAGTCGTCATCACCGGCGACGCCGGCTACCGCCGCGGCAAAATCCTCCCGCTCAAACACACGGTGGACGAAGGCGTCGCCACCTGCGCGAGCGTGCAAAAAGTGCTCGTCGTCGCGCGCGAACCGCAAAAGCAACTGCACCCCGTCACCATGCAACCCGGACGCGACGTGTGGTATCACGAAGCCGTCGCCGGCCAGTCGCGCCACTGCGAACCCGCGCGCCAGGACGCCGAGGACCTGCTCTTCATCCTCTACACCAGCGGCTCGACCGGCAAGCCCAAGGGCATCATGCACACCACTGGCGGCTACATGGTTTACACCTACCTCACCACCAAATACATTTTCGACCTCAAGCCCGAGGATGTCTTTTGGTGCACGGCGGACATCGGCTGGGTCACCGGCCACAGCTACATCCTCTACGGCCCGCTCCAAAATGCCGCGACCGTTGTCATGTTCGAGGGCGTGCCCAACTGGCCGGAGAATGACCGCTTCTGGTATATCATCGAAAGATACGGCGTCACCGTCTTCTACACCGCGCCCACCGCCATCCGCGCCTGCATGAAATGGGGCGAAGTTTGGCCGCAGAAGCACGACCTGTCCTCCCTGCGCCTGCTCGGCTCCGTCGGCGAGTCCATCAACCCCGAGGCTTGGATGTGGTATCATAATGTGATCGGCGGCGGCCGCTGCCCCATCGTGGACACCTGGTGGCAGACGGAAACCGGCGGCATTATGCTCACCCCCCTGCCCGGCGCCATCCCCACCAAGCCCGGCAGCGCCACCGTCCCGTTCTTTGGCATCGAACCCGCCGTCCTCAACGACGAGGGCCAGGACGTGCGCGCCGGCATCCTCGCCATTAAAAAACCCTGGCCCGGCATCATGCGCGGCATCTGGGGCGACGCCCAGCGCTTCAAGGACACCTACTTCTCCAAATGGGGCGGTAAGTTTTATTTCCCCGGCGACGGCGCGCGCAAGGACGCCGACGGCTATTACTGGATCCTCGGCCGCGTGGACGACGTTGTCAACGTCTCCGCCCACCGCATCGGCACCGCCGAGCTGGAAAGCGTCTATGTCGAGCACCCCTCCGTCGCGGAAAGCGCCGTCATCGGCGTCCCGCACGAATTAAAAGGCCAGGCCCTCGTTTCCTTCGTCACGGTCAAGCAAGGGCACGCCGCCGGCCCGGACCTCATCCGCGAACTCAACGACCTCGTCGCAAAAAAAATCGGCAAGTTCGCGCTTCCCGAAAAAATCATCTTCTCGGCGGATTTGCCAAAAACGCGCTCGGGGAAAATCATGCGCCGGCTCCTGCGCGACATCGCCGAAGGCCGCGCCCTCGGCAATGTCACCACCCTCGCCGACCCCTCCGTCATCGAAGCCCTCAAGCAGAAATACTCGACCACGGAGTCGTAACCTTACCAGACTTCGTCCTCCATCCAATACAAGACAAGCACGCAGGCGAGGAGCATCCCCGCCCACCAGAGCACAACGCGGGCGCGGCGCAAGAATATGGGAGTAGTGAACCATTGCAGGGCGAGGTCCACCGGATACGCGGCGCAGTAGCACATATTGCCCAGGGCGGCGAGGAACAGCATATACGCCAAGGCCGGGAGCCATAATGAGCGGGTGAATGCGGGCTGAAAATGGGGCCAGCTCTGCACGACCAAACCGAAGACGAGGGCACTGAGGACAAGGTTGTAAGCGAGGCGGCGCCGCTCCCAAAAGCGCACGGCGGAAGAAATTCTCTCACGCCAGGACGGATCGGCGGGTGAGCCGGGGTCGGGCGGAGGCAGGATGGTGGTGTCGGTCATGGCGACCCTTAACTTTGCTGCGCAAAGTCAAGGGGGCAAGCCTAATTTTACGGCTCAGCAACGCCAGCATCCGCCACTGCGCGGTGAGAAAGACGCCGGGTTTCATGGCAAAAATGCATGAACGCCGGAGCGTGAGCTAAGCTTTCAGCCAATTTTCCGTGCGCAGGCCCGGCACGCGCTTGAAATCCGCGTCCGCCGTCACAAGCACATAGCCCAGCGCCAGCGCGTGCCCGGCGATGAGCGCGTCGTAAGTGGCTAAAGGCTTCGATAACAACGCGGTTCTAACCTCCGCTGCTTTTGCCCCCGCAGCGGCATCAAAAGAAAGAATTTTGTGCTTGCTGAGAAGCCAGCGAACTCGCCGAGACAGATTGGGTCCGGTGTTTTTTGCCCAGAACTCTAATTCATGGGCGGTAATCGCAGAAATCGCCACCTCGGGCCAATGTTGCAAAAAGCGATTTGCAAACGCGTCATCTTCGGCACGGATGATGACCGAGCAAATGTTTGTGTCCAGAAGGTAGGCCATCAGTCTTTCATGAACTCTCGTTCAGAAAAAGGTGGCTGCTCGCGGATAAATGGCCCGGGATCCGGCCCCGCCGCACGGATTAGCGCAAGCACTTCCGCCAGTGTTTTGGGTCTTTTCTCCTGCAATTCCAAGGAGATATGCTTCCCCTGTCGCCGCGCTTGCATCAAAGCGCCCGGTTTCGCCCAGCCGTTGGGCAACCGCACAGCGACGGAATTGCCGTTGCGGAAGACGCGGGACGGGCGGGTGGCGACTTCGGTTTTCATACACACATGATGTATCTACTTGGGCGGCGGCGTCAAGCCTCATTCCAACGGAATTTCCAGCTCCACCTCCGCCTCGTAATTCACGCCGGGCAGCCCGAAGCCGAACAATTTCAGAAATTCCTTTTGGTAGCGCGGGAAGGCGGTCAGCGTGGCAAGGTTTGCCGTGGTGACTTCCGGCCAGATTTTTTTGACCGACTCCTGCACGTCGGGGCGCATTTCCCAATCGTCCACGCGCAGGCGCCCGGCGGCGTCGGCGGCGGGCGGCGCGCCATCCGCGCGGTAGAGCAGCGTCGCAAACAACCGCTGGATTTGCTCGATGCAGCCTTCGTCCACTTTTTTCTCGGCCATGACCTTGAGTAAAATCGCCAGATACAACGGCACGACGGGAATCGCCGAGCTGGCCTGCGTCACCACCGCCTTGTTGACTGAGACCCACGCGCGGCCCTTAAAATCCGCGAGCTTCGCCGTCAGCCGCGCGGCGGTGTTTTCCAAATCCTCCTTGGCTTTTCCAATCGTGCCGTTGCGGTAAATGGCATACGTCACCTCCGGCCCAATGTAGGAATACGCGACCGTCACCACGCCGGGCGCGAGCAGGCCGTGGTGCCGCAGCGCGTCGAGCCACAGTTCCCAATCCTCGCCGCCCATCGTCTTGGTCGTCTGGCGGATGTCCTCGGCGCTCGCGGGTTCGAGCGTGATGTCCAGGACTTCCTTCTTGTCCGTGTCCACGGTCTTGGCGGTGAATGGCGCGCCCACGGGCTTGAGCACGGATTTATAAACTTCGCCCGAGCGCGGGTCCGTGCGCCGCGGCGAGGCCAGGCTGTAAACCACTAAATCCACCGGCCCGAGATCTTCCTTCAGCCGCGCGATGGCCTGCAACTTGATGTCGTCGGAATAAGCGTCGCCGTTGATGCTCTTCGCATACAAGCCCGCGGCGTGCGCCGCCTGCTCGAAGGCCACGGTGTTATACCAGCCCGCCGAGGCCGGCCGCCCCTTTTCCGCCGGCCGCTCGAAAAACACGCCGAACGTCGCCGCCCGCGCGCCAAACGCCGCCGCGATGCGCGACGCCAGCCCGTAGCCCGTCGAAGCCCCGATGATCAGCGCCTTCTTCGGCCCGCGCGCCAGCGGCGGCTGCGCCTGGACATGGGCGATTTGCTCGCGCACATGCGCTGCGCAGCCGGCCGGGTGGGCCGTCACGCACACAAAACCGCGCACCTTGGGTTTGACAACAGCGAGGGTGGACATGGGGGCAAAGGGACAAAGGGACTGAGGTACAAAGGCACTGAGAATCCTCCACACAAACCTGCAACTTGCAACCTGCAACTTGCAACCCACGCCCCAGTACCTGTAACCAATTTGCTTGCGCCAGCCATCCCAACCACCATCCTGCTGCTCACATGAATATTGGCGCCATCTTCGACTGGGACGGCGTCATCATTGATTCCTCCTCCGCCCACGAGCAAAGCTGGGACCTCCTCGCCGTCGCGGAACAGCGCGTGCTCCCGCCCGGGCATTTCAAGGCCGGCTTCGGCCGCAAAAACCAGTTCATCATCCCGAATATTTTGCATTGGGCGACCGACCCCGTAGAAATCGAACGTCTCGGCCGGCGCAAGGAGGAGCTTTACCGCGAGATTTTGAAAACCACCGGCATTCAGGCGCTGCCCGGCGTGCGCGCGTTGCTCGAAGGCCTGCGCGCCGCCGGCGTGCCCTGCGTCGTTGGCTCCTCGACCCCGCGCCTCAACATCGAGCACGTCATGACCCTCGCGAACCTCCACGGATTTTTCGCCGACATCGTCAGCGCCGAGGACGTCTCCCACGGCAAGCCCCACCCCGAAGTCTTTCTCAAAGCCGCGCAAAAAATCAACCGTGCCCCCGCGCAATGCGTCGTCTTCGAAGACGCCTTCGTAGGATTAGAAGCGGCCCGCGCCGGCGGCTTCAAAAGCATCGGCGTCGGCACCACCAACCCCGTCGCAAGCCTGCGCGGAAAGTGCGACCGGGCGGTGGAACGATTGGATGAGTTAACTACACAGGACGTTATCGATCTTCTCGAAAATGCTTAGGGGCTGTCCGAAAAGTCTGCTTTGGTCAAGTGATGGGCAGATGACGTAGCGCGATCATGAGGCAGCCGAGCGTGGCAAAAGCGCAGAAGAGCGAAGCGTGTTTTTCCCAGCGGGTGAGCAAACGACGGTGATAGCCCAGCCAGGCGATGGTGCGTTCGACTCTCCAGCGGCGGCGGTAGCGGCGCCGCGGTCGTCCGTCCTGGGTGACGTTTTCGGGCCGGCGGTTTTTGCGGTGCGGGGCGATCATTTCGATGCCCAGTTCGGCGAGGGTTTCGTCCAGTTCATCCACGTCGTAAGCCTTGTCGCCGATGAGGCGTTGCGGCTGGGCCTCGGGCTGGCCCAAGTCGAGCGTTTGCTGCACCATGTCGTGTTCGGGAACGCCAGAGGCGTCCACCGACAGCGCCAGCGGAATGCCTTGCCCATCAACGACTAACTGCACCTTCGTGCCCTTGCCCTTGGGCGACAGCCCCACGGCGTCACCACCGCCCTTGGCCGCCGCAAAGGTGGCGTCCACGAAGCATTCTTCCACATCGATGCGCCCAACCTCAATCAAGTGCCGGATAACTTGGGCGAACAGCATGCGGAAGGCCCGCGACTGGCTCCACTGTTGCAGGTAGTCATGCACGGTGGACTTGGGGGGAAAGCTGCGTGGCAGCAGCTTCCACGGCATGCCCGTGTGCAGCATGAACAGGATGGCTTCGAACACCTCCCGCTCGTTGGCCCGGGGCCGCCCAAACACGCTGCGCTTGGGCCGTTGCAACACAGGACTTATAATCTCCCATTGTTTGTCAGTTATAAACATCCCACTCCGAAAGCACCTTCCATGCCGACTGGCCTACTTTTCGGACAGCCTCTAATCTAACGAAGGGCAGTTCTTGCCCTTTGGGCAAACCTGAACTATAATTCTTTTAGTTCCGGCTTCATGAAAATCATCGTCATTGATGACCATGCGCTGATGCGCGAACTGCTCGTGGCAGCCTGCCGGAAGGCGGTGCCCGGCTCCAGCGTTTGGGGTGCGGGCGACGCGGCCTCAGGCTTGGCCTTGGGTGAGGGCAGGCAGCCGGACCTGATCATCCTCGATTTGGCATTGCCGGATCGCGACGGCTTGGATGTGCTTGACAGCCTCTTGGCGGTTTGCCGGCGCAGCAAAGTTATTGGACTTTCCGGCTACAGCGACGAGTTCACCCTGCACCAGGTATTGAATTCGAGGCTGCATGGCTTCATGGACAAGAAGGAACAAACCGTTGACCAGTTGGCGGCGGCCATTCAGGCGGTCTTGCGCGGCGAACGCTACTTTTCCGCGTCCATCCACAAGGCCCTCCTGGCCCAGCGCAACGATCCAACCGCATTCAACAAAATCCTCTCCGCCCGTGAACAATCCTTGCTGGGGCTGTTTGGCCGAGGACTAAGTAATGAGCAGATCGCGGCGGCGATGAATCTCAGCGAACTCACCGTGCGCAACCACCGCTGCCGGACGATGGCCAAGCTCGGTCTGCACACTTCCGCTGAGCTCATTCGCTATGCGTTGGAAAAAGGGTTTACCCGCTTGGAGATGCTGACGAATTCCGGCCCAGGCATCCCGCCGGAGCAGCATTCCCGGATGGACAATGCGATTAAACACAAGGCTCGCACCAAAGTGTCCCATCTGGGGTCGGCCGCGAATACCTGAAAGCCCGGAACATGGAATTACGGCTTTCGATCTTGCAACCAGCCCTCCGTGCTGGCTGCTGCTAATTTTATCGGCGCCCCTCAGCGGGGCGGCCGCCAGCCTCGCGGATACCGCCCGATCACCATAGCGTGGTGATTGGCCGGCGAATCATGAAAGTCCATCCGGATGGAGGGCGCAGCCACCAGCACCCCCATGGCGATGCCCGGCACCACCGGCCCGGTCATCCATACGCCGCCTTGCATATACCAGTAGACCCCGGTGGTCTGATTATAATACACTTCATAGTCGGGGTAATAAATATAATCGTCCGCCGCCACTACCGTCCCGGCCGCCGCCGGTGCCACATAAACTGGGCGGGCCGGCTCAACAATACAGCCCGCCAGCAGGGCGGCCAGCGCCGCGCCCAGCATGCATTTGATTCTCTTGCGAGGAAGAAAAAATTTGGCATTCATAGTGACAATGTATCCCAGGCTGGCCGGCTCGCCAGTGGGGTGTAACCCTAATGCAGGAAAGGAATTCCTCCGTCGCGAACCGGGGAGGCCGGGATGCTTTCCGGCGGGTGGACAGGTATTTTAGGTTGCCACGTTAACCAGTCTTTGGGCGCTGCATCGTGGAGGATGAATTCAGCGCCATCCGCGGCCGGCGGTGCCAGGTCGCCTCCCGGGGTCGCCAAGGCCACGCCACCCACGACGAGTGACTCGACGGACGTGGTACTGATCTCCATTCCTAACAAGCCCATTTTCAAGGACAAGCCGCCGGCATTCCAGAATTCAGTGTTGGTGCGCACCAAATCGGCATACTGCGTGTAAATGCGAATGCGGATCAACACCTGGGTGGAGTCGTCGCTGAGCCGGCTGGCTTCCACCGCGCCGACTTTCAGCCCTCGAAAATAGACGGGGGATGCGGAGGTGATCGCACCGAGCTTGTCGCTTCGCAAGATGAACGCTCGTCCCCAATCGCTGTTTTCAGCCGGCGGGGGTTCGTCAATCCCTTTGAATTCGGTGGCCGGCGGCCCCGCACCCGGCTGGATGGCCAGATAGGCGCCGGTGACAAGCGTTTCGAGCCCGCGCACACCGGAAAAATCAATTTGGGGATGGACGATCCAGAATCGAGTGCCCTGGCGCGCGAGGTCCGCGGCGTCTTTGTCCAGGCGCACGCGCACCGCCACGGCGCTTTGGTCTTTTATTAATTCCACGTTTTGCACCTCGCCGATGGCCACCCCCTTGTATTGGAGGATGGTCTTGCCGGCCTCCACCCCCGACGCATCCGCAAATTCAACGGTAATCTCCAGGCCATGATTGAGCACCTCACGTAAAATCATCCAGCCGCCGATGGCCAGGGCCAGCAACGGCACCACCCATACCAGCGGCAGTGTGGAGGCGCGGGAAATTTTGGGCATGTCGAGCGGTTTCATGTCGTGTCGGGCGGTGAATGATCGGACCGCTCCCACAGGCCGCGGGGATCGAAGGCCTCCGTGGCCAGCACCGTCAAAACCACCGCCGCCGCAAATGCGGCGACGCCGCTGCGTGGCTCAACCTTGGCCAGATTGCCGAATTGCACGACGCCCGTCAGGAAGGCGACGAGAAAAACATCAAGCATAGACCAGCGGCCAATGATACTGAGCATCCCATACAGGCGCGTCAGGGGGCGGGCCTGCACATCCGGGCCTCGCCGGGCCACGAGCCACAACCAGCCCAAGCCACCCAGTTTAAGCAGCGGAATAAGAATGCTGGCGATGAACACAATTACCCCGAGCATCCACCAGCCTTGCTGGCACAAACCGACAATGCCAGTGAAAATGGTATCGGTGCGGATCTTCCCGGCGTTTTGCGTGTAGATGATCGGTATCAGGTTGGCCGGCACCAGCATGATGGCGGCGGCCAAGGCCAGCGCGGCGACTCGCGAAAGATTTTTTGACCCGGGAACTGATGGGAATAGTTTTATGTCAGGGTTATAGGAGTTGCGGGGATGGGGTGTTGCGCCAGCCGGGGCATCCAGTTCGAAACTGCGCCAGGCCAGCATCGTCACCACCGCTAATGCCGCATAACACCAGAAGCCGGGGCCCAAAGTCACATGGACGACATGCCCCAGCTTGGCCAGGGCCACGAGCACGGCGAGCACTTGCACCTCCGGAATCGCCCAATAGGCCACCGCCCGCGCAGCCCGTAACAATCGCTGCCTTGCGACCGGCTTCCAACCCAACCGATCCGGCACAAGCAGGCCCGCCAAGCTGCAAAGCAAAAAAATCGGCGCCAAACCGCCGCACACCAACACCCAAACTGCCAACAGCGGCATTCCGTCTTGCCAGAGAGCCCGCACGTCGGTGAAAAGCAAACTCACCTGCTCATCACCCAATTTGCTGACGGTTACAAATGAGAACAATATTGACGGCGGGATGATCAGGAGACCGGTGACCGTAAATGCAAGCACGGCGTCCTCGCCAAACCAGCCCTTCTTCGCCAGCACGGAGTTGCACCGCACACACCGGGCTGTTTCCCCGGGAACCAGCGACACCTGCGTATGGGCGTGCCCGCATTCCCGGCAGATCAGGCGTGCCCGCCGGGAACTCCTCGCTGCGTCGGGAAATTCAATGTGGATCGGCAGGTTCATATTTAGCGATGGCTGCACTGCGCCAATTCCATCCCCACACACTGGTGAACTCAACGCCGGTAATAATGGCCGCCAATTATCACGGGGGGCCCTACGAAAACAGGTTCGGGAGCAACCACCACTTCCGCTGGCTCTGGAGCCACCACTTCGCCAGCCGGCGCCACAACACAACCGGACAACATCAAAATACCCGGCAACACGGCAAAGAATATCCAGCGGACATTGGCCAAAGGGAAAATGTGCTTGGCATCCATCATGAACCATACTCCGAAAGAGCCGAAAACACCATGGGGGTCTTACCCTCCCTCCCAAAGAGACAGAGCGCGAAGCAAGGCCCCGTCGCGCTGCCTTCGCGCGTGGGAAAATTCTTTCTCACACGCTGACCATCCAACCAGCCAGAGACGCGAAAAACGATTTCCCCGGAGGGATTCGTGAATTGAGAAACGACGAACGGAGTGTCTGCATTCATGACCGATTTGCCACGTCAACTGGCAAATCCGTTGTCACTTTTTTTAAGCCATTGTCCCTCAATGGGATAAATGGCGGGATGGACGGGACTCGAACCCGCGACCTCCTGCGTGACAGGCAGGCGTTCTAACCAACTGAACTACCACCCCTTTGCTCTTGGCAAGCTGTCCAACTAAGCCGCTTCAGTGTTGGATGTCAAGGACGGTTAGTGATCTCCGTCTGGCGGGAATGAATGCGCCCAAACGGTCAGTCTAGCAAAATCCACCTCGGTGGCAAACGTAAAAACTCATTTCGCAAAAGTAAATCCATTGCCATGCCGCGCGGGGAATGTTTTAATGACGAGATATTTTTTTGCGGGGTTGGGCGGTGGACATCCGCCAATGCCTGGCGCTGCAAATTAGCCCCCCGACCACACCCCCCGAATGCCCGCCCGCCCCCCGAAGCGCATTTACCGCGCCGGCGCGCTGGAAGCCTGGTTCCAGCGTCTCACCGTCCCGTGGGAAAGCGATTTCACGCCCGAGGTCCTCGACCGCGGGCGCGCTTGGTATCGCCAAGGCTGCGTGCGCGAGATGGAATTGACTGAGGCCGACGCCATCATTCATGGACGCATGGACGAGCGCGAGAGTTACGTCGTGCTTGAATGGCCGCAGGGCAAATTGCATGTGCGCGCCTCCGTGGCGGCCGAGGACGAGGGTCGCGCCCTGGCCGTGGCCGGACTCTACGAAATTGAGGAATTGGTCGCCGAGGAGGCCTCGCCGCTGCCGCCGGACAAACGACCGGCGGGGCGTGAAATTACGGCGCCGGCCAACGGCAACGGCCACCCGCCCGACGCTCCGGTGCCCTCCGCTGCGGCACCCGCCATCGTCTCCGTAGTCCCGGTAGAAGGCGTGCGCCAGTTGATGCTGGCATTGTCCGTTAACGATGCGGGTTTGGCCTGCGACGCCTTCTGGGTTAAAAAAACCGGTCCACAAGCGGCCACCGAGAAACAGGCGGCGTTTGGCAAGGCGGCTGAAGGGCTGGAACTTTCCGGTCCGGAGCGCGAGAAGATGATCCGCCTCGCGAGCCTGGCGCGGCGGGCGGGCTTCCATTTTCAGAGCGCGCGGGCCTGTTATGTGATGGGGGAATGGGACAAGGCGCCAGGGTTCCTGCGCTCTGAGCTGAAGAACTGGCACAATTATTTCACGGTGGAGGTGGACCCAGCGGTCAACGCCCTCACGCGCGGTTTGCGCGAGACGGAATTGACGGGCCGGGCCGTGGCCAAGGGCCGTGCGCGGCTGGCTTTCCAGTGGGATTTGCGCGTGGGCGACGAGTGGTTGACGCCCG
This sequence comes from uncultured Verrucomicrobiae bacterium, assembly GCA_963765205.1. Classification (GTDB taxonomy): domain Bacteria; phylum Verrucomicrobiota; class Verrucomicrobiia; order Opitutales; family JABDGR01; genus JABDGR01. The sequence goes on along the minus strand of CAVXVB010000009.1, from coordinate 175,254 downwards.
AGGAGGCGCGGCGGCTGGTGCGGCGCGGGCCGGGCACGAGTTTCATCGCGGGTCGCGGGCTGGTGCGCCTGCCCCAGGATCAGGCGGAAATTTTGGCCGATTGGCACCACGTCCTCGACAAGCGCCTTTCCGGCGGCCTGCCCAATTACATGCTCCTATCGGTCTTTGCCCGAGAGGCCGGCCATGTGCAGGTCAGCCCCGAACTGCAAGCCTGGAAGGACGCGCTCTACAAACCCGATTGGTCCATTGACGGGCTGCCGCCGTTTTTGCGGCCCTACCAAGCGCAGGGCGTCAAATGGCTGCGCCATTTGTGCGAATGCGGCTGCCACGGCCTGCTCGCCGACGAAATGGGACTGGGCAAAACCCTGCAAGTTTTGAGTCTGCTGAATATCCGCAGCTTGGGCGACCGGCCCAACCTCATCGTCTGCCCAGCCAGCGTGGTGCCGGTCTGGCGGCATGAAGTGGCGCGGTTCTTTCCGCACTTGCAAGTAGAAGTGCTCAAGGCCGGGCACGATTTCGCGGAGCACCGCAAGCCGGCCCTCTGGCTGGCAAGTTACACACAGTTGCGCCGCCACAAACTCATTTTGGACAAGGTCGAGTTTGGCTACGCCGTGCTCGACGAGGCCCAGTTCATCAAAAACCCCGAGGCCAAGGCGACCCAGGCCTGCCTGCGCCTGCGCGCCCGCCACCGCATCGCCCTGACCGGCACCCCGCTCGAAAACCGCCCGCTCGATTTGTGGACGCTCTTCCGCTACCTCATGCCCGGCCTGCTCGGCCCGCGCAAAGCGTTCGAGACGGAATCGCTGCGCAACGCCGCCGCCCAGCGCGACCACTTGCGCAAGCAAATCGCGCCCTTCGTCCTCCGGCGCACCAAGCGCGAAGTCGCCAAGGAGCTGCCCAACAAGGTCGAGATGGAACTGGTCTGCCCGCTGACCGATGTGCAGCGCGAGGAATACACGCGGCTGGTCCGCGAAGGCGTCGGCGCGCTCGGCCAGGACTTGGCCGCCGCCGCGCGCGAGCGCCCGTTGACCCTGCTGACTTTGCTCACCCGCCTGCGCCAGGCCTGTTGCGACCCCGCGCTTTTGCCCTGGCTCAACACCCCGGTGGAAAACAGCGGCAAGCTCAACGTCCTCGCCGAGCGCCTCGACGAAGTCATTGCCGGCGGCCACAAGGTCGTCATCTTCTCGCAATTTGTGTCATTGCTCCGCCGCGCGCGCGCGCTGATTGAGGCGCGCTTCCCCGGCCTCCCGCTCTGGGAACTGACAGGCCAGACGCTCGACCGCGAGAAGCCGGTGGAAGGTTTCCAGGCCGCCTCGGGCGCCGGCATCATGCTGGTGAGCCTGCGCGCGGGCGGCACCGGCATCACGCTGCATGCCGCCGATTATGTCTTCCTGCTCGACCCCTGGTGGAACCCGGCCGTCGAGGAACAGGCGATTGACCGCGTCCACCGCCTCGGCCAGGACCGCACCGTGTTCGTTTACCGCATGATCGCCGTTGGCACTATCGAGGAGCGCATCCAGCGCCTCAAGGCCGAGAAACGCGCCCTTTTCGACCGCGTCGTCGGCGATCTCGCCGACCTCACCGACATCCAGAGCTTTTTCCGCTCGCTCAGCGACTTGGTGGACCTCCAAGGCGAAGTCAAGCAAGTCACCGCCGACGCCATCGAAAACCAGGAGCCGGCCCCCGCGCCCGAAAACGGCGACGTGCGCCTCGACCTCGAAGAACCACTCCCATTTGCCGACCACCCCGCCGAAGCGTCGGGTGAAACGACTGCCCCATCTTTCGCCGAACCGTCGCCACCGGCGGTCGAACCCCCGGCCGCGAACTGAGTGGGCCTTGTTTCGAAGGGAATGCCGCGGTGGTCATTTTCTTTTCTTGCGCAACGGTGCCATGCCCAGGATGCACAAGGTCAAGCCGATGAAGCCAAACACCGCGAGCATGACGTAGAATTGCCAGCGTTGCAGCGCGGTCGGGCGGCCGGTAAATCTCGATGGGGCCGGTCGCGGCCAGACTCGCCCTCGCCGATTGGTAGGCCATAAAGTCGAGCACAAGCAAGACGATTCCGCCGCTGAGGCGAATGAAGGAGGAGAGGGAGCGCATAAGGTCGCCCAAGACAATGCCTTCCCGCGTCGAAAGACAAGGGCCGATTGCCCTGGGATGGTCTAACTACCGACACGACGCCAGGTTCTTCACTCCACCTCGCGGAACTGGATGGTGTCAATCAGCTTCTCGCCCATGATGACGTTGGTGACGACCACCACCCAGTCCTTGATTTGCACCCAGTCGCGGCGCTCGAGGTAATCGAAGGCGTTGAGGATGGTCTGCTCGTAGTCCTTCGAGAATTCCATGAGGAACGGTTCGACGCCCCAATGCAGCAACAGTTGCTTGAAGACGCGTTGGTCGTCGGTGAAGGCATAAATCGGAGAGCGGCGGGGGCGCAGCGCGGAGAGCATGGCGGGCAGGTTGCCGTTGCGCGTGAACACGACGATGCTCGCATGGTGGTCGCCCTCCGCTAGGCGCGCGGCGGCGCTCAGCAGCTGGTCCTTGTGCGTCTTGAGCAGCGGCACAGGCGCTAGCGGCATGTCCCCCTCGGTCTCGATGCGTGCGACGATACGTTTCATGGTCTGCACGCATTCGAGTGGGTATTTGCCCGAGGTGGTCTCACCGGAGAGCATGATGCAATCCGCCTGTTCGCGCACCGCCGTGGCGATGTCGCTGACCTCCGCGCGCGTCGGCACCGGCGACACAATCATGGATTCGAGCATGTGCGTGGCGACGATCACGGGTTTGCGGTGGATGATGCACTGGTTGACGGCCCGGTGCTGGATGATGGGCAAATCCTCGAATGGACATTCGATGCCCAAATCCCCGCGCGCGACCATCAGGCCGTCGGCGGCGGTGATGATTTCGTCCAGGTTTGCGATGGCGCTCTGGTCCTCAATTTTGGCGATGATGCGTGCCATGCTTTTATGTTCGGTGAGGAAGCGCCGCAGCATGTCAATGTCGTCGGCCTCGCGGACGAACGACAGCGCGAAGAAATCCACGCCTTCGGCAATGCCAACCTCGATGTCCGCGCGATCTTTTTGCGTGATGGCGGGCAGGTTGACTTTGGCGCCGGGCAGGTTAAGGTGACGCCGGCTGGTGAGCTTCCCCGGCACAGTCACCCGGCAGCGCACGCGCGCCGGGTGGGTTTCGAGGACTTCGAGGCGGATGAGGCCGCTATCCACCAGCACCGTTTTGCCGACGGCCACATCACGCGGAAAATCGCGGTAATTGACCCCCACCGCGAAGACGCCATCACCCACCGCCGCGCCCACTTCGGTGACGAAGTCGAGCGTCTGACCGGTTTCCAGCTCAATGGGGACCGGAAGGTCGCCGGTGCGGATCTCCGGGCCTTTCACGTCCATCATGATGGCGATGTGGCGGCCCACCCGATCGCAGACGGTCTTGATGCGGCGGATCGAGGCACGCGTCCACTCGTGGTTGGCGTGCGCCATGTTGAGCCGGCAAAGATCCACGCCTTCGAGGATCAGCTTGGCGAGCATTTCCTCGCTTTCGCTGGCCGGGCCGAGGGTGAAGGTGATTTTGGTGTGCTGGAACGGGCGGCGCATAAGAAACTCCGGTGTAGCAGATTCAATGCCTCAATGCGGGCGGGTGGGTTATTGCTTCCAACCGTTAGCCATCGCATGTTCACTATCCGGGATGCAAGCGTAATGGCGAACCGGCGAAAAAATTTAACGTAAAGGCCATATCACCGCCAAGGCGCCAAGGTCGCCAAGGATGACACGGAGGAAATATTCTCCTTTGCGCTCTTCGCGCCTTCGCGGTGAACTGCCTTGGAATTTCAAATACACCTACACCACATCCAGCCCGCAACAAATCCCCGCCGCCGCCGGATCCACCACCTCTATGGCGTAGCGGTGGTCATTTTTCCCGAGCGCGGCGAAGGTTTCGCGCACCAACTGCACGTCGTTGCATTCGCGCGAGAGGTGTGCGAGGTAAACCCGCCGCCACGCCGCGTTCTCCGTCGTGCGCAGCAATTCGTGCGCCGCGTGGTTGGACAGGTGCCCGTGCCGGCTTTTGATGCGCTGCTTGAGCGACCAGGGCCGCCGGTGGTCGCGGTCGAGCATGTCTGGGTCGTAATTGCTTTCCAGCACTAGCACGTCCGCGCCCCGGATGCGCTCACGCACTAGCTCCGGCACGTAACCCAAGTCCGTACACCACGCCAGCCGCAGCGGCGCGGCGGGCGCGCCCACGGCAAAGACAAAGCCCACCGGGTCCGACGCGTCATGCGGCACGGAAAAGCTGCTGATTTCGAGTCCCCGGAACGCAAACGTCGAGCCGGTCTCGAAAAAATTCCAGCGGGGCCGGAAGCGCAGGCGCGTTTGCACCGCCCGGGCCGTCTCCCGGTTGGCGAAAACCTGCATCCCCGGATGGCGTGCGAGGCTCGCCAGCCCGCAGGTGTGGTCCGAGTGCTCATGGGTGATGAAGACCGCGTCCACGTCCGCCAGGCGCACGCCGGTGGGCTGGAGCATCTCATTGAGCCGCCGCGCGGGGAAGCCCAGGTCAATGAGCACGCGGCAGTCGGGCGTCGTCAGCAGGGCGCAATTGCCCGAGCTGCTGCTGCCGAGAATATGAAACGTCACGTCCGCGCCCATGGCGGGCTTCATACAAGAACCAAGGAAGGGATACCGCAAGCAGGAACGCGCTCGTCTTTTTTTCTTCTCTCTTCCATTTTCCTCCTTTCCATCCGTCCATTCACTTTCTTCCCTGTATCCAGCGTCCCCTTCTTCCAACTCCCCTCTTTCCTGCCTCCGGCATCTTATTTTTCCATCTTCCATTTTCCATCTTCTATTCCTCTATAATGCCCCCCTCCTCCCTCCCCATCCAGCAACTGCGCCCCGCCCTGCGCGCGGCGGCCGGGCGCGTGCGGCGCATTGTCATCCAGGCGCCTACCGGCTCGGGCAAGTCCACCCAGGTGCCCCAATTGCTGCTCGATGAAAAGCTGGCCGAAGGCGGCGAGGTCATCGTGCTCCAGCCCCGGCGGCTGGCGGCGCGGCTGCTGGCCAAGCGTGTGGCCGAGGAGCGCCAGTCTCCTCTCGGCGGGGAGGTCGGCTTTCAAATCCGGTTTGACCGCGTCGTCTCCGCGCGCACGCGCATCCGCTTCGTCACGGAGGGGATTTTGCTCCGGCAGCTTCTAGAGAACCCGAAGCTGCCGGGCGTCGCGGCGATTGTTTTCGACGAATTTCACGAACGGCATTTGAGCACCGACCTGTCGCTCGCGCTCGCCCGCCGCGCCCAGGAAACCGTGCGGCCGGACTTGCTGCTGGTCGTCATGTCCGCCACGCTCGACGCCGCGGGCCTCGCCGCCTGGCTCCAGCCCAGCGAGACGCTGACCTGCGAAGGGCGCACCTATCCCATCGTCATCGAGTATTCCGCGCAGGCCCGCGCCGTGGCCGACAAGCCCGCGTGGGACCAAGCCGCGTGGCACTGCGGGCGCCTGCTCGAGGAAAACCCCGAGGGCGACTGCCTGATTTTCATGCCCGGCGCCTATGAAATCAGCCGCACGATCGGCGCGCTCCAAGGCGTCCCCGCCGCGCGTGATTGCCTCTTGCTGCCCTTGCACGGACAATTGGCCGCCGCCGAGCAGGACCGCGCCGTCGCGCCCGCGTCGCCTGGCCGCCGCAAGGTCATCGTCTCTACCAACGTCGCCGAAACCTCGCTCACCATTGACGGCGTCACGCTCGTGGTGGACGCGGGCCAGGCGCGCGTCGCCCGCTTCGACCCGCGCCGGGGCATTGACACGCTCCTGATCGAAAACATCTCGCAAGCCAGCGCCGACCAACGCGCTGGCCGCGCGGGCCGCACCGCGCCGGGCCGCGTCGTGCGCCTCTGGGGCGAGCGCGAGCACACCCACCGCCCGCTGCACGACACGCCGGAAATGCAGCGCGTGGATTTGGCCGAGAGCGTCCTCTCCCTCGCCGCCGGCGGCTTTCACGACCTCGAAAAACTCGCCTGGCTCGAACCCCCGCCCCCCGCCGCCCTGGCCCGCGCGCGCCTGCTCCTGCGCGACCTCGGTGCGCTCGACGACGCGGGCGCGGCCACCGCGCGCGGCCGGCGCATGGCGGCGTTCCCCGTGCATCCGCGCTACTCGCGCATGTTCCTCGACGCGCACGAACGCGGTTGCCTGCCCGCCGTCGCGCTACTCGCGGCGTTCACCCAGGGGTGCAATTTGCTCCGCCCGCTCCACGACCCGCGCCGCGACGAGCAGCGCGCGGAAATGCTTGGCGACGCGGACTCCGATTTTTTTCACCTCCTGCGCCTCTGGGAAATGGGCCGCGCGAAAAATTTCGACCCCGATTGGTGCCGCCAGTGGGGTTTGCACGGTCTCGCGGCTTCACAGGCCGCCGAGCTGGCGCGCCAATTCCTGCGCCTGGCCGAGGCCCAGCAACTCGACACCGCGCCGCGCACCCTCGACGAAGAGGCCGTGCGCCGCTGCCTCCTCGCCGGCTTCAGCGACCAGCTCGCGCTGCGCGAGGACCTCGGCACGCTCCGCTGCCGCCTCGTCCACCACCGGCGCGGCGAACTGCGCCGCCAGAGCGCCGTGCGCCACGCGCGCCTGCTCGTCGCCGCCGACGTCGAGGAAACGCACGCGCGCGGCGAGGTCGCCGTCCTGCTCGGCCTCGCCACCAAGGTCGAGGAAAGCTGGCTGCGCGACCTGTTCCCCGGCGATTTTTCCGAGGGCGACGAGACGGTTTATGACCCCGTGCAAAAACGCGTCGTGCGCCGCGTCGAGCGCGGGTTCCGCGACCTCGTGCTCGAAGCCCGCGAGGCTCCCGACCCCGCGCCCGACGCCGCCGCCCGCCTGCTCGCTGCGGAGGTGCTGGCCAAGCGCATCGAGTTGAAAAACTGGGACGAGGAGGCCGAGTCCTTCATCGCCCGCGTGAATTTTCTCGCCAAGCGCGCGCCGGAGCTGGGCATCCCCGCGATTGACGACGAAGGCCGCCAAGCGCTCATCGAGGAAATCTGCCACGGCGCGACCTCCGCGCGCGAGGCCCGCGAGCGCCCCGTGCTGCCCGCCCTGCGCGGCTGGCTCTCCGCCGAGCAGTTGCTCGCCCTCGAAACGATGGCCCCGCGCGAATTTATTTTGCCGCGCAAAAAGCGCCCCGCCGTCCTCCGCTACACCGCCGACGGCCAGTGCGTCATCTCCGCGAAAGTGCAGGAGTTCTACGACGTGGACGCCAAAAAACTCCGCGTGCTTAGCGGCCAGTTCCCGATGACCATTGAATTGCTTGCCCCCAACGGCCGCCCCGTCCAAATCACTACCGACCTCGCCGCCTTCTGGGCCAATTCCTACGAACAAGTCAAAAAAGATTTGCGTGGGCGGTATCCAAGGCACGAGTGGCGGTGAGACACGCAGTGACCAACATGATCATGTGTCCGTCGTCACGTTGTCCCAATCCTGATTCATATAGCCAATTAACCAGTTGAGCGCACGATGCCGTTCCATCACCACGCCTGCATCGAGGCCCGCAGGTGCAGTTAGTTTTTTGATTCTCGCATTTACAGTCGCCCAATCGTAGCGATAGATAAAATCCGTCTGATCAAGAATTTCTGATAGCTGGCGAAGATGGGCATTTGCGATGAATTTCTTGGCCAATACGTCATTAAGAATTTTTACAGCCTTCGTAACGTCACAGACTTTATCCGGGTAATCCAGGGTATCAACATAACCCAAAGCCCAAAGCAGAACCCAATAGCCTTCGTATCGCCAGCTGAAATTGGCGCGATCCAGCTGTGTTGGGGAAGTGTCCTCAATGAACTTTTTTCAGCCGGAGTAAAATAATTTTGCGCGTCGTAGCGTGTTATCAGTTTTTGCACAGTTGTTTGTTCCAGTCCTTCCCCCTTCACCGCCACTATGCAAAGTGCAATTGCGCGATGTGCGATCTCTTCTTTTGATCTTATTTTGGCCGAAAGAGAATCTTCTATTACTGGCAAGCTTGGGAGAATCGGAACATGTTTTTGATCAAGTAGATTGTTAGACTTTTCTTTCCTTGCCAGCGCTTCCGCCGATGGCTGAACGTCCCTTGCAATTATCATGGCTTTGATATCGTCTTTGGTCATCGCTTGAGGCTGGTTTTCAGCGTTTGAATTTCTACCGCAGGCGTCTAGGAAAATCACGAGGATCCCGATGGGAATTAGAAACAGAAGGTTGTTTTTCACAGCAAAGTATGCTGATAAGAAATGACTGAACGCAAGGAGGAAAATGTAAATGTAGCCAGCATCTCGCCTTCACTCCACCTCGACAATTGCGCCTTTCAAATAATGTGTTTCGGGGCAACTGAGCAAAACCGGGTGGTCGAGCGGCTGGGCGGTGACTTCGAGGAGGCGGGTTTCCCGATGGGCATCCGCCGCGGCGTCGGCCACGGTGTCGAGGAAAGCCGAGGTCGAGACGTTCTGGCTGCAACAATAGGTGGCGAGGATGCCGCCGGGCGCGAGCAGGCGCAAAGCGCGCAGGTTCAGTTCCTTGTAGCCGCGCATCGCCCCAGCCAACGCGCCGCGCTTGGGCGCGAACGACGGTGGGTCGAGCACAATCAAGTCAAATTGGCTGTGCGCGTCCTTGCGCGCCGTGAACCAATCGAACAAGTTCGCGGTTTCAAATTGCGCGATTTCCGCGAGATTATTATGCGCGGCGTTTTGCGTGGCCTGGGCGGCGCTCGCCGCCGAGCTGTCCACGCCGAGCACGCTCTGCGCCCCCGCCTTGGCGCATTGCAGGGCGAACGCGCCCTGGTTGCAGCAGCCGTCGAGCACGCGGCGCCCCCGTGCGAAATCCGCCACGCGCCGGTGCTGCGCGCGCTGGTCGAGGTAAAAACCGGTCTTCTGCGCGCCCAGCAAATCCACGAAGTATTCCAGACCGTCAATGGCGAGCCAGCGGGCGGGGTAGGGGAGGTCGGAAAGCGTGCGGGCTTCGAGCGGCAGGCCCTCGTGCCGGCGCGCGGGTGCGTCGTTGCGCAAGATAATTTCCTCTGGCGCGAAGCGTGCCTCAAGCGCCGCGCAAATTTCCGGCAGCGCGTTTTCGATGCCCGTGGTCAGCGATTGCACGACCAGCGCCGGGCCATATTGGTCCACCACCAGGCCCGGCAAGTGGTCGGCTTCCGACCAGACGAGTCGGCGCACCGGGCCGCTCGCGCCCGCCGCGTCGCGGTGCGCCAGCGCGGCGGCGAGCGCATGGTCCATAAATTTCCGGTCAAACGGCACCGGCTCGTAACTGTAACGCCGCCAGGCAATGGCCGAGCGCGCGCTGCACAGCCCGGCGCCGAGCGGCCGCCCGCGCGCGTCACGCAGCACGGCGGCGTGGCCGTGCGCCTCCGGCCGAACGACCGCGTTCAATTCACCCGCAAACACCCATGGGTGCCCGCGCAAAACGCGGGCGGGAGCATGGGGCCGGAGGCGGAGAGAGTGCATCAGGAGAATGGAAAATGAAAGATGGAAGATGGGAAAAAGACCTGAAACAGTCGAGCCGGATAATTTTTTCCATTTTCCATTATTCACCTCACGCCGCCCGCCGGAACAGCCCCAGCGCCACGCCGAGCATCAGCGCGATGGGCAGCCACGCCGCCACCAGCGCGGGCAGGTAATGCTGGTTGCCGAGGTGGGTGCTCACGCCCGTCACCAGATAATAGGCAAAAAACAGGCCCACCGCCTTCGAGGCGCCGACCATCGGGTTCGCGCGCACCCCTGCGACCGCAAACGGCACCGCCAGCCCAACCAGCAGCAGGCAAATCAGCGGTTTGGATAATATCGTGTAATACTGCACGGCGAACGAATCCAGCATCGGGTTGGCCGATGGGGCTTGCGTCATGGTTTTGCCCAGTTCGTCCACCGACAGGTCGGTGGGATCCCGGTGCAGATTCAGCATGGTGACGGGGTTTTCCGTCAAATCAGTGAAGGGCGTTGCCTGGTCGAAGGGCTGGCTGCGCAGCACGCTGCGATCGGTTTTATTGAAGGTGATGACCCGGCCGGCGTTGAGCACCCAGTGGCCGGTTGCATCATCAAAACGACCCTCCCCGGCGTAGATGGCGCGCAAGTCGTGGCCGTCCGGGTTGAGTTCGTTGACGTGGATGCCGTGGGCCAGGTGGGTCTGTTTGTCGTAACTGTCAATAAACCAGAAGCGATTGGCCGGGGCGTTGTCGTAAGTCAGTTGCTGGACGGCGCCCGCGTCGCTGGCGGGGTTGGCGCGGTGTTGGGCGGCGACGTGGAGATTGTCGCGGAATGCGCGCGATTGCTCGACGGAACCCGGCACGATGGCCGCATCGAACCACCCCAGCAGCACCGCCAGCACCGCGCCGCCGATCCATAACGGCCGCGCAATGCGCCACAGGCTCAGCCCCGCCGCCCGCATCGCCGTGATTTCCTGGTTGCGGTGCAAATTGCCCACGGCGAACAGCAGCGCGACCAACTGGCTCATCGGCAGCACCGCCGGCACGAAGCCCGGCAGCAGCAGACGGTAATAAACCAACACGTCGCGACCATGCGCACCATCCGCCAGCAAGCCGCCCAGATTACTATACATGTCCTCGAGCACCAGCACGGCCAGCGTCGCGCCCACGGCCAGCCCGAGGGCCTTCAGCCATTCCGCCAAAATATACCTGTCCAGCAAACGCATTGAGGAAGGATGACGGATGAGGGATGAAGGATGAAGACTAAAAACCCACCCCGACATATTTGCTGCTCGTTAAAACTACCGGCGGACCCCTCGGCTTAAAAATCTTGCTGGTCAATATTGCTCTTGTTGAAAACGAACGGCTCGCCGAGGAGGACGTTGTCCCCGTCAATTTTATAGGATTTGTCGCCAACCTTGAATTCCTTGTCGCCGGGCTTGAGCGTGCCTTTGGCCAAAGCGTCCGCGACCTGAATGGTGAGGGCGCCGAGGTCCACCGTTTTCCAGAGGATGACACTGTCGGTGATGCCGGCATCAACGTAGTCCTTGTTTTCGCTGGGCAGGCCGAGGCCGATGACGTGCACCTGGCCGATTTTGCCGGCCTGCTTGACGGCTTCCGCCGTGGCGGGGACCGCTTTGGAGGAAATAGCCATGATAAGTTTGAGGTTGGGATGCGCGCTCATCAGGGTCGTGGCGACGGACTGGGCGATGGCGGCGTCGTCATTCGAGGGACGGAAGTCCACTTCCTTCATGTTGGGGTAATTTTTAGCGAGGTCCTCTTCAATGTATTTTCTCCACGCGTTTTGATTGTCGGCGGTGAGGCAGCCGGTGATGATGGCGAATTCGCCAGTATTACCACACAGGCGCGCCGCCTCATCCATCAGTTTGTAGCCGATGCCCTGCGGCGTGGCTTGGTTCACGAAAAACGTGCGGGCGTCGGGCAGCACGTCGGCGTCGAAGCTGATGACTTTAATGCCCTTGGCCTCCGCCTGGCGCAGCGCGGTGGAGATGCCGTCCTTGTTATCCGCGGCGACGGCGATGACATCCACGCCGGAGTTGATCCAGTTGTCCACGATTTCATTTTGTTTGCCGGCGTCGTCCGTGGTCGGACCGTCAAAGATGAGCGTATCACCCAGAGCGTCCGCCGCCGTTTGGGCGCCTTTCGCGCAAGAGACGAAATAAGAATTACCCTTGGATTTGGGCAGCAAACCGATGGTGAGCTTCTTGCCGCCGCCGCTGGGCGCGGAGGCCGCGGGCGTGGAAGCTGTGGAAGGCGTGGCCGCCGGGGTGGAACTGGTGTCACTTTTGCCGCAGCCGGACAAAATAAGACCGGTGGCAACGAGCAGGGCGAGAATCCGTTTCATAGGGAGGGTGGGGAGGGTTGAGGGGTGGAAGGGGCAGTCTGATGGGAGGACCGGCGGTTTGACAAGATTTTTGGCAACACACTCACGGTGAGGGTCAGGATGAGCAGCACCCCGGTCAACATGCCGCCGACTTCGCGCGGCCAATGGGCCAGGCTCAAGCCATCGGTTAGCACGGCCACCGCCGCCACGCCCAGCAGCGTGCCCTGCACGCTGCCGGTGCCGCCGAAGATGCTGGTGCCGCCCAGCACCACCGCTGTGATGGCAAAAAGTTCGTAGCCCGTGCCGTCATCGGCCTTCGCCTGGCCAAGGCGCGCCGTATAGATGATGCCCGCCAACGCCGACACCACGCCGGCCAGCACATAGGCCAACACCAGCCGCCGGTTGACTGGCAGCCCCGCATAGCGCGCGCCCTCCGGCGCAAAGCCTATTGCGCGGAACGAGCGGCCGAACGTCGTGCGGTGCACCAGCAGCCAGACCGCGATGGCCACTACCACAAAAATCGGCAATTGTTCCGGCATCCCCAACCAGCGTTCGTTGCCGAGATTAATGAACGAGGTGGGGAAGCCGGTGAACGTGTCCCCGTCGTGCGCGATGGCTTCGGCCAGCCCGCGAAAAAGCGAATAGGTGCCCAGGGTGACGATGAGCGGCGGCAGGCGCAGCCAGGTGATTAGCCCCGCGTTCACGCCGCCCGCCAGTGCGCCGCCGCCCAAGGCGCCCAGCATCGCGACCTCAATCGGCAGGTGCCCGTCGCGCCATAACTTGCCGAACACCACCGCGCTGAATCCCAGCACCGAGCCAACGGATAAGTCAATCCCGCCGGTCAGAATGATGGGTGTCATCACCAGCGCGAGCAGCCCGATTTCGCACGAATGGCGCAGAATGTCGAATTGCGCGTCTACCGTCCCGAAGCCGATGGTGTGGCCGCTGAAATTTTTTGACGTGCCCGCGAAGTAGAAAAATACCCACTCCGCCACCAACACCACGAACAGGATAAATTCGTGGCTGCGGAACACAGCCTTGACGCCGCCGGATTTGTGTGTGGATGCAGGCATGGCAGGTTTCAATGTTGCGTTTTCCGGCTCCGCAGGCCGTCGGCCACGACCGCGAGCAGGATGATGGCGCCCTGGATGGCTTTTTCCCAGTAGGCTTCAATGCCAAAATAGGTGAGCGCGGGGCTGATGCAGGCCAGCAGCAGCAGCCCCGCCAGCACGCCCCACAAATTCCCGCGCCCGCCAGAAATGGACACCCCGCCGACCACCACCGCCGCAATCACGCGCAATTCCAGCCCGTTGCCGGCATTCGGATCCACTTGCAGTGATTGCACGCTAAACATCATCGCCGCCAGTCCCGTCAGAGCGCCCAGGAAAATAAAAGTCAAAAAAGTCACCAGCCGCGGCCGGATGCCCGCCAGCCGCGCCGCCTCGGCGTCTGCGCCCACGGCATACACGAAACGCCCGGCCGCCAGGTGCTTCATCGCCGCCGCCACCGCGACGAGGATAATGAGCGAACCGGCAATGATCGTCCATTGCCCTTCCGCCTGGCTCAGGCCAAACCATTGCTTGGAACTAATGTTGATCAATACGCCCTGGCGCTGCCAGCGCAAGGCTTCGCGCCACGTCACCATCATCGCGAGCGTCACGACGATGGACGGCAAGCCGAGGCCGGCGATGAGCGCGCCATTGAACGCCCCCAGCAGCGCCCCCAGCGCGATGCACACCGGAATCACCGCCGCCGCCGGCCACCCGTGCGCCAGCAGCAGCCCGCCGCACGTCCCGCAGACGGCGAATTGCGAGCCCACGGAAATATCAATCTGCCGGCTGATGATAACCAGCGCCATCCCGCACGCGATCACCAGCGACGGCGCCGCGTCCGTCAACCGCGACAGCAGCGGCTGCCCCTCATAAAACCGCGGCGCGAAAACCGCCAGCGCGATGAGCATCACGCCCAGCGCCCCCGCCACCGACCACTCGCGAAAATAGCGTTTCATCCCGCCCCTCCTTTGTCCTTCTGCCCCAACGCCGCCGCCATCACCGTGTGGGCGTCGGATTTTCCCGGCAAAATCGAAACCAATTCTCCGCCGCGCATCACGCCGATGCGGTCGCTCATGCCGAGCACTTCCGGCAGGTCGCTCGAGATCATAATCACCGCCAGGCCTGCCTTCGCCAGCCGCCGGATGATTTTATGAATTTCGCTCTTCGCGCCCACGTCCACGCCCTGCGTTGGCTCGTCGAGAATCAGCAGCTTCGGCTTGGTCGCCAGCCACCGCGCCAACGACACTTTTTGCTGGTTGCCCCCGGACAGCGAGCTGCCCGGCGCGTCGGGACCGGAGGTTTTCACGCCCAAATCGCGGATGTAATCAAGCGCCAGCCGCCGTTCCGCGCCCAGGCGCAGCCACATCCCCGGAAAAATCCGCCGGTGAATCGCCATCGTCATGTTTTGCGCGATGGGCATTTCCAAAATTACCCCATGCCGCCGCCGGTCTTCCGGCACATACGCAATCCTCTGCGCGACGGCTTCCGCCGGCGAATGGATCGTCAAAGCTTTGCCATTGAGCAAAATCTCCCCGGCATCGGCGGGCGTCAGGCCAAAGAGCACACGGCCCAGTTCCGTGCGCCCCGCGCCGACCAGCCCGGCCAGGCCCAGCACTTCGCCCGCGCGCACCTGCAAATTCACCCCCCGCACGCCCGACGCCGCACAGCCCACGTTGCGCAATTCCACCACGACCTCGCCTGGCGCGGATTCGCTCGGCGGATAAATATTCGACATTTCGCGCCCGACCATCATCCGTATGAGGATAGTTTCGTTAATGTCGTCCACCGCGTTGACGCCGACGCTCTCGCCATCGCGCAACACGGTGACGCGGTCGGCCAACTGGAAAATTTCCTCCAGGCGGTGCGAGATGTAAATGACCCCCACGCCCGATTTGCGCAACTCGCGCACCACGGCAAACAGCAGGTGCTGCTCCTTTTGCGTGAGCGAGGCCGTCGGCTCGTCCATGATGACGATGCGCGCGCCGGAGCCGAGCGCGCACGCAATTTCCACGAGCTGCTGCTCGGGCATTGAGAGCGCGCGCACTTCGCGGTCGGGTGAAATGTTCGCGCCAATGCGGTGCAAAAGCTCCGCGGCGCGCGCGCGGCGTCCCGCCCAGTCCACGCCGCGCAGCGGGCGGGCCGGCTCCAGGCGCAGGCCGATATTTTCCGCGACCGTCAGGTCGGGGAACAGCGCGGGCTGCTGGTAAATGCACGCGATGCCCAGGCCCCGCGCCAATGCCGGTGTGAGTTTTTCCACGCGCTGGCCGGCAATCTCCATGGTGCCGCTGTCCGGCTGGTGCGCACCGGTGACGACCTTGATCAAGGTGGATTTGCCTGCGCCATTTTCGCCGAGCAGGGCGTGGACCTCGCCGGCCTGCAAATCAAAGTCCACGCCACGCAATGCGCGCGCCCCGGCGAAGGACTTGGCGATTTGGCGGAGGGCGAGCAGCGGTGCGGCGTCGGCGGGCATGGAGGGGCGGAACGGAGGACTCCACCGGAAAAAACGCCGCTTGGCAATCCCGCGTTGCGGGAGAAAACAAAAACGCCCGCGGCAGCCGCGGGCGTTTTGGAAAGGACGAAAATCCGGTGAAGGAATTTAGGTCTTCGCGGGGGTCACTTCCGGCACGGTCGCGCCGGCGGTGCCGGTCAGGCCCCCTTTTTGCAGGGCGTCCATCACCGCCTTCGGGCTGAAATCGCCGGTCACCGTGAAGGACGCAGCGTTCGCCTTGACAGTGTTGCCCGTCACGCCGTCCACTTTCGACAAAATACCTTTGACCGCCGTGACGCACTTGCCGCAGCACAGGTGCAGGTTGGAGATCGTGAGGCTGCTGACCTTGGTCGCGGTCGCGCCGGTGTCGGCGTTGACCTTGATGGCGGCGTCACTGGACATGCCATAGAAGCCGGCGCCGGTCAAAGCATCCACCGCTTTTTGCGCAGTGGCTTTATCGGGTGCGGTGATAGCAATCGTCCCATCCGAGGTGCTGCCGACGGCGGTGACGCCATTCAACGAAGCCACGGCGGTGGTAATGCCTTTCACGCAATTGCCGCAACAAATATGCGCGCCACTCAGCGTGAGGGTATAGGGGGTCGGTGCGGCTGCGGCAGAGCCGGAAGCAGCCGCCGGAGCCGGGGTCTGGGCATGAGCGGTAACCGCGAGGAAAGCCGCAGCGCCAACCGCAGTGATCAAAGCAAGAAGTTTAGGGGTTTTCATAGTGGGAAGTGGCAGAAGAAGCTAATCTAGGGCACCCTGCCCGGCGTTCGCAAGCACTATTTTTAGGGGTGGGGGGCTGGCCGTTATGCCTCTGAGTCACCCTGCCAAAGGGGTGAATTGCGTGTGACATTCATTTTGAAGATTGACCCCGGCGCGGCGCAGGCCGAAGAACTGCACCGATGAAAGAAGGTGCCACCTCCACCCGGTTGCCCGGCGCGCGCGGCGTGCTAGCCCTGCTGCTGGCCGTCAACATGTTCAATTACATTGACCGCTACGTCCTTGCGGCGGTCGTCGGCGACGTGAAGACGACCTTTTTATCCCCCGGCGCCACCGGCTCGGACAGCGACTTGATCATGGGCATCCAGAATTGGACGCAGACGCATCTTCATTTCAAGCCGGAGCTGGCCTTCATGGGTTTTCTTTCGATGGCCTTCATGTCGGTCTATATGATTGGCGCGCCCATCTTCGGCCATCTGGCCGACCGCTACCCGCGCCGCGTGCTCATCGGCATCGGCGTGCTCCTCTGGTCGCTGGCCAGCGGCGCTTCGGGCCTCGCGCCCACCTTCCTCGTCCTGCTGCTCACGCGCTGCTTCATCGGGATTGGCGAGGCCGCCTACGGGCCGGTCGCGCCGACCGTCATATCCGACATGTATCCGGTCCAGCATCGTGGACTGGCGCTCGCGTGGTTCAACATGGCCATTCCGGTCGGCAGCGCGCTCGGCTTCGCGCTGGGCGGCGCGGCCTTGCATTTCAACCTCGGCGACTGGGGCGCGCAACACTTCGGCATCCATGCCGAGAGCTGGCGCTGGGCGTTTTATCTCGTCGTGCCGCCGGGGCTGGCGTTCGGGGTGCTCTGCTTCTTCATGCGCGAGCCGCCCCGCGGGCAGGCCGACGGTGCCGTCGAGGTCAAGCCCGCGCACTGGCACGACTATCTGGCGCTGGCGCGCAATCCCTCCTACGTGCTCTGCACGCTCGGCATGGCGGCGATGACCTTTTCTATCGGCGGCATTGCGTTCTGGGTGCCCTATTATTTTTCCCAACTCCCCGGCGCGCCGTCACCTGGCGCGGTCAGCCTCACCTTCGGCGGCATCGTCTGCCTCGCCGGGCTGACGGCGACGCCCCTCGGTGGGCTATTGGGTGACGGCTTGCGCGGCCGCATTCCCGGCGCATATTTCCTCGTCTCCGGCGCGGCCATGCTCCTTGGGTTTCCGATGTTGGTCTGGATGCTGCACGTCGGCTTCCCCGGCTGGGGGATTTGGGTGCTGACGTATGCGACCTGCTTCTGCCTCTTTTTCAATACCGGCCCCTCGAACACCATTCTCGCCAACGTCACCCACCCCTCGATCCGCGCGGTGGGCTTCGCCGCCAACATCTTTTTCATCCACGCCTTTGGAGACGTTATTTCCCCCGTCGTCATCGGCATCCTTGGTGACCGCTATGGTATGAAACGCGCCTTCCTCCTCGTCGGCGTGATGTTCGTGCTCGCCGGCGTCTTCTGGCTCTGGGGCGTCAAACACCTCGCCCGCGACACCGCCCGTGCCGCCCACGCGCCCGAACCGGCGCGGTGATGCATGCGGCTTGACGGTGGCATACATAATGGGGATCATCATTATCGTATGAGCAACCGCGCCAAAATCGCCGTCGTTCTGGGCGTGATCATCGCCGGGCTTCTGGTCTTGTTCTATTTGTTCAACGGAGAAGCGCCCGGCACGCCACCCGCATCAATGCCCGCCCCGGTGGGCACTCGGATAGCCACCGCCCCAACTATCACCGGTCCGTTGCTGCCGGTCACGCCGACACCGCCATCGGCTAAAACGCAAATTGCACCCCCGAGTCTCACTCCCGCGCAGGTCGCCGCATTCCGGCAACCCCTCGCTGCTGCCGGCCTAAATTCTCTGCCTCCCATAACCCCGGCCACCCCGGAGGCAATTAAAGCCATCCAAAACAACCTGCGCCAGCTTGGCAACGCGGCGCAGTCGTATATGTTGGATAACAGCAGCGCGACGGGAGCGAGCTACGATGATCTGACCGGCACCGACACGGAGAATTACCTCCATCCGCTCGATTCCGTGATCGGCGAGGACTACACGGGAATCACCATTAAGAATGGACAATCGCAGGTGACGATCTCGACCCCGGATGGCACGATCATCACCTACAGCCTGTGAGCGAGGCGATTGCCATATTGACGTATTTTCGTAGCGCTGTGTTTCAGCCAGCGCTTCTTCTACCTTCGTGTAACCCGGAGCACTGGCTAAAGTTCAGCGCTACGAGGCGAGCAACCATCATCACTTCCCTGGGTTCGCGCCTTTGACGTTGGTTTTAATGCAGTAAAACCCCGTGCGGGCGCAAATGTAGAGCGTCTGGCGGTCCTTGCCCCCAAAGCACATGTTGGCCGGCGATTCCGGCATGGCGATATACCCGATCTGCTTCCCGGTCTTGGTGTCCACCACCGTGACACCGCCGGGCCGCCCGCCGCCCACGCTCATGTAGAGATTGCCCTGGTTGTCGAGTGTCATCCCGTCGGAGCCGAAGGAGCAGACGAGCTTTTTATTGGTCAGCGAGCCGTCGGGCTGGATGTCGAAGCCCCACGTTTGGCCGCCGTCAATGTCGGAGACGTAGAGCGTCTTGCCGTCGGGCGTGCCGGCGATGCCATTGGGCGTGCCGTTCCGGCCATTGGGCGAATTAAATTGGTCGAGCACGCGCGTGAGCTTCTTGTAATCGGGCGAGAGATAGTAAACGGTTTTCAACGGCTGCTCCGCCTGGCGTCCGGGCGCCCACCACTTGCGGGCGTAATAAGGGTCGGTCAAATACATCCCGCCGTCGGGCCGCACCCACACGTCATTGGGGCCGTCGAGGAGTTTGCCCTGGTAATCCGTCACGAGCACCGTGTGTTTGGGGCGGGTGATGTTGCCCGGTTTGACCGGATCTCCCACCGCGGGGTTGAGCGGCTGGGGGTAGGGCACCGTCTCGGTCTCCGTGATCGAAATGGACCACAGCTCGTTTCGTTCGTCGGCGCAGGAAATCAGATTGCCGTGGTAATCGAAGCACATGCCGTTGGAATAGCCGCAGGGGTGCATGAACACGCTCAGGGTTTTGTTCGTGACATCCCAGTGCATGATCTTGTCGCTGTTTTGCTCGATGAAATAAACGTCACCATTCGGCGCGCAAGTGGTGCCCTCGGTGAAGGGTGTTCCGTCCACCGTGTAACTTTCGGTTGGCAACGCGGCGAGTTTCTCGACTTTGGCGTCCGGCGAAATCGTCGGCGGCAGGCCCATCGTCGTGTTGGGCGGTGCTGGGCGCGCGCCCCGGCCACGACCGCCAGTGGCGGCGGCGGGCGCAGGAGTGGCCGGCGTGGAAGCCGTGGCGGAGGACGCCGCCGGCGCGGGCGCGCCGGCCGAAGCCGTCTGGGCAACGGCCAAAGCTGGCAGCGCAGAAATTATGGACAAAACAGCAAACAGACTTCGGGGGGTAGTCATATCAGGTATCAAAGAGAGGTTTTGTCCGAAATAAAAGCAAAAAAAAGGGGGGGTGGCTGTTCGGTGTCTGCTGTCCTTTTAGTTGTCGCCAACCTTTTTCAACTTACTGCCCCAGCGCCGCCGCGGCGGCTTTTTGGAACTCGATGCGCATCGGCGAGTTGTCCGGGTTGCCTTGGTTGTCCAGCTCGAGCATAATCACGTAAATAAGGCCGCTCTGCGGATCGGCCCAACTGCTGGTGCCAAACGCGCCGCCATGCCCAAACGACCCGGCGGAGAAAATGTTGTTCGCCTCCATTTTCGACGGGTCCTCGATAATGCAAAAACCCAGGCCCCACGGCATCCCGGGCCGGGCCGTTAGTTCGCCGGTTTGCTTCCGCAGCATCTCCGTTACCGTCTCCGGTTTGAGAATTTGCTGCCCGTTGAGGGTGCCATGGTTGAGCATCATCTGGTAAAATTTGGCGACATCCGCCGCCGTCGAGAACAACCCCGCGCCCCCGAGGGGTGGGCGGCCATGGTCGGTGGGTTCGGTGCCATACAGGTAGTGGATGGGGGTGGGCGAGATTTTGCCTGGGCCGTCGCGCTTGTAGGTTTCAGCATAGCGGGCCTTTTCATCCGGGGAAATCCAGAAGGTCGTGTCCTTCATGCCCAACGGATCGAAGAGTCGTTTTTGCAGAAATTTGTCGTAAGGCAGCCCGCTCACTTTTTCGACCACCGCCCCCGCCAGATCCAACCCTGCGGTGGAATAGGCCCAGCGGCTGCCGGGCGCAAAGCGCAGCGGCTCGCGCGACAACACCCGCGCCATCTCCCCAAGTGTCCAATGCGGCCCGGTCACTTGGTATTCGCCGAGGCCGCTGGTGTGCGTCAGCAAATCGCGCAGCGTGATGGACCGGGCGGCCGGCGCCAGCACACGTTGGTCGCGGGTGCTCGTCTGCGCCACCCAAAGGCTGTTATATTCCGGCAAATATTTTCCGACCGGGTCGTCAAAGCTCAATTTGCCCTCATCCACGAGCATCGCCACGGCGACGGCGGTCATCGGCTTGCTCATCGAGGCGATCCAGAACAGATCGTCCGGTTGCATTTTGCGGCCTGTGGCGAGGTCGCTCTGGCCAACGGCGGCGAGGTGGAGAATTTTGTCCTTGGTGGCAACCAGCGTGACCACTCCCGCCACCTGGCCCTGGTCCACGAACGCCTGCATTTTCGGCGCGATGGTCGAAAAGTCAGGGGCGGGCGCCGACGCGGGCGCGGCGGCGGCGGCCAGTGAGCCGCAGAGAAATAAAGCAACGAGTAGGCGCGATTGAGGTATGGGCATGAACCAAGATAATTTCGTTGCTCCGCCCCACACAATCCCGAAATCACACGCGAAAAATGACCGTCTCGCGGTTGAACATCGCCACCGCCCACCCCAGCGCCGCCGCCGCGTAAACGCAGGAGGACGCAAAAACTTCCGCGATATAACCCCAATGGTATGTGCCCGACAGAATCTCCTTCGCCAGCAAACTCACATTGACCACCGGCACCAGCGCCAGTCCGGCGTTCAACTCAAAACCCGGCAGCATGCAAACCATCAGCGGCATGATCATCAACACCATCAGCGGCTGCACATAGCTCTGCGCCTCCTTCATGCTCCGCGCAAACAGCCCCACGGCCACCAGCACCGCCGCGAAAAACAACGCCATGGGCACCATCACCGTAAACACCCCCGCCAGCGAAGCCGGGTTGATGGTCAGTTGCATGCCGGTCTCCCGGGCGAAATCCGACCCCTTCGCGGCCACGGTGTGGAGGGAAATGCCCGCCGAAAAAAACATCAGCACCATCGTCGTGAGCGAAACCGTCAGCACCACCAGGCATTTGCCCAGCGCAAAATAAATGCGTTGCACCGGCGCGCACAACAACGTCTCCATCGTGCCGCGCTCCTTTTCCCCCGCCGTCAGGTCAATCGCCGGATAAAACGAACTCGCCAGGCACGTCATTAGCACGAAGTAGGGGATGATCGCCCCCAGCACGTTGCCGCTCACTTTTTCCGGTGGCGCCACATTCGTGGTCTCGATGGCGAAGGGATGGATCATTTCTTTTGGCAGTTGGTGCTGGGCCAGCCGCTCATCCACCGTCTGCGTGCGCAGATTCTCGAAATATCCCCGCAAGCCGTCCGCCGCGGTCTCCGATTTGATTTCCCCTTCGTAGGTGTAAATCTGGATGGTCGCCGGCGCGCCGTTTTGCAGCGCCGTCTCGAAACCCGGCGGGATGTCCACCACCGCGCCGACTTTTTTCTCAGAAATCATTTGCCGGTAATCCGGACTGGCCGGCACAAATTCAAAATTCTTCATCCCCTGCAACCCCGCCACCGTCTTCGGCGAATCCTCCCCCCCAGAATCATCGCGTGCGCGGTCTCCGCCATCGTTTTGTTAATCTGCTGCATCGCCAGCGCCCCCATCCCGATGGTCAGCAGCGGCATGATGATCACCGGCCCGACGATCATCGAGATGATCGTGCGCCGGTCGCGCAGCAGGTCGCGCAACTCCTTCCGGTAAACAATGCCGAGGTGCCGCAGGTTCATGGCCGCCCCTCCACGATTTTCACGAACACATCCTCGAGGTCGGCCAGCCCCGTGCGCTCGCGCAATTGCGCCACCGTCCCCTCGGCCAGGATGCGCCCGTCATGGATGATCCCCACCACGTCGCACAGCTTCTCGACCTCGCTCATCACGTGCGACGAGAAGATCACCGTCTTACCCCGCGCCCGGCAGTCGCGGATGAAGCCCACAATCGTCCGCGCCGTCAGCACGTCCAGCCCCAGCGTCGGCTCGTCGAAGATCATCACCGCCGGGTCATGCACCAGCGCCCGCGCAATCGAGACCTTTTGCTTCATCCCCGTCGAAAGCTTCGCGCACCGCCGGTCGCGGAACTCCTCCATCTCCAGCAGCGTGAACAGCGAGTCCACCCGCTCACGCAGCACCTTTTCCGCCAGCCCGTTGAGCCGTCCGAAATATTCCACGAATTCCCGCGCCGTCAACCGGTCATACAGCGCCGTCGCCGTCGAGAGAAAACCCACCCGCGCGCGTACCTTTTGCGGCGCGGCCACAATATCGTGCCCCGCCACGCACGCCGTGCCGGAACTCGGCCGCAAAATCGTGGAAAGCAAACGCAGGCACGTCGTCTTCCCTGCGCCGTTGACCCCCAGCAACCCGTAGATTTGCCCCGGTGCGCAACGAAAGCTCACCCCGTCCACCGCCCGAAATTCCCCGCGCTTCTTGTCGCGAAACAACTTCGTCAATGCCTGGACTTCAATCATGGGGCGGGGAAAAAGGTAGAGGAGGGGGGTGGCTCTCCGAGCCATCCTCCGGCGCTGTCCAACTTTATATAAAGACCCCGGCCCGGAAGCAATGAGAACAAAATAATTTTTCCCGGGTGACGCCGCCTTGTCCGGCCGCGCAAGCGCACCGCCCAGACTCAACCCCGCCGGTCTTTGATGGCCTGCAATTGCCGCACGGTAATTTGATCATGCCCGCGGTTCATGGCCAATTTCGCGCGGATTAAGGTGTCCAAGTCCAGCACCCGGCACTCTCCGAACGGCAGCTCCACCACCACGCTATGCTGCCGTGCCTCCTCGAAATTGCCCACACCCTTCACTTCACCTAGGCAGTCCAGGGAACCCAAGTCGGTTTTCAAATACAAATT
Organism: uncultured Verrucomicrobiae bacterium; assembly: GCA_963765205.1. GTDB lineage: Bacteria > Verrucomicrobiota > Verrucomicrobiia > Opitutales > JABDGR01 > JABDGR01. The sequence goes on along the minus strand of CAVXVB010000009.1, from coordinate 152,054 downwards.
TTTCAGGCTGGCGCACAAATCAGGCGTCAAGACGAACGGCAAATCCGGCCGCATCCGGTGCGCCGGGTGCAAGTCCGCCACCGCCCGGTGGATGCGCCGCAGGTTTTCCTCGGTAAAGCGGCAACACACATCCAGGTCGCGGGTGACCAGCGTGCTCCCATGCACCGTTGCCGCAAATCCCCCCACCAGCACAAATTCCACCTCTTGCGCGTGCAGGCGTTGCAGCAAGTCGTTCAGGTTTTGCATGGCGGCTTGATTTTCGCGTTTTGCAATAGCTGCACAAGCTCGAACGCGCGCTGGTGCTCCACCAGCCGCTCCCACACGCTCAGGCTCAGCGAATGTTCCAGCAATGACATATCCACCCCGGCCGCTTCCGCTGCGCGCCAACCGTTTGGCGGGCGGGACGTTTTTTTTGCGGACCGGCGCTGATGGGTTTGCGGCATATATTTCCCGCTCCCATCACAAGGATCGAATGCCTGGGCGACAAGTCTATTCCGCCTTTCCCCTTTGTGTCCTTTGCGTTTTTTGTGGTAAAAACCCAACCAAATAAGTCGCCAAGAACGCTAAAAATAAATTCCGTAAAAAAACACCCTATGCGCCTTCGCGGTGAAATCCACTTCAAGCTCCCCTAATTCACCCGGTGCTCCAACTCCCGGATCAACTCGAGCAAAAACCAATTGTCCCCGCCCAGCTTTTCCGCGCCGCGCACCGCCGCCGCCGTCAGCGCCCGCGCCTTCGCACGCGCCTCGTCCAGGCCATAGAGGCTCGCATACGTCAGCTTCCCATGGCGCTGGTCGAGGCCCGGCGTCTTCCCCAGCACCGCCGCTGACGCCGTCGCATCCAGAATATCGTCAATCGCCTGGAACGCCAGGCCCAGGTTGCGTCCCACCTCGCCCATGATCTTGAATTTCGCGCTTGGCGCGTCCGTCAGCCGCAGGCCCAGCAGCAGGCTCGCCGTGATCAGCGCGGCCGTCTTGTTGTGGTGGATGAAATCCAGCCGCTCCGCGCTCGGTGCGCCCTTTTCACCCAGCAAGTCCTCCATCTGCCCCCCAATCAGCTTGGTCGAGCCCGCCGCGTCCCCCAGTACCCGCACCAGCTCGGCGGCCACCGCCGGATGCTTCTTATAAGCGTCCGCCAAGAGCCACAGTGCGTATGTCAGCAGCGCGTCCCCCGCCAGCAACGCCGTCGCCTCGCCAAATTTTTTGTGGCACGTCGCCCGCCCCCGGCGCAAGTCCGAGTCGTCCATGCACGGCAAATCGTCGTGGATCAGGCTATATGTGTGCAGGCACTCGACCGCTACCGCTGCCGGCAGCGGGTCGAGCTTCGAGGCAAACAACCGGTGCCCCGCCAGCACCAGCAACGGTCGCAACCGCTTGCCCCCCGCCAGCATCGAGTAGCGCATCGCCTCGTGCAGCACCCCCGGCCGCGTCTCCACCCCCGGCAGCCATTTCTCGATGGCCGCCTCGACCCGCGCGCGCTCGCGCAGCAAAGTGGCCTTGAAATCGCGGGTTCGTGGGGCAGGTGCGGTCATAATCAAACCAGCCCTATGCTGCCTTTCCCCCAACTTTGCAAAACGATTTTCTACGGCTTCCTGGTGTGGACCCCGGCACAAATTCATCAGGCCATCGTTTGTCCGCGGACCGCTTGCTGCCCGCCACGGATTACCGCTTGCTGGCCATAGGGAGGGTGCGTAGGTTGCGCGCCGACAGTATTAAAACCGAATTAAATTTATGGAACTTGATCTCGAAAAGGAATTTGCCCATCGCGCCTATCCGTTGCTGGTCAGCCTCGTCACGCCGCGGCCGATTGCGCTCGTCACCACCATCAGCGCCGACAGCCGGGTGAACGCCGCGCCGTTCAGCTTCTTCAACGTCCTGGGCGCGAATCCGCCCATCTGCGCCTTCGCGCCCGGCGACCGCCCCAACGGCACCCCCAAGGACACCGCGCTCAACGTCCGCGCCACGCACGAATTCGTCGTGAACCTCGTGGACGAAAAAATGGCCGAGGCGATGAACCAGTGCGCCGCGTCGTTGCCGTTTGGGGAAAACGAATTGGTGCGCGCCGGGCTGACCGCCGCCCCTTCGTCCATCGTGAAGCCGCCGCGCGTCGCGGAATCCCCGGCGAGTCTCGAATGTGTCGAATGGGGCACCCTGCAAATCGGCCAAAATCGCGTGGTGATCGGTTTGATCAAACGGCTTCATTTGCGCGATGAATTGTTTGATACGGAGAAAAAACGGATTCACACGGACAAACTTTTTCTGATCGGGCGCCTGTCGTCGCCGAACTGGTATTGCCGCACGCGCGACCGGTTTGAGATGAAACGACCGGATTAAAACGGGTCGCCTCCCCCTGATTTGACCACCAATCGCGGGGTCGGCTGGCGGGTAACTGACTGACATTCCGATATCAAACAGGTGTAGAGTTCGACTGGTCTCGCACATGGTAACCTTGTGATTGAAAATTGGCTCTTTCAGGAATGCTTAGAGTATTTTGCGTGGCTTTTTTCCCTGCCCCTTTTTTCCCCTTGAACGCCCTGCCTAGGGCGTGTATAATAATCGTTTCTTACTGGAATTCAAAAACCGGGAATCGGTCTCGTGGCGTTCGTAGAATCGGTTCGCCGCATGCCCCCTCCCCCCCACCCACCACCGCGAACCATGCCGACGTACGAATACGCCTGCAAACGCTGCGGCCACCAGTTTGAAGTCTACCAACCCATCACGGCAAACGCCCTGAAGCGCTGCCCGGCCTGCAAAAAGCTCGGCCTCCAGCGCCTCATCAGCGGCGGCGCCGGCCTCATCTTCAAAGGCAGCGGCTTTTACGAAACTGACTACAAACGCTCCGCCGCCTACGCCAAAGACCAGGCCGCCGCCGCTTCCGGCAACAAACCTGCTGAGAGCAAGCCCTCCGACTCCAAACCTTCCGACTCGAAATCCGCCGACGGCAAAAAACCTGCTGACTCGAAACCAGCGGAATCCAAATCCGGCGAATCCAAACCCGCTCCAACCAAATCCGACGCCGCCAAGCCCAAATCCGAATCCAGCAAACCCGCGGCCGCCAAATCTGCCAAACCCTGAACACCCATGAGCAACACCAACTTCGATCCGACCGGCGAGAAAAAAGCCCGCAAATCGGCCACGTTTGGCGGTGCCATCGTCTGCGCCTTTTTCAACACCTCGCTTGGTGTGCTCCTCGCCTTCTGCGTCCTCGCCCTCACCGCGCCGAAAGAATACAAAGCCACCCCCGACGCCAAAACGGGCAAGACCCCCCCCCCTCCCACCGGACTTTTCTACTGGGCTGGCCAGCCCGGCGGCGATTTCGAGGCCAAGGACGCGCAATTCCTCTCCCCCCAGCCCGGCACCCTCACCGTCGCCGACTCTGAGTTAAATGCTTGGTCCGTAGCCACTTTCAAGCTCGCCGCGCCCAAGCCGAAAGCCCCCGTGGCCGCCGCCACGCCTGCGCCAGCGGCCGCTTCCGGCACCGCCGCCACCGGGCCTAGCACAGCCGACAAAGTCAAGGATGATGCCAAGCTGGCCGCAGCTGATTTGCAGAGCTTCGGGCTGGTGCCTGGCAACCCGAATTTCCACATCTTTAAGGACCCCCAGGCGCCGGCCGACGCGCCCGTCACCTTCCAAATCTCCGTGCCGATGACCGTCACCCTGCTGGGCACGGACATCGTGACGGTTTACCAAGCGCGCGGCGTGTTCGTCGCCGGTCCGTCCGGCCCGCAATTTCAGCCCTCTTACAGTTACATCGGCAGCGCGCGCATTCCCGCCACCGGCGGTCTCGGCACAATGCTCTTCGATGACATCGCCGGTAAATTCGCCGCCAGCGACGCCGCGAAAAAATACGCCGACGCTTGGGCTAAACTCGCCAGCGCCACGGTGCAGGATGGCGGCCTCGTCCTCGCTGGCAAATAACGTTGGGCGTCGCCCGCCAGGTTGTCATGCGTCCGTTGCTGCCTTTACGCCGTGGGATCGTGTTGCGTTGGCGCGCGACCGTCGGCGCAGGCCTGGTGTTTTTCCTTCTCGCCGTATTCGCCGTGGCAGCCGATTCGACGCCGGGCGATGAAGTATGGAAAAAACCCTCGCCCTTGCCAATGGTGCAAGACGCGCCACCCGCCGCCACAGCGCCTGCGCCCACGTCAACGCCCGCGCCTGCTTCGCCGGCCCCATCGGTATTACCAAACACCACCAATTCTGCACCCGCGCGGCCGCTCCCGCCCACGCAAACCGTCCCGTTCGGCGAGCGCAAGCTCCTCGGCCCGCCCATCGTGGTGGAAAGCCCGCAGTTCGAGGTGGATGCGCCGGACATGGCTTCCGCGCAGCGCATGCTCAAGATGGCCGAGCAGTTGCCGGGACTGATGGACAAATTTCTTCCCTGGCCGGACCAGCCGCCTTCCCAAGTTCAAATCGAACTGGTGCCTGCGGCGCAGGCGGACTTTGCCGGCCCCTTCGTCGTCAATGCGGATCATGTGGGCCACTGCACCGCGCTCGTGCGCTGGGGGCCGGACGCAAAGTTTGCCGACGTGTGCCAGGCCATCGCCCAAGCCTCTTTGGAAAGCCTCGCCGTCTGGCACAACGGGCCGGACGCCGCCGCGCGCGCGCCGGGCTGGCTGGCGCTGGCCCTAGGCAAGCTGCTCGAAGCGGGCCTCAAGCCCGCGCTGATCGAAGAGCTTTCCCAACAGGGCCAGACGCTGCCCCAGACGCTGCCTGAGCCGAGCCTGGCCCAACTCATGAAGTCATCGCGCCCGTATGGAGACGCGCAGCCCGTGGTCGCGGTCTATGCCTATTGGCTGTTGCGCCTGTTGGATGAAGAGTGCCCCAACGCCGCGCAGGCCAATGTGCTCTTTTCCGCGCTGGCCGGCGGCACGGACCCTGCCAAGGCGCTCACTGCCGCCTTCCCGGACGAGTTTGACGACCCGCGCGACCTCGAATTGTGGTGGCAGGAAGGCCTGCGCGATTTCACCTTTAAATACTCGACCCCCGCGCAAACCATGGCGCAGAGCCGCGCGCAACTGGACCAGCTCGAATACCTCAACCTGCCCTCTGCGGAGGGCGGCGAGCAACACACCCGGCTGGATGCCGCTTGGGCTGGTCGGACAGACAAGTCTGTCCGCGACACCATCGCCCGTGAACTGGTCACCGGGCGTTCGCTGCCGGTGGAGGCCAATCCCGTCTACCACAATGCCGTGGTCTCGCTGCTCACCGCGCTGGAAATGCTGCACGGCGACGACGAAAAGAAATTCCAAGCGGCTTGGGCCCAATACCTCGCCGACCGCGCCGGGGCCGAAACCACCGAGAGCGGCGTCGCCGCCGCCCTCCAGGGAACGGCCAATCTCGACCACTGAACCCCGGACATCCCCCGATGGAAAAAATCATCTCACCCGTCGGGTTCCGCATTTCCAGCGCGCAGATCAGCGACAGGCTGGGCTGGCGGAAAACAAAACTTCACCGCTTCCTGCACAAACTTGGGCACTATTTGCGTCTCGACGAAGGAGATTTGGAGCGGCGGGGGTTGGGGTGAGATACCTTTGACTTTTTTGCACTTTGTTTTACTTTGCGCAATTCCTCGACATCAATTTTGTCCTTGCCGCGTGGCGTGGCCAATTTGTTTTGAATAAGCTCGTCGTAACCGATCACGGGTATGCGCAAGGCGCCCTCTTGAAAGTGGGTCCGGCTGGCGTAACATTGATCGAATGTGACGCCATCAATGCCGGTGAGCACCTGAATCTTCATTGGCTCGCGGCCAACCTCGATTATTTTTTCGGGCTGGAGAAAGGATTCCCTTTTTAAGCCCAGGTCGCCGAAGCCAAAATCCACGAAAACGTTGACCATTTTTTCGGCGTTGTCCATGCCGATGGCGATAAAAACATCCAAGTCGCCGGTGTAGCGTGGGAAACCGTGGATACCCACCGCGTAACCACCGACCAGCAGATACTTAACGTCTCTTTTTTCCAAGAATTCTAAGAACTCGCGGAAATGCTTGTTGAACATGGATGGAATCATTGCCGGTTCCGCGGATGATTTCAAGCGCGGCAATGCGCTTACGGACAGGCTGCGCGGCCCAGTAGGCGGCGCGGCCGGTATCATCGTGCAGTTTTCGCTTGATAACCATTTGAGGATAATAGCCTTACCGTATAAATTTGACAAGGGAAAATTGAGCAAAAATGCACGCGATCTGTCTCTGCAATCTTGGGTATTTCCTGCGTTGGATGAAGGGGGCTTGGAGCGGCGGGGGGGTGGGGTGGATTATGGCCGGTAGACTTCCCGGCGGTGGCCGACCTTCGCGATCACCACGACGCGTTGGGTGTCGTCGAGTTCGTGGATAATCCGATAATTCCCCTGGCGGACGCGGTATGATTCCTGCCCGGAGAGTTTGACGCAATTCGCCGGCCGCGGGTTATTGCGAAGGGCCTCCATGCGTTCGAGGATGCGCCGCAAGTCCTTGGATGGAATGCCCCGCACATCCCGCTGCACCGAGGGCCGGACCACCAATTCATAGCTGTCCACGGCGCTTCAGCTCCTTAAGAAAAGATTCGTAGGAAATGGGTTTCTCCTTTTTCCGCGCCTGCAGATCGGCGAGGTCGTCCAAGTCCTCGACCAAGGAAGAGCGCACCGCCTCATTCACCACCCCGGAGAGGGTGGTGTCGTTTTCCAGGGCTTTGATTTTCAGGGCCTTGTGCAGGCCCTCATCGAAGTAAACGGTGGCGCGCGTCATGTTCGTAACTTAGCGCTGTGACGTTAAAACGTCAAGGGGTTGATTGGGGTTTGCGCTTCAACCCAAGCGATTTAGAGTGGCGGGGGTTGGGGTTATCCATCTTTCAAATCTCTAATCGACAATGAAAAAGATCTTTGCTGCCTGTCTTATTGCCGCTTTTTGTCTGTTAGTTCTAGCCGCTCACGCATGGCAGACTTGGGGCGATGTTGACTATCTTCCTACAAAAACAACGAGCGATGACCGAGACCTTTTTCAATATTCGTTATTTGTGGAATCGTTCGTTTTTATGGCCTCTTACGCGTATCTTATCGGGCCGGTGATCTATCGTTTTTTTCACGAAGAAAAGGCCGCGCTGTTATTTGAAGGAGAAAAAACAAGGATTTCCAAATTGGTTCACGTCTATTCAGCGATACTCGTGGCTTTTAGGCGCCTTACTTTCGATCATCGAATGGGCATTTCTCCTTTGGAAACAGTTTTAGCTTTTGCTTTTATCCTTGTTCCCGTTCTCGTAGATTATTACATCATACCTGCTGTTTCAAAATCAAGAAGACCACTTAGAGGCTGTCCGAAAAGTAGGCCAGTCGGCATGGAAGGTGCTTTCGGAGTGGGATGTTTATAACTGACAAACAATGGGAGATTATAAGTCCTGTGTTGCAACGGCCCAAGCGCAGCGTGTTTGGGCGGCCCCGGGCCAACGAGCGGGAGGTGTTCGAAGCCATCCTGTTCATGCTGCACACGGGCATGCCGTGGAAGCTGCTGCCACGCAGCTTTCCCCCCAAGTCCACCGTGCATGACTACCTGCAACAGTGGAGCCAGTCGCGGGCCTTCCGCATGCTGTTCGCCCAAGTTATCCGGCACTTGATTGAGGTTGGGCGCATCGATGTGGAAGAATGCTTCGTGGACGCCACCTTTGCGGCGGCCAAGGGCGGTGGTGACGCCGTGGGGCTGTCGCCCAAGGGCAAGGGCACGAAGGTGCAGTTAGTCGTTGATGGGCAAGGCATTCCGCTGGCGCTGTCGGTGGACGCCTCTGGCGTTCCCGAACACGACATGGTGCAGCAAACGCTCGACTTGGGCCAGCCCGAGGCCCAGCCGCAACGCCTCATCGGCGACAAGGCTTACGACGTGGATGAACTGGACGAAACCCTCGCCGAACCGGGCATCGAAATGATCGCCCCGCACCGCAAAAACCGCCGGCCCGAAAACGTCACCCAGGACGGACGACCGCGGCGCCGCTACCGCCGCCGCTGGAGAGTCGAACGCACCATCGCCTGGCTGGGCTATCACCGTCGTTTGCTCACCCGCTGGGAAAAACACGCTTCGCTCTTCTGCGCTTTTGCCACGCTCGGCTGCCTCATGATGGCCGTTCCGGCTGGTATTTAAACATCAAACGCCAGTCTTGACCAATGGCCTGGACTGGAGTGGCCTTGGCCCTTGGTCATGTCCATGAAAGCGACCGCCATATTTCTTGTCGAACTGCCGGAACGGACCCGCGAACTGATCCGGGAGGCGGCCCCACTGGCTTTTCTGGAGGCGCAACTTATTGCCGTCCGCTCCGTCTGGGAGGCCGCCCAACACATAATCCCCGACCGCCGGCAATTATTGATTTTGTCAGATCGGGATGAGGCTGAAATTGGCCGGGCCGCACATGCTATGGACGGAGATGAGCAGCCGCGCTGGGCCACCCTAGTGCTGGGGCGCAATTCGTCCGACCTTGTTGAATCCATACCGCTGGAAGAATGTACGCCGCAGTTGCTGGCCCGGCTTTTTCGCGCGTTGCTGATGCAACAGGAACTGTTGCGCGAAAATCTCCGTTTGCGAGGGGATTTGAAAACCCTCGGCCGCCGCCTCGGCCACGATTTGCGTTCGCCCCTCAACTGCCTGCACCTCAACTGCGAACTCATGGATACCCTGTTGCGGGAAGACCCGTCCATGGTAAAAACGCAAATTGATGTCATCCGGACATCCATCCCTGAACTCGCCCAGTTAATTGAACGCTTCAGTGAAATCATCACCGCCTCGGCGGAACCACTGCCGGCCACGGACGTGCCGATGGACGCGGTGGTGGCCTTCGTCCTGCGCCAATTGCAGTCCCCGATTGACCAGGCGAGGGCCGCGGTGCAAAGTCCCGTGTACTGGCCCAAAGTCAAAGGCGTGGCGGAATGGCTGACCGTGATTTGGTGGAATCTGATTATGAACGCGCTCAAGCACCGCTGGCCGGGGACGCCCATTCAACTGGGTTGGAAGGATGAAAATAGATCCGTGCGCTTTTGGGTGGCCAATCACGGCACGGCCGTGCCGGCCGAATTGGAGGGCGTTTTATTTCCCCAATTTGACCGCTTGCACACGCATAACCGGCATGGGCTGGGGCTGAGCATCGTGCAACGGCTGGTGGCGCTCCAGCAGGGCCGCTGCGGCTATGAGCGGCGCGGCCCAGACACGTCGGTATTTTATTTCACCCTGCCTGGCCTTGCGAACCATCCGGCGCCGGCAAATTAATCCCCGCCCCGGCTTCGGTGGGGCTGAGCCGGTGGCTGGCGGCAGACAAGGCCCCATCCAAGGCCTGGATGGTGACCGGCTTGGTCAGTTGGATCAGGAACCCGGCGGACTGGCTGCGCTGCACATCCGCTTCCGAGCCATAGCCGGTCAAGGCGATGCCCACCAGCCCCTCGCGGTCGCGCAGTTCGTTCATTAAATCGTATCCATTGCCATCAGGCAACCCAATGTCGGAAATTAATAAATCGAATTTTTCCCGGCCAGCCGAGGCGCGCGCCTCGGCCAGGGAGTTGGCGATCACAATTTCAAATTTTCGCCGGCCCAGCAACTGGGCGAGAGCCAGCGCCGTCGAAGGATGATCCTCGACGAGGAGGATGCGGCGCGTGCGCGCGGCCTTCGCGGCGGCCAGGGCGGATCCCGTGCCGAGGGAAATCAACGGGGCCGGCGAGGGAGCCGGCGCCTCCGCCGGCTGCGGGAGTCTGATCAGCACGGTGGTGCCCTGGTCGCGACCGCCGCTGGTGGCGCTGATGGAACCCGCGTGCAATTTGACCATCATCTTCGAGATGGCCAGACCCAGACCCAAGCCGCCGAAGCGATGCGGGCCACCCTGGATGACGTGGTCGCCCTGGGTGAAGGGCTGAAAAACACGCTCGAGTTCCGCGGGCGACATGCCGATGCCCGTGTCTGCCACCATGACCGTCAACTCGCCGCTCTGCTCCCCGGAGCCAGTTTCCACGGTGATTTGCCCGCCCTCGGGGGTAAACTTCACCGCATTCTTGATTACATTCCAAAACACCTGCTTGAGCCGCACATCGTCACCGCAGACCAGGCTGCGCGGCGCATTCAATTTGAGCGTGAGCCGGATTTGCTTCTGGTTAACTTCCTCCCGCGTCATGGCGATGGCCTCCCGCAGGCCGGCGTGGACGTCGCAGGGCTGCGTTTCGAGCTTCACCTTGCCGTGCGCGATGCGAGTCAGGTCCAAAAGATCGTCAATGAGCCGGGCTTCGAGCGCGACGTTTTTGGCGATGGTTTCGAAATCAGCCCGCACCGCTGGCGGCAACTGCGGATTGCCGGCCGCCTCCGTCGCCAACAGCAGCACGGGATTCAAGGGGGTGCGCAGTTCGTGGGACAACGCCGCCAGGAAATCGTCCTTGGCGCGGGAGGCGGCCAAGGCCTGCGCCTCGCTCGCGCGCAAGTCGGCTTCGCGTTTGCGCAATTGTTCATTCACGCGCAACAAGTCGGCGGCCCGCGCTTCGACGCGGGCCTCCAATTCATTGTTGGCCTGGCGCAGCGCGGTTTCCGCGTTTTGGCGCTGGATGATCTCCTGCTCCAACGCGGTGTTGGCCGCCAGCAACGCGTGCGACTTGCGGAACAAATCCACAAAAACCCCGATCTTCGACTTGAGAATCTGCGGATTGAGCGGCTTGGTGAGGTAGTCCACCGCCCCGCTCCCATAGCCTTCCAGCACATCCTTGTCGGCCTGATAATAGGCCGTCAGGAAAATGATCGGTATGTGTTGGGTGCGTTTCCGTTGCTTGATGAGGTTTGCCAGCTCAAGGCCCGTAATTTGCGGCATATGAATGTCGAGCACGATGGCGGCAAAGTCCCCATGGAGCAGCAGGAGCAAGGCTTGCTCCGCAGTCTGGGCGCGGACCAGGCCGTAATCGGGCGACTGGAGGACGCTCTCCAGGGCGTCCAAGTTGCGGGATTCGTCATCTACCAGTAGAATGTTGATGGGGGGGTTCACTGGGGGAGCGGTTAGGGGGTTGTTTTTTGTGGCAAGAACCGGCGAAAAAGGCGACCGCCGGGCGGGGTCAGCGGTAGAGCCAGACGCGCAAGAGCGAAAGCAGTTCGTTGGTGTTGACCGGCTTGGCCACATAATCAAAAGCGCCGGCGGCCAGACACTTGTCGCGGTCGCCTTTCATCGCCTTGGCCGTCAACGCCAGAATGGGCAAGGCGCCGAATTTGGGATCCTTGCGGATTTCCTGCATCGTCTGGTAACCGTCCATTTCCGGCATCATGATATCCATGAGGACGATGCCGATGTCCTGCTGCTGCTGGATCAACTCGATGGCCTGCCGCCCATTCGTTGCGCTGATGACTTCCATCTGGTGATTTTCCAACATTGTGGTCAGCGCGAAAATATTCCGTGCGTCATCGTCCACTACGAGCACCTTGCGGCCGCGGAGCACCTCATTGGAGACATGGAGATGGTTGAGCATCTTCTGTTTGGCCTCCGGCAGTTGGGCCACGACGCGGTGAAGGAAGAGCGCGGTTTCGTCAAAAAGCCGTTCCGGCGACTGCACGCCCTTGACCAGGATGGTCTTAGCCACTGCGCGCAGGTGCTGTTCCTCCTCGGGAGAAAGATCCCGCCCTGTGAAGATGACAATGGGGATGTCCCGCAAGTTCGGCTCGGCCTGTAACTTATCCAAGAGGTCAAACCCGGTCATGTCCGGCAGGCGCAGATCCAGCACACAGCAGTCGAAGGGGCGGTCGAGCAGCAGATTCAGCGCTTCGGCGCCGGTCGCCGCGGTGGCGATCTCGATATCATTATGGTGCAGGAGTTCCACGATACTCTCGCGCTCGATGTCATTGTCCTCGACAATCAGCAGGCGTTTGACGTGGGGCTCGACGAATTTCTTGATCCGGTCGAGGCAGTTTTCCAGGCCGTCCGTGGTCGTCGGCTTGACCGCATAGGCAAACGCGCCGTGCGCCAGCGCATGAGAGCGCTCCTCCTCCACCGAGATAATCTGCACGGGGATGTGCCTGGTGGAGGGGCTGAGTTTCAAATTATTCAGCACGGTCCAGCCCAGCATGTCGGGCAGAAAAACGTCCAGGGTGATGGCGGTCGGTTGATATTGCCGGGCGAGGGCCAAGGCGGCGGCGCCGCGGGTGGCGACAATGGCTTTGAACCCTTTCTCGCGTGCCAGGCCCAGCAGCACCCGCGCATAATGGGGATCGTCCTCAACGATCAGCAACGTCTGGTCGCCGGGTTGGATCTGCTCGCGGTCGTCCGGGATGATTTCCTCACGCGGCGCCGGTAATACCGCCGGGGTCGTGGCCGACGACGCATGAGTCTTGTCGGGGGCGCGGGCAATAAAGGCCACGGGCAAATAAAGTGTAAACGTGCTCCCCTGGCCCGCCGTGCTTTGCAAACGGATTTCGCCGCCCAGCAAGGTCGCCAATTCGCGGGAAATGGAAAGCCCGAGGCCGGTTCCACCGTATTTGCGGCTGGTGCCGGCGTCGGCTTGCTGGAAGGCCTCAAAAATCAGCTTTTGTTTTTCCGCCGCGATGCCAATGCCGGTGTCACTGATGGCGAAAAACACGACTTGGGGCGCGCTGCTCAAGACCGGGTTACCGGGCACCCAACCCTCCGGCACCAACCCGACCTCCACGGTCACCCGGCCCTGCGCGGTGAACTTGAAGGCGTTGGACAGGAGATTCTTCAGGATTTGCTGCAGGCGCTTCGAGTCCGTCGTGATCAACGGCGGCATGTTGGGGTGGAACTTGACGTTAAAGGGCAGATTTTTGGCGTCCGCGATATGGCGGAAATTGCGTTCAATCGAATCCCGCAGGGAGATGAAACTGATGGGCTCGGCATCCACCGTCACCGTGCCGGACTCGATCTTGGACAGGTCGAGAATGTCGGTGATCAGGTTCAACAAGTCCGACCCGGACGAGTGAATGTTGCGGGCGAATTCCACTTGTTTCACGGTGAGGTTGCCACCACCGTTTTCCGCCAGTTGCTGCCCCAGGATAAGGATGGAATTAAGCGGCGTGCGCAACTCATGGGACATGTTGGCGAGAAACTCCGACTTGTATTTGGAGGTGAGGGCCAATTCCGCGGCCTGCTCCTCGAGCGCGCGGCGGGCTTGCTCCACTTCGCGGTTCTTGCGCTCCACCTCGGCGTTTTGATCGGCGAGTTGCCGGGCCTTTTGGGCCAGTTCCTCGTTGGTTTGCTGCAGCTCCTTCTGCTGGGATTGCAGTTCCACCGTCAACTGCTGGGATTGTTGCAAAAGGCCCTCCGTGCGCATGGTGGCCTCAATGGTGTTGAGCACCACGCCGATGGACTGAGTCAATTGCTCGAGAAACGCCAGGTGGGTGACGCTAAAGGGTTGCAGTGAAGCAAGTTCGATGACGGCCTTAGCCTCACCCTCGAACAGCACGGGTAGAATGACGATGCTGGCCGGCGCAATGCCGCCGAGGCTGGAATTAACCTGCGTATAACCGGCCGGCACATCATTGAGCAGAATGCGTTGCTTCTCGACCGCGCATTGGCCCACCAGTCCCTCCCCCGGGGCAATGCTATTGGGCATGCCCGGTTGCTGCGCGTAGCTGGCGAGTTGGCGCAGCACCGGGTGTTTGGGATCGGTGGCGTCCATTTGGTAAATCGTGCCTTGCTGGGCATTGACCAGGGGGGAAAGCTCTGACAGCAACATTTTACCAACAGTGAGGAGATCGCGCTGGCCCTGCAACATGCGGGTGAACTTGGCCAGGTTTGTCTTGAGCCAGTCCTGCTCGCGGTTGGTTTCCGTGGTGCCGCGGAGATTGGAAATCATCGTGTTGATGTTGTCCTTCAACTCGGCGACTTCGCCGCGGGCCTCAACCTGGATCGAGCGCGTCAAGTCGCCCTTCGTCACCGCGGTTGCCACTTCGGCGATGGCGCGCACCTGGGTCGTGAGATTCGCGGCCAGCAAATTGACATTGCCGGTCAAGTCCTTCCAGGTGCCGGCGGCGCCCGGGACATGGGCTTGCCCGCCCAAGCGGCCTTCGACGCCGACTTCGCGGGCCACATTGGTGACTTGCTCGGCGAAAATAGCCAGCGTGTCCGTCATGTTATTGATCGTTTCCGCCAAACTCGCCACCTCGCCTTTGGCTTCGACGGTGAGTTTTTGCCGGAGGTTCCCATTCGCCACCGCCGTCACCACCTTCACGATGCCGGAAACCTGGTCGGTGAGATTGGCGGCCATCACGTTAACTGAGTCGGTCAAGTCCTTCCAGGTGCCGGCGACACCGGGCACCACCGCCTGACCGCCCAGTTTGCCCTCGGTGCCGACTTCGCGCGCCACACGCGTCACTTCCGCCGCGAAACCATTGAGTTGATCCACCATGGTGTTAATGGTGTTTTTGAGCGCGAGGATTTCGCCCTTCACGTCCACCGTGATTTTGCGGGACAAGTCGCCTTTCGCGACGGCGGTCGTTACCTCCGCGATATTGCGGACTTGGGCCGTGAGATTGGTGCCCATGGCGTTGACGGAGTCGGTCAAGTCCTTCCACGTGCCGGCCACGCCCGGCACCACGGCCTGCACGCCGAGCCGGCCTTCCGTGCCGACTTCGCGCGCCACACGCGTGACCTCCGAGGCGAAGGCGCGCAATTGTTCCACCATGGTGTTGATGGTTTCCTTGAGTTGGAGAATCTCGCCGCGCACGTCCACGGTGATCTTGCGGGACAAGTCGCCGCTGGCCACGGCGATGGTGACCTCGGCGATATTGCGCACCTGGGTCGTCAAATTATTGGCCATCGAATTCACGTTGTCGGTCAAGTCCTTCCAGGTGCCCGCCACGCCGGGCACCACCGCCTGGCCGCCCAGCTTGCCTTCGGTGCCAACCTCGCGGGCCACGCGCGTCACCTCCGAAGCAAAGCCATTGAGTTGGTCCACCATCGTGTTAATGGTGTTTTTCAATTCGAGAATTTCGCCCTTCACGTCCACGGTGATTTTGCGGGACAAGTCGCCGCGCGCCACGGCCGTGGTCACCTCGGCGATGTTGCGCACCTGGCCGGTGAGATTCGCCGCCATGGAGTTGACGTTATCCGTCAGGTCTTCCCAGGTGCCGGCCACGCCTTGCACTTGCGCCTGCCCGCCGAGCTTGCCTTCCGTGCCGACCTCGCGGGCCACGCGGCTTACCTCGGAGGCGAAGGCATTGAGTTGGTCCACCATGGTGTTGATGGTGTTTTTGAGGGCGAGAATTTCCCCGCGCACGTCCACCGTGATTTTGCGGGAAAGGTCGCCCTTGGCCACAGCGGTGGTCACGTCCGCGATGTTGCGCACTTGAGCGGTGAGATTGGTAGCCATGGCGTTGACGGAGTCGGTCAAGTCCTTCCACGTGCCGGCCACGCCCGGCACCTGCGCCTGACCGCCCAATTTGCCTTCCGTGCCGACTTCGCGGGCCACGCGCGTCACCTCCGCCGCGAAGCCGTTGAGCTGGTCCACCATGGTGTTGATGGTATTTTTCAATTCCAGGATTTCGCCCTTCACGTCCACCGTGATCTTGCGGGACAAGTCGCCGCGCGCGACCGCCGTCGCCACATGGGCGATATTGCGCACCTGGCCGGTGAGATTGGCCGCCATCAAATTCACATTGTCGGTCAAGTCCTTCCAAGTGCCCGCCACGCCGGAAACCTGCGCCTGCCCGCCGAGCTTGCCTTCCGTGCCGACTTCGCGGGCCACGCGGCTCACTTCCGAGGCGAAGCCGTTGAGCTGGTCCACCATGGTGTTAATGGTGTTCTTCAATTCCAGAATTTCGCCTTTCACGTCCACCGTGATCTTGCGGGACAAGTCGCCCTTCGCCACGGCTGTCGTCACGTCGGCGATGTTGCGCACCTGCGTCGTCAGGTTGTTCGCCATCGAATTCACGTTGTCGGTCAAGTCTTTCCACGTGCCGGCCACACCGGAAACCTGCGCCTGCCCGCCGAGTTTGCCTTCCGTGCCCACTTCGCGCGCCACGCGGCTCACTTCCGAGGCGAAGCCGTTGAGCTGGTCCACCATGGTGTTAATGGTGTTCTTCAATTCCAGAATTTCGCCTTTCACGTCCACCGTGATCTTGCGCGACAAGTCGCCCTTCGCCACGGCTGTCGTCACGTCGGCGATGTTGCGCACCTGGCCGGTGAGATTCGCCGCCATCAAATTCACGTTGTCGGTCAAGTCCTTCCAGGTGCCGGCCACGCCGGACACCTGCGCCTGGCCGCCCAGCTTGCCCTCCGTGCCGACTTCGCGCGCCACGCGGCTCACTTCCGAGGCGAAGCCGTTGAGCTGGTCCACCATCGTGTTAATGGTGTTCTTTAATTCCAGAATTTCCCCTTTCACGTCCACCGTGATCTTGCGGGACAAGTCGCCCTTCGCCACCGCCGTCGTCACGTCGGCAATGTTGCGCACCTGCGTTGTCAAATTATTGGCCATCGAATTCACATTGTCGGTCAAGTCCTTCCAGGTGCCGGCCACGCCGGACACCTGCGCCTGGCCGCCCAGCTTGCCTTCCGTGCCGACTTCGCGCGCCACGCGGCTCACTTCCGAGGCGAAGCCGTTGAGCTGGTCCACCATCGTGTTGATTGTTTCCTTCAGTTCGAGAATCTCGCCCTTGACGTCCACCGTGATCTTGCGCGACAAGTCGCCGCGCGCCACCGCCGTGGTGACCCCCGCGATGTTGCGCACTTGCGCCGTAAGATTGGAAGCCATGGCGTTGACTGAGTCGGTCAAATCCTTCCATGTGCCAGACACGCCGGGCACAACCGCCTGGCCGCCGAGTTTGCCTTCGGTGCCCACGTCGCGCGCCACGCGGGTCACCTCCGCCGCAAACGAACGCAGTTGATCCACCATGACATTGATGGCCTCCTTGAGCTGCAAAATTTCACCACGCACGTCCACGGTGATTTTCTTGGACAAGTCCCCATTCGCGACCGCGATGGTTACCTCCGCGATATTGCGCACCTGGGCAGTGAGGTTGCCCGCCATTTGATTCACGGATTCGGTCAATTCCTTCCACACGCCGGACACGCCCTTGACTTGGGCCTGGCCGCCGAGTTTGCCCTCGGTGCCAACTTCGCGCGCCACGCGGATCACCTCGACGGAAAAAGCGCCCAACTGCCCCACCATGCCATTCACCAGCTTGGCAGTGCGGAGATATTCCCCCTTCAGCGGGCGGCCATTCAGCTCCAGCGGCATGGACTGCGCCAGATCACCTTTGGCCACCGCCCCAATCACGCGGCCCACCTCGACCGTGGGCTGGGACAATTCATCCACCACGGCGTTGATGGCTTCGATTTGCTCGCCCCAATTGCCGATGGAATCGCCGATGGAAAGGCGCACATTTATTTTTCCCTCCTGCCCCACCTGCCGGCGCAGGCTCACCAGGCTCTCATTGAAGCGCTCCATGCGCGCGGAGATGGCATTTAATTGGTCGGCCACGCGCCCTTCGGGCCCCGTCCAATCCAACGGCAGCCGCGCGGTAAAATCGCCTTCCTCAATGGCGCCGAGCGTCGCGATCAGTTGCTTGATGAAGTTGTCGTTCTCCGGCGCATTCAGGCCGAAATGATTGATGGCCGGGCGGTTATTCCTCATCCGCGTGTTGCTGGCTGGTGCTTCAGTTTTCATGGGCGTCGTTTAAGGTTGCGTCTTTCCTTCTGCGCAGCCCGTCCTCCGGGATCAACCCGGCCCGGAAAATTCGCCAGGCGGTTCGGTGCCTTGGGGTTGACACCTCATCCACCAGCGCTTGGGCGCGAAGATACAACCGCGCCTAGGTGGGCGTCAAAGCGGACGATTGGTGTTTAAACACCAATGAAAGCCGCACACCTTTACAGTTCAATTGACCCACCGCCGCCATGGCCAATGACGATGCGGCCGAACCGGCCATGATCCAGTCATGCCCCACGCAACCCGTTGGGGATTGGCCAACCGGACCTGAACAAATTTTAATTCGCCGGTCAGTTGCTCTAACCATTAGAGCAACCGGGTCGCGTTTTAATCATGACTACGGGTTATGGTGCCCAAAGCACCCTGCAAAATGCAAGCGCGCAGGGTTTTGAAACCCAATTGGTCAACTCCGGCAACGGTTTTAGGCTGCGCCAAAATCCTGACCACCATTCGAGCCACAAGAAAAGCGCCCCGCAAGCATGCCAGTAAATGGGCGGGCAATTGTTATTGATCCGTGCTCGCGTGCTGCGCCTCCAGGCTTTTGGCGGCTGAAGGCTTCTATGCCCGGCCCAAGCCAAAAGCCCGGAGGCCGCCACCTTCAGTTGGTGGTGGTGCCCGACGAGGAAGTTGCGGCCGTGTCCGAGGGTGTAGTCGCCGCCGGGGGCATCTTCGGAATCGGTGGGTTGATCGGCGAGCCAGACGGCGCCGTCGAAATGGCTGGGTTGGGCGGAACGGTCAAGGCCGGGCTTGCCGGCGCCGAATTTCCCGCGGAGGAAGTGCTGTCTTCCGAGCTGCAACCGCAAAGGGCGAGCAGGGCTAGTAATGGAATAATGCGTTTCATGGTGCTTGGTGGAGTTGAGGTGACAAGATCCGTCTAAAGGCAATTTTACCCAGATTATTAGCTTTGCGAGCAAGGCCTCCTAAATTTTACGGAAGATTTACGAGTGGTTGCGCGCATAGGCGTTTTTCATTTAGTGCGATTTACGAATTAAAATTGCGGGCATTTTTCAGGAAAATTTGGCGGCGTCTTTGCGACCGCCGCCGGATTTTCTGCCGCCCCCGGTTTCCTTGTTCACGGTGCGCCAGGCGCGCTCCTCCGCCACACGGTGACTCACGCCCCGTTCTTCGTAGCTGGCCACAATGTGTTGCGCCATCCGCTTCTGTTTGTCCGTGTAGCTGCTTTTGTCTCCGCTGGGCATGGGCTTTTTCCTCCGGGTGCCGGTGGCTTGATCGGATAAGCGGACGCTGGGCGGCTTTCGCCCAGCGTCCATCCCTGCTATCCAGTGGGTCCTTTGACGCTCTGGTTCCAAAGCGTCAATGCTCCGGACCGCTGAAATTAAAGTCTCTTTCAAGCTACCACAGGTTTCCGAGAATTCAAATGTTGGCCGGTTATTTCATAGGTAGGACAACACCCCAATACCCATAAAATGAAAAACGCGGTAGAATCACATTCGTCTCGTTTCACCCGTTATTCCGGAGATTAACATGAAAACCATCAAGCTCATCACCCTCATTTCCAGCGCGATTCTCATCACCAGTCCGCTGCTGGCGGCCGCGGATGACACCAAGATCGAAAACGCGGCCAAGGCCTCCTACAATTACCGCACCGTGCTGGAGGATCAGGTCAAAATTTCCTGCCAGAATGGCGTTGTCACCCTGACCGGCACCGTGCCCAATCAGGATCTCAAGACCCTGGCTGAAGACACGGTTGATAATCTGCCGGGCGTGCTGCGGGTGGACAACCAGATCAAGGTCGAAAATCCGCCGCCCGAGCATTCGGATGGCTGGATCGCCTTCAAAATTCGCTATCAATTGCTGATTCGGGCCGACGTGAGCGCCACCGCCACGACCGTTAAAGTCAACAATGGCGTGGTAACCCTCAGCGGAGTGGCCGACAACCAGGGGCAAAAAGACCTGACCGAATTCTACACCCGCCAGGTGGCGGGGGTGAAATCGGTGAACAATGAGATGACCATCCAGGCGCCGCCGATCACGCCGATGGAGCAGTATGTGGACGATACTTCCATTACCACGGAAATTAAGCACGAATTGACCACCTATCCCTCGACCCGCGCCAGCAAACCGGCCATCACGACCATGGACGGCGCCGTCGTGATCAGCGGCCGGGCCGATTCCAGCGCGCAGAAAAGCCTCATCACCCGGTTGGCGGAGAATATCCGCGGCGTCAAGTCGGTGACCAACAACATGACCGTCGCGCAGTAGCCCCTTGGGGCTGGGCGCCGCGTTGAACGGCGCACTGCCGGATGACCTCGCCTCCCTATTATTTTCCTGCCATCTATTATGTCCAAACCCAAAACGCTCAGGGATGTGCTCGCCGAAGAACTGCGTGATCTCCATAGCACGGAGCTGCATCAGCTCAAAGCCTACTTGCGCATGGCCCGGGCCTCGTCCAATGCCATGCTCCAGGGTCTTTTCCAGCAACATTTGGAACAGACCAAGCGCGATCTATTTCGGGTGGAGCGCGTGGCCAAATCTTTTGGACTGTCGCCTCTCGGCAAGCCCAGCAACGGCATGATTGGCCTGCTGGCGGATCTGGCCGAGAAGATTAACTCGCCGCCCAGCAGTGCGCGGGACATCCAACTCGTCTGCCTGGCCCAAAAAATGAGCCACTGCAAGCTGGTCGGTTATGCCAGCGCGCATACCGTCGCAGGGCTTTTGAACTTAACCGAAGCGGCCAAACTGCTGCAAACCACGCTGGATGAAGAGACGGCCGCCAAGACCAGCCTGGGTGAACTCGGGATGGACTTTAACTCTTGCGTTCCCTTCGCCCCCGTCGTGATGGAGAGTTGCCGGCAACGGAAGGCGGGGTAAGGCCATTCCATTTCCCCCACTCATTAACTGGTGGTTGCAGGCAATTATTGCTTGCCAAATTTTCCTCATCGGTATAATTTTATTCAGGATGGGCGGGGTGCCACAGGGCGCCGCCACCAATTGCCCAGCGCCCATTTCATACTGTTATGAAATTTATCACCGTATTGCTGGCGGATGATCATGGGGTTGTCCGGGAAGGCTTCCGTTCGCTCTTGCGGATGGAAAAAGACATCAGCGTGATTGGCGAGGCGCAGACGGGCCGGAAAGCCGTGGAACTGGCCAGGGAATTGCGCCCGGACGTGGTGGTGATGGACATCGCCATGCCGCTGCTCAACGGCATGGAGGCCGCGCGGCAGATCCGCGCCGCCCTGCCAGCGACCAACGTGCTCATCCTCTCCGCCTACAGCAGCGATGATTACTTGGAGCGCGTGGTGCAGGCTGGCGTCACCGGCTATTTGCTGAAACAAAGCTCCGCCAGCCTGTTGGCTACGGCCATCCGGGAACTCGCGCAGGGCAAGCCATTTTTTGACCCCCTAATTTCCAAGCGCATTTTTGGGAAGGCAGCCGCCGCGGCTAAAAATGCGCCCATGCCGGAAAAAATTAAAAAGTCATTGAGCGCGCGGGAAGGGGAAATTCTCCAGCTGATCGCTGAGGGCTCCTCCAACAAGCAAATCGCGTCGGTGCTTAACCTGAGCATCAAGACGGTGGAAAAACACCGGCAACGCTTGATGAACAAACTGCGGATACACAATACCGCCGGCCTGACCCGCTATGCCCTGACCCAGGGTGTCATCGAAGACGGCGTGCAGATTATGGGCGTCTAATCCGCGTTTTTTGGGAGCCTTGGGCGTTTGCGGCGGTTGACGCGTGTTTCCAGGTTTGCTCGGGCAGCAAGCAGGGCCATTACGCATAATACCCCCATGGCCGAAGGCTGGGCGATGTGGTATCCTTCTTCATTCCCTGTCCTTGGGTTAATCGACCAGTGGTACGGCTTTAAAAAGCCTGATGAATAGCACCCAAACCTTCAACTCTTCAAAAAAATGAAAACTTACACTCTCCCCTTCTTTTGGAAGCCCGCGGTCATGCTCTTATTGATGGGAACGCTTTCGCTTCCCGCGGCCGAAACGACCGTCGCAACCAATGAAAACCTGAATGCCAATGCCTCGGCGGATGTGGCGGCCGGCGACGCGGCGACGATCAAAGCTAAACTGAATGAGCAGTTGAACGACGCCATTGATTTTTACAAAACTTTGCTGGCCAAAGACGACACCGCCGTTTCCGCCCAAGTGGCCGCGCAGGCCAAAGGGGTGCTGATTATCAATCGCTGGTCCGGCGGGGTGGGCGTCGGGGCCACCGGTGGTTACGCCATCGGCTTGAAGAAGATGAGCAATGGCCGGTTTAGTGGGCCGGTATTTTACACCCTCGAGGGCGCCAGCCTCGGCTTGCAAGTTGGCGGGGAGAAGACGCACACCGTCGCGTTTTTGATGTCGGACACGGCCGTCCGCACCCTGACGGAAGGCAAATTTGTCTGGAGTGGGAATCTCAAGGCGGTCGCCGGCGCCCATGCCAGCAGCGATTCCACCCTGGATAACACCGCCGACGTTGTTCTTTACCAAAGTTCCGCGGGGCTGGACGTGGGGGCCGTGGTGGCGGCCACGAAGGTGGCGGTGGATGAGGAGAACACGCAAAAGTTTTATGGCGACGCCTCCGTCACGGCCGACGAGATTCTCTCGGGGAAAGTGGCGGCGCCCGCGCCGGCCAAAATCCTGGTGGCCTCGGCGGATGTGGCGGCCGGCGACGCGGCGACGATCAAAGTGAAACTGAATGAGCAGTTGAAAGAGGCCGCTGAATTATACAAAACTTTATTATCAAAAGATGAGACGACCATTCCCAACTATGTGGTCGCCAAGGCCAAAGGGGTACTGATTATCAATCGCTGGTCCGGCGGGGTGGGCGCCGGGGCCACCGGTGGTTACGCCATCGGCTTCAAAATGATGAGCAACCGCCGGTTCAGTGGGCCAGTATTTTACACCCTCGAGGGCGCCAGCCTCGGCTTGCAAGTTGGCGGGGAGGAAACGCACACCCTTGCCTTCTTGATGTCGGACAAAGCTATGCGCACCCTGACGGAAGGCAATTTTGCCTGGAGCGGAAATCTCAACGCGGTCGCCGGCGCCCAGGTCAACGGCGACACCACCCTGGATAACACCACCGACGTTATTCTTTACCAAAGTTCCGCGGGGCTGGACGTGGGGGCCGTGGTGGCGGCCACGAAGGTGGCGGTGGATGAGGAGAACACGCAAAAGTTTTATGGGAACACTTCCATTACAGCCAATGCTGTTTTCTCGGACAAAGTAGCGATGCCCTCCGACGAAAGAATCCTCATCGGCAGCTATCTGACTCGCCAAGCCAATAACATCTTTCCCATTCTTTCGGCGGCAGGAACCGAAGGCTACACCACGGCTAATCTGGTGCAGCCCAATGCGCCGGGAGGCCCGACCGCCGTGCCTACCCCGGGCACGGCCAGCCCGATGCCGGGTGTCCAGCAAACGGTGAGCGGCGCGGTGAATGTGAATGTGGGTGGCGCAGTCAGAGGGGTGATCCCGGGCCATTAGTAATTTCTTCCGGCCAGGCTGAATGGCCGCCCCCATCGCGTTCTGGAACGAAAACCCTGCCTTAAGATGATGGCTATAGGCCTGGGTCAGAGAGTTGTTTTTCCCGATCAAATCCAAACATAATAAAACCTGAAAACACATGAACTCACTAATCGAATCGCCGACCGCCGAAATCATCCACGGCCATTGGAACACATCATCAAAGGCAAACTCAAGCAGAAGTATGCCGCGCTCACCGACAACGACTTGCGGTATGTGGAGGGCCAGGAGGAAGAACTGCTCGGTCGCATCCAAAGACTGACCGGACAAAACCGGAAGGAACTCGAGAAGTTAATTAAGGATATTTTCCACGTCCGCTAGTCGCGCCCCTCCCCCGTCCAGTCGGTTCAGTCGGTTTGGCAGAACCGGTTGGATCGAAGCCGAGTCGCTTTGCGTTATCGGAGCGTGTTTTTTGTCTTTATCCCCCGACCCCAATCCCCCAAAATATAATGTCATGCATGCCACCCCTTGCGCCAAAACCCTTCAGGATGTCCTGATTGAACAGATATCGGAATTATACAGTGTTGAAATACAGTTTCTCCAGGTGTTGCCCAAACTGGCGGAAGCGGCCTACGACCAGGGACTGAAGGCGCACTTTCTGGAATACCAGGTCCAAAGCAAACGCTACCTCGCCCATTTGGCGCGGACCAGCGAACTTTTTGGGGTGCCCTTGGCCGACGATTATGAGTCGCCCATGGGCCTGCTTATTGCGAATCTGGCGCCCGCCAACACCCCGCCGGGCGCGGCCACGGATGCCGACCTGATTTGTGCGGCCTACAAAGTGGAGTCCTACCAGAAGGCTGGCCGCGTGGGCATTTGCGCCTTCGCTCAAATGCTGGGGTGCGAAGAACTCGCCAATGCCGTCATCGCGGCAGAAAAAGGCGGAAGAGCGGATTGATGTGGTTGAGACGGGGACCTTACGAAATTTTCGTCTGACCCAATCTCCCTCGGCTTTTTTTTAGCGTAACAGGATCCTTGAGGGAAGAGAGGCTGAGGAGCGAGTCCAAGGCTTGGGGACTGGCCGGCTTGACGATATGAAAGTCAAACCCGGCTTGCTTGGAGCGAAGTTGATCCGCCGGCTGGCAGTAACCCGTCAGTGCCACCAGGAGCATTTTATTGCGCGCTGGCTCTTGCTGAAGATGCTTGGCCACCTCGTAGCCACTCATGCCCGGCAGGCCAATGTCCAGCAAAACAATGTCAGGATGAAAAGTCTGCACGGCCGCCAAGGCCGTGGGCCCGTCGTGGGCGGTTTCCACCTCGTGCCCTTTCAGTGTAAAGAGCATGGCGAGGCTATCGGCCCCGTCTACTTTGTCGTCCACCACCAAAATTCGGCGCAAGGAAGCAGACGCCGCAATTTTAAGGGGCCGTGGTGGCTTCAGGCCCGCGGGGAGTTCATCAATCGGGAATTGGACGATGAATTCGCTCCCCTTCCCCTCGCCTTCGCTCAGGGCATTGACCGAGCCGCCATGCAACTCCACCAGCCTTTTCACCAGCGTGAGGCCAATGCCCAAGCCTCCCTCCGTCCGGTCCAGTGAACAGTTGGCTTGGGTGAACAAGTCGAAGACGCGGCCCAGCATTTCTTTCGACAGGCCGATGCCATTATCCAGAATCCGCAGGCGAACGACCCCGGCCTGTCTTTCGACGATCAGTTGAATTTTCCCGCCACTGGCGCTAAATTTGGAGGCATTGCTTAAGAGGTTGGTGATAACCTGGGTCAGGCGCACCGGGTCGGCATGCAGATAAATGGGTTCCGCGGGAACCTGCACCTGCAATTCTTGATCCTTGGCGGCCAAGAAGGGTCGGCTGGTCTCTTTGGACAAATTGATCAACAGGGCCAACGACAGGCGTTCTTTCTTCAGGCTGATACGACCGCTTGTGATGCGGGATACATCCAACAAGTCATCAACCAACCGGCTCAAATGTTCCACCTGTCGGACAATAATTGACTGGGCACTGGCCACCAAGAGCGGGGCGGGGCCTTGTTGATGCAACACTTCGAGGGCGGTGCGCATGGGCGCGAGCGGATTGCGCAGCTCATGCGCCAGCATGGCAAGAAATTCATCTTTACGCAGATTCGCTTCCTTCAGCGCGGCGGCATGATTTTTGGACTCGGTGATGTCCATGCAGGATCCAATATAACCGGTGAAGGTTCCCGCCAGCCCATAAGCCGGGTTGCCCTGGTCCAGAATCCAGCGATAGACGCCATCGTGGCGCCGTAAGCGGTATTCCATGGAAAAGCTTTCCCGCGCCTCAAAGGCGGAGCGATAAGTCTCGTTGGCGAGGCCCACGTCATCGGGATGGATGTGTTTTGACCAGCCACCGTTTTGCGCTTCGGCCATGGACATTCCGACGAAATCAAGCCAGGGCTTGTTAAACCAAGTGAATTTCTGGTCGGGGCCGCTCATCCAAATCAAAAAGGGGATGGCCTCAGCCAGCCGCCGAAAGCGATTTTCACCCTCGTCCTCCGTTGGCAGCAGACGCTCGGCCAGGGCCGGCTGTTTTTGACCGGCTGGCTCCGGCGGCGCGGGTCTTTCGAGTGACGGCACCGATGAAACTTGGGGCTCTTCATTGAGGGCCGTTGATACGTCTTCCAATAGCCAGCGCCAGGCTTCTTCAATATAGACACTCGGGTGGACGGAAAAATCTTCAGCTGGGTAGCTGAAATTCGTGCCTTCCGGCGGAAGCTGATTTTTACCCGTTGGCAGGATAACTGTAAAGGTGCTGCCACGTCCAACCACGCTGTCCACCTTGAGCGATCCACCATGCAACTTCACCAATTCCTTGACCAACGCCAAGCCCAAACCCACGCCTGCGGGGGTGCGTGAACGCGTGCTGGACGCACGGTAAAATCGCTCAAACAAGCGCGGCACCGCGTGTTCCGGAATGCCCCCGCCGGCATCGCTGACTTTTAGCTCGATCTGGTCGTCCACTATCCGCAAGGCCACCTTGCACTCTCCCGCCAAAGTAAACTTGAAGGCATTGGAAAGAAGATTGCAGACGACTTCCTCCCACATGCCCCGATCAATATAAACTTCCCGGGGCAACGGAGGGCAATCCACCAGCAATTGCAGGCGGGCCTGGTCGAAAAGCGGGCGAAACTCGGCGGCCAATTTGCCCGTCAAGGCCCCCAGTTCCGTGGGTTGGAAGAAGGGGACGGCTTTACCCGCTTCAATTTGTGATAATTGGTGCAGCGTGTTCGCGAGTTTGAGCAGGTGCAGGGTCTGGCGATGCACGAGTTCCAGTCGATCCCGATGGGCCAGTGTCAGCGTATGTTCGCGATCCGCCAGTCCTTCTTCCAGCGAACCGAGCAAAAGGCTGAGAGGCGCGAGCAACTCTTTGGCGCACGCTCCCATTTCACCCCCGCCCTTCAACGCGGCGGTGGTGGCAGGTTCCGGGTTTGGCGCCGTCATTAACATGTCATTTTATATTGATAAAACCGCCATTAAAACAAGGGAAAAATGCTCCGCGCATTTCCCGATATACCAGTCCGCCTTCCAGCGGGGGATGACGTTGCTTGGAGCATAACCTGGGGGTATGGAATCACACGCGACGGCCGCGTAATTGAGGGAACAGGGG
This sequence comes from uncultured Verrucomicrobiae bacterium, assembly GCA_963765205.1. Taxonomy (GTDB): domain Bacteria; phylum Verrucomicrobiota; class Verrucomicrobiia; order Opitutales; family JABDGR01; genus JABDGR01. Next base: position 125,377 of record CAVXVB010000009.1, on the reverse strand, counting down.
AATGGATCTACGATCCAAGCGGTGAAGCGGGAAAACCCGCTAGCCGGATTTTTCATGCGGCATTCTTCCATCCATGAAGTCCGCCGCCGGTTCGCGCTGGCGCAGCCGGGCAATCTCCCGCTGGCTCCAAAAACGTTCAGGCGCGGTGTCCTCCGCGCCGGCGGATTTCAGCGTCCGGTTCAGGCCTTCGCCCAAATTGTCGTCGTCTTGAAATTCCGGGATCATCGGGTGCTCCATTTTAGAGGAAAAAATCGGCTGGTCCCATACTACCGCAAAAACAGGTCATGGGCTATTGGGGTGTTACCCGCTAGGCCGCTGGCAGGAGCGTGATCCCGCGCTTGTGATCCGGTCGGCCGGAACCGTCAGTCAACGCGGGGCGTTATACCCGCCCGGCACCCCGCCCTTGGACCAGACAAACTGAAACAGCTCGAGGCTCCGGGCGCGAAAGGCGGCCGCGCAGCCGAGCAGATAATACCGCCACATCCGGTAGAAGCGCTCGCCGTAGCGCTCACGAAAATCGGACCAGGAGTTGCGGAAGTTTTTCTCCCAAGCCAGCAAGGTGCGGTCGTAACTGGCACCGAAATTGTGCAGGTCTTCCAGCACAAACAGGCCTTCCGCGGCGTGGGCCATCTGGGCGGCGGAGGGCAGCATGGAATTGGGAAAAATGTAAGACGTGATCCACGGATCGGTGCGAAGGTTGGAGACCGGGTTGCCAATCGTGTGGCAGAGAAACAGGCCGCCCTCCTTCAGGCAACGGTGGGCCACTTGCATGTAGGTGCGATAATTCTTGCAGCCCACGTGTTCCAACATGCCCACGCTGACAATGCGGTCGAACGGTTCGGTTACATCGCGATAGTCCTGGAGCCGAATGTCCACAGGCAGGCCCCGGCAGAGATTCTCCGCGTAGGTTTGCTGCTCTTGCGAAATAGTCACCCCCACCGCCTGGCACCCGTATTGGCTCGCCGCATAACGGGCCAGGCCACCCCAGCCGCAGCCGATGTCCAGCAACCTCAGGCCCGGGCGCAAACCGAGCTTGCGGCAGATCAGGTCCATCTTCAAGCGCTGGGCCACGTCCAGATCATCCGTGCCCTGATAATAAGCGCACGAATATTGAGTCGTGGATCCCAGCAGTGCCGCAAAAAAATCATTGCCCAAGTCATAATGACGCCAGCCGACCTGGCGCGAGCGGCGGCGATTTTGCAGATTCAACAAGCAGGCCGCGCCGCAGGCCAGCAGCATGCGCAGGTTCAGCGGCGCATATTCATCCAGGCGGGCGCGAATGGCGCGAAAAAACATTTCATCCAGGCTGGCGCAATCCCACCATCCATCCATGTAGGATTCCCCCATGCCCAGCGTGCCGCCCGCCAGAACCCTTGAGTAAAAGCGCGGGTCATGTAACTGGATGTCCCAAGGCCGTGCCCCGTCCAAGCGGATATCCGCTGCGGAGAAGGCCTCCGCCACCACCGTTTCCGCGCCCCGCCCGAATCGCTGGCTGAGCCAGCCGACCGACCCTTGCTGGCTGGTCTTCCAGGAGTTCAGGGCCAAATGGGGGAATGAGATTTTTTCACCGGGCATTGTTGAATGAGATTTAATTTTCTACCGAAGGCAGACAGGAATGTATCTTGCATTGTATGCATTTTTGGGCGTAGGCACTACCTCCGGAAGGGACCGCGCCCGCGATTGATCAATCGGCGTTGGCAGAGCAGGATTTGCCGTTTGGCCGTCGTTCGCGACGGGCCGCGCTCCCGGACTGGTCTGCTGCGGCTCGCCGCCGGGCGTAGCGGAACCTGGGGTGAAACATTTGGGTGAGCGCATGGCGTGAGCGAAGGTGAAATGCGCAATTATACTCTTCTAGCGCCCTCCAAGCGATGGAGGTGTTTCCCTACCTGATGGATTCCCGCCCCCGGAAATATTTAATCGCGGCGCGACCGCCGATTGCATGACTTAAATTTGTCCGCTTGTTGTGCTTCTAAAATCAATTGCCATTTTATGGGGGTGGATACCTCCATGGCAAAAACAATTAAAAAAGAATAATGTTGCGAAATCAGCTTTGAAAGCAATCACGCTTTCCACTGAGCACACTCCCATGAAAGCCACATTGGAATCGCGGTTGGTTGTTATCGCCTGGCTCGCTTTAAACATTGTAAACGTCCGCGCGGCCGCCGCCGCCGCTCCGGCCACCACGGGTAGCGCGAGCGGTTCGACCGGCGCAGCCTCGGGGACTAATTCATCCAATTCTGCCGCCACGGCCAATTTCAACGGCGCCACCCCGGATTTAAGCACCGGGACTAATGCCAACGCGGGCGGTTCGACTACCGTGACGCCGGGGGCCAATAATACGGCCAACTCGACCTTTGTGAATGGAACCGTAAACTCCGGAACCAATGTCCAAAATGGAAATCCTGGTTACCCGGCCTCTACAGGAAGCCCGGGCTACCCGGCCATGCCGGTTAATCCCGGCTTTCCGAACGCACCGATAAATCCCGGGTTCCCCTCTCCCCTGCCGCCCGCCACCACGCCGGCCCCTGTTCTTCCTGGGGCGCAACCTCCGCCGGTCAATCCGCCAGTGCCAACGCCGATTCCGCCTGCTCCGCAGCCGGTGCCTCCATTTCCTAGTCAGCAGCCCCCCACTCCGGTAGTTCCCGGTAATCCGCCGCCCGTTACACCAGGAGCCCAGCAGACACCGCCGGCGGGAACCGGGACAACAACGGCCACGACCGCCCATGTTTGACGCCGTCGCGGACGGACTTGGGGCATTAGGCGGTTAATGTCTTCGGGCGGGTTTTACCCCAGTGGCAGCCTGATTTGTCTAGCATATATTACTACGATGAATGCCAAAACTAATTTCCTGAACGAGCCAGCACGCTCTGGGCTTGCGGTGGTGTTCATAACTTTGCTCGCTGGCTGCAAACCGGCGGTGCCACCCCCGGTTAATGCTGCATCCCCGCCGCCCCAACCGGCTGCCGTGGTCGTAGCTGCACCTCCAGTCCCGGTTGTGGTCGAGGACGACTACGTGTATTACCCGGGCTATGAGGTTTATTACAGCCCTTCCACCCATGTTTACTGGTATATGCACGGTGGTGCGTGGGTGACGGGTCCGGCGGTGCCCGGCGTTTCCTTTGATGTGTTGCTGGGCTCGCCTTCCGTAAGGATGGACTTTCACGATTCTCCCGCCAATCACCACGATACGGTGGTTCGACAATATCCACGGGGCTGGCGCCCCCCCGATGAAGGCCACCGATAACGAGAATCACAAACCAATGATGTTACGATGCTATTTTAAGGCATCGCACCGCAGAATCGTGAATAGAAGGGAATCTGCCTCCAATCTACCGACCGCAAAAATAAGGACTGCCGTGCCTAAATGCTGATGACCAGGGGTTGGTGCCGTTGTCGAAATTACATGGCAAAAATTTAGGTAATTATCCCTTGAATTCATGTAGAAGTTGGGCTATATTGGGGGCATGAAATACAACGTCAAACACTTCCACGCCCAGTTTAAGACCGACGCCGATTGCTTGGCGCATATCTTCGCCCTGCGTTTCGCCAAAGGCTCGCAATGCCCGGTCTGTGGCCGCAAGGACAGTTACTACCCCCTGACCACGCGCCGGGTCTATTCGTGCGCCTGCGGGCATCAAATCTGCCCCACGGCGGGGACTATCTTCCACAAGTCCCCAACCCCGCTCAAATCGTGGTTCTTGGCGATGTATCTCATTGGCGTGTCCAAAAACGGCATTTCGGCCAAGGAACTTGAACGGCAGCTTGGCGTGACGTATAAGTGCGCGTGGCGCATGGCCCAGCAAATCCGCAAGCTCATGGAGGACAAAAACAGCCCGCTTTCCGGCATTATTGAGGCCGATGAAACCTATGTTGGCGGCGTGCGGAAGGGCAAGCGGGGGCGCGGCGCGGCGGGCAAGACCGCCGTCATGGGGCTGTTGCAACGCGGTGGCAAGGTTATCGCCAAGACCGCGCCCAACGTGCGCCGCGTCACGCTGATGCCCAACATCGTTTCCAATGTCTCGCAAGGCAGCACGGCCGCAACCGACGAATTGCCCTCTTACAACACCCTGACGGCGGAAGGCTTTAAGCATGAAGCTGTGAACCATAGCGAAGGCATCCAAGTTGCGCCTTTGCCTTTTTCTTGAAGTATGGCAGTTACGCATTCCGCCATCTTCGTTACGTGAGGTATTTCATAGAGATGGCCAGATGCCTTTGTATTCTCAATAATCACAAATCTTGAAAGCAGAGCATAGCGAAGCACCTTTTGAAGAACGCTTTCTCCGAGGCGATCTGGCTGCTCCTTCACGATATAAACATAATAGCCCATGTCCTCAAGCACGCTTGCAATTCTTTCCGGCTGCTGCCGAAGCAAGCTTGGGCGGGTTCCTTCGCCCCGTAAGGGCGAAAAAACAAAACCTCAACCAGAGAGACGCCGTGGAATTCCATCAAAGAATTTGGTTTGACAAAAACCGATCATTATTTAACTTAACGGTTAATTAGATGTGAAAATCCACTGCCTCATGCAGCCCGATCAGCTCAGCATTACCTTTGCGGCCCTTGCGGATCCCACGCGGCGCGCCATCCTGAGCCGGCTCGCTTTGGGTGAGTTTTCGGTCACGGACTTGGCCGAACCGTTCGAGATGAGCCTGCCCGCCGTGTCCAAACACCTCAAGGTGCTTGAGCGCGGCGGGTTGATTCGCCGTGGGCGGGAGGCGCAATGGCGACCCTGCCGTCTGGAAGCCCTGCCGCTCAAAGAAGCGGCGGACTGGGTCGAACACTACCGGCGTTTCTGGGAACAGAGTTTGGACCGGTTGGACAATTATCTGATGGAATTGCAAAAGAAGGAGAAAAAAACGTGAGCAAAAAAAACAAACCCACCGAAGATTACCTGGGCCGAGAATTTGTCATCACGCGCCAGTTCGCCGCTCCGCGCGAGCGAGTGTGGCGCGCTTGGACCGACCCCGCCCAGCTGGCGCAATGGTGGGGGCCGCGCGGATTTACCAATCCCGTGTGCGAGTGGGACGCGCGGCCGGGGCAGACCATTCATGTGGTCATGCGTGCGCCCAACGGGGCGGATCATCCCATGGGCGGGGAGTTCCGCGAAATTGCCGCGCCCGAACGGCTGGTGTTCACCAGCGGCGCTTTGAATGAAAAAGGCAAACTGCTGTTTGAGTTTTTGCACACCGTCACGTTTGTCGAACGGCGCGGCCAAACTCTGCTCACGATCCGGTCCCAAGTGATGAAAACCACTGCGGAAGCCAACAAGTATATCGGCGGATTTGAAGCAGGTATGACGCAAAGCCTGGAGCGTCTCGACGAACTTTTGGCGGTGAAAAACGAGCGGGTCGTCGTCGAGCGGACGTTCGCGGCGCCCGTGGCTAAAGTGTGGGCGGCCCTCACGAATAAGGAGGCCATGCAGCAATGGTCGTTCGACATCAAGGAATTCAAACCGGTAGTGGGTTTTGCCTTTGAGATGGATGTCGAACACGAAGGTGCCCGATTTTTGCACCGGTGCAAAATCACGAAAGTCATCCCCGAAAAAAAACTGGCCTACACCTGGCGGTATGAGGGGCATCCGGGCGATTCCCTAGTCACCATTGAATTAGGGGCCGTGGGCCAAAAGACAAAAGTGCGGTTGACCCATGCGGGCATTGAGACCTTCCCCAAGACTCCCTCCTTCGCCCGCGAAAATTTCGTCAAGGGTTGGACGGCGATCATTGGCGAAAATCTAAGGAAATTTGTGGAAATAACTGCGGAAGCGGACACCGCCGACCGCGAAATCGTGATCACCCGGGTTGTGGATGCACCGTGCGAGTTGGTGTGGAGCGCCTGGACGGATCCCAAACAGATCGTGGAATGGTGGGGGCCAAACGGCTTTGCCACCACCATCGAGAAAATGGACGTGCGACCAGGCGGGGTCTGGAAATACATCATGCACGGTCCCGACGGCACTGACTACCCCAACCAAAGCGCATTTACCGACGTAGTCAAACCCGAGCGCATCGTTTTTTCCCACGGCGGCGGCAAGAAGGGCGCCAAGGTCGTGAATTTTGAAATGAGGTGGATTTTCGAAAAGCAGGGTAAAAAAACCAAAGCGACCATCCGTCAAGTCTACCCCACCACCGCTGACCGCGATTACGTCGCCCGTGAATACGGCACGGTGGAAGGCGGCCGGCAAACCCTCGCCCGCCTGGCATTACATCTGGCAAAGATAACTTCCAAATCTGCTTAAATCCTGGTGTTCCCGTTATCCAAGTGGCGAGCATTTGTATTACCATAACGCCATGGCACCCCCCATCCGCCGAACACAAAGCCGGTCCGGACGCGAGGCCCAGACCGGCTTGAATTGGAAAACATTCCATGGCACCAAGGCGACGGGCCCTGGCGTTGATCACCCGCGGGCCTCCTAATGGGCGGCCGCCTCGAGTGTGGAATACGATTGCTTAATACTGCTCGCCGCCGCCTTCGCCGCCACCACCACGGTCATAGCCGCCACCGCCGCCGCCGCGATCGTAACCGCCACCACCACCGCCGCCACCGCGGCTGAAGGAGCGACGACGATCGAAGGACTTGCGCTGGCCACCACCACCGTAGCCGCCGCCGCCACCGTGACCGCCACCATGGCCGCCACCGTAACCGCCGCCGCCACCACCGCTATAGGGCGCGCGCTCTTCCTTCGGGCGGGCGATATTGACCTTGAGGGGCCGGCCCATGAACTCCTGGTTTTCGAACTGGCGAATGGCCTCGGCGGCTTCTTCAGCCGTTGACATCGTCACGAAAGCAAAACCGCGCGCGCGGCCCGTAAAACGGTCGCGCATGACAGCCACTTCTGTGACCGTGCCGGCTTTGCTGAACAGTTCCTGCAGATCATCTTCCACGGCATCCCACGAGAGATTGCCGACGAACATCTTGTTTTCCATATACTTCTGAGCTTTTTTTGGGGGGGAGTGGCCTGTCTTGTTTCCGTTATCGGATTTCAAACTGTCCCTGATTTTTTCATCAACTGACAATTTACCAATGACATGAGCCGAATTTCCTCCGCTTCCGGGAGGCATTTTGCCACGCGCGCGGGCGTTGGCAATACCAAAAATCATGGGGTTTTCAGACCTCTTGCGCGCCTCCGACACCTGGTTTTTTCCTCACAACCCCGCCAGCCCTTTGAGCAATTTCGCGTAGGTGTTCACGCCGCGTTCCAGAATATCCAGGGAGAAGCTTTCGTCGGGGGCGTGGAGGTTGTCTTCGGGGGTGAAGAGGCCGATCATGAGCGAGTCGAGGCCGGTTTGCTGTTTGATTTGGCCGATGATGGGGACGCTGCCGCCTTCGCGCAGGTAGAGGGGTTTTTTGCCGAAACATTCCGTGATGGCGGCGTCGGCGGCCGCAAAGGCGCGGGCGAGCACCGGCGACTGGTCGGGCGGGGTGTTGGGGTGGCCGGGCGGCACGACGGCGTAGGGCGAGCCGCCTTCCTTGAGGCCGAATTCCAGCTTGATGCCGGGCGGGCAGCGGTGGCGCAGCGTTTTTTCGAGCAGGTCGCGGATGACTTCGGCCTTCTGGTCGGGCACGAGGCGCATGGTGATTTTGGCGAAGGCCTTGCTGGGGATTACGGTCTTCGAGCCTTCGCCCTGGTAGCCGCCGCCGATGCCGTTGAAGTCGAGCGTCGGCCCGAAGCGCACGGCTTCGAGCGCCGAGCAGCCGGGCGCGGTGTAGAACTGCGAGACGCCGAGGAATTGCTTGTAGTCTTCCAGCGTGCGCGGGTATTTCGCCAGTTCGTCGCGCTCCCATTGCGCCGGCTCGCGCACGTCGTCGTAAAAGCCGGGGATGTTGACGCGGCCATCGGGCGCGTGCAGCCCCGCGCAGAGTTCACAGAGGGCCTGAATGGGATTGAGGAGCGCGCCGCCGTGGATGCCGGAGTGGAGGTCCGTGCGCGGGCCGGTGACGGTGACTTCGAGGCCGGTCAGCCCGCGCAGGCCGGTGGTGATGACGATTTGCTCGGGGTTGGGGCTGCCGGTGTCGGAGAGCAAAACCAGATTCGCCTCGCGGAGGCGGTCGCGGTGCTTCCGTAAAAACTCGGCGAAGCTGGGGCTGCCGATTTCCTCCTCGCCTTCGATGAGGAAGGTGATGCGCAGGGGCAGGTCGGGGTTTTCCGCGAAGACGCGCGCGAGCGCCGCGAACTGGACGGCCTGCGGGCCTTTGTTGTCCGCCGTGCCGCGGCCATAGAGACGGCGCCCGCGCACGACGGGGTCGAAGGCGGGCGTAGTCCACTTGTCGAGGGGGTCGGGGGGCTGCACGTCGTAGTGGCCGTAGATGATGACGTGGGGCCAGGCGCGGTCGCCGCCGCGCTCGGCGAGGATGATGGGATGCAGGCCGGTCGGCACGATCTCGACCTTGAAGCCGAGGGATTCGAGCACGCCGGCGGCAAATTGCCGCGCGCCGGCCAGGCCGTCGCGAAACGCGGGGTCGGCGGACACGCTGGGGAAGCGCACGTAGTCGGAGAGGACTTGCAGGGGGTCGAGCATGGAGGGGACTGTAGAATGGAAAATGCAAAATGCAAAATGAATTGAAGGCGGGGTCGGCGGTGTTTTAAGACCTGAAATGATTCACCGCAAAGTCGCGAAGGGCACTGAGAGGGATTTTTGCGTGAGAGCCCTCTTGATGTTCTTGGCGTCTTGGCGGTGAAAAGGAGTTTCAAAACAGGGTTTTGTTTGCCGCGTGGTTCGCGACGTGGGGGGGGGGGGGGGGGGGGGGGGGGTGATTTTTCACCGAGCGTAGGAACGCGGACAAAGACATGCTGGGCTGGTGGTGGGGCGGTGGATTCATGGCGAGCAGTATAACCGAAAATAACCAACCATGCCAGCGATACGTTGGCTCGGTTGGATACGTTGGATGGGTTTGATCGGTTGGGTGACGAACCATCCGCGATTGATAGTAAACTGCTTTTTGAGGGTTACTGGGGTCGGGAGGCGGGGGCTAAATCGGGCGTTGCCTCCGGACGGGGAATCCTATTGCCTAATTGAACTCCCCCACCCCATTTTGTGAAAAGAAATTTTCACTGGTTTGACTGGTTTCTGGTCGCCCTGCTACTGGCCGGCTCGGGAGGACGGGCGTGGGCGGTGGCCTTGGTGCAGCAAGCCACCGCACCGCAATCGGCGACCCCGGCGCCGGCGCCCCACTACGATGTGGTGGAGGAGGAGCGCCCGCTGGCGAAAGAAAATTCCCCCAACTATGTTTTGCTGACACCAGGCCAGCACAAGTTTGCCCCCGCCGAGGGTTTCACGCTGGTGATTGCCCTGCATGGCTTGGGTGATAGCGCGGCCAATTTCGCAAAAAACTGGATGGCGCTGGTGGACAGCCGCCCGGATGTGGTGGTCGCGTTGCCGGAATTTACCGCATACTCGACCACCGTGCCCGTCATCACCGAGATGATTGATGACACCGTGGCGCACTACCACGTCAACCCCAGGCGGGTCTTCCTCGCGGGCTACTCTCTGGGTGGAGGGGACGGCAGCGTGATCGTAGGCGCCCGCCCGGACCTGTTTGCGGGTTTCGCGGGCATCTCGGGGATGGATGCCCGTTTCTTGTCGTCCGCGATGAAGAAAAATGCCGGAAAAATGGCATTATATATCAGTGTGGGGACCAAGGAAGACAGCAGTGTCGAGGGCGCCGCTTTTGGCATCTCCGTGCTCAAAGATTTTGGCTTCACCCATGTTTACATTGACCGGCGCGACGGCGGCCATGCCATCCCCAGGCCCATCTTTGAGCAATTGACCAAGAACATGATGACGTTCTTCGACAGCGTGCTGGCTGCGAACAAAGCGCAGGAACGGGCCGAGGCCGATACGATGAGCCTGCTGGCGAAGAGCATGGTGATGGAGCAGCGCACGTTGCCGCAGGCGCAAGGAACCTATATTTTCCTGACCCCGGACCGGAAAAAGTTTCCCGCCACGAAGGCAACCACCCTCCTGATTGGCCTGCACGGCAATGGCGACAACGCGGCCAATTTCGCGAAAAACTGGACCGACCTGGTGATGAGCCGCACGGATGTGGTGGTGGCGGTGCCGGAAGCAACCCAAAGCACCCCAGGCAAGGTCTGGGGACCAGGTGCCTCTGACTTGGTCACGGCGATCATTGCGGACACCGTGGCGCGCGACCACGTCAATCCGCAGCAAGTCATTCTGGCAGGCTCGGGCACGGGTGGCACGGCGGGCGGCGGGATCATGGGCGAGCATCCGGATTTATTTTCCGGTTTTGCCGCCTTCGGGGCGAGCCTGCCGGACACGTTCTTCACGCCAGCTTTGCGGAAAAACGCGGCCAATCTGGCGGTGTATTATGCCTATAGCACCACGCAGGATGACTTCCCGGAGGTGGTGAATCCCGTCATCTCGCGGCTCCAAAATTTTGGCTTCGAATACCATCCCTACCCTCCCGATTTTCATCAAAAATGGGAATTTTATGGCCTGGAGCAAAGCGAACCGCTGCCCCCGCCTGATTTTTTCCCTGCCAATTTCCTTATTGAAAGGTTCGACGCCGCCCAGGGCCTCACCCCGGATGAATTCAAATACCGGATCACGCGCATGATGCATTTTTTTGACCAGGTGGAAGCAGACAGACAAAGGAAGGCCATGGCCGCAACCACGCCCGTGGTGGAAACGCGCACCCTGGCGAAGCCGGAGGAGGCTTATCTTCTTTTGAAATCAGACCAAGGCGGCTGGCCCACTGGGAAAGGGGCCACGCTGCTGATTTGCCTGCATGGGGGTGGCGACCCGGCGGACAGCATCGCGAAATACTGGATGAATCTCGTCCAATACTGCCCCGCGTTCATGGTCGCGGTGCCGGAAGCTGAGCCCGTCTCCGAGGGTGCCCAAGCTGGCGGTGGGGGGCCGGGTGACACCGACTTGGTCGCGGCCATTATTGCGGACACGGTGGCGCACGACCGCGTCAACCCGCGGCAGGTCATTCTCGCCGGATATGGGCTGGAGGGCGGTCGAGCCGCCGGCACCGTAGCAGGCGAACGGCCGGACTTGTTTGCGGGCTTCGCGGCTCTCGCCACGCCTTTTCCGGACGGCTTCTTTACCGCGGCGGTGAAGAAAAACGCGGGCAAAATGGCGGTGTATTATGAGACGGGAACCCAGGACGAGGACTACAACCCCGCCGACCTTGCCGCCGCCAAAGCGCGGCTGAAAGATTTTGGTTTCACCCAGCTCACCGGCCCCAGTAAAAAATTTTCCGAAACCGGCAATCTCCGGGTGATAACTCCAAACCATTTCAATAGCCTGACCATTGATGAATTCAACGAATACATTCCGACCATGATGGGTTTCTTCTACAGCGGTTGGGCCACGAATAACCAACCAGCAACCGCCGTGGCCGAGAATAAATAAGAGGAAACTGAACGGGGCGGCCATTGAATTATTGATTCACCGCAATGTCGCGAAGAGCGCAAAGATGGATTTTTGTGCAAGGGCATTCTTGATGATGTTGGCGTCTTGGCGGTGAAAGGGAGTTTCAAAACAGGGTTTTGTTTGCCGCGTGGTTCGCGACGTGGGGGGGGGGGGGGGGGGGGGGGGGTAATTTTTCACCGAGCGTAGGAACGCGGACAAAGACGCGCAGGGCTGGTGGTGTGGTGCAGTGGATTCATGGCGGGCAGTATAACCGAAAATAGCCAACTGTGCCAGCGATACGTTGGCTCGGTTGGATACGTTGGATGGGTTTGATCGGTTGGGTGCCAATCCATCCGTGATTGACCGACCGGGCGGCTCCGGCCGACGCGGATACGAGGATACGCCGGACCCGCTCATAGATGGGGAAAAAACTTTGTAGTAGTCATGGAAAAACGGGTGTTACAAGGCGCGAATGCGCCCATACGCTGCTTTCCCCGTCAACTGGCGTTGCTGCCCGTGACAGCCCAGCTAGAGGCGTCCTGCCTCACGGAAGCTGAAGTAGCCCTTCCCCGTTGGGTCGTCTTACTGGTAGCCGATGATGACATGGTCTCGATTCCCACCTGGTTGACCGCATTATGTAGTTGACTACTCTGTGCATTCATGTGCTCGCGGTGCCTCCTACAATTGCTGTAGGTCAAAAATAAGTGTCCAATTTCAGATCTGGTCGGGAATATAATACGTAAATGCACGATATGAACGACATGGCTTTGGTGCGTGAATACTGCGACCGAAATTCGGAACCGGCTTTTGCCGAGCTGGTTCGTCGGCACATCAATCTCGTCTATTCCGCAGCATGGCGATTTACCGGCAACTCCGAAGACGCGAAAGACGTGACCCAGGCGGTTTTCATCGTCCTTGCCCAAAAGTCCGCGAGCCTGCGCCAACAAACCATTCTTACCGGCTGGCTGTATGAAAGCACGCGGTTCGTATCCATGAAATTTTTGCGAGGCAAAAACAGACAACAAGCCCGCGAACAGGAGGCCTATATGCAATCCACCTTGAACGATGAAAACCCTGACAACGCCTGGAAACAAATCGCGCCGCTTTTGGAAGAAGCAATGACTCGACTAAATGAAAAGGAACGCACGTTGCTGGCATTACGTTTTTTTGAAAACAAAAGTGGCGCGGAGACAGCGGCGATCCTCGGCATTCAGGAATGGGCAGCGCACAAGCGCTTAAATCGCGCGGTGGAAAAGCTGCGGAAATTTTTCCTGAAACAGGGCGTAACTTCCACAACTACGGCTATCGTCGGGGCGATTTCGGCCAATTCCGTTCAAGCCGCGCCGATTGATCTGGTGAAAACAGTGACCGCGGCGGCACTGGCCAAGGGCGCAGCGGGCGGCACGGCATCACTCCTTGCAGCAACGACAACCGGCGCAAGTGTCAAGACTGCCAGCGCAACAGGGCTGGTCGGGGCAATTTTAAGCCCATTACTCATCCTTTCCGGGCTTTGCGCCAATTATCGGATGGGTCTCGACAAGGCTCATCCAGGTGAAGTACGCGACCTAGTCAAAACTTCTTTCCGGAAGGCCTTCGTATTGGCCCTGGGATTTTCCATCGTGTTGGCTGTTCCGTTGTTTTTAGTGTGCCGAAGCCAAGACGATTCTTCTTTGTTTTGGAGTATATTGGTCAGCCAAACCATTGTCATTTACTTTCTGACGATCCTTGCCTTTGGCTTCGGCTCGATTCAATCGCGGCGCAGGCATCTTACAGGACTTTTAACGGTTGAATATGCAGGCAATTTTCCCCCGGCCGCGTATGAATATCGCAGCCGATCAAGTCTGCTTGGACTGCCACTCGTTCATATCCGCATTGGTGATCGGTTTGATGTGCTGCGCGGGCCAGTAAAGGCATGGATTGCCATCGGCAGCAGCCATGCGGTGGGCTTGTTGTTCGCTGCGGGTGGAATTGCCATTGCCCCCTTGAGTTTCGGCGGAATTGCCATAGGTTTGCTGCCCTTTGGCGCGGTCGCATTGGGAATATTGCCGATTGGCGCATGCAGCATTGGCACCTGGGCGGTTGGCTCGCTGGCCATTGGCTGGCAGGCACTTGGCAGTTGCGCCCTAGCGTGGAATGTAGCGATGGGGGGGATCGCGGTGGCGCATGATTTCGCGCTGGGTAGCATTGCGCACGCCGCTCAGGCCAACACCGAAATCGCCAGACAATTTGTCCAGCAAAACCTGTTCCTAAGATATGCCCAAGTTGTTTTAGATCACGGGATTTGGGTGATGTTGATTTGGGTGACGCCATTAATTCTACGAGCTCGAATTGTGGCACAGGCACGCCGTCGGCAGGAAAAAGAAAATTCTTAATCTTCAATTTCTACAACCATGAAATCTAATATGAAATTCTCCGTTGGTGCATTTTTAATTGTTTCTGTCGCCATCGCCGCCGGGACTCTGTTTTATTTGGATCGGCAAGAAGTTTTACCTGTTCCTGGAACATTGCCGGTACAAGTGAAGTCAAACGAGGTAGTCGCACCAAACGTAGAGGAGCCGCGAAATGTTTCAGCAAACAGCAGTGCGCCGGCACAAATTCCCGCCAAAAATCCAGTTTCAAGCGATACCGTATTGAGTAACGCGGGCACAGCCTCTAGCTCGATCATTGATGGTTTAATCTCCATACAAACCAGTTTCAGTGAGAAACTGGCTCTGATAAATCAATTGCAGGCAGCGGGTGGATTGGATCAGGCCATCGCCGAATTAAAACAGCGCGCAGCAGTCAATCCGGACGATCCTGAAATTCCAACGGCCTTGGGTGAGCTTAATCTAGGGAAAATACCGGCCACCCAGGATTTCAGCGAGAAGGCTATTCTAGGGCGGGAAGCTGATCAATATTTCAACGCGGCGTTAAGCGTTGATCCAGCAAACTGGGATGCGCAATTTGTCAAGGCCTCCGCCTTATCTGGCTGGCCGACGGAATTAAACAAAGACCCCGAAGTGATACAACAATTGTCCAGCCTTATTGAGCAGCAGCAAACGATGACACCCCAGGCACAGTTCGCACGGACATATATCCTACTGGGCGATGAGTATCAAAAACTCGGCCAATCTGACAACGCCCGCCAAGCCTGGCAGCTTGGCGCACAAAAGTTTCCGGACGATTCGGAGCTTCGGAAACGAATTGCCCATCCGTGAATGGGAATTTTGCAGATAGGGAACAAATTCTCGTGGATGAGCTAAGGCACTGGGCATGTGCAGCCTCCTTGCCCATGCAATGCGGGCTGGAGCACCAGGCCAATTCCAGGCTGGCCCTGGCCTTAATTTTTCGGTAATCAGCACCCATACCTGTCATGCCCAAAAAGACCATTACCGCGCCTACGCCCGCCGATGGCGCCCTGCCTTATGAGGCCGCCTATGCGCGGCTCGAAGCCCTCGTCGAGTCGCTCGAGGGGGGGAGGTGTCGCTGGCGGATTTGGTCGCGAAGTTCGAGGAGGGGCACCATTTGCTCAAAATCTGCCAGGACCACCTGCGCGCCGCCGAGTTGAAAATCGAAAAACTCAAGCTCGACGACACGGGGGCGGCCGCGTTCGTGCCGCTGGATGAGGAAAGCGAGTCTTGACCCGGCGGGCACTCTGCGTTGAACTGGACTGTTTTACCTGAATGGCTCTCCTCGAACGCATCAAAGGCCCGGCCAACGTCAAGGCGCTCACCCACGTCGAACTGGCCACGCTCGCCGACGAAATCCGGCGCGAAATCATCGAAGTGACCTCCAAAAACGGGGGCCACATCGGGCCGAACCTTGGCGTCGTCGAGCTGACGCTCGCGCTGCACCGGGTGTTCGACTCGCCGAAGGACCGCTTTGTGATGGACGTGGCCCACCAGGGTTACGTCCATAAGTTGTTGACCGGGCGGGCCGGAGCGCGGTTCAAGAAAATCCGCCAGGGGGGCGGGTTGTCCGGCTTCTTGATGCGGGAGGAAAGCGAATATGACTGCTACGGCGCGGGCCACGCGGGCACCGCGCTGTCCGCCGCGCTGGGCATGGCCGCCGCGCGCGATTTGAACGGCACGAACGAGCACGTCGTCGCGCTGCTGGGTGACGCGGCGCTGACGTGCGGGATCACGATGGAGGCGCTCAACAACGTGGCGACCTCGACCAAGCGGCTGATTGTGGTGCTCAACGACAACGAATGGTCCATCGCCAAGAACGTCGGCGCGATCTCAACCTACCTGAACGAGCTGATCACGACGCCCTGGTATAACCGCTTCCACCACGACTTGGAAAGTTTCCTCAAAAAGACGCCGGGGGGCGACTCGCTGCGCGAGTTGGGCGCGCGCGCGAAAAAGGAGGCGAAGGACTTTGTCGTGCCGTCGTCGTTATTTGAGAAATTCAACCTGCGCTACCTCGGGCCGATTGACGGGCACGACTTGCCGCTGCTGGTGCGGTATCTCGAGTTTTGCAAAAATTCCGACCAGCCGGTGTTGCTGCATGTTTTGACCAAAAAGGGCCGGGGTTACGACGTGGCGATCAAGAACCCGGAGAAATTCCACGGCACCAGCCCGTTTGACATCACGACCGGCCAGTCCGCGCCGACGAAGCCCGGCACGCCGCCGAACTGGCAGGATGTGTTCGGCAAGACGCTCGCGAAATTCGCCAAGGCCGACCCGAAAATCGTCGGCATCACGGCCGCGATGCCGTCGGGCACGAGCTTGTCGCACCTGGCGAAGGAAGTGCCGGCGCAATTTTTTGACGTGGGCATCGCCGAGGAGCACGCGGTGCTGTTCGCGGCGGGCCTGGCCACGAGCGGCATCCACCCGGTGTGCGCGATTTACTCGACGTTCCTCCAGCGCGCCTACGACCCCATCATCCACGATGTCGCGCTGCAAAATCTGCCCGTGGCGTTTTGCATGGACCGCGCCGGCCTTTCGCCCAACGACGGCCCGACGCACCATGGGCTGTTCGACATCGCGTATCTGCGCACCGTGCCACGCGCCGTCGTCATGCAGCCGAAGGACGAGGATGAGCTGGTGGACATGCTGCACACGGCGCTGTTGCACCAAGGCCCGGCGTTCATCCGCTACCCGCGCGGCCCGGCGGTCGGCGTGAAGATCAAAGACCAGCCCGCCGCGCTGCCCATCGGCCAGGCCGAAGTGCTGCGCGAGGGCAGCGACATTATCATTTGGGCGCTCGGCCCGATGCTGCAAGACGCCGCGAAGCTCGCCGATAAACTGGCTGCCGAACAGGGCCTGTCCGTCGGGATCGTGAACGCGCGGTTTGCAAAGCCGCTGGACCGGGAACTTTTGCACCAACACGCCCGCGCCGCGCGCCTAATCGTGACGATGGAAGACCACGTCCTCATGGGCGGCTTTGGCTCGGCGGTGCTCGAAGCGCTGAATGAAGCGGGCCTCGCGACGCCGGTGGAACGCATCGGCTGGCCGGACAATTTTGTGGGCCACGGCAGCAGCGCCGCCGAACTCCGCGCGCAAAACGGCATCAGCCCGGCGGACATCGAGGAGAAGGTGCTGCGGCGGTGGGCAACGGCCAGCAAAGCAAAAGACCTCTCTCGAATTGTCTCAGTAAAATCTTAATTCATGGCCTTTATCCCACCTGACGCAAAATGGTATGCCGCCGACCTCGTGGAGGAAATTCGTGTTCCAGGTCGGCGCCGTAATCATGTCTGGATCAACACGGTTTTGATTCGAGCGGATTCGCCTCAAGAAGCCTACGATAAGGCCCTGCAACTTGGCCGTAACGGCAATACCTCCTACAAAAATATATATGGCGCAAAAGTAATTTGTAAATTTCGCGGCATCCGGGAATTAAATGTAATTCATGATGCCTTGGAACACGGTTGTGAACTGTTTTTTCGCAGCAAATCATTGACCGAAAAAGGGATCCGGCGGCAAATTAGCAAAAAGCAGGACTTGGGTGTTTTTCAGGCGATTCGAAGAATGAAAGGTTGGAAAAATATGTATCCAAAAAATATTTCCGATGAACTAAATCGAAGAGGCGTAAAAGTATAGCCAAGAAAATGGCCCACAAGAAGTCTTGCCCAACCATGCGAGCCTGCCATAATTG
Source organism: uncultured Verrucomicrobiae bacterium (assembly GCA_963765205.1). Lineage (GTDB taxonomy): Bacteria > Verrucomicrobiota > Verrucomicrobiia > Opitutales > JABDGR01 > JABDGR01. The sequence continues at coordinate 107,924 of CAVXVB010000009.1, read as the reverse complement.
GTTTCATGTCCGCAGTAATCCTCAAAGCCCATTACGATGGCCAGCGAATCGTCCTTGACGAGCCGTTTGATCTGCCCGCCAACTGCCCATTGGGTGTGATGGTTCTATCCGCCGAGGCGCAAGTGGAGCAGGAACGCGCCGAATGGGCCGCGCTCGCCGCCGCCAACCTCGCGGATGCATATGGTGACAACGAACCGGAATACACGCTGGCCGATCTTAAACGGTAGCCATGAAAGAAGGCGATATCGCGCTGACCCCGCTGCCGCAGGCCGATGGGGGCGTCAAGCCCCGCCCGGCGTTGCTCTTGCGCCAAATGCCGCCGTTCGGCGACTGGCTTGTCTGTGGCATCAGCACCCAACTCCACCGCCAGGTGCCGGAGCTCGATGAGATCGTGGATTCAACGCAGCCGGATTTCGCGAAAAGCGGACTGAAGGCGCCTTCGCTGATTCGCCTGGGTTATCTCACCGTTCTGCCGCCCGGCCGATTTCTCGGAGTCTTAGGCTCGGTTTCGCCTGAACGCCATCGGCGTTTGTTGCAAAAACTTACCGACTATTTTCGACCCAAGGCGTGACGGATGACGCGGTGTTGATGCGGCGGCGTGGCTCAAATCGCAAACCCCGCAACTCTTGTTTGCACTTCTACCTTCTTTCTCCTATCTTCTACCTTCTCCTTTTTTACCCAATGAAACTTGCCGGATATATTGCCGAGGGCGGCGCCATCAAAAATGTCCAGGACTTGCGCGATTTGTCCGCGGAGGAATTGAAGCAGCACGCGCTGTTCAAGCCGGTCGTGGCCGAGGCGAAAAACCGGCTCGCGCTCTTTCGCGTCCTCGATGAAAACCACCGCGAGTGGGGCGATTACCTGCAAACCCTGCTCCATCCCGGCCCGGTGGACGAGGACGCGGTCGTCCTGAATCTGGAGCGGCTGCTGCTCAATTACCTCACCAGCGCGCACCACCTGCGCCAGCATTTCGAGGCCTCGTTCCAGCAGCGGTTCCGCACCGACAGCTCGGAGCAGAAGAAATACAAGATGCTGCTTGACGCGCTGACGCAGGCGTCGTGGCCCTTCGCGTTCTTTCTGGATTATCGCAATTGCGCGCAGCAAAAGGGCCTGGCGCTCGGATTTTTCAAACGCAAGATTTCGCCCACCTCGGTCAGCCTGGAAATCACGCTCAACGCCGCCGAGCTGCTGAACACGACGAAGGACTGGCCGCGCTCGAAACTGGCGGCGCCGAAGGGCATCATGGAACTCGTGCCGCTGCTGCGCGAATTCCACGCGCAGATGATGCAGAAATACGCCGGCGTCATCATCCAGACCCTGTTCGCCGAGCTGATTCCCGCCGCCGAGTTTTACAAAAAACTCGCCGCCGAAGTGGCGCAAAAGGGCGCGGGCCTGACCATGGCTCTGCGCAACGGCGAACCGACCGCCATGGATAATAAGCTGGTTCTCGTGCCCAATGATTTGTTCGCGGAATTGGGGCTGGCGGCGGCGATGAGGAAATGAACCCGGCAACATCGCACTTGCGGCCCGGCTCGATTTGGCCTAATTTAATTTCATGTCCATCGCGGAACTGGAGAAATCGGCGTTGCGACTGCCCGTCGAGGAGCGGTTGCAACTCGCGCGCAAACTGGTGGAGAGCGTCGGGCCGGTGCCCAACGAAGCGGACGCCATCGAAGAAGGCATTCGCCGCATCGAAGACATCGTCTCGGGTAAAGTGTGCGGGCTGACTGAAGAAGAATTCTGGCGTTCGCTCAAATGAATGTGGAATTCAAACCGACCAATTTACTTGAGCATGCGCTACTCAATGCAGCGAATGATCCGGCAGCGCGACCACTGTTTCTACGTGAACTGCTCGATTCAAAGGTTTGCATCATACCCGCAGGGACGCCTCCGGCAATTGTAGATGGCATAATTCAAACTGGCACTCAAATTAGTTTGGTCAATATAGAATTCAATGGACATAAGTGCGTACCCTTTTTCACATCCGAAGCACGCATCCAGCCCGGAGTTAACTTCCTCCTGCTGGATGCCAGGGCTTTTTTCGAGATGACCAAGGGGTCTTACCTTTTGATGAATCCGGGCGCGAGTTACGGAAAGGAGTTTTTCCCAGATGAAATTACACGGTTACTTGACGGATCAATTTTCACGCCGCGAGAACGATACGTCGCGCAAAAGGAGATGAGAGTGATGATTGGCCAGCCCAAAGATTATCCTCATGAATTGGTTGCGGCACTGTCTCGCCTTTACACCGGCATAAAAACGGTTAAAGCCGCCTGGATTGCATTCTACATTAACCCTGAAAGAAATAAAGAGGGAGGATTATTGCTTTGCATTGGCTTGGAGGATCAATCTGCTTTTGATCGTGTTTCAGGGGAAAGTGGCATAGTTATTGAAAGCGTGCCAAAAAAACAAAAATTTGTTGATATGGTGTATTACGATGGCTCTGGACTGTCGGGTTATTTCACAAACCAAAAACCGTTTTATGAACGAAAAGCAGTGGATGGTATCTGGCAAAAGATTAAAACCCGTCTTTAGCACTTAGATTTAAGAGAACAAGCGGACGCCTCGGAGAGGCGTCCCTACCGGAGCATCACACGAGGTTTGCACTTCACTCTTCTTCATTTCATCCTTCATCCCTCATCGTTCATCCTTTATTCTTCGCCTTCCGATGCCCCTCCATAACCAACCCCTCCTCCTCGGCGGGCGCACGTTTGCGTCCCGGCTGTTCATCGGCACGGGGAAATTTTCGTCGCCGGCGCTGATGAAGGAGACCCTTGCGGCGGGCCGGCCGGCGCTGGCGACGGTGGCGCTCAAGCGCGCGGACTTGTCGGGGAAGCATGACCCGTTTGCCGATATTCTGGATTTTCTGGAGCCGGACAAATACCTCGTGCTGCCGAACACGGCGGGGGCGATGAACGCGGACGAGGCCGTGCGGCTAGCGCGGCTGGGCGCGGCGGCGGGTTTGCCGAAATGGGTGAAGCTCGAAATCCACCCCGACCCGAATTACCTGCTCCCCGACCCCATCGAGACGTTGCGCGCGGCGGAAATCCTCGTGCGCGAGGGGTTTGTCGTGCTGCCCTACATCAACGCCGACCCGGTGCTGGCGCTGCGGTTGCAGGACGCGGGGTGCGCGGCGGTGATGCCGCTGGGCGCGCCCATCGGCTCGAACCGCGGCATCGAAACGCGCGCGCAAATCGCCATCATCATCGAGCAGGCGCGCGTGCCAGTGGTGGTGGACGCGGGGATTGGCCGCCCGTCCCACGCCGCCGAGGCGCTGGAAATGGGCGCGGACGCGGTGCTGGTCAACACCGCCATTGCCATCTCGCCCGACCCGGTGCGCGCGGCGCAGGCGTTTGCGCTGGCGGTCGAAGCGGGCCGCGCGGCGTATGAAACGGGGTTGCCGGACGCCGGACAACGCGCCTCGGCCACCAGTCCGCTGACGGCGTTTTTGGGGTAATGCTGATTGCTGAATGCTGAATTTCTGCCATGGCGTCTTTTCCAAAATCCTCCCCCACCCTTCCGCTTGACCGCTGAATGGAAATAAAGAATGGGGCTTGAGTCCCGACGGGTTTGGGTTAAATTAACCGCATGAGCCTGAAGTCACGACTTAGAGCATTTTCGATTTAAATAGACGTATTGCTGAAAGCGGTGTATAATGGTGGAAAAGGAGGCCACCACCATGAAACCACTCTCGGAAGATTTGCGCCAGCGCATCGTGCGGGCGTGCGAAGCCGGGGAAGGCACGGGCGAGGTCTGCCGCCGTTTTGGGGTCAGCCGCAGCAGCGCCGAACGCTTCTGGAACCAATACCGCCGCCGGGGCCACTGCCGGCCGAAACAAATCGGCGGCTGCCGCCGCTCCCGGCTGGCGGAGCATGAGCGCAAGGTGCGGGCGTGGATCGCGGCGCAGCCCGACCTGACGCTGGCGCAACTGCAAACGCGCTGCCGCGAGCAACTCGGCGTGCGGCTGGGCCTCAACGCGCTGTGGCACCGGCTGGAGCGGCTGGGCTTGAGCTATAAAAAAAACGACGCGCGCCGCCGAGCAAGATCGAACCCGACGTTAAAGCGGCCCGGCACCAGTGGCGCCAGGATCAGCCCAGCTGGGACAGCCGACGGTTGGTCTTCATCGACGAGACCGGCTTGAACACCAAGATGGCGCGGCTGTATGGGCGGGCCCCGCGCAGCCAGCGTTGCCTCGGGCGCGTGCCCCACGGGCACTGGCACACTTCCACCTTTATCGCCGCGTTGCGCGTGGACGCCGTGACTGCGCCTTTTCTGATCGAAGGCGCAGTGGACACCGACGTGTTCACCGCCTACCTCCAACAAGTGCTCGGCCCGGAATTGCGGGAGGGCGACACCGTGATCCTCGACAACCTCGCCACCCACAAAACGGCCAGCGTCGCCGCGGTGCTGGCCGCCCGCGGCGCCCGCGTGCGCTATCTGCCGCCGTATAGCCCCGATCTCAACCCCATCGAACAGGCCTTCGCCAAACTCAAAGCCCATCTTCGGCAAGCCGCCGCACGAACCCTCACGGACCTCCAAACCGCTTTGGTTCCAGCCCTCGCCTCCTTCACCTCCACCCATTGCCAAGGCTTCTTTGGTCATGCCCAATATGCGTCTATCTAAATCGAAAATGCTCTAGCTTCAAATTAGACTTGGAGCGCGACAGAGCGGCGTTGCCGCTGTTATGGATTTTTGTTGCGATGTCTCTGATCCTTGGAGTCATATTCCTGATCATGAGAGTGCGTTTGGACATTGCCCTAATGCAATTCCTGTGCTCGTGTCTAATGCTACGCGCTGCCCTAACACTCCGCCGACAAATTAAGGAATTCGACGACCAGAAAATTGAGCGGTGGCTGGCTGAATCCAAAATGGGTGGACTGCAAAAAGAATCGTCTTCCGGCCATTCGTGAATAGTGTCTTGGGTCAAAGATGTCCTATTTTTCCCAAGTCCTCCCGTCCCTCCCACTCGACCGCTGGATCGAGCGGTCGCGTACTGCGCGCGCGGAAGAAGCCCTGGCCGTCCTGAAAAATGGGCGGGCGCGGACGATGGAGGATTTTTGCGCGCTGCTCGCGCCGGCCGCTGCGCCGCATTTGGAGGAGCTGGCCGCGCAGTCGCAAAAATTGACGCGGCGTTTTTTTGGCAACACGATCCGGCTGTTTGCGCCGCTGTATCTTTCGAACGAGTGCGTGAACGTGTGCAAGTATTGCGGTTTTTCGCGGCACAACGCCATCCCGCGCATCACGCTGCCGGCGGCCAAGGTCGAGGACGAGACGCGGCTGCTGGCGGGGCGCGGGTTCCGCTCGCTGCTGCTGGTGGCGGGCGAGCACCCGAAATACGTCGCGAACGGCTACGTCGCGGAGTGCATCGGCCGCTGCCGGGCGTTGACGCCGCAGATCGCGCTGGAACTCGGGCCGCTCGAGACCACCGACTACGCGCCGCTGGTCGCCGCCGGGGCGGAGGGCCTGGTCGTTTACCAGGAAACCTACCACGAGCCGACCTACCGCGACCTGCACACGGCGGGGCCGAAAAAGCATTACGCCTGGCGGCTCGACACGGCGGAGCGCGGCCACGCCGCCGGTTTCCGCCGCCTGGGCATCGGCGCGCTGTTCGGGCTGCACGACTGGCGCTTCGAGGCCGTCGCACTCGCGGCGCACGCGCGCCATTTGCTGAAGCATTGCTGGAGCAGCTACCTGACGGTCGCGCTGCCGCGGCTGCGCCCGGCGGCGGGCGGCTTCGAGGTCGCGCCGGAAAATATTTTGGGCGACCACGAACTGGTGCAACTGATGGCGGCGCTGCGCCTGCTGCTGCCGACGGCGGGGATCGTGCTTTCGACGCGCGAGCCGGCGCCGTTGCGCGACGGGCTGTGCACGCTGGGCGTGACACATATGAGCGCGGGCTCGAGCACCGAGCCGGGCGGCTACAGCCATTTTGACGAGTCGCAATGGACGCCCACGCGCGCGCAGCCGGGTGAACAATTCCACATCGCCGACGAGCGCCCGCCGCAAGTGGTGGCCGCGATGCTGCGCCAGCGCGGCCTTGACCCGGTATGGAAGGACCATGATTTGGCGCTGTCGCAACCGACTTTGTCGGCGTCGCCCATCACCATGACGGCGACGATTATCGAAGAGGGGCCGTCGCCAGCGACGCCTCTACAGTTTGGGAAACCCAGCACGAAGCACCAAGCACGAGAACACTAAAACACTTTGCCTTGAACTCAATTACCCTGATCGCCAATGGCCGGAAGCAGACCGCGCGCGCGGGTTGCCCGCTGCCGGAGTTTTTGGCCGAACTGCGCCTCGAGCCGGAGCGTGTGGTGGTCGAGCGCAACGGCGCGGCGCTGACGCCGGCCGAGGCCCGCGCGACGGTGCTGACGGAGGGCGACCGGCTGGAAATCGTCCGGCTGGTGCCGGGGGGATGAAAAGAATTTTAACCACGGAGGGGTGTTTTCCATCTTCCATTTTTTCACTTTCCCCGTTATCTCTCTCCGTGTCCCCCGTGTGCTCCGTGGTTTAATATTCTTTCCAACTCCCTTCATGGATTCCGCCAAAAGCGAAGAGCTGAAAAATGCGCAGGTCGTGCTGGACCGGCTCATTTACCAGCGCGACCCGGCCAACCTGCCGCCCGAGCGCCCGCACGCCTTCATTTATTTCCTGACGATCCGCAACCTGTCTGACCGGCGTTTCACGCTGCTGGGCCGCAAATGGATCCTCGAACAGGCCGATGGCAAGACGGAGGTCATTGAGGGAGACAAAATCGTCGGCGAGACGCCCACCCTCGCGCCCGGCGAAAAATTCTCCTACAACAGCTACCATGTGGCGGCGGTGAACACACTGGCCCGCGGTTCGTTCCACGGCGTGGATGACGCCGGCCAGCCCATCCACGTTAAAATCCCGCCGTTTGAAATGAACATTCCTGACGCCGTTGCGTAGCGCGGTGCTTTAAGTTCTGTCTTGCTCTGTAGAAAAGATAACCTGACTCCGTAGGGACAAACTGACAAGTTGTAAGAATGAATAACCTAGCGCGATTTACGGAACTCGCGATGCGGCTGGGGGCGCGCCACCTCGATGCCTACGGCGCGGCCAAGAGCCGCCACGACTTCACCCAACGCCAGTTGATGAGTGGCCTGCTCCTGAAGGCCTGCCTCAAGACGACCTACCGCGGGGTGTTGGAGGTGCTGGCCACCAGCGAGGTGTTGCGCCAGCAGCTGGGCTTCACGGACAAACTGCCGCATTACACCACGCTGCAAAAGTTCAGCGCCCGCGCGCAGGTGCAGGCCATTGCGGCGGCCATCCTGGCCCAGTTGGGCGGCGCGGCCGAGGCGGCCGCCCGGCGGCAGGGGCGGCGGGTCAGCGCGGCGGTGGACGCCACCGGGCTGGAAAAGACGGTGGCCAGCGCGCATGACCTTAGCCGCACTGGCCGAACACGGCACCGGTTCGTGAAAGTTTCCGCCGCCGTGTTGTGCGGCAGCCTGCTGCCCGTGGGGCTGGTGGTGGGCTGGGGGCCGCGCAACGACAAATGCCACGCGGCGCCATTGCTGGAACAAACCTTTGCGGCCACCGCGCCCGCGCGGCTCTACGCCGACGCCGGCGACGACGCCGAATGGGTGCCTGTCCGCGCACACGCCCAAGGCACCGAAAGCCTGATCCGGCCAGTGGTGCATCGGGCGGACGGAACCCTCGGGGGGCAGTGGCGTTCCCGCATGACGCCGGAACACCTGCGGGCCCGCGGCTATGGCCGCCGCTGGCAGGTGGAAAGTTTCTTCAGCGCGCTCAAACGCAAGTTCGGCAGCGCCTTAAACAGCCGCACCGAAACCCAATTACTCAAAGAGGCCACCCTGCGTGTCCTTGCCTACGCCCTCCACAGATAGTGGACAAACGCGGCCATTTATGTTTTCAACACAGCAACACACTCCCAAAACAGGATGGCCTAATTCAAACGATTGCACTGCGAAATCAAAAAATGGATTGAGTAAACTCTCCCGAAGGCGAGATACTTCGACTCAGGCCCGCGCTGGGCGTTTGCGGCGGAGGGCGGGGAGGAGCGCGGCGGCGGCGAGGAGCAGGGCGGTGGCCGAGGGTTCGGGGATGACGACGAATTCGAGCGCGTCGCCGTTGTCGGCAAAGGTGAAATAACTGCCGGCCGTGTTGGAATTATTCGGGCCGGCGTTGATCGCCGCAAGCTGGCTGAGGGAGAGTCCGAGATTGGCGAGGTCGTTCGAGGCTTGGATGAGGAGGTATGTCTGGTCCGAGGCAATGCCGTCAAAGTAGCCGGTGTTCTGGAAGTCGAAGACAATGGGCGCGCCGGGCGTGCCGTTGAAGCTGGTGACGCCGAGGATGGTGAGCAGATCGGCGGCGTTGACTTGATTGGTGGCGGCGGTGTTGAGATGCCACTCGAGCGGCGTGTTGCCCGCGCCCGTCAATACGAGGTTGCCCGCGATGGTGAGGCTGGCAAAACCAGAAACCACTCCGGCCGTGATCGTATTGGCCACGCCGGGGGCGATGATGCCGCCGTTGACCACCACGTCCTGAACCGTGCCGTTGCCGCCGAGCGCGCCGGCGGCCACCGTGATGGCGCTGGCGGTGACCTGGCCGTTGACCACCAGCGCGCCTTGATTGACCGTTGTGGCTCCGGTGTAAGAATTGTTACCCGCCAGGGTGAGCGAGCCTGCACCCGACTTGACCAGGCCGCCGCCGCCGCCGAGGTTGCCGGACCAGGTGGCGTTCAACGCGCCGGTGTCAATGGTCGAGGTGGTCGCCGTGGTGAAATTGGCGTTGACCGCGGTGGTCAAATCACTGCCGGCGACCTGGAGCGTGCCGCCCGCGAAATTAAAGGCATAAGCGCCCGCGCCGGACTGGAGGCCGTTGACGCCGCCGACTTGAATTGTGCCATTGACGCCGAGGTTCACCGTGCCATTCGCGCTCCCGCCGCTGCCGAGAATCAGCGTGTTCCCGACGATGGCCGCGCCGCCGTTGGCGACGGTCAGGTTGCCGACACCGGCCTGGCCCACCGTGAGATTGCCGGGAATGTCCAACGTGGAATTGGCGCCACTGACCGACGCCGTGCCATCATTGGCCAGCGAAGCGACCGCGGTAAAGGCGCGGCCATTGAGCAACTGGAAGGAGCCGTCATTGACCGCCAGGTCGTTGATCGCCGCAAAGACGGAACCGGCCCCGTTGAGGATCACCGTGCCTTGATTGGTCGTGATATTGGAACCGGACGGGAACTCGAGCGTCGCGCCGGCGTCCACCAGCCACGAGCCGCCGGTGAGGTTCGCGCCGGAATTTTCGGCGATGGGCCCCGCGAGGTCCAGCGTGCCGCTGGCCACCTCAACGGTGCCGTAGTTGGTGAAGTTCCATTGCACGAAGCTGGAGTTGGCACCCATTTTGGTGAAATCGGCGCCGGCTTCGTTGATAAACTGCGATGTGGCGTTGCCGATAATAGAGGCGGCGTCGTTGGTGGTGAAGGAACTCCCCGCCCGATTAAACCACACCGCCGTGCCGCTGCCGTCGTCATACAAACCATAAATGATGCCCGGGACCGCCGACAGCGCAACTTCGCCGTAGTTGTCCACCACGGCCTGGTTGCCGGAACTGGCATAGAGGTATTCGTAGCTACTACTCGAGGTCCCGATGGTGGTCGTGCCGTTCAAGGTCAGGGTGCCGTTGCCGGTCACGGTGCCCTGCCAGGAGACGCCGGGCAACTGCAGCGAGCCGTTGAGCGTGAGAGTGCTGGACAGCAGGAGGGTGGCGTTGCCCGTCACCACCGTGCCATTGCCGAACGCGACGTTGCTAAATTGGACGGTGGCGTTTGCCGCGGCGTTGACCGAGCCGTTGCCGTTGTAGGTGATGTTGGTGAAATCAAGCGTGCCCTGCTCGACGGAGATGGCGCCGTTATTGGTAAACGCCCAATCCTCCAAGCTGGTGTTGGCGCCGGTCTTGGTGAAGGTCGCGCCGCTGTCATTGATGAATTGCGACGTGTGATTGCCCAAAATGGAGGTGGCGTCGTTGACGGTGAAGGAACCGCCCGCCTCGTTGTTCCACACCACCGTGCCGCTGTTGTTGTCGTTCAAGCCAAAGTTGATGCCCGGCGTCCCCGCCAGCGTGGCATTGCCGAAATTGTTCACCGTGGCTGAGTTGCCGGAATTGGCGTAGAGGTATTCGTAATGATTGGCCGAGGACGACCCCAGCGAGGTCACGCCTTCCAGGTTGAAGCTGAGGTTGCCGGTCACCGTGCCTTGCCAGGAGACGTTGGCCAACTGGGCCAAACCATTCAGTGTGGTGGTACTGGTCAGCAGGATGGTGGCGTTGCCCGTGACGACAGTGCCATTGCCCAGAGTCACGTTGTCAAATTGGAGTGTGGCGTTCGCGGCGGCATTGGCCGGGCCGTTGCCCACATAGGTGATGTTGGAAAAGTCGAGCGTGCCCCCCCGAACGGAAATGGTGCCGTTGTTGGTGAACGCCCAATTCTCAATGCTGGTGTTGGCGCCAGTCTTGATGAAGTCCGCGCCGGCGGCGTTGATGAACTGCGAGGTATGATAGCCCTGAATGGAGGCGGAGTCGTCGACCGTGAAGGAACTGCCCGCCTCATTGTTCCACACCGCCGTGCCGGTGTTATCGTCATACAGGCCATAGCCGGTGCCGGGCGTCCCCGACAACGTGGCGTTGCCGTAGTTGTCCACCGTGGCCAGGTTGCCGGAAGACGCATACAGGTATTCGTAATAGCTGCCCGACGACGACCCCAACGTGGTGACGCCTTCCAGAGTGAGGCTGAGGTTGCCTGAAACCGTTCCCTGCCAGGAAAGGTTCGCCACTTGCGCCGTGCCATTCAGCGTGGTGGCGCCCGTCAGCAAAAGGGTGGCATTGCCGCTGATCACGGTGCCATTGCCCAGCATCACGTTGTCAAACTGGAGCGTGGTGTTGGCGGCGGCATTGGCCGGGCCATTACCGTTGTAAGTGATGTTGGAAAAATCGAGCGTGCCCTGTTGGACGGAGATGGTGCCGTTATTCGTGAAGGCCCAATTCTCGACGCTGGTGTTGGCGCCGGTTTTGGCGAAGGTGGCTCCGCTGTCGTTGATGAACTGCGAGGTCTGGTTGCCCAGGATGGAGGCGGAATCGCTGACGGTGAAGGAACTGCCCGCCTCATTAATCCACTCGGCTGTGCCGTTATTGTCGTCCCACAGGCCATAGCCGGTGCCGGGAGTGGCTTGCAGAGTGGCATTGCCATAGTTGTCCACGGTGGCCAGGTTGCCGGGACTGGCATCCAAGTGTTCGTAGTAACTGCCCGCTCCGATGGTGGTCGTGCCATTGAGCGTCACGCCGCCGGTGTTATAAAGGGAGCCGCCATTCCAGGCAAAATTGCCTAAGACATTGAGGCTGCCCACGCCGTTCAGGGTGCCGGTGAGGGTGGCGTTTTGCAATTGCAGGGCGACGGCGGCGGTGTCGGTGCTCGTCAACAAAGTGGTGCCGTTGCCAGTCACCACCGTGTTGGCGCTGAGCGCCACGCCATTGAATTGCAGCGTGGCCCCGAGGGCGGCGCTGGCCGAACCATTATCGCTAAAGGTAATCCCGGAAAAGTCGAGTGTGCCCTGCTGGACGGAAATGTTGCCGTGGTTGGTGAAGTCCCAGTTTTCCACACTGGTGTTGGCACCGGTCTTGGTGAAGTTGGCGCCGGTTTCGTTGATAAACTGCGAAGCGGGCTGGCCCAGAATGGAAGAGGCGTCGTTGACGGTAAACGAACTGCCCGACTTATTATCCCACAATGCCGTGCCGTCATTTTCGTCAAACAGACCATAGCCGGTGCCGGGAGTGGAAAGCAGCGCGGCATTGCCGTAGTTATCCACCGCGGCCAGGTTGCCCGCATTCGCATACAGGTGTTCGTAGGCGCTGGTGGCGTTGGTGCCGAGGGTGGTCGTGCCTTCGACCGTAAGGCTGCCGTTGCCGGTCACGGTGCCCTGCCAAACGAGGTTGGGCAATTGCGCGGAGCCGGCCAGCGTCGTCGTGCTGGTAAGCAGAACCGAGGCGTTGCCAGCCACCACGGTGCCATTGCCCAGCGTCACGCCCTCCAATTGTAGCGTCGCCCCCGCAGCGGTGTTGGCCGAACCGACGCCGTTAAACGTGATGTCCCGAAAGTCGAGGGTGCCGCCTTGGATGGAAATGTTTCCGTTGTTGGTGAATTCCCACCCCTCCACACTGGTGTTGGCGCCCGTCTTGGTGAAGGTCGCGCCGCTTTCGTTGATAAACTCCGATGCCGAGCTGCCCTGAATGGAGGCAGCATCGTTGACGGTGAAGGAACTGCCCGGCTTGTTGTCCCACACCACCGTGCCGCTGTTGTCGTCAAACAGGCCATATTGCGTTCCCAAAGTCGCCGACACCGCGGCCGGGCCGTAATTGTCCACCGTGGCGACGTTGCCGGAGTTTGCATAGAGCAATTCATAGTAGCTGCCGGGCGACGTTCCCAACGTGGTGGTGCCTTCCAACGTGAGGGTGAGATTGCCGGTCACCGCTCCCCCCTGCCACGAACTGTTCGTCAACTGCGCCGACCCATTCAGCGTGGTCGTGCTCGTCAGCAAGAGGATGGCGTTGCCGGTCACCACGGTGCCATTGCCCACCGTCACGTTGTTGAATTGGATCGTGGCGCCCGCCGCGGCATTGGCCGAGCCATTGCCACTGAAAGTTATACTGGAAAATTCGAGCGTGCCCCCTTGGGCGGAGATGTTCCCATTGTTGGTAAAGTCCCACTGTTCCAGACTGGTGTTGGCGCCCGTCTTGATGAAGGTTGCCCCGGCTTCATTGATGAACTGCGAAGCGGAATTGCCGCGGAGGGAGGCGGCGTCATTGACGGTGAAGGAACTGCCGGCCTTGTTGTCCCACAACGCCGTGCCGGTGTTGTTGTCAAAGAGGCCATATTCGGTGCCGAGGGGTGCCAGCAGGGTGGCTGCGCCGAAGTTGTCCACCGTGGCCAGGTTGCCAGAATTGGCATACAAGTATTCGTAAGTGCTGCTATTGACGGCGCCCAGCGTGGTGGTGCCTTCCAGGGTGAGGGTTAAGTTGCCGCCGCCGGTCACGGTTCCCTGCCACGAGCTGTTCGCCAACTGCGCCGACCCGTTTAACGTGGTGGTGCCAGTCAATAAAGTTTCGCCCGCACCGGTCACCACCGTGCCGTTGCTCAACATGACGCTGTTAAACTGGAGCGTAGCCCCGGAAGCGACGCTCGTCGAACTTGCACCGTTGTAGGTGATACCCGAAAAATCGAGCGTGCCGTTCTGCACCGAGACGGAGCCGTCATTGATGAAATCCCATTGCGCGAGACTGGTGTTGCCGCCCGTCTTGATGAAAGTGGCGCCGGCCTCATTGATAAAATCCGCGCCGACGCTGGGCGGGGTGAAATTGCCGCTGCCGACCACCAAGGTGCCGTTGTTCGTAAAATTTCCCACCGTGGTGAAGGAACGTCCGTTCAGGATTTGGAAGGAGCCGTCGTTTTCGACGAGGGCATTGATGGGCGTAAACACCGAACCGATACCGTTGAGGATGACCGTGCCATGATTGGTCGTGAAATTGGCGCCGGACGGAAATTCTAGCGTCGCCCCGGCGTCCACCTGCCAGGCGCCGCCGGAGAGATCCGATCCCGAAATCTGGGTCACGGAACTTTGGAGATTCAACGTGCCGCCGGCCACCTCGACGGTGCCGTTGTTGTTGAGGTTCCATTCCACCAGGCTGGTATTGCCGCCGGTTTTGGTAAAGTTCGCCCCGGCTTCGTTGATAAACTGCGAAGCGGAACTGCTGATAATGGAGGCCGAGTCCGCCAGCGTGAAGGAACTGCCCGCTTTGTTGTCCCAGACCGCAGTGCCGGTATTGCTGTCATACAAGCCCAATTGCTGGCCCGGGATCGCCAGCACCGTCGCATTGCCGTAGTTGTAGATCGTGGCCAGATTGCCCGCGCCGGCTTCGAGGTATTCGTAGGCGTTGCTAACCACGTCGCCAATCGTGGTTGGGCCGTGGAGCGTCACCCCGCCGGTGTTCTCGATGGCCTCCTCCGCGGCCCAGGTGAAATTACCCGACACCGTCAGGCTGCCGGAACCAGCCATGTAGCCTTGCAGCGCGGCATTCTGCGCCTGCGCTGCGGCGCCCAGGGTGTCCGTGCCCGTGAACAAGGTCACGCCATTACCCGACACCGCCGGGTTGCTGGCCAAGGTCACACTGTTAAATTGCACCATGGCCCCAGCAGTGACATTCGCCAAACCATTGCCGTTGTAGGTTTGGCCCGAAAACTCGAGCGTGCCTCCCTGGACGGATATCGTCCCGTTGTTGGTGAACCCCCAATTCACCAAACTGGTGTTGCCGCCAGTCTTGGTGAAGTTCGCCCCGGCTTCGTTGATGAACTGCGAAGCGGAACTGCTGATAATGGAGGCCGAGTCCGCCAGCGTGAAGGAACTGCCCGCTTTATTGTCCCAGACCGCAGTGCCGGTATTGCTGTCATACAAGCCCAATTGCTGGCCTGGGATCGCCAGCACCGTCGCATTGCCGTAGTTGTAGATCGTGGCCAGATTGCCCGCGCCGGTTTCGAGGTATTCGTAGGCGTTGCTAACCACGTCGCCAATCGTGGTCGGGCCGTGGAGCGTCACCCCGCCGGTGTTCTCGATGGCCTCCTCCGCAGCCCAGGTGAAATTACCCGACACCGTCAGGCTGCCGGACCCGGTCAGGTAGCCTTGCAGCGCGGCACTTTGCACCTGCACGCCGGCGCTTAACGTGTCCGTGCCCGTGAACAGGGTCACGCCATTGCCCGACACCGCCGGGTTGCTGGCCAAGGTCACACTGTTAAATTGCACCATGGCCCCAGCAGTGACATTCGCCGAACCATTGCCGTTGTAGGTTTGGCCCGAAAACTCAAGCGTGCCCCCTTGGACGGCAATCGTGCCGTTGTTGGTAAAACCCCAATTCACCAAACTCGTGTTGGCACCCGTCTTGGTGAAACCGGCCCCGGCTTCGTTGATGAACTGCGAAGTGGAACTGCTGATAATGGAAGCCGAGTCACTTAAGGTGAAAGAACTGCCCGCCTTGTTGTCCCAGACCGCCGTGCCGGTGTTGCTGTCATACAGGCCCAATTGCTGGCCTGGGATCGCGAACACCGTCGCATTGCCGTAGTTGTAGATCGTGGCCAGATTACCCGCGCCGGCTTCGAGGTATTCGTAGGCATTGCTAACCACGTCGCCAATCGTGGTCGGGCCGTGGAGCGTCACCCCGCCGGTGGTCTCGATGGCCTCATTCGCGGCCCAGGTGAAATTGCCCAGCACCGTGAGGCTGCCGGAACCGACCAAGTAGCCCTGGAGCGCGGCACTTTGCACCTGCACGCCGGCGCTTAACGTGTCCGTGCCCGTGAACAGGGTCACGCCATTGCCCGATACCGCCGGGTTGCCGGCCAGCGTCACGCTGTCAAATTGCAAAGTGGCACCGGATGAAGTGTTGGCCGAGCCGTGGCCGTTAAAGGTAATCCCCTGCAACTCCAACGTGCCCGCCTGGACGGAAATCGTTCCGTTGTTGGTGAAATTCCAGGACAGCACGTTGGTGTTGTTGCCCGTGTCCACCAGGCTGGCCCCCGTTTGATTGAGGAAGGCCGCGCCCGCACCGGGCGGATTGAAAGTGCCGCCGCCGAGCACCAGCGTGCCGTTGTTCGTAAAATTTCCCGCCGTGGTGAAGGAACCGCCGTTCAGGACTTGGAACGAACCGTCGTTCTCCGCCAGATTATTGAGGGCTGGAATCGAAGCGCCGGCGCCATTGAGGATGATCGTGCCATAATTATTGGTGAGGTTGGTGCCGGACGGAAAGTCCAGCGTCGCGCCGGCGTCAACCTGCCAGGTGCCGCCAGTGAGGTTGGTGCCCGTAATTTGGGTGACGGAACCCTGGAAATTCAGGGTGCCGCCAGCCACCTCGACCGTGCCGTTATTGGTGAAATCCCATTCCTCATAGCTGGTGTTGGCGCCCGTCTTGGTGAACGTCGCCCCGGCTTCGTTGATGAACTGCGAAGCGGAACTGCCAATGATGGAGGCGGCGTCCACTACGGTGAAGGAACTGCCGGACTTGTTGTCCCACACCACCGTGCCGCTGTTGTTGTCCTCCAGGCCATACGCAATGCCGGGGGTGGAGGACAACGTGGCGTTGCCGGTGTAGTCCACCGTGGCCACGGTGATGTTTTCATAATCAATGGTGTTCACCCCGCCCAGCGCGACCGTGCCATTGAGCGTCAGCGGGCTGATGTTCGCAATGGCACCCCCCGGCGCCCACGTCAACGTGCCCAACACCTTCAGGCTGCCGGTGCCGGTGACGTTGCCTTGTAATGGGGCGGTGAGGGTGCCTTGCAGCGTGGCATTCGACACCTGCGCGGCCCCGCCCAGCGTGGTGGCGCCCGTCAGCAAAAGCGGGGTGTTGCCCGTCACCACGGTCCCATTGTCCAGCGTCACGCTGTTGAATTGCAGCGTGGCCCCCGCCGCCGCGTTGCCAGTCACGGCCAGGTTGCTGGTCAACGTCAAGGCGTTGAGTTCCAGAGTGGCGTTCGCAGCGATGGTGGCGGACCCCGTGCCGTTATAGGTGAGGCCGTTAAACTCCAGCGTGCCCTGCTGGACGGAAACGGTTCCGTTGTTGGTGAAATCCCAATCTACAGAGCTGGTGTTCGCTCCCGTCTTGATGAAAGTCGCCCCGGCTTCGTTGATGAACTGCGAAGTGGAACTACCGATGATGGAGGCCGCGTCCACCACGGTGAAGGAACTGCCCGCCTTATTGTCCCACACCGCCGTGCCGCTGTTGTTGTCATAGAGGCCATACGCGATGCCGGGGGTGGAGGACAACGTGGCGTTGCCGGTGTAGTCCACCGTGGTTGCGGTGATGTTTTCATAGCCGCTGGTATTCACGCCGCCCAGCGCGACCGTGCCATTGAGCGTCAGCGGGCTGATGCTCGCGATGGCGCCCCCCGGCATCCACGTCAACGTGCCCAGCACCGTGAGGCTGCCGGTGCCGGTGAGGTTGCCTTGCGGCGGGGCGGTGAGGGTGCCTTGCAGCGTGGCATTCGGCACCTGCGCCGTCCCGCCCAGCGTGGTGGCACCCGTCAGCAAGAGAGTGGCGTTGCCCGTCACCACGGTCCCATTGTCCAGCATCACGCTGTTGAATTGCAACGTGGCCCCGGCGGCGTTGCCTGTCACGGCCAGGTTGCTGGACAGCGTCAAGCCGCTGAGTTCTAGCGTGGCGTTCGCGGCGATGGAAGCCGACCCCGAGCCATTGTAAGTGAGGCCATCAAACTCCAGCGTGCCCTGCTGGACGGAAACAGTCCCATTGTTGGTGAAATCCCAATCCACCGCGCTGGTGTTAGCGCCGGTCTTGGTGAAGGTGGCCCCGGCTTCGTTGATGAACTGTGAGGCAGAACTGCCAATAATGGAGGCGGCATCCACCACGATGAAGGAACTGCCAGCCTTATCGTCCCACACTGCCGTGCCGCTGTTGTTGTCTTCCAGGCCATACGCGATGCCGGGGGTGGAGGACAAGGTGGCATTGCCGGCGTAGTCCACGGTGGCTGCGGTGATGTTTTCATAGCCGGTGGAGTTCACGCCGCCCAACGTGACATTGCCATTGAGCGTCAGTCCGCTCGTGTTCGTGATGTTCGCCCCCGGCATCCACGTCAAAGTGCCCAATACCGTGAGGTTGCCCGAACCGGTTAGCTCGCCTTGCAGCGTGGCGTTCGACACCTGCGCCGCCCCGCCCAGCATGGTGGCGCCCATCAAGAGGACGTTGGCGTTGCCGGTGAGCGCGGTGCCGTTGCCCAAGGTCACGCTGTTGAATTGCAGCGTGGCACCGGAGGCGGTGTTGGCCGCGCCAGTGCCGTTGAAGGTGAGACCCGAAAACTCCAGCGTGCCCTGCTGGACGGAGATCGTGCCATTGTTGGTGAAATCCCAATTTACCACGCTGGTATTGGCGCCCGTTTTGGTAAAAGTCACCCCCGTTTCGTTGATAAACTGCGAAGAAGAACTGCCAATAATGGAGGCCGCATCCACCACCGTAAAGGAACTGCCGGCCTGGTTGTCCCACACCGCCGTGCCGCTGTTATTGTCATAGAGACCATAACCGATGCCCAGCGGCGCCACCAACGTAGCATTGCCGAAGTTGTCCACCGTGGCAGTGAGGTTTTCGTAGCCGTTGACAATCACATCGCCCACCGTGCTCGTGCCGTTGAGCGTCAGCACGAGGGCATTCGTAATGCTCGCACCCGGCTCCCAGGTAAAATTGCCCAGCACCTGTTCGCTGCCGGGACCACTTAATTGTCCGGCGGTGAGGTCCAGGCTGGGAACGGTCACTTGCCCGCTGGCGGGCAAAGCGAGCAAGGCGGGCAGGGCCAAAAAAACAACACGGGCGAGCGCGATGATTTTCATCGGACAGGAGCGGTATCACAATGAAGGTAGTCCTTTGGGTATTTTAAGAAACCGATACGTCATCCGCAAGATATATTTGTGCCGTTTTGGTGTCGTTGGGTGGTGCGCGCAGTGCCAGGTCCGGCGGTGCATTGGACAAAACGGGGCCAAGCATCGAAAACAGCCTTCGCGCTTGGCAGGGAGCGATTTTCTGCTAGAATGGCGGCGCTCATCCGCCGCTCCCATGCAACCCGCCATCCTCTGGCTCGTCAAACTCGGCCTGGACCAGGCCCTCTTCACCCGCCCGCAGGCGGCTGCTGTCCGCGCCGCCGTCGGCGACAATGCCGAGCTGATTGTCTTCGCGCAAAAACTACTTGATGATGGCATCACCGACAACGTCGAGTTGCTGGAGAAGCTGGCCGACCTCGCCATGGCCAAGGCCGAAAAAGGGCCGCCCCTGAGCAATCCCTTCGATGCGGAGGAAGAAGCGGAGGAGACTCCCCCACCCGCCGGCCAAGGCGCAGCCAAACCCGCCGCCGGGTCCGGCCCCGCGCCGAAATTCCCCTTCGACCAAGTGGCCATGATGGACGACCCCTCGCTGGCCGCCGCGTTGCGCGAGTTGCTCCGCGCCACCGCCCGCCACGGGGCCAGCGACCTGCACCTCTCCACCGGCTCGCGCCCCTTCATCCGCAAAAACCGAGCGCTCGCCTTTATTTCCCCCCACACGCTCACGCCGGAAGACACGCTGCGCCTGAACACCGCGCTGCTGACCGAAGAGCAGAAAAAAAACTATCTCGAACGCAAGGACCTCGACTACGCCCTTTCGCTCGGCGGCTCCGACCGTTACCGCGTGAACCTGATGTTCCACAAGAACGGCGCGGCCGGCGCCTACCGCATGATACCCGCTGAAACACGCTCGCTCGCCGACCTCGGCTACACCGAGCATCTGCCGACGCTGATGAAGATGCTGTCCTACCACAACGGCCTCATCCTCATCACCGGCCCCGTCGGCTCGGGCAAGACGACGACGCTCGCCTCGATTGTCGCCTACCTCAACGAGAGCCGCACCGACCACATCATCACCGTCGAGGACCCGATTGAGGTCGTCCAATCTGCGAAGGGCTGCAACGTCTCGCAGCGCGAAGTCGGCACCCACACCAAGACGTTTTTCAGCGCGCTCAAAGGCGCCCTGCGCGAAGACCCGGACATCATCATCATCGGTGAGCTGCGCGATTTGGAAACCATCGAGATGGCCATCAGCGCCTCGGAGACCGGCCACCTCGTCATCGGCACCATGCACACCAGCGACGCCACCACCACGCTCAACCGCCTGCTCGACGTGTTCGCGCCCGCGCAGCAGACGCAGATCCGCTCCAGCGTGGCCGAAAGCCTGCGCGGCATCGTCTGCCAGCGCCTGCTGCCCAGCCGCGAGGGCGGCCTGGTGCTCGCCTGCGAAATCCTCGTCAGCAACACCGCCATCCAGGCCATGATCAAGGAAAACAAGTCCTCCGGCCTGCGCAACACCATGGAAACCGGCACGCGCGAAGGCATGTGCCTGATGGACAACGTCGTCTTCGGCCTCTGGCAGGAACGCAAAATCACCTCCGAAGTCGCCCTCAGCAACATCACCAACCGCGTTTTGCGCGAAAAAATTGCGTGAACTATACATACTACACAAATTTATATTTGGCTGCAGTTTTCCCTTTTGTCGGTTGGGTGCTCTCGTTGTATACGTTGAGGGCCATCAAATCGGGCATTATCCCTCAGTTTTACTCGCGCCGCAAATTTGACCGGCGCAAAGAGCCGTTCATGTTTTGGTTCGCTGTCATCCTTCAATGGCTTGTGGTTATCATGTGTGTTATTTTTGAAATTACGTTGCTTCTACATTTAAACGACACCGCTCCAGCCAAATAAATAGTATTCCGTCCTTGACCAAATGTGGCACACGCCGCTCGAAAAGAACTTGCGGTTCCATATCCTAAAGCTAGAATCATCCCATGACCGCCGGACATGAAGAAGCCTTGTTGAAACGCATCACGCACGACCCGGCCGTGATGGGCGGCAAGGCCCGCATCCGCGGCCTGCGGGTGACGGCGGGGATGGTCGTCGGCCTGATCGGCGCAGGCGTGCCGCGCGAAGAGATTCTGCGCGATTTCCCCTACTTGGAGCCGGAGGACATCGACGCCGCACTGACCTACGCCGCGTGGCCGGCCTCCGAACGCGAAGTAGCCGTCTCCGCTGGATAAGACCCCCATGCCCGCCATTGACCAACTGCTGCGCACGCTGCTCGAAAAGGGCGGCTCCGACCTGCACCTCACCGTCGGGCTGCCGCCGAAGGCGCGCGCGTCCGGCTCGCTTCAGGCCATCGCCGATCAGCCGATTGACGCGGCGACGATGGAGACGCTGCTCAAGGAGATTGTTCCCGAGCGCCGCTGGAACGACTATCTCGAACGCCACGACCTCGACCTCGCGCACGAAGTGCCGGGCCTGGCGCGGTTCCGCGGCAACTACCTTTACAACCACTGGGGCCAGGCGGCCGTCTTCCGGCAGATTCCCGCGAAAATCATGTCCTTCGAGGACCTGAAACTGCCCGAGGCGCTCAAAAAACTCTGCCACCTGGAACAAGGCCTGGTCGTCGTCACCGGGCCGACCGGCAGCGGCAAGTCCACCACCCTGGCCGCGATGATAGATTATATCAACACCAATCTATCCAAGCATATCATCACCATCGAGGACCCCATCGAGTTCGTCCACCCGGTCAAGAAGTCCATCATCGTCCACCGCGAGGTCGGCGAGCACACGCAGTCCTTCGCCGCGGCGCTCAAAGGCGCCATGCGCCACGACCCGGACATCCTGCTGCTGGGCGAAATGCGCGAGTTGGAGACGATCAAGCTCGCGCTCGGGTGCGCCTCGATGGGCATGCTGGTCTTCGGCACGCTGCACACCAACAATGCGCCGAAGACGGTGGACCGCATTATCAACACCTTTCCCGCCGACGAGCAGAACCAGGTGCGCGTGATGCTCTCCGGCTGCTTGGCCGGCGTGGTCGCGCAACTGCTGTGCAAGCGCAAGCCCAAGGGCCGCTGCGCCGTCCACGAAATCCTGCTCGCGCACGAGGCGCTGCCCAACACCATCCGCCTCGGCCAGATCGCCAACATCCGCAACATCATTGAGAGCGGCTTCGCCGACGGGATGATCTCGATGGACGGCAGCCTGATGGCCCGCGTGAAAGAGGGCGTCATCGAGCCGAAGGAAGCCTACATGAAAGGCGCGAACAAATCCGTCTTCGCCCCGCTACTCAAACCCGGCGACCTTGACGGCGGGCATTAGAACATTTTCGGCTTGGGAAGAGACATTAAACGATCAACGTTTAACGCTCAATTCTGAAAACCCCTCGTGGAAGGTGGCTCGTTGAAAATCCTGGCTATCGTCCAAAACTTGAACGTTGAGCGTTAAACGTTAAATGTTGAGCGTTTGAGTTGGCGCAATCCAACCATGGGCTATTTACGCTTGATTCGGTGCTGGTGGGGTGCCCTTGGCCTGGCGGCGCCGATGCTCCAACACGACCCCCAGCGCCATCGCTCCCGCCAGCAGGGCCGTCATGCCCGGTTCAGGAACCGAAACCACGTCCGGGGTGCCTGAGAAAGTAATATTGCCAAAGCGCCAGTTGCCGGAATTGTCGTTGTAGATGACGGGGGAGCCGGTCGTACCGTTCGTCAGATTCGCCGCGGTGTAGGTCGGCGAGCCCGTGCCGGTATATTGCGGGTCATACGCAGAGACGAGGCGAATGCCGAAGGTGGGATCGTTGTTGACGCCGGTAATGTTGGCAAAGGAAATGGTGTTCGTCGGAGAAGACACACTGGCGCCGCCCTCGTAGTCATTCGCGGTGGCAACCTGGAGCGGGTTGATGTTGATCCAGCCCGAGGTGTTCGAGATGTTCAAGTTGTATTGTTCCTGTAGATCGCGCACGCCCTGCGTGGTGCTATACCAGTCGAAACCCACCGTAATAT
This sequence comes from uncultured Verrucomicrobiae bacterium, assembly GCA_963765205.1. Taxonomy (GTDB): domain Bacteria; phylum Verrucomicrobiota; class Verrucomicrobiia; order Opitutales; family JABDGR01; genus JABDGR01. The sequence continues at coordinate 85,525 of CAVXVB010000009.1, read as the reverse complement.
TGGTGTAGTCGAAGGTACTCACGTCGAATTCCACACCCTGCGTGTATTCCGGCGCGGAAAGGTTCCAGCCGTTGATGTCGCCCGTAGTGCCCGTGGAAGTGTTGCTGGAGGCTCCGCGGATGCGCCAGAGGGACTCGCTAAAACTCGCGTTGCCCGTGCCGGCGGTGGGGAGAATATCGTCCGAGGTCACCGAACCAGTCCCGGTGGTGTTGCCCTTGATGTAGGTATAGCTATTCGTCATCCCGAGACTGTTGGCGGTGCCGTTGCCAATATTCGGCGCGGGGGAGTTGTCGGGGGCAGCCACGGTGCCGTTGCCATCGAGGTTGAAATTCCACTGCGTGAAAATGGATTGCGCGCGGGTGGCCGGCGCAGTCAAAACCGCGCAAGCCGCAGTGAGAATAACCAAGGAGGAGAGGCGTAGTGACTTCATGGAGATGGATTGGAGAAGTGGTGGAGAAATTTGATTGGAGCGAAATTTTCGACCAGCAAGGTCGTTATTCGTTCAAGAGTGGGTGGTTTGCAAGCGTCTAGCGCCCTGTTTTCCAAAACGTTACGCCTACGACACATTGTCACGTAAAAGCCATTTATATTTAACATTCCTGGCCAAAAAAAGATCGGTTCCCGCCCCACGCATGGAGGATACGGTTGCCTGGAGATGCGAGTGGTATAATTGGCTCCGGAAGTATTACGCCTGTGCGCGGCGCTTCCGCCGCCAAGCCAGGAGCAGTCCCGCCGCGCCGAACAACAACGCGTAGGTGGACGGCTCGGGCACCGGGATGGCCGTGGGCGCAAACGACACCCCGCGCAGCACTTGCCCGTAGGTCGCCGTGTCCAAGACATCAAAGGTTTCATTGCCGGCAGATGTGGTGTCCGTCAGGTTGTCGCTAATTTCCACCAACTCATTCGGGTCGGCGCCCTGGTCGCCCGACCCGCTGACCGTCGAAGTGATGCCATAAATGTCCACGGTGCCATTACCCAGCACGGTGCCAGTGATGTTGCGCAGGCCGTCCGTCGCCGTCGGGAAATAGCTTAAATTGCCGCTGCTGATGGTGTAGTTCGAGCCCAGATTCAGGCCGTTTTGCAGCACATAATCGAGTTTCCAGGTGCCGTTGACCAGGCTCCATTTTTGCAGGCCGGAGTTCGGATCGTTGCCGTTGGAGAGGTCGGCGAGCACGCCGTCGCCCTCATCGGCCACATAGAGCGTGCTGGAATTGGCGAAGAAGAGGCCGAAAGGGTTGGACGCGGGGTTCGTCGGGCTGATGGTCGCCTTGGCATCTACGGTGTTGAAACCCGGCAACACCGTGATGGGCGTCGTGGCAGCGGTGGCCGGGTTGGTGCTGGGCAGGCTGCCGGTGTTGCCCACCTGGTAAACGGTGTCAATACCGTTGCTGCCGCTGCCTTTGGTCACGTAGAGCGTGTTGTCGTAGATTGTTTCGCCGCGAAAATTGTTGTCTTTCGCCGGCTTGTCGGCTGCATATAGATTGCCCGTCGCCGGGTTGATGACGGTGTTAATGTTGAACGCACCCACGGGGTTGGTGCCTGGGTTCGTGGTGTTGGCGGTGGCATTCACGCCCGGAATAACCATTTGCACGCCCGTGGCATTCGTCACCTGCGGGGAGCCGTTGCCATTACCGCCGTTGCCCACAGTGTAATAAACGCCATTCGCCAAGATCGCGGCGCGGCCATTATTACCTGGGTAGGCGTTGGTTGTGGTGATTTCCAAATCCCCATTGGCATCCATTTGCGCCACGGCGCGGTAGGTCGGCATCGTGGTCACGGGGTTGCCCGGCTCAATGATGCCCGGCGTGTTCGCGTTCGACACGTCCAGCGTGCCCACGGGCGCCACATAGTCCATAAAAGTCAGGTATTCCCCATTTGGCGACAAATTGAGCGCAAGTTCGGATTTGGACGAAAAACTGGTGACCAGCTCGCTGGTGGGAATCGGAATGGTAGGACCCGCAATGCCCGTGGTGCTGAATTGGAGGAGAAAGATGGGCGAAGTCACGCCAAAGCTGCTGTCCGGGGTGTCGTTGAAAAAGACATTGGGATAAGTGCCATTGTCAACAGCGGTGCCACCGCCGGGCAGCGTCTGCCCGACAGTAAGATTGGCGACGGCGCCGATGTCCTCATAAGTCCTCGAGCTCACCACCAGATCCCCTTGGATGAATTGCGCCCGGGCCGGCGTAGCGGCGGCCAACAGCGCCGCGCCGCCCAAGATTTTCAGACGCCGCAGGAACGGATGGCGGGACGCGCGCGCCTGGCGGCATCCGGATGAAAGGAAATGGCGTAAGGATGGACTGATGTTCATGGCGGGGCGCGGGACGGATAAAGTGAGGGAAGCGTGGATCTGGCTGGCCAACAATTCACAGGTAATCCATCGCTCCGCCGTGTCAACTAACGGCCCGCTCCGTAGCCACAATTTTACATGGCGTCACGCAAAAGCCACGGTTGTCACGGAATTATTTCCGCACCGTAACAATCCGATGATACAGGGCATCCTTGCGGAAATAAAAAACCGCCCCGGGAATCTGGAAGATTCCCGGGGCGGTTGGCGAAGCGGCGGCGTGCGACCGAAAGGCTATTTGCCTTTCTTGGCCGGAGGGGTCGGGACGGTGGCGATGGTCTGCAGAATGCGGCTGGCGATTTTATACGGGTCGCCCTGCGAGTTCGGGCGGCGATCTTCCAAGTAGCCTTTGTAGCCGTTGTTGACGAAGCTGTGCGGGACGCGCACGGACGCGCCGCGGTTGCCGACGCCGTAGTTGAATTTGTCAATGGACTGCGTTTCATGCAGGCCGGTCAGGCGCAGATGGTTGTCGGGGCCATAGACGGCGATGTGCTCGTTCTTGTATTTGTCGAACGCCGCCATGAGGGCCTCGAAGTAATCTTTGCCGCCGACTTCACGCATATACTTGGTCGAGAAGTTGGAGTGCATGCCGGAGCCATTCCAGTCCACGTCCTTGCCGAGCGGCTTGCAATGCCAGTTGACGTCCACTTTGTATTTTTCGCAGAGGCGCATTAGAATATAGCGGGCCATCCACATCTGGTCGGCGGCGCTTTTCGAGCCTTTGCCGAAAATCTGGAATTCCCACTGGCCCTTGGCCACTTCGGCGTTGATGCCTTCGTGGTTGATGCCGGCGTCCAGACACAGGTCGAGATGGGTGTCCACAATCTCGCGGGCGATGTCGCCGACGTTTTTGTAGCCGACGCCGGTGTAGTATTCGCCCTGCGGGGGCGGGTAGCCGCCGCCCGGCGGGAAGCCGAGGGGCGCGCCGTCCTTATAAAGGAAATATTCCTGCTCGTAGCCAAACCAGGCGCCCGGGTCGTCGAGAATGGTCGCGCGGGTGTTGGACGGGTGTGGTGTTTTCCCGTCGGGCATCATCACTTCGCACATGACGAGCACCCCGTTCTTTTTGGTCGAATCCGGAAAGGAGGCCACCGGCTTGAGCATGCAGTCGGAGGTTTTCCCTTCCGCTTGCCGGGTGGAACTTCCGTCAAAGCCCCACATGGGCAGATCCTCAAGTTTCGGGAAGCTGCCGAATTCCTTGATTTGGGTTTTGCCGCGCAGGTTGGGGACGGGCTCGTAGCCGTCCAACCAGATGTATTCGAGTTTATATTTGGCCATGGTAGGTTTGTATTATGGATTTAGGGAACCGAGGTTTGTCGGTAGTTCGCAAAGCGCCTCTTGGCAACTGAAATTACGACGCCAAGAACGAGAATTTCAAGCAATTATGATGCCATTTTAACAAAATAAACACGAAATATATGCAAATGTTTACTTCTTGAATATAATTCAAATATTTGGCCGCCAAATTGGCTCAAACGATAGGGCGCAGCGATTATTTTGCCCAGCGGAGCAAACCTTATTCCCAACGGGCAGTCCGCCAATGCGGCTTCCCTAAATAAATGAAACCAGCCATAGTGACTACTGCCTCGCCCGTGCAGGCTACAGTTTTCTTCCATGGAGCTGGTCAAAGACACTCTTCGATCCACTGTCCGCCTGTCTTATGACGGACGGGTGTATAAGGCTTACCACGGGCCCGATGCGGCGCAGCGTTTTGAGAACGAAGTGCGGGTGCTGCGCCATCTCGCGGCGCGGGGTTGCCCCTTTACCCCCCGCCTGCTTGAAGCCGTCCCAACGGAACTACGCATCGTCACCACCAACTGCGGCAACCGTGTCGAACACCTGGATGCCGAGCGCCTCCAGGAACTGTTTGCCGAGTTGGAAAAATACGGCGTGCGCCACGACGATGCGGACCTGCGCAACGTGACCTACCGGCCCCGCGACGGGCGATTTTGCGTGATTGATTTCGAGCTATCCACCATCCTGCCCGGTTTCGAGTAACCGCCCGCCGCCATGGAACCCCACCGCCCAGCCCTCACTTCCGCCCGCCTGCAATGGTTCGGCCGGACGGATCGCGGCAAGGTCCGCCCCAACAACGAAGACGCTTTTCTCGGGCTGCAATTCGACGGACGGGAGATTCACCGCCTGGGAAAAATCGGGGAAGCCTCGACCCGCAATGCCGACCTGGCTTTCGCGGTGTGCGACGGCATGGGTGGGGCGCGCGCCGGGGAAGTAGCCAGCCGGATTGCCGTGGAAAAAATCACTACCCTGCTGCCGCGCGAGTTCCGGCATTCGGCCGTCGGCTTAGCCACTAGTTTTGAAGATGTGTTGACGGAGCTTTTCGGCCAAATCCACCAGGCCCTCGCCCACCTCGGGGAAAGTTACGAGGAATGCGCGGGCATGGAAACCACCCTGAGCTTGTGCTGGTTTACGCCGGAATGGATGCACTTCGGCCACGTCGGCGACAGCCGGATTTACTATTTGCCCGCCCAAGCCGGCGAAATCAAGCAACTCAGCCACGATGACACGCACGTCGGCTGGCTCTTCCGGCGCGGGATGCTCAATGAACGCGAAGCCCGCACCCACCCGCGACGGAATGTGCTGCAAAAAGCACTGGGCGGCGGCAACCAGTTCGTGGACCCCCAAGTCGGCGCGGTAGCGTATGAGGCCGGGGATACCTTTTTGCTCTGCTCCGACGGCCTGAATGAGGGGCTTTATGACGGCCAGCTCGCTGAACTTTTGCGCTCCCCACCCTCCCCGGAAACCAACGCCAACCTCGCAGAGCGCCTGGTGGACGCCTCGCTGGAGAAAGATGGCCGTGACAATACGACCGCGCTCGTCATTCAGATAATGAACCGCGAGACAACGTAAAAGAACCTCGACGGATACCCATCGAGTGGTCAAAAATTCCCATTCCTCCAATCCCCGCAATGACGGCCCAAGAAAGTAAACTTTGCCCACTACACGCCAGTGTCGTGCTCGTTTTCTTTTTCGCGCTCGCGGCCGGCCCAGGCTGCCAGGTCGCCGGGCCTTCGTCCGTTTCGGCTGAATTGACCACCCTGCGTTCTCAATTCGCCGCCGACACCGGCATCAAACTCGTGCAAATTCCCGCTGGCACATTTTTAATGGGCAGCCCCCCTGACGAAGCGGGCCGCTCGAATAACGAAGGGCCGCAGACCCGCGTGACCCTGACCAAGGATTTTTACCTCGGCGCAACGGATGTGACCCAGGGACAATATGAGGCGGTGATGGGAACGAATCCCAGCTACTTCAAGGCGGCGGGGCCGGACGCACCGGTGGAGAACGTCACCTGGGATGAAGCCATGGCTTTTTGCCAAAAGCTGACCGAACGGGAGCGGGCCGCTGGGCGTTTGCCGGATGGCTATATTTTCACACTGCCGACGGAAGCGCAATGGGAATATGCCTGCCGGGCGGGCACCACCGGGCCGTATGCGGGCGACCTCGACACAATGGCTTGGTATGTCCAGAACAGCAGCAAGACCACGCATCCGGTGGGTGCCAAGCAACCGAATGCCTGGGGCCTTTTCGACATGCACGGCGAAGTGTGGGAATGGATCCTCGACTGGTATGGGGACTATCCGGGCGGCTCGGTAACCGATCCCACGGGTCCCACCTCGGGCACCAACCGCGTTCATCGCGGCGGCAGTTGGAGCAACGCCGCCGTGGATTGCCGCTCGGCGGACCGCCACGGCGACCTCGCTTCCGACCGCCGCAGCCACTCCCTCGGCTTCCGCGTTGCCCTCAGCTCTATCCAGTAGTGGTCTTGAGTCCAAGTTCGAGCGGAGGTTGTGAGCGAGGACCCCGCCAGACGGGCCGGCGCTTTACCGGCCAACAACGAGGATGTCCAGAATCTGCGGGCCGCCACCACGACCACCACGACCGCCCCTCCCACCACGTTGGCCGCTCGCCGCCGGGGCCGCCGCCATCGCCGGGGTCGAGCCTGCCGCCGAGGCGGAGGCCGCTGCCGGAGCTGCGGAAGCCGAGGCCGACGCAGCCGCTGCCGGGGGCGCGGCTTCCGTGGCGATCAAAATGATTTGATTCGTCTTGGCATCAAGCGTGCAGGTTTTGGCGCCTGGCCGGGTGGCCAGCGTTGACGCCGAAAATTCGGTCGGGCTGTTTTCCTTGATGATGCTGAGGGTGCCGTCGTTGTTGGAGCTGAAGGCTTCCAAGGTGTTGGGATTGAAAGTGCCGGCATCCGAGTCCTCGCCAATGGGCAAGGCGGCGAGGATTTTGCCATCGTCGGCGCTGAGCACCACGCAAGTCGCCGGATCATGGCACATGGCAAAGAGGAGGTGATTCTTGGCGTCAATCCCCAGGCCGCCCGGCCCGCCGGCCTTGCTGCTGACATCGTAGTGTCCGGTGACTTTCAGGGTCTTGGCATCCACGACCGCGAGGCAATCCTGGTCCTCAAGGTCGAAATAAAGGTGACCGTTGCCATCGCTCGCGCCTTGCTCGACGGAGCCGACGGAATCCGGATTGCCGTTGGCATCCGCCTTGCCCAGATGGTCCACTGTGCCGACGATCGTGCCGTCCTTGGCGTCAAGGACGATCAAGTTGGGCTGGCTGTGGCTGAGGATGAAAACGTGATGGGTCGGGGCGTCGAACAGAATTCCGTCGGGCCGGCCTTGCACGGGGATGGTTTTGATCTGCGCCAGGGTTTGCGTGTTCCACATCACGACGGGGTTGCTGCTGCAAAAGCCGGTGTGGTATTCCGGGTCCACCACCGCCCCATGCACGCCGGCGGCGCCGGCGATTTCGCCGACGGGCTTGAGGCTGTCGAGGTCAAAGACCGAGACGCGCGTGGCGCGGGGGACATAGAGGCGGCGGCCATCCGCGTCCGCGAACACATAATCAATGCCGCCCGGCGCGGGGTCAATTTTCACCGTCTTGAGCACGGAGTAGGGCTTGGCGGCGGTAGCCGCCGGAGCGGCGGCCGGAGCAGTTTGGGCGATACTGGTAAACGCCGACGGGGCGAACGCGGAAACCAAGAGCAGGCAGAAAAAACGTGACGGGGTTTTCATGGAAGGAGATTAAAAATAGCAGGTTAAGGGTTGCCGGAACATTATGCCGGGCATCCTTGCCGCATTGGACTATTTCGCGCTATCGCGACCAACAAAGATAATATCCAGCGTCTGGGGGCCCTGGGGGCCGCGACCACCACGCCGACCGCCGGACGCTGCCGGAGCCGATGCGGAAGCCGATGCCATGGCCGGGGCGGCGGAAGCCGAAGCTGCAGCCGCCGCCATCGCTGGAGCGGAAGCCACCGCAGAGGCAGCCGAAGCCGCTGGAACGGCGGGCGCCGGAGCCCTCTCTGTGGTATGCACGATGATGTGATTGGTCTTGGTGTCCAGCGTGCAGCATTTGGCGCCGGATTTGGTCGTCACGGTGTCTTCCACCACAAAATCCGTCGGACTATTTTCCTTGATGATGGACAGGGTGCCATTGCCACCGCCGGAAGAACTAATGGCTTCCATGGTATTGGGGTTGAAGACCGCGCCGTCGCTGCCACCGGCGAGCGGTAGCGTGGTGATGATTTTGCCATCGGTGGCACTTAGGATCACACAAGTCGGCCCACTGGAAGCCGCCCCACCCGCCGGCGCTCCGCGACCGCCCGCCCCACGGCACATCGCAAAAAGAATGTGGTTCTTGGCGTCAATGGCCAAACCCGCATTCCCGGCCCCTTTGGGGCCCAAGTCGTATTCCGCGGTTACTTTGAGGGTCTTGGCGTCCACCACGGCGATGCAGCCCTGGTCTTCGACGTCAAAATAAAGATTGCCCTGGCCGTCCGTGGCGCCTTGCTCCACCGCGGCGTTGCTGCCGTCCTTGCCAATTGCGTCCACGGTGCCGACATCGGTACCGTCTTTGGAATCAAATACGTGAAGGTTGGGCGCGCCGTGGCTGAGAATAATGAAGTGATGGGTAAAAGGATCGAAGAGATAGCCGTCCGCGCCGCGCGCCTGCACCGTTTTTATCGGCTGGAGGGTCTGGGTGTTAAAAAAGACCGCGTTGGTGCCGGAGACGAGGCCCGTGTGGTTTTCCGGGTCGAGCGCCACGCCATGGCCGGACGCATTGGGCAGGCTGCCCACCAACTTGTAGGTGTCGAGGTCGAACACACTGACCACGCTGCCGGAAGCGGAATAGACGCGGCGGTTGAGGCTGTCCGCCGCGATATAGTCAATCCCACCCGAGGCGGGAATTTGGGTGGTGGCGAGAACTTTGTAGGGCTGGTCCGCAGCCGCCGGGGCAGACGTGGCAGCGGGTGCGGTTTGGGCGAAACCAGTTAAGGCCGGCAGGGCCAACGCAGCGGTAAAGAGGGGGAAGGACAAACGAGATAGGGTTTTCATAGGGAAGGTTAATCGTAGCAGGTTGATAGTTACCCCAACATTACGCGGGCAAACCGTCCCCCCCACCATCCGCGTCAGCCGGGTAGGCAATTCAGCTTATTTTGCAGCAGCAGATGCCGCGGCCGATGCCGGTACGATTGTTGGCACCCAATCAAGCGCAGGCTTGGCTGGCACCGGCTTATACACCGCGATGACCTGGCCCTTGTCATTGAGCGCGTCCGTTAGCGTTTTAATTTGCAGCGCTTTGATCCCGGCGATGAAGGCCTCGGCGTTGACGATGGCGCCAAGGGTGGTCGTGTGCAGGATGCCGTCACCGAACAATGGCTGCACGACCTCCTGGCCCAGTTGATCGTAACGGTCGCCGATAATGTCAGTGTGGTTGAGGTAGAGAACTTTTTCGTCGTCGGCGATCTGCTTTTGCACGGCGGACAAATCGCCGGGCTGGTGGAGGAAGACGCCGTTGAGCCAGTGATTATAGGGCGTGGCGGCCATAACCACGGGCGTCGCGCCTTTTGCCCGTACGTCGGCGATGAATTTCTTGAGATACCAACCAAGAGTGTGCACGACCTCGGTCGTGCCGTTGGCGAGGGTAACCGATTCCGTCTCGTCCCCCATGCCCGGCAAATCGGGGCGGCCATTGGCATTGTGGACGTTGCCGCCGTCATTATGGCCGAATTGGATCATGACAATATCGCCGGGCTTGAGGCCGGCGACCAATTGGTCCCAGCGGCCTTCGTGATAAAAAGTGCGGAACGAGCGTCCGCCAATGGACGGGTTGACCAGATTGATTTTGGTCGAGTCGAAATAATCATTCAGCAACGCCGCCCAGCCGCGATGGGCGTTGTCGCCGGTCTGCGCGGTCGAGTCGCCCGCGATGACGAGCGTCGGGAGCTTCGGATTAACCGCTGTAAAATCCTTTGGCACAAACGGCAGCGCATCGCGCGGAATCGTGGCCACCGGCGCGGCGGGCGCGGCCGACCCGCGGGCACCGCGCGCACGCAGGCCGGAAGCTGCGGGTGGTATGGTGCTAGCGGGCGATGATGAAGCGGCGACAGTCGGGGCAACTACGGACGCCACAGGTGCAGAGGCCGAAGCCGCGGGCGGTTGAGTTTGGGCCTGGCCCGCCACGATAGTAAACGCACTCAGCAACCCCAGCGTGGCGACGCCGCAAAGGGTTGGAGCCAGGGAGCGCAAACGCGGACGCAACAGAGACATGGGCCGATGAGGTTGGCAATATTCCGGCAGGCAAACGGGTTTATTAGCCGTAGGATTAATAGATGGAACTTTAAGAAAACAACGTCAAGCGCGCAACCTGGCGGGTATTGTGGGATTGATTAGTTCCGGCGAATCCGCGATATAATCCCGTTTGTCCGACAGTCCGCCCGTCCCCGCGTCATGTTCCGCCGTTCCCGCACCCGCCCACCCACCCCGCGCCGCCGCCACCCAAGCGGCCAAATTGGCTTTTGGGCGGCGCTGGTGCCGGTGGTTGCCTTGCTCACCAGTTGCAAGCCCCCACCAGTCGCCAACCACGGCGCACCCCCGGGGCCGGGCGAGGAGATGGACATTTCCAAGACCCCGCCCGGCAAATACGGCGGCACGTTTGTGGAAGTGGACATTGACGAACCGAAGACGTTCAATTTCCTCATTCCAGGGGGCGACCAAAGTTCGCAGAACGCCGAGATGTATTTCCAATCACCGCTGGTCAACTATGACCCGATGACGGCCACGATGATTCCCGCCCTGGCCACCTCGTGGAACATTGGCGACGACAAAAAGACCTATACCTTCCACCTGCGCAAGGGCGTCAAATGGAGCGACGGCGTGCCGTTCAACGCCGACGACGTGATTTTCACCCTCGACTGCGTCTTCACCCAGAAAGCCAACTCCGCCACCGGCGAAAAAGAACCGCTCTACCCGAACGAGATGTATGACCAATTCACCTTCAACGGCGAAATTCCCCAATACCGCAAAATAGACGACTACACGGTCGAGATCATCACGCCAGTGGTTTATTCGCCGTTCGTCAATGACATGAACAACATCCTCATCCTGCCGAAGCACAAGCTGGAAACGGCGTTCAAGGATGGCTCGCTGCTCAAGCAATGGTCCACCCAAACCGCCATTGACCACCCCGAGCAACTGGTGGGCACCGGCCCGTTTGTCATCAAGTCCTTCAAGCCGGCGGAGCGCGTGGTGTATGCGCCCAACCCGTATTACTGGCGCGCTGATTCCGCCGGCCAGCGCCTGCCCTATGTGGATTTTTTCATCGTTCAGAAAGTGGCCACCGCCGAACAAGAGATCATGAATTTTGCCACCGGGCAATCTGAGGCGGAATGGAACCCCGGCATTCCCGGCACCGACCTGGCTTGGGTCAAAAAAACGCAGAAAATTTACGATTTTACCATCCACGACATGGGCCCCATGCCGGATGCCATCTTTTACTGGTTCAACCTTAACCCGGGCAAAGACAAGAACGGCAAGCCCTATGTTGAACCGTATAAACTCGCCTGGTTTTCGGATAAGCGCTTTCGCCAAGCCATCATGTATGCCTTTAACCGTGAAGGCGTTGTCCACGGGGTTTACTTCGACATGGCCCAGCCTTCGGATTCGCTCATCAACCAGGGCAACCCGCACTGGCATGCCCCCAACCTGCCTCAATATCCCTACGACCCCGCCAAGGCCAAGGAGCTGTTGACCGAGGCCGGCTTCAAACACGATGACCAAGGCGACTTGGTGGACAAGGACGGACACAAGGTCGAAATCAATTTGCTGCTGGCGGAAGGCGGCCGCCGGCCCAAGGACATTTCCACCATCCTCAAACAAAACCTGCAGGACCTCGGTATCAATCTGAAGATGACCTTCGTGGACTTTTCCCTCTTGCTGCAAAAAGTAACTAACAGTTTCGACTACGAGATGACGCTGATTGGCTGGGGTTCGTCGCAGGGTGAAGGGGACCCGTCGGGCAATAAATCGCTCTTGCGCAGCGATGGCGAAAATCACGAGTGGTATCCTCAGGAACCGACCCCCGCCACCCCTTGGGAAAAGCAGATTGACGATCTGATGGACGCCTCGGAACGCACCTTCGACCAGACCGAGCGCAAAAAGGATTTCTGGCAAATTCAGGAGATCCTGGCCGATGAATGTCCCCTGTTGTATATCGTCGCGCCCAACCAGTATGAAGCCATCAAGAACAAGTGGCAAAATGTGCGGGTGCCGCCCTCCGGCTCCATCATTTGGAACCTCGAGGAATTGTGGGAAGAGCCGGCCAATCAAAAATAGCCATGCTGATTTTTATAATTCGCCGCCTGCTCGCCATGATCCCGCTGCTCGTGCTGATCAGCATCCTGGTGTTTTTTCTCATGAGCCTGGCCCCAGGCGATGCGCTGGACGAATACCGGGCGCGCAAGGACATTTCACCCGCCCTCATTGCGCAACTCGAACGCGAATATGGCTATAAGGACCTTAACGGGAATCCCAATCCGGGTTATGTGCGCTATTTCCACTGGGTCAACACCACCTCTCCGGTGAAGTTTGTGGACGAAAAAGGCGAGTTCACCTGGCATTTGAGATTCGGCGCGCCAAGTCTGGGCGAATCCTTCGAATACCGCGTGCCGGTGACCAGTCTGCTCCTGCAGCGCGTGCCCGCCACGGTGGCGCTGGAAATTTCCTCGCTGCTGCTGGCGTGGATCGTGGCCGTGCCGCTGGGCGTGCTGGCCGCCATCCGGCAGAATTCCTTCATTGACCGCTTTACCTCGATGCTGGCCTACGGCGCCCTGTCTTTTCCCGAATATTTTCTCGGTTTGCTGCTCATCATCCCTGCCGCGAAGTCCGGCTGGCTGCCTATCGGCGGCCGTTCGTCTTACGACGCCGACTTTTTTTCACCCGGCGCGCGGGTGGTGGACTTTGGCTGGCACTTGATCCTGCCGACCTTGATCTTGGGCGCAGGCACCGTGGCCAGCATGATGCGTGTCATGCGCATGAGCATGTTGGATTATTTGCGCGCGGAATTCGTCACCACCGCGCGCGCCAAAGGCGTGCCGGAGGGCCGGATTATGTTCGTCCATGTTCTGCGCAACGCCATCAATCCCCTCATCACCACGTTCGGCCTGGCCATCGGCAACCTGCTCTCTGGCGCGCTGCTGGTGGAAATCGTGATGAGCTATCCCGGCCTGGGGCGGTTGATCTACGACGCATTTTTGCGCCACGATGAATTTGTGGTGATGGCCTCGGTGCTCGTCGGCTCGGTCATGCTCGTCCTCGGCAATCTTTTGGCGGACATTCTCCTCGCCCTGTCCGACCCTCGTATCCGCCTGGAAAAAATGCACACCGGCTCCGGGGCTAAGCACCGCGGCGCCAATCTGGCCTTGCTCGTCGCCGTGGCTGTAATACTCATGGCCTGTCTCGGCATCTATTCCCTGCCCTGGGACGATGCCGACAAATTAGGAGTGGTGTTTAGCCGGCTGGAGATGGCCGGGGCGGTGTTTTTAATTCTGGCCGCCGGCCTGTTCCTGTGGTTCTCCCTGCCCACCCTCAAAAAGCTTTTGGCCAGCCTGCCCCGGCATCCCTTGATTGCGGTTGCGGCAACGACTCTGGCCTTATTCTATTTCGCGGCTTTTTTTGCGGAAACGCTTTCCACGCAACCGATTGGCCTGATTAACCTCAAAAACACTTTCCATTCGCCCAGTCGGCTCACTTGGCATGATGGCCGCTGGTGGACTCCCGTTTACACCAACGTGGATCCCCCAACCGCGCATTACGAGGAGAAACCGGGCGCCCAAGTGCCCCTGAAGATCTTTGGCCACGGCTTTCGATATAACTTGCTCGGCTATTTCCTCAGCGACGACGAAGAACAGGAACTGGCGCAACCCCGGCGGGAGCATAGCTGGGCGGAAAAAATATTGGCGTGGTTCGAGATGGATCGCCACTTGATCGTCGTGGACCAAGCTGCGCTCACCGCCCAATTCGGCCCCAGCGCCGACCCCAACGACTATCCGCTCTATTTGTTGGGGAGCGATTCGACGGGCCGCGATTTGTTCTCCCGCCTCTTATATGGCGCGCGAATCTCCCTCACCATCGGGCTGGTCGGCATCGGCATCACCCTCGTGATGGGCTTCCTCGTCGGCGGGCTGGCCGGTTATTTTGGGGGCAGCTTCGACTTTTTCGCCATGCGCGCGGTGGAATTCCTCATGGCAATGCCCACGCTGTATCTGCTGATGGCCCTGCGCGCGGCGCTGGCCCCGCACTTCGGCTCGTCGGAAATGTATCTGGTCATCATCGTGATTCTTTCGCTGATTGGCTGGGCGGGTATGGCGCGCGTCTTGCGCGGCATGAGCCTGTCACTGCGTGAGCGGCCGTTTGTCACCGCCGCCGAATGCCTGGGCCAAAGCACGGGCAAAATCCTCTTTAAACATTTTTTGCCGATCTGGCCGGGTATTTGCTGGTCGCAGCCACCTTGTCCATCCCCGCGTATATTCTCGGCGAGGCCGCGCTGTCCTTTTTGGGCCTCGGCATCCAGGAGCCGTCGGCCTCGTGGGGCTTGATGCTGGCCCAGGCGCAGGACATGAAAGTTATGATGCTCAATTTCTGGTGGATGCTCTTGCCCGGCCTCGCCATCTTTGTCACCGTCGTGTCATTTAATTTGCTGGGCGACGCCCTCCGCGATATCGTGGACCCCAAAATGAAGACGCGCTGACCAAAGGCCACTCCGGCGACTGAGATCCCTGAGGCGACTGAGGACAAGCCCATCAATCTCCCGCACCAACGAACCAAAACCCTTCCGAAAACTCCAACCCTAACCCCAACCTGCAACGTGTAATCTGCAACTCGCAACCCGAAACTCGAAATTAATTGTCGTGCCCGATTCCGCATCCTCCCCGCTCCTGCAAGTCGAAAACTTGCGCATCAGCTTCCATGGCCGCGACCAGGTCGTCGAGGCCGTCAATGGCATCTCGTTCCAACTGCACGAGGGGCGGACGCTCGCGGTGGTGGGCGAAAGCGGCAGCGGTAAGTCCGTCACCGCCCTTGCGCTGACGCGTTTGCTGCCCCCGCCACCAGCCTGCACCTTAAGCGGGCGGGTGCTCTACCGCGGGCGGGACGTGCTGGCCGCGCTGCCGGGAGAATTGCAAAAAATCCGCGGCAAGGAAATCGCCTACATTTTCCAGGAGCCAGGCAGCTCGCTCAACCCGGTGTTTTCCGTCGGTTGGCAGATTGCGGAGGCGGTGAAGCTGCACCTGCCCCAAGTAAAAGACGTGCCCGGGCGAGTGGTCGCGGCCCTGCGCGACGTGGGCATCCGCGACCCGGAAAAACGCGCCCGCGCCTACCCGCACGAACTCAGCGGCGGCATGCAGCAGCGCGTCATGATCGCCATGGCCCTCGCCTGCGAGCCGCACGTTCTCGTCGCCGACGAGCCGACCACCGCGCTCGACGTCACCATCCAGAAGCAAATCCTCGACCTCCTGCGCGATGTGCGTGCCCGGCACCGCATGTCCATCATCCTCATCACGCACAATTTCGCCGTCGTCTCCGACTTTGCCGACGACGTGATTGTGATGTTCCGCGGCAAAATCGTCGAAGCCGGGCCGGTGGCGCAGGTCTTGCGCGCGCCCCAGCACCCCTACACGCAGGCCCTCATCGCCTGCATCCCCCGCCTCGGCCACCACCAGGAACGCCTGACCACGATTGATTACGCGAAAATCGAGGCGGCGGAAGCGGTGTGAAGAATGGAAAATGGAAAAACCAAACCACCCGATTCTTTTGCTTCCTATTTCCATCATGGATTCTTAATTTTATCTGCTTCTTCCTCTTCATTCTTCTTTTTCCATTTTCCATCTTCCATTTTCCATTCTCATGTCCCCCCTCCTCGAAGTCACCGATTTGCGCGTCCACTACCCGCTGCGCGGCGGGGTGTTCGGCCGCAGCCGCGACGTGGTGCGCGCAGTGGACGGCGTCTCGTTCCAGGTGCCGCGCGGCGCGACCGTCGGGCTGGTCGGCGAAAGCGGCAGCGGCAAGACCACGATTGGCCGCGCGCTCACCCGCCTCGCTCCCATCACCAGCGGCTCCATCAAATATGACGGCGCGGAATTGACCGGCCGTTCCGAGCACGAATTCTTCCCCTACCGCAAACGGATTCAAATGATCTTCCAGGACCCATTCAATTCATTGAACCCGCGCCTGACCGTTTTCCAGATTCTCTCCGAACCGCTCGAAATTCACTTTCCCAAAAAGACCCGGGCGGAGCGCGAATCGCGCGTCGCCGAGCTCCTGCGCCTGGTCGGCCTCGAAGCGGCCCACCGGCACCGCTACCCGCATGAGTTTTCCGGCGGCCAGCGCCAGCGCATCGGCATCGCCCGCGCCCTGGCGGTCGAGCCGGAGTTCATCGTCTGCGACGAGCCGGTCAGTGCGCTCGACGTGTCCGTGCAGGCGCAAATCGTCAACCTCCTGCTCGACCTGCAGCAGCAGCTCGGACTTACTTACCTGTTCATCGCCCACGACCTCGCGGTGGTGGAGCACGTCAGCGACGACGTGCTGGTGATGACCGGCGGCAAAATCGTCGAGGCCGCGACGGCCGCTGAAATTTACGCCCACCCGCGCCACGAATACACGCGCCAGCTCATCGCCGCCGTGCCGACCCTCTGATTGCCGCCGTGCGCCGACCCGACAACTCCCGCGACCTCTTCGCCGGCTACCAACCGCTGCGCGACGAAATGTGGTCGTCGCCCGGCCAGCCCCGGCCCGACGTCGCCCGCCTGTTTTCCGCGCTGGACCGCTTCAGCCGCGGCGAGTTGATGGCCCGCAGCGCGCGGCTGACCCGCGCCGCGCGCGAGTTGGGCGCGCACTTTGCCGTGGTGGATGACCAACCAATTGACGACCATGAGTGGCGCCTCGACTTGCTCCCGCGCGTCATCGCAACAACGGAGTGGTCTTTGCTCGAACACGGCCTGATCCAGCGTGCCCGCGCCTTCAATGCCTATATCGCCGACATCTACGGCCCGCAGCGCATTCTGCACGACCGCGCCGTGCCTCACGAAATTGTGCTGAGTGACCCGGCCTTTCACCGCCAACTGATCGGTCTGCCCATCCGCGAAAACCTCTACGCGCCCCTGGTCGCCGTGGATTTGGTGCGCGACGCCGCCGGCGCGTGGCAGGTGCTCGAAAACCATTTTTCCACGCCCTTCGGCATCGCCTACGTGCTGCAATCGCGCCGGATGCTGGCCCAGGCCTTTCCCGAATTATTCGCCACCGTGGACGTGGCCCCGGTCGCGCCCTTTGCGGCGCAAATGGCGGAAATGCTGCGGGCCTCCTCGCCGCTGCCCAACCCGCACGCCGTCCTCCTGTGCCGGGGTGAGGACAACCAGTCCTACTTCGAGGAAAGTTTCCTCGCGCGCAGCCTCGGCATTGCCATGGTGCAGCCCGGCGATTTGCTCGTGCGCGAAAGCCGCGTGTTCCTCAAGACCATCCGCGGCCTTGAACAGGTGGACGTGATTTACCGCCGCATCGAAAGCTCCTCGATTGACCCGATTGCCTTTGGGAAGTCGCGCTTCCAGGGCGTGCCGGGGCTGGTCAACTGCGTGCGTAAAGGCGCGGTCGCCATCGTCAACGCCATCGGCTGCGGCGTGGCGGACAACCGCGCCATCCTCCGCTACTCCGACCAGATCATTCTCTATTATTTGCACGAGAAACCGCTGCTCAAGACTGTGCCAACCTTCACCTGCCGCGACGTGGACCAGGCCGCGCACGTCCGCCACAACCTCGCCAGCATGGTGCTCAAGCCCATCCACGACTTGAACACGATGCAGAAGTATTACGGCAAGCAGCTCGACCTCTCCGGCTCGCGCGACCTGCGCCCGGCGCTCGAGCTGCATCCCGACCTGCTCGTGGCCCAGCCCGTGCTCGCGCCCAGCCACGCGCCCCGTTTCCACGAGGGCGAATTCGTATCGCGCAGTGTCTTCTTGCGCGCGTTTGTGCTGCTCGGCGAAACACCCGTGGTGCTGCCCGGCGGACTGACGCGCCAGGCCCTCGGCCGCCACGAAAGCCAGCGCCTGACCATTATGACCGGCGGCATCAAGGACACCTGGGTCTCCGCCGAAAGTTCCGGCGGCGCCCCGACCTTCGCCGCCGCCGCCGCCGAGCCCGAGACCGCCGGCGAGGAATTTTCCATCGGCAGCCGCGTCGCCGAAACCATGTATTGGATGGGCCGCTACCTCGAACGCGCTGAAAACATCGCCCGCCAGCTCAACACCCTCGATGCGCTGCGCTGGGACGCGCTGGGCACCGACGCACAACGCCTCTATTGGCCCTTGTGGCGCGCCGTGGCCGTGTCCGCCGACCAATGGGTGCGCACCAACATCGAGCCGCCGCCGGACTTGCCGGACTTGACGCGCGCGCTCGTGCTCGACCGCGCCCTGCCGGCCTCCGTCCACGCCTGCGTGCGCGCGGCCATCAGCAACGCCTCGGGCATCCGCGACATCGTGACGCCCGAGTTGTGGCAGGCGCTCAACCAGCTCGGTCTCAAATTACTCGAGGTCGGCGCGCGGCCCAAAAACGCCTCGCGGGCGCGCCTGCGGGAGATCTGCCAAATCGTGGTCGAGGAAACCCAGCGCGCCAGCGGCGCGGCTGAACGCACCATGTTGCACGACGAGGCCTGGCAGTTTTTCCGCATCGGCGGCTGGCTCGAGCGCGCCATTGACACGCTCGCCATCCTCCAAGCGCTCGTCGGCCCGGAAGGCCGCCAGTTGCTCGGCCGCCTCGAGCAGGAGACCGACCTCATCGCGCTGCTGCGCCTGCTTTGCTCGCTGGACGCCTACCGGCGCACCTACCGCTCGCGCGCGTATCTGGGCCGTGTGATTGCGCTCATGATCGGGAACGCCGGCAACCCGAGTTCCGCCGGGCATTGCCTCACCCATTTGCGCCTGGCCCTCGCCAACCTGCAAACGCACCGCGACCTCGGCCCAGCCAATCCCCTCTTGGACGAACTGACCGTCCTGGAAGAAACCTGCCAGCGCCTCGACCCCGCCCAGGTGCTCACCACCGACCACAGCGATTTGCTGGGTGATTTGCGCCACCAAATCGAAGCCTTGCACCAGCGCCTCGAAGACACTTACTTCAGCCACCAGCACGCCTTCGCCAAAGGCGAGCAAACCAAGCTCGAATTTCGCTAAGCTCCCGTCCACCCGCCCCGCGCCATGCGCTTCCGCGTCACCCATCGCACTGAATACGCCTACGTCGCGCCCGCCTCCGAGTGCTTCGCGGAGTTGCGCGTGTGGCCGCGTGACACCGAGACGCAAAAAGTCCTCCAGCGCCAGCTCGCCATCGAACCGCGCGTGCCGGTGGACAACTACGTGGACTATTTCGGCAACCATGTGGAATTTTTCTCCGTCCCGTTCCGCCACCAGCGGCTCGCGGTCGAGGCCACCGCCGAAGTGGAAACCTTTCCGCCGCCGGATTTGCGCGAGCCGCTCAGCGTCAACGTCGCCGAAACGCGCCAGATCGTCCACAGCCAGATGTTCCGGCTGTTCGACTTTCTCCAGCCCAGCGACACCGTGCCGCTGGGCGAAGTCCTGCGCCCGCTCAAGCCGCGGTTCTTCGAGCCGGGCGCGGCGCTGGGCGAATCACTGCTGGTACTCAACACCTATATCTATCGCGAATTCGCGTATAAACCCGGCGTGACGGACATCAGCACGCCGCTGGAACAAGTCATCAAGCAACGCAGTGGTGTCTGCCAGGATTTCGCACATTTGATGCTGGCGATTGTGCGCAACGCCGGCCTGCCCGCGCGTTACGTCAGCGGCTACATCGAACACTACGACCCGGAAAAAACCGACCCCGCGCTCGTCGGCGCGGCGGCCAGCCATGCGTGGATCGAAGTCTTTTTGCCCGGCGGCGAATGGTATGGACTCGACCCGACCAACAACCAGGCTGCCGGCGAGCGGCACGTCGTGACGGCTGTGGGGCGCGATTACCACGATGTCGCGCCCATGCGCGGCACCTACAAAGGCGCGCACGACCAGCGCCTGCAAGTCATCGTCTCCCTCCGCCGCCAAGGCCTCAACGGCATCGGTGAAACCACCCCCACCCACCCCACCCCGGCGGCCAATGCCGGGCAATGGCAAAGGCAATAGTCCGCGCGGCCAGGGCGGCTTCGACCAGCGCGAAACTCGCAATCGGCGCGGACATTAATTTGTCGCCGACGCCGCGGCGGGTGCGGGAGCACCAGAAGCGGCGGGCGCGGAAGCATCCACCGGGACGGGCGCCGGAGGATGATAATCTCCCAACGGATTCTCCTTGAGAATTTCATCCGGTGTCCATGTGCCGCGCTTGCCCATGTCAGCTCGGGTTTGCGTCACGACCGCGGGATCCACCGCGGAATCATTATTCCCCCAGGTGGCGCGGACGTAGGTCAACACGGCGGCAATCTGCGCGTCGGGCAATGTCGCGCCCACGGGCGGCATGGCGCCGTTGGGAATGCTGTGGCCGTTGACGGTGATGGCCCCGCCCATGCCGGCGAGAACAATTTTAATGGCGCGCGCGGGGTTGCCGACCGGCCAAGGTGAGCCGGCCAGCGGCGGATACGCGCCTTCCTTCCCCATGCCGTCGGGCTGGTGGCAGGTCGCGCAATTGTCCTTGAAGACGCGGGCGCCCAGTTTGTAAGGGTCAATCACCGCCGGGCCGTTGCCACCAGGCACCCAGTGGTCATTGTATACGTCCCCATGAAACGCGCCGGAGCGGGTGGCAAGGTAAACGCCGTTCGTATACACCAGCACGCAACCGAGAAAGATGAGGAATATCGGGATGAGGGAAAAGCCCTCGCTCGGCTCCTCCTTCTCATGCAGGAGCCTGGCATGAATCGCTTGCAGCGTCTGGTCACCCATGCTGTCCGCGCCACCGGCCAAGCCGCCCGGCGCGGAAGACGAGCCGGAGGGATGCGGGGAACTGGGAGAGGTTTCACTCATGGCGCTAGGGCCCTACGGCAGGGGGGCTTCCGGCAGATCGTAATCGAGGTTCAAGCTGCGCAGGTAGGCCACCAATGCCTTGGCCCGCGCCGTGGGGACCACTTCATATCCGGCCGGCGCCCGGATCGGCTCGGAGTCCGGCAGCTTGAGCGCATCCGCCGAGGGCTGGTCGCCGATTTTTTGCTGGGTAAAGAGGAAGCGGAACGTCGGCATGATCGAGCCGGGGCTTTTGATTTGCGGATCGTAGAGATGCAGGTAGAGCCAGTCCGAATCCAAGGCGGCAATCGGATGGGCGCCCACGTCGGCCAAATCGGGGCCGACGCGCACAAAACCGAGCTGCGGGCGCGACTGGTAGATGTAATCGCGGGCCACGGAACCGCGCTTGGCCCAATTGCGCGCGATATCGGGACTGAGGAAAACCGGCTCGACCTTCGAGCCGTCCTTGGTCTTGACCGTCTGGTCGAGAAGGACTTCGGCATTCACGGGGCGGGGCTGCTGGGTGTGGCAATAGACGCAGCCCATCTCGATGTAAACCTGGCGGCCCTGCTCGGCAATGCCGGCAGCCGCCTTGGGGTAAACCGGGTCGCCTTCGTCCGTCGCGCCCGGTTCAAGGCCGCCGATTTGCACATTCGAGGCGAGGATCAGCCCGCACCAGGGGGCGACCAGCACGAAGAGAATGCCGCAATAAAGCAGTTGCAGATTCTTCATGGGAGCCTCCATCCCACCGGGAACAGGCCCAGTTTTTTCAAAAACGCACAGCCGCATTCGCAAGCCGCGCCGGCGGCCATCCAGCCAAAATTGACCAGAAACACCAACTGGCCCACCGCCAGGAGCGCCACCGCGGCGACACGCATTTCGTTCACCAAGCCGCCTTCCTTGACAATCGCGATGAAGTCAATCTCGGGGTTGTTGATGTCCACGCCCTGCCGCCAGCCCAAAAAATAAAGCCCCAGCACCAGCGCCGCGCTGCCGAGCGCCGACGACCAAAAATGCGCTTTGATCAGGATCGCCGACGGCCATTCCCGGCCGAGCACGCGCGGGATGATGTAATACATCGCGGCAAACATCGCCATCGAGAAGCACGCGTAAAACAGGTTGAAGGCGTGGCCGAGCGTGAATTGCGTGAGGTTGACGACGAGGCTGATGTTGCGCATCGAGGCCCAGGCGCCAAAGAAGCCGGCGCATATAAAAGCCACCGCACCAAACACGGCAAAGCGCAGAACGGCGCTCCGCCAGACACCCGGCAGGTCCTGCCCGGCGGTGACCAGCAGGTTTAGCGACACGACGATCACGGGCACGATCAACATGATATTGCCGACGATGCCGACCGTCTGCACCCAAACGGGGACGGGGCCGTAAACCAGGTAATGCGGCCCGGCCCATCCGCCGAACATGATCAGCGTCCAAAACGCGATAATCGAAAGATAATAGCTGAAAATCGACCGGCCAAGGACTTTGGGCAGCAAGTAATAAATCACCGCCAGCGCCACCGGCGCAAACCACACCCAGAGCAGGTCGTTCACATACCAGGCGTTGACGAGCGATTGCACCACGCCGCGCGCGGGCGCGTAGAAAATCATCATCTCGGCGGTAAAACCAATCCAGGGAAACAATAACAAAGCCGCCAGCAGGAACCATTGCGAGACATACACCGGGCCGGGTGCGCGGTAATGAAAGCACAGCACGCCCCACATCGCAATCATCACATAGCTGAAGCCTAACAACGGTGTGACTTGCGGGGGCAGGTCCAGCGCGGGCATCCCCGTCGCCCCCCCGACCAAGATGCTCACCACGCCGCAAAACACGGCGAGATTCCAAAACGCCCAGGCCACATAAAGCACGCCGAGGTGCTTCACCTGCGTGCGGCACAAGCGTGCCATCAACCAAAGCGCCACCGCAAACACCGCCTGGCAACCCCAACCGTAAACCAAAGAGTCGATCGCGGCGGGAAATACCCGGCCGTAGGTTAAATATTCACTGCCGGCAAGAAAATCCGGATTCACCAGCTTGACCGCGGCAATGAGGCCCAGCACCGTGCCCACCAGCAGCCAACCGAGCGCCTTCCAGAAGAACAGCACGACCGGACCGCGCAGCGAAGCGTCAATCTGGCCAAGCAGAACCGGCTCCGATTGGGTGGCATCGGGGCGCGGGTCTATTTCCTTAACCAGTGATTCGCAAGGGCACATGCGGACGCGGAGACGCGTGCAAAAATATTGAATGGAAAAATGTTACTGGACGGTCGCGGACGACGCGGCGGGTGCCGGCGTTGGAGCCGTGCCGGCGGCCGGGGCGGGTGCGGTGCCCGCCGCGGGAGCGGGGGCCGGGGGCGGCAGTGGCGCCGGCGGGGTAAACCCGGCAGGCGATGCGGCCAGGGAAAGTCGGACGGGCGGCTCCGGCTCGCCGCGCGTGGCGGCGTCGAGCTTGGCCGCCTCGATCTTCACGGCTTCGGCCACAGGGATGCGGACGATGCCCTTCTTGAGATCCACCACCGAGTAATTGTCGTAAAGGTCCGCCTGGGCGGCCTTCACATCGGCGAGCGTTTTCAGGCGCTGGGCGGCGATGTCGGCGTCCACCGTCACTTTCGGACGGGAAAAATTATAAGCGACGGCCAGCACCACCATGATGATGACAATGCTGCCGACAACACCCGCCGCGGAAAAGAACCAGCGGGGCAGCGTCACCTTGGAAGGGGTTTCGTCGTGGTCACTCATGATAATTCAGCGACTCCTCGATGCGCGGGTCGTGGATGGGGATGGCTTCGGCCTTGGTTTGCGAACGCAGGAAGGCCCAGACGCAAATGCCGCCAATGCCAACCAGTGAAGCGAGGTCCCAAATCTCGGGGCGGAATTCGCGGACCGTGTAATGCAGCACGCTGCCCGGGCTGTCATCGGCGATTTTGCCCGGTAAAATGTTGAAATAAAGATCCACAATATGGAAGCAGAGCACCCACGCGGCGACACACGGCAGCACGCGGCGCGAAACCTTGGTGTGGTAATTGAGCAGGAAAAAGAACGGGAGGAAGAAGTAGCCAAAGATAATGGCCAGGCTGACCCACCACCAGGAGTTCAGCGTCCAATTCACGGTCAACTCGCGCAGGTTATACCAGAAGGTCTCCTCGGGAATGTCGGCGTTATAAATGAGGAAGTATTGGCAAAAGGTGACGTAGGCGTAGAAGACCGTGAACGTCAGCGCCAGGCAACCAAGCAGGTATTGATGGGCGCGGTTGTAGATGCCGTAGAGCGGGCGGCCGGGCTTCGCGCTCATATAAAAGCAGATCAGAATGGTCCCGGCGATGCCGCACCGCATCGAGGTCGCAAAGAACCACACCCCATACATGGTCGAGAACCAGGTGTAGGCGAGGCTCATGAACAGGTCGAAGGCCGCAAACGTCAGCGACAGCGCGACGCAATAGACGCCGACGGCGGCGAATTTGCGGCAGCGGATGACGTATTCCGGTCGTGGGTCGCGATCCATCGCAAAGGAATTCTTGCGAAATACATGCGACAGCCCCCAGAACACCGTCAAATAGACCGCCAGGCGCAACACGAAAAACGGCAGGCTCAGGAATGCTGCCTTGTGGATGAAGAGCGGATCCTCGCCGATGGTCTTGCCTGGCTCGCCAATCAGCGGTTGCGACGGGTCGAGCCATGGCCAGAGCAGGCCGTGCGCGTGGCCGGGAAACAGGCCGAGCGCCAGCAGCAGCAGCGGCACAAAACAAAGCGCGAGCCAGGGGATGACCGCGAGCGCGTGCTCCAACTGGCGGCGGATCACAATGGGCCAACCGGCGTCAAAGAGGTAAAACATGATGACCAGCATCAGCATCCCGATGAACATCGAGAGCCAGAAGCCAAACCCGAGCAGGTAGCCCAGGAACGGGCGCGCGGGGTCCGCGGCGCTGCCGCCCATGAACAGGCCCATCAGGGCGACGACCAACCCGATGACACCGACGATGAGCGCACGGGTCGCAAGCGGATTCTCCGCGCTGCTGGTGGTGGCGGCGCTGGATAGGGAGGGAGTGGCGGTGGAAGAGTTCATAGGCCGAGTTTGGCGCGTTCCGCCTCCGGCACCTCGTCCGGAGTGGCGTTGCCGGCCAATTGGAGGGAGCGGACGTAGGAGACGACCGCCCAGCGCTCAATGGGGGTGAGGCGGTCGCCGTAGGGGCCCATTTTGCCGTGGCCGTAGGTGATGGTGGTGAAAATTTCACCCTCGGTCTTGGCGCGGGTGTAGTCGTCGGTCAGGTCGCGCACGGTGGTCATTTTATAACCCATCTTGGTGACACCGTTGCCGTTGCCGGTGGCGCCATGGCAGACCATGCAAAAGATGTTGAACTTCTGGTGGCCCAACTCAATGAAGTCGGCGGTAACATGGACCGGGAAACCCTTGTAAAAGTCGCCCTTGGCGTCGCGGGCGGAATAGAGGGCCGGGTTCTGCGCGGGCGCGTAAGCGTAAGTGGGCGAAAAGGTCTCGCCCATCGCCCAGCCATAGCCGCGCTGCACGGTGCCCGGGGGAAACGGACGGTCGTCCCGATCGTCGGGGAAAAACTGGTTTTCACCCTGCGCGGCGTATTTGACCTGCCACTCCATGTCCGGGAATATGAAGAGTGGATCGCGGCTGGACTTGCTGCCGCGAAAACCGTAGACCGACACGACGGCCACCACGGCGAACGCAAATATGGCGAGGAAGTAACGCATGTTATTTGTTCACCAGGTGAATGTTGAACGCGCCGACCTGCGCCAGCAGCGCGCGGGTCTTGGCTTCGTCATAGAGCGGGTCGGCCGCCTCGATTACGACGAAAAAGGCATTGTCGGAGCACCGCTCGAATTGCTCGCTGTTAAACACGGCATGGTAGGGCTGCGGCAGGCGGTTGAGCAGGAACTGGCCGAAGAACGCGCCGAAGGCGGAGAAGAGAATGGTCAACTCATACAAGACGGGAAACGGGTAAATCATGCTCCAGTAGGGCTTGCCGCCCACCACCAAGGGATAATCGAATCCATTCATATACCAAGTGATGAGCACGCCGGTGGTGAAACCGGTGATGCCGCCCAGCAGCACGATCCAGGGCACATGAGAGCGGCTGAGGCCCATCTGCTTGTCCAGGCCATGCACGGGGAAGGGCGTGAAGGTGTCCCAACGCTTGAAGCCCGCGTCGCGCAGCTTGGCGGCGCCTTCATAAATGTCATGGGGGGATTTGAACTCCGCCATGATGCCAAAAATTTCTTCGCTCATGAATGGCCTCCTTTCGCGGCCAGCGCCGCCACCGGGGCCTGCGCCTCATCAGGCTCCGGATGATAATGGGGATCGGCCGCCGGCGTAACGTGCTTGATTTCCCCGATGGGCAGCATCGGCAGAAAGCGGACGAACAGCAGAAAAAGCGTGCTGAAGAAGCCCATCGTGCCAAAGAAGGTGAAGATGTCCACGATGCTGGGCGAGAAATAGCCCCAGCTCGAGGGCAGGAAGTCGTTGGCCAGCGAGGTGACAATGATGACGAAGCGCTCGAACCACATGCCGCAGTTGACAAAGAGCACGATGATGAACACCAGCGCGGTGTTCTCCCGCACCCGGCGGAACCAGAACAACTGCGGCGTGATCACATTGCACGAGACCATGATGAAGTAAGCCCAGCCATATTGGCCGAACGCGCGGTTGATGAACGTGAACCCTTCGTAAAGGTTGCCGCCATACCAGGCGATGAAGAACTCCATCGCATACGCGTAGCCCACCATGCTGCCCGTCGCCAGGATGATCTTGCACATGCAGTCAATGTGGTGCTGCGTGATGAGGTCGTGCAGCTTATACATTGAGCGCAGGGGCAGCACCAGCGTCAGCACCATGCCGAAGCCGGAGAAAATCGCGCCGGCCACGAAATAGGGCGGGAAGATCGTCGTGTGCCAGCCGGGAATCAGCGACGCCGCGAAGTCGAACGACACGATGGTGTGCACCGACAGCACCAGCGGCGTGGACAGCCCGGCGAGAATCAGGTAGGCCATCTCGTAATTGCGCCAGTGGCGCGTCGAGTTGCGCCAGCCCAGCGCCAGGATGCCGTAAAAATACCGGCGCCAGGTCTTCACCGCGCGGTCGCGCAGCGTGCCGAGGTCGGGCACCATCCCCATATACCAGAACAGCACCGACACCGTGAAATACGTCGAGACCGCGAACACGTCCCATTCCAGTGGGCTGCGGAAATTCGGCCACATGCCCTGCGAATTGGGAATCGGGAACAGCCACCACGCCAGCCACACGCGCCCGACGTGGAACAGCGGAAAGATGCCGGCGCACATCACGGCGAAAATCGTCATCGCCTCGGCGGAACGGTTGATGGCCGTGCGCCACTTTTGCCGCAGCAGGCACAAGATGGCGGAAATCAGCGTGCCCGCGTGGCCGATACCGATCCACCAGACGAAGTTCACGATGTCCCAGCCCCAGAATTCCGGCGAACGCAGACCCCAGACGCCGACGCCCGTCGAAACCAGCCAGAGCAGCCCGAAACCGAGGAACGTCGCAATTGAAGCGGAGATGAGGAAGCACACCCACCACCATGTCGGGGCGGGGTCTTCCACAATGCGGCAGATTTTCTCCGTGATCCAGTGGAAGTCACGGTTATTCAACACCAGCGGCTTGCGCGACAACAACGGCGACGTCAAGGGTTTGACCTTGGCGAGGACGGCCGGGCGGCCTGGGGTGGAATCATCGGCGGCGTGCGACATGAGGGTGGAAAAATGGAGCAGGGACGGGGGTGGGCTTAGGACTTCGTAGCGCCATTGGCGGCGGCCTTGGGAGCGTCATCCGATTTTGGTCCGTAGCGCACGTCATATTCCTGGCGGGACATCGGCTGCTCGCTCTCGCCCGGCCCGGTGATGGCCGGGTTGGGATTGCGGATCTTCGCGAGGTAAGTTGTGCGCGGGCGGATGTTCAGGTAGCCGAGCACCGCATAATTGCGGTCGGAGGCCTTGGCTTTCGACACCGCGCTGTTGGCGTCGGAAACATCGCCGAAGACAATCGAGTCCGTCGGGCAGGCTTGCGCGCAGGCGGGCACCAGCGCGCCGTCGGCCACCTTGGTGTCGCCCGAATCGCGCGCCTTGACCCGCGCGCTGATCTTGGCCGCCTCAATGCGCTGCACGCAATAAGTGCATTTCTCCATGACGCCGCGCATGCGCACCGACACGTCGGGATTCTTCTGCATCCGCGTAAGCTGGCTCGCGTCCGAGTCGTAATAGTCCGGGCCGAGGGGGCCTTTGTAAAATTCGCCGATCTCGCGCTTGTTCCAATCAAAGAAGTTGAAGCGGCGGACCTTATAGGGGCAATTGTTCGCGCAATACTTGGTGCCGACGCAGCGGTTGTAGGCCATGACGTTGAGGCCCGAGTCATCGTGCAAGGTGGCCATGAAGGGGCACACGTTTTCGCACGGAGCCATTTCGCAGTGCTGGCAGGCGACGCTTTGGAAATTGACCTGCGGGTCTTCCGGCAACTCGTTCGCTTCCGTGTAATCATCCTTGCCATTCGCGCCCTTGACCGGACCGCTCGAGAAATAACGGTCGAGGCGGATCCAGTGCATCTCGCGGCCGCGCATCACCTGGTCTTTGCCGACGATGGGGATGTTGTTCTCGGCCTGGCAGGCCACCAGGCAGGCGGTGCAGCCCAGGCAGGTGTTCAAGTCAATGCTCATGCCCCACTGCTGCGGCGTCGGGAAATCCTTCAAGCCCTCCGGCGTGTTCCACACCGCCACATTCGGCGCGGGCACGCTGTTCGGATGCGGCTCATACATGGACATGCCGCGCGGGTTGTTCGTCGCCTTGTCCTGCGGACTCAGGTTCTGGTCCTTGCCGTAAATGGGCGGCGAGTCTTCCATCTCTGTCACAAATCCAGGGTGCGCCTTGTAGTCGTCCACGCTGGCTTCGCGGATGATGGCGCGGCCTTCCATGGACCAGTGTTCCTGCACGTTGGCGAGACGATAGGTGTCATCCGTTAATTTGAACGTGGCGCCCGTCGCGCTGCACCTCATCGGGCTCGTCGAACTGACCAGCGGAAATGCGTCGAACCCGACATAGGAACCAACGCTGCCCGCGTGCTTGCGGCCATAACCCAGATGAATCACCAGCGTATAGTCGGCCAAGCCAGGCAGGATGCTGACCGGGCCTTTGATGGTCTGGCCGTTGACCGTGACTTCGGCCACGCGCGCAATTTCCCGCCCAGTCACAAAGTCGTTGTCGTTCTTCCGCGCCTGGGGCGCAAGCACGCCGAGGGGGCCTTTGCTCATCGTCGTGCCGCCGGGCAGCAACTCGGGATATTTTTGCTTGGCCAGTTTCGGACTGACAAAAATCGCATTGTCCCAGGTCAGTTTTGACATCGGGTCCGGGCATTCCTGCAACCAGCCGTTGTTCGCAAACCGGCCATCCCCGGTGATGCCGGGCACAAAACGGACCTCAAGGTGGTCCGCGTCCACCACCGGCCAGGTCGCTTGCAATGCCGCCGCGGTCACATCATTGATCCGGCTGGCCGGGATCGCCGAGGAATTCATCTTTACAAAGCCCATGCCAGCCACACCGACCGCCAGCCATTCCTCGAAGGACTTGCCCGGGTGCATCGCCGTGAAAGTGTCATGGACACAACCGTAGGCATCCGGCTTGGCCTCCCCCGCCAGCGTGGCCAGCAGGTCAATCTCACTCACGCCTTCAAACAACGGCATGATCATCGGCTGCACGGGCACATGGAAACCGTCCCATGTCAGGCCGTCGCCCCAGCTTTCCAAATAATGCAATCCGGCGATAAAAGTGTTGGCTAGCGCAGAGGTCTCGTCAGCCTGCCGGCCATAATATCCGTAGCGAATGATCTGGCCTTTTGCATCCTTGAACTTGGCGAGTTTGTCCGCAAACGCCAAGTCGCCCGGCGCGTTATAGGCGGGGTTGCCGTTGAGAATGAAAAGCGTTTTGACCTGGCGCGCGTCCAGCGCCTTTGCGACGTCCGCCAGCGAAGCCACCGCGCCGCGCTCGGGCAATTCCGCCAGCGTAACCGTCGTGCCAATTGCGCCCAAGGCCACATTCATCAACAACGCCGCCTGGTGTACCGCCACCGGCATTTGCGGCCCGGCTATGACGATGGCTTTTCCGGCGTGGGCGACGAGGTCTTTCACGCATTCGGTGACCCACTTCATGTCTACCCCGGTCTTCTGTAGTAAATCTGTGGCTTGCTGGTTCGTTCCGCCATTGATCTGGGTGAGGATTTCCACCGTTAGCAAGTCCGCCAAGGCCGGAATGGCGGCCGTGGCCAGGCGCAGGCGGTGGTCGGCGTTCGCGCCCGTCAGGGTGAAATTGCTTTCGACCGAGTAAAGCCGGATCATTTTCTCCGGATCGGCGTCGGTGCCGTTCTGGATCCGACGGGCTTTCGCGAATCCTTTGGCATTGGCGAGGTGGCCGGGTTCGCCGTGGAGAAAATCACTATCGAGCGCGAGCACGCGGGTGGCCTTCGCGAAGTTGTAGATCGGGCGGGCGGGGCGGCCCGTCAGCGCTTCGGCGGCGCGCTCGGGGTTGGCCTGGTCAATGGCCTCATATTCCGCCCAAGTGGCCTTCGGGAATTGGGCGAGGAGCTTTTTCACCAGCACTGCGCGCGTGGGCGAATTGCTCCGGTCCGCCAGGAAATACAAACCCGCGCCGCCGTTCGCGCCATAGTCCCGTGCAAGCTTGGTCAGCACATCCGACACTTGTGCGGGGGAGAGCGGCACACCATCTGCAGTGCTGCTGCGCTGGGCGCGGTCGGGGTCGTAAAGGTCAAGGATGCTCGATTGGGCGTGGACATTCGTCGCCCCGCCGGTAGCCGCATAACTCGGGTTACCCTCGATTTTGGTCGGTCGCGCGTCGTGGGTCTCGACGATCAGTGGGAGGTGTTCATCCGCGCCGGGCAGCGAGGAAGTATAGAATACCGGCACGCCGGGAATCACCCGGTCGGGTTGCTTCGAGTAAGGCAGCAAGTGCCGCGTCTGCTGGCGGCAGCCCGCCATGCCCAACCCGGCCAGACCGAACGATGCCGCCATGATCTTCAGGAAACCGCGCCGTTCGTTGCTCTCCAATATCGAGGCGCCCGCGGGAAACTCCTTCTCCAACCAATCCTTGAATGCCGGCGTCGCCGACAATTCGTCCAAGCTGCGCCAATAACGCGGCCCGGACAATTCACGCGCGCTCGGCGCGGGATGGTTGAATTTGAGTTTCATGAAGAAAAGTGTTCTGGTGCTTAGTTTTCTAGTTCTTAGTTTCTAGTTAATAAGCAAAAATGCAAAAGTGCGAGGATGAGCAAAGGGCGCGGTGTGTTTTGTTTCTTAATTCATAATTCTTAATTCGCTCCTACCGGTGGCACCCCGAGCAGCTTTGCGGGGGGAGGATTTTCCAGTCGTGGACAAATTTCGTGCCGTCGTCGGTCTGGGCCGCCGGGCTGTCGGCCTTCCAAGTAAGGTCAAACACCTTGTCCAGCGGGCGGACGACCTGCTCGGGGTTGCGGTGGCAATTCAGGCAGAACGCCATGCCGAGCGGCTTGGCCTCGGCCACCGTGTCCATCTCGTTGATCTGGCCGTGGCACTCGACGCAGGACACGCCGCGGTTCACGTGGACAGCGTGGTTGAAATAGACATAGTCCGGCTCATTGTGGATTTTAATCCACGGCACCGGCTGGCCACTGGCGTAACTGTCGCGAATGGGGGCCAGCGCCTTGCTGTCGCCCAGGATGTTGCCCAAATCGGGGCTGTGGCAGTTCATGCATACGCTGGGCCCGGGGATGTTGGCGTGCGCCGAGCGGTCCACAAACGTATGGCACATCCGGCAATCGAGGCCCAACTGGCCGACGTGCAGGGCATGGCTGTAGGGCACCGGCTGCGTCGGCATGTAGCCGACTTTCGTGTAATTCGGGGAACAGTAATACCAGACCCCGGCCGTGGCGGCGGAGACGGTCAAAAACAGCGCGACCACCAGCTTGATCGGAGCGGTATTGGACCATTTGGGAAATACGTTGGCCATGAAAGAAGGTCTCGATGTCGGGTGACGTGGATTGGTCGAGGTGGGAAATCAAGCGCCGAGGCTGCGCATTGCCACGATGCGGGCCGCCGGGCGGGTTTTCATCGGCAAGCCAGCGGCGGAGAGGACGCGGACTTTGTCCGGCGCCCCGACACGCGCCGTCGCGGCCGCCGCCGGGCGGGCGACGCAAGCCGCGGCCGCCGCCCCTAATCCCGTCAAAAATTCTTTACGATTCATGCGAACGCGAGCCATGAGCAGATATCGGGTTAAACGTGAGTAGAAATCAGAAATGCTCCCCGCAACGCAACACCAAAAAGCACCTTTAACGCCGATTCTACACCGTTCCTTCCCCGCAATTGTGAATAACTGTCTTTCCCCTCGGAAAATCACCCCCCGCCCGGATAATGCCTCCCATTACCTTTTCTAAAATGCAGCTTTATTCAGTAGATGCTAAACTTCACCCCCGCCCCAGCCGCATCAATTCCCGCGACCGGCGGGTCAACTCCCGGTCATGCAGATCCGTGCGCGGGTCGTAGGAGCGCAGCAAATCCCAGAACGCCGACGAGTGGTTCATTTCCGTCAGATGCGCCAGTTCATGCAGCAATACATAATCATGCAAGTCCGCCGGCAGCAGCACCAGCCGCCAGTTGAGCGACACCGTGCGGCCCGCCGAACACGATCCCCACCGCGTGCCTTGGTCGCGCACGCTCACCCGCCGCACCCCCAGCCCATGCCGCTGCGCCAGTTCCTGCACCCGGGGTGGCAGCACCTTCCTCGCGAACTCGCGCAACAATTCGCCGAGTGCAGGCTCCCCACCCTCGCCCGCCGGATAGCGGAACTCCGCCGCGCCGGCCGCCTCCGAATACACGAAAAAAGGCCGCGCGACGGTGAAATTGAGCGTCACCGCAAATTCGCGCCCATGGCCGCTCAACCGTGGGTGCTTCGCCAAATGCGCGGCCAGCGCCACCGGCGGCGGGGTCTTTTGCAGTTGTTTTTGCAGCCAGTCGCCCTGGCTGCGCAAAAAACCCAGCGCGTCCCTAACGCTGGCGCGCAGCGGTACTTGCAAAATCGCCTGGTTGCGCGCGCCCAGGCTCAGGCGGATGCGGCGCAGGCGCGGCGAACGGCGGATCTCGCACGGCACCAGCAGCGGGCCGTCGGAGGTCTCGACGGCCAGCATCTCCAATAGGTCGCCTTCACGATGCGCGGGCATGGGGCGGATGTTCGACCGCGTCCGTCACCGTCTGCGTGTGGCGGCGCAGCGCGGATTTCGGGGTCAATCCCCGCCTGGCGGCAGGCGGCGGCCAGTTCGAAAAGCTTCCGACCCGCGGTTTTTTCATCCAACCCCTGCGCCAGGGCCGCGATGGCCGCGTCGTCCACGACCCCGCTGGCCGGCAGCCGCTTTTTTTCGATTTGCTTGTAAACCTCGCGCGCGTAAAGCAGCGCGGACAACTGCGGCGGCAAACGCTTGAACAGGCCTTCGGGCGCGGGGCCGTTTTTCTTTTCCGCGGCCTTGATCGCGTCCCATTGATGGAGCACGGCCTCGGTTGTGGGCAGGTTCATCTCGCCAAAAACGTGCGGATGGCGGCGGATGAGCTTGTCGTTGATCTCGCGCGCCACATCCTCGAAATTAAAGTGGCCGGCCTCGGACGCCATCTGCGCGTGCATGACGACGTGCAGGAGCAAATCGCCGAGTTCCTCGCGCATGTGCGGAAAATCGCTCCGGTCAATCGCATCGAGCAATTCGGCGACCTCCTCGACCAGGCAGTCGCAGATGCTCTGGTGCGTCTGTTCCAAATCCCACGGACAACCCCCCGGGCCGCGCAGCCGCGCCATCGTCTCGCGTAAATCATCAATCGCGCTCATGGTTAAAGGTTCGCCCTATACAATCCCACCCTTGGATTTGATGCAAAGCAAAAGGACAGATGCGCCGGGCGGTGGATTTCTGATTGCTGAATGCTGAATGCAAATTATCGCCGAACGAGCATCACCGCGTAGAAATGCCTCAGCATTCAGCACTCAGAAATCAGCATTCCGAGTTTCTTTCATCCTTTATTTTTCCTCCCTCATCCCTCATCCTTCATCCCTCCGATGGACAAACTCGCCGAGATTATGGCGCACAAGCGCCGCGAAATCGAGCCGCGCCTGCGCCCCGTGCGCGAGCGCGAGCTCGCCCGCTTTGCCGAGTCGCCGCGTCCGGGGCCGACTTTCGCGCAAGCCCTCGACCAGCCGGGCCGCCTCGGCGTCATCGCCGAAATCAAGCGCCGCTCGCCCTCCGCCGGCGCCATCAAGGCCGGGGCCGACGCCGTCGAGCAGGCCCGCCGTTACACCAACGCCGGGGCCGACGCCATTTCCGTCCTCACCGACGAGAAATATTTCGGCGGCACGCTGCGCGACCTGTGGGACGTGGTCGAGTTCCAGACCACCACCAACCGCCACGTCCCCTGCCTGCGCAAAGACTTCATGCTGCACCCCGTGCAGATTATCGAGGCCGCCGAAGCCGGCGCGCGCGCCATCCTCCTCATCGTGCGCGCCCTTGACGATGACACCCTCAAGCGCCTCCACGAATCCGCCGCCATTGCCGGCCTTGACGCCCTCTTCGAAATCCACGAGGAACGCGAACTCGACCGTGCGCTGAACCACGGCGCCAAACTCATCGGCGTGAACAACCGCGACCTCACCACCGTCGAGTTCAAAACCAACCTCGCCATCTCGGAAAAACTTTTGCCCCTCATCCCCAACCCCGCCCTAGCCATCAGCGAAAGCGGCCTCCACACCGCCGAGGACGCCGCCCGCGTCCGCGCCGCCGGGGCGAGGGCCATCCTCGTCGGCGAAGCCCTGATGAAGGCAGAGGATCCGGAGGCATTGTTACAATCCCTAATATCTGCGTAAAATCGCCTTATTCAGCATGTTCCTGCTAACAGGCCATGGAGGGGATTGAACTTGCGCCATTTCTATTTGATGTGTGAGAATAAGAAGACAATTCAATTCACCGTCTTCCACCGAAGAGGGCCCCATGCCTATTTCAAATAAAGTTGCCACTGACGATTTGCCGCATAAGGCTGAAGAATTGCCCGCGCATCTTGTTAAGGCTATGGACGTGAACGACTTAAGACTAGACCCGCAAAATCCACGTATGGCAGAGTTTGAGGGTATCGCTAAGCTATCTGAAGATGAACATATCAAACTTCTTTGGCAGCACATGGCTGTCGATGAAGTAGCCATGTCCATTGCGACTGATGGGTTTTGGGATTACGAGCCCCTTCTTGCTGTTATGGAAAAAGGCCAGTGTGTCGTGGTCGAAGGGAATCGTCGTTTAGCTGCTGTTAAGGCATTTTTTAAGCCAAAGCTGGCTCAGGCCCTTGGGTTATCACAGTTGGTTCGGGTAGAGCCAAATGTGCTCAAGTCACTTAAAAAGTTACCTGTTTGCATTTTCGACAACCGAAAGGTGCTCTGGCGACATGTTGGCTTTAAGCATTTAAATGGGCCCGCCAAATGGCGCAGTTTTGCAAAAGCAGAATACATTGCCAGGGTACATAATGAATACAAAACCCCTTTGGATGAAATTGCTCGCCAGATTGGCGATCGAAATAAAACTGTCCAGCGACTTTTTCGAGCTTTGATGGTATTGCAACAAGCAGAAAAATCAGGCGCTTATAATCGCGAATGGAGTTTTCGTGGCCGGATTGCCTTTTCTCACCTTATGACCGCATTAGATTATGACGGCTATGCGAAGTTTCTCAAAATCGCGGAAGCCTCGGCAGAGCGACGTGAGCCTGTAGGAAATATTAAAAATCTTGGTGAGCTTTGCCTGTGGCTCTGGGGCGACAAAAGAGGCAACATTCAACCAGTTATACAGTCTCAAAATCCCGATTTGAGAAATCTTGAACAAGTCCTAAAAAATGAATCTTCGATTGCATGTCTTCGTCGTGGTGAACCCCTAAGTATCGCATTCGAGACAAGCAAGGGTGACGAACGTGTGTTTCGTGAAGCACTGCAAAAAACCAAAGCGAGTCTTATGAGTGCCCAAGCCCGCGTTACAAGTGGGTATGATGGAAACGAAGGCGACTTAAAGCTTTCTGAAAAAATACTGGAAATGGCGACAGATTTGGAAGAGTCAATGAAGCGTCGGCAACGGGATTTGACGAAAAAATCTCACCACGAATAATCCAGCGGATTTATGCCGGCTTTTCCAATATCACCGACTAGCCATGCACCACGAGAAGAGCGTGGTGACTATTTAGAATTGCTGGCTTTGCGCGATCCACTACTTGGATCGTCAGAGCAGGACTACATTGAAATTACCCAGCGAGATGGCGAAGACGAATCTGAAGATGCCCAAACCTATGGTGGCGTTTCGAATGACCGAACATCAGAAAATGCCGCTGAAGAAGCAATTTCTGAATTGGAAGAACGCGGCTTGGAGTTTGGGCATTGCAACAAATACTACCCGTATTCCTTGAAAAACGACTTGTTAATTCTTAAAAAAAAATGGGGCGGTCAATCGTATCAGTTCCTGTATTGGTTTCTTCTATTGACATCTCGACTTGATATGCGACTAGAGAAGAAGCAAGCACGCCTAGATGGCACTCAGCTTTTTGAGGAGATTTGTTTGCATGCTGCCATTCGTTACTTAGGCGGCCCTGATAAAATCAGAGTTGGATCAATGCTCTTTGGCACAGCACGCCAAACCCTCAACTGGGAAAACACAGAGGGCTGCACACGGAGTGCTTTTGCGCAAAACGTTTCCGCTTTATGCAAATCCCTCGGAGAGGGCGGCGATTTTAAGCCAAAGCGCGTCGGGGCGAGAATTCGTCCCAAAGACGCTAAGGTTGATGTAGTTGTTTGGCGGAAATTTTTTGATAACCATCCCGGAAAGTTGATCGCATTCGGACAATGTAAAACTGGCCGACATTGGAGTGATGGGTTATCGGAGCTAGACCCATATTCGTTTAGTAAGAAATTCATTACTGAATCATTTGCCGTTACCCCAATAAAGCTGTTCTTTACTGCAGCTCGAGTATCAACGGACCGCTACGACCATGCTTCAGATGGAGGCGTATTTTTTGACCGTTGTCGAATTATTCAACACGCCGACAAAATTCCGGATGATCTCTTAAAACGATGCCAAAGCTGGACTAAAGCAGCAGGTGCCAGCAAAGGACTTGATCTTTAAGCGTTGCTATAAATGTCTGCTCTAAGCCCCAACTACTCGCAAAACCTGCGGACGCTAAGCCCCTTTCGATATCCGGGAGGGAAAACAGCGATGCGTAGTTACATACTCGAATGGCTTAAATCCCTCTCCAAACAGCCCACCTTTTTTGTTGAGCCGTTTGCCGGGGGTGCTAGCGTAGGTTTGGCAGTGGCTGACGCCAAAGTGGCAAAACAAGTAGTATTGGTAGAAAAAGATCCTGAAGTAGCTGCCTTGTGGCGGGTGGTCTTTAGCTCATCTGCATCTAATTTAACGAGCATGATTAGAGGCTTTTCGCCAACTCGGAAAAAAGTAGAGGCTGTTCTTTGTAAGGATTCGGATAACGACGTTGCCCTTGCATTTCGATGTTTGGTTCGTAATCGCTTCCAATACGGTGGAGTTATGGCCCCTGGTGCAGGTCTACTGCGTGATGGCGAAGACGAAAAGGGCATTAGTTCACGTTGGTACGTTGATACATTATGTGACAGGATTAAGGCATTAAAAAAATTATCCCCTCGAATAAAAGTAATTGAAGGAGATGGCTTAAAACAATTGCGCGTCTATTGCACCAATAGTCGAGCAGCTCTTTTTATTGATCCTCCATACATAATCAATGGAGAGGGCCCCGGAAAGAGGCTTTATAAATGCTGCGATGTTGAGCCATCTGACATATTTTCAGCGTTGGCGACAGCAGAAGCTGCATGGCTAGTAACTTATCATCAAAATGGAAAAATTCGCGATCTGGCAGAAAAAGCAGGTTTTAGAGTTGAATCTGTCAAAGTTCGCACAGCACATCATCTTGCAAAGGAAGAATTGGTTATCCGTCGACCTGTAGTAAAGATTTTGGACATAGCAATCGGCCAGGATACCATCGAACTGTTCAAGAGGAATAATTCCTTAGTAGCATAGTTTCCCGCCATGCCCTTGACGTCTACGCAGACCCGCGCCGTGCTCGCGCACCTGGGCGTCGTGCCGCGCAAGAACCTTGGGCAGAATTTCCTCACCGAGGGCAACCTCGTGCGCAAGTCCCTCGCCCTGGCGGGAATAAAGGCGAACGATGTCGTGGTCGAAATCGGCGCGGGCCTAGGCACGCTCACCGAGGCGTTGCTGGCCGCGGGCGCGGAGGTCTTCGCCATCGAGGTGGACCGCCAGCTCGACCGGAATCTGCGCGCCACGCTCCTGCCCCAATTTCCCGAAAAATTCCATTTGCTCGAAGGCGACGCCGTCGCACATCCGCGCGCGGCCCTGCCGGAAAACCATCCAGCGGCGGCATCCGGCGTTTACAAAATCGTCGCCAACCTCCCCTACGCCGTCAGCACGCCCTGGCTGGACGCGCTGCTGGCCGGCCCACTGCCGGAGCGCATGGTGCTCATGCTCCAGCGCGAAGCCGCCGCGCGCTTCACCGCCGCGCCCGGCACCGGCGACCGCGGCGCGATTTCCATTTTCACCGAAGCCGCCTTCGCCCGCGCCGATAGTCACTCGGTTTCGCGCAAATGTTTTTATCCCGAACCGAAAGTGGACTCCGTGCTGCTCGGCCTCCGCCGCCGGCCCGACGCCCGCGCGTTCCACCCCGCCACCAAAAAACTCATCCGCGAATTCTTCACCCACCGCCGCAAACAAATCGGCGCCCTCGTGCGCCAGGCTGGGAAGGCGACGGAGGCGACGGAAGCCACTGAAGCGACTGAGGTGACCGGAAATCGTCAACTCGAAACCCGAAACTCGAAACTCGAAACTTCTAATCCGCAACCCGCAACTCGAAACCCAAAACTCGAAACCAGCTTGGCGCTTTGGCTGGAAACTCTCCCCGCGCACGGCCTCGACGCCCGCGCCCGCCCGGAAGAACTGCCACTCGCAGCCTGGCTGGCCTTGGATGCAGCGCTCGCAACCCAAGGTTAAAACTCACCCCCCCGCCGTCACCCCCGCCTGCTCATATAAATGCGCCTTGTCCTCATCGCTCAACGGCGTGGCCCAGATTTTCAAGGCGAGCAATTGGTCAACGGCCTGGTGCAGTTGCTCCGCCGTCACCGGCGCGTAATGACGCGTGCTCCACGCGCCTTTTGTAAGGCACAAATTCAAAAAAGTCCGCCCATCGGGGATTTTTACGACCGCGCCATTCTCCTCAAACCGCTGCAGGATAAACGGCACGTCGCCCTGAAAAATGAGCGACACCGGCCGGGCAAAGGGCGGGGCCAGGTCGGGCAGGCTTTTTGCGTCGAAGAGCAGCAGGCAAAGATATTTCGTCTTCGCGCTGTCCTTGGTCACCGCGAAAAGCTTGAGCAAATTCACCGCCTCGGCGCGCGGCAGCGCCTGCAAATCCGCCGCCGCCTGGACGTAAGGCGCGATTTGGTAGTCCACCGGCAGTTGCTGCAAGTCCGCTTGCGTTTGCGCCACCAGCCGGGCGAGCGCGGGGTTCGGCGCGGGCGCGGCCTTCACCGGTGCGGGCGGCGGCGCGGTGGATTTGGCCACCTGGCTGGCCAGGCGCACAAACAACATCAGGCCCAGCAAAAAAACCAGCGCCACCGCGACGGCATAAAAATAATGGATTTTTCTGATTTCGATCATGGGCGCGGCCCCACCGGGTGGTTGCTCCGGCATCATCAGCGGCCCGCCGCCAGCCCGCAAGCTTCCACTCCCTTATAACCAATCCCGCCGGCCTTTGTTTCGCCGCCGCCCACGTCCCGCCCGGATTTGTTTTGGGTTGCGGGCATTTTTCTGTTTCAATCCCCCTCATGGAAAGCGCGTTTTTTACGATTCTGGCGGCCGTGTTGACCGGCTACTGCGGGCTGGTCGTGTTTGCGTGGCTGGTTGCGGATGCCATGATCTTTCCCGTGCCGCCCGCCAGTTATCTCGACGCGCCCAACCAGCCCAAACTCCCCTCGTCCGACGGCCAGAAAATTACCGCTGTCTTTTTGCCCAACCCGGCCGCCTCGCACGTCTTGCTCTTCAGCCATGGCAATCGCCAGGACCTCGGCACCGCCGACGAACGCCTGCGCCTTTACTGCGACAACGGCTGGGCCGTCTTTGCCTACGATTATCCCGGCTATGGCACCAGCACCGGCACGCCGAGTGAAGCCGGCTGCTGCGCCGCGCTCGCCTCCGCCTATTCCTTCCTCACGACCATCAAGGGTTACCCGCCCGACAAAATCGTGCTCTACGGCCTCTCCCTCGGCGCCGGCCCCGCGATTGACCTCGCCAGCCGCGAATCCGTCGGCGGCCTGATTATCGAAGGCGCTTTCCTCACCGCCTTTCGCGTCGTCACCCATTTCAAGCTCCTGCCCTGGGACCGCTTCAACAACCTCGATAAAATCCGCCGCGTGCGCGCCCCGCTCCTCGCCATTCACGCGACCAACGACCACACCGTGCCCTTCCGCCACGGGCAAATCCTCTTCGCGACCCACCCCGGGCCGAAACGCCACCTCTGGGTCGCCGGCGCCGGTCACAATAATATACTTGAGACCGACGCCGCGGGCTATTGGGATGCCCTCGAACAATTCCGCCTCAGCCTGCGACCCGCCCAAGTGCCACCCACGCCGGCCTCGGTCGTGCCCACGGCTTGACGCGCTCCCCCCCACCTTTTGACGTGTTTGAAGACGAACATCACGGCCCCGCGCTGACCGAGACTCCATCGGAACTGGCTTTTCGCGTACACTGGGTGGCCTTGGGCCTCATCGCCGCCGTGGGCTGCGGCGGCAATGCGCCCATCTTTGCCGGCGCCGTCGCGACCTTGAGCCTCATCGGCACCGCCCTCCTCATCGCCAACCGCGAAAGTTATGCCGGCACCCAGTGGGCGCTGTTTTGGCGCGCCCTGCTCTGGATGCTGCCCGTGTGGTTCGTGCTAACGACGCTCGCCGTCGGGCATTTCTTTCCCCCCTTCCACACCGTCAGCCTGGGGGAAAATAAAGCCTGGGCATTATTGCCGCTGCCGTCGGTTTGGGTGCCCGTCGAGGGCCAAATCAAGGTGGCGGGCGTCGAAACGTTGTTGGTCGCCGGGGTTTTTGCCACCAGCCTGAACGCCTGGCTCATGTGCCGCAGCCGCCTGGTCTTTGCGCGCACTTGGGCCGTCCTCTGCCTGGGTGCCGGCGCGCTGGCGGCCCTGGGGCTGCTGCAATATTTCAGCAACACGGACACCATCCTGTGGATCATCCCGATTGGCAACCCGCAGTTTTTTGCCAGCTTTCCGCACCCCGCGCAGTGGTGCGCGTTTGCGCTCCTCTGGCTGGGCGCGGCGCTGGGCATGATTGCCTGGCTGGTGCGCCAGCGCGGCTGGCGCTGGCTCGCCGGCGAAGGCTGGCTCTTTCTCGGCGCGGTCCTGGCGCTGGGCGGGAGCATCGCCGTCGTCGGCGAGCCGGCCTACCGCCTCCTCGCCGCCCTCGTGGCGGGCCTTGGCTGCCTCTCGATTGCCTGGCAGACGCGCGAGGAACGCCGCCGGACCAAGCGCTCCGGCCCCGGCATATCCCTCTTGGCCTGGGCGCTGGCCGGCGTGGCCCTCTTTGGCCTCGCCGCGCAAATTGCCATCCATTACCCGCTGGACGATTGGATTCAATACTCCGGCGGCGTCGCCATGCACGAACGCGTCCTCGAAGACACCCGCAACATGTGGCAGGCCCGCCCGTGGTTCGGCTGGGGGCCCGGCTCCTTCCGCGTGATTTACAGCTTTTTCCAGGGCGCGGAGCCAGGCCGGCCAATACTACGCCTACGCCCGGTCGGACTTTTGGCAAAGTCTCGCCGAGCACGGGACTATCGGCACCGTCATCTGGTGGTTGCCTGCGGCGTGGCTCCTCGCGCGGGTCCTCTGGCGTCGCCGGCTCGCGTCGTTTCTCATCGCGCCCGCCGCCGGCCTCGCCGCCATCGCCGCGCTCACCCTCGTGGATTTCCCGCTCGCCTCGCCCGCCGTGTTTTTCGGCTTCTGGCTGCTCCTGTTCTCCGTCGCCCGTTGGTCGGAAGTGGACCAGGAAGACAAGAGTTCGGCCCCCACCGCAGCCCGGCGCATCAAACAACTCCGCGCCACCGGGCAATCCCTCACGCCCCTCTCCCAATCAGCCCCCGCACCCACCCCGCCGACGACGCCCGCGGCCAGATAGTGTCTTTACGCCGCAACTTAAAAACTGCAGTTGCCTCAACGCTCAACGTTGAGCGTTTTAAACATCTGCCCGAATTGAGAAAGTCTTCCCCCAAATAAGTCTTGCCTCAAATTTCGGCCTGATCGATCCGATCAGCCCATCATGCCACGGCCCGCGCCCTCGCCCAATCCCGCCCCGCGG
This sequence comes from uncultured Verrucomicrobiae bacterium, assembly GCA_963765205.1. Taxonomy (GTDB): domain Bacteria; phylum Verrucomicrobiota; class Verrucomicrobiia; order Opitutales; family JABDGR01; genus JABDGR01. Next base: position 43,428 of record CAVXVB010000009.1, on the reverse strand, counting down.
CCCGCCCGCGTCAATACCCCCAAGCGCCCACTCAAAAAAGCGAACCAGGAGACCCCTGCCCTCCGTAGTCCCGCCGCGCGGGACGAAGGAGGGTATCCCCGGCGCGACGAGGAACTCCTCGGCTGGAACACGCCCGCCGCCCTCGCCGGCGACCCCTTCACCGGCCTCGCCCTCCACGAAAGCGCCCTCCAGCCCCTCCGCCTTGTCCATCGCGACGACACCGCCGGCGTCTGGCTCTACCAAGGCGATTGCCTCGAAGTCCTCGACGCCCTCGCCCTCCGCTACCCGGAAGGCCGCTTCGACGCCATCTTTGCCGACCCGCCCTACTTCCTCTCCAACGGCGGCATCACCTGCCACGCCGGCCGCATGGTGCGCGTGGACAAAGGCGCGTGGGACAAATCCCGCGGCCCCGAAGTCAACCACGAGTTCAACCGCGCCTGGCTCGAACGCTGCCAGCGCGCCCTCAAGCCCCACGGCACCCTCTGGGTCACCGGCACCCACCACGTCATCCACTCCGTCGGCTACGCCATGCAGCAGCTCGGCCTCAAAATCCTCAACGACATCACCTGGGAAAAGCCCAACCCCCCGCCCAACCTCTCCTGCCGCTACTTCACCCACAGCACCGAAACCGTCATCTGGGCCGCCAAAAACGAAAAAAGCAAACACACCTTCAACTACGCCCACATGCGCCAAATCAACGGCGGCAAACAAATGAAATCCGTCTGGCGCTTCACCGCCCCCGGCGGCGACGAAAAAACCCACGGCAAGCATCCCACCCAAAAACCCCTCGCCCTCGTCGAACGCTGCCTCCTTACCTCCACCCACCCCGGCGACCTCGTCCTCGACCCCTTCCTCGGCTCCGGCACCACCGCCCTCGCGGCCGTGCGGATTGGCCGCCAATGCGTCGGCGTGGAAATGGAAACGATTTATCTCGATTTGGCCTGGATTCGCGTGACGACGGAACGCCCAACCTTCCGCCTCTCTTGGCAGGTGACAATTTTGAAAGAAATTGATCTTGATCTACTTACAGAAGTGATCGATCCCTCATCCCCGATGGCGGAAAACGGCCCACCGCAAAACTTCGAGCGCGTCTTTCACGAAACGAAATTCGCCTTCCTCAGTTGCGCCCACGTGAACGCCGGCAGCGTCGTGCATACCACCGTGGACGTCAGCATCTGCGAAGCCTGGGCCAAAGCCCCCACCAGTCGCAAACGCGAAACCACCCATATCATCCGCTGCGAAACAGAAATTTTCCGGGTAAAACAAGGTTGATGCGATCATCGGGCGCTGATCTATTCAGCCCCGATGAATCTGTCGATGACCAGCCAACTTGCCGCCGATTATAAAAGCGGCGCGCAGCAAGCGCGGGTGGTCACGGAATCGTGGGGCGAGCACAATCTCTATTGTCCCAATTGCCCGTCGCCAAAATTGGACCGGCTGCGGCATAATTCCAAAGCGATGGATTACAAATGTCCGGCTTGTGGTGCATGGTATCAATTGAAAAGTCAAAAGTCCCGGTTTGGAAATAACGTCAACGACGGAGCCTATCAGGCGATGATGGATTCCATCGCACATGACCGCACCCCGAATTTTTATTTCCTCCAATATGAACTTCCGGCCTGGAGCATAAAAAACTTGCTGCTCATTCCGCATTTTGCTTTTCCGTCCTCCGCGATTATTGAACGAAAACCGCTATCACCCACCGCGCGCCGGGCCGGCTGGATCGGTTGCAACATTGCCCTTAATCGAATTCCCGCTGAAGCGCGCATTGCGATTGTCCACGAAAGCCGCATTATTCCCGAAGAAGAGGTGCGAACAAATTATCGCCGGGTTCTGCCCCTCAAGGAATTATCCGTAGCTGAACGCGGCTGGACGCTGGAGGTCCTTACCGCGGTTCGCTCCCTGCACAAACCCGAATTTTCCAACCAGGACCTCTACGCCCTCGCGCCGCAGTTCGAAAAACTGCACCCCGGCAATCGCCACATTCGCGACAAAATCCGCCAGCAATTGCAAAACCTCCGTGACGCCGGCCTGCTCGAGCACCCCGCCCCCGGCCGCTGGCGCCAGACAGGGTAAGCTCGTTGCTTGCGTCGCCCCCCGCGATTCATCCTTCGCGCCCCTGCGCCTTTGCGCGATAAATCTCCGCCCTCCGTGTCCTCCGTGCCCTCCGTGGTTTTCTTTTTTGTATTCTCCTCACCCTCGCGGTGAAATCCTCCCTCTGTCTCTTTGTCCCTCTGTCCCTGCGCCTCCGCTCTTTTGCCCCTCTGCCTCCCCCCCTCCCCCCTCACTTCCCCGCCGGCGTGCTCGACTCGACCGTAATCTTCAAATCCGCCATCCAACGCGTCAATTGCATCGTGAAATCGGACATCGAAACGTCGTTGAGGTCGGTGGCGACGAAACCCAGCCGCCAATACGGCGTCGTTCCGTCGGTCAGCGCGGCGTCGTAATCCTCCCAGTGCCCGTCCAGATAAAATTGCGCCCACATGTGGAAGCCGAGGACATTGTCCTGCCCGTCATAATGCGGCATATAGACCAGGCCGCTGGCCACCCGCGCGGGCAACCCGCGCACCCGCGCCAGCGCGGCCAGCAGCACGGCGTGCTCCGTGCAATCGCCCTCGCGGCTCTTGGCCGTCTCCGTCGCCGTGCCGAAGCCCACGCTCATGTCCTTCTTGTCAATGTAGCTGGCCACAAAATCACGCAATTTCCCGGCGAGCACCTTGGGCGGGGTGTCCACCGGGCCGCCGGCCTGGGCGGCGAGCTGGCGCACCAGCGGGTCGCTGGTATCGAGGCAGGAGTTGCGCGCGAGGTAAGTCGCCGGGTCGGCCAGCGCGGGGCCGGGCGCGGCGGCGGCCTGTTGCCGGGCCAGTTCGGGCCGCGTGAGGGTGAGGCGCACGCTGCCGTCGCCCAGCACCGCGCCGCGCTCCATCGCCGACTCGGGCAACGGCGGCAGCGGCTGGCCATCCGTGCGGCGCAGCCGCACGGTGATGGTCCCGGCGTCCGTCGGGAGGGGCTGGTCGAGGGTGATCAGCGAGGCGGTAAAAATATCGTGCGGCAGGTAATCCGCCCGCGCCTCCGCTTCCGTTGCAGCCACCAAGTCCATGGACAACGCCCCCATGGGCAGCGAGGTTTTCACCGTGCGGTCGTCGGCATCCACCCAGGACACGGCGTCGGTGCTGCCGAGGCCGTTCTGCGAGGTCAGATGCAGGCTGACCGGCGTGGCGGTGACCGTCTGGCCGCGGATGGGCACCGGCGCCCGCGCGCCGTTGGCGGCGTGCGCGGCCAGCGGCGCAAAGGCGTCGGCCGAAGGATCATAGGACAAGAAATCATAATTGGTGCCGGACGCGAGGCCCTTGATGCGGCTGAGCCGCTCCATGCCCCAGGTCATCAGCGTGCCCTGGGGAAAGGTCACCTGCTGCTCCTGGCGGAAGGCGCCCTGCTGCACCGAGATGGTGAAGGTGTGGCCGTCGCCATGGCCGTCCACGGTGGTCGGCGCGTCGCCGAGATCGGCATAGCTATGGAAGGAGCGCGGCTGGCCGTCGAGCGTCTCCGTGCTGGTCTCGTCCTCCGTCATGGTGATGGCGCTTTCCTGGCGCAGGAGGTGAAACTCCTGGTGCTGCACGCATTCAATGAGGTCGCCCGTGCGCTTGTAAAACTGGTGGCCGTAGCCGACCTTCTGGCCGCTCATGAAAATCTCGACCCATTCATCGTCGAACACGCCTTGGGGCGGATTGCGAAAATCATACTTGGCGGCGGGTGGCAACGCCCCGGCGGCGGCCGCAGGAGCATTCGCCGCGGTTTGCGCCACCACCCCCAGCCACGCTGCGCCAAAAAAAAACAGGCGCAGTCCCCTGGCACGATGGTTGCGCGCACTTGTGTTTTTGAGGCCGGGCTTCATGCTGGGGGGATTCAGGTTGAATTTTCTAACATTTTCCGCCACCCATGGACAGAAAAGAAAACAAGCCGCAGCATTATGATTTCATTGTCGTCGGCGGCGGCAGCGCCGGTTACGCCGGGGCGCGCACCGCCCGCGACGCCGGCGCGCGCGTCGCCATCGTGGACGGCGCGGCCGAGCTGGGCGGCCTGTGCATCCTGCGCGGCTGCATGCCATCGAAGACGCTCATTTATTCCGCCGAGGTGCTGCACCTCGCCCAACACGGCGCACTTTTCGGCCTCGACATCCCAACCGCAAAGGCGGACTTCGCCGCCGTGCAGGCCCGCAAACGCCGCGTCATCGCCGAATTTGCCGACTGCCGCGTGCGGCAACTCGAATCAGGCCGCTTTGATTTATTCCGCCAGCGCGCGCGCTTCACTGGCCCACGCGAACTCACGCTCGCCGATGGCACGGTGCTCGCCGGCGGGCATTTTCTGGTCGCCACCGGCTCGGTCATCAGCCGCCCGCCGCTGCGCGGCCTCGACCAAGTCAACGCGCTCACCAGCGACGACGTGCTCGGCTTGGAGCGCTGGCCGGAATCGGTCATCGTCCTCGGCGGCGGCGTGGTGGCGTGCGAACTCGCGCAATTTCTCCAACGCATCGGCAGCCAAGTGACCCTCATTCAACGCAGCCCGCACATTCTTAAAGAACACAGCGCCGGGGCCGCCACCGTCGTCGAGCAGGCGCTGCGCGACGAAGGCCTGGAGGTTTTCACCGGCACGCACATCGAGGAAATTTCGCCCCTGGCCAAGGGTGGCGCGCGGGTGACTTTCATGCACGAGGGGAAAACGGTGACCCGCGAGGCCGCCGCGTTGTTCAACGCCCTCGGCCGCGAGCCCGCCACGAGCGGCCTCGGCCTTGACATCACGGGCGTTGCCCTCAAGCCCAGCGGCCATGTGGCCACCGACGAGTTCCAACGCACGAGCAATCCGGCGATTTACGCCGCCGGCGATTGCGCCGGGCCGCACGAAATCGTCCACGTCGCCATTCTTCAAGGTGAAATCGCCGCGCGCCACGCGCTCGGCCAGCCCGCGTCGCCCGTCAATTTCGCGCATCTGGTGAAAATCGTCTTCACCGACCCGCAGGTGGCCACCGCGGGCTATTCCGAAAAGGAATTGCGCGCGCAAGGCGTGGATTATGTCACGGCGTCCTACCCCTTCGACGACCACGGCAAATCCATCCTGATGGAAGCCAAGCGCGGCTACGTGAAAATCTACGCGCGCCGGCCCGATGGTCGCCTGCTCGGCGCGGAGTGCGTGGGCCGCGACGCCTCCGAACTCATCCACGCTCCCGCCGTCGCGCTCCCGCTCCAAGCCACCCTATACGACCTCCTGCGCGCCCACTGGTATCACCCCACCCTCTCGGAAATCTGGACCTACCCGCTCGAGGAATGCGCGGAGGCGCTGAAGAAATAAAGCACAGCGCCCGCCCCGCGTTTACGGCCCGCCCGCAACGTTGGAGAGCTGGAAGATGGGCATGAACATCGCCATGACGATGCCGCCGATGACGACGCCCAGGAAGCAAATCAGGAACGGCTCCATCAGTGAGGTGAGCGAGGCGACGACGTTGTTGATCTCGTTGTCGTAGTAGTCGGCGACTTTGTTCATCATGCCGTCCACGTTGCCGGTTTGTTCGCCGGCCTTCATCATGTGGCGCACGGTGTTGGGGAAGTAGACCTGGGTGGCGATGACTTCCGAGAGCTGGCCGCCGGAGGACACCGTGCGGTTGATGGCGACGCAGGCCTGCTCGATGAAGATGTTGTCCGAGGCCTTCGAGCAAATCTCGATGGAGCGCAGGATGGGCACGCCGGACTTCAGCAGAATGGCGTAGGTGCGGCAGAAGCGCGACACGTTGATCTTGCGCGTCAGGTTGCCGATGATGGGCAGCCGGGCAAACACGCGGTGCTTGATCTCGCGCCCGCGCGGCGTCGAAGTGAAGCGCTTGTAGAGTTGGAAAGTGATATACAGCCCGCCCAGAATGGCCCACCACCACGAGGCGAGGAAGTCGCTCAAGTCAATGAGGAACTGGGTCGGCGCGGGCAGCTTGGCGCCAAAGCTGGAAAACATGTCCTTGAACACCGGGATGACCTTGATGAGCAGCACGGACACGAGCAAACAGGCCATGGTGATGACGGCAATGGGGTAGGTCATCGCGCTTTTGACCTTTTTCTGGAGCTTGAGGGAGCTTTCAAAATACATGGCCACCTTGCCCATGATGTCGGCCAGCGCGCCCGAGGCCTCGCCGGCTTCCACCATGCTGATGAAAAGGTTTGGAAACGCGTTGGGGAACTTGCGCACCGCGCCGGAAAAGGTCGTGCCGCCGGAAATATCATTGCGCACTTCCCGGATGATGACCTTGAAGATCGGGTTTTCCGTCTGCTCCATCAGGGCCTCGAGCGCGCTGACCAGGGGCAGGCCGGCTTCCAGCATCGAGGACAACTGCTGGGTGAAGACGGTGATTTCCATCAACTTGATCTGCTTGCGATGCGCATCCCGCTCGTATTTTTTCTGCCGGGCGAGCGCCTGGCGCTCCGCGAATGATAATTTCTTCGGCGCGTTTTTGCCGGCGAGGGCGGGCGCCGTCGCCGCGGGTGTCATCATGCTCATGGGTGTGGCTCCGGGTTGGCCCAGCCGGGCGAAATCGGGCTGGGAGGTTGCTTGTTGGACGAATATGATGCAAAAAGGCCCCGACGAAAAGCCTATTTTCTTGCCATGCCCATCGTCCTCGAAGTCCTGCAAAAAACCGCCGAGTTCCTGGCGCGCAAGGAAATCCCCTCCTCCCGGCTCGAGGCTGAGCTGTTGCTGGCCCAGGCACTGGGCTGCCGGCGGCTGGATTTGTATCTGCGCTTCGACCAGCCCCTGGCCGAGGTCCAATTGGCTCCCCTGCGCGAACAGGTCGCCCGCCGGGGCCGGCACGAACCCCTCCAATACATCGCCGGGCGCGCGGGGTTTCTGGATTTTGAGGTCGCCTGCGACCGCCGCGCCCTCATCCCCCGACCGGAAACCGAGGAGCTGGCCGAACAAATCTTCCAGCGCTTGCCCGCCCCACCTGCCTCCGCCCTGGACTTAGGCACGGGCACCGGCGTGCTGGCCCTTGCGCTGGCCCGGCGCTGGCCGGAGTGCCGGGTGACAGCGATGGATGCCATCGACGATGCCCTCGCCCTCGCGCAGGCCAATGCGGGCGCGCTGGGCCTGGCGGAACGCATTCGGTTCTTGCCCACCGGCTGGCCGGCGGTTTTTACGGCAGGGTTGGAAAATTTTGACCTTATCGTGGCCAACCCGCCCTATCTATCCGAGGAGGAATGGGCCGCCGCCGCGCCGGAAGTGCGCGATTGGGAGCCGCGCGCCGCCTTGGTCTCCGCAGAAGGCGGGTTGGCCGATTTGCGCGCCATTCTCGAAGGCGCTCCCACCCGGTTGGCTGCCGGTGGTTTGCTGGCGCTGGAGACTGGGCCAGGCCATCATGCCGCGTTGGGGAACATCGCCGCATTAACCCAGATGGATGGCAAACCGGCGTATCCGCGCAGGGAGAGCGCACACGACCTCTCCAACCGCGACCGGTTCTTCTTCGCTTGGCGGGCGTAGCCTTGGGCTTACGGCGTGGCCGCCGGAGCAGAGGCTGCCGAGCTGGCCGCGGCGGGAGCAGAGCCGGCCACGGGTGGCGCGCCCAGCGGAAGCGTGGCCCCTGCGGGAACTTTCACAATGTCCACGCGGCGGTCATGCATGGCCTCGGGCGAATTCTTTTTCACATCGGGCGTAGCGCCGTATTTGCCGCGGGCGAGAATATCCGTTTGCCCGGCTCCGGCACCCGATTGCGTGAGGTAGCCCTTGGCCGTGTTCGAACGCCGGTCGCTAAGCGCAAGATTGTATTGGTCGGAACCATACCAGTCGCAATGGCCGACAGCGACCACGTGCATGGTCGGGGCGGCGGCAAGGGCTTTGGCCACGGTCGCCATCAAGTCTTGGTCGTTGGCGTGGGTGACCGGGTCGTTGCTGGTGAGATTAAACTGGTCAAAGCCAAAATACACAGTAGCCATGACCAACTCCGCCGGCGGGTGATCCCAGTCAATTTTGGGCAGGTTGTCCGCCCGCTCGGTGAGGCCGGTCGAGTCATTGAGGGCGGGGGTAATCGGTTCGGAAACCGTCGGGGCATTGTTATTAACGTCCGAAAAAGTGGAGGGTGGGCGATAGGCCGGCGTATTGTTGCCCGCGCCAACGGGCGTCAGCGTATCCGGCTTGGCGGGGCCTTGCATCTTGCTGGCACAGCCAGTCAGCAAAGAAAGCGTGAGAAGGAGGGCGAAGGAGACATGGGAAGGTTTGCGCATGGGAAAAGTGTGTTTATAAAGAGGTTAAGTAGCCTCAAAAGGCGGGGCCGCGCAAGTAATTTCACGCAATTATTATGCCACAGCACCCGCCGGGCCAAGCCTAATCATGTCTCACCTGCCGTCCACCATCCCGCCGCCCGTCGTGCTGCTCCTGGACAATGGCTCGCTCGAGGCCGGCGGCGACGCTTGCCTTGCGCACGCTGGCCGCGCAGTGTGCCAAGGCAACCGGGCGTGTGGTGCGGCCGGTTTCACTGCTCCATTCCAGCGCCATCGCCCCCGCGTTGCTCGGCGGAATGCCCGCGGAAATATTGGAACCGGCGTTGCGCGCACTGGCCAGAGCCAGACAATTCAACGTGGTGATCCTGCCTCTGTTTATCGGCCCCAGCGCCGCCTTGCTCAATTATGTGCCCGAACGCGTGCGCCACTTGCGCCAGTCCTGGCCCGGCTTGCGCGTGCGCCTCGCCCCCTGCCTGGTGGACGCCGCGCAACCCGGCGACCAGCGCGTAGCTGGGCTGCTTGCGGATCGTGTGCGCGCCGCAGCAGCGGAAAATAATTTCCCCAAACCCGCGGTCGCGGTGGTGGACCACGGCACGGCGCAACACGCGGTCCACGCCGTGCGCGAATTGGTCGCGGCGCAACTGCGTGAACTGCTCGGCGACTTCGCGCGCACAGTCGCAGCTTGCTCGATGGAGCGGCGGCCCGGCCCGGAATTTGCGTTCAACGAACCGTTGCTTAACGCGCTCCTCGATACCCATGATTTTTTGTCGGGAGAAGTGATAGTGGCGCGGTTGTTTTTGCTGCCCGGCCGCCACGCCGGCCCCGGCGGCGATGTCGAACAAATTTGCCGCGCCGCCCAATCGCGCCACTCCACTCTGAAAATCGCCCTCACCGAGCCTCTCGGCTCGCATCCTGGATTGATCCCCATTTTGACCGAGCAGCTGGAGGAGGGCCTGCGCGCCGCACCTCTAGTACAATTAATGACTCGTGCCTGCGTTGGGCAGCCCACGCCCTCCAAGGCAATTCCCTTGGATTAATGAATTGAATATTTTTCGGAATCAATCCAAGCGTTATGGCTTGGCTCTCGAAGGACGAATCTTGCATCTTAAATGCCTGTTACCACCCTCCATGATCCCCCCCCAATATCCCGGTCTTCATCGCCTCGTTTTCACCGCGGTTGGCGCGCTCGGCCTGCTGCTGTTCAGCGGCTGCGCAGTCAACCAAGGCCCCTCCCTCAGCTCCGCTCCACCCTCGGTCAATTTTGCCCAAGGCTCCATCAGCCTTTCCACTGGCTGGCAATTGCTGGACGCGCCGCGCGTCGAGCAGCCGGGGGCGGGCGTCATGGCAAGCCACTCCGACACAGTAGTGGACGTGGGCATCAGGCCGGAGGATCGAGGCCAGATCATATCCTCCCCTTTCTACGAGCCGACCCAATGGTATAAGGCCACGGTGCCTGGCACGGTGCTAACCAGCCTGGTCAACGACGGTGTTTACCCCGAGCCGCTTTACGGTGAAAACAACCGGCCGGACAAAATCCCGGAATACCTCTCGCGCATGGCCTATTGGTATCGCACCCAATTTGCGGTGCCACGCGAATTTACGGGCCGGCAGATTTGGCTGAATTTCGCGGGCATCAATTACACGGCGGAAGTCTGGGTCAACGGGCATAAGGCCGGCGAGATCAAGGGCGCGTTTGCGCGCGGGACTTTCAACGTGACCGCGCTGGTTAAACCCGGCGCCATGGCCACCCTCGCGGTGAAAATCAATCCGCCGCCCGACCCTAGCGACCATGCGGAAAAAACCGTACAGGCCGGCACTGGCGGCAATGGCGGCATCCTCTCCAAAGACGGCCCGACTTTCATTTGCACGCAGGGCTGGGACTGGATTCCCGTCATCCGCGACCGCGACACGGGCATCTGGCAAAATGTCACGCTCACCGCCTCCGGCCCCGTCGTGCTGCAAGACCCCTATGTGTATTCGCGCCTGCCGCTGCCGCGCACGGACTCGGCCGATGTATTCATTGAGGCCACCGTGCAAAATGTCTCCAACGCGCCGCAGACCGGCGTGCTGCACGGCCAGTTGGGCGACATCGCCTTCCAGACCGCGCCGCTCACGCTCCAGCCCAGAGAGACGCAGACCGTCAAACTCTCGCCGGAAAACACGCCAGCGCTGCATTTGCAAAATCCGCACCTGTGGTGGCCGAACGGTTACGGCGACCCCTATTTGTATCCCTTGCATTTGAGTTTCGACCTCGGTGGCGCGCCGTCGGACGCGCGCGACCTCAACGTTGGCATCCGCCAGATTTCTTATGCGCTGCCGGGGTCGGACAATCTGGCGCTCTCCGTCAACGGCGTGCCCGTGTTTGCCAAGGGTGGCGACTGGGGCATGGACGAGGCGATGAAGCGCGAGCCGCGCGACCGGCTCGAGGCGCAAATCCGCTACCACCAGGAAGCCAACTACACCATGATCCGCAACTGGGTCGGCCAGAGCACGAGCGAGGACTTCTACGACCTGTGCGACAAATACGGTATCATGTTGTGGGACGAATTTTTCCAACCCAACCCGAGCGACAGCGGGCGCACCAACCCGAATGACGGCAGCCAGGACATCCACGACATCCCGCTCTACCTCGCCAATGCGCGCGAAAAAGTCCTGCGCTACCGCAACCACCCGTCCATCGCGCTGTGGTGCGGGCGCAACGAGGGCGACCCGTCGCCGCCGGAGTTGGCCGACGGCCTCGCCGCCATGTTCAAGGAACTCGACCCCAACCGGCTCTATCACCCAAACTCGAATGACGGCGCGGGCGTGCGCTCCGGCGGCCCGTATTCCTGGCGTGCGCCTGAGTTGTTCTATTCCGGCAGCGGGCGCGATAGCGCGTTGGAGCCATTCAAGACTGAACTCGGCAGCGTCTCCATCCCCACGCTGGAATCCATCCACGCCATGATGCCGGAAAAGGATTGGTGGCCGCTGAACAACGACGATTGGGCCGAGCACGACCTCACCCGTGGCGCCCAGGAAGGCCGGGGCCGCGGCTCCCCGCTTTATCTGGACGCCATTGGTGCGCGTTACGGCGCGGCGACGAGCCTCCCGGATTTCGTGCGCAAGGCCCAACTGGCCGATTACGAGACCTTCCGCGCCATGTATGAAGGCCGCTTCGCCAAACTCTTTGCGCCCGCGACCGCCGTGCTGACTTGGATGAGCAACCCCGCCCAACCCAGCACCGTCTGGCAGATTTACAGCTACGACCTCGAACCCTTCGGCTCGTTCTTTGGCGTCAAAAAAGCCTGCGAGCAAATCCATGTGCAGATGAACCAGAATGATTTTCATGTGATGGTCATCAACCAACTCCCCCAGCTTCTTGCCGGGCTGAAAGTGCGCACACGCGTGTTTAATCTGGATGGTTCTGTCAAATACGACCAGACCACGCCGGTCGCCGCCGCGGCGGGCAGCGCCGCCACCGACGCGGGCGCGATTGCCTTCCCCGCCGATGTCTCCGCCGTGCATTTTGTGCAGCTCGAATTGCGCGACGCGCGGGACCAGTTGCTCTCGGAGAATTTCTACTGGCGCGGCGTGGACGCCGGCAACCTCACCGCCCTCGACACCCTGCCCGACGTGGCCCTCGGCGCGAAAATCATCCGTCGCGACGCCAGCGGCCGCTGCGTGCTCGACGTGACCCTCACCAACCCGGCGCCCACTGTCGCGCTCATGGCGCATCTGCAATTGCACCGGCAAAATGACAACACCCGCGTGTTGCCGGTGAAATATAGCGACAATTATATTTCCCTGCTGCCCGGCGAGACGCGCACCGTCACCATCGAGGCGGACGCAAAAGACCTCGGCGGCAACCAGCCCCTCGTCACCCTCGACGGCTGGAACGTCACGACGGCCAGCCAATCCTTCCCTGGCGCGAACGGCGGCGCGAGCATCGCGGCGAACACCGACGCCTTGGTCAAACACAGTGCGCCCACCAATTAAGCAATACCTCACCGGCGCGATGACCGGCCGTTTCCACTTACGCAACCCGTTTTTCCCGTGTCCAGCGGCGCAATATCAGGACTCCCAACATGCTTGCGCCGAAAATCAAGGCGTAGGCCGAAGGCTCCGGCACGACGGCCACCACGGACAACGTGCCGGCGGTGTTCACCCAATTCCAGGCCAAATTATCATTGCTGATATCCGGGAAGTCAAAGTTGTCAAAGTCACTCGAAGCCAGGATGCCACCGGTAGCCATAAACAGCGTAAACGTTTCTCCGGCTGTGGGCGTAAATCCGTCCAGCAAGTTTATGGTCAGGGTTGCCCCGCCATTCGGATTAAATAAAATCCTGCCTCCATTAACGATCTCCTTGTCATAGCTGGTGGCACTGGCGATATTCAGAGTTACATCCTCAAACTGCTGGGTGGGATGCGCCGTCGGGCTGCTGGGGAACCACTCTTGCGTGGCCGGGCCGTCCGGATCAACGCTGAAAGCCAGAACATTGCCATGAATCGTGCCGCCGCCACTCAGTGTGCCTTCGATGTTCAAAGTGTCAACCGAAGCGGTCGGCCCGGCAATGTTGCCCCCGTTCAAATCAAAATTTCCCGAGATGGTGGAGTTGGCATTAGTTGGGGTCTGGACTTGATCGGACGCGGAAGCCAACACAATGCCTGGGCCAATGGAGACGAGCTGCGCGTTGGCCCCCAAGGTCACATTGCCGACCGTCGCCGGACTATTGGACACCACGGAAAGTGAGTTGTTGGCCCCGGCGGAGACACATCCCGAAAAATTAAAGCCATTGGTGGCCTGGACACCCATAATCAGACTGAAGTTGGTGGCTGCAATTTGGCCGCCAGTCCCGCTTACCGGGCGGTCATCGGTGATACTGGCGTTGCTGGTGAAAACGCCGCCATTGATGGTTAGTGGCTCACCGGTCTCCCCGAGGGCCGCATCGGAGGCCACGATCAAGGTGCCGCTGTCCAAAGTCGTGCCGCCCGCATAGGTATTGGTCCCCGAGAGCGTGACGATGCCGGCGCCTTGGACGGTCAGGGCACCCGCGCCGCCGATGTTGGCGGAAATACCGATGCTAAAACCGTTGTTGTTAATGATGCCGCCGTTGGCCTCGAGGTTTACTTCGCCAGTGGAAAAATTGTCCAGGAAATTGGCGTTGCTGGCGCTCGCCTCCACCATGCCGCCATTGAAATTCAAATCGCCGCCGCCGGAGCCGCTGCCCACGCTGACCTGGGAGGTCAGTAACACGCCGCTGTTTCCACCCGTGCCATTGAGGGCAATCACCCCGGCCACGTTCCCCGAACCGGCCAGCAAAACCGTGGAATTGGCCACAGAGACCAACCCGCCGTTGTCAATGGTCAACGTGCCCTGCGCCGACCCGGCCGTGGAGTTGACGCCGACCACCAGGGCATTGGCGGTGGCACTGATGATGTCCCAGGTGGCTCCGGTGCCCGTGACATCCACCGCGCCATTCGGGGCTCCGCTCGTAGCCGTGGCGATGAAGCCCAGGTTGCTGGTCAGCGTGCCGCCGGCCAGGATGGACAGGCTGGCGCCGCTACCGGCGTTCAGGCCCACCGTGAGATTCTGGGTGGTCGCGCTGCCACTCGAAAGCACCACCGTGTTGTTGCCCGTGCTGTTGATCGTCGCGTCCGTGGTCGAGTTGGGCAGCCCGTTGCTCCAATCCGCGGCGTTGAGAAAATTGGTGTCGCTGGCGCCCGTCCAGATCGTTTGGGCGCGGACCGCAACGGCGCACATGCATAAAACCGCCAGCAAAAAAGCCGACCAACGGCTTGACTGGCGGGCGATTTTCAGCGGGAGCTGCGTGAAAAAGTGGCGGCAGAGCAAAACCATGGTGGGCGAATTAATCCTCACAAGAAAAAGACTAACGTAAATGAAAATCGAGCGCAATTCAATTTCGCGGGTTGGCCCGGCCCCGGCGCATTTTATAATTTTATTACGCGGGCCGGCGCGCCGCGCCGGGGCGTGCAAGATAACTGGGGGAGTTGCCCCCCCATAAAATGCGCACTATCCCCCACCCTCCGCTTATTTCTTGCGGCGGCGGCGCAGCGCCATCAGACCCAGCATGCCCGCGCCGAAGATCAAGGCGTAGGCGGCCGGCTCCGGCACCACTACTCCCGTGATGGACAACAGGCCTGCGCTCGGCGCCCAATTCCACGCCAGATCATCCGGATAACTGCTCAGATCCGGGAAGTCCAAGGTGGAAAAGTCTCCCGTGATGTTGCTGTCGGTGGATTCGAAAAGATCAAACGATTCATTGGCTTCAGGAGTAAATCCAGTATCGAAGACCACCGTGAGCGTGCCCACCTGGTTCTTGTCCAACGTGATATTGCCGTTCACCAAGATGCTCGAATAGCCAGTGGGCGTAGCGGTGGTCCCGGCCTTCACCGTGCCGTTGATGTCCAGCGTCACATTCGCGAAGTTCATCGTGCCATTCGATGGGAAATACACTTGTTCAGCCGGGTCACCCGGATCTTCACCAAAGGCGTTGACATTGCCATGCACCGTGCCGCCGCCGCGCAGGATGCCTTCGATGGACAGGCTCTTGCCCGCGGTGGTGGCGCCATAGACCGCGCCGCCATTCATTTCGAAGTCCCCTTGGATCGTGCCATTGGCGGTGGGTGAGGCCTGGAGTTGGTCGGTTGAGGCAGCCAGCGAGATGCCATTGATTGAGCCGATCTGAGAGTTGGCTCCCATGGTCACGTTGCCGACCGTCGCAAAATTGCTGGACACCAAGGTCAGCGTGGTGTTGGCCCCCACCGAAACAGCGCCCGTGAAGTCCACGCCGTTATTCACCTGAGTGCCGATGATCAAATTATTGGTGGTGGTCGCCAACGTGCCGCCAGTCCCCGTGAACGGACGGTCCACGGTGATGTTGGCGTTCGAGGTGAAGGTGCCGCCATCCACCACCACCGGCGTGCCGGCGGCGCCCAAGGCGGTGTCGGCGGATACGACCATCGTGCCATTTTCCAAGGTGGTGCCGCCCGAGTAACTACTCGTGCCGCTCAACACCATCGTGCTCGTGCTGTTCTCCACCAGCGCGCCGGAACCGGAGATGCCGCCCACGATGGACGAATTGACGCTACCTGCGACCGTCAAGGTGCCCGCGCCGAGGTTAATGACCGCGCCCAACACGGAATTAATCGAGGCGAGGGTGGCATTGAAGCCAGCCAGGTTCAGCGCCGCGCCACTGGAGATCGAAACATTCGTGCCGGTCGGCAGGGCGTTGCTCAGGCCATACACAATCGTGCCACCCGTGATGTTGGTCGAGCCCAGGTAGGTCTCCGCGGCGTCCAGCGTGAGCGTGGAGGCATTCGCGTTCACGAGGCCGCCGGAGCCCGAGATGACACCGCCATAGACCGAGGAGCCGTTGCCGCTGACGCTCAAGGTGCCCGTGCCCAGCGCAATGTTGCCACTGCCATTCACGGTGGCCACGGTCTGGTTACTGGCCACCAGGTTGAGCAGCGCGGTCGAATTGATGAAGAGGTTGGTGGTGATCGGCAGGGCGTTGGTGACGCCGCTGATCAAGTCACCGGCCGTGATCGTGGTGTTGCCACCATAGCTGCTGCCACCGTCCAGGGTGATGTTGCCCAGGCCGATCTTGGTGAAGGAACCAGTGCCATTGAAGCCGTTGGCGTAGGTCACGTTGCTGCCGTTGGTGTCAATCGTGCCCCCGTTGGCCAGGAAGGTGACCGCGGAGTGCGTGGAGGTGATGTCGCTGTTGCCGGAGAAGCCGGCGGCATACTGGAGGGTGCCGCCATTGAAGTCCACCACGCCGCCATTGCCGAGGCTGTTCGCGGACGTGATGGCCAGGGTGCCGTTGTTGAGGTTGGAGGCCCCGCTATAAGTATTGGTGCCGTTGATGGTCACGAGGCCCGGGCCATTCTTGGTCAGCGTGGAATTGACGCCGGCGGCGTTGCCCAGCGAGGTATTCACCGTGCCGTTGCCGGCCAGGTTGATCAGGTAGCTGGCCGCGTTGATGTTGCCCGCGCCGGTGATGTTGCCACCATTAAAGGTCAGCGTGCTGATGTTTTGCGTGAAGCCATCGCTGTTAACCGTGCCGCCGGTCAGCGTGAGGATGGTCGTGTTGCCGAGGGTGCCGTTGACGCCCAGGACGAGCGTGCCGGCCAGGATGGTCGCATTGCCGGCGTAAACATTGTTGCCCGAGAAGGTGACGGTGCCAGTCGTATTGAGCGTCAGGTTGGTCGCGCTGCCCAGTTGCGCGCTGACCGTGCCGTTGAGCAGGTTGTAGGAGGAGCCCGTCAACACGCCCGTGCCGGTGATGGAGCCATTGGTCAGCGTGACGTTGCCGGCGGTTTGATTCGTGGTTCCAATATTGAGGTTGCCGGTGCCGTTGACCGTCAACGCATTCGTCGTGGCCCCGAGCGTGCCATTGCCGGTGAGCGCCAAGGTGCCGCCGGTGATGTTGGTGAACGAAGTGTAAGTATTGGCCGCCGTCAGCGTGGCCGTGCCGCTCGAATTGGCCACCAAGCCGCCCATGCCCGCCAGGATGGCGTTGACGATGCCGCCAGACAGATTATAGGCGCTGCTGCTATTCAGCGTGCCATTGTTGACGGCGCCGCCGCTGATGTTGGCCGTCCCAACCATTTGATTCGTGCCGCCCAAGTCCAGAATGCCACCCGTAACATTAAGGGCGTTGCTCGCGGCGCCGAGGGTGCCCGACCCGCTGATCAGCAACGTGCCGGCGCTGACCGACGTGGAGCTGGCGTAAGTGTTTGCGCCGCTGAGCGTCACCGTGCCCGGGCCGGACATGCTCAAACCCGCCGTGCCGCCCAGAATCGCGCTCACACTGCCATTTTCCATGTTATAAGCATTGTCGCTCGTAAGGATTCCGGTCGTGCCGGAGATCGTCCCGCCGTTTAACAACACCGCGTTTACGGAGTCGTTAAAGCTGCCGATGCTAAAGTTGCCGCCGGTCACGCTCAGGTTCGAGGTGGCCGCCACGCTGTTATTCGCGCCGAGCGCCAAGGTGCCCGCCGAGACGCTCGTCACACCCGAGTAGGTATTCAGGCCGCTCAGCGTCACCGTGCCGCCGGTGGTCTTGTTCAGGCCCACGGTGCCGCCCAGGATTGCGGTGACGGTGCCGCCTTCCATGTCATAGGGATTGGAGCTCATCATCACCCCGGTCGTGCCGGAGAGAATGCCCGAGAGCAATTGCACCTGGTTCACGGTGTCGTTGAAGCCGCCAATGCTCAAGTTGCCCCCGGATACGCTCAAGTTTGAGGCGGCCGCCAGGGTGTTGTTCACGGCCAAAATCAGGGTGCCCGCCGACACATTCGTTGTGCCCGTATAGAGATTGGGAGCCAGGAGCGTCACCGTGCCGGTGGTCGTCTTGTTCAGGCCCGCCGTGCCGCCCAGGATCGCGCTCGCGCTGCCGTTCTCCACGTCAAACGCGCTCGTGCTGGTCAGGATGCCCGTCGTGCCGGCAATCGTGCCGCCGGTCAGTTGCACCCCGGCCACCGTGTCGTTGAAGGTGCCGACGTTAAAGTTGCCGCCCGACACCGTCACGTTCGCGCCGCTGGAGAGCACATTGCTCGCCCCCAGGTTCAACACGCCCGTGTTGCTCACCGCGATCGGCGTGCTCGCCAGCGTCCCGCTGACATTCAAAGTGCCCACCGATACGCTCGTCGCGCCGGTGTAAGTGTCCGTGCCGGAGAGCGTCACCGTGCCGCTGGTCGTCTTACTCAAGCCCGCCGTGCCGCCCAGGATCGCGCTCGCGCTGCCGTTCTCCACGTCAAACGCACTCGTGCTGGTCAGGATGCCCGTCGTGCCGGTGATCGTGCCGCCCGTCAATTGCACCCCGGCCACCGTGTCGTTGAAGGTGCCGACGTTAAAGTTGCCGCCCGACACCGTCACGTTCGCGCCGCTGGAGAGCACATTGCTCGCCCCCAGGTTCAACACGCCCGTGTTGCTCACCGCGATCGGCGTGCTCGCCAGCGTCCCGCTGACATTCAAAGTGCCCACCGATACGCTCGTCGCGCCGGTGTAAGTGTCCGTGCCGGAGAGCGTCACCGTGCCGCTGGTCGTCTTACTCAAGCCCGCCGTGCCGCCCAGGATCGCGCTCGCGCTGCCGTTCTCCACGTCAAACGCACTCGTGCTGGTCAGGATGCCCGTCGTGCCGGTGATCATGCCGTTGGTCAACTGCACGCCCGCCAAGGTTTCATTAAAGGTGCTGAGGTTAAAGGTGCCGCCGGAAACACTCAGGTTCGAGGCGCTCGCCAAACTGTTGTTCACGCCCAGAGCCAAGGTGCCCGCCAAGACATTCGTGGTGCCCGTGTAAAGGTTAGCCCCGCTAAGCGTCAAGGTGCCCGGACCCGTCATGTTCAAGCCGACGCTGCCGGCGAGGACGGCGCTCACCGTGCCGCTTTGACCAACGTAGTTCGTCGTGCTTGTGAGCGTGCCATTTTGAAATGGTGCCGTTAATGGTGACCAAGCCGAGGTTGTTCGGGCTGGTTCCACCAAGGTTCAACGTGCCGCCATTCACCGTCAAGGTAGCCGTTGCCGCGCCGAGCGTGCCGGAGCCGCTGAGCGTGAGCGTGCCCGCACTCACGGTGGTCAGCCCGGTGTAGGTGTTCGCCCCGGAGAGTGTCACCGACCCGGTGGTGGTCTTGGTCAGGCCCGCCGAGCCGCCCAAGATGGCGCTGACGGTGCCGTTCTCCATATCAAAGGCGCTGGTGCTCGACAGAATCCCCGACGCCCCGGCGATGGTCCCGCCGGTCAACTGCACTCCGGCCAGGGTGTTGCTGAAGCTGCCAATGTTAAAGTTGCCGCCCGAGACCGTCAGGTTCGCCGTGTTTAACAAAACATTGCTCGCGCCCAGGTTCAACACGCCTGTGTTGCTCACCGCAATCGGCGTGCTCGCCAAGGTTCCATCCACATTCAACGTGCCCGCGGAAACGCTGGTCGTGCCTGTATAGCTGTTCGCCGCAAAGAGCGTCACCGTGCCGCCGGTCGTCTTGCTCAAGCCCGCAGTGCCGTTCAAGGTTGCGCTGACGGTGCCGCTTTCCATGTCAAAGGCACTGTTGCTGGTGAGCGTTCCCGTGGTTCCGGCGATCGTCCCGCCGGTCAACTGCACCCCGGCCACCGTGTCACTAAATGCGCCGATGTTAAGGTTGCCGCCCGAGACGCTCACGTTGGCCGTGCCCAACAAGAGGTTGTTGGCGTCCAGGTTCAACTGGCCGGTGTTGCTCACGGAAATGACCGTGCTGGCCAGCGCCGCATTCAAGTTCAGGGTGCCGGCCGACACGTTGGTCGCGCCCGTGTAGGTCGCGGCCGTATTCAGGGTCACGGTGCCAAAGGTCGTCTTATTCAGGGCGACCGAGCCACCCAGAATCGCGTTGACCGTGCCATTTTCCATGTCATACGCGTTTGTGCTGGCCAACGTGCCCGTCGTGCCGCTGATTGTCCCGCTGGTCAACTGCACCCCGGCCACGGTGTCATTGAAGGTGCCGATGTTAAAGGTGCCACCGGACACACTCAGGTTCGAGGCGGACGCCAGGCTGTTATTCACGCCCAAAGTCAACGTCCCCGCCGACACATTCGTCGTGCCCGTATAAATGTTCACGCCGCTCAGTGTCACTGCGCCGCCCGTAGTCTTGTTTAGGCCGGCCGTCCCATTCAGAATCGCGCTGACGTTGCCATTTTCCGCGTCATAGTCGCTCGTGCTTGTCAAAATGCCCAACGTCCCGGCAATCGTGCCGCCGGTCAATTGCACGCCGCTCAGCGTGTCATTGAAGGCGCCGATGTTAAAGGTGCCGCCGGACACACTGAGATTCGAGGCGGACGCCAGGCCATTGTTCACGCCGAGTATCAGGGTGCCCGCCGACACGCTGGTCGTGCCCGTATAAGTGTTGACGCCGCTGAGCGTCACCGTGCCGCCGGTGGTCTTGTTCAAGCCGGCGGTGCCGTTCAGGATCGCGCTCACGGTGCCATTTTCCATATCAAAGGCGCTCGTGCTCGTCAGAATGCCCGTCGAGCCGGCAATGGTGCCGCCGGTCAACTGCACGCCGTTGAGCGTGTCGTTGAACGTGCCGATGTTAAAGTTGCCGCCCGACACAGTGAGGTTTGCGGAACTCGACAGCAGGTTGTTTGCGTCGAGGTTCAGCAGGCCCGTGCCGCTCACCGCAATGTTCGCGCTAGCCAGCGTCCCGTTCACGTTCAGGGTTCCCGCAGACACACTGGTCGTCCCGGTGTAAAGATCCGATCCAGAGAGCGTCAAGGTGCCAGGGCCGGTCATGCCCAAGCCGACACTGCCGGCGAGCACCGCGCTCACCGTGCCGCTTTGCCCCACATAGTTCACGCTGCTGGTCAGCGTGCCGTTTTGCACCGTGCCGCCGTTAAAGGTCACGGTGCTGAGATTGTTCGGGGAGGTGCTGCCCAAGTCCAGCGTGCCACCGTTGATGGTCAACAGGGCGGACGGAGCGCCCAGCGTGCCGGAGCCGCTCAAAATCAACGTGCCCGCGCTCATGGTGGTCACGCCCGTGTAGGTGTTGGCGCCACTGAGAGTAACCGATCCGGTGGTAGTCTTGGTCAAGCCCGCCGTGCCGCCGAGCTTCGCAGTCACGGTGCCATTTTCCATGTCAAAGGCGCTCGTGCTCGTGAGGATGCCCGTCGTGCCGGCAATAGTGCCGCCGGTCAACTGCACCCCGGCCAGCGTGTTGTTGAAGGTGGCGATATTAAAGTTGCCGCCCGACACACTCAGGCTGGCACCGTTCGACAAAAGATTGCTCGCGCCCAAATTCAGCAGACCCGTGCCGCTCACGGCAATCGCCGTGCTGGCCTGCGTGCCATTCACGTTCAGCGTTCCTGCCGACACGCTGGTGGTGCCCGAATAGGTGTCATTTCCGCTCAACGTGACCGTGCCGCCGGTCGTCTTGTTCAAGCCCACCGCGCCGGCGAGAATCGCACTGACCGTACCATTCTGCATGTCAAAGGCGCTGCCGCTCGTCAGCGTGCCCGTGGATCCGGCGACGATGGAGCCGCCGGTCAACTGCACGGACCCCACGGTGTCGCTAAAGCTGGCCAAGTTCAGGCTGCCGCCCGACACGCTTACCGCCGCAGTCGAAGACAAAACATTGCTCGCCCCGAGGTTCAACAGGCCCGTGTTGCTCACCTGGATGGTCGCACTGGCCAGCGTCCCATTCACGTTCAGCGTTCCTGCCGACACGCTGGTCGTGCCGGTGTAGCTGTTCGCCCCAAGGAGGGTCACCGTGCCGCCGGTCGTCTTGTTCAAGCCGACCGAGCCACCCAGAATCGCGCTCGCCGTGCCATTTTCCACATCAAACGCACTCGCGCTGGTCAGCGTCCCATTGGTCCCGGAGATAATGCCCCCAAGCAACTGTACGCCCGCCACACTGTCGCTGAAGGTGCTGATGCTAAAGTTGCCGGTGGAGGATACGCTCACGTTCGAAGCGACCGCCAGGCTGTTGCTGACTCCCAGTGCCAGGGTTCCCGCCGAGACGCTCGTCGTGCCGCTGTAGCTATTCAGGCCCAGGAGCGTCACCGTGCCGGTGGTCGTCTTATTCAAGCCCACGGAGCCGCCGAGGATTGCGCTGACGGTGCCGTTTTGCACGTCATAGGGGCTGGTGCTGGTCAGCGTCCCGGCCAGCCCGGAGATGGTGCCGCCGAGCAACTGCACCCCGGCCATCGTGTCATTAAAGTTCCCGATGTTAAAGTTGCCGCTGGCGGACACGCTCACATTCGCGGAGCCGGACAGAAGATTGTTCGCGTCCAGATTCAACAGGCCCGTGCCGTTCACAGTAATGACCGTGCTGGCGAGCGCCGCGTTCAAGTTCAGCGTTCCGGCGGACACGTTCGTCGCGCCCGTGTAGCTATCGGAGCCGTTCAGGGTCACAGTGCCGCTGGTCGTCTTGTTCAACGCGGCCCCGCCGCCCAGGTTGGCGGTCACGTTGCCGTTCTCCATGTCATACGGGCTGGTGCTCGTCAGTGTGCCGGTCGAGCCGGCAATGGTGCCGCCCGTCAACTGCACACCAGCCACCGTGTCGTTGAACGTGCCGATGTTAAAGTTGCCGCCGGAGACACTCACGTTCGCGGAACCCGACAAGAGATTATTCGCATTCAGGTTCATCAGGCCCGTGCCGCTCACCAAGATGTTCGTGCTGGTCAGCGTGCCGTTCAGGTTCAACGTGCCGGCGGACACACTCGTTGTCCCGGTGTAAAGGTTCGAACCGGAGAGGGTCAACGTGCCGGGGCCGGTCATGCCCAAGCCGACACTGCCGGCGAGAACCGCACTCACCGTGCCGCTTTGCCCAACATAGTTCACACTGCTGGTCAGCGTGCCGTTTTGCACGGTGCCGCCGTTAAAGGTTACCGTGCCGAGACTGTTCGGGCTGGTGCCGCCCAAGTCGAGCGTGCCGCCGTTGACGGTCAAAGTGGCGGTTGTGGCGCCGAGCGTGCCGGAGCCGCTGAGATCAAGGGTGCCCGCGCTCACCGTGGTCAAGCCGGTGTAGGTGTTCACACCGCTGAGCGTCACGGTTCCCGTGGTCGTCTTATTCGCACCCAAGGTTCCACCCAGGATCGCCGTCACGGTGCCATTCTCGAGGTCAAAGGCACTCGAGCTTGTTAGCGTGCCGGTTGTTCCGGTGATGGTTCCGCCGGTCAACTGCACCCCGGCCACCGTATCGTTGAATGTTCCAATGTTAAAGTTACCGCCGGACACACTCAGGTTCGAAGCGGCCGCCAGGCTGTTATTCACGCCGAGGGCCAGGGTGCCAGCGGACACGCTCGTCAGGCCCGTGTAAGTGTTGACGCCGCTGAGCGTCACGGTGCCGGTGGTGGTCTTGTTCAAGCCGACCGTCCCGCCGAGGATCGCGCTGTCGGTGCCATTTTCCATGTCATACGCGCTCAGGCTCGTCAGCGTCCCCGTCGTGCCCGTGATGGCACCGCCGGTCAGTTGAAGCGCCGCCACCGTGTCATTGAAGGCGCCGATGCTGAAGTTGCCGCCGGAGACGGTTACATTCGAGGTGGAGGATACACTGTTATTGATGCCGACAACCAAAGTTCCGGCCGACACGCTCGTCGTGCCTGAGTAAAGGTTCACCGCGCCGAGTGTCACCGTTCCGCCGGTCGTCTTGTTCAGGCCGACGGTGCCGCCGAGAATCGCGCTCACATTGCCATTTTCCATGTCATAGTTGGTTGTGCTGATCAGGGTACCGGTCGGCCCGTTGATGATATTGCCGCCCGTCAACTGCACCGAGCCAACCGTGTCGGCGAAGGTGTTCACATTCAGCGTTCCGCCGGACACCACCAAACTGGAGGTTAGCGCCAAACTATCCGTAACGCCCAGAGCCAGTGTGCCCGCCGACACCGTGGTCGTCCCGGTGTAGGAATTAACGCCGGTGAGTGTCACCGTCCCGGTGGTCGTCTTGTTCAGGCCCACGCTGCCGCCCAGAATCGCGCTGACGTTGCCGTTTTGCATGTCAAACGCGGTCAGACTGGTCAGTGTGCCGTTCGTGCCGGCGATGGTTCCGCCGTTGGTCAACTGCACCCCGTTGACGAGGTCGCTGAAGTTGCTGATGTTAAAGTTGCCGCCGGACACATACAGATTCGAGGCGGAGGACACGCCATTGCTGATGCCAAGGGAAAGGGTGCCCGCCGTCACATTCGTCGCACCTTGGTAGGTGTTGGCCGCGCCCAACGTCACAGTTCCGCCAGTGGTCTTGTTCAGCCCGACCGTGCCACCCAGAATTGCGGTGACCGCGCCGTTCTGCATGTCATAGGTGCTGTCGCTGGTCAGCGTCCCAGTCGTTCCTGTAATAATACCACCCGTCAATTGCACGCCCGCCACCGTGTCGTTGAGGTTGGTGATGCTGAAGTTGCCGCCGGAAACGGTCAGGTTCGAGGTTGCCGCCAGACTATTATTCACGCCAATAACCAAAGTGCCAGCGGATACGCTAGTCGTGCCATTGAAGGTGTTCACCCCGTTGAGCGTCACCGTGCCGCTGGTGGTCTTGTTCAAGCCGACCGCACCACCCAGAATCGCGTTGACCGTCCCGCTCTCCATGTCATACGCACTCAGGCTCGTCAGCGTCCCCGTCGTCCCGGAGATTACGCCGCCAGTCAACTGCACGCCCGCCACGGTGTCGTTGAAGGTGCCGATGCTGAAGTTGCCGCCGGTCACACTCACGTTCGAGGTGGCCGCCAAAGCGTTGTTCACGCCAAGCGCCAGGGTGCCCGCCGAAATGTTCGCCGTGCCCGAGTAAGTGTTCACGCCATCGAGCGTCACGGTCCCGCTGGTGGTCTTGTTCAGGCCCGCCGTGCCGTTCAAGATCGCGGTGACAGTGCCATTTTCCATATCAAAAGCACTCAGGCTCGTCAGCGTCCCCGTCGTGCCGGAGATCGCCCCGCCCGTCAATTGCACCCCGGCCACCGTGTCGTTGAAGGTGCCGATGTTAAAGTTGCCACCGGACACGGTCACATTCGCCGTGCCCGCAAAAACATTGTCCGCGCCCAGGTTCAGCAGGCCCGTGCTGCTCACGGATATGAGCGAAGTGGCCTGCGAACCGCTCACGTTCAGCGTGCCGGCGGTGATGTTCGTCGTTCCCGTATAGGTATCATTACCGTTGAGATTCACGGTGCCATTGGTCGTCTTGTTCAACCCGACCGTCCCGCCCAAGATCGCGCTCACGGTGCCATTCTCCATATCATACGCGCTCAGGCTCGTCAGCGTGCCCGTCGTCCCGGCGATGGTGCCACCCGTCAACTGCACCCCAGCCACCGTGTCGTTGAAGGTGCCGATGTTGAAGTTGCCGCCGGACACGCTCACATTCGCGGTGTTCAGCAAGATATTGTTGGCGCCAAAGTTGAATAGGCCGGTGTTGCTCACCGAAATAAGCGTGCTGGCCAGCGTCCCGTCCACATTCAGCGTGCCCGCGATGACACTGGTCGTGCCCGTGTAGGTGTCGTTCCCGGTCAGTGTCACTGTCCCGCTGGTCGTCTTGTTCAGGCCAATCGTCCCGCCCAAAATTGCGCTTACGGTGCCGTTCTCCATGTCATACGCGCTCGTGCTCACCAGCGTCCCGGTCGTGCCGGCGATAATCCCGCCGGTCAACTGCACGCCGCTCACCGTGTCGCTGAAGCTGCTCAGATTGAAATTGCCGCTCGAGACACTGATCGTCGAGGTGGAGGCCACACTGTTGCCTGCGTTGATGTTCATCAGGCCCCCATCCACGATGACGGCCGTGCTGGCCAAGGTCCCGTTCATGTTCAGCGTGCCCGCCGACACGTTCGTGATGCCCGTGAAGGTCTCGTTGCCAAAGAGAGTCACCGTGCCGCCAGTCGTCTTGTTCAAGCCGACCGTGCCACCCAGGATCGCGGTCGAGGTGCCGTTTTGCATGTCAAACGTGCTCAGGCTCGCCAGGTCCCGGTCGTCCCATTGATCGTGCCGCCGGTCAACTGCACCCCAGCCACCGTATCGTTGAAGAGGCTGATGCTGAAGTTGCCGCCCGACACGGTCACATTCGAGGTGGACGGCACGCTGTTGGTGGCGCCAACCGCCAAGATGCCCGCCGAGACACTCGTGTTGCCCGTATAGGTGTTAAGCCCGGAGAGCGTAATCGTCCCGGTGGTCGTCTTGTTCAAGCCGACCGTCCCGTTCAGGATCGCAGTCACATTGCCGTTCTCCATGTCAAACGCACTCAGGCTCGTCAGAATCCCCGTGGTTCCATTGATGAGGCCGCCCGTCAATTGCACCCCGGCCACCGTGTCATTGAAGCTGCTGACATCGAAAGTGCCGCTCGACACCGTCAGATTCGAAGTGGAAGGCACGCCATTAACGCCTGCGAGCAGCAGCGTCCCCGCCGACACGCTCGTCGTGCCGGTGTAGGTGCTTGGCCCGGCGAGAGTCACCGTTCCGCCGGTCGTCTTGTTCAAGCCGACCGTTCCGTTCAGGATCGCGGTCACGGCGCCATTCTCCATGTCATAAGCACTTGAGCTGGTCAGGATCCCGGTCGTGCCGGAGATCGCCCCGCCGGTCAACTGCACGCCGGCCACCGTATCGTTGAAGGTGCCGATGTTAAAGTTACCGCCCGACACCGTCAGGTTTGATCCCGCCGGCACCCCGTTGTTTCCGCCCAAAGCCAAGGTTCCAGCCGACACGCTCGTCGTGCCCGTATAAATATCGGCCCCGGAAAGGGTCACTGTTCCGGCGGTCGTCTTGTTCAGCCCGAGCGTCCCATTCAGAATCGCGGTCACACTACCGTTTTGCATGTCATAGGTGCTGAGGCTCGTCAGGATGCCCGTCGTCCCGGCGATGGTTCCGCCGTCAACTGCACGCCATTCACCGTGTCGTTGAAGGTGCCGATGTTGAAGTTGCCGCCCGACACGCTCACGTTCGCCGCGCTCGACAAGACATTGTTGGCGCCAAGGTTCAGCAGGCCGGTGCCGCTTACTAGGATGGATGTGCTGGTCAGCGTCCCGTCCACATTCAAGGTCCCGGCGGAAACACTCGTCGCACCCGTGTAGGTCTCGGGCGCAGTCAGCGTCACGGTGCCGGCGCCGTTCGTCTTGTTCAAGGCGACGGTGCCATTGAGAATCGCGGTCACGGTGCCGTTTTGCATGTCATACGCGCTCAGGCTCGTCAAAATGCCCGTCGTCCCGGCGATGGTCCCGCCGGTCAACTGCACGCCGTTCAACGTGTCATTGAAGGTGCCAATGTTAAAGTTGCCGCCGGACACGGTCAGGTTTGCCGCGCTGGACAGGAGATTGTTCCCACCCAGATTCAGCAAGCCGGTGCCGCTCACCGAAATAAGCGTGCTGGCCAGCGTGCCATCCACATTTAACGTCCCGGCCGACACGCTCGTTGTCCCAGTATAGGTCTCGTTCGCCGTCAGCGTCGCCGTGCCGGTGCCGTTGGTCTGGTTCAAGCCCACCGTTCCGTTCAGAATTGCGGTCGCGGTGCCGTTTTCGATGTCAAACGCACTCAGGCTCGTCACAATCCCCGTCGTCCCGGAGATGGCCCCGCCGGTTAATTGCACACCGTTGAAGGTATCGTTGAAGGTCCCCACGTTAAAGTTACCGCCCGACACGGTCAGGTTCGAGGTGGAGGCGATGCTGTTATTAACCCCAATGGTCAGCGTCCCCGCCGACACGCTTGTGACGCCCGAGTAAGTGTTCAGCCCGCTGAGCAGCAAGGTGCCCGTCGTGGTCTTGTTCAACCCGACGCTCCCGGCGAGGGTGGCGCTCACGGTGCCGCTTTCGCCGGCATAGGTCACATTGTTCGTCAGCGTGCCGTTTTGAATTGTGCCGCCATCAATCGTCACCAAGCCAATGTCGTTCGGGCTGGTCCCGCCCAAGTCCACGGTGCCGTTACTGACCGTCAGCGTGGCCGTCGGGCCGCCCAGTGAACCGGAGACGGTGCTCTCGACTTCGCCGCCATTGGTGACCGTGATCGAACCGGTGTAGTTGGTGCTCGCGGCAGTGAGTATCAGCGTGCCCGGACCCGAAGCATCCAGCGACCCGGAACCGGTGAGGAGGCCGCCGTAGGTCAAAGTATCGCTCGTGGGTATGTCAATGTTGCCGCCGCCGGAGTTGACCGTGATGCCGCGATTGCTGCTGAGCGTGAAATTCGCCGTCGTGAGCAAGGTGCCGCCGTTGAAGGTCAACTGGCCGGGCGTGGGAGAGGACGGCACCGCGCCCAAATTGTCGTCCGCGCTAATGCTGAGCGTGCCGCCATTGATGTTCGTCGGGCCGGTGTAAGTATTGACGCCGCCGAGCGTCAGGGTGGCACTGCCGTTTTGTGTCACGGTGCCCGTGCCCGAAATTATGTTGTTAAAGCTGCTATTGGCGCTTTGGGCGAACACCAGCGTCGAGTTATCCACGATGTTGCCGCCCAACCCGGAGGTATCACCCGTCAGCGTCAGCGTGCCGGTGTTGATCGTCGTGTTGCCGCTATAGGTGTTCGCGCCGGCCAGGGTAAAGTTTGCCGTGCCACTTTGCGTCACGTTGCCCGTGCCCGAAATCGTGCCGTTGAAGATGCTGTTCGCGCTCTGGGCAGACACCAAATCCGCATCGTCCACCATGTTGCCGGGCAACTGGGAGGTGTCGCCTTCGAAGGTCAGCGTGCCGCCGTTGATCGTCGTCAGGCCGGTGTAGTTCTCGACGCCAGTGAGGATGAAGTTGCCCGTGCCGTTCTTGGTCAGCCCGCCGCCGGGACCATCGGAAATAACGCCGGTGAAAATTGTCGATTTGTTGTCATTGCCCGTCGAAAGGATCGAGGGCGGAGGAATGATTACCGAGCCAGACCCGGCCAAAGAGCCGATGGCATCCGAATTGGCGACACTGAGGGTGCCATTACTGGCCACTGTTACGTCCGTGCCAATCGAAAGCGCATTGGTCGTGCCAACCGTCAATGTGCCATTACTGACGGTCGTCGTGCCATTGAAGGTGTTTACACCGGCCAGCGTCAGGTTGCTTGTGCCGTTTTGCGTCACGTTACCCGTCACGCCCGAAATCACTCCACTGTAAGTGCTGGCAGCCGTCTGGGCGAAGACCAAGTTCGAATTATCCACAATGTTGCCGGTCAAGCTATTCGTGCTGCCGCTGAGCGTCAGCGTGCCGCTGTTGACCGTCGTCAGGCCGCCGTAAGTGTTGGCCCCCGCCAGGGTCAGATTCGCGCTCCCGTTCTGGCTCACGTTGCCGGAACCGGAGATCGTCCCGTTGAACGCACTGTTCGCGCTCTGCGCAAACACCAGGTTCGTGGTGTCCACGATGTTGCCCGTCAGGCCCGAGGTGCTGCCGGTGAGGGTCAGGATACCGCTGTTGATCGTCGTCAGGCCGCCATAAGTATTGGCCCCCGCCAAGGTCAGGTTCGCGCTGCCGTTCTGGCTCACGTTGCCGGAACCCGAAATCGTCCCGTTGAACGCGCTGTTCGCGCTCTGCGCAAACACCAGGTTCGTCACATCCACGAGGTTGCCCGTCAATCCGCTCGTGCTGCCCGTCAGGGTCAGCGTGCCACTGTTGATCGTCGTCAGGCCGCCGTAAGTGTTGGCCCCCGCCAAAGTCAGGTTCGCGCTCCCGTTTTGCGTCACGTTGCCGGAACCGGAGATCGTCCCATTGAACACGCTGTTCGCGCTCTGCGCGAAAACCAGGTAGGAACTGTCGGTGATGTTGCCCGTCAGACCCGAGGTGTCACCCGTCAACGTCAACGTGCCGCTGTTGACCGTCGTCAGGCCGCCGTAAGTGTTCGCACCGGCCAGCGTCAGGTTTGCGCTCCCATTCTGGCTCACGTTGCCCGCGCCCGAAATCGTCCCGTTGAACGCGCTGTTCGCGCTCTGCGCGAACACCAGGTTCGTCACGTCCACGATGTTGCCGGTCAGGCCGGAAGTGTCACCCGTCAACGTTAGCGTCCCGCTGTTGACCGTCGTCAGGCCGCCGTAAGTGTTCGCACCGGCCAGCGTCAGATTTGCGCTCCCGCTTTGCGTCACGTTGCCGGAACCGGAGATCGTCCCGTTGAACGCGCTGTTCGCGCTCTGCGCGAACACCAGGTTCGTCACGTCCACCAGGTTGCCCGTCAATCCGCTCGTGCTGCCCGTCAGGGTCAGGATGCCGCTGTTGACCGTCGTCAGGCCGCCATAAGTGTTCGCACCGGCCAGCGTCAGATTTGCGCTCCCGCTTTGCGTCACGTTGCCGGAACCGGAGATCGTCCCGTTGAACGCGCTGTTCGCGCTCTGCGCAAACACCAGGTTCGTCACATCCACGAGGTTGCCCGTCAATCCGCTCGTGCTGCCCGTCAGGGTCAGCGTGCCACTGTTGATCGTCGTCAGGCCGCCGTAAGTGTTGGCCCCCGCCAAAGTCAGGTTCGCGCTCCCGTTTTGCGTCACGTTGCCGGAACCGGAGATCGTCCCATTGAACACGCTGTTCGCGCTCTGCGCGAAAACCAGGTAGGAACTGTCGGTGATGTTGCCCGTCAGACCCGAGGTGTCACCCGTCAACGTCAACGTGCCGCTGTTGACCGTCGTCAGGCCGCCGTAAGTGTTCGCACCGGCCAGCGTCAGGTTTGCGCTCCCATTCTGGCTCACGTTGCCCGCGCCCGAAATCGTCCCGTTGAACGCGCTGTTCGCGCTCTGCGCGAACACCAGGTTCGTCACGTCCACGATGTTGCCGGTCAGGCCGGAAGTGTCACCCGTCAACGTTAGCGTCCCGCTGTTGACCGTCGTCAGGCCGCCGTAAGTGTTCGCGCCAGCCAGGGTCAGGTTCGCGCTGCCATTCTGGCTCACGTTGCCCGCGCCCGAAATCGTCCCGTTGAACGCGCTGTTCGCGCTCTGCGCGAAAACCAGGTTCGTGGCATCCACGAGGTTGCCCGTCAATCCGCTCGTGCTGCCCGTCAGGGTCAGCGTCCCACTGTTGACCGTCGTCAAACCACCATAAGTATTCGCGCCCGCCAGCGTCAGATTCGCGCTCCCGCTTTGCGTCACGTTGCCGGAACCGGAGATCGTCCCGTTGAACGCGCTGTTCGCGCTCTGCGCGAAAACCAGGTTCGTGGCATCCACGAGGTTGCCCGTCAATCCGCTCGTGCTGCCCGTCAGGGTCAGCGTCCCACTGTTGACCGTCGTCAAACCACCATAAGTATTCGCGCCCGCCAGCGTCAGATTCGCGCTCCCGCTTTGCGTCACGTTGCCGGAACCGGAGATCGTCCCGTTGAACGCGCTGTTCGCGCTCTGCGCAAACACCAGGTTCGTCACGTCCACCAAGTTGCCCGTCAAGCCCGAGGTGGCACCCGTCAAGGTCAGCGTGCCGCTGTTGACTGTGGTCAGGCCGCCATAAGTGTTCGCGCCCGCCAGCGTCAGATTCGCGCTGCCGTTCTGGCTCACGTTGCCCGCGCCCGAAATCGTCCCGTTGAACGCGCTGTTCGCGCTCTGCGCGAACACCAGGTTCGTCACGTCCACCAGGTTGCCCGTCAATCCGCTCGTGCTGCCCGTCAGGGTCAGGATGCCGCTGTTGACCGTCGTCAGGCCGCCGTAAGTGTTCGCACCGGCCAGCGTCAGATTTGCGCTCCCGCTTTGCGTCACGTTGCCGGAACCGGAGATCGTCCCGTTGAACGCGCTGTTCGCGCTCTGCGCAAACACCAGGTTCGTGGCATCCACGAGGTTGCCCGTCAATCCGCTCGTGCTGCCCGTCAGGGTCAGCGTGCCACTGTTGATCGTCGTCAAACCACCATAAGTATTCGCGCCCGCCAGCGTCAGGTTCGCGCTGCCGTTCTGGCTCACGTTGCCCGCGCCCGAAATCGTCCCGTTGAACACGCTGGCCGCCGTTTGGGCGAAGACCAGGTTCGTCACGTCCACGATGTTGCCGCTCAGGCCGGAGGTGCTGCCGGTCAACGTCAGTGTGCCGCTATTGACCGTGGTCAGACCGCCGTAAGTGTTGGCCCCGGCCAGCGTCAGATTCGCGCTGCCGTTCTGGCTCACGTTGCCGGAACCGGAGATCGTCCCGTTGAACGCGCTGTTCGCGCTCTGCGCAAACACCAGGTTCGTGGCATCCACCAGGTTGCCCGTCAGGCTGGAAGTGTCACCCGTCAACGTTAGCGTCCCGCTGTTGACCTTCGTCAGGCCGCCGTAAGTGTTTGCACCGGCCAGCGTCAGGTTTGCGCTCCCGCTTTGCGTCACGTTGCCGGAACCGGAGATCGTCCCGTTGAACGCGCTGTTCGCGCTCTGCGCGAAAACCAGGTTCGTGGCATCCACGAGGTTGCCCGTCAATCCGCTCGTGCTGCCCGTCAGGGTCAGCGTCCCACTGTTGACCGTCGTCAAACCACCATAAGTATTCGCGCCCGCCAGCGTCAGATTCGCGCTCCCGCTTTGCGTCACGTTGCCGGAACCGGAGATCGTCCCGTTGAACGCGCTGTTCGCGCTCTGCGCAAATACCAGGTTCGTCACGTCCACCAAGTTGCCCGTCAAGCCCGAGGTGGCACCCGTCAGGGTCAGCGTGCCACTGTTGATCGTCGTCAAACCACCATAAGTATTCGCGCCCGCCAGCGTCAGATTCGCGCTCCCGCTTTGCGTCACGTTGCCGGAACCCGAAATCGTCCCATTGAACACGCTGGCCGCCGTCTGCGCGAAAACCAGGTAGGAACTGTCGGTGATGTTGCCCGTCAGGCCCGAGGTGTCGCCCGTCAACGTTAGCGTCCCGCTATTGACGGTGGTCGTGCCGCCATAGGTGTTGGCCCCCGCCAGGGTCAGGTTCGCGCTCCCGTTTTGCGTCACGTTGCCGGAACCGGAGATCGTCCCGTTGAACACGCTGGCCGCCGTCTGCGCGAAAACCAGGTAGGAACTGTCGGTGATGTTGCCCGTCAGGCCCGAGGTGTCGCCCGTCAACGTTAGCGTCCCGCTGTTGATCATGGTCAGACCGCCGTAAGTGTTGGCCCCGGCCAGCATCAGATTCGCGCTGCCGTTTTGCGTCACGTTGCCGGAACCGGAGATCGTCCCGTTGAACACGCTGGCCGCCGTCTGCGCGAAAACCAGGTAGGAACTGTCGGTGATGTTGCCCGTCAGGCCCGAGGTGTCGCCCGTCAACGTTAGCGTCCCGCTATTGACGGTGGTCGTGCCGCCATAGGTGTTGGCCCCCGCCAGGGTCAGGTTCGCGCTCCCGTTTTGCGTCACGTTGCCGGAACCGGAGATCGTCCCGTTGAACACGCTGGCCGCCGTCTGCGCGAAAACCAGGTAGGAACTGTCGGTGATGTTGCCCGTCAGGCCCGAGGTGTCGCCCGTCAACGTTAGCGTCCCGCTATTGACGGTGGTCGTGCCGCCATAGGTGTTGGCCCCCGCCAGGGTCAGGTTCGCGCTCCCGGCTTGCGTCACGTTGCCGGAACCGGAGATCGTCCCGTTGAACACGCTGGCCGCCGTCTGCGCGAAAACCAGGTAGGAACTGTCGGTGATGTTGCCCGTCAGGCCCGAGGTGTCGCCCGTCAACGTTAGCGTCCCGCTATTGACGGTGGTCGTGCCGCCATAGGTGTTGGCCCCCGCCAGGGTCAGGTTCGCGCTCCCGGCTTGCGTCACGTTGCCGGAACCGGAGATCGTCCCGTTGAACACGCTGGCCGCCGTCTGCGCGAAAACCAGGTAGGAACTGTCGGTGATGTTGCCCGTCAGGCCCGAGGTGTCGCCCGTCAACGTTAGCGTCCCGCTATTGACGGTGGTCGTGCCGCCATAGGTGTTGGCCCCCGCCAGGGTCAGGTTCGCGCTCCCGGCTTGCGTCACGTTGCCGGAACCGGAGATCGTCCCGTTGAACACGCTGGCCGCCGTCTGCGCGAAAACCAGGTAGGAACTGTCGGTGATGTTGCCCGTCAGGCCCGAGGTGTCGCCCGTCAACGTTAGCGTCCCGCTATTGACGGTGGTCGTGCCGCCATAAGTGTTCGCGCCCGCCAGGATCAGATTCGCGCTCCCGTTTTGCGTCACGTTGCCGGAACCGGAGATCGTCCCGTTGAACACGCTGGCCGCCGTCTGCGCGAAAACCAGGTAGGAACTGTCGGTGATGTTGCCCGTCAGGCCCGAGGTGTCGCCAGTGAGCGTCAACGTGCCGCTGTTGATCGTGGTCAGACCGCCATAAGTGTTCGCGCCCGCCAGCGTCAGATTTGCGCTCCCATTCTGGCTCACGTTGCCCGCGCCCGAAATCGTCCCGTTGAACGCGCTGTTCGCGCTCTGCGCGAACACCAGGTTCGTCACGTCCACGATGTTGCCGGTCAGGCCGGAAGTGTCACCCGTCAACGTTAGCGTCCCGCTGTTGACCGTCGTCAGGCCGCCATAGGTGTTCGCGCCCGCCAAGGTCAGGTTCGCGCTGCCGTTCTGGCTCACGTTGCCCGCGCCCGAAATCGTCCCGTTGAACGCGCTGTTCGCGCTCTGGGCAAAGACCAGGTTCGTGGTGTCCACGAGGTTGCCCGTCAGGCCCGAGGTGTCGCCCGTCAACGTTAGCGTCCCGCTATTGACGGTGGTCAGACCGCCGTAAGTGTTGGCCCCGGCCAGCGTCAGATTCGCGCTGCCGTTCTGGCTCACGTTGCCGGAACCGGAGATCGTCCCGTTGAACGCGCTGTTCGCGCTCTGCGCAAACACCAGGTTCGTCACATCCACGAGGTTGCCCGTCAATCCGCTCGTGCTGCCCGTCAGGGTCAGCGTGCCACTGTTGATCGTCGTCAAACCACCATAAGTATTCGCGCCCGCCAGCGTCAGGTTCGCGCTGCCGTTCTGGCTCACGTTGCCGGAACCCGAAATCGTCCCATTGAACACGCTGGCCGCCGTCTGCGCGAAAACCAGGTAGGAACTGTCGGTGATGTTGCCCGTCAGGCCCGAGGTGTCGCCCGTCAGGGTCAGCGTGCCACTGTTGACCGTCGTCAGGCCGCCGTAAGTGTTGGCCCCCGCCAAAGTCAGGTTCGCGCTCCCGTTTTGCGTCACGTTGCCGGAACCGGAGATCGTCCCATTGAACACGCTGTTCGCGCTCTGCGCGAAAACCAGGTAGGAACTGTCGGTGATGTTGCCCGTCAGACCCGAGGTGTCACCCGTCAACGTCAACGTGCCGCTGTTGACCGTCGTCAGGCCGCCGTAAGTGTTCGCACCGGCCAGCGTCAGGTTTGCGCTCCCATTCTGGCTCACGTTGCCCGCGCCCGAAATCGTCCCGTTAAACACGCTGGCCGCCGTTTGGGCGAAGACCAGGTTCGTCACGTCCACGAGGTTGCCCGTCAGGCCCGAGGTGTCGCCCGTCAACGTTAGCGTCCCGCTGTTGACCGTCGTCAGGCCGCCGTAAGTGTTCGCACCGGCCAGCGTCAGATTTGCGCTCCCGGCTTGCGTCACGTTGCCGGAACCGGAAATCGTCCCGTTGAACGCACTGTTCGCGCTCTGCGCGAACACCAGGTTCGTCACGTCCACCAGGTTGCCCGTCAAACCGGAAGTGTCGCCAGTGAGCGTCAACGTGCCGCTGTTGATCGTGGTCAGACCGCCGTAAGTATTGGCCCCCGCCAAGGTCAGGTTCGCGCTGCCGTTCTGGCTCACGTTGCCGGAACCGGAGATCGTCCCGTTGAACACGCTGGCCGCCGTCTGCGCGAAAACCAGGTAGGAACTGTCGGTGATGTTGCCCGTCAGGCCCGAGGTGTCGCCCGTCAACGTTAGCGTCCCGCTGTTGATCATGGTCAGACCGCCGTAAGTGTTGGCCCCGGCCAGCATCAGATTCGCGCTGCCGTTTTGCGTCACGTTGCCGGAACCGGAGATCGTCCCGTTGAACACGCTGGCCGCCGTCTGCGCGAAAACCAGGTAGGAACTGTCGGTGATGTTGCCCGTCAGGCCCGAGGTGTCGCCCGTCAACGTTAGCGTCCCGCTGTTGATCATGGTCAGACCGCCGTAAGTGTTGGCCCCGGCCAGCATCAGATTCGCGCTGCCGTTTTGCGTCACGTTGCCGGAACCCGAAATCGTCCCATTGAACACGCTGGCCGCCGTCTGCGCGAAAACCAGGTAGGAACTGTCGGTGATGTTGCCCGTCAGGCCCGAGGTGTCGCCCGTCAACGTTAGCGTCCCGCTATTGACGGTGGTCGTGCCGCCATAGGTGTTGGCCCCCGCCAGGGTCAGGTTCGCGCTCCCGTTTTGCGTCACGTTGCCGGAACCGGAGATCGTCCCGTTGAACACGCTGGCCGCCGTCTGCGCGAAAACCAGGTAGGAACTGTCGGTGATGTTGCCCGTCAGGCCCGAGGTGTCGCCAGTGAGCGTCAACGTGCCGCTGTTGATCGTGGTCAGACCGCCATAAGTATTCGCGCCCGCCAGCGTCAGATTTGCGCTCCCATTCTGGCTCACGTTGCCCGCGCCCGAAATCGTCCCGTTGAACGCGCTGTTCGCGCTCTGCGCGAACACCAGGTTCGTCACGTCCACGATGTTGCCGGTCAGGCCGGAAGTGTCACCCGTCAACGTTAGCGTCCCGCTGTTGACCGTCGTCAGGCCGCCATAGGTGTTCGCGCCCGCCAAGGTCAGGTTCGCGCTGCCGTTCTGGCTCACGTTGCCCGCGCCCGAAATCGTCCCGTTGAACGCGCTGTTCGCGCTCTGGGCAAAGACCAGGTTCGTGGTGTCCACGAGGTTGCCCGTCAAACCGGAAGTGTCGCCAGTGAGCGTCAACGTGCCGCTGTTGATCGTGGTCAGACCGCCGTAAGTGTTGGCCCCGGCCAGCGTCAGATTCGCGCTGCCGTTCTGGCTCACGTTGCCGGAACCGGAGATCGTCCCGTTGAACGCGCTGTTCGCGCTCTGCGCAAACACCAGGTTCGTGGCATCCACGAGGTTGCCCGTCAATCCGCTCGTGCTGCCCGTCAGGGTCAGCGTGCCACTGTTGATCGTCGTCAAACCACCATAAGTATTCGCGCCCGCCAGCGTCAGGTTCGCGCTGCCGTTCTGGCTCACGTTGCCGGAACCCGAAATCGTCCCATTGAACACGCTGGCCGCCGTCTGCGCGAAAACCAGGTAGGAACTGTCGGTGATGTTGCCCGTCAGGCCCGAGGTGTCGCCCGTCAGGGTCAGCGTGCCACTGTTGACCGTCGTCAGGCCGCCGTAAGTGTTGGCCCCCGCCAAAGTCAGGTTCGCGCTCCCGTTTTGCGTCACGTTGCCGGAACCGGAGATCGTCCCATTGAACACGCTGTTCGCGCTCTGCGCGAAAACCAGGTAGGAACTGTCGGTGATGTTGCCCGTCAGACCCGAGGTGTCACCCGTCAACGTCAACGTGCCGCTGTTGACCGTCGTCAGGCCGCCGTAAGTGTTCGCACCGGCCAGCGTCAGGTTTGCGCTCCCATTCTGGCTCACGTTGCCCGCGCCCGAAATCGTCCCGTTAAACACGCTGGCCGCCGTTTGGGCGAAGACCAGGTTCGTCACGTCCACGAGGTTGCCCGTCAGGCCCGAGGTGTCGCCCGTCAACGTTAGCGTCCCGCTGTTGACCGTCGTCAGGCCGCCGTAAGTGTTCGCACCGGCCAGCGTCAGGTTTGCGCTCCCATTCTGGCTCACGTTGCCCGCGCCCGAAATCGTCCCGTTAAACACGCTGGCCGCCGTTTGGGCGAAGACCAGGTTCGTCACGTCCACGAGGTTGCCGTCAAACCGGAAGTGTCGCCAGTGAGCGTCAACGTGCCGCTGTTGATCGTGGTCAGACCGCCGTAAGTATTGGCCCCCGCCAAGGTCAGGTTCGCGCTGCCGTTCTGGCTCACGTTGCCGGAACCCGAAATCGTCCCGTTGAACGCGCTGTTCGCGCTCTGCGCAAACACCAGGTTCGTCACATCCACGAGGTTGCCCGTCAATCCGCCTGCTGCCCGTCAGGGTCAGCGTGCCACTGTTGATCGTCGTCAGGCCGCCGTAAGTGTTGGCCCCCGCCAGGGTCAGATTCGCGCTCCCGTTCTGGCTCACGTTGCCGGAACCGGAGATCGTCCCGTTGAACGCATGTTCGCGCTCTGCGCAAACACCAGGTTCGTGGTGTCCACGATGTTGCCCGTCAGGCCCGAGGTGCTGCCGGTGAGGGTCAGGATACCGAACCCGGCAGATCCACAGCGAACGCTTCGCGTTCCTCTCGACCTGAGGTCCTCCACGTGCCCTATCGCGCCGCCGTCACCCTCGCCGCCACCGCCGCCGCGCTGATGCTGCTGGTCAGCTTCCGCACCCCCCCTTGTCCGTGTCGCTGCTTCCCGGCCGTCGCAGCACCCACGCCGTCGGCGTCGGCCGCCACCCCGGCGCCGTCCGCCACACCTCGGGGCGCCTTCCCTCCGGCGGCGGCTTCGCCCACGCCGGCTTGCCACTCCGACGCCCACGGCGACCCCCAACTCCAGCGGGCTCGAGAACGGCACCTTCACCGGATCCTCCGTCTCCAACCCCTTCGGCAGCGTCCAGGTGCAGATGTCGTCTCCGGCGGCAGATCACCGACGTCAAGGCCCTGCATTACCCACGGCGCACGCCCAGTCCGCCTACATCAGCAGCATCGTGGTACCGGAGCTGCGCACCGGGTGCTGCAGGCGGAGCGCCAGGATCAACCTCATCAGCGGGCCCGTACACCAGCGAGGGCTACGCCCAGTCCGTCCAGTCGGCGCTGGACCTGGCTCATGCCTCGACCACCGAGCCGGTCGCGGTGGGTGCCCCGGCACGCCGCGTCAGGGTGGAACCGCTGCATCGAAACGTCGATACCCTCGACCCTGCGCGATGCTGCCGTGCCCGCCTCGGCCGCCGATTCCGTCTTCGCCTGGTTCCACGAGGTGGACGCCGTCTTCCAGCACCTACCGCGCGACAGTGAGATTGAGCCGTCTCTCGCGCGGGAGCCCACGAGAGCGAGTGCCGGCGCGAGGTCCGCGAAGTCCTCGGTCTGTGCGAGGAGGTGCGGCAGCTCGAGCGGTGGAAGCTTCGACGTCCGGCACGGCGGGGCCATCGACCCCTCGGCGCTGGTCAAAGGATGGTCGGTGGAGCGGGCCGCCGCGCTGCTGATGACCGCCGGGGCCCGGAACTTCGCGATCAACGCGGGGGGCGACCTGCTGGTGCGCGGCGAACCCGGCCCCGGAGAGGCATGGCGCGTCGGGGTGCGCCACCCCGAGGTGGCCGACCGTGTCGCCGTCGTGCTGGGAGTGAAGGACCTGGCGGTGGCGACGAGCGGCGCCGAGCGTGGCCGGCACATCGCCGACCCTCGCCTCGGTGGGGCGGCCTCGGGTCTGCTCGAGCATGACCGTGGTCGGACCCAGCCTCACATACGCCGATGCCTACGCCACGGCCGCCTTCGTCATGGGCGACGCCGGGGCGGCGTGGGTCGCCGGGATCGACGCATACGAGGCCCTGGCGATCACCAGCAGGGGCACGACGGTGGCGACCCCGGGCATCGAGTCGCTGATCGTTCCCTGACGCCCGGCCCGCCGCATCTGGCGGCCCTCCGGCCCGCGGGCTATAGTGCCGGTCAGAAGCGAAGGACTCGGAGGGGAGGCAATCGTGTCATGCCTGCATGGACGCGGCACGAGCATGGCGCGGGGGCGTAGGCGGGGGTGATGTCCACCCGCAGGCTGCTCATCTTGCTGGTGCTGTGGGTCGCCCTCATGGCGGCGCTGGCCGGATTGGTGATCGCCGTGCGGCAGCCGCAGCCGCCGCAGGCGGGCCTGGGCACCCTGTCGCAGGCGGTCATCGACATGCAGCGGGGGAGCGGCGGCCCGGCCCTGCAGATCTCCACAACCCCCGCCATGCCGCCGTCGTCAGCAGCGGCCAGGTCATCTGGTGGAACGGCGCCGGAGATGGTACCCGCACGGCGATCACGGACCAGTCCGTCGCCGTCAGCGTCTTCGCAGCCCACGACTACGCGAACTTCACGGCGGACACCGGCATCCCGGCGAGCACCCTGGCCCTGGTCATCGTCCCGACCCTGATCATCGTCGCGGTCATCGTCATCCTCTACTGGCGCCAGGGTGCCGGGGGACCCATGTCACTGCTGCGCTCCGGTTCCCGCGCCGTTGCCGTCCGCGACCGGCCGCCCACCCGCTTCAGCGATGTCGCCGGCGACGAGGTGAAGTTGGAGATGGGGAGCCGTCGATTCCTTCGCGACCCCGGGCAGTCCGCGACCTCGGCGCCCGCGTCCCCAAGGCATCCTCCTCGCCGGGGCGCCGGGCACCGGCAAGACCCTGATGGCACGCGCAGTGGCAGGGGAGGCCGACTGTGCCTTCATCGCCGTCTCCGGGTCCGAGTTCGTGGAGATGTTCGTCGGCGTGGGGGCGTCGAGGGTCCGCCGCATCTTCGCCCAGGCCCGGAAGTCGGCGCCATGCATTGTCTTCGTCGATGAGATCGACGCCGTGGGGCGCCGCCGCGGCGATGCCGGCTACAACCACGGGCAGGATGAGCGGCGAGAGACGCTGAACCAGCTGCTCGTCGAGATGGACGGGTTCGACCAGGAGCAGAGGATCGTCGTCATTGGGGCGACCAACCGGCCCGACGTGCTGGACGAGGCCCTGCTGCGCCCGGGGCGGTTCGACCGTGGGTGAACCTCGACCCGCCCGACGTGGCGGGGCGCGCCGCCATCCTGGCCGTCCACGCCCGGGGCAAGCCTCTCGACGGCGACGCCGACCTCGACCTGGTGGCCCGGCGGACGCCGGGTTTCACCGGCGCCGACCTGGCCAGCCTGGTGAACGAAGCGGCGCTGCTGGCGGCACGCGAGCGCTGCCCGGCCATCGAGCCGCGGCACCTGGAGATGGCCGTCGACCGCGTGCTCGCCGGCCCCGAGCGCAAGGGACGGCTGATCAGCCTGCGAGAACGGCGGATCATCGCCTACCACGAGATCGGCCACGCCCGCGTCCTCACCTCGCTGCCGCAGGCCGACCCCGTCCACAGGATCGGCATCATCGGCCGCGGCCGGTCGCTGGCTGCGACCCTCGCCGTGCCCGGGGACGACCAGGTCCTCACCTCGAGGTCCCAGCTCGCCGACCGCCTCACCGGTCTTCTCGAAGGGCATGCGGCCGAGGAGATCATTCTCGGGGCCGGCGACATCACGACGGGCGGCAGCGACGACCTGCTCGCCGCGACACAGCTGGCCCGCCAGATGGTCACGCAGTTCGGCATGTCCGGCCTGGGCGTGCGCGTGGTCGAGGACGGGGCCCTCGGCGCCTCGCACTCCGAGGAGTTGCACCGCCGCGTGGATGCCGAGGTCGACCGCCTCCTCGACTCGGCGCTGCGCCAGGCGCGGGAGATCCTCGTGAAGCGGCGCGACCAGCTCGACCGGCTTGCCGAGCGGCTCCTCGAGGTGGAGACGATGGATGCTGGGGAGATGGCTGCCCTCATCGATCCCGTCGCCGACCTGCAGGGCATCCTCGTCGCCCGGCACCGCAGGACGGGCTTGGCCCGGTGCCGCCACCCCGTCCCGCTCCGTCGCCGCCATGGTGCGGTCGGCGCCGGCCTCGGCGGTCGCGGCACGCCCGGGCGGGCTCGCGGACGGCTGCGGGCCCGTCTTCGGCGCCCGGAGCCGTCCGGACCCCGCGGCCTCACCGGATAGCCGGCCGCCGCAAGCGAGAGACATGACCCAATGCGGGGCAATCGTTGACGGCCGGTTACGAAGAAGACACACCTCGAGATATGCGGTTGCTTCACTCGCCCCGCTACAATCTTGAAGCCGAAGCCCCAGCACCTTCTCCTTCGCCGGAGGCCCGTTCCTGTCCCAACAGGCCCCCTGGTCCGCCCCTAACTGGCCGCCCAGACGGGGCCGAGTGGCGTGAGATCAAGGTCCGTGGTGACCATGGTCGGCGTGGAAAAGGCCCCATCTTAACCCCGGAATGTGCCGAGCTGGAAGTAGCCAGTTGCCCGCCGATGACGAGGGGGCAGAGGTAGAGGAAGGTGGTCGCCGCTCGGGACCCGACGGCGACGCCGCCATGGTGCCGGTG
This sequence comes from uncultured Verrucomicrobiae bacterium, assembly GCA_963765205.1. GTDB lineage: Bacteria > Verrucomicrobiota > Verrucomicrobiia > Opitutales > JABDGR01 > JABDGR01. The sequence goes on along the minus strand of CAVXVB010000009.1, from coordinate 1,817 downwards.
ACCACGTAGGTAGAGGGGACCGATCCCGCCGTCAGGCTGAAGCTGGCGAGCACCGGCTCGGCCTCGGTGCTGCTCGGGCTGCAGATCATGGCGATGATGGTGTCGCTGGGGTTGAGGAGCGGGCTCGGACAGTTCTCGCCGGCTGCGTCGCGGTGTCCCGTCGTCCTTGGGGTGGGGTCGAGCGGGATCTGGCTCACCTCCCTGTCCTGGTCCAGGCAGCGGGGACCGCGGTGCTCACCTGATCGCCGTTGTTCGCGGCCTGGTATTCGGCGTGAGGAGGTCGCCGCCCAGGCAGCGGCACCGGGCTGACGTCGCCGCCCGTGTACCAGTAGGGACCGCTGACCTGGGTCATCGTCTTTGCGGCCTCGGCGCGGTCGATGGTGCTCCCCGAGCGGCGCCTTCCGACGTCGAGGTCGACCTGGTACGGGTTCTGTATCGAGCTCCTTCGGCCAGTCGTAGCTGAAGTAGACATCCGCACCTCCGCCCAACCGTCGGGTTAGAAGATCCAGTTGTTGCTGATCAGGTCGATGCCGTTCTGCGCGGCTGTACGCGGCATCCTCGATCGACTGGGTGCGGATGGAGAGGTCTCGTGGTTAGGGCGTAGAGGTCGGAATGAGAGGTTGGGGATCTTCCTTGACGGCGAGCAGGCCCATGCAGACCATCGACGAACGGGACGGGCTTCACGTCCAACTTGATCTGTGCGCGAGTCCGGAACTCACCCAGAAGGACCTGAAGCGTCAACCGTGTGACCTCGCCAAGGGCGACCTTCTCCGCCGTTTCACTGGGTTTTCTCGGCGGAAATCGATGCCCCGCAGCAGCTCCAGAATCCGACTCGCGAACAGTTGCGTATTCGCGAGGTCGCCGTCGGCCGCGTCGATGCGGGCGCGCGCCTGCCGAGGATCGATTCTGGTTTCCTTGATTGCCGCCCAGTCGAATGCTGCAATTCGTCGTGGCGGGAGAAGTACTTCTTGAGGATGCCGTTCGGCACTTGCCGAAGGACCGATTTGGGATTGTATGGCATACGCGCACTCCGGTCGAATTGATTCGGGCTCTCCCTCCCAACTCGCCAGCGCATACGACCCTGCCGCGATCAACAGGCGACAAGGCCGGGCTTACGGAGCCCGTCGTAATGCTATTTATGCCGCTGCGTATTCCAGGAGCATATCATGGCGAAGAAAAGGAGAAGACAATCGCGGCGCAAGACATTGATCCAACTAAGAATTTTGTGCTTGACAAGAAATTCTCTGTGAATTCCGGAGGAATTACGGCATCGCCAGGGTCTATCCTAAGTGCTTTTCTTCCTTGAGCTTGGCCCAGAGTACGCCTTGTGCGCGCCAGGTCGGTTCCACCGCAATCCGACGCGCGGCCACTTCGCTTATGGAAAATCGGCCTGCCGAAGAGCGCGGCAAGCCGAGGATTTCTTGCTGGATGTCCGGAGCCAGCCACGCGAGTTTCACTACCTGGCTGATCCGCGCCCGCGACGACATCCAAGCCGCGCCAGGCCGGCAAAGTCCTTCACCTCCTCGACTCCGCACCATCTCTTCGAATTGGAGCGCCTGCGCCAGCACCTGTGTCAGGCGCGGCGACTTCCCGGTACTGGGCGGCGGCGCGTCGTTGCGGCGCGGGCGGCTCGCGGCCGCGCGGATGGCGGGCCGTCAGCGGGCACTGCGGACATTTGTGAAGATGTATCCTCATGGTTGTGATCCTCGGCGTGCGCAAGGCCGCGAAGGTACTTGATCCCGGTGGATTTGAAGCTGACGGTGACGTTTCCACTCTTGCCGTCGTACCGGACCTGCTTGACCAACCCAATCACAATG